>JBBQWQ010000046.1:0-62041 GCA_038210445.1 Polyangiales bacterium
TCTCTCAAGGATAGGGTGAGGGCTCTGTCACGGTCCATCCACTGTCGTCGGTTTCCTGCTTCCAGGGTCGTCGAGGGTTTCCGTGTGTCTCGGGCACGTGATCACCCCCGCAGGCTACGCCCAGCGCGGCGACCAACGAGAATGCGGCGGCAGCCCAAAGGCCGCTTGCTTGCTTGCTCATCTTTCCCCTCCTTTGACCGTCAGCCCACCGCTAACGTCTTGTGGAGGCTCTCACCACACGTCTGCCAGCCGTCCAAGCAGAACAATGGAACATCTTCGTGACGGCGCGTGCGCCGCGCAGAGCGTTTACAAACTACGCACTCCGCGCGCCCCTTCACTTCGGGCTGGCGACGTCGACGACGGGTAGCAGGTGAATGACCGTGACCGTCCAGATGGAGTGCGAGACCAGCGGGGCCAGGCTGGAGGCGGTGTACATGCGCTCGGCGGTCCAGATGGCGCCGCACACCAGCGCCGCCAGGCCAACGATGAACGAGCCAGTGCCGGCTTGTGCGAGCGTATAGGTGGCCAAGGAAAGGCCGATTGCGAGCGTGCGGCCGTAGCGGCGTTGAAGGACGCCGAGCAATGCGCCGCGCCAGAGCAGCTCCTCGGCCACGATGAGCACCAGGGTCCACGCCAAGGCGCTGCCGAGGCTTCGCGTGTGGGCATCTGCGTAGAGCCCGCCGACGCGCGCCGCGAGCGGCGGATACAGCATCGTGCCCACGGCGAATGCCAAGTACGTGCCAGCGGTCATGATGGCGCCCACCGCCAAACCTATCGCCAAGCTCGCCGCGGTGGAAGGCGCGCGCGCCGGGCGAAGGGGCGCTTCGAAGCGGCGCAGCAGCAGCATGAGCCCGATGACGAGCACGCCGTAGGGCCCCATGAAGGCATACACGTCGTCGTGGCCAAACGTGGAGAGCACGAACGGCCACGCGAGCACCAGCAACGCTCCGGCGACGAGCATCGGGAGCTCGTACTTCGCGCGCGCCTGCGGGGGATCGGCCACCTCGATCATGAAGGATGGGCCGACGGCTGCCGAGAAAAGACGTTCAAGATGCACTCGAGCACCCGCGAGCGCATGGGCAGCTCGCGCGCTTCTTCACGAAGGGCGATGGCGACGGCTTCATCGAACGGGGTGCGGACATAGTCGGGCATGGAGTCCCAGATCTCGGGCCCCTTCGCGATGATGCTCGATCGCAGGCCCTCGACCAGCTCGGTGGCCACTTGCGGGTTGGCGCGCGTGACCCAGCGGATCCAGTAGCTCGAGAGGCGCGGCGTCACCAGCGGTAGGCCGAATACTTTGGGATTGTGGCCCAGCGCCTTGGCGGTGCGGAGGATCATGTCGCGTCCGCTGAGGCTCTCGGGGCCCGGCACCGCCAGGACGGCGCTGCCGTCGAGCGGCATCGAGAGCGCGTGCGTGATGGCCGCCACCACGTCGGCGATGGCCACCGGCTGGCTCCGGCTCTCGAGCCACCGCGGAAGCAACATGATGGGCAGGCGCGCCGCGAGATCGCGCACGATGCGGAAGCTCTCGCTGCCTCCGCCGACCACCATGGTGGCCTGGAGCTCCACCGTGGGCACGCTCCCGGAACGCAAGGTGGCCCCGGTCGCCAGGCGACTCTTCAGGTGACGCGAAGTGGCGCCGTTGGGTCGCATGCCGCCAAGGTATACGATGCGCTCGAGGCCGCAGCGTTCCGCAGCCGCTCGAAACGCCAGGGCATTCTTCTTTTCGACCTCGGCGTAGCGAAGCCCTCCGCCCATGCTGTGCACAAGGTACACCGCGCGTTCCACCTCCGAGAGGGCGGCTTCGACCGACTTCGGGTCGTCGAGATCGACGTGGCGAAACGTCCGGCCTGGGGCAGATGTGCGAGCACGCTCAGGATCGCGCGTGGCGCCCACTACCGCGAAACCCTCGCGCTCGAGCACGGAAAATAGGTGAGATCCCACGAAGCCGGTGGCACCGGTGAGGAGGACGCGGGTGGCAGCGTTCGACATGGGGGCGCGGTGTTGCAACGTCTGGTCCACGGGTTGCGCCCGCAATTTGGGAGTTTCGCTCCGCTGCCCTACAATCACCGCATGCGCGCTTTTCTTGTGGCGGTGATGGTTGCAGCGGGTACCTGGGCTGCGGTGGCGAGCGAAGGAGCGGCCCTTGCGCAACCCGCGCCCAAGGCTCCTCCCAAGGCCGCACCGGCAGCCGAAGTGGCGCCGGTGAACGCGGCCTCGCAGGCCGAAGCGCGGAAGCTCTCCGACGCCTTCGTGAACGTGGCCGAGCGGGTGAGCCCCAGCGTTGTGCAGATCGACGTGACCACCCGCGAAGAGAGCCGCGACTCGCTTTCGCACATCTTCGGCAAGGGCGGCAGCGACACCGCCGTTTCGCGCGGGCTCGGCTCGGGCGTGGTGTTCACGCAAGATGGCGCCATTCTCACCAACAACCACGTCATCGAAGACGCCCTGTCGATCAACGTGCGGCTGCGCGATGGTCGATACCTACCGGCCAAGCTGGTGGGGCGCGATCCTTCCACCGACCTGGCGGTGGTGAAGGTCGACGCGACGGGCCTCACCGCCGCGCGCTTCGCCGACTCCGATGCGTCGCGGGTGGGCGAGTGGGTGGTGGCCATCGGCTCGCCGTTCGGCTTTGGCTACACGGTGACCAGCGGCGTCCTCAGCGCCAAGGGCCGCGGCGGCCTGGGCATGAACGCCATCGAGGACTACCTGCAGACCGACGCCAGCATCAACCCGGGCAACTCCGGCGGTCCGCTGTGCGATCTCGACGGACGCGTGATGGGCATCAACACCATGGTGGTGGGCCGCGGCAGCGGCATCGGATTCGCGGTGCCGGCGAACATGGCGCGCCGGGTGGCAGAGCAGATTCTCAAGAGCGGCCGCGTGGAGCGCGCGTGGATCGGCGTGGGCTTTCAAGATCTGACCCCGGAGCTGGCTTCGGCCATGAAGCTCGACCCGCGCGCTGGCGCACTGGTGAACTCGATCAGCGACGGCGGTCCGGCCGCCAAGTCGAACATGAAGCCCGGCGACATCATCTCCTCGGTGGCGCAGAAGCCGGTGCACGATGGCCGTGAGCTGGTGCGTGAGGTGCTTCAGCACGATGTGGGCAAGACGGTGGCCCTCGAGATCATCCGCGAGGGCAAACACTACGCCACGCAGGTTACGCTGTCGGCGCGCCCGGAGGCGCCCATCCAGCCGCTGCCGGTGCAGCAGCAAAACGTGCCGCAGCGCGATCTGGGCGTCTCTATGCGCGACTTGCGCCCGGAGATGAGCGCGCAGCTGGGGCTGGGCTCCAAGGTGCTGCCGATCATCACCCAAGTGGTTCCGGGCTCCGCGGGCGATCGCGCGGGCCTCAAGGTGAACGACGTGGTGGTGGAGGCCGACGGCACCAGCGACCCCACCACCGCCAAGGTGCTCGAAGCTTCGAAGGACGGCCAGCTGCTCCTCCGGGTGCAGCGGGGCTCGTCGGCCTTCTACGCGGCGCTGAAGAAGTAGCAGCGCTCAGGTCGTGCCGACGACCCTACGCTTTGAAAAGATCCTCGAAGAAGCGCGTCATCTCCAGCCAGGACTGTCGATCCGCATAGGCGTCGTAGGCCATTTCCCGACTGTTCGCAGCCGGGTTCGTGAATGCGTGAACGACCCCTGGGTAGGCGTGGAGCTGCCACTCGGCATTGACGCGCCGCATGGCGGCCGCAAAAGCGCCGACGTCCTCGGAGGGCACCATGGGATCGTCTTGCCCGTGCTGAACGAGGATCTTTGCGTGTACTTTCTCCGCAATGGGCTCGCCCACCTTGAGAAGGCCGTGAAAGCTGACCACCCCACGCAGCTCGAGGCCCATGCGCGCGGAGAGGATGGCGCACATGCCGCCCATGCAGAAACCGATGGCGCCCATGCGGGTGGCGTCCACGAAGGGTAGGCCGCGAACGGCTTCGTACGCGGCGGCGATGCGCCTGCGAAGGCGCACGGGATCGGAGAGAAGCTCCCCCATGAGCGCCTGGCAGGACGCCGTGTCTGTGCCCCGCTTGCCGATGCCATACAGGTCGATGGCGGCGCCGACGTAGCCGAGCTCCGCAAGCTTCCGCGCCCGATCCTCGGCGAAGGCGTCGCGGCCGCCCCAGGCATGGCACACGAGGACCGCGGGGCGGCGTTCGGCGCCTGCGGGGCGCGCGACGAACGCGTCGAACGCGTCGTCGCCTTCGCGATAGGCGAGGACCGAAGTGTCGGGATCCGGCGTCGAGGTCATGGGCTCACTTCTATCAGACGCGCCCGGCCGGAAACAGTATCTACCCCGCGAGAAAGGCGCTCAAGGCTGCGCGGGCCGGCTCGTCGAGCGCGTCGCCGAGAAACTCATCTGCCTTGGCGGCATCCGTGAAGAGCTGACGCGACGGGTTGCCGGCCTCGCGGATGATGCGACCGAGCTGCATGATCAAGGTGGCGTTGGTCGGTGCCCCGAGGACGGCGATGCGCGAAAGAACGCTGTTCATGGCCATGAACAGTCGGACCAGCTCGTCGGCCACTTCGGGCGCGTACACGAGCACGGGCCGGTGGTCTGCGCAGAGAACCGGCGAGACGGCGGCAAGACGAACACACATGGCCCCAAGGTCCCGGGCATACGCCCGCGCGCTCTCCCGATCCGAGAGCCGGAAGACACGCGCGCAGATGAGGCGACGCTCCCGGACTTCCAGGACGAAGGGAGGGGAAGCGCCGGGTGCCTGGACCACGTTGCTAGAATACCAGGAGACGCGCTGCCCGTGCGGCGTTCCGGGGAGGCACGAGCGTCGGGGGCGCGGCATTGACCCCACCACCGCAAGAAGGAGTAGCTCTACCGCATCTTTTTTTCGAGCGCGCCATCGCGCGAGACGGATCGGCGCGAGACTGAGATGACGAGGCGTGCGGTGCGTCGTGAGATCGCTCACCACGGCGCGCTTCGAGCACAATAAACGGCACGTGAGCGGCTGCGCCGGCGGGCAGGCTAGCCACAGGTGCGCGCGGCTCGCCCGATGTCCGCCAAGATATGAAAGCGCCGCTGGAACCCGGAGAAACCCGCCCCAGATATGCCCATCGCGGTCGCCCTCCTTCGCATCGAAGGAACGACGCCGACCGCGAAGAAGGCAAGTATGGCTTCCGTTTCTAGCCTGGCCCAGACCATCGCCCGAGGAAACCCCGACGTTCTCGGGGTGCTCGTGGTGGACGGCGACGGGAACGTGCACGCGAGCGAGTCCACCGCACCGGAGATCGTCCGCTCGGCGGTGGCGGTGGCGATTCCCCTGCGCGAGCTGCTCGACCGTGCGAGCAGCGAGCTCGGCTGCGGCGAAATGAGCGCCACGGTGCTCGAAGGTCGCGACGCCTCGCTGGCCATCGCCGACGTCGACGGGTATCGCAGCGTCATCGTCATCGGCGCCAACGGCGCAGCGCCGGGCGGGCTCCGGGCCGACTCGCTGTGGGTAGCGGACCGACTTCGCAAAGAGGACGGACGCGCATGATGTTCACGATCCTGATCGCCGCGCTGGCTGCAGCGCTGGTGGGCGCAGCTGCGGTGGCCGTGAGCTGGGGCATTCCGTGGCGACGTGGCTCGCATGCTGCCGATGCCGAGAGCGCCGGAAAGATGGCGGCCGTCACCGCGCAGCGCGACGCCGCGGAGCGAGGTGTGCGCGAGGCGCAGACGGAGCTTGCACGGTGGAAGAGCCAGAGCCTTGCGGGCTCGGCGCTCTCCGAGGTTGCGGTGTTCCCCAACCGGCCGGCGCCGCGCGACGCCGAGGAGCTGGCGCTCCTGGTACGAGGGCTCTCGCTGGTGGACGATGTGGCGATCGCCGACGCCAGCGGCAACGCCCTGACGCGCGAGTCGGAAGGTGCCTCCGCAGACCTGGCAGCGCTCGGGGCGCAAGTGCTCTCGTTTCGCCGCCAAATGCTGGTGGGCGCGCTGCCGGTGGCGGCGCTCTCGTTCGAGACCGCGGGCGCGAGCCACGTTCACGCGCGGCCGCTCGAAGGGCGCGGCGAGGGCACGGTGCTGATGGTGCGCACCACCAGCCAGCGCGTGAACCCTCTCGTGGTCGACGCCGTTGCGCACGCTGCGACGCGCGATCGGGTCGACCTCGCCTGGGGCGCCTCGCCGGTGCCCTCGTTCACCGGCACCACGCAGCGCAAGTGCGCCGACGCGGCAGGATACGCGCCGGTGTTCGCGCTCCTCGAACGAGAGCTCGGGCCGCACCTCACCGGCATCGTGCTTCTGGTCGAGGGGCGCCCGGTGTTCTCTGCAGCGAAAGACGGCCCAAGCGAGGCGGCGCGCTTCGCAGCGGCGGCCAACCTCGGTGCCCTGGCCGCGCGGGCGACCCGCACGTTGCGCGCGACGGCGCTCTCGCGTCTCGACGTGGTGCTGCGCGGAGGAACCTGCGTCACGTGGGTGGCGGCTGCGCCCCGTTCACCGATCACGCTGGTGACCTTTGGGCCACCGGAAGCTCGCTCCACGGCGCGCCTGGATCGGCTGCTGGGAAGCGTGCGCAGACTCATGGACCCGCACGCGATGGCCGCGCAGGTCGAAGGGAGCGCCGCATGACCTTCGGCAACAAGCCGGCCGTGCGCCGCACCCTTCCGGCCCCCAGCGGGCCCGTGAACGTGGAAGATCTGCTGATGGAGCTGGAGCAGCTGAAGGCCGACCGCGCGGAGCTCATGGCCCAGCTCAACGCGCGCGAGGCAGCAGCGCGCGAAGCGGTGGCGCTGACCGAGGAAGTGGCGCGGCTCCGCTCCGAGCTGGCGCGGGTTCGTTCGGGCCAGGCGCCGCGGGCCTTCGGGCACCTCGACGAGATTCGTGATCTGCCGGCGGTTCCGCGCGCGTCGTCAGTGCCGCGCGACCTGCCGGCAAACGCACTCTTCGCCCCGGGCGACGTTCCATCCGGCGGCGCGTGGCAAGCGCCGCCGATGCCGACCCAAGGCATCGACTTCGGCGCGGTGTCGCGGCTCTCGCCCGCGGAGTTGGATCAGCTGCCTTACGGGCTTATTTGCCTCGATGCGCAGGGCCGCGTGGTGCACTACAACGACACCGAGTCGCGACTGGCCAAGCTCCCGAAAGAGCGCGTCATCGGCCGGAGCTTCTTCGGCGAGGTCGCGCCGTGCACGCGGGTGCGCGAGTTCGAAGGCGAGTTCTTGGAGCTGGTGCGCGATCCCTCGCGGGTGCGCGTTCGCTCCTTCGACTTCGTGTTTCGCTTTCGCCACTCGGAGCAGCACGTGACCATCGTCATGACCCCGGCCCGCCAACGCGGCCTGTACAACCTCGCGCTTCTGCGCCGCAGTGTCACCAGCACCTGAAGACGCGCGTGAATAGAACGGGCGGGTGGGTCGTCGAAGAACCACCCTTGCGCCACCGAGAACCCTCGCTGGCGTCCCTTCTTCTTGGAGTCTTCATGCGTATTTCTTCCTTCGCCCCCGGCTACCGGTGGGCGACTCGGCTCGCGTTTCTTTCGGCCTTCGCGTGCGCTGCGGCGTGCTCTTCGAGCGAGGCCGGTGGCGGCGGTAGCAGCAGTGGGAGCAGCGGCCAAGCGGGCGACGGCGGCACCAAGGGCGACGCCGGTGAGGCAACCTGCAAGAGCGCCGACGCCACCCTGGAGCTCCCGGGTGTGGACATCTCCAATGGCAACTCCACCAGCCACGAGGTGCCGCAGGTGTCGAGCATGCTCGGCGACGGCTCGGTGCTCGTTCGCAGCTACGACGCCGCCGGCGCGGCCCACCTGAGCTTCGTGCGGCCGGGCATCGACACCAGCAACATCGAGATCGCCTCGAACCCCGGCGTGCGGACCCCCGCCGGTGGAACCTATGCCTTCGCGGCGGTGGCGCTGACGCTCGGCGGAAAGCGCTGCGCCCTCTACCTTCGCGACGGCGAGACCCTGAAGCTCGCGTGCGAAGGCAGCGCGCCGGAAGACAGCGGCGTGAAGATGAGCCCCGGCGGCCGCACGAATGGCGGCAACGGGCTGGTGCCGTTGGTGCTCCCCGATGGATCGCTCGACGTGTACGGCCAGGGCGACTTCGCCAGCTACGACGGCGCCGCCCGCGACGCCTCCGGAAAGTGGCGGGCGGTGGAGAAGAGCGAGAGCTCCATCTCGTGGGGTGACGACGCCGTGCTCCACGACGGCCGACCGGTAGTGTGCTTCATCGGCGCGGGCGGCGGCGCCGCGCTCGACACCGGCGGGCAGAAGGTGCGGCTCGGGCTGAAGTCGAATCGCTGTCGCATGCTCGGCACGGCCACCGCGCTGCACCTGCTGGTCGACGACGGGCACCTGGCACTGCCCTGGGACGACTTCGACTCTCCTCCGGCGCCCACCAAGGTCGACCTGGGAACCGCCGCGCCGGGGCCGATGTTCCTGCTTCGCGACGCGGCCTACGTGGTGGTCGACCGGGCCACCAAGGTGGAGGCAGTTCCGTTGGCTGGCGGCGCTGCCATCGACCTTGGCGTGGTCGGCGGTCTTCAGGCCATGCGCGTGGACGGCGCCACGTTCCGTGCGGCAACTTCGAAGTCCATCGCCAGCAACACCGGGCCCTACAAGGCGGAGATCCGCGTCGCGACGCGCTGCATCCAGTAAACCCGGTCAAAACCCGCGCGAAGTGACCATGGCTGGACGAGGGGAGACGTGGCACACCGTGGCCATGCCTTCCCTCTCCGCCGCCTTCCGTCTCGCCGTCGTTGCCGCCTTCGCGCTGGGCGCTCTCGTGGGGTGCGCGACGAGCGACGAGCCCGAGAGCAGCGGCTCCGAAGACGACATCGTGGGCGGCAGGCCCGACGCCCGATGGCCCGCCGCGGGCTACCTGGCGCACGGAAGCGACGTGGCCGCTGCCGGCAAGGCCGGCGTGTCGTGCGGCGCGACCTTGGTGGCGCCCAACGTGGTGGTCACGGCGGCCCATTGCGTGCAGCGTGCACCGAACGACACGTGGATGTTCGGTGCCGGCGAGCTGGGCACGCGCGCGCCGGTGAGGGTCGTCTCCGTGCGCATTCATCCGCAGTTTCACGAGGCCCCGCGGAGCATGGTCGACGTGCGCTACTTCCTCAAGAACTTCGACCTCGCCACGCTGGTACTGGAGACCCCGATTCGCGACGTGGCGCCCGCCACCCTCCCTGCGGCGGCGACGCCGGTGGGTTGCGCCTATCGCGCGGTGGGCTACCGCGCCGACGCCACGTCGCGTGCGCGCCGACGCAGCGCCGGGGCCTGCGTACAGTTCCGCCTAGACCTCGCGGGCGATCCCATCTTCGAGGTGCACCCGACCGGCTCGTCGGCGCTGTGCAACGGCGACGGCGACGAGGGCAGCCCCATGCTGGAGACCGCGGGCGACGCGGAGCCGCCGGTGCTCCACGGCATCTACGTGGGCAGCGTCACCCAAGGGCTCACCGACTGCCGCCGCGGCACGCAATTTCTCGATGGCTACGAGGCCATGTTCGGCTTTCGCGACTTCGTGAACGAGGGCGTCGCCGAGGGCAAGAAGCGGCTGCAGTAGCGATTCCTGTGTCGATTTTGCACTACGTGCCAGAATTCGACGCGGTCAGCAGTGGCCCGATCGAAGGCGGCTGCCAGACGGCGCTGTCGAGCGCGCGCTCCCACGCCTGCGCGGCGCGCCGCAGCTCCGCCAGGTGCATCCCCGCCAGCGCGTCGGGCAGGTCTGCGAGCTTGGCGTTGGCCTTGCGCAGCAAACGCCGCGCCGACTCCAGGTTGCCCGCGGCCCGGAGCTTGTGAAACCCTGCGGCAAGCTGAATGAGGGCTTGGTAGAAGCGCCGCACCTGCGGGTCTGGCTCCCGAAGCCAGGGGCGCTCCCACACCTCGTGCGCCTCGAAGTAGCGGCCGCTGTCGAAGAGCGCTGCGCCCGCCAAGAGCGCCGTTGGGTCCATACCCCATGCTGCGGCGGGGCCCCTGCGAACGCAATCGACACTGCTCCGCGCGTGGCGATTCAACCTGCGGCGCAATGGGCCGTTCCTGGACAGTAGCCCCCGGAGACCCGTCATGGCCGTTTGCGTACCTTCTCGCCCCCCTCGCCTCTCGCTGCGACCCGTATCGCCGGCAGCCGAGGCCGTTGCGCCTGCGCGGCATGTGAACGAAGAGGCGCGCCTGGCCGCCCTCCACTCGCTCGACATCCTCGACACCGCCGCCGACCGCCGCTTCGACCGCCTGACCGCTCTCGCCGTCGACATCTTTCAGGTGTCGGCGGCCTTGGTGAGCCTGGTCGACGAAAACCGCCAGTGGTTCAAGTCGACGTGCAACCTGAGCACGAAGGAGACGTCGCGCGACGTTTCGTTTTGCGGCCACGCCATTTTGGAGGAGAAGCTCCTGGTCATCGACGACGCGCTTCTCGATGCGCGCTTCGCAAGGAATCCGCTGGTGCTGGGTCCGCCCTACATACGGTTCTATGCCGGTGCGGTGCTCCGCAATGCGTCGATGCATCCCCTGGGGACGCTATGCCTCATCGACCCAGCGCCGCGCAGCTTCGAGCGCGCGGACCGACGCCGGCTGCTGGCCTTGGCAGAGCTGGTGGAGCAAGAGATCGACCACCACTACGACGTCATCCAGTTACGGAAGCTCATGGAGCGACTGGGCTGCTGAGCCGAGAGTGAGGCGCGCCCGCAGCTCGCCGCGGCTGCGTACCCCGAGCTTGTCGAAGATGCGGCGGAGCTGGTTGGCGACGGTGCGGGCCGACGTGCCGCGCGCACCGGCGATGGCAGCGTTGCCCAGCCCGCGCAGCACCGCTCGCGCCACCTCGCACTCGGCATCGGTAAGGCCATCGAGCGCCGCAGCCGAGGGCGCGGCATCGGCCACCAGGAGGTGCAGAGGGGCTCCTCCCACCCGAAGCGGCACCGCGTCGCGAGCCCCGGTGAAGAGGGCAGCGAGGTCGGCTCGGGTGCGCAGCCCGAGCTTGCGGAGGGCCTGGGCCAGCGACTTCTGCGCGGCGCCTTCGGAGGTGCCGAGGGCGTAGGCGGCCTCCTTGAGGCTCGCCCCCAGAGAAACGAGCTCGGCCACCCGCTGCTCGCCGGAAAGGAGCGCACGCGGGTCGGTGCCGTGGGGCTCGTTCTCGTAGACCAAAAGAAAGCGGCGACCATCGGACTCCCAGCGGTCAACGGTGGAATACCCGCCCGCCAGGAGCGCACGCCAGAGCAGAAGTGCGCGCTCGGGATTTGCAGCGCTGCGCGCGCGAGACACGGCCTTCACGGCGCGAATGAGGCGCCCCCGCAAGTCGCCGTCGTCGGCCAGCACACCCTCGGCGTGCACCACGCTGCCGTCGAGCTCGAGCACCGCCTGGGGGTTCTGCCCCGCGAGCGCACGGCGTCGAAGTCGGAGCGCCGCGGCAATGTGGAGCGCCACACGGCCCCATGCGGCGTGGGCGTGCGGATGGGTGGTGACGGGCGCTGGCGATGGCGCCACAATCTGGACCGCACCCCCCTCGCCGTCCTGCGCGAAGAGCAGGAACGCGTCTTCGACATGGGCCGGCTTCATGCGGTCGCGATACAGCTGCGCGGCCGCCAAACGCTTGGGCCATGCCTCGTCGAGCCCACCCACCACCAGCGCGCGCGGCGCGAACGCGTCGAGAATGGGGCACGGCAGCTTGGGATGCAGCGCCAGCGCATGTCGATGACAGGCGGCGTCGAGGTTCACCGCCACGAACGGAGGCCTCGGGAAGAGCGTCCCCTGGGTGATGCGACCGGTAGCAGCGTAGAGGCCGAAGCCGCGATCGAGGTCGGTGGAGGCGGCCCGAACCACGCGCTCGAGCCATGCGCCGTCGTCGCCTTCGAGGCAATAGGCGGTCTCGACGGTGGCGAGCACGCTCCGGGTAAGAATGGGATGGCCCACCCTCGAAGGCCTAGCAAAAGCAGACGGCTTCGCTGGGAAAAGGGCAAAAACGGCGCAAAATGACCATGCCGACGGCAGCGCGTGACATCGCGTCGGGGCCAGCGTAAAAACGAGTCATGGGTGGGCGACAGGGTGCGCGACAGGGTGCGCGACAGGGTGGGCGACGGAACGGAGGCGCCGCGACGGCGGCTGTACTGGGGAGCGTTCTGGCCGGCCTGGCCTTCGCGTGTGGAGACGAGGCGGACGGCAGCCGCTCGGCCTTCCAGCCAGGCACCCCCGGCGCGATCACGACGATATCGTCGCCGCCCGATCCGCCGCCGCCCACGCGAACGACGCCTGCATGCGAGCCCTTGGGCGACTTGCGCCTTGCGATGCCGGCCGCAGGCGCCCACTGGCGCAACGGCTGGGAGCAGATATCGCCCACGCCGTTCCGCGGCGACGTCCTATCTATCGCCGGCACCTCGGCGCATGACGTGTGGTGGAGCGGTACCACCGATCCGGCGTCTCCCTCGATGACCGCCATCGCGCACTACGACGGCACGCGCACCACCGCCCTGATGGGCGTCGGCGTTCCCACCTGGCCCATCGCCGTCGTGTCGCCCACCGAAGTATGGCTCGGTCCGCATCTGCGGTGGATGAGCGGCGCGCTCGAGCGCAGTCCGAGCTCGGCGCCGGGCGCGGCGGCCCTGCGCTTTTTCGCTTCGAATGACGGGTGGTCGGTGGGCGCAGGCGTGTGGCACTGGGATGGCAGTCAGTGGACGGCGCAGAATGGTGTGGGCCTCGGCCCCTTCACTGCGGTCGATGGGTCGGGCCCCACCGACGTGTGGGTGGCGGGTTCCGATCGAATCTCTCGCTGGAACGGAACCACCTGGAGCCCCACACCCCCGCTCCCCGGCGGGCCGCAGATCCGCGACGTGCACGTGCGCGCAGCAAACGACGTGTGGGCCGTGGGGAGCGGGCTCTTCCACTACGACGGCGCAACCTGGCAGGAGGTCGCTTCGCCCATCGAGACCTGGAAGCGCACCCTTAGCCGGGGCGCGCGTCTGTACTTCCTCGGGTCGGGTGCGGTCGGCCAGCTCGAAGCCGGCGCGGTGCAGGTAGGCGACGAAAACGCCGCGCCGTGCGCTGCCATCGCGGGCAACTTCGGCGTCTGCCGAGACGGCTATTTGGCGCCCACCGGCGAGCTCTTCGTGGCGACCGGATGGGGGCGCGACACTCCGGTGGCGGGACCGTGGCGCCGGCCTGCGGGCGCCGCTACCAGCGAGACGACCACCTCGCTCCTCTCCCTGGTGGGCCCCCAGGCATTGAGCGCCCACGCGACGCTGCGCGCCACGACCGGCGGCGACGTTCTCGTGCTCGACGAAGGCAAGCTGTACCGCGGGCCCACCGCCGGACCGTGGACCGAGGTTTCGCTTCCGGTGCTCGCGCCTGGCGCGACGCTCGAGAAGCTCTCCGGCCTCTCGGCGCGGGAGCTGTGGGTAACCTTTCACCAACAAGACGATCGCTACGGAGCGCTGCACTTCGACGGCACGCGCTTCGGCGCGCCAGCGCTGTTTCCCGAGGGCTTCGTGCCCGAAGACGCCCCCTATTCGTTCGAAGGTGGTGGCGGAGGCTGCACTGGCTACGTCGGCGAACGCCCCTCGTCCGAGGCGCCCCAGACGGCGATCTTCGACGGCACGGGCTGGACGCTGGGAACGCCCGACGAGCTCGTGCTCTCGCCCACCGAGCGCTTCCGCCTGGTACGTATCAGCGGCGAGAGGTTGGTCGCCGTCGAGCACCTTCAACAAGGGCAGTGGGTACGTCAGGTTCCATCGCTCTCCGGCAGCGAGAGCACCTTCTTTCCCTTGATGGCGACCGGCCCCGCCGACGTTGTGCTGCTGGGCAACCGCGGAAGCATGTGGCGATGGGACGGCGCGCAGTGGGTCATCACCCAGGCGGCGCAGGAAGGTACAACGCTCGCGCTCCCCGCCATCTATCTGGGGGCCGGGCGCGTATGGGTGAAGAACCGAGAGGGCAGCACCATCGGCGTGCTGGAGAAGGGGTGCATGCAGACCGACGCCAGCGTCCACTGGGACACGACGATATCGGGCAACCGCGAGCGCATCTTTGCCCTCGACGCGCAGCGACTCTGGCAACTTCGAACCCGTACGTTCTCGTTTTGAGCGCAACATGAAGGGTCGCAAGCGGGCGCTTCGAGGGTGGACGGTGGCGTGGTCGACCACGGTCGCGGTTGCGTGCGTGAACGTTGCGTCGGGGCGAGGCGAAGCGGTCGAGACCGACGACGCAGGACCGGACGCCGGCGAGGTCGACGCGAGCCGCATCGATACGGGAGCGCCCACGCCGATTCCCCCGAGGCCGGAGTGCTCTTCGTTCGACGGGCTTCGGCTGGAGCTTCCCACCCGCGGCGCGCGGTGGCGGAGCGGCTGGGAGCAGGTCTCTCCCACGCCCTTCCGCGGCGCCACCCAATCGATCGCCGGCACATCGGCCAGCGACGTGTGGTGGACCGGGCTTATCACCACCGTCACGCCCGCCACCATCACGGCCATCGCGCACTACGACGGCACCCGCACAACTGCGCTGCTCGGCGCCGGCGTGACCACCTGGCCCATCGGCGTGGTGTCGAGCTCCGAGGTCTGGCTCGGCCCCCACCTGCGCTGGGTCGGCGGGAGCCTCGAGCGCAGCCCGGCCTCCGCTCCGGGCGACGCCGCCATGAAGTTCTTCGCGAGCAACGACGGGTGGTCGGCGGGCGACGGCGTGTGGCGATGGAACGGCACCGCCTGGGCCCCGCAGCCGTCGCTGGGAACCTCGCGCTACACGGCGATCGACGGCACCAGCGCGAACGACGTGTGGGTCGCCGGCGCGGTGGGGCTTCGCCATTGGAACGGAGCCCTCTGGGAAAGCGGCCCCGCGCTGCCAGTGGGCGCGGTGGTGCGCGACGTCCGCGTGCTCGCTCCGAACGACATCTGGGCGGTGGGCAGCAGCGTGTTCCACTACGACGGCGCGCAGTGGAACGTCCGCGACTCTGCCATCGCCAACTGGCTGCGGGTCTTCAGCGATGGCGCGCGAAGCTACTTTCTCGCGGGCGGAGCCATTGGCATCGCGCAGGGAAACGGCATCTTTCTGGACGACGCGAACGCCGCCCCGTGCGCGAAAGCCATCGCCGCCTCGGGCGCGTGCACAGGCGGCTACCTGACCTCGAGCGGTGAGCTCTTCCTCGGCACCAAGTTCACCGCCACCGGTGGGGCCGAGACCAGCCTCGGTCCCTGGCTGCGTCCCTCGGGCGCAGAAAGCAGCGTCGGCACCACCAGCATCGCGCGCACCCTCGGCGGCCCGGGCGCTCCGAGCGCAGCGTCGGTGTTCCGGGCGACCACCGACGACGACATCGTGGCGCTCGACGCCGGCAAGGTGTACCGCGGCCGCTTCGACGCGACCTGGGCCACGCTCGACGTACCGCGCCTCTCGCCAGACGACGTCGTGGAGCGCCTCACCGGACTCTCCGGCCGCGCGCTCTGGCTCACGCTGCGATCGGGCACCTCGTACTACGCCGTGCACTACGATGGCGCGCGCTTCGGGGCGCCGGCGATTCTTCCCGAGGGCTACATTCCCAACGATGGCCCCAGCTCCCTCGACTTGGCGAGTGGAGGCTGGCCCGTTCATCGGAGCGACGGCACCTTGGCGACCGCCATTTACGACGGCGTGGACTGGACCATCGGGCCTCCCGACGTATTCGTGGTGTCGCCGAGCGATCGCCTTCGGCTGGTCGCCACGTCTGCGGGCCGCAACGTGGTGGAACGGTGGCGCAGCGGATCGTGGTCACCGGAGCCGCTGAAGCTGGGGGCGTCGGAGCGCTCCTTCGTTTCCATCCTGGCCACGCGCCCCGACGACGTGATCGTCTTGGGCGATCGCGGCAGCATCACGCGCTGGGACGGCCTCGCCTGGACGCAAGTGGGCTCGGTGCTCCCGGTCTCCCTTCCGCTCACCAATCGCGGCATCTACCTGGGCGACGGTCGCGTATGGCTCGACATCTTGGGCGGCGCCCTGCGCTCCGGCGTAGCCGAGCGCGGGTGCGTACACATAGACTCGAGCGTAACCGTGAGCGGCAAGATCACCGGCAACGCCGATCGCCTCTTTTACTCCGACAACGGCGGCTTGCGCACGCGCACGTTCTCGTTTTAGGGCCGCAGGCGTGGGCCAGGCGCCGAAATCCTCTATCGTACGCGGCATGAGCAAGCCCGTTTGCGTGGTGGTGGGCATCGGCCCGAAAAATGGCGCGTCCTTCGCGCGCACCTTTCACCGAGGGGGCTACCGCGTGGCCATGCTCTCGCGCTCCACCGAGCGGTCGCGCGAACTGGCGCGCGAGCTGGGCGAGGAAGACGCCCGCGCGTACGCGTGTGACGCTTCGGACCCGGCAGACCTGACGCGCACCCTGGCCGACGTCGCACGCGAGCTGGGGGCGCCTTCCGTGCTCGTGTACAACGCGGGTAGCGGCACATGGAGGGGCTTCGACGAGACCACGGCGCTCGAGCTCGAGGCCGCATGGCGCATCAACGCCCTGGGCCTCATGACCGCAGCCCAATGCGTGCTGCCCGCGATGCGCGCAGCCAAGAGCGGAAGCATCGTGGTGGTCGGCGCCACCGCGTCACTTCGCGGAAAGCCCAAAACCACCGCGTTCGCCGCCGCCAAGGCCGCGCAGCGAAGCCTCGCGCAGTCCATGGCCCGGCAGTTCTGGCCCGAGGGCGTCCACGTCTCGCTGCTCATCGTCGACGGCGGCATCGGCGACGCTGGCGCCCGCCACGACGGAAAGCGACTCGACCCCGACGACATCGCCGCAGCGGCGCTCTCGCTCACGCGGCAGCCTGCCTCGGCCTGGTCCTTCGAGGTCGATCTCCGTCCCCAGCACGAGCCCTGGTAGCTCTCAGGTCGTGCCGTCGCCGACGACTTGGTCTTGCGCTTCTTGTGGCACCCGGGGGGTCTTGCCCCGGTGAATGCGGAACACCGTGACGTAGTAGCCGGCCACCAGAGCCATACCCAGCACCCACCACGAGAGCGCGATGCGCAGGCCGCCAGTCTCGCCGCTGGCGACGATCGACACCTCGGGCCGCGCGGCGGCGAATACCAGAACGGGAAAAGCGGCCACCGCCAGCGACACGGCGCTTCCCAGAATGACGAGCGAGCTGCCCAAAAACCCCAAGAGCGGGCGCGCACTTCGGAAGGCGAGCCCCATACCGGCCAGCGACGCCGCCACGAAGAGCCAGCCCACCGGCCGCCCGAGAAACGCCGCGCCGAGCTCCGGACGAACGCGGTGGGTGGCGAAGACAGTGGCGACGAAGGCGATGGCCACCGCCACCGTGAGCCACTTGCGAAGCCGCGCCGAGCGCTCGCCCAGATCGCCATCGGTCTTCCACGCCAAGAAGGCCGCGCCTTGCAGCGCAAAGGCCAGCGTCACGGCGACGCCCACCAGCAGCGTGTAGAGATCGAGCGCCGCCGGCCGAGAGCCGGAGAAGAGATCGAGCTCGAAGGCGCCGTCGTCGCCCAGCGGAAACCCGCGGAGCAAGTTGCCCACGGCCACGCCAAAGAGCAGCGAGAGAAGGGCGCCCGACACCACGAACGTGAAGTCCCAGAAGCTCACCCACAAGGCGTCGTGCGAGAGGTGACGAAATTCGATGGAAATGCCGCGCACCAGCAGCCCCCACAACACCATGAAGAACGGGATGTACAGGCCACCGAGCACCGAGGCAAAGGCCGCCGGAAACACGCAGAGCGACGTGCCGCCCGCGGCCACCAGCCATACCTCGTTGCCGTCCCAATAGGGCCCGATGGCGGCGAACACGCGGGCCCGCTCCTCGTCGGTGCGCGCCACGAAGGGCCGAACCATGGCCGCGCCGAGATCGAAGCCGTCGAGCACGAAGTACATGGCCACCATGAAGGCCACCAGAAAGAACCAGACCTCAGGCATGGGCCACCTCGACGTCGTCGTGCGGGGCCGGCTTGTTCTCGCCATGCGCAGAGGGACCGCGCCCCACCTCGCGCAGGATGAGCACCACGAAGAGCAGGCCCATGACCAAGTACAGGCCGAGGAAACCAAAGAGCGTGAAGAGCACCGAGCCGGCGTGCACCCGCAAGCTCGAACCGTCGGCGGTGCGCATCACACCGAACACCAGCCACGGCTGCCTTCCCAGCTCTGCGGTCATCCACCCCGCGGTGGTGGCGATGTACGGAAACGGAAATGCAAACAGGAGCAGCCACAGAAGCGGCCGGGCGCGCGGTCTCTCCAGCAGGCCTCGCCAGCGGAGCAGGTTGCCGAGACCCATGAGGCCGATGAACAACGTGCCCAGCCCTGCCATCACGTGAAACGCGTAGTAAAGCACCTCGATGTTGGTGGGCCACTCTTCTTTGGGAAACGCGTCGAGGCCCTTCACGTCGCTGTGAAACGTGCCGTAGGCGAGAAAGCTCAGCGCGCCGGGGATGCGAATGGGATTGTCGAGGCGCTTCTCGGGAACGTTGGGCTGACCGATGACCGAGATCTCCGCCTGCGGCCCGCTTTCGAAGCGACCCTCCATGGCGGCCAGCGCCACCGGCTGGTAGCGCGCCACCAGCTTGGCCTGGGTATCACCGGTGGGAAATGCCACCAGCACGCAAGAGACCAGGCCCGCAGCCAGCCCCAGCTTGAGCGCCTTGCGCGCATGCGGCAAGTGTCGCGCACGCAGCACCCAAAGGGCCGAAACGCTGCACACCACGAACGAGGCGGTGACCACGCTTGCCATCATGTTGTGCGCATAGGCGGCCAGCGCCCAGGGGTTCGCCATGAGCTCCACGAACGAGGTGAGCCGCATGCGCCCCGAGGCCTCCATGGCGTAGGCCACCGGGTGCTGCATGAACGCGTTGGCGCAGATGATGAAGTATCCGCTCATCCAGGTGCCGAGGCACAGAAGCGCCGCCACCAGCAGATGCGCGCGGGGCCCGAGCTTTTTGTCGCCGAACACCAGCAAGCCCACCAGCGCGCTCTCCAGGAAGAAGGCAAAGACGCCCTCCATGCCCAAGGTGTGTCCGATGACGGCGCCGGTCACCTGCGAGAAGCGACCCCAGTTGGTACCGAACTGAAACTCCATGGGCAGGCCGGTGACCACGCCCACCACGAAGTTGATGCCGAAAATGCGCGTCCAGAAGCGCGCGAGGTCGGCCCACAAGGGGTCTTTGCGATAGAGTGCCAGCCCCTTCATCGCCACCAGCAAGAGCGCCAACCCCATGGTGAGCTGGGGAAACAGGTAGTGGTAGATGATGGTGAAGGCGAACTGGACGCGATGCCAGAAGAGTGCGTCGGCCATGGGCAGGGCCACTCTACAGGGGTTTCGCCAGAACGGGCGCCTGCGCGGCCGCCATCGACGTAGGGCTCAATCGCCGTGGGGGAAAGCTTCGAGCGGAGAGGCCGGGGCTCGCTGCGACGGGTAGCGGCTCGGGCGGTTTGCGCTATACCCTCCGTTCCGCTGCTTTTTTGCCCCGAACTTTTTATGCTCCGTTCACCTCTTGCACCGCGCGCGGCGCTTGCGCTCGCACTCATCGCCGTCCTCACCGCAGCCACCACACCGGCCTGCAGCGTGGTGGGCGGCATCGCGGGCGGCTTGGCCGGCGGCGACTCCAGCTGCGATCGGCGCTACGGCGACAGCGACTCGCCGCAGCCGTTCTGTCAGGAGATCCTCGATACCGTAGCGGGCTCGCGCTTTCGCGAAGACTGCGACCAGAAGCTCAAGGGAAAGTCGGGCGAAGACGTTTGCCCGCGCGAGCACGTGATCGCCGGCTGCAAGGTGAACAAGAAGAACGACGACGGCTCCGAGGTGGTCGACTGGTTTTACGACGTCGACGCCGACAACCCGCCGAGCAAGGTCAAGCCCAGCGACCGCATCCGCACCAAAGAGCAGGTCCGCGCCAAGTGCAGCGAGCCGGGTCGCTACGACGAGGGCGCGACGTACCAGGAGCCTTGACGCGCGTCACCGACAGCTACCTGGTGCGGCAAGCAATGGTTCCCTGACGGCCGCTGCCCTACCGTTCCGCGCAGCTCTGCACGGCCAGCGCGTGCGCCAGCTTCTGAGCTCGAAACGCCCCGATGAAGGAGTCGACGAAGGCGCGCGTCTTGGCGGGAAGGAGCTTGTGGCTGGCGAAGTAGAGGGAAATGGGGCCGAGGTCGAGCAGCCGCTCCAGCGCCCCGCTCTCCAGATCGCGATGGTACTTTCAAGCAAACGTTGAAGCTCCACCGCCCTTCGGGGTGGCCAGCCCGAGAAAGCAGGTGGGCAAGGTGCGGCAATTCGCCGGAAGCGTCGACAGGCGCCCCACGCGGCGCCTCGACTGGGCTAGATTCGAGCCGGCAACGCCCCTCGCGCGAGTTGCATCTGACCCGCTCCCCTTCGAAGCCGCCATCGTGCCTCCCGCATCCTCAACGCCCCCGACGCCGCCGAAGCTCGACACCGCGACCAAGCCCACAGCAACCCTCGGATCGCGCGTGCTCGCGCTCTTTGCCGAGGTGAGGCCGAACGAGGTGGTGACGGTGCTCCTGCTCACCTTCACGGTGTTCGCGCTGCTGCTCGCCTACTACTTCCTCAAGGTGGTTCGCGAACCCCTCATCTTGGCCAGCGGCGGCGCCGAGTTGAAGACCTACGCCTCGGCCGGTCAGGCCACCCTGCTGATCATCGCGGTGCAGATTCACGGCGCGCTCGCCCGGCGGTTTGGCCGCATGCAGCTGGTAGGTGGAATCTACAGCTTTTTCGTGGTGTGCATTCTCGCCTTCGCGTTCCTGGCCAAGATCAAGGCGCCCATCGGCGTGCCGTTCTACCTGTTCGTGGGCGTCATGAGCCTCATGGTGGTGTCGCAGTTCTGGGCCTTCGCCAACGATCTGTACGACGAAGCGCAAGGAAAGCGGCTCTTTGCCATCGTGGGCGTGGGTAGCTCGGTGGGCGCCGCCGCCGGCGCCGCCATCGCCGGTCGGCTCTTCAAGTACGTGGGCGCGAGCGGGCTTTTGCTGCTGGCGGGGCTCATTCTCGCGGGCTGCGCTGGCATCCTTGCGATCGTTCACAATCGAGAGCCCCACGAGGGCGGCTCAGATCCTGTCGTCAAGGGAAAGGGGGCGGGGGCGTTTTCCGGGTTCCGCCTGGTCTTCGGTCAACGCTACCTTGGCCTCCTGGCGCTCATGGCGCTCGTCACCAACTGGGTCAACACCACCGGCGAGTACGTTCTCGACCGCACCTTGCTGGCCACCACCTCGGGCACCAAGGAGCAGGTCGAGGCCTCGGTGGCGGCCTTCAAGGGCAACTACTTCTTCTGGGTGAACGGCATCGGCGTCGCGCTCCAGCTCTTCGTGGCCTCGCGCCTGCTGGCCCGCTTCGGGGTGCGCAAGACGCTGTTTTTGATGCCGCTCTTCTCGCTCACCGGCTACTCACTCATGGCGCTGGCACCCATCTTGACCGCGGTGGCGGTGGCCAAGGTCGCCGAGAACAGCATCGACTACTCCATTCAAACGACCGCCCGCCAGGCGCTCTTCCTCGTGACCTCGCGCGAGGCGAAGTTCACCGCCAAGACCGTCATCGACACCTTCGTGGTGCGCTTCGGCGACGTGTGCGCAGCGGGCACCATCGCGCTCGCCGCCCTGGTGCATCTCTCTCCGCGCATTCTCTCGGGCATGAACGTGGTCCTGGTGCTGGTGTGGATCGCCATCGTCGTGGGCATCGGCCGTGAGCACATGAAGCTCTCCAAGACCGAGCGGGATCCGGAAGCGAAGCCGTCGTGACCCAGGTCTTCCCGGACGAGGACGCGTCAACCTTCCCGGCCGTTCTCGCAAAGGGGCAGGCCGCCTCCAAGACGACCAGCCGCGCGGCGTTCGCGTTGCTCTTCTTCCTGGTCGCGGGTCACACGCTCTTCGAGACCACCCGCGACGTCCTGTTCCTCGAGCGGATGAAGATCTCCCAGCTGCCGTGGATGTATCTGGTGCTCGCGGTGCTCTCCATCGTCCAGGGTGTCTTGCCCAAGGCTCGCCTTCCCTGGCTCGACCCTCGGGTGCGGGTGGGTGCGGGGTTGGTGCTCGGCATCGCGACCGCGCTCTTCTTCTTCGTCTTCGGCCGCAACCTGGGGCGGTCTGGCTTCATCGCCATGTACCTGTGGAGCGCCTACTTCGGGAGCCTCGCGGTCTCCGAGGCGTGGCTGCTCATCGGCCGCAACGTCTCCGGCATCGCCGCCAAGGAGCAGATCACCCGCATCGGGCTGGGCGGCATTCTCGGCGCCATCGCCGGCTCGCTACTGGCGCGTCTGATCATCGGGCCGCAGCCCCGTTTGCCGTTGCTCTTCGCGGCCATCCTCTTTGCCTTGGCGGCCGCGTCGGTGATTCCTCTCACCGGGCGCACCGAAGCGCGCAAGAACCTGACGCCCGGCACCCTGCCGCTCCAGCGCGCGGTCCGCGACCGCTACCTGCTCACCTTGGCGCTCATCTCGGTGCTCGCCTACGGCACGCTCACGTTCCTCGACTTCACTTTCAAGCAGGAGCTGAGCCGAAACCTCGACGACGCCTCGCGCGCACGAACGCTTTCCACCGTCGCTTTGGTGGCCAATGTGGCCTCGGCGGGGCTGCAAGTCGGCCTGGCGCGGGTCGGCGTGCGCATCATCGGTACCGCTGGGTTGGTGGCCATCTTGCCGCTGGTCCTGCTGGGCGCGGGCGTGGGGTGGGCGGCCAGCGGGCGCATGCTTTTTCTGGTGCTGGCGAAGGTCTGCGACGGCGCCATGCGCTTCTCAGTGCAGCGCACTGCAATGGAGCTCCTGTTCTTGCCGGTGGGCGACACGCTGCGCGCCCGCGTGAAGCCACTCTTCGACGTCGGGCTGCAGCGAGGCGCCCAAGCGCTGGCGTCGCTCGCCATCTTGCTCACCTTGGCCTGGGCCACTCGCGTGCATTATGCATGGGTCATTGTGGCGTGCACCTCTGCCTGGCTCGCCACCGCCTTCGCCTTACGGGGAAACTACAAGCGCCTCTTCGAGCAGGCGCTGCGCAGCGGGGTGGTGCGCGCGGGGGGCAACATTCCCTTGGTCGACGCGCAGGGCGTGCAGACACTGGTGGCTTCGCTGGGAAGCGACCAGGACGCCGAGGTGTTCGCGGCGCTCGATCTCCTGGAGGAGCAGGGCTACGTGCGCCTGGTGCCCTCGCTGCTACTTTATCACCCGAGCCCGCAGGTGGTGCGCCGCGGCATCGAGATCTTCCTGCGATGGCAGAGGGTCGACGGGCTACCCGCGCTTCGACACGTGCACCGGTCCGGCGAACCGCGGTTGCGTGCTGCGGCGCTCCGCGCCATCACGGTGATCCGCTTCGACGAGGCCCTCGCGCGCAAGGCGCTGGAGGAGGACGAGAGCGTTGAAGTGAAGGCTGCGGCGCTGGTGTGCATGCTCACCGCCGGCGCCATCACCACCGACGAAGCGCGCGCCTACCCGCTCGATCGCACCCACCCCGAGACCGGCAAGGCGTTCTTGCGGGCCGTTCGCGAGATGGGCGACGGGAAGCTGGCGCCCGCCCTGCACCACATCGTAACGCTCGAGCGGGCCGATCTCGAGGTGGAGCTGGCCGAGGCCATGGCCCACCTGGCGCTCCCGGAGTTCATCCCCCATCTGGTGGCGTTTGTGGCCAAACGGGGTACCCGCGAGGCGGCGCGAGAGGGGCTGGTGGCCATCGGTACGCCGGCCCTCGACGCGCTCGAACGCGCAGTGTTCGATCCGCAGACCCCGCGCGACGTGGCGGTGCACGCCCCGCGCAGCATGGCACGCTTCGCCAGCGAAGACGCGGCGCGCCGCCTGCTGCGCATTGCCACCGAGCACCGTGAGGGCATCGTGCGGTACAAGGCCATCCGCGGTCTGGGCGGTATCGTGGCGCGCGCGCCGCGCACGCGCGTCGAACGCTCCAAGCTGTGGCTGCTGCTGCAGCGCAACGTAGACGAGATTCGTACGGTGCAGCGCGTCTACGGCGCTTTCGCCGCCACCCATCCCCACGCCGGCTCGACCGATCTGCATGCCATCGTCGAGGGCTACCTGAAGGCTCGACGTCACCACGCCTGGGAGCGCTTCTTCCGGCTCATCGCGCTACGCTTCCCCTTCGAAGACATCTACCGCATTCACATGGGCGTACTGTCCGACGATCGCGATCTGCGAAGCAGCAGCATCGAGCTCCTCGACACCATTCTTCCGGGGCCGCTCCGGGTGCTGGTGCAGGGCCTCCTCGACGCGCTCGCGGAGGCGATCGTTCCCATCGACCTACCGCCATCGGCCGAGCTCCTGGGCGAGATTCGCGCGTTGGGCAGCGGCACCGCGCGCGCGCTCACGCTCGCCTACGCGCGGACCGCAAAGGTGACGTTGCCGCAGATCGCCGACGCCGACGCCTCGACTCCTTCGCTCGACCACCTGCTCGAAAAGCGCGCGAACGCCTGACCATGCACTTCGCCGACACCCTTCAGCGCCTCCTCTTTCTCCGCAAGGTTCCCATCATCGGAACGCTGGCGCCCGACCTGCTCGCCGGCTTATCGCAACAGAGCACAGAGCGCCCCTTCCGCGCGGGTGAGGAGCTTCTCACCGCAGCCGACCACGACTCCATGTTCGTCATCGTGCTGGGCTCGGCGACCATCGAGCTCCGCGATCGACCGGTGTTTCAGGCTGGCCCGCACCAGCTCTTGGGGCTCTTCGAGGCGCTGGGCTCGAACCCCGGCACCCGTGTCACCGCCGACGTGGCCGGGCTCGCGCTTCAGATTCCGGCGAACGCGCTGCGCTCGCTCATGGACGACAGCTTCGGGGTGGTGGTTCACGTGCTGCGGGAAACCGGCGCGGTATTCGCGCGGCGTCGGCGACTGCTGCATGGGATGCCCAACGCGCTGGCCACCCCGGTCGCCTCGCGCGAGCCCATTCCCATGGGCGACGACCTTATCGGTCGCCTGCATGCAGTGCGCAAGCTGCGCCCATTTCACGGCCTCGACATGGATACGCTCGTGCATTTTGCCGGCGCCATGGTTCCGCGCGCGGTGCAGGCCGGCGCGCGCCTGTGGCAAGAGGGAGACGACGCGCCGTACATGCTGGCGATCCTCGAAGGGGAACTTTCGGCCAAGAGCGACCGGCAAGAGTCGGCCACGCCGCTGGGACCGGGCGACGTGCCGGGGTTCTTGGACGCCTTCGCCAGCTCCCCACGCTGGTACTCGCTCTCCGCTACGTCCGACGCGCGGGTCGCAACGATTCCCGTGGAAACCGTCTTCGATATCCTGGAAGATCACGGCGAAGCCAGCCAGTCTATGCTTGCAAATTACATCGAATTTGGAATGCAGATTTTCCGCGACCTGGCCCACCACCAGTTGTTCGAAGCACTGCCGGAGGAAGTCTCGTGAATCCGCGCCGCTCTCGCGCCGCGCTGGCGGGTCTGGTGGTGGCTGCGGCGACCGCATGGTCGGCTTCCGCTCGGGCGGGCGACGTTCCGAAGAAGCCCATCGCCGACTACGACGGTCGGGGCGGCCCCAACACCACCGCACAAGACGCGGCGCTCTTCGTGCCACGCGCAGTGTTCTTCGTACCCTGGGCGGTGAGCGAGTACGGCCTTCGACGGCCTCTCGAGTGGCTCACCAAGAAGGCCGAGAAAGAAAAGTGGGCTTCGACCGTCCTCGATTTTTTCAGCCTCGGCGACGACAAGAACGTCCACATCTTCCCCACGTTCCTCCTCGACTTCGGCCTCCTCCCCAGCGCCGGCGTCTATCTCTCGTGGAATCGCTTCTTGCACCCCCAGAGCGACCTGCGTGTGCACGCCGCCACCTGGGGCCCGCGGTGGCTCACCTTCACCGCCGCCGAGCGTATTCGCTTGAACGGCGATCGCACCCGCGTCACGCTGCGCGGAGAGCTCACCAAGCGCCAGGACAACCAGTTCTACGGACTGGGGCCCGACGCGCCCACCAGCAATCGCTCTCGCTACGGCAAGCAGCTGGCCGAGGCTTCGCTGACGTTCGAGCAAAACGGCAGCAGCGGGAGCTTTCTGCATACCAGCGTGGCGTTCCGCGATGTGCGCTTCTACGACGGCACCTGCTGCGGAGAGCCCAGCGTGCCCTACGAAAGCGCCGTCTCCCTCTACCCGCGCCCCCCGGGATTCGATGCAGGATACACCGTCGTGGCGCCCCGCCTGGAGCTCGCCCTCGAAACGCGCAAGCCGCGACCGGCGCCGGGCAGTGGGTTCCGCGCCGACGGCTTCGTGGAGCCGGGCTTCACCACCGACGGCTCGCGGCGCGCCTGGGTACGCTACGGCGGTGACCTGGGCGTGGCCGCCGATCTCACGGGAACGCAGCGCGTGCTCTCGCTCACGGTGTCGGCGCGCTTTGCCGGGCCGCTGGGCCCAGGAGGTGGCGCGGTGCCCTTCACCGAGTTGGTGCGATTGGGCGGCGACGACCTCATGGTGGGCTACTTGCCTGGTCGCCTGGCCGATCGCAGCGGCGCCGCGCTGACGGCGGTGTATCGCTGGCCGGTGTGGGCCTTCCTCGACGGCACGTTGCAGGTGGCGGCGGGCAACGTGTTCGGGCCCATGCTCGAGGGCATGGAGGCCCGCAAGATGCGACTCTCCTTCGGTATGGGCATCAAGGCCGGCACCGCGCGCGATCACGCCTTCGAGGTGCTGGTGGCGGCGGGCACCGAGACCTTCGAGCAAGGCGGTCGCATCGTCTCGGGGCGCCTGGTGTTCGGCACCCGGAGGGGCTTCTGATGGCCCGCGGCGCACGAAGAGCCGGCGTAGGGCTCGGGCTGATGGCGCTCTTGATGGCGGCGTGCGCGCAGGGGCCGAGCGGGCGGTTTCCGCTGGCCCCCGCGATGGAGCGCGACCCGGATCTCGAACCGACTGTCAACGGCTGCCACAAGAACGAAAAGGGCAAGACCGAGTGCGGACCGGAGGCCTACGTCTCGTCGTTCGCCTGGGACGCCGCCGACAACACGGTGTTCCGCCCGCTCGCGCAGTTGTTCGCGGTCAAGCCCGGGGCGGAAGCGCGCGACGTCAACGCCATGGACGAGGTTCCCGACTCCAGCTGGTTCGAGAACCGCATCGGCAAGCGCCCCATGACCCTGGAGGAGCTCTCGCATGGTCCGTGCATCGGCGGCCCGGAGCTGCTCGCCGCCGACGAAGAGCTGGGTATCGTCATCGATCAGGGGAAGGACAACGGCGCCAACCCTGGCTTTCGCGTAGCGGTCCCGGGCAAAGGGCGCTTCATGCTCAAGGTCGACACCGCGGCCGAGCCGGAGCGCGCCACCGCGGCCACGTCCATCGCATCGCGCTTCTACCATGCGGCCGGCTACTACGCGCCGTGCGACTCGGTGGTGTACCTGCACCCCGAGAAGCTGAAGCTCAAGGCGGGCCTCACCATCACCGACAACACCGGCGTCACCAAGAAGCTCGACGCCGCCAAGCTCGAGTCGATGCTCACCGACGCCTCGCGGCGCGGCGACCGCGTGCGCTTCGTGGCCTCGCGTTGGCTCGAAGGCCGGCCGGTAGGGCCCTACACCTACGCCGGCACCAAGAGCGACGATCCGCTCGACGTCGTGCCCCACGAAGACCGCCGCGAGCTCCGCGGCGCTCGCGTCCTCGCCGCTTGGCTCAACCACTTCGACTCCCGGGAGCAAAACTCCATGGCGGTGTGGCTGGGCGAGAAGGACGACGCCCGCCGAGGCATCGTGCGGCACTACATCATCGACCTGGGCGACTGCTTCGGCAGTCGCTGGGACTGGGAAGAGATCACCCAGCGTCTGGGGCACGCTTACTACTTCGACAGCCCGCTCTTCCTCGAAGACTTCGCGTCCATCGGCATCGTGCAGCGCCCCTGGGACCGCCAGCGCAAGGGCTTCCCGCAGTCGCTCTTCTTCTACTTCCGGGCCGACGATTTCGACGTGGATGCCTGGCGCGGCGGCTACCCCAACCCCGCCTTCTCGCGCATGACGGAGCACGACGGCGCATGGCTCGCGCGCATTCTCGCGCACTTGCCCGCGTCGCACATCGCCGAGGCGGTGCGCATCGGCGACTTCACCGACCCACGCCAGACGCGGTACCTGACCGATGTCCTCGCAGAACGGCGGCGCCGCGTGCTCGATCGGTACCTCACCCGGCTCTCACCGGTGTCCGACGTGACGGTGGCCGCGCCTTTCGAGCTCTGCATGACCGACCTCGCGGTCTCGTCGGGCGTGGCGCACCAAGACGCCCTCGCGCCCACCGCCGTGCTCACGTCGGCCACACGCTTTGCCGCCCGCGCCATGCCGGCACGCAGCGGGCCGGCCGGCAAGGTGTGCGTGCGCTTGCCGCAGTTGGGGGGCGCGCCCGACGACGCCGATCCGTCGCGCTATCACGTACTTGTGGTGAGCGACGGCATCGCGAAAGGTGCGCTGCGCATCCACTACTACGAGCGTGCTTCCGGCATCCAAGTGGTGGGCCTCGAAAGGCCGGAGCCCTAACCCCCCGGAATATCCTCATGGCGCTCCGCATCGACATCGTCTCCGACATCGTGTGTCCTTGGTGCTTCATCGGCAGCCGGCGCCTGAAGGCGGCGCTGGCCACGTTTCCAGACCTCGAGGTAGAGCTCGCGTATCGCCCATTCTTGCTGGACCCGACCACACCGGAAGAGGGCCAAGACCTGCGCGAGCGCTTGCGCGCCAAGTACGGAGGCGACCCGGAAAAGATGTTCGCGCAGGTCGAGAAGGCCGCCCACTCGAGCGGCATCCCGCTGGACTTCTCCAAGGTGCGGCGCTCCGTGAGCACCATTGCTCCGCACACGCTCCTGCGGCACGCCCTCGAGAAGGGCACGCAAGCTGCGCTCGGCGAGGCCCTCTTTGCCGCGTACTTCCTCGAAGGGCGCGACATTTCGCGCACCGAAGTGCTGGTGGAGCTGGGCCGCGCGCACGGGTTCGCAGAGGGCGAGGTGGAGCGCATTCTCGCCACCGAGGCAGAGCTCGAAGAGACCCGCGACGAGGCGCGCGCGGCATCGCGTGGAGGCATCACCGGCGTGCCGTTCACCATTCTCGGTGGCGCCCTTGCAGTGTCGGGTGCGCAGGAGGTGGATGTGTTCCGCCAGGCCATCGAACAGGCGCTGTCGGCGGCCGCGAAGGGCTCCGACGACGAGGCCTAAAGTCCGGATCGTTCGCGCCGTTCTCGAAGGAGGTGAGCCTAGACTTGCGCTTGCCCAACTGGTCGCTGCCCCCGAGCAGCACGCCGCCGATCGCCGAGCAGGCGCCGCGCGTCGTGCTCTTCGACGGTGGCTCGCAGCTGGGCGCCACCGTGAAGAAGGCGCTCGATGGTGCCGGCTACGATCTCGAGGTGCTCGGCACCTGGAGCAACGTCGACGAGATCATGGCCAGCATGGCGCCCGACCTGGTGCTGGTCGACGTCGCGGTCGAGGGCGGCGGCTTCGAGCTCTGCGGCGAGCTCCGCTCCACCGAGCTCGGGCGACAGATTCCCATCGTGATGCTCACCTCGGGCTCGCTGGAGGAGCAGCTGGTGGCCCGCGGCCTGCTGTGCGGCGCCGACGACTTTCTCTGCGTCACCGACCGCGTGGTGGAGTTTCAGGCGCGGGTGCGGGTGCAGCTGCGCCATAAGCGCGATCGCGACCGCTTGCGGCGTCTGCGCGTCGAGCGCGACAACTTTCGCCGCGAGGCGGTGGTCGACGCGCTCACCGGTGTGCCCAACCGCCGCGCCACCGACGCCCGAGTCGAAGAGGCCTGGTCTTCCGGCACGCCATTCTCGGTGGTGTTCGTCGACGTCGACGACTTCAAGAGCGTCAACGACACCTACGGCCACGACGTCGGCGACCGGGTGCTCAAGGCGGTGGCGCAAGCGCTGGGCAAGGCCCTGCGACACGGCGATCACCTGGGAAGGTGGGGCGGCGAAGAGTTCGTCTTGGTACTGAACGGCGCCACCGGCCCCGAAGCATGCTCGGTCACCGAAAAGCACCGGGTGGCCATCGAGGGCATCCGCGGCAAAGAGCTGGGCGCGCGCTCGATGATCACGGCGAGCTTCGGGGTGGCGTCGTTCGACCCCAATGCCCCAGACCCCAGCGACGAGAGCCTGTGCCAGCGAGCCGACGGCGCGCTCTACAAGGCCAAGCGCAACGGCAAGAACCGCGTGGTGCTCGCGGCGCCGCTGGGCAGCCGCAACTCGCGGGTGTCGATGCGTGTATCCGACATGGATCTCTCGCCGCGCGCTCCGGAGTGCGCTGCGCTGGAGGCCGCGCTGCTCAAGGAGCTGGCCACGGGCCGCGCCGGGCTCCCGCTCTTGCCCGAGGCCGCTGCCGAGGCCATGCGCCTGGCCGAGGATCCGCGCACCGACATGGGCCGCATCGCGCGCCTGGTGGAGCGCGATCCGCCGCTGGCCGCTCGCTTTGTGGCCATCGCCGGCTCCGCCCTATACTCCCGCGGCGTCAAGCCCACGTCGACGCAAGTGGCGCTGGTGCGCATCGGGCTCGCCGCCGCACGCGATCTCTTGCTCCAGGCGGTGTACGAGCGCAGCAACCAGGAGCTGCCGCTCTTCCGCGCCGAGGTCACGCGGTCGTTCAACCGCAGCGTGCACGCCGGCGTCGCAGCCCGCATGCTCGCGCGCGAGCTGCGACTCAGCTACGACTACGCCTACCTCTGCGGCCTGCTCCACGACATCGGCGAAGCGCGCATCTACCGCATCCTCGCGCAGATGCCGCGGGCGGTGGAGTTTCCCGAGTTCGTCGAGTCGCTGGTGATGCGCCACCACCCGCGGGCGGGCGCCGACGTTGCGCGCTCCTGGCACCTTCCTCCGGAGATCGTCGAGGCATGCGCCAACCACCACGGATCGCACGTGGGCGCGCCCGTTCCGGTCAAGATCGTCATCGGCGCCGACGCGCTCATTCGCATCTGCACTCAGCCGCTCGACACGCCCCCGTCGGCGGAAGACGTGGCCTTGCTCATCGGCATCGGCTTGCCCGAGGAAGCCACCGCCAGCCTCATCGCCAAGGTGCGCGAGACGCTCACCGAAGCGCAGGGACCCCAGACGCCCAAGGAGTAGCTTTACAGCGACGACATGCGCGAAGCATCGCGAGCCGCCCGCGAGCGGTCGCGAGCGGTCGCAACGTTGGCATCGCCCCGGTGCGCCGGGGTGATCTGCAAGCTCATGGTGGTCAAATTATCCCCACGCGATTGGCATTGCACGTGGGCGTGCGCCTCGTAGTGTCGAGAGCATGAGCAACCGCGTTCGTCTCGTCTCTCTCGCAGTCGCCGCGCTGGGCCTCTCCGCGTGCGGCGACAGCAGCTCCGCCGCCACCGAAGAAGCACGTGACGCGAGCGTGGTCGTGCCCGCGCCCACTGCCGACAGCGCCGTGCCCGTTCCCACCACCGACGCTGGCGACGCGTCGACCGTAGACGCCGGCCCCATCGAGAACCGCAACATGGGAAGCTCGGCGGGGTGCGGACGCGCGAACGCCGGCAAGGGCCTTCAAGATCGCAGCATCACCGTCAACGGCAAGTCGCGTCCGTACCTGCGCTTCATCCCGCAAGGCTACGACCCCAACGTGCCGCTCTCGCTGGTGGTGGTGCTCCACGGCTCCGGAGGAACCAAGGAGCGCGCCCGGGAGTTCGCCTTCGAACCGGAGGCGGGTGGAAAATCCATCTTCATCTATCCCGAAGCCCTGCCCCAGCCGCCCGAGAACGAGAACCGCTGGCAGACCGAAGCCGGGAGCGAAGACTACGCCCTCTTCGACGCGCTGGTGGCCGAGACGGAGGCGAGCCACTGCATCGACAAAGACCGACTCTTCGTGGCGGGTTTCAGCCTGGGTGCGCGCTTCACCTCGATGCTCGGCTGCTACCGCGGCAACACCATTCGCGCCATTGCCCCCGGCGCGCCCGGAATGAACGCCCAGAGTCTGCCCCTCGACAAAGGCCCGTGCCTGGGCGAAGTCGCGGTGTGGGAAACCCTGGGAGACGCAGACCTCGACCACAAGGAGGGCGCGGAGCTGGTGCGCGAGTTCTACCGCAAGGCCAACGGCTGCTCGGCCACGCGCCTCCCCACCGCGCCCAACGGATGCGAGGCCTTCCAAGGTTGTCGCCCTGAGGTCCCCACCCAATGGTGCACGCACGCGGGAGGGCACATGTGGCCCGCCTACGCGCCGGCCGCAGTGATGAAGTTCTTCGATCAGTTCAAGTGAGCGGCGCAGGCTCCGACGTCACCGTCCACTGGCGGCGAAGCACGAGACCCGCGACCACCAGCACGACGATGGCCCAGGTCTGGGGCGAGGCGCGCATGAAGGCGGCGTAGGCGGCGTCACGAAACATCACTTTGTAGTCGAGCGCGAGCACCACGAACGAGACCACCACGGCGACGCGCAGCGGCCGTGCGAAGGCGCGAAAACCCACGAGCAGCGCCGCCACCAGCGGAAGCAGCGTGATGACCACGAAGTCCCAGGCCTGCGGCGACACCAGCACGATGAGGCCAGAGAGGATCCCCACATCGAGGCCGACGATGCGGGGCTCGGTGATGCGCGGCGCGCGCAGCAGCTGAATGCCGAAGGGCAGCGCCAAGGCCGCCACCGACACGAGCGCCAGCGGCGTCACCCAGCGCATGGCATCGAGACCGAACCACTTGGCGTACATGCCCAGCAGCGACACGTTGGTGGGATAGGTGAGCAGCGCAGTGGTCGACTTGGCCAGGTACGCCTGCATGGTGCGGTGCGCTTCCCACAGGCCGTTCCACCCATAGAACCACGCGGGCACCACCGCGAGCAGCGCAGAGAGCCCAACGAACGCCGCGAACGCACGAAGCTGCCGCGTGATGAGGTAGTACACCGCGAACACGGCAGCGTAGGGCTTCATGGTCAACGCCAGCGCCGCCAGCACCGCGCTCGCCAGCGGCTTGTTCCGAAGCTGCAGCGCCGCCGCACCGAGCATGAGCGCGAGCATGGCCAAGTTCACCTGGCCATTGGCGATCTCGCGCTCGAAGGACCGCACCAGGATCAACGCCGCGAGCCCGAGAATCCACGGCCGTTCGCCGTTGCCCTGGGCGGCCCACTTCACCGACGTCCACAGCGCGTACGCGAAGGTCGCGGCGAGGATCACCGCCCAGACCCACTTCGCAGGCTGCCAGTCGAAGGGCAAGAGCGGCAGGAAACCGAGCGCGCAGAACGGCGGGTACTTGAACTGAAAGTGAAAGTCCTCGGCGCGATAGAGCGACTCGCGATGCCAAAGGCGCCACCCGGCCCACCAGCGCACGTCGAAGTCCTGCATCTCCTTGGGCCCCTCCGCCACCATCACGATGGCGACGAAGACCGCCGAGAGCAGGGCCACCACCAGAGGGGCGCGGAGCCGACGAAGCATTCGGCGGACCAAACCCCCGAACCGGCGAAAAGTCCAGCGCCGAACTACCGCGGCGCGGCTGCGGCGCGTGCGACGAAGTCTCCCCAGGTCGCGGGTGGCACTCTCATCCTGCGCTGGCAGCGTACCTCAGTCGTCTTCGCCCAGCGCCAAGCGCAGCCGCGCCCGGTGAATGCGCGCGTCGACCTTGGCGGAGACCACCGCGAGCCGCGCCCGCGTCAGCGCGGTCTCGACGTCGAGCACCGCGGTGGAGGTGAGCTTGCCCGCGCGGTACACGTCGCGCGCCACCCGCGTCGCCTCCTCTGCCGCGCGCAGCTGCGCCTTCGACGACACGATGGCCGCGTCGGCCTCGGCGGTATCGAGCGCCGCCGCCGTCGCCTCGAGACCGATGCCATCCTTCGCCCGCAGCACCTCGGCCCGCAGCGCATCGACCCGCGCCTCGGCGGAGCTCGACGACTTGCCGGCGGTGAGCGCTTCGTTGGGCGACCAGGTGAGCTGCGCGCCTACACTCCAGGTGGGCACCCATTTTTCCGACTGCGGCTGGTAGCGCGGGTTGGGGTTGGCGAGCGTGGCATCGGCGAACGCCGACACCTGCGGGAGGCGGCCGGCACGCGCGATGCCGATGGCCTCCTCCGCGGCGCGCAAATTCGCGGCCAAGCTCAGGAGCTCCGGTCGCGATCGGTGCGCGCGCGCCAGGAGCGCGTCTGAGGCACGCGGCGCGAGCGGCAAGGGCTCGTCGAGCGTTTCACCCGGTGCGAGCGGCTCGCTCTCCGGCGCGTGGAGCTTGGTGCGCAGGTTCTTCTCCGCGAGCTTGGCCTGGCTCTCGGCATGCGTCACCGCCTGACCGGTGGCCGCCACTTCGGCCTCCCCCCGAAACACCTCTGCGCGCGACACCAGGTTCACCGCCTCCAGCGCCTTGGTCTCATCGAGGTGCACCAGGTCGTCGCGCAACGTCTCCTTGGCCACGCGCACCGCGGCCAGCGCCCGGAGCCACTGGTAGTAGGCGATCTCGGCCTCGGTCGCGGCCAGTCGCGCGGCCGCCCGGCGATCGTAGCGCTTGGCCTCGGCGAGCTGCGTCTGCGCGGTGTGGGCCCGACCGATGCGCAGAAAGTAGTCGCTCACCGGCACCACCAGCGACGCCTGCAGCAGGTACTGATTGAGCACATTGGCAAACGAGATGGGCCCCAGCGCGACGGTGCGCGGCCCCAGCGTACCCGGCGCATCGGTGGTACCCACCAGCGAGCCGCTTCCGCCAATGGCCGGCGGGTCGAAGTCGCTCAGGCGAACGTAGCGCGCGGTGGCCGTCAGCCGCGGCAAGAACCCCAGCGCGGCCTCGCCTTGCCTGCCCTCTGCCTCGCGCACCCGCGCGTCCTCTGCTTGGACTGCGGGGCTGGAGCGAAGCGCCCGAACGCGCACTTCCTTGGCGGTCACGCCGTGAACGTCGGCGTCGAAGAGCGCCAGAGGCTGGTCGGCCCCTGCGGCGGTCGCAGTTCCCAGCCACACCGCCAGCGCCAGCATCATCGCGACCTTACGCATGGGCCACCTCGCTTCCCACCGGCGCGCCCTCGACCGCCGGCGCATGCGCGTCGACCTTGGCCAGCTCTACGGCCGGCGCCAGAAGCTTGTAGAGTACAGGCGTAACGATGCGAGTGAGAACGGTCGAGCTCACGAGACCTCCGAGGATGACCAGGGCCAATGGCGAGTAGAGCGGCGAGTGCTCGAGGGCGAGCGGGAGCAGACCGCCGATGGCGGTAAGGGTAGTGAGCAAGATGGGCACGAACCGCACCTCGCCCGCCTTCTGAATGGCCTGGTCGAGCCCCATTCCCTCGGCCCGCAGCTGATTGGTGTAGTCTACCAGTAATATGGAGTTCTTCACCTCAATCCCCATGAGCGCAATGAAGCCGATGGTGGCGGTGAACGAGAGGGTGTTGCCGCTAAGAAATAGCGCAAGCATGCCGCCCACCACGCCCAGGGGAATCACCGAGGCCACGATGAGCGTGCTCTTGAAGGTGCGGAACTCGAGAATGAGCACCGCCAGCACGCCGAAGCCGGCGATGATGATGGCCGTTCCGAGTCCGCCGAAGCTCTGGGCGCGGCTCTCAATCTCTCCCGCAGCGACCATACGCACGCCCTTGGGCAGTGGCTCCTTGGCCAGCGTCGCCAGCGCCGCCTTGGTGACGCGGTCAGTGTTGTAGCCGGTCTTCACCTGGGCGGTCACGGTGGCGCTTCGCTCCTTGTCGTAGTGCCGCAGGTTGGTGGGCGCGGTCTCGAGCTCCACGGTGGCGACCTGCGAGAGCGGCACCAGGCCCGGGCGCTGGGTGGGCACGTACACGCCCTCGATCGATCGCAGGTTCGGCCTCCCCTGCGAGATGCCCGCCGCGTCGCCGCGCAGCACCGTGATGCGGATGTCGCGGTCTTCTTCGCTGCCGTCTTCGCGGTAGGCGCCCACCGAGATGCCGCCCACCGCCAAGCGCACCATGCGGTCCACGTCCGGCACCGCCACACCTGCGAGCGCCGCCTTGTCGCGATCCACGCGCACCCGCAGGTCGGTCTTCTCGTCGCGGCTGGGGTTGCGCACGTCGCGCGTGCCATCGGTGGCGGCGAGCACCGCCTCCACCCGCACCGCAGCGGCGCGCAGGGCCGCCGCGTCGTCGCCGAGCAAGCGGATGGCCACCGGCGCGTCGAGCGGAGGCCCGTTCTCGAACTCCTTCAGCTCAATGACCGCGCCCGGGTACTTGGCGAGCTCGCCGCGAATGCCATCGAGCAGCGCCGGCGAGGTCTTGGGCTCAAACGCGCGAAGCTCGGCGAACACCTCGGCGTAGTTGGTCTTCTCGTTGTGCTGCACGACGTTGTAGTAAATCTGCGGGTTCCCCTTCCCCACATTGGTGGCGACCTTGGTGATCTCCTCGTGCTTCTTGAGCGTTGCTTCGACGAACTGCGCAGCGCGGTCGGTCTCGCCCAGCGAAGCGCCCTCCGGGGTCTCGATGGTCACCAGAAACTGCGGGGTGCCGGCCTTGGGGAAGAGCCCGAAGCCGATGCTCGGCACCAGCGCCAGGCTGCCCGCGAACAGCAGCGCCGCCACGCCCAAGGTGACGAACGGATGCGCAATGGCGCGCTCGAGAATGCGACGATACGACCCCTCGATGAGCCAGGTCATGGCGCGGAAGAAGATGTTGCCGTGCTCGCCCACGTTCTTCAGGAGAAAGCTCGAGAGAAAGGGCACGATGGTGAGCGACACCAGGAGCGACGCCGCGATGGTGAACACCACCGCGAGCGGGAGCGAGCGAATGAACTGCCCGGCGGTGCCCGGCAAGAAGAGGAGCGGCACGAAGGCGAACACCAAGGTGGCAGTGCAGCCGAGCACCGAGACGGTGATCTGCCGGGTGGCCTTCACGGCGGCTTCCTTCGGCGAATGGCCGGCTCGAATGAAGCGCGCGATGTTCTCGACCACCACCACCGAGTCGTCGACCAAGAGACCGAGCGCGATGACGAAGCCGACGATCGAGAGCTGATTGATGGAGTACCCGGCGAGCTTGAGGAGGAAGATGCCCACCGCCAGCGAGAGCGGAATGCTCACCATCACCACCGCCGAGGCGCGGAGACCCAGCGGAAGAAGCGTGAGGAGCACCAAGAAGATGGCCAGCGCAAAGTCGCGGGTGAAGCCCCGCAGCCGGTGCTCCACGTTCTTCGATTGCTGAAAGCCGCGCGCGAGGCGAATGGTGGCGGGTAGCTCCTTCTCGAAGGCATCAAGCTCGCTCTCGATGGCCTCCGCGGTCTCGAAGATGTTCGCGCCGTCCTTCTGATTGGCCGCCACCAGCACCGCGCGCTTGCCATCGAAGCGCGCCACGTGGGTCGCCTCGGCGTCTGCCATGGCCACCTTGGCCACGTCGCGCAGGTGCACAATCTTCCCGCCGACGCTGCGCACGACCGTCTCCCCCACTTCTTCCACCGACGCGTAGTCGCCGCTGGTTTTCACATTGAAGCGGCGCGCGCCCGCATCCACCGCGCCGGCCGGCACGTTCACTGCGTCGCCGCCCACCGCGCCGAGCACCTCACCGGGAAGAATGCCGAGCGCTGCCATGCGTCCGAGGTCGAGCTCGACCCGCACCTCTTGCTTGGGCAGGCCCGCGATCACCGACTCGCGCACGCCAGGGCGCCCCTCGAGGCGCTTCTTCAGCGCACGCGCGTGCACCTCGAGGTCGTGATAGGGCGCCGTCTCCGACACCAGCGCCACCTCGCGAATGTGCACGTTGCTGGGGTTGAAGTGCAGCACGTCGAGGCGCACCAGCTCCTTGGGCAGCGTGGCGCGAAGGCCATTGATCTCGCGCAGCACCTCGTCTTGTTTGCGGTCGGGGTCGACGCCGGCGTTGAACTCCACCTGCATCACCGAGAGGCTGTCCTCGATGGTGGTCTTGATGGATTTCACGTCGTCGAGCGCCTTGAGCTTGGCCTCCACCGGGTCTACCACCGTGCGCTCCAGATCGCCTGGGTTGGCACCCGGGAGCACGGCGATGACCGCGAAGTTGGGCGAGGGAAACGAAGGGTCCTCGGCCTTGGGTATCGAGAGCATCGAAGAGACGCCCAGGGCGATGAGCATCAAGAACACCACGATGGTGAACTGGAAACGTTTGACCGAAAACTCCGAGATACTCATGTGCTTCCTCGCAAGACAAAGGGCGCCCGTCGGCCGTCGACGAGCGACGCCGTGGCGGGCCAGGACTACGGCCGTAGAGAGATACGATGGGCCCGGTCGCGACTCATTTGAGCGAATCGGCGTCGAGGCGCGCCGACCTTCGAGGCGCGAAATCAACGAAATACTGCTGCTATATCGAGGTTTCGCGAGCGATGGATCGGCGCGGAAACGGTCGAGTTATTCGCGACCGCGTCCTAGGTGGCTGGTGTTTTTCGTCGGCTACGTGGCCATTCCGGTCCGGGAGGCTGCGCGGCGGCGGAGAGCGCCAAGCAGGAGACTGAGGGTTTTTCGTCAAGACCGAGGGAGGTGCGTTCGCTGGGGGCAGCGCGCGGAACGAACTCCTGTTCGTGAGCACGCGAGGCGCCGGCATACCCGAAGGTATTGACGAAAAACACCAGTCTCCTAGGGTGTGGTGGCGATGCGGGCCGGTGAGCCCTCGCGGAGGCGGCTGGAGCCCTCCACCACCACCTGCTCGACGCCGTCGAGGCCGCCGACGATGGCCACGCGGTCGTCGTAGAGGAAGCCCACCTTTACCGGGCGCCGCACCGCTTTGCCGTCTTGCACGAGGAACACCGCAGCGGCGTCACCGCGCCCGTCGACCAGGGCCGCCACCGGAATCGAGGGGAGCTTCACGTCGCGTGCAATCTGCACCTTTGCCGTGGCCCCCGCGCGAAGCTCGGGTCCGCCCTTGAGCAGGGCTTCGACCTCGAAGAGTCCGCTGCCGGCCGAAGCGCTGCTGGCGATCTCCGAGACCTCGCAGGGCACGCTCTCTCCCGGCAGCGCGTCGACGGTGACGGTGCACGGCGCGCCCAGGCGCACCGCGAAGAGATCGCGATCGGAGAGGCCCAGGCGCACCACCCAGCCGCTTCCGGTGCCGCTCAGGTGAAACACCGGCTTGCCGCCGGCGACCACCTCGCCCGGCTCTACCGACCGGCGGTCCACCACACCGTCGCTGGGCGCGGTGACCACCGCGTGGGCCACGTTGAACTGCGCCGCCGAGAGGCCAGCCTTCGCCACCGCCACACCGGTACGTGCATTCTGCACGTCGGCCAGGGGCATAGATCCACGGCCGTGGAGCGCTTCAACCCGCTCGAGATCGCGCTCCGCCTTGTGCAGGCCTTCGGTGGCCTGGGTGACGGCGGCCGAGACCTCGGTGGTGTCGAGCACTGCCAGCACCTGTCCGCGCTTCACCCGCGCGCCCACGTCGGCGCGCACTTGCGCAACCACGCCGTCCACTTTGAACGCGAGGTCCAGCTCCCGGCGCGCGGCGATCAGGCCCGCACCGCTCACGGGGTGGGCAATGGGGTCCTGCGAAACCGCGGCCAGGCGCACGTCGAGCGGCGGCGGACCATGCTCCGCGTCGGCGGCGGAGGCGTGCTGGCACGCGGGCGCGGCCGCGAGCAAAAGGAGAACGAACGATCGCTTCATGGATGGGCTCCGAGATTCGAGAGATAGGGATCGCCATCGCGCACCAGGCCGCGCACCATCCACCGCAAGGTCATGGCGGTGATATCGGTGACCGGCCGCCACTCGAACTCGGAGTGGCAGCGCATGGAAATAGCCAGCGACGCGACGCCGTGCATGCACGACCACACGGTCTGGCAAAGAAGAGGCAAGTCGGTGTGCTCTGGCCGAAGGCGGCCGCTGGCGAGCGCCGCGCCCACCACCAGCTCCAGCATGGCGTAGGCGTCTTCTTCCGGGCTCCCGCGCCCCGCAGCGGGCGTGAGCTCGTTCTTGGGAATCGGCAGCGTGGTGATGAAGAGGAGCCGGTAATGGTTCGAATGGGTAAGCGCGAAGTCGATGTAGGCGTGGCCCATGGAGCACAAGCGCTCGATGGGGTCTTCGACCGCTGCAACGCTCGCGAAGTGCGCCGCGAACATCTGCAGGTCGCTCGTCATCAGCTCTCGCAGGAGCGCGAGCTTGTCTTTGAAGTGCACGTAGATGGCGGTGGGCGTGTACTCGATGCGCTCGGCGATGCGACGCATGGTCACCGCCTCGGCGCCCTCGCTGGCGAAGAGCTCTCGCGCCGCATCGAGGATGCGACGCCGCGTCTCTTCTTTCGCCCGTTCGCGCCGCTCGTTGCTGCCCACAACGAGTACTTAACACCGTCCGCCGACTGAGCAACGTTAATTCGGTTAACGGCGTTAACTAATGGTGCAGCGGCCGATATTGCTCGTGATTTTGGCACGACGAAGCCGCGGAAAGCGGGGCAAGCGCGAGCGGGCGCGTCAGTTGCCGCAGCTAAGGGAGACGGAGCGCTCGGTGCCGGAGGGCGTTTGCAGGGCGCCTTGGTTGGTGCCGTCGAAGGTGACGGAGTAGGCGCCCGATGCGTTCGAGATGGTGATCTTGCCCCCGGCTTCGGGGCACTCGCGGCGACAGCGCTTCACGTTGGCCACGTCGATACGTAGCGTGCGCGTACCGAGGCGGCCTTCCGAGGTTCCGTCGAGGGCAATGCAGCCGTCGCCGATGGTCCACACCAGCTTGCGGGTGACGGTTCGTTCGAAGTCCTTGTTGCGCAGGTTTCCCCGGAGCGAGGCCGACCACTGCATGGTGCGGGTGGCGCCCGAAGACTGAATATCGGCGTGCGCCGTCCAGCTGGCGGTGGCGCGATTGATGAGCAGGTCGCTTCCGGCAAAATCCAACGAGAGCTTTCCGGCTTCGGGGACCGCATAGGTGACGATGAGCTTGCCGGTCACCCGCAAGAGGCCGCGCGGGCCGGCGCACTTGGTGAACTCGTAGGTCACCGCCTTGGCTTGCGGATCGTGCGTCGTCGTCAGGCACCCGCGAGGGAAGAAGAAGAACTTGGTGGCGTCGCCCAAATCTTTCGTCTGCAGCGCGGAGGCCGGCGTGAGCTCCTCGCTCGCGAGGCTGAGCGAACCGCTCGCGGCCGACAGCAGCGCCGCCCCCAGCGCCTCGGTGTCCGACTCGCTCACCACGCTCTCCACGCCGTCGAGCGCGAGATCCTCGTCGTCGGTGTTGGTCTTGTCCTTGGGCGCGCACGCGACCACGGCGAACAGCACCGAGAGTGGGAGCGCGACGAGGCTCGCGCCTCCGGAGCGACGAGAGAAGAAGGACGGAATGCGCATCGGCTTGGAAGTACACTCTAGCATTCCAGAGGCCACCGAGCCCGCGGGGATTCGCGAACGATTCCGAGCACTCCCCCTGGACGCTTTCATGTTCAGGGAACGGTTCTCGGTCCCATTCCGAAGGCACTTTGCTACGTTCATCCAACGATGGCGCAAGGTTCAACGTCGACGCGGGTGCTCAACTGGTTCGTGCGCGCGGGAACGCTTCGCTTGCCCGATGGCACCACGCGCAGCATCGGCGTCGAGCCGCTGGTAGTCGGGCGCGACGAAGGCGCCCAGGTGGTGGTCGCCGACCGCGAAGTAAGCGCGCTCCACTGCGAGCTGCGCGCTTCTACCGAAGGCATCGTGGTGAAAGATCTGGGGAGCACCAACGGAACGTTCCTCGGCGCGGTGCGCGTACGCGAGGCCGTGGTCACCGAGAAGGCCGAGCTCTTGGTGGGCCAAACCCGCCTCACAGTGGAGCCCACCGCAGCCAAGGAGCGGGTCGATGTAGGCTTCAACGATCGCTTCGGGCAGATGGTCGGGCAAGCGCCGCCCATGCGCCGCATCTTCGGCATTCTCGAGAAGGTGGCGGTGAGCGATCTCTCCATCCTCATCCTGGGCGAAACAGGCACCGGCAAGGAGGTCGTCGCCAAGTCGGTGCACCTGGCCAGCCCGCGCAAGAACAAGCCCTTCGTGGTGGTCGACTGCGGGTCGATTCCCGAGACGCTGGCCGAGAGCCTGCTCTTCGGCCACGAGAAGGGCTCCTTCACGGGCGCGAGCGAACGCAAGCTGGGCGCCCTGGCCGAGGCCAACGGGGGCACGCTCTTTCTCGACGAGCTCGGCGAGCTGCCGCTGGAGATGCAGCCCAAGCTTCTGCGCGCGCTCTCCGAACGCCAGGTTCGGCGGGTGGGCGCCTCGCAGTTCGAGCCCATCGACGTGCGAGTGGTGGCCGCCACCCGGCGCGATCTGGGCCGCGAGATGAACGCCGGGCGCTTTCGCTCCGACCTCTTCTTCCGCATCGCCCAGGTGCGCGTGGAGATGCCGGCGCTGCGCGAGCGCCTGAGCGACGTACCGGCGCTCATCGATGAGATCTGCGCGCGCAGCAACCAGCCCGAGGCCGCGGCCGCAGTGCGCACCTGGGTGGAAAGGCGGCTCGGAAGCTACGACTGGCCCGGCAACGTCCGCGAGCTGGTGAACGTGGTGCAAGTGGCGGCTACGCTGGCGCACTCGCCCGAGACCATCGACGACGTGCTGAGCATCGCCCACAAGGCGCCGGTCGCGGGCATCGGCGTGGGCAGCAGCGACGCAGAAACGGCGTTCGCCGAGGCCAAGCGCAACGCGGTGTCGGCCTTCGAGCGCGACTACTTCACGAACCTGGTGCGCAGCACCAAGGGCAACGTCAGCGAGATGGCGCGAAAGTGCGGCATGGAGCGGCACCATGTGCGCGCGTTCCTGCGCAAATACGGCATCGACAAGGAGAGTTGAGCGGAGTCAGAGCGCCTGGAAAGGCCGGGGCACGGTCATCCAGGTGAGGCGCGGGCGATCGCCCAGCATATAGAGCGCATCGCGGCCGCGCGAGCGGCACGAGGCCGAAGCCTGCCCCGCGGCGAGCGGCAGCACGTTGCGCGGATCGGTGACCACGGTGCTGCCCAGAATGCCGTCGGGGCCGAGCTTGCGCGCATCGACGCCGTCCTTCACCCGGCGTGCCTCGAGGTGCAGGTGCACCAGATTGGGCGAGTCGCTGTCGCCGACCTTGCCCACCAGATCGCCGGACCGCACCATGTAGCCGCGGCGCAAGTTGGGCGCCGGCTCGGAGAGGTGCCCGAACAGGAGCACGTAGTCGCGGTTGCCGCCGGCCTCGCGCACTACGTGCCTCGTGACCACGGTGTTGCCGAAGAGCGGCCCCACGTAGATGACCTCGGCCGGCCCCACTTGATGCGAGAGCGGCACCATGTTGATGGGCGCGCCCATGAACTGCGCCAGGTCGACCCCGCCGTGACCGGTGGCCTTCATCGAACCGCGTCGCTGGCTCTCGCTCGGGCGGTCGAGATCGTAGCCCGACACCACGCGCGGCCAGCCCAAGAAGCGCGTCACCGGATAGCGGTAGGCCTCGTAGTCGCTGGGCCGTTCGAGGCGCTTGGCGATCTGCTCGTAGGTGATGATCGCGCCGTGGGCGTCGACGTGCGACGCCACGTCGACCACCGCCTCCGGCAAATCGAGCCAGGGCTCGCCCAAAATGGACAGCTGGAGCGAGGCGCCGTTGAGGAGCCCGCAGGTGGGCTCCAGGCTCTCGCCGCCCGGCTCGCTCGCCTCTTCCTCCACGTGAATCTCGTCGGCACGCCCCAACAGATCGAAGAGCGTTTCGGTTTTGCCCACAGTGTCGGTGCCGAAGCCCACGGTGTCGCCGACCCCAAAGGCAAAGGTCGCGAGGCCGAGAATCGCAGCGCTCAGCATACGCGGTCCAGGTGTTCAGCGGGTCGCTTCATGGTCCACCGGTGCAACATGCAACATCCTGAGGTCATTCCACACCACACGCCAACAATTCCCAACTTCCCAGCAAGTGCGCCGAACGCCGGGGTCTACCGTTAGATGCGCCGCCGGCGCTTCGGCGTTGCGAGCCCGGTGCGATTCCCCGCGCGCAGGTTGGGTGATTGAGAATGCAGGAGCTACGTGCCGCTTTGGCACCAAGGGCGCGACCGCGACCACCCATCGCGGTGGCGTGCACGGGCTCGCGGTGGCGGGCGCCGACCAGACCCTGCACCGAGGTGACAAGCGCTGCGGCCTCTGACGCGGCCCTCGACGCCATCCTCCAGCCAGGCGTCGCGGCGCCGCGCGACTTCATCACCACCCGCTACGATTGCGCACACCGGCCCGGTCCGGGAAGGTTGTTGCCATCTCGTGGTATTATCTTTCGATGCAGCCGCATTCTGCGTACCCGCCCCAACGCCCCTACCCGCCGACAGCGCCGGACGGACAAAGCGGCTCGTCCTCGTTTCCGATCCAGTGGATCGTCCGCGGCATCGCGCTCTTGGTGGGGCTCCCCGCCGCGGCGCTCGTGGTGTGGATCATCGTAGGCTTCGAGCGCGACAAGAAGAAGGACCTCATCGCCTTCGACAATCGGCTGGGAGTGCCGGTTGAGGTACACGTCGACGGCAAGCTGGTGCAGACAGTGCCTGCGCGGCGCGAGGGAGAATCGCTGGTTCCGGTGGTGAAGCTCCCGGCTGGCGCCAAGCACGTGGTCGTGTTGTCGGACGGGGCGATGGTGTCGGAGGCGAATCTGACGATTCGCCCGCGCGGCAAGGACGAGGCCCACGGTTACCGCGGCCTCTACGTGGTGGGGCCAAGCCGCGACTACGCCATCGCCAAGGTGCCGTACTACTCGCAAGCGACGAAGACCCCGGAGCCGGGGCACATCACGCGGGTGCCCCCGCCAACGCCGCTGGCCGAGCTCCCGCGAGAGCTCGAGTCCTACGAGATGTCGACCATCGACGGCACCTTCCTCGATTCCGAGAGCATGCCCGATGGCACCAAGATGGTGTGGAAGACTGAGCTCTGTAGCTACGAGACGAGGCAGGGCAAGCCCACCCTCGGCTGCTCGGGGTTTCACGGCGAGCCGGAGTGATCAGAAGCGAAATCCCGTGCCCGCGGCGGTGGCCGCCGCCGGCGCCTTCCGGCCCGCGAACCAGTACACCACCAGCCCGGTGGTCACCGCAGCCAGGGTCAAGCTCACGCCCAGGGCCACGTACGCAGTGGTGCGCGCACCCGTGTAGTCTTCACGCAATTTTGGTTGGGCGGAGTCCGAGGCGGAGAAGTACTGGTCGCGCACATCGAGGGCGTGGGCGTAGGTGAAGGCAGGAAAGAACGCGCTGGCGCCGGTCACTGCGCCGGAGACCACCAGCCAGCCGGCCCCGAACGGCGGCTCCGCGGCGCGCGGCCTGGGCGGCGTCGGAGCAACGACCAGGGCGGCCGGCGGGCGGAACAGCAGCTCCACGGTCTCGCCGGCGCGGCCTTTGAGCTCCGAGGGCTCGAGGGGCTGCGCGCTGCCCGCCGCCGTGGCCTGCGCCGGGTACGTACCCGGCTCCAGGTACGCGACGAACGGCGTGCCGCGCGCCTCGGCACCTGCGACGCGCACGCGCAGTCCCTCTTGCTTCGGCACGTGAACCTTCAGGAGCAGGGCTTCCAGCTCGCTGAGCCGCAGCCGCGCGTCGCGCTCCTGGCGCAACACACCTTCTTCGAGGTTCTCTTGCTCCTCGCGGCGGGCCACCACTTGCTCGATGTAGGTGGCGTACTCGCTGGCCGCGCGGGCACGATCGCCGAGCTTGTCGTGGGCTCGCGCCAGGTTGAACACCAGCCGGTACCCCTCCTTCACGCCCAAGCGCCCGACGATGGGCTCCCAGATCTCGAGCGCGCCCCGGTAGTCGCCTTGGCCATAGCGCTCGAGGCCGGCACCGAAGAGCCTGCGGAGCTCGGCCTTCTCGTCGCTCGCGGCATCGTCGGCCCGAACCTCTGCCGGCGCCGCAGAAGCGGCCGCGAATGCCGCGGCTGCGAGCAGTGCCACGACGAGCCAGCGCGGTGCACGGAGGTCGACGCGCATCAGAACGGGTGCTTGTCCACGTCGCTGGTGGCGCTCGGCTGCGGGGTGGGGACGCTCGGCGCAGCCGACGCCGACGCCGGCGCCGACGTGGACGTGGACGTGACGGCGATGCTCGAAGACGGCGCCGGTGCGGTCCGCGGCCGGCCGGTCGTCGACGGGGCGGCGCGCAGAGAGGGCTCCGCGGCAGGCGGGGCCACCGAAGGCGCCGCGAGACGACGATGAATCGCCTCGGCGCCCAGCGTGTGGCCCGGCAACGTGGCGCGATCCGCTCCCGCCATGGCCATGGCGACGCCCGCCAGCGCAACGAGCGCGACTGCGAAACCAGCGGCTTTCCTGAAGCCACGCGCCCCCGGCCGCCCGGTCTCGGTCGACTCCGCAGCTTCGGCCTCGGCCCGCACCGGCCGTTCCACCGCGGGAACCTCTGCCGACTCCGGCGACTCGCCTCCGCGGCCGGAAGGAATGGCGGCGTCGCGCTTGGCCACTGCGTCGGCGATGCGCTGCCGTTCTCCCTTGCGCACCTCGTCGAAGAGCTCCCCCAAAACGTCGGTCAGGGTCTGGGCGTCGGCGTCCAGTGCTCTGCGCGCGTAGGCCTGGAGCGCCGCTGCGGCTTCCCTGGCAGTGGCGAAGCGATCTGCTGGCGCCTGGGCCACGAGCTTCGTGTAAATTGCACACAAGTCCGGATCGGCCTCGAGCTTCGGGGCCTCGCCGGTGGAGACGCGCTTCAGGATCTCGAAGTCGGTGCCCGAGCCCCAGAGCGGCGCGCCGGTGATGGCCTCGTAGAGGATCGACCCCACGCCGAAGAGATCGCTCCGGCGGTCCAAGGGCTCGCTGCGCGCCTGCTCCGGCGACATGTAGGCGAGCTTGCCGCGGACGTGGCCGGTCACCGTGAGCTTGGGGCCGGCGTCCATCTTCGAGATGCCGAAGTCGAGGAGCACCACATGGCCGTCGTACGACACCATGACGTTGTGCGGCGACACGTCGCGATGCACCACCGCGAGCGGCTCGCCGTCTACGTCGGTGAGCTCGTGAACTGCGTGAAGCGCGGCGCATACGTCGGCAAGAATGGAGGCCACGATGCCTCGCGCTAGCCCACCGGTCCCCGGCTCCGCGCTCTTGCGCGCGGCCACCAGCAGCTTCTCCAGCGTCTTGCCCTCCACGTATTCCATGGCGAGATACGGCTCGTCTTCGAGCTCGCCGAACTCGAAGGCGCGCACCACGTTCGGGTGATTGAGCAGCACTGCCAGCCGCGCTTCGCGGAGAAAGAGCTCCACCAGGTGCGGCTCGTGGGCGTCGCCCGGCAGCATGCGCTTCACCGCCACCATGCGCCGGACGCCGCCCTTGGCCTCGTCGAGCGCCAGGTGCACGGTGCCCATTCCCCCGTGCCCCAGCGGGAAAAGGAGCCGGTATCGAGACGCGGCGAACGCCCTTGCGCTCTCCGGAAGTTGGGACGCAGGCTCGCCCATCGGTCTTCATCGTAGCCGCGCGGCGCTACCGTGGGAACGGTATGTTCATTGTGCCGGGGTCCTTGCTACCGTGGAGCGGTATGCGCTCGGTGGCGCTGCTTCTCCTATTCCTTGCGGCGCTCTCGGTGGTGGCCGCTGCGTGCTTGCCCGATCTTCCGACGGGCACGGCACCCCTCGACGCGTCTCGCGCCCCCTCGCGCGGGTGCGGCGACGGCCTGCTCGACTTCGCCGCCGACGCCGGAGAGCAGTGCGATCCGGGCGAGGCCGGCGTGCCCGGCTGCACCAGCGGGTGCAAGCTCGCCTGCGAGGGCGGCGCCCTCGATCCGGTGAGCGGCCACTGCTACTTTCCGCTCGGCAAGAGCCCGTCGTTCGCCAAGGCCAGCGAGGCCTGCCTCACCCAGGCGGCCCACGTGGTGACGCTGGGCAGCGAAGCTGAGCTCGGCTTCGTCGCCGCGCGGTTTCCCGCTCCCATCTGGGTGGGCCTCGCGCAGAACAGCACCGCTGCGGGCGCGTACACGCCGCCGGTCAACGTCCGCGAATCGGGGTGGCCGCTCCCGCCCGCCACCGGCCCCTGTCCAGGCTGCTTCGCCGTCGCCGACGACGCCGGACTCTTCCCCAGCGAAGGCCCGCTCGATGGTGGACCCAGCGGGTGTGTGACCACCCGCGACGGCACCTGGCGCGCGGCCCCGTGCAACCTCCCGGGCCCAGGGTTCGCGGTGGTGTGCGAGCGCGAGCCGGCGGGCGCCCGCACCGAGCCCTGCAACGAGGCGCTGTGCATTTCGCTGGCGGAGACCGCCACGAAGAAGCGCTACCTCTACGTGCCGAGCCAAGACACCGCCGACGGCGCCGCCGCCACCTGCAAGCAGCTCGGTCGCCACCTGGTGGTATTCGAGAGCCGCGCCGAGCGCGAAGAGCTAGGCCGGGAGATCTCCCTGCTTTTGCCTCCGCAAACCCCGGTGGGCACCTTCTGGATCGGCCTCGCCGCGGTGGGCGGCGTGTTCACCTGGGACGACGGCACGCCGGAATCTGCGCACCCCGCGGTCTGGGGAGACCAGGAACCGAAAGGCGCCGGCGACCGCCGCGCTTACATGCATATTGCACAGACATCGTACGACTCGACGCTGGTCCGGGCCGACGACGACGCCACCGCCCGCCGCCCCTTCGTCTGCGAGCGCGATCCGTAGTGCCGCGCGGCGGCTCCCGTCTGACCCGAACCTGCGATAGCATCTGGGGGTGTCCCTCCCGCTCCTGGCTGTCGCCGCCGCATTCCGCTTGGTTCCACAGGTCACCGAGGTGACGCAGGTGGCGGCCACCGGCGCCGAGGTGTGCGTGGCCCACCGCTCCGGCGCGGTGAGCTGCCTTCTCCGTAGCGATCTCGACGCCGCCCCGCGAAAGGTGGGCTTCGCCCATCGCATCGCGCAGCTGCGGGGCGAGGGCAGTGTGCTCTGCGGCCTGGCCGAGACCGGCGAGATCCTGTGCTGGGGCGAGGGCTTTCCCACGGTCATGGGCAAGCAGTCGTCGGCGCTGCCGGTGCACGTGGGCGTGGAGCGCGACGGCGTCGACTTCGACATCGGCCTCGGGCACGCGTGCGTCCGCCGCAAGGACGGCACGATTCGCTGCTTCGGGTCGAGCGAGCTGGGCGGCGGCGTGGGCAGCGCCGAGGCCGACGCCACCGAGCACTCCATTCCCGGCAAGGCCAGCTGGCTCGCGGTCTCGCGCTACGGCGGCTGCGCGCCGGTGTGGTCGGTGGGTGTCGAGTGCTGGGGCGCCGGCTCTGCAACGCCGTTCGGCGTGGGCAAGACCAAGCCTGAGCCCGAAACGCTGGTGCACGAGCGCATGGACCTGGGGACGGCGACGCTCCGCGGCATGGCCATCGGCGAGACCACGGCGTGCGCCCTCGAGGCCACCGGCGTGGTGCGCTGCTTCGAGCTCCAAGACGCGGTCACGCTCTTGCCCGACGGGCCATTGACCAAGCTCAAGCCCGTCGCCACCGACGGCGAGGCGCTGCTCCGGGGCGACCAAACCTACGTGCGTCGGCGTTCGGGCGTGACGGCACGGGTCGAGCGCGAGCCCAAGGGAGGTACGTTCCGCGCAGTACCTACCGACGTAGCCCAGGTAGTTGCGGCCGGTGGACCCTGCCTCGCCACCAAGAGCGGGGCGCTCTACTGCGACCGCTGACGCGCCGACCGACCTGAACGCCGAGGCGTCCACCGGTCTCTCGCGCGTTCGTCCACGCGCCGCCTCATTCCTAAGAATTTCATGCATTTGGGAGCGATCGGACGGCGGCACGGGAGGTGCTTGAGGGAGAACATCGCGCATCTGCGCAGCACTCTCTTGGAGGTCCCCAACATGAAGACGTCCCTTCTCGTTCTCGCTTCTCTCTTCGTCGCCGCCGGTTGCACTGCCAAGTCGTCGCCTTCCAGCGCCGAGCTCGGCGTCGCCGACCAACTGCTGGTGGCCGACGATCAGGAGGCCTCCGACACCGACGACGACGCGGAGTCGGGCATCGACGAGAGCCTGAGTGGCGCCGACCCGCTCGACCCCCAGACCCCGGCCGAGGGCACAGACGCGGATCGGCTGGACAAGATCCGGAAGAACCCGGGTCGCTTCTTTCAGCCCGCCGGCTGCCTCACCACCACCGTCGCGGGCAACGTGGCCACCCACGTGTTCGTGAACTGCACCGGCCCCCACGGCATGAAGACCTTCAACGGCACGGTGACCTCCACCTGGACCCTGGGCGAAGGCAGGGCCTCCGTCACCCACGCCGCCACCGACTTTCACATCAACGGCAACACCATCTCCGGCTCGCGCATCGTGAGCTACGCCAAGGCGGGCAGCGTTTACACCAAGGTGCGCACTGGCGCCTGGTCGGGCGAGACCGCGAAGGGCAAGGCCATCACCCACACCGCCAACTTCACGGTCACCTACGACACCGCCACCAAGTGCGTTACCCGCAACGGCACCGCAACCAGCTCGGTGGGCGCCCGCGACTTCTCGCGCACCGTCACCAACTACGAGCGCTGCGGCGTTTTCTACCGTGGCTGTCCCAAGGTGGGCGGCAAGGTCACCCTCAAGCGCAACGACCGCACGTTGGTCATCGACTTCGAGGGCGGTCAAGACGTGCAGATCACGCTCCCCAACGGCACCCAGGTAGACCGCCAGCTGGTCTGCCTCGACAAGTAAGCAGCCTCTCGAGCTTCACGAGTGCGCCCGCGTTGCTCATGGCAGCGCGGGCGCACTGCATAGATGGGTGGTGAGTTGCGCAGCCTGCAACTCGAGGTTCAGTCTGCTCGCGTTGACCCGAGGGCCTTCGATGCCGAAGGTGTGTACGGCACACGCTCCCCGAACCCCCGAGTCCATCATGAGCCTGCAAGACCCCAACGTCAGCAACCCGCGCACCAAGAAGCGCGTCGCCATCGTCATACCCAACCCCGCCGTCTCGACCACCACCCAGTGGCCGGCAGCACGACCATCACGAGCCCGAGTGCGAGTGCGAGCCAGGGCTCCGTGGCGATGCGACCAAGCAGGGAGCTCGGCTGCGGAGGGAGGAAGAAGGCGTGCTCGCGCGCGTTCGGCTCGAGGACCGCGACCTCGGCGTCGTTGCCGCGGGTCGCACGGATCTGGAGCTTCCCTTCGCCGGGCGCGGTTCCGAAGAGATCGGTCTCGAGGCGCAGCGCATGGGGCGGCCCGGGGAATCGAGTCTTGAGGAGCACCAGCAACTGTCGCGCGCCCGGCCCCTCGCTCGCGCTGCCAGGCTCGCCAGGCTCGGCGCCGTCGTCGTGCTCCGCGCGAACAATCACCAGCTCTTGCCTACCCTCTCGCTTTGCCCCGGAGCCAAGCTGGAAGCGCGCGGAGGGCTCGGCGTCGAGCACGCGAAAGCGCGCGCCGATCTGCGTCTGGAGCTCGACTTCGTGGGCCGCGACCTCGGCCTCGGAGAGCCGACCGTCACCGTTGTCGTCAACGCCGTGCAGGGAAGACACAGGAACGGAGACCACCTGGAAGACCGAGTCTCCGAGCACGTTGAGCGTCCCTTGCTGGGGCGGCATCATGTGCGCAGACGCCAGCGGCGTGAGCGCGACCGTGGCCACCCCGAGCAAGAGCCCCATCAAGGTTTGGGCGAGCCTCAAAGCGGCGTTCCCTTCACGCAGCGCTGTATGAACGGGTAGGTGTCGGTGATGTAGTAGTGATACGTGCCCTCCGGGTAGTCCGGCGTAACGCCGGTGCGCCCGTTGCACTCGTCGAGATCGCCCGCGCCTTCTGCGTACTCGTAGTCCGAGGTGAAGGTGCCGAGAGGAAACACCGCAGGGTCGGGCCTTCCCGCATCTGGCGTGGCCTTGAACCGATAGCTACCGGTGATCACCTTCAGGGGAGAGCTCGCGTCCATCGCACTGGTGAAGCCGTAGCGCGCGTAGATCGGGAAGCCGTCCATGGCAAAGCCGACGAGCTTCATCGTCATGCCGGTCGTCGCGACCAGGCCTTCCGGCATGCCGTGATAGTGGTACTGGCCGTTGGGCTGGGTGTGGGCGTTGTTCTCGTCGGTGCCGAACTTGAACGCGCCACCCATCGCTTCGAGCCTCCAGGGATCGCGCCCCATGATCGCAACGCAGCCGCCGCCGGGGCCGGTGGAGGTTGCGGAGGCTGCGCAGCTGCCGTCGGTTTCGGGGTCGAGCTTCACCGAGTTGAGGGCATAACCCGAGGCCTGCCGCGTGAGCGTGCGTACCGTTCCGGTGTGGACCGGAACGAAAGGGAATGAAACGGAGAGGGTCTGGGTGCCCACTGGCGTCGCGAAGCTTCCTCCGACCACCGGGTGGTCGGGGATGCCGTTGCCGGTCATTTTCCGCGTGGTGGCGGTGCACGTCCACGCGTAGCTGCTCTCGGCGTTCACCTTTGCGCTGGCGTTGAATTGGCGGTAGCTCAACGCGCAAACGGGCGCGACGCTCGAGCCAGCGTCGGCGAGGGTGGAACCGTCCGAAGGCCCGCCATCTGCGGCGATACCGCTGGCGTCGCTGCACGCGGAAACGAGCAGGATGCCAAGCGCGAAAGTGGACGTCGAACGGGAGCCAGTCATCATGCGGGAGCGCCTCTCGGGGTCGGGTTGGAAGTTCGAAGCAAAGGGGGACGCCGCCGGCAGAAAACGATCATCCACGCCGCAATATCGGTGGGACACGTGTGCGCGAGAGCGCGGCGTCCCCACATGCGCGACACCTGGACGCCGGCGATGTACCGCCGGATGGCCCGGAGAGCGAACATGCATTCGCTGCACCTTCGAGTTGCACCCGTTGGTACTCCCAACGGGGCCCACGGGTCGCTACCTTCGGAGGCTCAAGAGGAGGCACGAAGATGCGCATTGCAGTCATTGGAGCGGGCAACGTCGGGACTACGCTCGGAAGCGGCTGGGCGGCGGCGGGCCATGAAGTCTCGTACGGCGTGCGCGACGCATCACGCGGTGCGCCTCACGCGGGAGCGACCATGCGCTCGGTTTCCGAGGCAGTGCGAGAGGGCGACGTGGCAGTGCTGGCAACCTCGTGGGAGGCGGCGCCCGCGGCTCTCGAAGCGGCCGGCGACTTCGCCGGCAAGCCACTGATCGACGTCACGAATCCCATCGGCGCCGGGTTCAAGCTGACCCATGGCCACGATACGTCGGGTGGCGAACAGGTCGCGAGCCTGGCCAGGAACGCCCGGGTGGTGAAGGCCTTCAACTGTACCGGCCTCGAGAACATGAAGAATCCGCGTTACGGCGAGCACCGCGCGGTGATGCCGGTGGCCGGCGACGATGCGAGCGCCAACGCCATGGCCGCCACGCTGGCCGGCGATCTCGGCTTCGACCCCGTGGTGCTGGATTCGCTACGGCATGCGCGCGAGCTCGAACCGCTGGCCCTGCTGTGGATCTCTCTCGCCATGCCCTGGGGCCACGGGCGCGACATCGCCTTCGGGCTCGCCAAACGCACCGGCGCCGAAGTACGGGTGGATCGACCGGCGGCGCAAAGCCGGGCGCTCACGGTGGTAGGCGGCGGGAGCATCGGAGGCGCGCTCACCAGGGCGTGGATGGCGGCAGGCCACCGCGTTCGCGTGGCAGCGCGGGACGGCGCCGCGCCGGAGTCGCAGGCTCTGCGGGCCGTCGGCGCCGAGATCGTTCCGCTGCGGGGGTCGGCCGAAGGAGCCGACGCGGTGGTCTTCGCGATTCCCGCCGGCGCGGTCGTCGATGCGGCGGCGGAGATGGGCGCGCTCGCCGGCAAGGTGGTCGTCGACTGCAGCAACGCCATCGGCAAAGGATTCACCCTGCAGTACGGGCACACCACTTCGTCTGCCGAGGAGCTCGCCAAACGGCTCCCGGGCGCGCGGATCGTCCGCGCGTTCAATCAGCAGGGCGCCGAGACGCTGGTGAACCCGACCTTCGGCAACCTGCGCGCGGCGAGCTTCGTGGCCGCCGACGACGCCGAGGCGCGCAGCCTGGTGAAGGGGCTCGCGACCGACGTGGGCCTCGACGCCATCGAGGCCGGTCCCCTCGACTCCTCGCGCTACCTCGAGCCGATGACCACGCTGTGGATCGCAATGGCGCGCGCCCGGGGAACCCGCGAGCTCGGTCTGACGCTCCTCCGCCGGTGAAAGTATCGCCGGTCGATCTGAACTTGCTCGCGGTGCTCGACGCCATCGTGCGCACCAAGAGCGTGAGCCGCGCGGCGGAGCAGGCGGGCATGAGCAAGGCGGCCATGAGCCATGCGCTGGCTCGCTTGCGGGAGCGCATCGACGATCCGGTGCTGGTGCGGTCGGGTCAGGCTTGGCATCTGAGCGATCGTGCGGAGGCGGTGCGCGAGCGTGTGCGCGAAGTGGCCGAGAGCGCGCGGGCGCTTCTGCAACCCGAGCAAGCGTTCGATCCGCAGCGCGGCGTACGCGAGTTTCGCATCCACGCCACCGACCACATGGTGGCCCTCCTCGGTTCCGACATCGGCGCCGAGCTGGAGCGCGAAGGGCCCCCTTGCACGCTTCGGTTTCTGCCGATTCAGCCCGACGACGCGACCCATCTGCGGGCGGGGCGGGCAGACCTTGCGCTGGGGGTGTTTCGCAATATGCCGCCAGAGCTGCGAACCCAGGCACTGTTTCGCGAGCGCTTTGCCTGCGTGTTGCGCAAGGGTCATCCGCGGGGCGCTGGACCGACTATGTGCTCACCGTCTCGGAGCGACTGGCGCGAGCCTACGCCGACCGCTTCTCGCTGCGCGTGGTTCGTCCGCCGCTCGTGCTCCCCCCCGTACACCATCAGCCAGGTATGGCATCCGCGCGTCGACGCCGACCCGTCGCATCGCTGGTTTCGCGCACTGGTGGCCAGCGTCGCGCGCAAGCTCGGCCGCACCTCAGCAGCAGATGCGCGGTCGCGAGCCGACCGATTCAAGCGGATCGGTGCAGGCGGCTTCACTGCAGCAAGAAGCGCGTGAGCGGCGCGGCGGCGCCCTCGGACGTGGTGAAGTAGCCGCGTCCATCTGCGGTGAAGGCGATGGCCTCGCCTTGCTTCTCGCTCACCGTGCGCAGTGGGCAAGGCGCGCCAGCAAAGGCAGCGGCCAGCGACTGCCCCTCGGCGCGCCGCCAGAGGTACGCGCTCCCATAGGTGCGGAGGACGATAGCGCTGCCGTCTCGCCGGAGATCACCGTCGGTGACCAGGTTGCCGCCTTCGAGCGGCGCTTGCCCGAAGCCAAGCTCGCCGATGCGCTGAAGCGCTTCCGGCGATTCGCCGGTGAGACGCGCGGTGAAGACCTCGCTGTGGCCGCCGAAGTCCTTGGTGACGAGCACCAGAACGCTCTCGCGATCATCCCACATGAGGGCCTCGGCGTCGCGCGGGCGGCCATCGGGATACACCAGATGGAACGCCATGGCGCCGTCGAGCGCCCCTTGCGGCGGGAGCGACGCCGGCTCCGGCGCGCGGTAAACCACGATGTCTTTGCGCGCGCGCGCGTTGTCGCCGATGTCGCCAATGTACAGCGCAGGCTTGCCACCGAAGCTGCCCACCGCCAGGTCTTCCCAGTCGACGGCGGTGGCGCCGGGCACCGTGAGCACGCTGCGCAAGCTGCCGTCGACCCCGAGCGCGAACACCCGCGCCGTGTCGCCGGAGTCGTTGTGCGAATAGAGCACGCCGTCGAACACGCGGCTCGCGGCGAGCCCGGAAGCCTCGAGCAGGCCGCCAGGCAGCACACCCACTTGCTCGCCAGCTCCCACCGTTGGGCACGCGGCAACGACGGGATTCACGGGACCGCCCGAGGCCGACGCGCCGTCGGGAGCGTCGGGAGCGCGGGTCTGCCCGCAGGCCAGGCACAGAGCGAGAAAGGACAGCGACGTTCGAGGCAGCACCTATGGAGTGTACCCCCGGGCGGCGCAGATCCGTCGCCGTAGGCGATAGTTCTTGCGCTCATCACGCGGCACCGCTGCGCTGGGCTGTTCGCGCTACTGCAACGTGCCCCGTAGGGCAACGTTGTCCGCGTTCATGCGAAACTCGCCGATGGGCCCGTAGACGATGCCAGGGCCAACCGTGATACGCGGATACTCGTCGGCACTGTAGTACCCCGGGGGGAGCAGCGCCGAGCCGTTGGGGAGACCGTCGACGTAGGTGCGGACCACGCCGTTTGGACCGCCCGCGGTGTCGAACACGAAGCGCATTTCAAGGCTTCGCCACACGCCGACCGGAAAGGGTTGCACCGACGGCGTCGAGGCGCCCGATACTCCATCGCCTACGTAGAGAAAGTTTCCGTCACGAAATCGCCGAAGCTCGGCGCTCCCGTGCGCCGGAAACGTGACTCCCAAAAGTGCTGTGTGACCCACGCCGTCGGGGAAGAACTCGGTGTCGATCCGAATTGCCACGAACACATCGAGTGTCCTTAGCGCTTTCGGTACTGAGGAAATGAGCCAGGCGAGAGCGTTGCCGCCGCCGGAGATAATGGGCGGCGTCTGCAAGAGGGCCGACCGCGGCGGCGAAAGGAAATGAACGGTGTCCGGTTCCAACACGCCTCCGCCTCCAACGCCAGGGTCCGGCCGCGTGAAGGCATTGTCCCATTTGGCAACGAACGGAAGAACGTCGAAGTCGTCGCAGAAGCCTGGGGGGGGCGTCAGGCTCGTACAGAAGGCCGAAACGTTGGCGGTCTCGTCGGTGACGTCGGCGGCAGACGCGTCCTCGACGCCCCCGTCGGTCAGCAGCGGTCGATCCTCGACGCCGATGATCCCCCGACAACCCGCCACGGCGAGCACGATGGCCAAGATGCCTCTCGGGGGTGTGTTCCACACGGCCCGATGGTAGCCGACGATGCACCACCTGGATATGACCAGCACGGAGACCGTTGCCCGCTACTTCGCCGCGGTCCAGGTGCCCTCCGAGATGGCGTCTTCGCAGTCTTCCTTGGCGGTCTTGGCGTCGTAGTTCAGGGCGAGCTTGGTCTCGTAGTAGTATGTGGTGGTACCCGACTTCTTCTTGCAGGTGCCGAGGCGGCCGGCGGTGGGGCAGGCGCCGGCGCTCCACGCGCCGTTCAGGTCCTTGCACATGCCTTCTTCGAAGCCCATGGTGAGCGACGCATACTCGTCGCACTTGGAGGTAACACTCACCTTGTTGCAGCTTCCCTTGGAGCCCCCGGCAGCGGCCTTGGTATCGCCGCTGGTGGTGGTCGCCGCCGAGGCGGGTACGTCTTTGTTGCTTTTGGAGCAGGCAACGGCAGGGACGGCGAGGATGAGTGCGAGGACGATGGACTTCATGGCGGGTCTACTTTCTGTGGTGGAGGAGAGAGAGAGAGAGAGATGGATCAATAGAGAGCTGGAGCGGCGGCGCGCTGCGTGCGAGCGAGGCGCAGGTACTCGGCCTTTGCGGCGTCGACCATGAACATCCAGGCGAGCCAGAAGAACGGCGCCAGCGTGAGGTTCACATAGGGAACGAGCTGGAGCACCGAGCACGCGATGGCGAAGCCCTTGGGCGCGCGGCGCGGCGATCCGTAGGCCGCGAGCACGTTGTTCAGCGCGTCGCAGAGGCCGCCTGCGCACACGAAGTTCCAGTAGAAGACGTTGAAGCCGGGGATGAAGAGAAATCCCACGGCGGCGCCGGGGCTCACGCGCTTGCCACTGGCGGTGACGCGGAATGGCGCGGGGATCATCTCCCAGGATTTGTAGATCCACACCAGGGCGGTGACGAAGTACAGGAGCGAGAGGGGAATCCACGCCATCATCAGCGCCGCGGCGAAGGCGGCGGCGACGTCATTGCTCTCGTCGGCAACGCCTGCGATGAGAAGGCCTACCGCGAGAGACAGGAACGTCACCACGAAGCTCGCCAGGGCGACCCAGCGAAGCGCGAGCCCGCCGGTGCCTCCGGGTCCTTCGGCCAAGGGCGCGGGCGCCCCGTGGTGATGCGTCGGGGGCGCGTATCCGTACGCTGCAGGCGGCGCGTAGGAAGGGCTGGGCCCGTACGGATTCGGCGCGGGCGGGGCGGCGGGGCCAAAGCCGCCGGGTGCGCCGTAGGGAGCTCCAGGAGCTCCAGGCTGCTGCGGGAAGTTCATGGGACCGCCGAGTGCAGCGCACGTGCCAGCACGCATTCGCGGTAATTTGCGGCCTCCGCGCTCGGCGTGGGTCTCTTCTCCCCCAGGCGTTCGCGCCCCTTGGGCACGCCCGGCCCCAGCGCCGCGCGATCAGAACTCCAGGCGAAGGCCGCGGCTCGCCGCGCGGGGGCGGAGCGAGGGCGCGACAAACCAGAGCACCGCGCCGGCTGCGACGAACGCCGCGCTGGTCACGAAGGCCACGGTGGCCACGTCGGCCGACGCGCCGGCGTCCTGATTGGTCGCGCGGGCCTCGGCGGTGCAACCGGCGTCGGTGCATCCGCGATCGGCGTCGCTCTTGAGCGAGAGCGCGCGAATCCCAAAGCCCGCACCGATTCCCGCGCCGACGAGCCCCGCGGCACCGGCGACGAGGGCGAGCGTGTGCGCGGTCGACCATCGCGAGGCGGGGGCCGCGTCGCGGACCGGCGCGGGCGGCGCCGAGGTCGGCGACGCAGGGATCGCGGCAAGACGCGCAGCGAAGGTCGGCAAGGTGACGAACGTGGGGGCGCAGGCTCCCTCGGCCGGCGCGTTCACCACCACCTCGGCGCGAAACGGCTCGCGGCCCTCGGTACCCGACGCAGCAACCACGTGTGGCCCCGGGTCCACCGGCACCGGCACGCCCCACGCTTCGCGTTCGACGACCACGCCATCGCGGCGCAACACCACGTCGGAGGGCACGTCTCCGGGCGCCACGCGAAGGGCCAGGCGGCACAGGCTCGGCTCCAGGTCTTTGGCGCGTTCCCGGGCGTAGCTCGCACGCTCGCGCTGCCCCTCTTTTGCAGCCTGCGCCGCACCCTCGCGAAACCAGAACCACGCGCTCGCGGATCGTTGGGTCTGCTGGTAGCAGTCCGCGAGGTTGAGCATGGTGCCCACGGCGCGCTCGAGCCGCAGGCTGCCCTCGAGCTTCGGGCATGCCTCGGCGAACTTGCCTTCGCGCATCGAGGCCCGTGCTTCCGCAAAGAGCACTTCTGCTGCCATGGCGTCGGAGCGGGAGCCCGGTCCCGCGGGCTCGTCGGCCCATGCGAGCGCCCCCCAGAGAAGGCACACCCCCGCGGTGGCCAAAGTCCCCAGTCTTCTCACCGGCGGTCCTCGAGGTAGCGATCGCCGCTGGACTTTGCCGACGGCGCGGGCCGCGCGAGGGTCGAGGGTACGCTCGAAGGAACGGACCGCGGGCGCTGTTCCGCCGTCCGCGCCGGCGCGTTCTTCGCAGGCTCGGCCGGCTCGGCCGGCGCTGTCGTGGTGAGCAAGGGCGCGGTGAGCAAGGGCGCGGCGACCGCCATCGGCTCCGCGCTCGACGCGGCCGGTATCGCCGTCGACGGAGGCGGCGGTACGGCCATGGCCGCAGGCGCGGCGAAGGGCAGGCGCGTTTTCGCCTTTATGCCGAGGGCCAGGATGGTGGCGGAGACCAAGGCGATGGCGATCCAGCCGCCGCGCCGCGGACGGAGCGACTGGGCGCCGGTGTCGCGGGGTGTGAGCTCGAGGGCCGCCTTGGGGTCGCGCTCTTCTGCGCCGAGTGCCGCCGGGAAAGCCACGGTAATTACTGGCAAATCGGCAGTGGTACGCACAACCTGCGAGGGCTCCAGCGCGGCGTCTCGCACGGCAGCGGCGAAGGCCTCGGCCGACTGCGGGCGCATTTCCGGACGCGTGCACAATGCACGCAAACAGACGATAGCGAGGGCACGGGGCACGCCCGCCTCTTCTGGGCTGCGCGGGTTGAGGCGCTCGGCGGCGTACGCTTCGGCGCTCCACGGCAGGCGGCCGGTGAGCATCATGTAGAACACCACGCCCAGTTCGTAGACGTCGGAGCTCACCGAGGCTGGCGCCCCGAAGAAGCGCTCGGGCGCCATGTAGGCCGGCGTTCCGCGCACGTGGCCGCGGGCGGTGGTGGTGCCGCTGGCGCCTTCGATCTCGCGAGCGATGCCGAAGTCGAGCAGCATTGCGCGGTCGGGCACCCCATGTTGCACCACGATGTTCTCGGGCTTCACGTCCCGGTGCACCATGCCGGCCGCGTGCAGAGCCGCGAGGCCGTCGGCCAGCGCGCCCACGTGCCGCACCGCTTCGTCGGTGGAGAGCGGTCCACGCGCCACCCGTCGCGCCAGGGTTTCTCCAGAAATGCGCGGCATGAGCAGGTACGGCCGGCCATCCGGGAGCTCGCCCGCTTCCACCAGTGGCACCAGCGCCGGGTGCTCCACCTTCCGCATCCGTGCGGCCTCGTCGAAGAACCGCTGGCGCTCCCCGTCCGAGAGCGCCTGGTCCTCGCGGAGCACCTTCAGCGCGTAGTGCGTCGTGGCCTCGCGCTCGCCCGTCACGTCGTAGACCGTGCTGCTGCCGCCGCTCCCGAGCACCCCGGCGACCACGAAATGGCCCAAAGAGGCGGGCGCAGTCTCGGCGGAAGGCGGGTGCATGCAGGGGACCGCCTTCGGTTTTGCACCGGAGGGGGTCGACCGCAAGCGCAAATGCACCGGGCAGAACTGCGCTTCCAGGCCTCTCATCCCCCAGTTCTACGTTGGCCCGGTGGGTTCCGTTCCTCGCACAGCTCACCCTTCGTCGTCACTGGTGGGCCGCGGCGCACCCGCGCGTTCCATGAGCCGGTAGAGGTGCTTGCGCTCCAGGCCGGCGAGCCGGGCCGCCTGCGACATGTTGTGGTCGGCGCGCCGCAGAAGATCGGCGAAATACGCCAGATCGAAGCGGTTCAGCAGGGCTTCCTTGGCCTCGTTGTAGGGAACGTCGGCGCGCACCTCGCTGGGGGCATCGGCTTGGGCCTCGGGCCGCAGCAGAATCGGCATCTGCGAGAATGTGGCATCGGGTGGCGCAAGCGCCAGGGCCCGGGCCACCACGTTGCGGAGCTCGCGGACGTTGCCGGGCCACGAGTAGGCCATCAGCCGGTCGAGGCTCGGTCCCTTCACGTCGTTGTCACTGCGCTGCGCGAGCCGCAGGAAGCTCTGCACCAGGTCGGGTACGTCGGAGATGCGCTGGCGGAGCGAGGGCATGTGCACCTCCACCACCGCCAGCCGGTAGTAGAGATCGCCTCGGAAAACGCCGCGCCCCACGTCGGCCCACAGGTCTCGGTGGGTGGCCGCCACGATGCGCACGTCGAAGCGCTCGCTCTTGGTGGCGCCCAGCGGCGTCACCTCCCCGCGTTCGAGCAGGCGCAGGAGCTTGGGCTGGAGCGCCAGCGGGAGATCGCCGATCTCGTCGAGAAACAGCGTGCCCTTGTGGGCCTGGGCAAACGCGCCCACGCGGTCCATGTGGGCGCCGGTGAAGGCGCCGCGCTTGTGACCAAAGAGCTCCGCCTCGATGAGCGACTCCGAAGCGGCGCCGCAGTCGAATACCACGAAGGGGCCCGGGCTCCGGGCGCTCGCGTCGTGCGCGGCGCGAGCCGCCAGCTCCTTGCCGGTGCCGCTTTCGCCCAGGAGGAGAATCGGCGCCTCGGAGAGGCTCGCCCGCTCGAGGACCGCGAACACCTGGCGCATCGCCGGGCTCGTGCCCCGCAGCGCACCGAACGACGAGGCGAGGCTGGGCGGGAGGGGAACCGTCTCTTCCGCCGGAAACAGCTGGAGGGTGGTGCTCCCGATGCGGAGGGTGGTCCCTACCGGCACGATGGCCCGCGTGAGACGCACGCCGTCGAGCCATGTGCCGTTGCGCGAGGCGAGATCGGTGATCTCGAACCCGCCAGCTGCGGGCACCACACTCGCGTGCTTGCGAGAAACTGCGGGGTCGCGGAGCACTACGTCGCAGGTGACGTCGGCGCCCACCACCACCCCCGCTACAGGGAGCTTCACCACCGCGCCGGCGTCGGTCCCCTCGAGCACGCGTAGGGTACTGGTTTGGCGGGGCGCCGCGACGGAGACGGCGTTGGTGATGCGGCTGAGGATGGTGCTCATGGGACCCGGAGCCCCAGAGAATCACAAACGCACAGGCTCTGCCCCATCAAGCACGCGTCACTTGACGGGAAACACCGTGCCGCAGCGGACCAGCGGGGAGATGCGCGCCGAGAAGTAGGCGTTGGTCTCCTCCTTGTGGGGCTTCATGAGCGAGCTCCGCTTGGAATCGGAGAGCGCCATCCAGCGCATGTTGTTGCTCTTCACCGCAGCGCTGTGGCCGTCCTCGAATTCTCGGAGAGCTTTGCTGAGGGCGCTGCAGTCGCTGTTCTTCTTCACCACGTCGTCTTGGGCCCGGAGAAGCGCAACCCGCTCCTCGGCGAGCTCTGTTTCCTCGGCGCTGTTGCAGCCGAAAACAACGCTCGATGCCATCGCCACCACCGTCACCGTCTGAACCAGCTTCATGCGAACTTCTACGGCTGTTCGGGCGTTGAGCTTCCGATGGGCCACCGCCTTTGGCGCAATCTGGGATTGCGGCATTGACGATTGAAGCGACAAAAAAGAAAAGCCCGCAAAGGGCAGCTGAATGCTGCGCCTCTGCGGGCTTTCGGGGAATAATCCCGGCGACGTCCTACTCTCCCACACGGCTTCCCGTGCAGTACCATCGGCTCCGAAGAGCTTAACTTCCGAGTTCGGG
>JBBQWQ010000047.1:0-61912 GCA_038210445.1 Polyangiales bacterium
ATCGCCGCGCGTAGGAAGAAGAAGCGACGATCCGCCTGAGCGACCGAGAGCGTCTGGCTGCATTGCAGCCGGACGCCGCCTCCACGAAGGCATCAACTCGTGGCGGCCGGATTTCTACGGATCCGCATGGCCGTCAACACACCACCAGCGGAGCGGCCCCGGCTTCGTCGAACGTGAGCTCGATGAGCGCTTCCCTCGCCCCCGTGCGCTCCACGAGGAGGCGCATGGCATTGCGTATGAGCAAGTGTGGCTCGTGGGCCTTAGAGAGCTCGAGCAAGCCCGACTCGAAAGAGGCAGCAGTCACGACCCCTGAGAATACGCGGGCCTTCCGCGCATCGTACGAAATATCGGACAGCATTCTGGCGGTTCGTACACGTGGAACGGCAATCGCGCTGCCATCCCCTCGATTCGTCCATCCACAGTGGTGGAACGGCGTTTGCAATTCGGCACCGGATCGCATCCAGAAAGACGAGACGCCGCATGCATCCGAACGAGTCTCCGTTGCACAAGGACGTGGCCCCATCCCGCGCGCGACCGCCCGCAGCGGCCGCAGCGGCCGCCGCGGGCGCCACCAACCTTCCGCTCAGCCCCCGCGAGCAGGAGGTCCTGGGGCTGCTGGCTCGAGGCCTCACCTACCAGGAGTGCGCGTCGGTCCTGGGGGTGGGCCGAGAAACCGTGAAGACGCTGGTCAAGCGCGCGCTGCGCAAGCTCGACGCTACGTGTGCGCGCGAGGCCATCGCTATCGCCTTTCGCGACGGGAGTATCTCGTAAGCGTGACCGTCCTTCTCATCGGGACGAAATGCAATAGTCTGTGCAACTGTGAACAGTTCTGCGCCCGGCGCCGCGCCGGCTTCCACGCCACGCACGCTCGGTGAGTACGTTTTGCTTCGCGCGCTCGGCAAAGGCGCGCACGGCGAGGTTTTCCACGCAACGCACGTGCCCTCTGGCGCCGGCGTCGCGGTGAAGCTGCTGCACCCGGAACAGGCGCACGCTTCGCAGGCGCTCAAGCGCGAATTTCGCGTGGCCTTCGACCTTCTTCATCCGAATCTGGTGATGCCGCGCAGCCTGGAGGCGGTGGGCGACGAGGTGTTCATCACCATGGAGCTGGTATCCGGCGCTCCGCTGACTTCCTGGCTACAACAGTTCGGCGAAGGAGAGAGGCGCCAAAGGCTCCGCGTCGTCCTCGCGCAGGTCGGGTCTGCGCTCGCCTTTCTTCACGCGCATGGGCTCGTGCACCGCGACGTGAAGCCGAGCAACATCCTGGTGGGAACCGATGGTGTGGCCAAGCTCATCGACTTCGGGCTCACGCGCACGGTGCGCGAGCCCACCGAACAAGCGCTCGCCTCCTACGTGGCGGGCACGCCGGGCTTCCTGCCGCCGGAGGCCTTTCGCGGCGCCCCAAGCGAAGCCGCCACAGGCGGCCGGGTCGGCGTTGCGACACGCGACCATGAGGTCGTAGGTGGTCCCGAGCCCGGGATCGCCGATCTCCACCTGGAGGTGGCCGATGCGCTCTTTCGCGTTGGGGCTGCTCGCCGCGGCGGCCACGGGCGGGTGCCAGCTCGCGGGGCGATCGACGAGGTGCGGAGCGAGATCGCTGCGCCGCCATACGCTCACGCGCAGGTTGCCTTCGGGAGCGACGGAGATGCGCATCGCGCGCGTCCCATCCTCGGTGATCCAGAGCCCGACGCAGGCGTCGGGCGCGACCTTGGAGCGACGAGCAGCGCCTTCGTGGAGCACGACGCGAGTATACGGGCGCGGGAGCCTGGTGCGAAGAAGACGAGGGCGGGCGGGTGAATCACTGCCGCTCCGCGAATGGCCGTTCCTGGTGAGGGCCTCAGGCCCTCGTGATCACGCGCGTCCGCTTCTTCGCGCTGGGCTCGTCCTTGGTCACGATCTTCACGCCGCCGGTGACGCGTTCGACGGACCAGACGCGGAGGTTCGGCTCCGCACCACCCACGATGAGGCGAGCGCCGCCGTCGACGAACGCGACCACGTCGATGCCGCGCGAAGCGCCGAGGAGCGCCGAAACACGTCCCGACGGAAGTAGCTCGACGACCCTCGCAACGCTGATCGAGCCACCACAGGTCCTCCGGGTATCGAATGGCCAGCTCTTCTGGTGGGAGAACGGCCGGATCCGCCGGATGTCCGCCACCGGCGGTCCGATCACGACGTACGACGCCCCCGGCATGCCGGCGCTGGTCAACCAGCAGTTCTTCGTGGAAGGCGCCTATCTCTACTTCTACGCCGACGGCTACGGGCAACAGGGGATAGCCACGTCGGGCCTGGGCCGCGTGGCCATCGTCGACCCCACGACCTTCGAGCCGTGGGCGCGCGGCGTGGCGGGCTCGGCGCCGTGCACCGTGAGCGCCACGCACATCTTCTGCTTCTACTACGATGCAGTGGGGGCCTACCCACGGGTGTGGACCATCGCAGGCGAGGAGGTCAATACCGCGTTCCCGGGTAGCGCCTTCCCGCAGCCGTGGAGCACCCCGCTCCTCGACGGGAACGTTCTCTACTTCTGGAGCTCCGCGCAGCAGTGGATTGGCAAGACCACGCGAGCTCGCGCGTGACCTCGGGCCAGAACGGTCTGTTCGGCACTTTCCAGGTCGACGGCGCGAGCATCTACTGGAACCACGAGGCCAAGGAGATCCGCCGGCACGCCAAGTAGACGTAGCCCGTGTGCCGGTCAATCGCCGCAGCGCTGCAGCACCACAACACCATAGCGACTGTTGCTGAGGCGTCCAAGCGCGCTCAAGTGCAACCCACAGAGAGCTCTCCATCTTCGTGGTAGCGGAGCCAAGGTCCCATTCGGCGCCGCGGCGTGCCGGTGGTAGCATGGGGCATGGGCGATTTGACTGCGGCGCGGGCGGCTCTGGAACGCGTGCGGAGCACGTTGGGCGACGGCGACGGGAAGCCCTACCCGGCGGCGGTCGAGGCGCGCGGTGCGGTGCTCGCGATGGCGGGCGAAGCGCAAAGTGGGGAGTTGGTGCACGCGCTCGTCGACCTGGCGCGCGAGGCGAAGGCCGCGCGCCAATCCCGAGCCCGAGCCACACACGAGCGCAATTCATGAAGCGCATTGATGGCTCGTATCTATCCTATTCGCTGGTTGATTGGTGGAGGCGCGGTAGGTTGGGGGCATGTCGAACATGCACTTCACGTTTTCGGGGACGGGGTTGCGGGTGAATCGGATGGGCTACGGCGCGATGCGGCTGACGGGCCCGGGGATTTACGGGCCTCCGCGCGATCCCGAGGGCGCGGTGGCGCTGCTGCGCGAGGCGGTGGCTTCGGGGGTCGACCACATCGACACCAGCGACTTCTACGGCCCGCACCTGACCAACCAGCTCATCAAGAAGGCGCTGCATCCGTACCGCACGGGGCTGGTGATCGTCACCAAGGTGGGTTTCCGGCGCGGCCCCGACAAGTCGTGGCATCCGGCGGCTACGGCGGCAGAGCTCACCTCGGCGGTGCACGACAACCTGAAGAACCTGGGGCTCGAAGCGCTCGACGTGGTGAACCTGCGGGTGGGCGGCGCACAGGGGCCGAACGAGGAGTCCATCGGCGAGAAGCTTTTGGTGCTGGTCGAGCTCAAGCGGCAGGGGTTGGTGCGGCACATCGGGCTCAGCACGGTGAGCCTGGCGCAGTACGCGGAAGCGCGCGCCATGACCGACATCGTGTGCGTGCAGAACGAGTACAACCTGGCCCATCGCAAGGACGACGCGATGATCGCCAAGCTCGCCGCCGATGGCGTGGCCTACGTGCCGTACTTTCCCCTCGGCGGCTTCACGCCGCTGCAGTCGTCGGCCCTCGACGACGTGGCCAAAGCCGCCGAGACCACGCCGATGCAGGTGGCACTGGCATGGCTCCTTCAGCGCTCGCCAAACGTACTTCTCATTCCGGGCACCTCGTCGGTGGAGCACCTGCGCGAGAACCTCGCGGCGGCGAAGCTCGTCCTCACGCCGAAGATGGTCGAGACCCTCGACGCCATCGGTGCTTCATGAGCGTTCCGAAGATCGCCCTCATCACCGGCGCCAACAAGGGCATCGGCTTCCACGTGGCGCGCAAGCTGGGCGCTTCGGGCGTGCATGTTCTCGTGGGCTCGCGCGATGCTGAGCGCGGTGAGAGCGCGGCGGCCACGTTGCGCAGCGAGGGGATTGCGGCGGATGTGCTGGTGCTGGACGTCACCAAGGCCGAAGTGATCGCCAGCGCGGCGGCGCACGTGAAAGCGAAGTTCGGTCGCCTCGACATTCTGGTCAACAACGCCGGCATTGCTCCGGGGAATGCGGCGCCCTCGCAGGTGACGCTCGACGAAATGCGCGCCGCGTACGAGACCAACGTGTTCGGCGTGGTGGCTACCACCAATGCGTTTCTCCCGCTGCTTCGGCTCTCGCCGGCGCCGCGCATCGTCAATGTGTCGAGCGGTCTCGGCTCGCTCACCATGATGGGCGATCCGGCGTCGAGGTGGTACGCGCTCAACGGCGCGGCCTATCCAACCTCGAAGAGCGCCCTCGATGCGCTCACCATCCAGTACGCCAAGGAGCTGCGCGATACGCCGTTCAAGGTGAACGTCATCTGCCCCGGCTTTCGCGCGACCGATCTGGCCGGTCCGGGCGTGAACGCCAGCCGCGGCGCCGGCGATCCGGCGGAGGCTGCCGACATCGTGGTGAAGATGGCGCTGCTCGGCCCCGAAGGGCCCACCGGGCACTTCTTCGACTCCGCAGGCGCTATCAATCCTTGGTGACGGCTTCGCGAGTATCTCAATGACAACGGGTCATTCCGAGCGAAGCGAGGGACCCCTCGCCCACCGACGCGCCGCAGGTGGCTCGGAGCACCCCGGCCCTCGGGGCACCGCGGGCTCTTCTCGGCGGCTTCTAGGTCGACGGCACCAGCATCGATTGGAACCACAACGCCGAAGAGATCCGCAGGCACGCCAAGTAGGCCGCCGTATCCCAGCAGCGCAGACTTATCTCACGAGATATTCGTAAGAACGTTCGTTGGCGTAAATAGCTCGGTTCGGGCGAGATTTGCGCGCTGGCACGCGGGGTGCTCTTCGGTCGCCCATGCATCCGTACACCACGTCCGCGGCTCCTTCTGCCTTCGATGGCGATCACTACGACCAGTTCCTCGCTGCGGTGCGCGCGCAGTTCGCGGAGGCCACGGCGCACTCGCGGCACCTATTTCGCACCGATGCGGCAGACCTTTGGGCTGCGTATCTCGACGCGGCGCCGGCCGGCGCGCGGCAGGTTCGTACCTGCGCGGCGTGTCGCGCCTTCATCGAGCGCTTCGGTGGGCTCGTGACCATCGACGCCAAGGGCGCGCTCGCGTCTGCGATGTGGCCCAAGAGCGCGCCGCCGGCGTACCTCGGGGCCAGCCGTGCGCTCGCGGCGCGGGTGGAGAAGGCCAACGTGGTAGGCGTGTTCGTGGGGAGCGCGGCGGAGCTCGGTCGCGCGCGCACCGGCGCGTGGACGCACCTGGCGGTGGAGCCGCCGGCCTCGCATCGGTGGGCTGGAGCGGTTTCCATGGCGGGCCAGGTGGCGGCGTCGAAGTCGCAGGATCGGGAGATGCTCGAGCGCGGCCTCGCGGAGTTTCCCGTGGCCCTCGCGCGCAAGGCGCTGGCGCTGCTCGCCTCGGATTCGCTCTTTCGCTCGGAGAAGTGCATGGCGGTGGCGCGTTGGCTGGTCGAGCTGCACGAGCACCGGGCCGCGGCGAAGACCGCGCGACTGCGCGATCACCTCACGTGGCTGGCGGTGGCCGGTGCCCCGGCAGGGCATTGCCATGTACGAAGTGGCATGATCGGAACGCTGATGGAGGATCTGGCGGCGGATATGCCGTTTGCCACGCTGAAGGCGCGCTTCGACGCGAAGATGCACCCGCTGCACTATCTGCGGCCGCAGTCGGAGCCTTCGGCCGGCAACGTGGCGCAGGCGGAGAAGATCGTCGCGGCCCTCGGCAGCGCGGGTGCTCTGGCGCGCCGCTTCGCGAAGCTCGAGGACCTGCAGGCCCTTTGGCTGCCCAAGGTCGCGGCGCACGCGCCCGGCAAGGGTGGCGTGTTCGCGCACCTGACGATGCGCCGCGACGCGCCCATGGACTCGCCGGCGCCGCCCACGGTGATGACCTGGACCAAGCTCGCGCAGACGGTGCTCCCCACGGCGGAGAGCATCGAGCTGTTCATCCCCGAGGGTAAGCGGTCTTATATGGCGTTCGTGACTGCCCAGAACCCGGATGCACCGCCGATTCTTCAGTGGGACCACCCGGACCGCCGCAACCCGGTATCGCTCTACCTGTACGTATCGGGTTCGCTGCCCGAGGTCTGGAACCTGGGGGCGGGTCGCTTTCATCGGGTGACCGCGGCGGTGCTGCTCCCTTCGATGTGGGATGCGGAGCGCCCGCAGGCGCACCATGGTGCGGGCGTAAGCTTGGTGCTCGAGGGCGCGAAGGACACCACCCACGAGGCCGGCGGCGGCATGTTCCCGGAGTGGCTCAAGAGCGAATACCACCCGGTGCGCAAGACGCTGGAGGCTCACTTTCGCGGCGCGAAGATCGACGGCAAGGACAAGGCGACCGGCTGCGGCCTATGTTTGAGCAAGGGCGCCGGAAAATGGGACTTCGAGCTGCGCGTGACGGCGGGAGGCGTGCGCACGCGGTATCGCCTGGATCGTTGGGACTGAGGCGCAGCGAGCATCCCGTTGGGCGTCTGTCCCCTCCCCCGGCCCCTGTCGCAAGCGCGCAAGCGGGAGGGGAGCGGGAGCGATTCCGGGAGGTTGCGCGGGAGTCGCGCAATGACGTGCGCAGATTCGGCGCTTTCGCGTAGGCTGAAGGGTGATTCGTGGAACGTTTCGTCAGTGCGGCGAGGCACGCGACTTGCTGAGGTGAGGCTGTGTCCTTGTCCCGAGATACCGTGCGGACTGCGCCCTTGGCGGCGTTGGCGGCGTTCGCGGCGTTCGCGGCCTGGGCCATGTTCGTGCGCGGGCCGTATCACTTCGACGACTTCGTCACCCCGCTCGACGATCCGGCGTCGCAGGGGCTGGGTGCGTTCTTCGCGCACCTGACCACCACCCTGCGCCCGCTCACCAAGCTCACCTATGCGTTGGAGGCCTCGGCGGGGCTCGGCGACATGCCGTGGGCGCGGCGCCTATTTTCATGCATGCTGCACGGAGTAGGCGTGGGCCTGCTCCTGGCGCTGGTGCGCGGCGAAGTCGGGCGAGTGCGGGCGCGCTCCACGCTTCCTACGCTGGCGGTGCTCGCCTACGCCCTGCATCCGATTCACGCGGAGGCGATTCTCGCTCTCGCCGGGCGACCTTCGCTGCTCGCATCCACGTTGCTGTTCGGGGCGCTGCTGGCGGTGCAGCGACGGCGCGACCACCTGGGCGCCGGCCTCTTCTTTCTCGCGTGCATGGCTCGGGAAACGGCCGTCGTGGGGCTGTTGCCGCTGCTGGTGCTGGCGCGCCGGGAGGGCGGACCGTGGACGCAACTGGGGCGCGCCATGCCGCAGTTCGCAGCCCTCTTCTGCGCGGTTCCGCTTTACGTGCTGAATGCACGCATGGCTACGCTCGGTCGCTATTCGCTCTCGGTGGTGCAAACGGCCGAGGGCGTGCCGCTCGCGCGCCAGTGGGCGGCGATTCCTGTGGGGCTCTCGCTGTGGGCAAGGCCGGCTGCGCTCTCGGTAGACCATGGCGAGGCGCTCGCCGATTCGCCGTGGGCTCCCCTCGCGCTGCTGGGCCTGGGCATCCTGGGCGGCGCGGCGCTGCTGACCATCGCGGGGCTTTCGCGGCCGGCCTTGGCGCGCTCTTCGCTTCCGCTCGCGGCGGCAGTGCTGCTGGCGGCGCTCGCGCCCACCCAGAGCTTCGTATTCAAGCTCGACGCGCTCACCGAGCGCCCGTTCGCCCTTGCGCTCGCAGCGGTGCCCCTGGCGCTGGCCAGCCTGCCGACATCGACCGCGCGCATGCATATGGGCATTCGCAGCGCAGGCTCGGTGGCTGCGCTCGCAGCCGCGATACTGGCCGGACTCGGACTTCGCGACCGGGGGCCACTGTACGCCAGCGAGGTGGCGCTGTGGGCCGATGCGGCGGCCAAGTCGGATACCAATCCACGTCCGTATCAGAACTGGGTTGCCTCGCTCGAGGAAGCTGGGCGCGCCGAGGAAGCGCAGCAGGCAACGCGCCTTGCGCGCGTGAAGTTTCCCTGGGACCGCGCCTTGCGATTGACCGAAGAGACCTACCGGGAGGCCGCAGAGGCCAAAAAGGAGCAGAGCCGATGAATGCAACATGGAAGTGGCGTGGGGCCGGCATCGTAATGGCCATTGCCGCTGGGCTCGTCGCTCACCCCAGCGACGCACTGGTGCGCTGCGCCAAGCCTTGCCAGCGCATTCCCTGCGACTACGTGCGGCAGCTCAAGATGAAGATCTTCCTGGGCAACCTGTTCCGTAGCAAGAAGCTGCGTGCCGACGCTGCGGCCTATGCCGAAAAGCAACTGGGCAATGGCGGTAACGATGTAGAAAAGTCTCACCTGGCGGGCACCTGGCTGTACAACGAGGTACGGCGCATCGCCGTCGACCCCAAGCAGAACAAGCTACCGGCCTGCGCGAGCAGCACCATGGACGACCCTCCGGGCGGTGAGACGCTGCGCAACTGTTCGGTGCGCCTCACAGACCCCAAGGACTCGAGCAAGACCCTCACCACGCCCCTCGACAAGCTCAACACCTGTGAGGAGTTCGTCAAAGCCAGTAGGGAGCACGAGGAGAACCACAAAGATGCATGCGAGGCCGCGAAGCTGCTCGTGAAGTGGCCCGACGGGCGGATGTGGGATCGCGACGACATGAAGACCTTCGCCGACGAGGAGGCCAGCTCCTACGAGGCCGAAGTGTACGAGCTCCGCAAGGCGCGCGACCGCTCGCGCAAGCAGTGCACCCGCAAAGGCGCCGACAACCCGGCCAAACCCCGCACCGAGGCCGAGAGCGCCAAGGCCGCCGTCGCTGCCGCCGCCGCGCTCAAGGGTGGCCAATGAGACCCGCCCGCATCGCCACCACCACGCTCGCCCTCGCGGGCGCCATCGTCTCTCTCGTGCTCGTGTGCGGAAAGGGCAATGAGCCGATGGGCGTTGCCTCGGCGAATCCCGGCCCTGCAGGCGACGTGGGTCTCGACGGCGCCGACATCATGGCCGCCGGAGGCGCAGCGCGGCCCGTGGGCGAAGAGTGCATGACGGCACCCGACTACTACGCGTGCATGAGCCAGCGCGCCCACGCCACAGGCGAGCTCCTCGACGCCCTGGGCGAGCTCGAGGGCTCCAAGAGCCCGAACGCGAAAGCAGCGGGGCTCGCCGCACTCAACGTGAATTCGCCGGTGGTGCAAGAGGCTGCCCTTCGGGTGCTCGGTCCCTTCGGGAGCGACGAAGCGGTGGCGCAAGCGGCGCTGCCCAAGCTACTGGGTGACGTGCCTGCGGTGCAGCACGCGGCGGCAGCGACGCTGCAGGGGAACCGGCGCTTTGCCCCCATGGCGTCGCTCTACGCGTCGGGCCACTCGAGCCGCGTGGACTTCCGCGCGCGAAGCACCGACGTGACGCGATGGGGATTCTCAGCCCCGCCTTCGGCGCAGTCGTTTCCGCCGGGCGACGGCGACCGCTCGGTGGCGCTCCGCGTGAAGCGGCCGGTGGCCGAGATAGCCACTTTCTACGGCAAGGGCGCCGCCCAGTCGTTCACAGCCACGCAGTGGCAAAAGTACGTGAGCGACAAGATGAAGGCCTCGATGCCCACGCCGGCCGAGATGTCTGCGCATGTGAAGGAGATCGACGCGCTCTCCAAGGAGTATGCTCGCACCAAGGACCCGGCGGTGCAGGAGCGCATCCGCGCCGTCTCCGATGCCTACCGGAAGAAGGCCGAGTCGCTGCCGAAGTTCGATTCGAATTTCTACGACGTGCGAACCGCGGCCACCAGCGCGGCACGGGCCCAAACACGCTTCGTGGTGCTGGAGCGCCAGGGCGCCGTCGACACCAAGCTGGCCGTCGTTTACGACGAAAGTGCACTCAAGGAGACGGTGGTGCAGATCTCTTGGGCTTCGTCGGTAAAGCTGCCCAGTGGCTTGGCGAAGTACTGAGTCGGCGGGGCGCGCTCCGCGGGTGTGTAGGCCCGCGCGCGCGCCTGCGGCAGCAGCAAAAAGTGGCGTCAGAATCGGTAGGTGAGGATGATTCGGCCCGCTTTTCCCGGATCGGACCGAACGAACTGAAGCCCCCGGCGCTTGTCGAGGTGGCCGAAGAGTTGCTTGCCGCCGCCGAGGAGCAGAGGGTGTACGATGAGCTTGATCTCGTCGAGCAAATGGGCATTCAACAGGGCATTCACGAGGGTGGCGCCGCCGACCACATAGGTGTTCTTGCCGGGCTCCTCCTTGAGCTTCCGGAGCGCATCGATGTCGCGCACGACGCGGGCGGACTTTGGCCAGGCGACCGTCTCCAGCGTCTTCGAAAGCACGTAGTGCGGGGTCTTGGCGGCGAAGCGGGCGTAGGCGATCTCTTGCGGGGTGGGCGGGTGCGTCTGGAACGGCGGCGGGGCCTTGGGGTCGGCCTCGATGGCGGCCCAGTACATGCCGTAGCCGGGGTACATGCCGCCCCCCTGGACGAAGCAGTCGACGTCGGGAATGAGCTGAAGGGCGTCGGCCCACGACTCGACCCAGGAGGGCTCTCCGGTGTCCTCGCCTTGGGTGTATCCATCGAGCGAGATTTGCAGTGCAGCAACGAACGTGCGGGCCATGGTGTGTTTCCTCTCTAGAGAGGAAGCTAGCCAGTCGCTGCGGGCGCAGGGAGTAACAAGGATGACGCCAGAGGCTGGGCGCTCATGGCTTGCGTGATTCGTCGTGGGGGCAGCCGTCGATGTACTCGGGGGAGGCGACCCAGGGGCAGCGATCGCGCGCGTCGGCGATGCCGTCGTGATCGGCGTCGCTGGGCTCGAGATCGCTGGGCGCGTCGCTGCTGGAGGCCAGCGCACGGGTGCCGAGGGAGAGCTCGAGGCCGGCGAAGCCGCGCAGGTCGGATGTTCGCATCACGTTCGGCCCCTGCAAGGTGGGAATGGCCTGGTCGCCGAAGCGCGGCCCGATGCCGAGGCGGAAAACGGCGCCGGAGGAGATGGCGATGCGCAATCCCACGTTGCCCTCGCCGCCCAGGCCGCGGCTGGTAAGCAGGTGAAAGGCTCGCACTTCCAAAATGGCCTCGACGCGAGAGACGATCACCAGCCCGAGCGCGGCGCCGGTCATCAACGCGGAGCGCCGACTGGCATCGAGAAACGCCGACCGCGGCGCATCTTGCGGCGCGTCTGCGTAGTTGCCAATGCCGCGAAGGGCAGTGCCGAGCGAGAATCCAAAGCGTGCGCCACCCGGCTTCGGACTGCCCAGTGCCTCGGCCAAAAACCAGGTTGCCAGCTGCGGATCGCACGGCCCCCAGGTGAAGCCGCAGCCGGCCGAGGTTCGAAGCGCAACGCCCACCGGCGAGGGCGCGATGAGCTGCCACTTCGCGTCGACCGTTGCCTCGGTGGAGCTGGTGAGGCCGCCCTCGGTGTGAACCAGGAGCGAGGGAAACAGCGCGAGGCGGCGCCAAAGCACGTACCCCAGAGAAACCGAAACGCTCCAGCCATCGCGCAGCGCGAGCTCGATGGGGCCGCCGCCAGTGGTGGGAGACACCTGGCTCGGCAGGCGCTTCACCCACGAGCCGGTCGACGCGACGCTGAGCGTGCCCGGCAGACCGATGCGGGTGCCGTCGACCAGAAGAAAGCCGAGGCCGTCCACCGGGGGCCGCGCGAGATCGGGAGGATAGAAGGCCAGCGTCTCGGCGCCGCCGGCCGCCGAAGGTGCGAGCGTGCACGACAATGCGACGGCGATCGCCCCGAGGCAGCGCCATCCCCTGAAAGCGTCTCGCGAATCGTGGCGAAGCTCGGGCACGCACGGGTGAGTGGCTCCGTGCGGCCGCCGCGATCACTTTATCTGCTCAGGCTCAGGGCTTCGGACCTTTGGGGTTCTCACGAGCCCGCCGCACGCCGCGGACGAGGAGCACACCAGCCACCACCAGCATGAACGCGCCGAACACCACGGAGTTGGTACGAATGCGACTGCGAGGCTCTTGCGGCTCGGGGACGGGCCCATCATCGGCGTGCGCCTCCTGGGCCTCGGTGGAGTCGGGTGCTCGATCCGGATCGCCCTTCCACCACGGATCGCCGGTGCGGCCCGGACTGGCGGGCGGCGGATCGCTGGGGGGCGCTACGCGATTGGGCGGCGGCATCGCAGGTGCAGCCGGTTGCACCGCGGGGGCCGGCCTCTGCTGCGACGGGCCAACGAACGACTGCCCGCCTCCTGGACGCGCCCACGCCGAGCCGCTCACGACAAGCGCGAGCGATACGAGCAAACCCAGCAAGGTGTTCTTCGGTGCCACGCTACGCGAAAGCATATCACGTCGGGTTTTGGCCGCCATTTGCGGTACGGTCGCGCTCAAGGTCGCCTATGTTCCCACGCTCGCTTGCTGCTCTCGTCTGCGCTCTCGCGCTGCTCGTCGCCTGCCGGAAGGAAGCCCAGCCGCGAGCGACCGACGCGGGCGCCGCGGCGGCACCCAGCGCAAGTAGCCTCTCGCCCGAGCAAGCGAAGCTGGCGACCGCCTGCGCGTCGGGCGAGCCGGGCGGTCCCCTCGCCTGCGACGACTTGGCCGACCTCTTCGCCAAGGGCCAGGGCGTGGCCATCGACCTGACCAAGGCCGCCAAGTACTACGGCGAAGGCTGCGATCGCGGCCTGGGCCTCTCGTGCCGCAAGCTCGCCGGCCTCACCGCCACCGGGCGCGGCATTCCCGCAGACCGGGCCCGGGCCATTGCACTCTACACCAAAGCCTGCGACGGCGGCCTGGCGCTCGCGTGTGACGATCTCGGCGATCTCTTCGCCAAGGGCATCGGCGGCCCGGTCGAGCCGGAGCGGGCGGCGCCGATTTTCCAGCGCGCCTGCGATCTCGACCCGGGGCTGCCCTGCGGACACCTCGGCCGCCTCTATCGCGACGGCCTGGGCGTTCCGCGCGACGCCAAGAAGGCCATCGCATTCTATGAAAAGGGCTGCGCTGCTGGCTCGGCGCTCACCTGCGACGATCTTGGCGATCTGTACGCCAAGGGCCAGGGCGTGCCCGTGGATCGCACCAAGGCGCGCAGCAACTACGCCCGCGCCTGCGCCGCGGGCTTCGACCTGGGTTGCACGCACGAGAAGCAACTGCGGTAACCTGAACGCAAACAAAGAAGGCTACCTGCCGCAGGCGGTGGCGCACTCGGTGGGGCACCCCGTGTTGCAGATGCACTGTGCACTGGTGCGATACAGGTTCTGCGCGGTGGTCGAGGCCCGGGTGAGGCACGTTTGCGCGCAGGTTTGGTCCTTGCACGCAGCCACGCAGGTTTGAATGGTCGCGCACTCGGGGCTCGCCTTGCACGCGGCATCCTGCGAAGCGCAGGCGCCGGTGGTGGTAGTAGCCTTGCTGCAGGTTCCGCACGAGGTGGGTCCGTTGCAGCGACCGGCGGTGCAAATGTCGCCAGTGGCGCACTTGCGCCCGCAGCCGCCGCAGTTGGCCGCCGAAGTCAGAATATCGACGCAGGCGTCGCCGCATATCTTGCTGCGCGAGTCGCACGCGATCTCCGCCGCCTCGGTGGAGGTGGTGGTGAGCTCGACCCAGCCCGTGGGCTGTACGAGACGACTGCTGATTCCCGCTTTGGTGACCTTGTCTTTACGAACTTCCTTCTTCACCCGGGTGGCAGATATCTGGAAGTAGCGCTCGGTGGAGCTGCCCACGATGGCCTTGAGCGCCTCGCGGGGCACTTGAAGCGAGCCCGCCGCATCGTCGGCCTGGCAGGTGACGCTGCCGCCGCGGGTGACGAGGGTGATCTCGACCTTGTCGGTGCCTGGGGTCCACGAGACGGGAATCGGTCCACTCCCGAACACCACGCCGGCGGGAATGCTGGCCAGCGAGGGCTTGGTCTCGAAGCGCGCGACGGCCGTGAAATCGTCTTCGAAACCCTGAAAGCCCTGGCCGCTGGCGCCGGCCGCCTTCACGTGTAGCTCGGCGCCGGGGGCAAAGGGCGCGCCCTTGAGGGTGCTGGGCGCCGCGTAGGGGGGAAAGAGCGTCAGCGGCGCACGGGTGCCGGTGAAGGCGAGGGGTCCGGCGTCGAAGGCGTCTTTCTTGCGGCACACCGAAGCCCCCGACGGCGGCGCATAGCACTCTTCGTCGCTCCCGCAGCCGGCGGCGCAGGTCTTTGCGCACACCATGGAGCACGCGTCGTCGAAGCTGCAGCTCTCGCCCTCGCGACAAGTGCCGCACTCGGGGATCAGCGACACCGAGCAGCCGGCGATGTCGGTCGCGCAGCGGGCCGGGGCGGTGGCGGCGTCGGGAAAGAACGCCGCCGTGGCGACTGGCGTCACGTCCGCCGAGGTGCTCGAGTGGCGCTCACCGAGGGTGATGACGCCGAGCGCGTGCGGCACGTCATCGGCCGCAGCATCTGCGCCGGCATCGGGGTCGACCGTGCCCCGACTGGGGGCCGCGGAGGAGCACCCGACGAAGACCGACGAAAGAACGAGCATCGAAGCCAGCGATTGCCTGGTGAGAAGAGAAAAGCGCACTCTCGTACCTCCTGAAGATGCGCAGCAAGGGCGCTGCGACGCGGCTCCAACGAGGGCGAGGGCGGCGCACTTACACCTGGCGCGCAAAGTGACCGAGAGAGCGCGCGCGGCTCAGGGCATGGCCTCGGGAGCCGCGCCCGGCGGATAGCAAAGGTAAGGGCCGCCGCACACCGTGTGGCCCTGGCGATCGGGGTGACCGGCGGCGGGGCACAAGCAGTGCTCGTTCTGCGGGCAATCGCGATCCGTGGCGCACGACGAGGCGGCACGCGGGGGCTCCGGGGGCCGCGAGAAGGTGGCGCTCGGCGAAGCGACGGGCAGCGCAGCGGCCGATTGCGGCGGGCCCTGCGCTGCGCACGCGAACAGCGAGACGAGGAGGGCGATGGCAATCAAAAGGCGCATTCAGGTATCAACGTACGAGGCGGGTGAACGATCTTCCGCGGTGGCCAAATGCGCGCGAAGTGTGGCCGGTTCGGCGCTGGACCCGGCTGGCCAATGGACCGATGCTCGGCGCATGCAGGAACGCACGGTGAAGGCCGATGATCCGTTGGATGACTTCGCCATGGAGGAGACGACGTTCGAGGGGGTGTCGAAGCGGGTATACCGATCGGGCGGCGGACCGGGGGTGATCGTGATGGCGGAGATGCCCGGCATCAGTCCGCATGTGGCGCGGTTCGCGCGGTGGGTGCGCGAGGCAGGATTCACGGTGTACATGCCCTCGCTCTTCGGCCGCGACGGCGCCCTCGAAAGCGCGGAGGATGGCTTGAAGGTGTTTCGCAGCGCATGCGTGAGCGCCGAGTTCCGCGCGCTGTCCGGCAACGCCTCGAGCCCGGTATCGAGCTGGCTACGCGCGCTGGCCCGCGCGGCGCACCACGCATGCGGCGGACCCGGGGTGGGCGCCGTCGGCATGTGCTTCACCGGCAATTTCGCCCTGGGCATGATGCTCGAGCCGGCGGTGCGCGCTCCGGTGCTCTGCCAGCCGGCCCTTCCGTTCGACGCCCCTGGAGGCCTGGAGATCGCCGAGAGCGAGCTGATGACCGTGCGCGGTCGACTCGAACGCGAAGACCTCACGGTAATGGCCTATCGCTTCGCCGGCGATCGCTTCTGCACCGCAGAGCGCTTTGCAGCGTACGCGACCGCGCTCGGCGACCGCTTCGTGGCGCACGTGCTGCCCAACTCTGCAGCGAACCCCGACCCGCCCCCCTTCTTTCGCGACGTGGTGGCCTGTCCGCACAGCGTCGTCACCGCGCACCTGATCGACGCGGCGGGTGAGCCTACACTCGCCGCGCGCGACCAGATTCTGGCATTTCTTCGCACGCGGCTCATGCCAGTAGCGAATTGACCATGGCCCGGCCCGCGGCGCTCGGCGAGGCTCGGATCATGCGCAACATGCACCTATCCATCGCCCTGGCGGCGCTCGCTACCCCACCGACGCCGACACCGGCCGCGTTCGTCTCTACGAGCTCAACGAAGTATGCCAGACCAAGATGGAGCCGAGCGCGAGATCGTCCTCGCCGACATCACCCCCAGGCACGTGGAAGGTACTTTCGAGCGGGCTCGCACATCGCGCCGGAGTGGACCGCCTGGTGGACGCGCACACTCACCTGCCGGTGGACGCGACGTCGAGCGTCGCTTGCGGCGGGCGATGGCCGTCGATGATCGGCCGCAAGTAGAGCCGCACCGGTCTCTCGCACCGACTGGCGTTCGCGTCCTGCGCGTCGCACGCTTCGAGATCGCCGCCACGTCTCAGCGCATCGCGACGCCCGTTGGCGCGGAGCACGAAGGCCCCCGCGGCGTAGGCATACACAAAGTGGCTGGCCCCCGCGCAGCCGGGAATGGTCGAGAGGTCGTCGCGGTACTGTTGGGCGTTCTCGGCTTCCCGCATGCCCACCACCAAGTAGTCGGCGTGCAGGGATTCCCCCGCTTCGAGACGCGATACCAGGGCGGGCCCACCCACCGGCAACTTGGTATAAAGGTCCCCGGTAGTGAGGATATCCATGCGACTGCGATTGGCACTGGTGCGCAAGATCGGCCGATAGACACCGAGCTTGCCCCGCGAAGCAGCGTCGCGGCAGGTGGGCAAGACGCGAAGGCTACAGCCCTCGGCGGCGACGAACACCACGTCGGTCTTGGCCAGCGACTCAAGGCTCGCAAGGTCGGTGGGGTGGAGGCCGAACGCGTAGGGACGCGCCTCGGGCATGATCGGGCACGCGGTCACTCCGCTACAGCTGACTTCCGCAAGCGGGAGGGAAGGCCAGACCCGAGCCCGAGCTGCGCAAGGGTGGCGCAGTGGGTTGCGCAGGGTCGGCGCGTGGGGCTCCCGGGTGCTGCAGATTTGCGGCGGAATCGCAAGGCACGGGGGTTGCTCATCCTTCCCCCATGACCTCTCCTTCTGCTCCGCGCACTGCGCACCTTCGCCTTCTCCGCGGCGCCGCCCTGCTGGGCCCGCTGCTTCTGCCACTCCTGGCAACCGGGCTTCCTTCGTGTACGCCCGACGCCGAAGAGGCGCCGGCGGGCGCGAAGGTGACCGCCCTTCGCGGCGTCGTCACCTCCTCGAAGGGCGCGCCGCTCGAGGGCGTGCAGGTGCTGGCCGGCGACGTTTCGACCCGCACCAATGCCCAGGGCGAATACGTTTTGCGGGTGCCCGCCGGCAAGCGCACCGTGCACTACGCAAAGGCGGGCTTCCTCGACCTGCAGCGGCAGGTCGACGTGCTCGATGGCAAGCTCACGATGCACCATCCGTCGCTGGTGGAGCTGGCGGCACCGGTGCCGCTCGACACCACGGCCGGCGGCAGCATCAGCGGCGCCGGCGGCGTGAAGCTCACTGCGCCGGCCAACGCCTTCGTCGACGAGAGCGGCAAGCCCGTCACCGGAACGGCAGACCTGTACCTCACGCCGGTTCCCGCCAACGACGCCGCCACCGCGCGCAGCGTCTCCAACTTCTCGATCACCCAGAACGGCGCCGAGGGCCTCCTGGAGAGCTTCGGAATGGTCGACGTTCAGGTGAAGCAGGGCGGCAAGCGCCTGCAAGTTGCCAAAGGCAAGTCGGTGGAGCTGCACATTCCCGCGCTCTCTGGGGCCAAGGCCACCGACGCCCCGGTATGGAGCTTCGACGAGGCCAGCGGCCAGTGGAAGCAAGAGGCCGCCGTAGCGCCCGCAGCCGGCGACGGATATGCCATTTCGGTTCCCCACTTCTCACTCTGGAACGTCGACAAGCCCTACTCGACCGGTTGCATCGCCGGTCGCGTGGTGAGCAAGGCCACCGGCAAGCCGTTGGCGGGCGCCGACGTGGAGGCCGCCGGCGTTTCGTACTCCGGCCACACGTCGACCGAGTCGCTCGAGGGCGGTCGCTTCAAGATCTTCGTGAAGAAAGCCGCGGACGTGAGCCTCTCGGTGGTGCACGGCTTCAGCGGCGGCGTGGTGAAGACCGTCACCTCGAACGATCAGGATGAGCCGTTCACGCGCTCGGTCGACGCCGCGACGCTCGACACCCGCCACTGCGTCGACATCGGCGATGTCACGGTCATCGAGGATCCGTGGCGCGACGAGACGCCGGTGACGGTCGACTGCTCCAAGGGCGGCCCCAGCCTGAACGGGTGCGCTGCAGAATTCAGCGCCGCCATCCAGTGCGGTGTGCCGTCGGGCGCGTGCACCACCAAGGTGACGCAGGAGGGCCAGGCCACCACCACCTACGCCAACGGCGTGAAGCTGGTGGTGAGCAGCGTCGACGGCAAGCCCTCCACCACCGCCTACGGCCCCGACGGTGCCAAGTGCTACGACGCCGTGGTTTCGCAGAACGCCGAGAGTGGCTTCGCTCAAGTGTACACCGTGCCGGGCAAGGGCGTGTACACGCAGACCGTGTCGAACGACGGGATCGCGTTCCAGTGCCCCAGCGGCGAGACCACCAAGCTCACGCCGGTGGAGAGCAAGCAGCTCTCCGCTTGCCAGGGCCCGAGCTCGCAGGCCGACGCGGGTCAGTGCCAAATCGAGACCCCCGGCTCGTGCACCAGCAAGGCTTCGTGCAAGGCTGAGGAGGAGTGCTGCCGGCTCAGCGGGCAGCTCACCATGTGCACGCCGGCGGGCACCTGCGCAGCACTGGACGCCGGCACGCTCCCTTGATGTGTGCAGGTTTGGTTGCGCTTCGTGCACGTTCAGCGTTGCAGGAAGAGTGGTTGGCCGGCATGGTGCGTGGGTGGAACCGCCCCCGACGATACTGACGCCGCTCTCCGACGACGAGTTCGACAAGCTCGAGGCGCTTCTCGACACGCAAACGCCGCTGCACATGGATGGCGTGCTGGGCGTCATGCACGCGGTGGCGGTGGCGCCGAGCACCATTCCGCTGGAGCAGTGGCTGGGCCTGGTCGAGTTCGACGCGGCGGTGCACTCGCCCGAAGACATGCAGGCGATCGTTCCCGAGGTCGTGCGCCTCTACAATGAGATCGTGGGCATGCTCGACGAGGATGCCGCGCTCCTTCCGGAGCCCGAAGACGTGGAGCGCTTTGCTTCCTTCGCCAAGGGCTACATCGCCGCCGCCCAGCTCGACCCAGCTTGGATCGGCGATCCCGACTACTGGGCCTTCACCGAGGCCTTCGCGCTGCTGGCCGATCGCCCCGAACTGGTGCAACCCGAAGTGCGCGCCAAGATCGAGGCGCGACCCGACTACCTCATCGAGTTGCGTGAGAACGCCGGCGAGGACATCCTGGATGCCCGCGACACGTTTCTCCCGCTGCGCGCCAAGGTGCGCGCCGGCGCCGAGCCCGCCCCCTGAGCCGATGACCCGACGCTCGCTCTCTCCTCTCGTCATCGCTGCCGCCGCCTTGGGCCTGGCCGGTGGACTGGCCTGTGGTCGCCCACCCAAGCCGGTGCATACTACACCGGTACCCAGCGCCTCCGCCTCCGCCAGCAGCGTCGCGGTGGCGCCTGCCCCTCCCCCCGCCAGCGCCTATGCAGAGTCGTCGCTGTCGGAGCGCCGCGTGCAGCTCGACGCCACCATTCTTTGGGATACGCAGGGGCACGTTCCCCCCATCACGGCTCCCCACGTGCTCGTGTCGGGCGACCTGGTGTTCGTCGGCACCGGCGTCGGATTCGTACGTGCGCTGGGCTTGAGCTCGGGGGCCCTGCAGCGAACCTACGCCGGCGCGCGCCTACCGCTCTTTCGCAAAGACGGACGCCTGCTCGCCGTCACCGACAAAGGCCTCTCGTGGTTCGCCATCGACACCGGCGCCGAGACAGAGCTCGCGGCGAGCGCAGACGCCAAGGCGTGCCCGGCCGCCGTCACGCCACACTGCGTCTTCGCCGCTCGGGCCGAGCTGGTAGAAGGCGCAATGCTGGTGGCGCACAAGCATGTATATTGCAACTGGTTCGACGGCGGCCCGGTGACCGAGTCGCGCTACATTTGCCAAGGCGATGCCCAGCTGCTGCGCGTGGGCGACGAAGGCGCGGCGCCCGCGCCCGATCCGGTGCCAGCCAAGGACGCCAAAGACGTCAAGGCCGTGCGCGACCCCAACCAGGTGTACTTCGAAGACGCGGAGGCCCACTTGGTGTTCACGGCCGGCGCCATCGCCCTCCACTACACGAGCCCCAAAACGAAGAAGCAGTTTCGGCTGTCGCCGCGCGGCGATGGGCCAATGCAGCCGAGCCACGATGCCTCGGTCGCCATGCTTTCGGCCCTGGAGACGGTGCCGGTGAACCACGCCATCTTGCGGCGCTGGCGCATGTTCGATTTTCGCACCACCAAGCTCGTCGACATTGAAGGGCTGCACGCGGTTCCGGCAACGCCATTCATTGCCACCCGCGACGTCATATTGGTCCAGCAGTTGGACGTCGAGGCGCTCAACGAGCCCACACTCGCCCTCTTTGGCTACGATCGCGCGACCGGAAAGCGCCGCTGGCGACAGGCTCTCGAGCGACCGCCCGCGCCGGCGCGCCCACCCCCCAGCGACGATCCGAATCGCGCGGCGCCGCCTTGAAAAATCCCCGTTGCGCCGGTCGGGCATTCCCGGCATCGTGCGCCGCGTGTCGACCGAACCGGACCTGACCACGCCGCTCGAGGGCGACGAGCTCGAAGCCCTCGACGAGCAGCTCGAGGGGCAAACCCCGCTGGGGCTGAGCGGAGTTTTGGGCATTCTTCACGCGGTCGCCATCGCGCCGAGCTCGCTCGCGCAAAGCGAATGGATGCGGCTCATCGAGTTCGACGGCGCCGTGCACTCGGCAGACGACATGCGCGTACTGCTGCCGCAGCTCCTGCGACTGCATCACCAGGTGGTCGACCTCATCGAACGCGACCTCACGCTGCTGCCCCAGCCGGAAGACGTCGATGCGTTCGCCTCCTTCGCGGCAGGCTTCGTCCTGGCCGCACAGCTCGACTCGCTGTGGAAGGACGACGCCCACAACTGGAGCTATGTGGCGCCGTTCGCGCTCCTCGCCGGACGCCCGGAGCTGGTCGAGCCGGAGCTGCGGGCGAGCATGGAGACCGAGGCAGGCTACCTGGCCGATCTCCGCAAGGACGCCGAGAACGTCATCCTCGATGCCCGCGACTTCTTCCACGAGCCGCCCAAGCCCGAGGTGCCGGCGAAGGGCGCGGCCAAGGTGGGGCGAAACGATCCTTGCACCTGTGGCTCGGGCAAGAAGTACAAGAAGTGCTGCGGGGCCGTCTGAGGTTCTGCAAAGGCTGTTGCGCATCGGCGCTGGGCCTGGGATGGTGCAGCGGTGCAGGCCGAATCCATCCTCAATACCCCGCTCTCTGACGAAGAGTTCGATTTTCTGGAGGAGCTCCTCGAGGCCCACTCGCCGCTCGACTCCGAGGGCCTTTTGGGTGTGCTCCACGCGGCCGCGGTTGCGCCCGGGCGCATCACGCCCGACCAGTGGATGGAGCTGGTCATGCCCAGCGGCTTTGGCGATCTCGACGCGCACGGCATGCAGGCGTTCCTGGGCCTGGTGTTCCGGGTGCTCAACGAGGTCATCGAAACCCTCGATAGCGGGCAGACGCTGGTCCCCGAGCCCGACGATGAAGACGAGTGCAAGTCGTTCGCTGCAGCCTACGCCGCCACCGCCTCGCTCGACCCCCTGTGGCGCGACGAGCCGGCGCGATGGAGCCTGGTGGCGCCCTTCGCCTATCTCGGCGAGCAGCCCGATCTGGTCTCGCCCGACGATCGCAAGCGCCTCTCGAAGGTGAAGAACACCCTCTCGGTCATTCGCGAAGACCTCGCGGCGATGATCCTCGAGACCCGTGCCGACTTCCTGCCCGTGCGCCAAGAGGCGATCGACGACGTCCTCGCTACGTCGTCTGCCAACGGCGCCGGCAAGCCGGTGGTGGTGGCCAACCGCGCCGGCCGCAACGATCCGTGCCCGTGTCGCTCGGGAAAGAAATACAAGCGCTGCTGCGGCGCCGTTACCTAGTCGCAAGCCTTCGTAGTTGCTCGCAATTTAGCCATAGCTTCGGGCTATCGGCTCCATGAAATGCGCGTGGGTTCACGGCGCTCGGTGGAGGCTTACGGTGAAGGAAGACGGCGGCAACGAGCCGCTCGCACCTACCCATCCCGTCTCGCAAGGAGCCTCCATGAGCAACGTGTACTTCGCCTCCCCCGTCGCCCTGCTTCTCTCCACCCTCGCGCTCGCCTCGCTCAGCGGCTGCGCGATCGCCGACGGCACGATGGGCGACGACGAAGCGCCCACCACCGAGCAAGGCGTGGGCTCTACCGGTGGAGCGCTCGTGGTCCAGCCGCCGGCGTCGAACCCGGTGAAAGACCTGGTGGCGGTTGCGCCCGCGTGTCGCGCAGTGCTGGTGGCCACGCTGCCGGCCGTCGACAACCGCCCCAACACGTGGGGCTGCGCGCCGGCGAACCCGTACGTGGCGCAGCGTCGCCACACCGGCGATCCGGAGTCGGGGATCACCACGCTGCTCGACCAGACGCGCGCCGGCAAGCTCACCTGCACCCGCAACCCTTCGTCCCCCTTCGGCCCCGTGACGTGCACCCGCAGCGCCGCCCAGCTCTCGGAGACGCTGTGCGACGCCACGCTCGTCTACGACTGCCCCTGCGGCATCGACACTGTGCTGCTCGAGGGTGACGCCGCCTCGGCCTGCCGTACCATGCCCCGCTGAGTGGCCTTCGCTGGGGCCTTGCGCGCCCCGGGCGCGCCCGCGGATGCGGGCAAAAATGCCCACATTTCCTCGGCCAACACGCGGCGCCCCCATGGCCCGCCCTGTGCAGCGCACCGATACATGATCCTCACCCTGTTCGTGCTCCTGACGTTGCTCGCTCTCGCGAGCGGCTACGCCCTGAGCGCAGAGCCCCCGCCCTCGACTTCGTCGCCAGCCTCGCAGCGCAGCGGCGCCGACCCCTTCGTCCACGTCCTCCACCTGGACGATCCCACTCCACCGCCCGAGGCGATGCTCACCCACGTGGCGCGCAGCTACCACCGAGCCCCGGTACTGCTCCAGCTGCGCGAACGCCCGCGCCGCTGATCGCATCGGCGCCGGGACGGGCGTACGAGACGCGGAGACGCGGAGCACGTCCGGGGACAGCGCCGATGGTGGCAGCGACAGGCGCCAGCGCAACACGGTGCGCGGCGTTTTTCACGGCACGCAACGTGCGATGGGGAGGGGCGAGAGGAGGCATCTCATGAAGCTCTGAGCTCACCCATTCACTGCGGCCTGCGGGCGCTTCGGCGCCTGTAGGGCCGCGCGCAACGCGCTGCGGCATCGGCTGGTGCTAGACGCGGTGGAAGCACTTGCTGCACCATGAGGCATGAGTGTGCGCTGCGTCGTTCTCGACTTCGATGGAACCTTCACCGATGCGGAGGCTGAAGCCGAGCCGTTCGTCGCCGCCTTCCGCGCGGCACTGGCCGATCTGCTCGGGCGCCCCATCGAGGAAGACTGGGCGCGCTGGCAGGCCACCATCGAGGCTTCGCCCGGCAGCTTCGGCTGGGAGTTCGGCGGGCGCATCGTGGCGCCGGCCACCGCCGATCCCTACGTGCTCTCCACCACCATTGGCCAGGCCCTCACCCGCGAGGCGGGCATCTTGCGCGAGCCGGCCACGCGGTCGGCGATTCTCGAGGCGCTGTATCAGCTCGCCTACCTGAAGACGCGCACCGTGTTCCGGCCCGAGGCCCGCGAGGTCCTCGACACGCTCCTCGAGCGCGGCCTCCCCACGTTCGTCATCACCAATTCGCGCACCGACACGGTGTCGCAGAAGCTCGATCTGCTGGCGCCGAAGCATCGCGAGCGCCTGGTGGTGCTGGGCGATGCGAAGAAGTTCGCCATCGGCGAGCCGAAGGATGGCCCCACAAGCTGGGGCGATGTGCCCGAGGAGCGCGCCCTCGAGGGCCTCTCCCGCCCGGTGCTGCTCCACCGCGGCCGCTACTTCGACGCCATCCAGCACGTGCTCCGCACCGCGAACTGCAAGGTCGACGAGCTCATCGTGTGCGGCGACATCTTCGAGCTCGACCTGGCGCTGCCGATCGCCCTTGGCGCCCGCGTGCACCTGGTGCAAGGCCCGCGAACCCCGGCCTACGAGCTCGCCGAGCTGAATCGCCTCGGCGCGCGCGCCACCGCCGGAGCGCTGCGCGACGTTCTCGGCCGCCTCTAACGCGCCCGCGGCGAAGCGCTGAGGGCCGGTCACCCAATAGATTGACCGCTTCAGCGCCGCTAACGGGCCAGGCCGACCGCAGCGACGATCATGCCGCCCAGGCCCAGGATCGCCATGACGCCTGCCGGGAACAGCTTGCGCTGCTTGCGATAGGCCGGCCCAAAGCGCCCGACCAGCGCCAGCGAGACCAGGCCGCCCAGCACGAAACCAAGCACCGGTCGCCCGGACTGCGCGAACCATCCGGCGGCGCCAAGCAGCGCGCCGGAGATGCCGCCGGCGATGAGCGAAGGCGTGCTCTTGGCTTTGGCGAAGCCGATGATCCCGCCTGCGAGAGAGAACACGCCGAACCCGAAGAAATAGAGCGGAAGGAATGACACCCCAGCGGTATACGGCAACCCGACGCCGGCCATCGAAATAACCCTACCCCTCCACTACCGTTTCCTGCGCGGAGTCACCGAATTGCAGTGCGCGATGGTCACGCGATCGACTTCTCCATGAAGACGCTCAAGGGGTGCCCGGCGTAGGCGCCGAACCGCGGACGCTGGCGGTAGCCCAGGCGCTCGTACATTTCGATGGCCTCCGGCTGCTCGATGCCGGTCTCGAGACGCGCGAGGCCGACGCCGCGCGCGAGCAGGTGCGCCTCCAGCGCGCCGATGAGCGCCCGCGAGATGCCCCGCCGCCGAAACGCTTCGAGCACGTAGATTCGCTTCATCTCGCCGTAGACGCCGTCGTCGGTGAACACCTTCACGGCGCCGCAGCCCACAAGCCTCGCGCCCTCGAAGCAGCCGAGAAAATGCGAATCGGGCAGGGTGAGCGACTCGGCGCTCTCCAGGCTGTAGCTCTCGGGTGGGTAGAGCCCAGCCGCGAACGCATCGGAGAGCGCCAGGAGCCCTCGCGCATCGGCCGAGGTGGGGTCTGCAGGGCGAATCTCCACTACCTGAAGCGTGTATTCTTCACGGATCGACGAAGATGGTGCGCCCCACCATGGCCGAGCCGCGCCCGTCGGCGGTGCGCGGGGTAACCCGGATGGTGAGCAGCGCGGTGCCCGCCTTCACGCCCTTCACCACCACGGTAAGCGGAAACTTGGGCGGCGGCGGAGGCGGGCCCGCGCGATCGAAGGTCTTGCGGTCGACGTCGTGGTCGGCGTCGACCACCACCTGCTCCAGCACGGCGCGCACCGCGGTTTTCTGCGGCTCCACCTTGGCGCTCTTCTCTTGAGCCTTGGCCCCGCGAACCTCGACGTTGGCGATGGCCGCGCCGGCGATGTCGAGCACCAGGCCCTGCACGCCGCCGCCGGTGTTGGTCACCAGCAGCTCCAGCGGCAGCTCGTCGCCCACGCGCATGCGCCACTCGGCGCGCGAGGTTGCGAGCACCCCCAGCTGCGGCGTGCCGCGCTTGCGCGCCCCGACCAGCACCTTGGGCGGCGGGGGCGGAGGCGCAAAGAGCTTGGCGAAGGCCTCGGCCACGGCGGGTCCCAGGTCTTCATCGAGCTCGTCGAAGGTGAGCTCCACACCCTTGTACGGACCTGTGCGCTCGGCAGCGGGGTCTTTGAACTCGAGGCGGATGCGCTTTTCCTCCAGCGCCGAGCTGGCGATGGCGACCACCGACTCTTCGCGCCGGAGCTTGCCGTCGCTCCACCCGATGCGAACGCTGCCAGGAGCGTCGTTGACGATGTTGAAGTAGACGCTCGGCTCACCGTCTTGGGCGATCTCGAAGCCCAGCGTTTGCACGTCGGCGTCGACGTCGGCGGTGACCTTGGTGGCGTGGAACGACAGTTTTTTGGGTGCGGGGCTCACGTACGCAGAAGTGTACGCCCACGACGCGTCCGGGTTCCACTATCTCGCTGCGATGGCCTTCACGCGCGGGAATCGCGCGATCCCCCCGGTAGAAAACGTGGTCCCGGCGCGCCGAGGAAGAACGTGCACCTCGAGCGCTCCTTCGCAGACACTGCGCGTCAGAAGTCGAGGGGTGGAGCGCCGACCCGTTTGGGTGCAGCATGCACTGGCTTCGCGGGCCGAGCCGGGGGCTTGGCGGGCGAGGCCAGCGGCGCGAGCGTGGCGGTAGCGGCGGCGGTGGCCGCGGTACTCGATGCGAAGGCCGAGCGCTGCGGCGAGGGCGCGGGCGCCACGGCGGCATCCGCGATGGAGCCTGTCGGCGACCGACGGACGACGAAGACCGAGAGCACCACCACCACGGCAGCCCCCACGAGAAGGGTCGCAAGGAGACCGCGTAGCGAGACGATGTGAAACGCAGCTCGCTGCGCTGGCGCGGGGCGCAGGGCGTCGGCGGCGCGGAGCGGGTGGAGTCGTGGCCCCGTGGGAACATAGCGCTGGTTACGCTCGCGCTCCCGGAAGGCGACTTGCTCCCGCGGCACGTCGGCCATGCGCTCGGTGGGTCGCCGCATCGGCGCGGCGCTGGCGAGCGCGGGCGAAGGGGCGACCCGCCGGGACGAAGGCGGGGGCGGCTGCGTCACGTTGAGCAACACCTTCGCGTCGGGGATGGTGTGGTAGTTGTCGACCGGCTTCGGGAGCGGCCGTGCGGACGCGTGCTGCCGCGCTGCGAGATCATCGGCGTTGGGAAGCGCGAGCCCCCGAAGGTCGAGGGCGGCCGGGGTGGTTTCGCTATCGACTTCGCGCACCCTCACCTCGGCGGCGAACGAGCGAAACGGGATGAGCGGCAGGCTCTCGGTGCGTGCGGTCGCGACGCGACCGCTCGAGGGGTGTTCGCGAACGTCGGGCGGAGGGCCTGGATCGGTGACCGCGGCGTCGGCGGGCGCGCGCACGGGCGCGTCGGCGGTGGTGGCGCCAGGGTTGCGCGGCCTTGTCATGGTCGATGCTCCGGCAAGGCTGTAACGATACGCCAAGCGTGGGTGCTTCGCCCACGTTTCCATGGGTTGGCGACGGCAACGGGGCACAACGACACGGTCACTTCAGGTCGAGGCCGAAGCGTGTCCCAAGCGGCGTGGGCTCCGGCAAGGGCGCGGGTGCGGCCGCGGGCGCAAGCGGCGTGGGCGCAGGCTGGCGGGTCGTAGCGCGGGGAGCCGTGTCGGCGCCCTTGGCCGAGGCGACGAAGCCGGATGGCGGCGCAGAAGGCAAGCTCTTCGGCGCTTTGCCACTCACCACCAACGTCGGACTCGAGAGCACCACGGTAGGCGCGGAGGCTGCGGCGGTGGGAGCGGCGGCGATGGCCGGAGCCGCAGCGGAGGTGGACGCAATGGGTGCATCTTGCACGGTGTCGCCCGCCAGCGCGGCGCTCGGCGATGCGGCCTCGCGCTTGCCCGCAGGCGTGAGCAGGACGACGGAGACGCCCATCACGAGGAGCGCGGCCGCCACCGTCGCGGCCACCAGTCCATGAAGGAGCTGCGCGCGCCGAGGCGCTCGTTCGCGGGCCGGACGCACCGAGCGAGGCGATGCCGATGCAGAGGCCTGGGCCGGGGCGGCAACTGCGACCGCGACCGCGAGCGGCGACAGGGCCGCGAGCCGCGGGCCGGTGCGCGCATGACGTTCGAGCGCCTCGTTGGTGATGGACGGGCGAACGACGACCAAGGGCTCCGGGCTGGGCTCGACCGGGAGCGGCGGTGGCCCCGACTTGCGCTTGGGGGGAGAAGGCGCGTCGGCTGCCGACGCCATGGTGCGCATCGACACCGGCGCTGGCATGGGGGGCGCGACGACGGGCGCGACGGGCTCGACGACGGGCTCGGGCCCCCGCAGCACGAAGGGCACCAGCTGAAGACGAACCGTCCGCGGAGCCTCGAGCGGGAGCATGCGCAGCGTGATGGGCGCGGCGTCCACCACGGTGGTGTCGCCGGCGAGCGTGGTGTTGCGGACGGTCGCGGGCGCGGGCCCGGAGTCCGTTGCCAGGTCGTCCCGAACGGGGCCGAGGTGGGGCTCGCAGACGTCTACTGTGATGCGCGTGGAGTCGGTGGGCTGGGTGCGGTCCCGATCGCGAGCCTGTCGTTTCATGAGATCCTCGGCCTTTTTTCAGGGGCTGCGTGTGCGCGAGGAGGCCCGGAGCCGCCCTCGATTTCGACCTATCGACAGAGCTCTGCCGAAGTTGCGCACGAAGTGAGCTGCCGGCGCCTTGACACGCGGCCCAGTTCTGGAGAGCCTCGCCGCAGAAGGCGTGCCAGAGCGCTCGCCGGGCGGCATCCCGTCGATGTCGCGCTCCTCGTAGGCTTCCGCTCCTTCGTAAGACCGCCACACCATGCATCGAACCGTCCTGCTCATCGAAGACAACGAACAGAACCGCTACCTGGTGACGTTCCTGCTGGAGCGGCACGGCTACCAGGTTGTGTCGGTGGGCGATGGTCGCCGCGGCATCGAGCTGGCGCGAACGTGCTCGCCCTCGCTCATCCTCCTCGACATTCAGCTGCCGACCATGGACGGCTACGAGGTCGCGCGGGCGCTCCGCCTTCAGGCTGCCTTGCGCACCATTCCCATCGTGGCGGTCACCTCGTATGCCATGCCCGGCGACCGCGAGAAGGCCCTGGAGGCAGGTTGCACCGGATACCTCGAGAAGCCCATCGACCCCGAGACGTTCGTGGCCGACGTGGAGCGCTTTTGCGTCCTTGGCCCGCGTGAGCACTCGCCGTGACGCGAGCGCGGCTCGTACCGCGCGGGGTCGACCTCATCACTTCGAGTAAGGGAATCGCGGCGCGGTGCCGCTGCCGGGTTGCCGCCGAGCCGGTGCTGGGCGACCATCGAGGGATGGACTACCGCGACCAGGGGAGCGCAATCGAGATGCGCATCGCGCAGCTCGAGGAGGCGCTCGCGCCGCTGCGGGCCGCTCATTCTGCAGAGGACGATGCAGCCGAGGATCGCGCGCGACGCGCCGAAGCACTGCGCTCTGCCGAAGTGCGCGAGGCGGAGCTCGGGCGGGAGATCGAGGCGCTCACGCTGGCGCTGCAGAGCGATCAAGAGGCGCTGAGGCGCGCACACGCCGAGGCGGCGTCGCGGGCGACCCCAGACGGCTTTTCCCGGCGCCACTTCTTCGTGCTTTGCCTCGGTGTCTCGCCCCTGTTCGGGCTGGCGATGCTGGCGGCCGATGTCGAGCCCATCGCGGCGCCGTGCGTCTCGGCGGTGGTGATCGTGATAGGCCTGATCGGCTGGTCGGGCTGGAGCGGCGAGGGGCTGTAGGTGGACCTCGAAGGCCAGTATCGCAAGCTCGCCGAGCTCGAAGCAGAGCGCGATCGCCTCACCGCGCCGAAGCCGAAGCCGGGCCAGCGGCGGCGCGCCATCCGCGACGACAAGGCGCTCACCGCGGCATTGCGCAACGCGGAGGCGCGGGTTCGGGCCCGTGAGGAGCAGGTCGAGGCACTGCGCCGCGGTGAGCCTCCGGAGCGTCCTTTCGCCGTCACCTGGGTGCCGCGCCTGGCGCGCCTCGCGGGGGTGAGCCTTTTGCTGGCAGCGGTGGTCTTTGGTGGCACCCTGCTGCGGGCGCGCAGCGAAGTTCTCTGGGTCGAGACCACGTGCGTGGTGGTCCCGATGCCCAGCGACGACGAAGCCTGGGTTGCGCCTCGGGGGCGGCCGAGCTGGGTGGTCGTTCACGGCGGGCCTGGCCCGTGCTGGGTTCCCGAGCCTGCTACGCTCAGGCCGCTGGTGCGCTTTGCGAAACCCGACGAGGCGCACGTATCGCGGGTGGCGCAGGTGCCCAGTAGCGCGCGGGAGCTGTTCGTCTTGCTGCTTGCGCTGGCAGGTACCTTGGGTGGGAGCGCCTATGTACTCTCCAAGAGTCCCCTTCCCGCCCTGCCCGAAGCACTACGGCGCAAGAAGAGAAAGAAGCCTCGCCCCGCGTGATTGTCTTTTTGGATGTAGACTACAGACTTACCGAGACGGTGACAGCGTGCCTGGGAGCGTCGGCGTGGTCCGACGCGGCGCCGGCCTTCGAGCGCACCCGCAAGGTCGCCGAGGCGCCGCAGCCCTACGAGCCTGGGCGCTTCTACCTGCGCGAAATGCCGCACCTGCTGGCCATGCTGGAGGAGTGCGGGCGCCTCCATGGAGCCATCGATCGCGTGGTGGTCGACGGCTACGTATGGCTGGCCACCGGGCGCCCGGGGCTCGGGGCGCACCTCCATGCGGCGATGCGCGCGACCGGGGGCGAAGGCGCCGCAGGCGTGGCTGTGGTGGGCGTGGCCAAGACCGCCTTTCGCGACAACGATCGCGCCATCGCGCTGAACCGCGGAGCGAGCGCGCGCCCGCTCTACGTGACGGCGATCGGTTGTGACGAGAGCGAGGCCGCCCGCGACGTGGCTTCGATGCACGGCGTCCATCGACTACCCACCCTGCTCAAGCGCGTCGACCGATTGGCGCGAGATGTCTGACGCCCCGCAGCGCCCACCGGCGACCCACGCGCGATGGAAGCCGGTGCTGGCTTCGCTGGTGGTGCTCCTTCACGTGCCCGCAGCGGTCCTGGTGCTGTGGTTGCTGCCACAAGGCTTTCCTGTGGCGCACCCGAAATTCGTCGCCAACACCGCACTGCCCTGGATGGGCCTCGGGCTCGGCGCCCTCAGCGTGGGTCTTGCAGCGCGCGGGGCTTCGCGCGGGGTGTTTGGCCTGGTGCTCGCGCTGGCGTTCGCCTGGGCGGCAGCGGGCGTGGCGGCCCTGGTGTGGTTTCCGGTGTCGCTGCCTCGGGCTCCGTTCGCGCTGCTGGGCGTGGGCGTCGCCCTCGGCATCGGCGCGTGGCGCATCGGGCGTCTTCGCGCGTGGCAGAGCCTTCCCTTCGCGATGCTCGGCCTGGCGGGAGGCGCCGCAGCCGCGTATGCGCAGCGCGCCGAAACCGCGAGCACGCGGCCGAGCGCGGTAGAGGTGCAGGCGCCTGGACCGGACGGCGATCCGACGCGCGAGAACGGCGTGCCGGAGCTCTCTGCGGCGGGCGGCATACTCGGCCTGGCCTGCGGCCAAGGTCGCATCGTGGTGGAGCCCTTGCTCTCGTTCGAGAGCCGGTCGCCCGATCGCACCTGGACGCTCCTTGCGCCGCCAGACCACTTCGGCGATCACCGGCAGCACCAAGCCACCCAGCGCGAAGGCGCCGACGTACGTGCATGGTACACTGATATCGGGACGACCTCGCTGCATGTGTGGAAGCACGGCGACGCCCTCGAGGTGGAGGCGCGTACCCGGCTCGCGGCCGACGTGTACGCGCACCTCGATGCATGGACCGTCGTTCGCTGGGTCTCGGCGGAGCCGGGCGCGCAGATCGCGTTCTCGCCCACAGGCGACACGTTCTTCGACATCCTGCCCGCGGACTACCCGGTGGGTCGCCCCTCGCGCATGGCGAATTTGCACGCCGACGGCACCTTCCGCGTGGTGCAAGCCCGCGACGGCGAAAAAGGGCCATTTCAGGTGCTGGGGCAAGGTCCGCTCGCGCGCGAGGCCTCTCTCTCGATCCGGCTGCGAACCGGCAGCGGCGGAGAGTGCACGCTCACCTTCGCCGACTGGGCAGCCCAGGTGAGCACCGCGCTGTCGCCCACCGCGGGCTGGGGTATGCCGCAGAACGCCATTCAGTTTTTTCAGATGGGCGGCATGACGCAGGTGTTCTTGACCCTGGCCGACACCGGTCCTGGCCGCGGCTGGGACTCGGTGGGCCACGCCCGCGGCACCTATCGCAACCGCATGCGGTTCACGAACCGCTAGGCTTGAGGCCGGCCTCGCGCAGCTTGTCCTTCTTGCTCTTGCGCTTGCCCTTGACGCCGCCATCGGGGTCGCGGGTCGGCACCGTTTCCTCGGTGCGCTCGAAGCCGACGATGGATTCGCGCGGCAACGAGAGCCCGTGACGCCGCTCGATGAGGCGAAAGTGCGCTTCGTTGTCTTTGGTGACGAAGGTGACCGCTACGCCGCTCTCGCCGGCGCGCCCGGTGCGACCGATGCGGTGCAGGTAGTCCACCGGCGATCGCGGCAGATCGTAGTTCACCACCGCGGGCAGCCCGCGAATGTCGAGGCCACGCGCCGCCACGTCGGTGGCCACCAGCACCTGCACCACGTGGCTCTGCAGATCGGCCAGCGCCTGCGTTCGCGTGCCCTGGCTCAGCTCGCCGTGAAGCGCGGCCGAGGCGATGCCCACCCGCGCCAGCTTGTCGGTGACGTGGTTGGCACCGTGGCGACTGGCGACGAACACCAGCGCCGTCGACCAGCCGTGCACCTGCAGCAGATGCCGCAGGAGCTGCGTACGCTTGCCCACATCGACGTCGATGGCGCGCTGGGTGATGAGCGGTACCTCGCTGGCCTCTCCCTCCACCCGCACCCGGGTGGGCTCCCGCAGCATGGCGTCGGCCAGGGACTTCACCGCCGGCGGAAAGGTGGCCGAGAAGAGCAGCGTCTGCCGCGAACGCGGGAGCAGCGCGAGCACGCGACCGAGCTCGTCGCCGAAGCCCAGCGAGAGCAGTCGATCGGCCTCGTCGAGCACCACCGTCTCCACGGCGTCGAGCGCCAGCGCGTTCTTCTCCACCAGGTCGAGCAAGCGGCCCGGGGTGGCGACCACCACGTCGGCGCCGCCGCGCAGGGCCATCATCTGCGGGTTCTCGGAGACGCCGCCCACCACCACGCACGTTTTCAGGCGGTCCGGAAGGTCGGAGCCATAGCGCGCGAAGGCCTCCTCGATCTGCGCCGCCAGCTCGCGGGTCGGTACCAGCACCAGCACCCGTACCGGCCGCGGCAGGGTGCGCGGCGCGCGCGCCAGGCGGTCGAGCAGCGGGAGCACGAACGCCGCCGTCTTGCCCGAGCCGGTCTCGGCCGAGGCCCACACGTCGCCGCCGGCGAGCACTGCGGGAATTGCTGCAGACTGCACGGATGTGGGCTTCTCGTGCCCAACCCTCACGACGGCTCGAACGATGGGAGGGGAGAGACCGAGAGACGCGAAGGGCATGGCGCCTCACGAAGTAGCACTCCTGGCGACCGCCGGGCGGAAAACGGCCGTGCGCGCTACGGCGTGCTATGGGTGGAGGCCGGATGAAGCTCGCGGATTTGCGGCGCGCGGCGACCACCCGGTCGCTCTTCGCCCCCACCAGCCTGGCCCAGGCCATCGAGCGCCTGGGCTACGTGCAGGCCGATCCGATCCGGGCGCCGGCGCGCGCGCAAGACCTCATCCTCCGGCACCGGGTCCGCGACTACCGCGCGGGCGATCTGGAGCGCCTCTACCCCACGCTGCCGGTGGAAGAAGACTACCTCCACAACTACGGCTTCGTGAGCCGCGCGCTGCACGCGGCGCTGCACCCGCGCCCGCCGCGGAAGAAGAGCGCGCCGGCGCTTGAAGCGAAGGTGCTGGCCTTCCTCCAGCAGCGCGCGGCGCTCGGGCTGCCCGCGGTGCACCCGCGCGAGGTGCAAGCGGCGCTGGGAACAAAGAGCGTGGGAAACGCCTGGGGCGGCTCCTCGGCCGCAACCACGAAAGTGCTCGATGGCCTGCACTACGCCGGGGTCTTGCGGGTCCAGATGCGCGTGCAAGGTACACGTGTATACATGCCGCGAACGGCGCCCAGCGATGCCGCAGACAACAGCGCGCGGGCGCGTGCCCATCGGATTCTCGACGCCGTGCTCGGGCTCCATGCGCCCTTGCCCGCGGCCAGTCTGACCTACGTGATGCGCCTTCTTCGGTACGGCGCGCCTCACCAGGCGATAGCGCTGCGAGCTGCGTTCACCGAGGCCGAGGCCGAGGGCACGGTCCGGCGATTCGTGGTCGACGGGGTCGCGTATGTCGACTGGACCGCGCCGCCTACGGTGGTGAAGGCGAGCGGGGTGCGCTTCTTGGCGCCGTTCGACCCCATCGTCTGGGACCGGCGACGCTTTCACCATCTCTTCGGCTGGGAATACAAGTTCGAGGCCTACACGCCGCCGGCGAAGCGTCGCTTCGGGTACTACGCGATGCCCATTCTCTGGAACGACGCCGCCATCGGATGGGTCAACGTGGATGCGAAGGGTCGCGTGGAGGCGGCGTACGTGAAGGAACCGAAGGACGCCACCTACCGCCGGCGCTTCGCCGAAGAGGTGGACCGGCTCCGCTGGTTTCTCGGCCCATGACGCTCTCGCGCGACACCCGCATCCTGTTCGCCACCCGCAGCCTGCGCACCTTCGCGTATGGCTCTCTGGCGGTGATCCTGGCGCTGTATCTGGCGGCGCGGGGCTTTTCGGACACGCACATCGGGCTCATTTTCTCACTGACCCTGGTGGGCGACGCGGTGGCGAGCCTCGGCATCGCCAGCGTCGCCGATCGGCTGGGACGCAGACGCGTGCTCGTGGGCAGCTGCGCGCTGGTGGTGCTGGCCGGCGTGGTGTTCGCCGCCACCGGGAACCCGGTGTTGCTCACGGTCGCGGCCATCGTCGGTACCATCAGCCCCAGCGGCGCCGAGGTGGGCCCTTTCCTCTCCATCGAACAAGCTGCCATCAGCCAGGAGGTGCAGAGCACCGAACGCACGCGCGTGTTCGGCTGGTACCAACTCACCGGCTCGCTCTCCAACGCCGCCGGCGCGCTGGCCGGAGGCTGGATCGCCCAGGGCGTCGTGAGCCGCGGACACGCCGCGCTCGACGGGTATCGCGCCGTCATCCTGCTCTATGCGCTCTTCGGGGTGGCGCTGGCAGGCCTATTTTCACGGCTCTCGGCGGGCGTCGAGCCGAAGAAGCGCCAAGGCGCCAAGGTGGGGCTTCACAGGTCGCGCAAGGCAATGCTCACGCTCTCGAGCTTGTTCGCAGTGGATTCGTTCGGCTCCGGCCTGGTGGTGCAAACCCTGCTCGCCTACTGGCTGCATCGACGCTTCGGCGCCGACGTGGGGCAACTGGGGAGCATCTTCTTCGCGGCGAACGCGTTTGCCGGCTTTTCGGCGCTCCTGAGCGCGCGCATCGCGGGTCGCTTCGGGCTCATCAACACCATGGTGTGGACGCACATCCCGGCCAACCTTCTGCTCATCGCATTCCCCTTCATGCCTTCGCTCGAGCTCGCCGTGGCGGCGCTTCTGGCGCGCTTTTTGGTAGCGCAGATGGACGTGCCCGCACGGACTAGCTACGTCATGGCCATCGTCGACGAGGACGAACGGTCCGCCGCCAGCGCTCTGGCCAGCCAGGCCAAGCTGCTCGGCTCCAGCGTAGGCCCCTTCGCCGCGGGCCTCATGGGGCTCAGCGCCTGGCCCTTCGTGGTGAGCGGCGTCCTCAAGATCGGCTACGATCTCGGCCTCTACCGGCTCTTCGTGGGCGTGAAACCACCGGAAGAGCAGTAGAGCAACGACACAGGGCCAAGAACACCCGTCTCCGACTAGCGGGTGAGCACCACAACGCCGTAGGCGCCGAGGGCCACCGGCAGCGTGAACGGCTTGCCGTCGTACGGCTGGGCCAGCGCCGTCACTGCGGTGGCCGGCGCCTCGGAAAAGTCGGTGCCGTAGGCCTGGCGATCGCTCGTCACGCGAACGCGATAGGTGCCGCCCGCGGGCACGCCGACGTCGTAGCGCGTGTAGGCGCGATTGCGCAGGTTTACGAACACAATCACGTCTTGGGCTCCTGCGCCGCCGGCGCTCGTGCGCTGGTACACGAGCACCTTGGCGGCCTCGTTGCGGTGGAGAATTTGCACGCCAGGCTCGGAGAGCGCCCCGGCCGCGCCCGCTGCGTTGGTGCGCAGCGCCGCCAGATCTTTGTAGAATGCACGAATACGAGTGCCCGCCGGCGTGGGGGCGGCCAGCGGCTGCGGTGTGCTGGCGAAGGTGCCGGTCGCGAGGTGCTCTTGCCCCATGAAGAGCATGGGCGTGCCCGGCGAGGTGAAGAGCAGCGCCGCGCCCAACATGGAGCGACGCCGGGCCGCGAAGCTCTCCGGGTCGGCGCCGTCGACCTTGCTGGGAAGCCGCGCGCCGCCGTTGCCGACTGTATCGTGGGTCTCGGTGAAGAGGAGCCGCGCGAAGGGACTGCCGCCGCCGACCACCGCGCGCTCGATGACGCCGAGGTCGCGCGCGTCGTCGCTTGCCTCGGCCAGCACCCGCGACACGTCGTAGCCGAAGCCGTCCCATTGGGCGTCGAAGCCGAAGCCCCCCTCCGCCGCAGGCTTGGTGAGCTCGGCGTAGCCCTTCAGATCCTCGGCCACGCTGGTGGCGCCGCGGTCGTGGCAGGCCGCGTTCAGCGCCACCAAGAGCTCCTTGCCGCCCGGCAGGGTACCGCTTCCGTCGATGGCCCGAATGTTCGACGTGGAGTCCCAGCGAAAACCGTCGCCGTGCAGCTCGTCGACCCACGCGACGGCAGAGTCGACCAGCATCTTGCGCACGTTGGCGTCGGCGAAGTTGGGGCGCGGCCCCCACGGGGTCGTGGCGTAAGGGCCGGCGCCGAAGTAGTAGAGCCCCGCGCTGCCGTTGGGGCAGGTTCCGTCGAAGCAGCGGAGCGGCGCCTGCGACCAACTATCGTGGTGGTTCACCACAGCGTCGAGCCACACCGCGATACCCAGGCGGTGCGCCTCGTCGATGAAGGCCCGCAGATCGTCGGCGGTGCCGTACGAAGGTTTGGGTGCAAAGTGCAACTGTGGGTTGTAGCCCCAGCCGGCGTCGCCGCCGCCGAAGGCCGTCACCGGCATGAGCTCCACCACGTTCACGCCGAGGTCGGAAAGCTCGGAAAGCTTGGGCCTGGCCGAGGCGAAGGTGCCGTGGCCGCGCGCGCTGTCGACCGAGAAGCTGCCCACGTGCATTTCGTAGACGATCTGCTTCTCGCGCTTGGCCCGCTCGAAGCGCGGCGTCTTCCACACGTAGGCCAGCGGGTCGACGACGCGGCAGGTGATCGAATCCTCGCCGCGCTCGCGGCAGTACGGGTCGATGCGCTGCAGCGTGCCGGAGGCGGACTCGAGTGCAAAGTGGTAGCGCGCGCCGGCCCGAACGCCCTGGGCGTCGACGGCGAAGAAGCCTGCACCCTCGGCCTTCATCGGCACTTCGCCGCCGGGCAGGTCGCCCACCACCGAGGCGCCTGTGGCGTTGGGCGCCCACACCCGGAAGACCACCCCGCCGTCGGTCACGTGCGCGCCCGGTCCCGCGGTGGGTCGCGGCGGCTTGGGGGCAGCAGGGGCGTCGGGGGTGCCGCCGTCGCCCGACGTCGGCACCGTGGGCAACGCACGCGCGCTCGGGTCCGCGGCCCCTGGGGCATCGGCGCACGCCGCGAACGCGACGCCTGCGCCGGCCAAGAGGGCGAAGAACATCCAGCTCGATACGCCACGCGCCATGGCAGTACCCTACGCGACGAGCAGCCTCCGAGACTTTCGTGCGCCCGTCATATTGTTTCGAGCGCCCGTCACGTGCGGTGTGTGTGGGTGTCAGGTGGCGGTCATGCCGCCGTCGATGACGAGCTCGGTGCCGGTGGTGAAGGTCGACTCGTCGCTCGCCAGGTAAAGAATGGCGTAGGCCACCTCTTCCACCGTGCCCAGCCGGCCCATGGGAGCGCTCTTGGAGAGCTGCTCGAAGGCCTTGTCGGGATCGCGGGCGGCACCGGCGAGCGCACGCACCATGGGGGTGTCGACGAACGAGGGGTGCACCGAGTTGCAGCGAATGCCGTAGCCGCGCTTGGCGCAATGGAGCGCGACCGACTTGGTCAGGAGACGCACCGCGCCCTTGCTCGAGCAATAGGCCGCCAGGTCGGGCGCGCCGACGAGCCCGGCCACCGACGAGACGTTGATGATGGATCCACTCTTCTGCGCCTTCATGACGCGCACCGCAGCGCGGCAGCCCAGGAACACGCCCTCGGAGTTCACCGCGTGCACGAAACGCCACTCCTCGAGCGTGGTGTCCTCGATGCTCTTGGGAATGCCCACGCCGGCGCCGTTGACCAGCACGTCGAGGCGGCCGAAGCGCTCGACCGTATCGGCAACCACCGCGTCCCACTCGCTCTCGCTGCGCACGTCGAGAGCCGCGAAGCGATGGGGCTTTCCCAGGGAGGCGGCGGCCGCGTCGCCATCGGCGGTGTTCTTGTCGGTGAGCACCACGGTGGCGCCCTCGGCGGCGAAGCGTGCGGCGACCGCGCGGCCGATGCCCGATGCAGCTCCGGTGACGATGGCGACCTTGTCCTTGAGGCGATGTGAGCGTTCCATGCCGCCAAGCTACCGCGTCTCGGAACACCTGCGGCGGGTGTTATTCTTCGGCGTCGCCCAGCGCCAGCACGCCATCGGTCGGCGGGCGGGTGCGGCCGCGCGGCGCAATGGAGGGCGGGCGACGACGCTCTGCGAGCCAAGCCTCGAGCCCCAGCGCCGGCAGCGGCGGGCTGAACAGGTAGCCCTGAATCTCGTTGCAATCGTGGGCGAGCACGAAGCCGAGCTGCTCCTGCGTCTCCACGCCCTCGGCCACCACGTTCAGGTGGAGGCTCTTCGACATGGCGATGATCGCCGAGGCGATGGCAATGCTGCCCTGGTCGTGCGGAAGATCGCGCACGAACGATCGGTCGATCTTGAGCGTATCGATGGGAAAGCGCCGCAAGTACGCCAGCGAAGAGTAGCCTGTGCCGAAGTCGTCGAGGGCGATGCGTACGCCGAGCTTCTTCAGGGCGTCGAGGACCGAGAGGCTGAAGTCGGAGTCGACGATGAGCGCGCCTTCGGTGATCTCGAGCTCCAAGCAGCGGGCCGGTAGCCGCGTCTCTTCGAGCACCCGCCGCACCACGTCGACGAAGGCCAGGCTCTGGAGCTGGCGCGCCGACACGTTGACGGCAATTTGCAGCGCCCCCATCGACTGTTCTTGCCACTTCCGGGTCTGGTGGCACGCCGTCTCGAGGACCCACTCGCCGAGCGCGACGATGAGGCCGGTCTCTTCGGCGAGCGGAATGAAGTCGAGCGGCGACACCAACCCGCGCTCCGGGTGGCGCCAACGAATGAGCGCTTCGGTGCCCAGCACCTCGCCGTTGCGGCCGTCGATCTTCGGCTGGTAGTACACCTCGAACTGCTTCCGCTCCAGGGCGTGCCGCAGATCGTTCTCGAGGAATAGCCGCGCGCGAACCCGCGCATGCACCGACTCGGTGAAGAGGTGAAAGCTGTTCCGCCCCGACTCTTTGGCGTAGTACATGGCGGCGTCGGCGTTCTTGATGAGCGTCTCGGCGTCTTCGCCGTCGGCGCCGGAGATGGCAATACCCACGCTCCCGGTGACGAACACTTCCTGGTCGTTGATGGTGAAGGACGGAATGAGCGAGCGGAGAATGCGCCCAGCCACTTCGCTGGCGTGCTCCGGCCGCCGGATGTCGGCGAGGATCACCACGAACTCGTCGCCGCCGAATCGGCCCAGCGCGTCGCCGGCGGTGTCGGTCATGTCGAGGCGGACGGTGTCGGCGCGCGCCACGCGGTCGCCGCTCCGCAGGCAACCTGCCAGGCGCTTGGCTACGTCTTTGAGGAGCAGATCGCCGCTGGCGTGGCCGAGCGTGTCATTTACCCGCTTGAAACCGTCGAGGTCCAGCGAAAGCACCGCGACCTTGCGGTTGCGACGGATCGACTGTTCGAGCGCCCGAACCAGGTGCTCTTGCAAGAACGCGCGGTTGGGCAGGCCGGTGACGTTGTCGTAGTAGGCGAGGCGCACGATGCGCTCTTCGGCGGCCTTGCGCTCGGTGACGTCTTGCACGGTGCCCGAGAAACGGAACTTGTCGCCCTCTCCGCGCGGCACCGCCTCGTGGTGCAGCACGCGCTCCGGCACGCCCTCATACGCGATGCGATGCTCGAGGGTGAACGCCTGGCGGTTCACCGCCGCCGCGAACACCGCGCGGTCCACGCGCAGCCGGTCGTCGCCCGGCACCGCGTCGAGAATGTCGTCGAGCAGCACCGGATCGCTCTCGGCCGCTACCCCGAGAATGGCGCGCGCCTCTTCGGAGACGACCATGGTGCCGTCCTCCGGCCACCACTCCCAGTAGCCGAAACGCGCAATGCGCTGGGCTTCGCGCAAGCGGCGTTCGCTCTCGCGCAGCTCTTCGAGGGCGCGGCTCGAGCGCAGCAGGTGGCGCACGCGGTAGAGCAAGAGCACGTAGTCCATGGGCTTGCTGGCAAAATCGGTAGCGCCCAGGGTGTAGGCGCGCTGCACCGAGTCGACGTCGTCGGCGCCGGTGAGCATCATGATGGGCGTATTGGCGGTACGCGGCGAACCACGCAGGGATTCGCACACCGCGAAGCCGTCTGCCCGCGGCATCATCACGTCGAGGAGCACCAGGTCGTACTCCCGGCGTTGCGCCATGCGAATGGCCACTTCGCCGTCTTCAGCCTCGTCTACCTGATAGTCGGCATCCTCCAGCGCTGCGCGCAAGAGAGTGCGTACGGTGGGGTCGTCATCCACGATGAGGATGGTCGTAGCGGGTTGTGTAGCGTTCATGATGACAGCCCCTCAGCCTTCCCCAGATGCCTGCGGGAGAGCTCGCTTGCGGCGGCCACATAGGCCTTGCGGAGGGCTTCCACCATGGGCGCCGCACCCGCCGTCGTCCCCTCGCGAGCAAGCGCTTCCACCTGCCCCGCAAGGCGCGCAACTTCGGTCGCGCCCAGGTTGGCGCTCCCGGACTTTACCCGATGCGCCGCAGCCTTGACGCCCGCCGCATCGCCGGCTGCCAGTGCCGCATCCAGCTCCGCGAGAATCGGCGGCGTCGTCTCCACGAACAGCTCCACCAGGCGCACCACCAGGTCCGGCTTTCCCGGCTTTTGCAGCGCACGCGCCGCATCCAGCCGGTGGTCGTCGAGGATCGCCTGCGGCGGCGATGCGATCGAGGCCGAGGTGAGAGTCCTCAGGGGCGGCGGAAGCGACGACATTTTCTTCGAGCGGAGGCACCACTTCAAGACAACGGCGCGCAGCTGTTCTTGCTTGAACGGTTTGCTGAGAAAGTCGTCCATTCCCGCCCGCAGGCATTCATCGCGGTCGGCGTCCATGGCGTTGGCGGTGAGGGCGACGATGGGGATCGGACGCCCGTTGCAATGGACGCCCCGCTCGCGAATGAGCTCGGTGCTGCGAAAGCCGTCCATTTCCGGCATCTGGCAGTCCATGAGCACCATGTCGTACGTTCCCTTGGCGAGCGCCTCCAAGGCCAGCGCGCCGTTCTCCACGGTCTCCACTTCGCAGCCGAAGCGGTCGAGCATCGCCGCGGCGACCTCTTGATTGATGGGATTGTCCTCGGCCAGCAAGATGCGCGCGCCGATGGCCGTGGTTTGGATCGGTCCGGGCATGCGGCTGCTGACCGCGGCCGGCACCTCCATGCCTTCGGTGGCGCGGGCGATGACGTCGGCCAGACGCCGCAAGCGAACCGGTTTGGCGAGGGTCCACACACTGTCGGCGGCTTCGTGTGGGTCGCCCACTTGCCCCACCGCGTTGAGCTCGATCACCGGGGTACGCCCGTGCTGCGCTCGATTGAGAGCCCGCAGAGCGCCGGTAGAGGCGGTGGCGTCTTGGTCGGCGATCACGAACTGAAACGGCGACTCCTCGTCCTGCGCCCGCTCGAGCGCGGTGAGAATGCCCACCGAAGGGTCGAGCAGCTCGTAGCCGGTACCCAACACATCGAGCTGCGCCATCACCGCCTCCCGCGCATTCTCGTTGGGAATCACCAGCAGCGCCCGGAGCGAGGCGGCGCTGGTGCGCAGCCGATCGGTCAGGCAGGAGCACGCTTCGCTCACCGCAGGCAGGGTCACCGTGAACCAAAAGGTCGAGCCCCGCCGCGGCTCGCTGCGCACGCCGATCTCGCCGCCCATCATGGTGGCGAGCTGCTTGGCAATGGCGAGCCCCAGGCCGGTGCCGCCGTACTTTCGGGTGGTGGAGCCGTCGGCTTGCGAAAACGACTCGAAGACGCGCGCCTGGGCCGAAGTGGGGATACCGATGCCGGTGTCCTCTACCTCGATGCGCAGCTGGGTGGGGCCCTGCTCGCGCACGCGCACGGAGACCTCTCCATGCTCGGTGAACTTGATGGCGTTGCCGATGAGGTTGGTGAGTATTTGCCGCAGCCGCGCTGGATCGCCGGCGCGAAAGGTGCGCACCGAGGGGTCGACGCGGCAGGAGAACTCGAGCCCCTTGCGGGCCGCGCGCTCGGCGATGAGCTCCACCGTCTCTTCGATGGCGTCGCGGACATCGAATTCGATGGCCTCGAGCTCCAGCTTGCCCGCCTCGATCTTGGAAAAATCGAGGATGTTGTTGATGATCACCAGAAGCGACTCGGCCGAGCGTTGGATGGTCTCGGCCAGCTTTCGCTGACGGCTCGGCATGTGCATGCCCAAGAGCAGCTCGGTCATGCCCAGCACGCCGTTCATGGGCGTACGAATCTCGTGGCTCATGTTGGCCAAAAACTCGGACTTGGCGCGGTTGGCGGCATCCGCGGCGTCGCGCGCGGTCGTGAGCTCCTCGTTGGAGAGCTCGAGCTCGCGCATCATCGCCTCGAGCTGGGCGGTGCGCAGCGTCACGTTGGGGTTCAGCGCGGCGCGGGCGGGCGGCGAAGGCGCAAGCGGACCGGCGCTGGCCGGCGGCGCGGGGCGCACCATGCGGTAGGCGGTGCTCTGCGGAGGTTCGCTCGGCGTGGCGCTCATGTGGCCGTCCGAAGGCGCCGCGTGCGCCGAGCCATAGAAATGAACATACCCTCCGGGAAACGGTCGCCTTCGCCAGGTCTTGAGCGGCAACGGGGCTTTTGGAAAGGGCAAAAGCCGGCTATGAGCATGGGTCCCATGTCCGACCCTCAGGCCGATATCGAGAACAAACTCGCTGCTCTACGCGAAGCCTACGGGCCGCGCTTCGGCGCCGCCGAAACGGAGCAACAGCTCCGCGACGAGAACGCCAAGATCCTCGGCAAGAAGGGCGAGCTGACGGCGATTCTCAAGGAGATGGGCAAGGTTCCGGGCGAGGCCCGGAAGGCCATCGGCGAAAAAACCAACGCCCTCAAGCAAGAGGTCGAGAAGGCCTTCGAGGTCGCCCTCACCGCGCTCCATCGCGCGGCCCGCGAGGCCGACCTCAAGGGGCGGCCGTTCGATCTCACGCTCCCTGGCCGCCCGCCGGTGGGCCCTGGGCACAAACACCCTATTTCCATGGTGCGCGAGGAGCTCATCGGCATCTTTCGCACGCTGGGGTTCGGCGTCCACGATGGCCGCGAGGTGGAGCTCGAAGAGAACAACTTCGGCAAGCTCGGCTTTCCGCCAGACCACCCGGCCACCGACATGCAAGACAGCTTCTGGACCACGTCGGGGCATGTTCTGCGCACCCACACCAGCAACATCCAGGTGCGCGCCATGATGGGCCACAAGGCGCCCATGGCGTTCATCGCCCCCGGCGCGGTGTACCGCCGCGACGACGACGCCACGCACTCGCCGATGTTTCATCAGCTCGAGGCCTTCCTCATCGACGAAGGCGTCTCCATGGCGCACCTGCGCGGGGTGCTCCGAGCCTTCGCCGAGCGCTTCTTCGGCCCCGGCACGCCGGTGCGTTTGCGGCCCAGCTACTTTCCCTTCGTGGAGCCGGGCGCCGAGGTCGACTTCGGGTGCACCTTCTGCACCCAGCCCGACGGAACCCGTGCAGGTTGCACCATCTGCAAGCACACCGGATGGATCGAGGTCCTCGGCTGCGGCATGATTCACCCGGTGGTGTTCGAGAGCTGCGGCATCGACCCCGAGAAGTACACCGGCTTCGCCCTGGGCATGGGCCTCGATCGCCTGGCCATGCTCCGCTACGACATTCCGCACCTGCGGCTCATGTTCGAGAACGATCCCCGCTTCCTCGCGCAGTTCTGAGAGATCCCGACCATCATGAAGGCTTCCTACCGCTGGCTCCGTTCTCTCGTTCCTCAGCTCACCGCCCCGCCAGAAGAGCTCGCGCAGCGCCTCACCGGCGCCGGCCTCGAAGTGGAGGCCGTTCACCGCTACGGAGTGGGCGCCGCTGCCTGCCTGGTGGCCAAGGTGGTCTCCACCCGGCCCCACCCTACCAAGAGCGGCCTCAAGCTGGTCACCGTCGATCGCGGCGCCGCGGCCACCCAGGAGCTGGTGTGCGGCGCGCCCAACGTGCCGGAGCCCGGCGGCCTGGTGGTACTCGCGCCGCTGGGCGCCTACCTGCCGGCCAAGAACATGACCATCGAGAAGCGCGCCATCGCCGGCGTGGAGAGCGAAGGCATGCTCTGCAGCGAGGCCGAGCTGGGCCTCAGCGACGACGGCGACGGCATCCTGGTGCTCCCAGCCGGCACCGCTTCGCCCGGCGCGCCCTTCGTGGCCGCGGTGCCCGAAGCCGAAGACCACATCTTCGACATCAACCTTACGCCCAACCGACCCGACTGCCTGGGGCACGTGGGCATCGCCCGCGAGATTGCTGCACTCTACAGCTACCCATGGGCGCCCCCCACCCCCAAGGTGGCCACCCTCTCCGGCACCACCATCGAGTCGCTGGGCGTCAGCGTGCGCATCGACGAGGCCTCGCGCTGCCCCCACTACGGCGCCGCGGCCGCCGAGGGCGTGCAGGTGAAGGCCTCGCCCTTGTGGCTGCGCTATCGGTTGGCTTCGCTTGGGGTGCGGCCCATCTCCAACATCGTCGACATCACCAACCTGGTGATGCTCGAGTTCGGGCACCCCATGCACGCCTTCGACCTCGACCGCTTGGAGCGCGGGGCGCAGGGCTCAGCGCTCATCGCGGTGCGCGTGGCGAAGGAGGGCGAGACCCTGGTGACCCTCGACGGCGTGGAGCGCACGCTGGCCGCCGACGATCTGGTGATAGCCGACGGGCACAAGGCCATCGCTCTCGCCGGCGTCATGGGCGGCAAGGGCTCGGAGATTCACGAAGGCACCACCCGCATCGTATTCGAGTGCGCCTACTTCGAGCCGCGCACCGTGCGCCGAACTGCGCGCCGGCACGCCTTGCACACCGACGCGTCGCACCGCTTCGAGCGCGGCGTCGACCCCAGCGACATCGAGGCGGTTCTGGCCAGCGCCGCCGCCTGGACCGCCAAGCTCGCCCACGCGCAGATCGCCGCCGGCACTTTGCACGCCCAGGGCAACGTGCGCTTTCCCAAGACCATTCGCCTGCGCGCGCCCCGGCTGCGGGCGCTGCTGGGCGTAGACGTGCCGTGGTCCGAGGCGCTCGACATCTTGGTGCGGCTCGGCAACAAGCTGGTGAGCAGCACCGCAGCCACCGCCGAGCTCGAGCCGCCGCCCCACCGGCCCGACCTCACCCGCGAGGTCGACCTCATCGAAGAGGTGCTGCGCGTGCGCGGCATCGACAACGTGCCAGAGATCTTGCCCGCCATTCACCCCACGCCCGACTCTGGCGGCGACGAGGTGTTCCGGGAGCGCGTGCGCGCCGCAGCCGTGGCCGCGGGGCTCTCCGAAGCCATCGTGCTCGGCATGACGTCGCCAGCGGCGCTCGCCAAGGTGAAGGCCGACCCGCCTACCGTACTGCTCAAGAACCCACTGGCAGAGCACCAGGGGGCGATGCGCACCAGCTTGCTGCCGGGGCTCCTGGAGTCGGTGTCGCAGGCGCGGCGCCGCGAACAGCCGGACGCGCGTCTCTTCGCCATGGGCCCGGTGTTCCTGGCCACCGCCGAAGGGCTGCCCACCGAGCCTTTGGTGCTGACCGCGGTGCTCTCCGGCACCGCCAGCTTTCGCGCCTATCTCTCCAAGGCCGAGCCCATCGACGTGTGGGACGCGAAAGGCGCGGCCGAGGCTCTGCTCCTCAACCTCACGGGCCAAAAGCCCACCCTCGAGCGCGGCGACCTTCCGCCGCAGGTGCATCCGCGCGGCGGCGCGTGGCTGCTGGTCGGGGGAAAGCGTGTAGGATACATGGGTCCGCTCCACCCCGACGTGGTCGATGCCTTCGACCTCGGCGCCCACCCGGTGATGATCGTGTCGCTCGATCTCGAAGCGCTGCGCGTCATCGGCCGCGCGGCGCCCAAGTTCCAGGCCATCCCCAAGTTTCCGGCCAACGCCCGCGACATCTCGCTGGTGGTGAAAGACGTGGTGCCCGCCGGCGACGTGCAAGACGCGCTCAAGAACGCCGCGGGCCCGCTGGCCGAAGACGTGGAGCTCTTCGATCGCTTCACCGGCGGCAGCACCCCCAAGGACCACGTGAACCTGGCGTTCCGCGTGCGCTACCGGGCCGCCGACCGCACCCTCACCGACGCCGAGGTCGACGCCTTCCACGAGAAAGCGCGGGCCGCGGTGGAGCTTCGCTTTGGCGCCCAGCTGCGCACATGATCCGAGCGGGGGGAAGTTCGGTCGAATTCCGTAGAGCTACGGAAAAGATTGCCCGCCGTGGCGTTGCAAACTGTGTGTAGGATAACGCCGTGAGCTTCGAACCGCCGGACCTCAGCGGAGCCATACTCTCGCAGAAGTACCGCCTGACCAAGCGCATCGGGTACGGCGGTATGGGTGCGGTGTATACCACCGAGTCGGTGGCCGACTCCGGCGAGCGCATCGCCATCAAAATCATGAACCCCGACTGCCTTGACAACAAGGACGTCGTGGAGCGGTTCGTGGAAGAGGGGCGCACCTGCCAGCGCCTGCTCCACGCCAACATCGTGCGGGTGTTCGACGTGAGCGTGGCCGAGAACGGCTGCCCGTACCTGGTGATGGAGCTGCTCAACGGCGTACCCCTCTCGGCGTACACCATGAACGGCGGGCGGGTTCCCTTGACCCAGTGCGTGACCATCGTGCAAGGGCTGCTCGCGGGTCTCACGGTGGCCCATGCCCAGGGAGTGGTGCACCGCGATCTGAAGCCCGAGAACGTGTTCCTGGCGCGCGACGCCAAGGGCGCATTCCTGGTGAAGATCCTCGACTTCGGCATCGCCAAAGTGATGGACCTGGCGGGCGGTATGGGCAAGCGCACGCGCACCGGGGTGCTGCTGGGGACGCCGGCTTACATGAGCCCGGAGCAGATCAAGAGCACGAAAGACGTCGACGCGCGGAGCGACTTGTTCAGCGTCGGCGTCATGACCTACGAGATGCTCACCGGACGACCGGCGTTTCCTGCGCCCACCGAGTACGCAAAGCTGGCGGCGGTGCTCAACAGCGAGCCGCCGCCGCTCGAGACCATCGATCCCGCGTTCCTTCGGCTCAGCGCCTTCGTGCAGCGGGCCATGCAGAAGGACCGCGACAAGCGCTTCCAGTCGGCCAACGAGATGGGGCGGGCCCTGGGCGCCGCCACCGGCACCACGCCCGAGATGGACTTCGCCGCCGCGCGCCTGAGCCACCTGCCGGAAGTGCCCTCCATGTATCGGCCGCCGGTCAACATGACGCCGGGCGGAAGCTTCAGCAATCCGAACCCCAGCGTGATGATGCAGCCGCAGATCATCATCGCCAACCTGCCAGACGAGGGCTCGGTGGCGCCGGGCGGGACGCTCACCAGTCGCAAGTCGACCACCGAGTCGCTCCCGGCGATTCGCCCGAGCAACAGCGGCACCCTTCCCTCCAACGACATCCCGATCCTCGAGCCGGTGTCGTCCGGTGCGCCGCGACTCGGACGCGCCGCCGGCGCCGGTGTGCGCCCCATGTTCGTGGCACTTTTCTGCATGATTTCGCTGCTCGTGGGCCTCGGCTTGGGGCTCTTCATCGGCCGCATGTAACGAGGCTTGCGCGGTTCGAACTGTGGTACCTTGAGGGCGCCGCCATGACGCAAACGACGGACGCAAAATACCTGGAAATCTTCCCTTCTTGGCTCCAAACCTTGGGAGACGACGCGAAAGCGCTCTCCAAGCTGGTGGCCACCGATGCGCCGGAGACGAGCCGCCGCTTCGTCGCGGCGGGGCTCAACTACATTTTCAAGTCGCTCGACCTCATCCCCGATGGCATCGACGATCTGGGCTTTTTGGACGACGCCTTCGTGGTGCGCGTCGCGGCCCGCTTTGCCGCAGCCGAGGGCCTGAGCGATCCCACCATCACGCGGCTGGCCGAAGAGGCCGCCTCGGTGGAGGAGTTCCTGGGAGGCGACTTTCCGCGCCTCGAGGCGTACGTGCGAGGTCTGCTCAAAGGCGCTGCCCGCGGCCGCACCGTCGACGACATCATTGGCGACGACGGCATCCGCAGCTCGTTCGTGAACGAGGTCGAAGGCTGGGGCACGCAGTACGCGCAGCCAAGCTTCACCCGCGACCCGAAGACCCTCATTAAGCTCCGAGCTTTCCTCAGCGCCAAGCTCCCCTGAAGTTCGCCGCTCTGTAAGCAGAAGGCGCGGCCGCGCGACTACGGGAGAGCGGCGGCTTTTTTCGGGGAGTCCATCACCGTCGTGGCGCGCTGGAGGAGCTCTTCGGCGGCGGCGGTGGTCATGGGGCGCGCCAGGTGAAAGCCCTGAAGCTCGTCGCAGCCGAGCTCGGTGAGCATGCGGGCCTGGTCTTCGTTCTCAACGCCCTCGGCGGTGGTGCGAATGCCGAGCGCGCGCGCGAGCTCGATGACCACGCGCACGATGGTGGCGTCGTCGCGGTGGGTCACCATGTCGGTAATGAAGGTGCGGTCGATCTTCATGGCATCGATGGGGAAGCGGCGCAGGTAGGCAAGCGACGAGTAGCCCGTGCCGAAGTCGTCGACGCTGAGACGCACCCCCAGCTCGCGCAGCGACGAGAGGACCTCGACCACCGTCTCGGCGCGGCTCACGAAGATGCCCTCGGTGATCTCGAGCTCGAGGCTCGCCGGCGGAATGCTGGTTCGCCGCAGAACGGCTTGCACCACCTCCGAGATCTTCACCTCGCCCATGAGCTGACGCGCCGAGAGATTCACCGACATGCTGAGCGCCTTGCCGGGAAAGCGCGCCCGAAACACCCGTAGCTGCTCGGCCGCCTGCTCGAGCACCCAGCGGCCAATGGCGACGATGAGGCCGGTCTCCTCGGCGATGGGCACGAACTCGGTGGGCGAGACCGGGCCCAGGTCGGCGTCGGTCCAGCGCACCAGCGCCTCGAACCCCAGCACCAGACGGGTCGCTGCGTGAAAGCGCGGCTGATACACCACCGAGAGCTCCTGGGCGGCGACCGCGCGACGGAGCGCCTGCTCCACGTCGTGACGCCGCTGCGCCGATCGGCGCATGGCGTCGTCGAAGACCTCGATGCGGTCGCGGCCGCTCTCCTTGGCGCGGTACATGGCCACGTCGGCATCGCGAATGAGGGTGTCGGGCTTTTCGTGGCCGGCGCCGAAGGCTACGCCGATGCTGGCGTTGACGAACACCTCGCGCCCCTCGAGGTCTAGCGGGCGGCGCAGGGATTCCATGATCTCGCGCGCGAGGTCGACCGGCCGCGTCTTCGCGCCGGAGTCCGGGCACAGCACCACGAACTCGTCGCCCCCGAAGCGATAGAGCTCGCCGCGGCCATCGACTACCCCGGAAACCCGCGTGGTCACCGATCGAAGCAGACGATCGCCCACGTCGTGACCCAGGCTGTCGTTGACGATTTTGAAACCGTCGAGATCGCAGAAGAGCACGGCGATGGTCGAGCGCGCCGCGAACGCCCTCTCGAGATCGCGCTGCAGCACCCGGCGATTGGGCAACGCGGTGAGCGGATCGTGCTCCGCTTGGTGCGCCAGCTCGCGCTCGAAGCACATGCGCGCCTCGCGAGCGGCGGTAATGTCTTGCAGCGTGGTGACCACGCCGCCCACGTAGGGTTCGTGCAGCAGGTTGGTGCCGCGCGCCTGGAACCACAGCCAGTGCCCGTCCTTGTGCCGCACGCGAATGTCGACGGAGCGCGTGGCTCCGCGCTCCGCCAGGAGCTCTTCGCGAGAGGCGGCGAGGCGCGCGAGATCATCCGGATGCACCAGATCGTAGATATTGATGGCGCCGCGCTCCACCTCGCCCGGCGGGTAGCCGGTGATCTTGGCCACGGTGGGGCTCATGAACAGCACCTCCGATTCTCCCTCCACTCCGGTGGGGCGTCGAATGAGCACGACGTCGGTGGTCTCACGAGAGATGAGCTCGAAGCCGGCCGCGGTGCGCGCGGCCTCGTGGAGCGCACCGAGCAACAGGTGCTGCGCCACCAGCAGGAGGCCGAAGATCATGCCGCTCATGACCAAGAAGGTCGGGCCGAGGTACGGCGAAGCCATGGGCGTGGGGGCGCGCAACACGAGGATGGGCAGCGACAAAACCGCGGCTGCAACCACGGTTTTGCGCCCCGCGAGGACCATGGCGAGCGCCGGCGGCAGAAGGAACGCAACGGCGGTGCGCTCGGTCACGTACGGCTCTGCGATGAGCAGCGGCATCGACGTCGCCCAGAACCAAGTGAGGGCTCGGCCTCCCCAGAGCGGGGTCTTCCGCACAGCGACGTGCAGCAGCACGTTCACCATCAGGGCGAGGAGCAGCACCGTGTTCGAAGGCAAGCCGTTGCCCAGTCCGGCTAGCCCGAGACCCAGCGCGGTAGCGTTCACGGCGATGGTGAGGCCCGAGACGATACGCGCCGCGCGAGCTCGGGTGTCTGCCAGGAACGCGGCGCCGGAGCCGAACTGCGGCGAGGTCGAGGCGCGGAGCTTGGCCCACGCATGGCGAAGGCGACCGGAGCGCAGTGAGTCAGCGCGGCTGGCTGAGGCGCTGGAAGCGGGGCCTTCGGTCTCGGGTTTTTGAACCCCCACGAAGGCCTCCGTTGGTGAACGTCAGGGTTTGACCGGCGCCGCAGCGGCCCGGAGCGAGCCAGCGCTAACGGGCGCGTCTGGGGTGCGGGGGTGAACCGGTGTAAAGTGCATGCTCGTCTGCAGCTCGTCCATGAGGTCGCGCACCTCGGGCTTTCCCTTCAGGTGGTTCAGCAGCAACGTGGTGACCTCGCTGAACGATTTCTCGAAGGTGACGCCCTCGCGGGTTCGCGCGGCGACCTTTTGCCGGCCGGCGTTGAGGTCCTCTTCCAGGGCCTCGGCGTAGCGCGCGAGCTGCGCGCGAAGCTCGTCGATCTGCCGGCGCAGATCGCGCGCCTGCGCTTCCTTGACCGAGGCCGATTGCTCGCGCTCGGCCAGCTGCTGCCGGCGCGCCTCGACCATCGCCTGGGCGGCGCCGGAGCGCTCGAAGATGGCCCGCAGCTGCGGCACCGCGATGCCGCCTTGCATGGAGGTTTGGTCGGCCTGGGCGCGCGCGGCGTGCGACGCCCGGTCGGCCGCAACGAGCTGCTCGCGCAGCCGGAGGGCTTCTTGCTGGTCCTGCGCGGCATCGCGGAGAACCCGCGACTCCTCGTGGGCAAGCTCCTCGACCTTGCGGCCGATCTCTGCGCGGAGCGCGCGGCCGCGCCGCTCCAGCGACTCGAGCTTGCGCGTGTGGCTCGCCACCTCGCCCTCGAGGCGCGTGGCCTTGGCGGCCAGATCCCAGGCCTGGGTGACGCCGCCTTGAATCTCGGCCGGACCGTTTCCGCTCGGGTACGCGCGGCTCACCATGCGCGCGAAGAGCGCCGCGCGGTTGGCCCACTCAGTGACACCCGGCGACTCCGGAGGCGGAGGCGGAGGCGGAGGCGCATGATCGCCTGCCGCGCCCACTTCCCACGGCGCGCTGGGAATGGACCGTTGGAGCGTCTTGAGCTCCTCGTGCATGTGGTGGGCGTCCTGGTACCGCTTGCGGCGGTCCTTCTCCAGGAGGCGGAGCACCATGGCCTCGGCCGCGGGAACGACGTCGCCCTTGATGCTGCTCGGCTTGGGTGCCGGCGACGAACGCTGCATCTCCAGCAGCGTCTCGCGGTCGCTGGAGCGGAACGGCAACTGGCCGGTCATCATCTCGAAGAACAGCACGCCGAGCGCGTAGAGATCGCTCTGCGGGCCGGCTTCTTCGCCGCGCGCTTGCTCCGGCGACATGTACTCGGGCGTACCGAAGACCGCGCCTTTGGGCGCCAGCCGCGGGTCCATGGCCAGGTGGGCAAGGCCGAAGTCGAGGATCTTCACGAAGTCTTTGCGGCCGCCCTTGGACGTGAGGAGGATGTTGTCGCTCTTCAGGTCGCGGTGGATGACGCCCAGGTCGTGGGCGCGCGCCAGTGCAGCGCACATCTGCTCAAGGATGTCGACGCTTCGGGTGAGCGACATGGGTCCCTTGGCGAGCTCCGACGAGAGCGCCGTGCCCACCAGGTACTCCATCACCAGATAGAGCTCGCCCTCTTCCGTCTCGCCGATGTCGTGGATGTCGATGATGTGGGCGTGGTCGACCCGATTGGCGGCGCGCGCCTCCCGGAGCATCCACGCACGCAGGTGGGTTTCGCCGCGCAGATCGGGTCGGATCAGCTTGAGCGCCACCACGCGATCGATGAGTACGTGCCGGGCGCGATAGACGACGCCCATGCCCCCTTCGCCTGCGCGTGCTTCGAGCCGATAACGACCCGCGACGACGCGACCCAGCATCGGGTCGGAGGGTTTGCCATGTGAACGGGCTGCCTGAGTCATGAAGTGCGTTTTCTCCACTTCCGAGAGAAGGTTAACCGCAGCGTGGTCCAGGGTACCGTTACTTCAGAAGAAATGGGAAGGGTCCGCGGCTGCTGCCAGTGCGATTCGTGCGCTCTTACGCGACGTGTCTGGGGAGCTGCCCGGCAACTCGGCGCGCGAGCCGAAGCCGCGCGCACGCACACTCCTCCCACCCCTCGCCGCTTCACTCTCCACACTTCGACCGCCTCGATCATCGCCCCGCCTCGCTCGTTCGCGCCGGAAAACTCGCCGCCGGTGACCTTCTGGTGACAATGCTACGTCAGGGTGAACGGTAGAAAATGCTCGAGCCCAAGCGTTCCTCCGGCAAAAGAGCGGCGGCCCCCACTACAGCTGCGGCGCACCGCTGGCGGAGCCGCGCGTGGTTCTCGCTGGCCGCGCTGCTCGTCGCCCTTGCAGTGCTCGCGGTGGGGGGCGTCGGCCTTCGTGCACTGGAGAACGAGGAGGCGGCGGTGGCGCGCGAACTGGGTGCGCAGGAAGAGCAGTACGCGCGTTCAGCGGCGAGTCAAGTTGCCACACTCCTCGACGAGGAGGCGCGGGCGGTGATCGCGGGCACCCCGCTGCGCTGCGGGGTGGGCGATGTAGTGCAACCTACACGCAATCTCGAGGATGACGGCGAGGCGCCCACCTCTGGTGCCTGCGCGGAACGCATCGCACGGCTGCCCGCGGTGGTGGAAGCCAGCGAGCGCGAGCGCCTCCGGGGCGCGATCCTGCGCGAGTGTCCGGTGGCGCGCAGCCCTTCCGGTCGCTTGGTGGCGCCGATGCTGCTCGCTGGCCCCGCCGACGCGGAGCCGCTGATGGTGTGGCTCACGGCGCACCAGGCAGCGCTGGGACCGCACGATCGCACGACGCTGCGGGCCATGATCGAGGGAACGCCCCACGAGCCGGCCACCGCACGGCGCTTGCGGGCAGCACTGCAAGACGACGGCAGCCGAACCCACGGCGTCGCGGCCGCGGCACTACTGGCCGACCCGGCGGTGACGGCGGCGCTGGCAACGCTTGGTGACGCGGTCGACGCGCGCGGATCGTCGATGCTGCCCTTTCGGGGGTCGAGCGTGGTCGGCCGCGTGGTGCGCGGCGTGCGAGCCGAGAGCGCATCGGTGGTGGTGGTGGTGGCGCACGAGGGCTCGCTCCGGGCCTGCGCCGCGGCGCGCATGGGCATGCCCGACGAGCTGCTGCTCATCGTCGAGCATGGTCCCGGCGATGGCCGCAAGCCCAGCGCGGAGCTGGCGCCGGAGCTCTATCTTCGGTTCGCCACGCGCACCGGCGTGGTGGCCGATCGAACCCATCGCAGCCGCCGCAACCTCGGTCTGCTGCTCTCGGGCGGCGTGCTGCTCATGGTGCTGCTCTCGGTGGGCTACGCCCTTCGGCTGCGGCGCGAGCGAAAGCTTTCGGAGCTGCGGGTCGATTTTCTCGCAGCGGTGTCGCACGAGCTGCGCACGCCGGTGGCTTCGCTGCGTATGCTCTCGGAGCTGCTGGTGGAGAACAAGGTCGCCGCCGGCGATCGCGTCGAAGTGCATCAGACCATGGCGCGCGAGAGCCGGCGACTCTCCGATACCATCGAGCGCATGCTCGACTTCCGGCGGCTGCTCGCGGGAACGGCGCTCACCCGCGTGCCGATAGCGATCGTGCCCTTGGTGCGCGACGTGGTGGCCGCCTGGGCCGGCGCGGCCGCGGTGCCGATGGAGAGCGAGCTCGCGGACGACGTGGCGATCGACGGCGACGCCGCGATGCTTCGGCTGCTGCTCCACAACCTGCTCGACAACGCACGCAAGTACGCCGCCGGACCCACCTGCGTGCGCGTCGCCGGCAGGCTGCGGGCCATCGAGCTGCGGGTGGAGGACCGCGGCCCCGGCGTGCCGGCCGCCGACCTCGCGCGCATCTTCGAGCCCTTCGAGCGGAGCGGCGATCGCCTGAGCGAGGCCACCGAAGGAACCGGCATCGGCCTCGCCATCGTTCGCAGCGTCGCCGAAGGCCACGGCGGCGAAGCGCACGCCGAGCCGCGCGCGGGGGGCGGCACCGTCTTCGTCGTCACGCTTCTTCGCAGCGAGGAACCAACGCCATGACCCAAGCGCCGAGCCGTGGAAGGCAGGAAAACATACTCGTGGTGGAGGACGACGCCGGGCTCCGGCTCTCGATGCAGATGACCCTGCGCGCCGAGGGCTTTCGCGTGACCCTGGCCAAGACCGGCCCGGAAGGTCTCGACGCGGCGCTGGCCGAAAGGCCGGATCTGGTGCTGCTCGACGTCATGCTCCCGGGCATGAACGGCTTCGAGGTTTGCGAGGCGCTGCGCGCGCGCGACGCCGAGCTGCCGATCCTCATGGTGACCGCCAAGGGCGAAATGGAAGATCGCGTGCGCGGCCTACGACTGGGCGCCGACGACTACCTGGTGAAGCCCTTCGGCGCGGCGGAGCTCACGGCGCGCATCCACGCGGCGTTGCGACGGCCCCGCCTTCGGGCGCGCGCGGTAGAGACCACCTCGTTCGCCGACGTGACCATCGACTTCGGCGCGCACCGGGTGGAGCGCGCGGGCGTGCAGGTGGAGATGACAGCCCTGGAAATGCGACTCCTCCACTACTTCGTTACGCACGAAGACTCGCTCTTGCCGCGGCAGCGCATCCTCGATGCGGTGTGGGGCGCCGACTACTTCGGCACCGACCGCACGGTCGACAACTTCATCAATCGACTGCGCACCAAGCTGGAGAAGGACCCCAAGAACGCCGTGCACATCGTGACCGTGCGCGGCGCCGGCTACCGCTTCTCGCGCAAGGGATCCGGGGCATGAAGGCCGGTGACACAACGGTGACCGGGCGTGGAAGGAAGCCAGACATCCGCGATGCAAGCTGGGACCTGTGAGACGGACGGAGCGTCCTCCTCGCACATCGACCATCGACCATCGACCCCGGAGACGACACCATGAAGACCCTCGGTATTCTCGCAGCCCTCGTCGCAGTTTCCTCCCTCGCCTGCGGTAGCCAGAAAGAGGCCGGCGACGATCCCGCGGCGGCCGCGGTCGCCAGCGCAGCGAGCAGTGCAAACTCTGCCGGCGTGCGCTTGGAGCGCGCCTCGCGGCAGGTGGAGACCGGCGAGAAAGTGAGCGAAGCGCGGGCCGAGCTCGCCCTCCTGGTGGCTTCGCCGGAGCTCTCGGCGACGGAGAAAGACGACGCCGCGCTCTGGCTCTCGCGGGCCTATGAGCTCGCGGGCGACAAGGAGAAAGCGGTCTCAACCATCGAGGGGCTGCTGGCCAGCCATGGAAACCAGAACAGCTTCGCCAAGGCCGAGGAAGCCGACCAGCGACTGCGCAAGCTCCTCACGGGCGAGGCCTCGTCGCGCTTCGCACGCGACGACGATAGCCACGACCCGGTTGCGCCCATTGCCTCCGCTTTCATCAAGTACTTTCCCAAGAACGCCGCCGGCACCTACGACGTCATCGTGGCCATGGTCGGCAGCGGCGTGCACGACTCCGATCGCCTGGGAACGTTTGGCATCGGCGAGGCCATTCGGCGGAGCGCAGAGCGTGCTTGCCCGCTGTGCGAGAAGCCCAAGGTGCACACCGGGCGCCACGGCCACGGCTCGTGGACCGCCATTCCCGGGGCCCGCGGCGCGGAGATCGACCGCAGCCTGGCGGTGTTCTACTACGATCAGCAAGACGGCCGCATTCCCGCCCGCTACGACGCACTGTTGCCGATGCCGACGGCGGAGATCGAGAAGCGCCTCGCGACCGGCGACGGCTTCGTGGCGGTGAAGGAGCGCCCCGATGCGCCGCCGGTGGTGCTGGTTGCGGCGCCGCGCTGGAGCCAGCTCGCCACCGTCGAAGAGGCCTTCTCCAAGCTCACGGCCATTCCCGCCGAGCCCTTCACGGTGAAGGTGCCGAGCGCGCTCATGCCGCGCGAGATTCAGTCGGTGGTGCGCGGCGGCTTCGACAAGATGCGCGGCTGCTACGAGCAGCTCACCAAGCGCGACCCCAAGGCGCAAGGCAAGTTCGTTCTCGCGTTCAAGATCACCGCCGAAGGCCGCATCGACGACGTGCGCGCCGACGACGCCACCACCCTCAAGGACGCAGCCTTCGGCACCTGCATGGTGGAGCACGCCAAGACCCTGGTGTTCCCGGCCTCGCGCGCCAAGAGCGACACCACCGTGCGCTACCCCATCGAGTTCTCGAACTGATTCGGGGTCACTCGGTGAGCAGGAAATTGTCCCAGCGCACGCGCAGATCGCCGACCGCGCGCGGGGTGAACTCGGTGCCGAGGGTGACGACCAGTGGGCCCAGTGACCAATCCGGTTGGAGGCGGTAGTTCGCCTCCACCACGTCACCATCGACGGAGAACGAGCTGGTCTTCGATTGCAGGTTCACCGCCAACTCCAGGTGCGCCCAGCGATTCACGGCCAGCGGCCTTGCGATCGAAGGATGGTTGACGTTGACGCGGCCAGCGTCGCCGAGCACAGACTCGCCAACGGTGACGCCCACGTCGGAGCGGAAGACGTAGAGGTAGCGCTGGCCGTAGCGGACCGTGACCAGGTTGACGTCGTTGTCGCCGGTGACGCGGGCGGGCGTCTCCACCCGAACGTCGAAGGCGAGGCGCACCACAGGATGATCGCCGGCCACCGGCACCATGATCCATCCGCGCGCACTCGAAGGCACCGGGGTGACGTTGGGCGCAACGCCTGGCAGAAAGAGCGCGAGCGCCCGTGGCGGGCTCAGCGCGTTGGTCGATTCCACGGCGAGCGAAGCGGTCCCGTTCGTTTCCGGCGTCTGCGTAACCCCGGCGTCGTCGAAATCGACGCAGAGCAGCGCCGTGCGATCGGCGCACGAGAACGCAGCGTCGGGCCGCACGTCGGCGTCGAGTCCTGCGGCGTCGGTTTGCACCTCGATACCGCCGTCGGTGCCGGCCGGCCGCGCCCGCGGATCGTCGACCGGAAAGAGCAGCGTGCACGCCGCGAGCGGCACGCTCGACGCCGAGAGCCAGAGGCGCATTCCGTCAGGGTACCACGGATGAGCTGAGGCGGCGGGAGCGTCAACGCGGGAGACGTCCCGGTCCAGATCGCCGTCTACCGGGACGTCCTGCTCTCGTCGACGACGCCCCCACCTCAGCCCCAGATCACGGCGGGCGGCTCGGTTCCATCGTCGCAGCCCTGCGTCGCGGTTCCATCGTCGGAGCCCTGCGTCGGGGGCGCGCCAGCTTCCCCACACGCGGGCGGCGGCGCGGGCGTCCCGGCCGGGGGCGACGCGGGGCCACCGTCGCGCCCCACGTTTTTCGCGATCCCGAAGGCTGCCTCGTGCATGCCGGCGAACAGGTCCGCCGTCGAGTCGAGCTGCTGCCGCTGCTCGCGTGTGGGGCTAGGCACCTGGGGCATTGGCTCCCCCTGCGAGACGTGGAGGTCGGCATGTGAGACTTCCGACTGCGGTTGAACATACGGAGGCGGCGTAAAGGAATGACCTGCGATTCGCATGGGGCTCGTCGGCCGCCCGCGGGCAATGTTGCTGACCGCAGGCGGATCCCGAGCGTGAACCGTGAAATGCGACGAGGCGTGGGAGGCCTTCGCCCACCACGCCTCGAGTCTGTCGAACGCGCTCAGAACGTGAGGTTGAACACCGGCACGCGGACTTCCGTTTCCTGGCGCATGCCGTACTGGCGGCGCTCGGCAACGGTGAACACCGGCGTGACGACCGGCATGGGAACGCCGACGCGCACGTTGCCGGGTCGCACATCCATGAGGCCCTGGGGCGCGCCCGCGGGGGTGGGCGCTGCCGCAGGCGGAGTGGCGGGAGCCGTCGTGGGGGCCTTGGAAGGATCGTTCGCCGGGGTGGGCGCCGAGGAGCCGCCGGGGACCCCCGGATCTGCCTTGGGCTCGTTGGTGGGCGCCCTGTCTTCGGTGGCGCCTTCGGTGGGCTGATACCGGGTGGCGTTGAGCGTGAGCACCAAGGTCGGGATCACGAGCGCGAGACCCCCAGCGAGCATGAAGAGCGGGGCCTTGCCGTCGGTGACGGCCTGCTCGATGAAGTAGCCGCCAATACCGCCGCCGATGGCGCCGATGCCGCCGCCCACCGCGTACGCCCACCAGGGCTTCACGCCGATGAGGGCCTCGGTGATCATCACGGCTTCCGCGCCGATGAGCGCGCCGCCCACAACGCCCTTGGCGGTGGGCTTGACGATTTCTTGCGCCGAAGCGACGCCCTCGCTGAGTGCGAAGCTAGCGCCTACCGTGGCAGCCGCGAGCGCGGCAAGTTTCCAAGTTTTTACAGAGTGCGTCATGACCCCTCGTGGGAATGGCCGTGTAGACGTTAGTGGCAGGAGGCTACCACGGTGTTCATGACAATGGCGAGCCCTCATCCCACACCCGTGGGTGCGCCCCGAATGGGCTGCTTTCGCCGCGGAATTGCAGTAGGTTTTCCACGTGAGCGATTCGCCCCGCAACCCCCTCAAGGTGCCGCGCGTATGGGAGCGGCGGGCCCTGGGGTCGGCGGCTCGCGCCACCCTGGTCGTGGCAGTGCTGGCGGGCGCGGGGGCGGCGATTCGCGCGCTGCCGCTCTTTTGGGGGGCCCAGGCCGACGCCCGGGTCGCGGTGCCGTTTGCCCGCAGCTTGCTCATCGTGGCGCTCGAAATCGCCCTTCTCGTGGGCTGGCCTGCGGGCTGGGCCTTCGCGGCGCATGGTCTGGTGGAGCGCGGCGAGGCGCGGGTGTACGCAGCCCTCGGCGAAGGTCCCCAGGCGCTGGCCCGGCGTCTTTGGCCCCAGGCTGCGGCGTTCGCCGGCGCGCTGGCCATCATCTCGCTCCTCGGCGGGCGCGACGCAGCGGCGCCCGGCCGGGTGGTGAACGAGCTCATCGCCAACGGACGGGTCGCGTGCCTCGCCAGTGGCGCCCCCAACGCGGTACCGGTGCCCTTCGTCTCCGCCTCGTGGATTTGCGGTCCCGGCTTTCCGCCGCGGCTGGTGGGCAAGGCGCCGGTGGGCGGTGTGGTGTATCTCGCGCACCGGGTCGAGCTTTCGGGCGATCTGCGCACACTGGAGCTGGAGGACGCGCACTTCACGGTGAAGAACGTGGAGCTCTCGGTGGGCCAGCTCACCTTGCGCGGGCTACCGGCCTACCTGCGCGCCTCGTCGGTGTCCGCGAGCTTTCGCGCGCTGGCGCTGGTGCTGGGGGCGCTGGCGTCGGCGCTCGCCTCGGTGCTCTTCACGTTCCGGCGCGCGCCGCGTCATGCGCTCATCGCGGTGGCGGTGGGCGCCAGTGGACCGCTCGCAGCGCTGGGAACGCTGCGACTCTTGGAGCAGCTACCCAAGGGACCCGCGTTCGCGCTCTTTCTTCTGGTCCCCGCGGCGGCCGGCGCGGCCACCGCTCTCGCGGGTGTAATCTTGTCACGCTTGCGGTGGAGCCGGCGCGCTGGTACCTCTTAGACAGTTCGAAGTCGTTCGTTTTTCCGTAATAGAACCGAGAAGAGAGGCCGCGTCATGGGCAGCATCGGATGGACCGAAATCCTGGTCATTGCACTGATCGCAGTACTCCTGTTCGGAGCTGGTCGTATCGCCGACATCGGGAAGGGCTTGGGCCAAGGCATCAAGAACTTCAAGGAAGGCATCAAGGACGCCGGCGATAGCGACGAAGAAGAAGAAGACGAGAAGCCGGCCAAGAAGAAGGTCGCCGTCAAATCGACCGAGAAGAAGGTCGAGAAGAAGGAAAAGGTCGAGGTCAAGGACGAGGCCACCGAAGAGGAGGCCTGAGCTCGATCCTGCGCGCGCCTTAACCAAGCGCGCGCAGTCTTCTGTTTCGGTACTGTTTCCGGCGGCGAAACCTTCGCGTCGACGCACGCATCCTTTGACGAGCGACCCATCGTTCGTGCATCGTGCGGGCCGAGAGGTTTTCCGATGTCTTCCGCGTTGGCCGCACGTCTTTCGGTGGTCGCTCCCAGCGTTACCCTCGCCATGAACGCGAAGGCCGCAGAGCTTCGCAGCAAGGGGGTCGACGTGGTGGCCTTCGGGGTCGGCGAGCCGGACTTCGATCCGCCCCGCTTCGTGCTCGATGCTGCCAAGCGCGCCATCGACGAGGGCGCCTCCAAATATACCGCGGTGACCGGCATTCCGGCGCTGAAGAAGGCCATCTGCGCCTCCACCGAGCGGCGCCGCGGCTACGCCCCGAAGCCCGAAGAAGTGTGCGTCTCGGTGGGCGCCAAGCACGCGCTCTTCAACGTGGGGCTCGCGCTCTACGAGCCGGGCGACGAAGTCATCATCCCCGCGCCCTACTGGGTGAGCTACCCGGAGCAGGTGCGCATGCTGGGCGCCGAGCCGGTCATCGTCGCGACCCGCGAGTCCGAGGGCTTTCGCATGACCCCCGAGGCCTTCGCCAAGGCGCTCACGCCGAAGACCAAAGCGGTCATCATCTGCAGCCCGTCGAACCCCACCGGGTCGGCGTACTCGAAGGACGAGTGGTCGGCGCTGCTCGAAGTGTTCGCCAAGCACGATGCATGGCTGGTGGTCGACGAGATCTACGCCGATCTTCTGTACGAAGGAACGCACACCTCGCCGCCGGCCCTGCGCCCCGACTTGCGCGATCGCATGGTGATGATCGACGGCGTCTCCAAGTCGTACGCAATGACCGGCTGGCGCATCGGCTGGAGCATCGCGCCGGCACGCGTGAGCAAGGCCATCGACATGGTGCAAGGGCAGAGCACCACCAACGCCACTGCAGTGGCGCAGTACGCCGCGCTCGCCGCCCTCGAGGGCCCGCAAGACGAAGTGAAGGTGATGCGCGACGCCTTCGAGAAGCGCCGTGCGGTCATGGTCGAGGGGCTCAATTCGCTGCCCGGCGTCACCTGCCGCATGCCCGAGGGCGCCTTCTACGCCTTCGCCGAGTGCAGCGGCCTTTACGGCATTCCGTTCCGCGGCAGCACGCTCAAGACCGACGAGGACATCGCCTTCTGGCTCCTCGAAGAAGCGCACGTGGCGTCGGTGCCCGGCGGAGCCTTCGGCGCCCCCGGCTACGTCCGTTTCAGCTACGCCACGAGTGAAGAGCGCATCAAGCTCGGCATCGAGAACATCCGCGCCGCCATCGCCCGCAGCCGCGCATAGCGAAGCTCCGCGCCTTCAGTGCGCGCCAGAGGGGCCCCCTCGCTCCGCTCGGGGTGACGCCGAGACGGAGCGAGCGCGGGAGGGGCTCACGCCAGAGGGTCATCCCGAACGCAGTGAGGGACCCCCTCTGCGGCGGCAGTGCGCGCCAGAGGGGCCCCCTCGCTCCGCTCGGGGTGACGAGTGACGGGGTGACGGGGTGACGCCGAAACGGAGCGAGCGCGGACCTCCGCTCGGAGGGCAGTTCTCACGCCAGAGGGTCATCCCGAACGCAGTGAGGGACCCCCTCTGCGGCGTCGGTGCGCGCCAGAGGGGCCCCCCCCCCACGCGCCGGGGGTCGGGGGGTCGCCCCAACCGGGCGGGCGCCGGCCGCCCCACGGGGGGGCGGTGGAACGCCCCAGGGTGCTCCCCAACCCCCGG
>JBBQWQ010000048.1:0-61280 GCA_038210445.1 Polyangiales bacterium
GGGCCCCCTCGCTCCGCTCGGGGTGACGCTGCCGGGTGAAGCGTCTGGGTGAAGCGTCTGGGTGAAGCTGCCGGGTGAAGCTGCCGGGTGAAGCTGCCGGGTGAAGCGTCTGGGTGAAGCTGCCGGGTGACGCGTCTCTGAGTGACGCTGCCGGGTGAAGCGTCCGGGTGACGCTTCCGCGTGACGCGTCCGGGTGACGATGCCGGGTGACGCTTCCGCGTGACGCGTCTCTGAGTGACGATGCCGGGTGAAGCGTCCGGGTGACGATGCCGGGTGACGATGCCGGGTGACGATGCCGGGTGACGATGCCGGGTGAAGCGTCCGGGTGACGCTGCCGCGTGACGATGCCGGGTGACGCTGCCGCGTGACGCTGCCGCGTGACGATGCTGGGTGACGCGTACGGGCTAGATGCCTTCGTCCATGCGGCGGAGCCCTTCGAGGAGGAGGCCCTCGCTGGATTCCTGGATGACCTTGGCGGGGGGCACGAAGGTGGGGTCGAGGGCGAAGTCGCCGTCGGTGAGCTTGAGCAGCAGGTAAAAGGCCTCGGCACCCTTCGCGCCCGAGAAGGCCGCGTCGGCAACGGCGCCGTCGAGAAAGTGTACTTCGCCCTCTTCGTTGCCCGCGCGGAGCACGAGCTTGCCGCTCTTGCGGCCGTGGAAGAGCACCTGGACAATATCGGGGATGCTCATCTCGCGGAGCGAACCGGAGACGCCGCGCGAGATCAGCTTCTTGGTATTGCCGGTGAGGGCGCGAAGCTTGGCCACCAGCACGTCGGTGGGCGCAGGCTTGGAGACGAAATCGAGGACGCCGAGCTCGAAGGCGCGCTGGGCCTCGGCGCGGTTCTGGATGGCGGTGTGGATGACCCACGGCATGTCTTTGCCCCAGTTGGAGGCCCGGGCCTCCGCCAGCAGCGCGAGGCCGTTGCCGTCGGGCAGCGAAAGCTCGGAGATAACCAGCTCCACGTCGCCCTTGGCGAGCAGCGTCTTGGCGGTCTCCATGGTGCGCGCGGTCTGCACCTCGAACCCTTGCTCGATCATGCGCAGCTCGAGCACGGTCGACTCCTCGGGATCGGGATCGACGATGAGCGCGCGCCGCCGCGTGGCCAGAAGGCGCGCCTTCATGTCCTCGCCCATGATGACCGTCTTGAAGAGGTCTACCAGATGCGGATCGAATACACGTTCTTTGTGCTTCACCAGCACTGCGCAGGCGTCGGAGGCCTCGAGCTGCTTGCGGTAGGGGTTCCGCGGATTCTGCGTGAGGTCGGCGTACACGTCGGCCAGCGCCAGCACCCGCGCGCCGAGGGAGATTTCCTTGCCGGAGAGGCCGTTGGGAAAGCCGTCGCCGTTCCAGCGCTCGTACATCTGCGTGATGGCGTCGCGGGTGGCCTTGGGAATGCTCACGGCTTCGAGCAGCCGCACCGGCGTCTCCACGACCTTCTCCGCGGCCACCCGGTGTCCATCGTAGTCGGCGACGTTGAGCGCCGTCAGGTGAAACTGCCCCATCTTCGCCAGATCGTGCAGGTGCGCCGCCATGACGATGCCCTGCGTCTCTTCCTTCGCGAGGTTGAGCCGCTCGCAGAGCCGGCGCGCCAGTCGCGCGACGTGCGCCGAGTGGCCCCGCAGCTCGGCGCGGTTGTTCTCGAGGAGGCTCACCAGCACGTTCAGAAGGTCGAGGGTACCGTCGAAGGTGAACTGCGCTTCGGCCGGCGCCGGCGGCATGGCGGTGAGCTGCGTCGGCGCGGGAGGGGTAAACGCCGCGTTGCCGAAGGGCGCGTCGAGAGCCATGGCGGCGCTCCCGACGTTCGCAGCGTTGGGAGCCACGGTGGGCATGGGAGCCGCGGTGGGCATGGGGCCGCGCGGGCCCGCGTTGGTGCCGGCGGAAGCGGCGGGCGCGCGACCGGCGCCGGGGGCCCCCGGCAGCGGCGGCGCGTCGAGCGCGTGGTTGCGTGTGGCGACCGCGTTCATGCGCGGCACCGAGAGGGTGCGCTGGGGCTCCGGTGCGCGCTTCGGCGGCTCGGGCTTGGGCGCCGTCTGCGCGCCGGTGCCGGTGCCGCTCCCCGTTCCGGTACCGGTGTTGCCGGCGAGCCGCCGATCGAGCGAGATGGTGTTGCCGGTGCCCTGATTGGCCACCTGATTGGCCAGACGCTCGCGCTCGAAGCGGTCGAAGGCGCGGGCGTCTTTCCCGTGGTGCTTGAGGATGGCCGCGGTGATGGCCGCCGGGCGCGCGAAGAAGGCGCGCACTTCGCGGGCGCCCGAGACGAGCTGTAGCTCGCGCACCAGGTTGGCGTCGTCTGGGTCGGCGGCGACCACGCTGAGCACACTGGTTTGCGCGTCGAACATGACCGGGAACACGTTGAACGTCTCGGCCACGCGCCGGGGGATCATCTCCAGCGTGGCCCGGGGAATCTCCGCCCGCGCGAGCTTGTCGGAGGAAGCGAACTTGGTGCGGTACAGCGTGGAGAGGTGCTTGAGCAGCTCCGCCTCGCTCATCACCGAGTTGGTGACGATGACCTCTTCGGAACGCTCGCCCATGGCGTTCGCGATGCGTTTGATGGCCTCGTGCTGGTCCGTGCTGAGGAGCTTTTGCTCCAGCAGCAGGTCGGCCGCTTTCATGCGAGACGCTTTGCTCATGGGGTCAGAGGCGGGAACGAACGTGGCTCATGAGGAAATCGAGAGCGACGCGGTTCTGACCGCCCTCCGGGATGATGATATCGGCAAACCGCTTGGATGGCTCGACGAACGCGAGGTGCATCGGACGAACGGTCTCGTAGTATTGCGCGCGCACCTGGGCAAAGGTACGACCCCGCTGCTCGAGGTCTCGGCGAATCCGGCGCATGAGGCGGATGTCGGCGTCGGTGTCGACGAACAGCTTCACCTCGAAGAGGCTCCGGAGCGCCTCGTCGGCCAGCACCAGGATGCCCTCGATGATGAGCACCGGGGCCGGCGCGATGGGCACCCCCTCGGGGAGCCGATCGTGGGTCGTGAAGTCGTACGAGGGGCGCAGAATCGTCTCGCCCCGCATCAGCCCTTCCACGTGAACCCGCAGCAAATCCAGCTCCAGGGCGCTCGGGTGGTCGTAGTTGACCTTCGAGCGCTCCTCCTTCGGCAGGTGGGTCTGCGGCCGATAGTAGTGGTCTTGCTGGAGCATGACCGCGGCCCCCACCGGCAACGCCTCGAGAATGGACTTGGCGACGGTGCTCTTCCCGGATCCGGAACCGCCGGCAATCCCCAAGACGAAGGGTTTCATGGAATGACGTGACTTATCATAACCGTATCGACCCCGTAAACGGCGCTTCCGGAAGCACACGCCCCCACATTGGGCGCGCTCGCAGCAAGCTCAGGCGCGCTCCACAGTGCCCACCGGCCCTGGCCCGAAAACCTCGACGTCGACGCCGGGACTGAAGTGCACCGCATCGGGCGCGCGGCCCGGAGCCTTCATGCCGGCCGCGGCGAGGAGGCCCTCCTCGAGGTGGTGAATGCGGGCGCCGTGCGCGACGTAGGGCGCGTGGTGCACCTGCCCCTCGAGAATGGCGCCGTGGCGGGTGCTGAGCAAGAGATAGCGCTCCAAAAGGAAGTGCGCCAAGGTGCCTTCGGCCGAAGCGCCGAGGGGCTCGCCCACTTCGTACTCCACGGCGAACCGCACCTTGCCCTGGTGGCGCGTGGAGTCGTAGCGAATGCGATCGCCATCGCGGGAGGTCGCCATCTTCGCGTGGAAGTACGGCAGCGACCAACCCGTGCGCGCGGCGCGCACCGCGAGCCACGAGCTGGCGTCGAGGGAGAAGAACCACACCGCCGGGCGACCGCGATAGTGCACGTAGGTGCGCGCGTTGAGCTCGAGAAAGTCCATGGCGAAGGCCTGCGGCAACCAGCTCGGGCGAATGCGCTTCATCTCGAACGGTACGAGGCCGACCCAGGCCTGGCCGTCCCACGCGTCGAGCTCGATGCCCGCGGGAATCAACGGCCGCACCGCTTGCAGCGGCAGCGCCCAGTGGACGAAGAGCAGGTCGCGCCACGACTGCGTGCCGGCGTTCTTTCCTGCGGGGCGCGCAGTGGGCGAGATGCGATCGAGGTCCAGGGCCGACATCGCCCGAGAGCGTATCAGCTCGCGGCGAGCCGCGCGGCGTCGACGTTGCGCCCGGTGAGGAGCACCACGATGGGGCCGGGGAAGGCGGCGCGCACCGCGGGCACCGGCAGCACCGCCAGCGCGGCGCTGCCCTCGCACACAATGCCTGCACCATGCAGCCATCGCATGGCCTCGCGGAGCTTCGGCTCCGGCACCACGTACACGCCGTCGACCACCGCCCGGGCCCGCGCAAAGGCCGCGGTGGCGATGCCGCCCTCGAGCCCTTCGGCCCAGGTTTCGCCGAGCGGCTGCAGCGCCACGCACGCCGCGCCGCGCTCGAGCGAAAGCGCCATGGCCGGCGAGACCTCGCTCTCTACCCCGAGCACGCGAAAGCCGCGCGGCCCGAGCACGGTGGCGAGGCCAGTGGCGAGACCACCGCCGCCAAAGGGCACCAGAACGGTGGCGCCATGGAGCGGATGCGCGGCGGCCAGGTCGAGCAGCTCGTAGCCGAGCGATCCGCCGTTGCCCGCCACCACCGCCACGTCGTCGTAGGCCGAGAGGAACGGAACCCCGCTCTGGGCCGACCACTCCATCGCGAAGGCCTCGGCGGCGTCGTAGCCAGCCGCGTCGTGAACGTGGAGCGTGGCCCCGGCGCTGCGAATCTTCGAGAGCTTCTTCTCGGGCGTTCCCTGGGGCACCACGATGGTGGCCTTCATGCCCAGCACCTGGGCCGCATGCGCCACGCCGGCGCCGTGGTTGCCGGCGCTCGCGGCGATGATCTCACGCACGCCCGCCCCATGAAGGCGTTCGAGCGCCAGCAGCGCGCCGCGCACCTTGAAGCTGCCGGTCACCTGCGCGGTCTCGTCCATGATCCAGGTGTCGGCGCCCAGCCCCGCCAGGCGCACCAGGCGCGCGCGATGCGCGCCGGCCTGGGGATGCCGCGCGATCAGGGTGCGCGCCGCCGAGAGCAGCTCGGCACCCGGCACGTCGAAGCCCTGCAGGTCTGACGACGCGCGCGCATGCGGGTTGTCGACGAACCGCACCACGCCGCTCGGTGGCAGGTTGGCCGGCGGGCTCATGCCCTTACTTGCCGGAGGCGAGCCAGAGCAAGGGGCGCCGATAGTTCATCACCATCCGGTCGCCGGGCACCTCGTGGCCCATGTTGGGCACGATGCGAATCTTGGTGGGCACGTGCGCGGTGCGGAGCATCTCGCCGGCCTTCTGCGTGTTGCCGACCACGCCGTCGTTCTCGCCGGTGAGCAGGAACACGCGCCGGATCTTGCTGCGCGCTACCTCGAGGCCCTTTTGCGCCTCGCCGACCCAGTAGCGATCGCTCGCCGCGAGAATGAGCCAGCGGCTCCACTTCTGCGGATCCTTGAGGCCCACCTGCTGGGCGATGAACGCGCCCTCGCTGAAGCCGATGAGGATGTTGTTGCGGCCACGGACGCGGCCCTTGTACTTCTCGCGGAGCGCCGCCACGGTGGCGTCGATGATCTGCTTGCCGGAGTCGGCGCTGTTGGCCCAGGCCCGAGAGCCGCCGCCGCGGTCTTCGGCGCCCTGCGGGCAGACGACCCAACCGAAGCGGGTGCCGACGCGAGCCCACTTGCGGCAGTCTTCCTGCGGGTTCGCGCCGCGGCCGTGCAGGTACATGATGACCGGGCGCATGCCCTTGCCCACCGGCCGGTAGTAAAAGGCCTGGGGCGCGCCGGGCACGTCGAGTACCATGGGATCGCCCACCACCGACTCTTTCGCCCAAGCGGAAGGAGCCCAGGCAAGCGTGGCAAGCGTGGCCAGGGTGGCGAGGCAGGCGGTGAGGATCAGGAACCAGGAACGCACGTAGACTCCGGGTATACTGACATCTTCCAGGGCCGCAAGGGGAACGCGTTTTCCGCCGCCCTGGGGCCCGGCCCGGCGCCGGGCTCTTCGGCTCGATCGTCAATGATCTCCAGGGGATCGACGCCGCGGCAGGGGATCGGCGAAAGCGTTGCGCTCACAGGACCCGGGAGCGCAGAACGATCGTCAATCCGTCGTGGTCGGACGTATCCGTCTCTGTTTCACCGGCGTGCGGAGGCAGGCGCTCGTGGAGCACGATCTTCCGGGCGACCACTTGGGTCTCGGTGCCCTCGGTGGGCGCGCGAAACAGCATGTAGTCGAGGCGCTGCATGGGCGCCTTGGGCTCGAAGCGAAACGCGAGGCCGTTGCCCTCTGGGTGCGGCCGGGGGCGAAAGGTGGGCGCGTCCTCTTCCACGAACAGATCGTCGAACCCGGCGAAGTGCTTTTGGATGTGCACGTACTCCTGGTCGCGCACGTGGGTGAGCCCCGACATGTTCAGGTCGCCGCACACGATGAGCGTTCGCGCGGGGCTCGCCACCTCGTCGGCGAAGGCGCGCAGCTGCGCCAGCTGGTCTTGACGGACCGCCGCCGCGTCGGGGGTATACCCTGCCTGCATGTGGGTGGTGACGAGGTCGACCTCGATGCCAAGCGCCACCCTCAGCCGCACGTGCAGCATGCCTTTTCGCGCCAGGCGCTCGGCGTGCACTTTGCGGCCGCCAAAAGAGCGGGTCTTGCTGGCGAGAATGGGGAAGCGGGTGGCCACGCCCAGACCGGAGCCGCCCAGCGTGGGCGGCCACAGGGTGTTGGCGTTGGGGTCGCGAATCTTGTGCGGGTGCGGCAAGCCGTCGAAGAATTCTTCCACGTCGGAGAGCCAGATCTCCTGCGTGCAGAGTACATCGAACTCGTCGAGCCGCCGCAGCAGCTCCGGGTGGCGAAAGCGATGTGCGTTGGCCGCGCCGCGCCAGCGCACGAAGCTTCCCAGGCTCTGCGCGGCGCCGAAGCAGTTCCAGGTGGTCGCCGTCCACTCGGTATAGGCAGCGCCTTCAGTCATACGCTTTCCTCAAGTCTAGCGGGCGCGGGGAGAAGCGGAGCCAACCGGGGGTGCGGGGGTGCGGGTGCTTCACGCGCCCCACGAAGCGATCGATGTTCGGGCGCGCTCGTTCGTTGCGCGCAGGTTCGAGGTTTGCGAGAAAGCGCGAAAGCGCACGCATTGCCGGACGTTCCGCTTCATTCCAACGAGCATAGTCGCTACAGTTTCCGGGTGCGCAAGTCTTCAGCCCTCACCGTCGCTTCACCGCGAGCCTCGTCCCCCGCCCTCTTGGTCCTCATCGCCCTGTCTGCGGCGTTCGCGGGCGCCGCTCCGGGGTGCGCCGCGCCCCGCTCCGGCACCAAAGGCCATCCGTCGGCGCTGGCCAGCTCCACCGCTGCGGGCGCCACGGACCCGAACGGCGCGCCGCTCGCCGACTTGCCCGGCGTCCCCGCCGATCCCCGAGAGCCGATTCTGGCCGAGGCCGCCACCACCCTGCTGAGCAGCCAGCACGTTCTCCGCAAGCCCATCGACGACGCCCTCTCCAAGGACGCCTTCGAGAAGTACATCGAGGAGCTCGACGGCGGAAAGCTGTTCTTGCTGGAGAGCCAGCGCGCGCAGCTGTCGCGCTACGAGCTGCAGATGGACGACCAGCTGCGCTCGGGCGATCTGGTACTGGCTCACAAGGGCGCGGCCATGCTGAACAAGCAGCGGGTCGAGGTGGCCAAGCTGGTTGCGAACCTGCTGGCCGCGCCGTTCGACTTCACCGCCGCCGAGTCCATCGAGACCGATCCAAAAAAGCGTGCATTCTGCAAGACCGCGGAAGAACTGGCGGCGCGCTGGCGCGGGGTGCTCAAGCTGCAGGTGCTGGAGCGCAACCAGCAGATGGAAGACATTCTGGAGGCCAAGAAGAAGCCCAAGCCGGCCGCCGGGAAAGACCCCAAAGACCCCAAAGACCCCAAGGATGCCAAGGCGGTCGACCCGGACGACGCCAAGCGCGAGGCCATCGCCGAGCGCGCCCTGGGCACCATCCCCGAGACCTTCGAGGGCCGCGAAGAGAAAATCCGCAAGGAGCTGGCAGTCCGCTACTCGACGCAGTTCACCCGGCTCGGCGCCACCGACAAGCTCGACCCGGCGGAGACGTTCTTGAACGCGGTGAACGCGGTGTTCGACCCGCACACCACGTACCTGGCGCCGGCCCAAGAGGCGAACTTCGACATCGCCATCTCGGGCAAGCTCGAGGGCATCGGCGCCACGCTGCAGGAGCAAGATCACTACATCCTGGTGCACGATCTGGTGCCCGGCGGCGCCAGCTGGCAGCAGGGTAAGCTCGAGATCGGCGATCTCATCCTGGCGGTGGCGCAAGAGGGCAAGGAGCCGGTCGACGTCACCGACATGCCCATCAACAGCGTGGTGGCCATGATTCGCGGCCCCAAGGGCACGGTGGTGGTGCTCACCGTGAAGAAGAGCGACGGCCACATCGAGACGCTCTCCATCACGCGCGACGTCATCCGCATCGAGGCCACCTATGCGCGCGGCGCGGTGGTCAAGCAGGGCCCCAAAGGCGAGCAGGTCGGGTACGTGTATCTTCCCGGCTTCTACGGCGATTTGGGCGCGCGCGCCAAGCCCGGTGAGCGCAACGCCACCGACGACGTACGGGCGCTGCTGGTCGCGCTGCAAAAGAAGAAGGTCGGCTCGCTGGTGCTCGACCTGCGCGGCAACGGCGGCGGCCTGCTGACCCACGCGCGCGACATCAGCGGGCTGTTCATCCCCGAAGGTCCCGTGGTGCAGACCAAGGACTCCGACGGCAAGGTCACGGTGATGGCCGATACCGATCCCTCGGTGGCCTTCACCGGAACGGTGGTCGTACTGGTCGACCGCTTCAGCGCCTCGGCCGCGGAGATTCTTGCGGGCGCGTTGCAAGACTACGAGCGCGCCATCGTGGTGGGTACCAGCGCCACCCACGGCAAGGGAACCGTGCAATCGGTGCTCGACCTCGACCGCATGCGCAAGGGTGGCCGCGGCGATCCGCTGGGGCTCTACAAGATCACGATGCAGGAGTACTACCGCGTGAGCGGCGGCTCCACCCAGCTCCGCGGCGTAGTGCCCGACGTGCTGCTCCCGGACCCCACTTCGTACATCGACTCCGGCGAGCGAACCCTCTACCACGCCATTCCCTGGAGCACGATCAAGGCCGCCAACTACACCAAGACGCCGCACAAGTGGCAGGCGCCCGAGCTGCAAACCGCCAGCAGCGCACGCACCCATGGCAACCCGGAGATCACCAAGCTCACCGAGTTTGCAAAGATTCTCGGCGCGCGAAAAGAGAAGACCCTCGAGCTCCTGGAGAAGAAGGCCTGGCAAGCCGAGAAGAAGCGCGCGAAGGCCGAGCTCGAAGCGCTCGATCCGAAAAAGTCGGCGGAGCGCGCCCCGGTGTTGCAGGTGGAAGCGCTGCCGGTCGGGCCGCAGGCCTCCACGCCCGCAGACGAGAAGATTCGCCACCGGCTCGACCGCTGGAAGGACGATCTCGCCCGCGACGTGTGGGTCGAAGAGTGCACGCGCATTCTGGGCGACATGTCGAAGACCAAGTAGCCCTCTGCCGGCGAGGGCGACACATCGCCCTCGCCGCAGCTCCCGCAAGCGGGAGACGTCAGCGGGCGGGAGGCGGGCGGGTCGAGGTGCGGGCGCCCTTGAGGCGCGCGCCAGCGTCGAGACCAAAGGCGAAGGCGTCGGCGTCGGAGCTGGGCCAGGGCACCTTGCGTTCGAGGCGGCGAAGATCGGAGCCGTCTTGTGCGGCGAACCAGGCGCGGAGGAGCAGGGACTGCTCGACGCGGACGGCATAGGCGGCGATGGGCGTCTTGCAGTCGCCCTCGAGGGCGCGCATGACGCCTCGCTCGGCGAAGACCGCACGCGCGGTATCTGCATGATGCACGCGTTCCAGGATCTCGCGCGTTCCTTCGTCGTCCTCGCGGCACTCCACACCGAGGGCGCCCTGGCCAATGGCGGGCAGTGACACCTCGGGTGCCAGGAGCTCGGTGATGCGCTCGGCGAGATCGAGCCGGTGGAGCCCGGCGGCGGCCAGCACGATGCCGTCGTACTCACCGTCGTCTACCTTGCGAAGGCGCGTGTCGACGTTCCCGCGCAGGGGCAAGATGCGAAGGTCGGGGCGCACCGCCGACAGCGCCAGGCCGCGGCGGAGGCTGCTGGTACCCACCGTTGCGCCTTGGGGAAGCGCCTGCAAGGTGCCGAAGCGCGGCGAGACCAGCGCGTCGCGGGCATCTTCACGAACGGGAATGCACGTCAGCACCAGCCCCTCGGGCAAGTAGGCGGGAACGTCCTTCACCGAATGAATCGCCAGCTGCGCCCGCCCTTCGAGGAGCGCCTCTTCGATCTCCTTCACGAAGAGGCCCTTGCCCCCCACCTCGGAGAGCGGACGATCCTGAATGCGATCGCCGGTGGTGACCACCTGCTCTTCGGTGAAAGAGAGGGTGCGATCGGTCTCCGAGATGCGGGACACGAGGGCGCGGGACTGCGCGAGGGCGAGCTTGGAACGGCGGGTAGCGTAAACGAGATTCTTCATGGTTTTGCCAGACGAAACACGCCGCCGGTGTACAGCGCGACGTAGATGCCGGTGTCGTCGACCTCGACGTCCTCGACGCGATCGAGGTCCGACATGAGCACAGTGGGCTTGGTGCAGCCGGTGAGAGGGCACGAGTACACGGCGCCGGTGACGGTGTCTTGGGCGCCGAGCGTGCCCCAGTACACGTTCTTGGCATCGGCCGTGATGCAAAAAGGCTGCACGCCGTCGTTGGGGTATGCCGTCTGGTCGGCCAGGGTGGCCGTCGATGCGCTGCGCACCGTGCCCGCGCCGGTCTTGCTCATCGACGTCCAGAAGACCCGACCGTTGCCCAAGAAAACGCCGCCACCGACCAGATCGCCAGGAGCTGCACCCACCAACTCGATGGTTCCGCCGGCCACCGGGACGCGGTTCAGGTTCGAGGCGGCGGAGAGGTAGTACACGTGGGCGCCGTCGGTCGCGAGCTTGAACGGGGAGCCCACCGAGGCGATGGTTTGCGTGCCTGCGCCCTTGGTATACGCCGTGACGCTGACGCCGGAGTTTTCGCTGAAGTAGACACGGTTGCCGAAGACCGCGACGTCGATGGGCGTCGAAGCCTCGGCCAGATAGGTGCCGTTGGGGCCGCAGCCGGTGGCATGCTTGCACTCGAAGAGCGCGCCCGCGGCGGCGCCGGCGTCGGCTCCGGCGCCGAACGTGTTGTTCACCCAGTACACGGCGTCTTTGTCGGCGGCGATGCCCCAAGGGGTGCTGGAGGCGGCGATCTTCGTGGCCTCGGTGCCGTCTTTCTTCATGCGGTAAACGGCTTGCGATCCGTTACCTGTAAAATACACCTTGTCGTCCAAGAGCGCGAGCCCGAAGACCCGCGTCTCGGCCGAGATGCGAACCGGCTTGCAGGCGCCCGCCGTGCAGTCGCCTCCCAGGCAGTCGTGGCCGCAGCGACCGCAGTTGGCCTTGTCGCTCTGCAGCGAAGGGTCGCCTTCCTTGCAGGTGCTCACCGCGCCGTCGCCGCCGTCTCGCGAGGCGATGGCGTCGCCGGTAGCCCCGCCATCGCCGGGCGCTCCCGCGTCGCCGAGATAGAGATCGCGAGTTCCGATGATGGCGTTGCAGCCGGCCAGGGTGGCGAACAAAGAAGCCACGGCGAAGACGATCTTCTTCATCAAAATGCTCCGGAGAAAGAGGCGCCGAGATTGCCGGCACCGAACGAAGGCGCGACCGTTACGCCTCGAAAGGGGGCCTTGCCCGAGGCGCTACGCTCGGCGCTGGGACCCCCCACCACGATGAGCACCACGCCCGTAGCCGCCAGCGCGCCGCCCGCGATGAACGAGATCGTGGAGAGGGTGCCCATGGACTTCGCCGCGTCGTTGGCGTCGACGCCCTCCTGGTTGCCGCAAGCCCCTGCGGTTGGGCACAGCTCCTTGGACCGACTGTTCTTGTTCATGGCGAGCAGGCCGGTGACGCCGCCCACCACCAGCCCCGCCGCGCCAACGCCGGCGAGGACGTAGCCCGCGGTTCGCGCGCCGCCGCCATGCTCTTTGCCGCTCGCGTCGGCCGGAGGCGGCCGGACCGAAGTGCCGGCGCTGGTGCCGGCTACCGGAGCCGCGTCGGCCGCCAGCGGCGGAATCGCGACCTCGAGCTTCTGACCTTCCTTGAGCGTGAAGGAGCCCCGCCACTTCTTCTTGCCGGGCGCCGTGGCCTCGAACGTACGCTCGCCCGGGTCGACCGGGAGCGCCACGCCGAACGCGCCCTCCGAGAGCACCACCTCGTCGCGACGAACCTCGAGGCCCGGCACGCGCTCCTTCACGACGATGGTCACGCGTGAGAGGCGCGGCTCCAGCGCGCCGGCGCGGGTCTTGGCGTTCTCCGCCCAGTCGTTGCGACCCTGGGCCTTGGCGGCGCTCGCGGCGTCGATGTAGGTGGCCCAGGCAGACGCGGTGCGACCGGTCTTCTCGTAGCAGTTGCCGAGGTGCAGGAGCGTGCCGGCGCCAGGGTCGAGCTTCTGGCTCTCGGCGAACTTCGGACACGCGGCCGCGAAGTTGCCCGCGGCGGAGAGCTTCTTCCCTTCTTCGAACAGCGCTTGCGCAGCTGCCCCGGAGGTAGCGTCGGCCCAGGCGAGGGTTCCGAATGTTGACAAGCCCAAGACGAGAAGCGTGCTCGATACCCAACGCATAGGGACGGAGACTACCACCGAGCCCGCAGGGGGGGAGAGTTGCGTTGCGCTTGCAAGCTGCGTTTGCGAGCTCAGTGACGCTCGTCGGGTAAACCCGAAGAGCCCGGCGTGCCGCCTGCGGGACGCGCGGTGGCCGGAGGCGCAACGGTGGCGGGCGGCCGAAGCGCAACCTTGCCCGGCTTTCCCAGGGCCGGCGCGGCCGCATTCCCCGCGGTGCTGGCAGCCCCCGGGAGCACGCGGTTGCTCGGCAGCGACGTGGGAGCCTGTGGGGCCTCGGGAACGTCGGCGCTGGTGTTGGCGACGGTGGCCGAAGGCGGCGTCATGGGCGGAAGCTGCTTGCGATCATCCGGGAGCAGGGGTTTTTGCGCGCTGTGGCGGTGCACCAGAAACGCGCCCACGCCGGAAACGCTACCCACCACCAGCGCGCCCGCCAGGAGCACGAAGGGCCACACCGCTCGCGGCTTCCGCGGCGGCGTCTTTTCCACCAGCGTGTCGCCCCACGCCACCGAGGTACGGCCCATGGCCACCCGCTGCGAGGTGCGGTCGGGCGTTCCGCTCATGCGCGCCACGCGATCGGCACGGCTCACCTGCTCCACCGGCGCGGCGAAGGGCTCGAGGTCGGCCGCGAGCTCGGTCACCGACTGGTAGCGCGCGTCGGGCGCCTTTTCCAGGCAGCGCATGAGAATGCGGGAGATGCCCTCGGGCACGTCGCCGCGAATCGAGCCCACGTGGGGCGCCGGCTCCTGCACCACGCGAATCGCCAGCTCGGTGATGGCCGACGCCAGGAACGGAACGCGGCCGGTCAACAGCTCGAACATCACCACGCCGAGCGACCAGATGTCGCTGCGGTGATCGGCGTCGCGGGTGGCGCGCAGCTGCTCCGGCGACATGTACAGCGGCGAGCCCAGCACCGCCTGGGTCCGCGTGAGCGCCATGTCGGCGGTGGATCCGGCGATCTTGGAGATGCCGAAGTCGAGCACCTTCACCAGCGGGCGACCATCGGGCCGGTAGGTGAGAAACAGGTTCGCCGGCTTGATGTCGCGGTGAACGATGCCGAGCCGGTGCGCTTCGCCCAGCGCCTCGCAGGTCTGAAGAATGTATTCTGCAACCTCGCCGACCGGCAGCGGCCCACGCTCCACCAGCACCGCCGAGAGATCGCGCCCGGCCAGGTACTCCATGACCATGTACGGCGTGCCGTCGTCGGTGGCGCCCACGTCGAAGACCTTGGTGACGTGATCGCTCGTGAGCTGCACCGCCGCCCGCGCCTCGCGCTGGAAACGCGCGCGCGCCTGGGCGTCGGAGGCCAGCGTGAGAATCTTGATGGCTACCTTCTGCGACAACGCCACATGATCTGCGAGCGCGACCATACCCATCCCACCTTGCCCGAGCAGTCGCTCGACCCGGTATTTCCCGGCGATCATCGATCCCGGCTGGATGGCGAAGCCTTGGTGCATGGGAGGTTCGAGAGATGCTAGCGCGGGAACGCCCGGGGTCGAAATGTATTCCGTGCTCGGGCGCGTCACCCGAGATTGCGCGAGGCGCCGCGCCCTGCCGCGTCGCGTGCTACTTTTCTACGATGCGCGCTCTCTCGATCGCAGGCTTCTCCACGGTTCTGGGTCTCGCAGCCCTGGCGGCCTTTGCCACTGCATGCAGCAGCGACGACCCTGCTTCGAGCAGCGGCGGCGCCTCCGGTGGAAGCAGCGGCACGTCCAGCGGCGGCGGCAGCAGCGGCACCCCTACCAACCCCGCTTCCGGCCCGCAGGCCGGCAACCCCGACGGCAAGTGCGAGGTGCCGGCCGAGGCCAAGCTCGAAGACACGTCGAAGCCCACCCAGGTGGTGGGCACCGGCACCAAGGAGAGCTGCACCGGCGAAGCCTTCGTCGACGCGGTGGCCGCGGGCGGCATCATCACCTTTGCCTGCGGCCCCGATCCCGTCACCATCACCGTGCCCCGCACCGCGAAGATCTTCAACGACAAGGGCCCCAAGATCGTCATCGACGGCGGCGGAAAAGTCACACTCAGCGGCGGTGGGCAGCGGCGCATTCTGTACCAGAACACCTGCGACGAAGCGCAGAAGTTCACCACCTCGCACTGCCAGGATCAGGATCACCCGCAGCTCACCGTCCAGAACCTCACCTTCGTGGACGGCAACGCCAAAGGCGAGACCAAGGAGGGCGGCGGCGGAGCCATCTTCGTGCGCGGCGGCCGGGTAAAGATCGTGAGCTCTCGCTTCTTCGGCAACGTGTGCGACGACACCGGCCCCGACGTGGGCGGCGGCGCCGTGCGCGTGCTCAGCCAGTCGGAGAACAAGCCCGTGTACGTGGTAGGCAGCAGCTTCGGCGGCGACGGCGCGCTGGGCAACGTGTGCTCCAACGGAGCCGGGCTGAGCGGCATCGGTGTATCGTACACGGTCATCAACTCGCTCATGGTGGGCAATCGCGCCATCGGCAACGGCGCCAACCCCGCCAAGAACGGAACGCCCGGGGGCGGTAGCGGCGGCGCCATCTACAACGACGGCAACACGTTCACCCTCACCTTGTGCGGCGACAAGCTCACCGGCAACACCGCCAACGAGGGCGGCGGCGCCATCTTCTTCGTGAGCAACGATCGCTCGGGGTCCCTCGTCATCCAGGACTCGGTGCTCAAGGGAAACCCCAGCAAGGGCTTCGAGACCCAGGGTTTCCCCGGCATCTTCGTGCTCGCCAAGGGCCCTCCGCAGATCACCGGCTCGAGCTTGGAAAAATGAGCGACGCGGGCGACGCATACCTGTGCGCGCGGTGTGCCGCGCGAGGCACGGAGCCGGCGCCCTTCGAGCGCCCGGAGCTCGGTCCCCTGCCCGCGGCACTGACGCGCGCGCTCGCGGCGAGTGTGGCCTGCCTAGCGGTGGACGGACGCACCATCGATCGCGCCCACGTGGAGGCGGCGCACGCAGGCTTCGGCGCCTTCGCGTGGCCCCTCGATGACGGTCTGGCAGCTCGCGCGCGGGCAGCACGCCCCGATCTCCCGCGGGTCGGACTCCTCGTGACCGACGGTGACGCCACGTTGGCGCACCCCGCAGACGACCTGGCGCGGCGCCTCGCGTCGCTGGAGACGGCCGGCGCGCCGGAGGTGATCCTGGCGGACACCCGGGCCGAGCTGGCGGTCGCTCGCGGGCTCAATGTGCGGCTCGAGTGGGAGCGGGTGCACGCGTGGCCGGCCCCGGCCCTGTTTGCGGGCGCCGTGGCTTTCGGCGAGATCGCCCGGGTGATGGCGGCGCATGCCTTGCCCTTGCTCCTCGGCGCCGAGGACGCGAGGGTCGCGCTGGCCGCCGTCGACGCGGCAGCATCGGCGTTGGTGCTCACACCAGAGGCACTGGCCTACCGTCACGCGCTCGACCACGCGGCGGCCTTCGAGAGCGCGCTCCCTCGCCGTCGCGGGCTCGACCTCTCGGTGCGACTCCTGGACGAGCTGGGCCACACCGGTCGCCTCGCCAACCAGGACGCGCTGGTGGACGACTGCCACTTCACGCTGGCCGCAGCGGGCCAGGCGGAAGAGGCGGGCAAGGTGCACCGGATCTGGCTGGAACGCGCGGTGCCGGCGGCCTGGCAACGCGTCCGCGAATCGGCATGGCCTTCCGGCGCCGACGCTTGATACAACGGTAGTCATGAATCTCTCCAAGGCGTCGTTTCTCGCGCTCGCGGCCATTGGCTGGGTCGACGGCTCTTTGCAGAAGCCGGAGGCCACCGGCCTGCTTCGGGCAGCCAAGGAGGCCGGCGTGACCGGCGCCGATCTTGTGGAGGTCGAGAAGGCCACCGAGAGCAAGCTCACCCTCGACGCGGTCGACGTCTCGGGCCTCAGCACCTGGGACCAAGTCGTCACCTACGCGCTCGCCTCCTGGCTCGCGTCGGTGGACGGCGTCGTCTCCAGCGACGAGCACGAGAGCCTCGGCAAGCTCGGCGACAAGCTCGGTCTCGACAAGGCGCTCCGCACCCGCGCCGCCACTGCTGCCAACGACATCGCCTGCCTACCCGAGGGCGGACGCCCGGAGCGCTTCGACTTTCAGAAGCTCACCGCGCGCCTCAAAGAGAAGCTGCCTCAGGTAGCCGCGCCGCGCGCCGCTACTTGAGCCGCACGTCGTAGACGCTGATGGAGTACGGAGGCAGCGCGGCGCCGATGACGTGGCCGGTGGCGCTGTCGGGCTTCTCGGCGAGGCCGCCGGTGCCGCCGTAGACGTAGCGCGTCTCCTTGTCGATCTCGCCGCAGGAGCCGATATCGATGGGCGCGCTCACCTCTTTTTTGGGGTCGAAGTTGAGGGCCACCAGCACCAAGTGCTTGCCGCTCTCGTCGCGCGACACCCAGAGCGAGGTGCCTTCTTCGGCTTCGGAGGGAACCAACGTGTCCTGGAACGCCCCGCCCTTGCCGTCGAAGTTGCGGAACGCGCGGAAGGCCCAGTAGGCAGCGCTGTCGAGCGCCGGGTAGGGCCAGTAGAAGGCGGAGAACACCTCGCCTTGCGCGAAGCGGCCCAGCGCCTCGGCGGTGGCGAGCCCGGAAGACATGTGCCGCTCGGCGCCGAAGTTCCACTCGCCGATCTCGATGCGGCGCCCGGGGTAGTTCTGGTCGACCCACTCGTGCAGGCGTGGCAAGAGCCGCACCGGCTCGTGGATCCACGACTCGTCGACGTAGCTTGGGTCCCACAGCGCGCGCGTGGAGCGAATGCGGCGGGCCGCGGCGTCGTTGTCGACGTCGCCCTTCACGCCCACCCCCATGCCTTCGCCCTGGGGGTAGAAGTGCACGTCGACGATGTCGAGCAGGCGCACGCTGGTTTTGTCTTCGTGCTCCTTGAGCTTCTTGAGGTACCAGGGGAGCAGCGGCACGTCGCCGTGGGCCAGCCGGTCTGGCTTCTTCCCGATGCCTGCGGCTACGTCGCGTGCAGAATACAGCAGTTCGCTCCAGCCGAAGGAGTTGGGGCCAGCGATGAGCGCGTCTTTGTCGGCACCGCGTACGGCGCCGGCGTAGCGCACGGTGCGCTCGAGCAGCTCGTCGTAGGTGGTGGGCTCTGGGTGCACGTCGCGGTGGGTGCTGTTCCAGAGACCCGACTCGTTGTCGAGCATGTAGATGCGCGGCGGCACCTCGCCGGCCCGGGCGGCCTCGGCGCGGCTCTTGGTTACCCAGGTGGCCACCATGCCGGGTGTGGCCGCGATCGAGGTTTGCGTGGGGGGGGGCGGCGCAAGCTCGCGGCCCGAGATCATCACGCCATTGCCGGCGCTCCGCTTCTCGTCGATGGTCATTTGCCCGGGAAACTGGGTGATCGGGAAGGACGCACTGGTGGCGTCCTTCGCAACCCACCCCAGCAGCGGAACCTGGAGCGCAGAGGCCGCGTGGTGCTCGGCATTGCCACGGAGGAACGAGACGTAGAACGGCTGCTTGGCGGTCGCGTCGCTGTTGTTCTCGAAGTGCCAGTCGAGGCCGTGGTTGAAGGCGCCCAGGTCCCAGTTGTAGCGCGAGGCCGCGTTGCCACCGAGGCGCCGGGCGGTGGGCCGCATGTCCCACTGGCGCGGCTCCTTCCAGTCGGAGTAGCCGGTGATGTCGAAGCCGACACCGTAGATGAGCGGGCTGATGCGCCGGGTCTTACCCTTGCAGTCTACACGGAATCCTTTGATACTGGGCGGCTTGGGCGGCGGGCCAGGGTCCACCGGCGCGCTCTTCTTGCACGCCGAGGCGGCCACGACCAAACCGAGGCCCGCGAGCGCGAGGCCGACGCGAGCCCCCTTCAATGGGTCACCCGCTCCGCTTCCGCGCTGGGCGCGCTCCCCGAGGGCTCGGCGACCTCGCTGGCTCCGCTGGGGGCGCTGTCGACCTCTTCTTCACGCGGTTCGATATCGAAAGCGGTGGCCAGGGCCTGCGCGAGCTGCTCGTCGTCATCGCTGGCCGCTGCTTCCTTGAGCCGCGACAAGGGCGTGTGGAGGAGCTTGTTGGTCGCGCTTTCCATCATCTGCAGCAGCGCAGCGCGATCAGCTTCGGGCAGGTGCTTGAGGCGCCCCGCCAGCGTGCGCTCCAGCTCCGAAACCAGCACCCCGCGGGTCTTGGCGCGAAGGCCCACCACCAAGGGTTGCACCTTCAGGCCGCGCACCCATGCGAGAAAGCCCTTGAGCTCCTCGTCGACGATGATCTCGGCGCGCGCCAGCTCGCCGTGGCGCGCCTTCTGGCCCTCGGCCACTTCCTTTTCGAGATCGTCGACGTTGAACAGGAACACGTTGTCGACTTCGTCGATGCGCGGATCGACGTTGCGGGGCACCGCGATGTCGATGAAGAACAGGGTTCGGCCGCGGCGCGCGCGCATGACGCGCTTGACCAGGTCTTTGGTGACGATGAAGTGCGGGCTTCCGGTGCTGGTGACCACCACATCGGCGTGCACCAGCTCCTCTTCCAATGCGTCGAGCGGCGCGGCCGAGGCGCCGAAGTGGGCCGCCAGCTCGGCGGCGCGCTCCACGCTGCGGTTGACCACCCGCATGCTCTTGGCGCCCTTGCCCAGCGCCTTGGCGGCGGCTTCGGCCATCTCGCCGGCGCCCACCAGCAGCACGGTGCTTTGGTCGAGGCCACCGAAGATGCGACGCGCCAGGTCGACCGCGACGCTGCTGATGCTGACCGTGCCCACGCCGATCTGCGTTTCGGTGCGCACGCGCTTGGCCACGGTGAATGCACGATGCACGCATCGCCCGAGCGGGCCGCGCAGGGTGCCGGCGCCCATGGCGGCCTCGTAGGCTTCCTTCACCTGGCCAAGAATCTGCGGCTCGCCCAGCACCATCGAGTCGAGGCTGGCGGCCACCCGGAACACGTGCCGCACCGCCTCTTCGCCGGTGCGATCGTACATGTAGGCGTCGAAGTCGCGGACGTTGCCAGCGTGCTCCCGGAGCACCTCGCGCGCGGCGTTCACCGCCAGCAGGCAGGCCTCTTCGCCTGGCGTTCGCGAGCGCGCCACCACTTCGACGCGGTTGCAGGTGGAGACGAACATGACCTCGGAGAGCTCCGGACGGGCCGCGAGCCGCGCCAGCAGCACCGGGAGCACCTCGGCGTTGGCCGAGAATTTCTCGCGGACTTCGAGCGGCGCGGTCTTGTGGGAGATGCCGACGACGACGATCACGAGACGGTCCCGCTCTTGCCACGCAAGAGGTACAGGAGCAGCACCACCATCGCGAAACCGAAGCCGGCCAGCGTACCGTACGCGGCGCGTCGGCCACGCCACCCGAGCGCAGCGCGCAGGAGCAGCACCGCCGCGAAGAGGACCCACGTGCCGTAGCCGAAGCCGGCGCGTACCAGATCGGCCGCCGTGTCGGCGTCGAGCCGCACCGCCCACAGCGTGCCGGAGAGGATGCCAAGAGTGAGCAGCGGAAAGCCGGCGAGCAGGAACCGGTGCTCGGCGCGGTCGAGGGCGTCGAGCGGCGGCAAGCGCTGAAACACGCCGTGGAGGCGCTTCTGCTTCAAGCGGCGCTCTTGCACGAGGTAAAGAATCGCCGAGGCCGAGGCCAGCGAAAACAGCGCGACCCCCAGCAGGTTCATGGTGACGTGAAACGGGAGCACCGCGCTCTTCATGCGGGTGGTGGGCGCCAGCGCCCCGCCGCCCACGAAGCGCGAAGCCAGCAGCGTGGCGAGCGCGAGCGGCGCCACGAAGGCGCCCACTGCGTCGATACGATAGCGGCGGCGCATGGCGATGTAGGCAAGGCCCATGAGCATGGCCACGACCGAGAGCGGAAAGTGAATGCCTTCGACCGGGCAGATGTGGAGCGCCAGGGAGAAGACCACGATGTGCACGCCGTGGAGCACCGCGGCGAGGGCCATGAGCCGCGGCGCCAGCGGGCGCACTTCGTTCTCCGGCGCGCTCGGGTCCGTTGCGTGCTGCCGCCCCATGAGAAACAAGATGAACAGGGTGGACGCGCCGAAGTAGAGCGCCGCGATGGCGAGAAACAAGGCGTCGACCCAGAAGGAGCTCATGGCGGCTTACATGTTCTCGAGGAGGAACTGCGCAAGGAGCGCTTCGTCGGTGGCCGGCACGGCTTCGTTCGTGCCGCTGGAGCGGGCGACGATGCGCGCCTGCGAGCTGATGTGCTCTTCGAAGGCGCCGATTGGCGCCGCGCTCCACCCGGGCACCACGTCGTAGGCATTCTCTCCGAGGATCATCGACTGCTCCATGAGCTCCGCTCCCAGCTCTTGCAGGGCTGCGCGAGACTTCACCTTTCCCACCAGGCCACGGGGACACTCGGCGCCGGTCACCTCGGCCACCACGCGCACCGACTCTTCCAAGCGGTAGCGGCGGCCCTCGGCCAGAATGGTGAGCTCGTCCTGGACCATGTCGACCTTGCCGTCGACCATCCACGTGTCCATCGCAAGCTGCGGAAAGAAGACCCGGTTCGACATTCTGACGCATCGTACCAGAACTGGGCAAAGACGCGCAAAACCCGCCTGCCGAAAAGGTCGCCCCGCGTATGCTATGAACGCGCTTCATGGCGCGCGTGCTTTTTCTGGTCGCGAACGATTGGTATTTCTGGTGCCACCGCATGTCGCTGGCGGTGGGGATTCAGAAGGCCGGGCACGAGGTCACGGTGGTGACGCCAGAGGGCGAGTACACCAAGCACTTCGAAGCGGCGGGGCTCCGCTACTTGCCCATTGCCCTGAACCGTCAGGGCCGCAACCCGCTGCAAGACCTGGGTACCGTGGCGCAGCTGGTGAAGCTGTACCGGAAGGAGCGGCCGGACCTCACCCATCATGTGGCCATCAAGCCCATCATCTACGGGTCGATGGCCGCCAAGGCGGCGGGCGTGCGCGCGGTGGTGAACGCCATGCCCGGCATGGGCTACGTGTTCCTGAACAAGCAGCTGCTCTCGCGCATGATTCGCCCGGGGGTGAAGCTCTCCTATCGCATGCTGCTCAATCGCCCGGGGTCGTGCACCATTCTGCAGAACCCCGACGACGTCGAAACCTGGGTGAAGTGGCGGGTCATGCGCCGCGACCGCGTCGAGCTCATTCGCGGCGCCGGCGTCGACACGCGCGCGTTCGCGCCGAGCCCGGAGCCGGAGGGGCCCCCGCTGGTGGTGCTCCCGGCGCGGCTCTTGCGCGACAAGGGCGTGTTCGAGTTCGTAGAGGCTGCGCGCCGCCTCAAAGCCAAGGGCGTGAAGGCGCGCTTCGCGCTGGTGGGCGAGGGTGATCCCGGAAACCCCGCATCGGTGGGCGAGGGCGACCTCGCGCGCTGGGTGGCCGAAGGCGCGGTGGAAAGCTTCGGCTGGCGCGACGACATGGCCCGGGTGATCGGCGAGGCCCACGCGGTGTGCCTCCCCTCCTACGGCGAGGGTCTGCCCAAGGCGCTGCTCGAGGCGGCTTCTTGCGGCCGGCCCATCGTGGCCACCGACGTACCCGGATGCAGGGAGATTGCACGCAACGGTGAGAACGCGCTCACAGTGCCGCCCCGCGACGCCAGCGCCCTCACCACAGCTCTCGAGCGTATCGTCACCGATGGCGCGCTCCGCGCGCGCCTCGGCGCACGCGGCCGAGAGATGGTGCTCGCGGAGTTCTCGCAAGAGACCGTGCTGGCGCAGACGCTCGCGCTCTACGATCGCTTGCTCCGCGGGCGCGGGTAGAGGTCAGCTGGCGCGCGGAAAGGCCGCCGACGCAGCGGTCGCGGCCGCCTGCGCGCGGCGCCACTCCTTGGGGCTCATGCCGACGACTTCGCGAAACTGACGGCGAAACTGCTCCGGCTTGCGCAGGCCGACCGCCAACGAGATGCTACCCATGGGGCGATCGGTGACGAGGAGCGCCTTGGCGCACTCGACCCGCACCCGAACGACGAGCGCCCGAAAGCTGGTGCCCTCGGCGTGCAAGAGGCGCTGCAAGGAACGACGCGAAACGTGGATCGCGCGGGCCGCCGCGCCCACCGAGGCATGAGCCAAGTTCTGTCGCAGGTACCCCATGACCCGCTCCACCGGCGGCAGCGAGCTCGGCACGGGAGCCGGCGTGAGCACCACCGCGCGCCGCTCGGCGTCGCGGGAAGCCAGCGCAGTGAGGAGCGCCGAGACGCGGGGCGAAGTGGAGGCGGGCGCGATTGATTGCATAGTGCATGCTCCGCAGGGTGGAGACGAAGTCGGCCGAGAGCATCCCGACCTCTTCCTTGGTAGCCCGCTGGGCGAGAAGCACCATCCGCCAGATGGCGGAGCGGCGGGTGAGCCCGGATGTCGCCAGCTACATGCATCATGCACATATTGGAGAGCACATATTGGAGAGACTGGGGGCGGAGTGCCGAAGCGGACTGCGGGCCGCAGCCTGGATCGCCGGCGCACCGGCGGATCCACCCCGCAGCGCGGCGGCGGCAAATTCTATGCAGGATGCGTGCGGACTCGACCTGGCGCGTTCTCTGCACTGCGCCGCCGCATGCGGCTTTCTTCCTCGCTTTTCGTGCTGGTATTGCTGAGCTTTCCCGTGGGGTGCGCGGCGAGTGCCGACGTTGAGGAAGAGAGCGCCGACGTGACCGCATGCCCGGCGACCAACGCCGCGACGGTAGCCTCGCTCCGTTCGGTGGCGGGCCAGGCGGCCCTCTGCGGCGCCGAGCCGCCGGCGAGCCCTTCGCTGCCCGACGCGCGCTTCGAGCACACGTTCAGCTCGCTCATCGCCAGCGAGGCTGCGCACCATCGTGGCCGCGACGCCTTCTACGCGGTGGGTGAGCCCCAGTGGGTGCTGGGTAAGTTCGCCTACGGCCCCGCCGACAAGGACCTCAAAGGCGAGGCGGTCGAGGTGTTCGTGCAGCGTGGGTGCGCCGGCGCTTGGGAGAAGCTCGCCTTCGCCTCGCCGGTGCGCACCACCGAGGAGCATGAGCACCCGGCAGTTGAAGGCGTCGAAGACTCCGGCGGCCGTGTGTTCGCCGAGATTCCCGTGGCCCAGCGCCTCGGCATCGGCCAGCACCGGGTGCGCATGATCGTGGCTGGCGATCACACCTACGCCGACCAGCTCATCGAGGTGCTCCCGCGCGGAACGCCCCTCTTCGTGAGCGACGTGGACGGCACACTCACCGAACGAAAGCCCCAAGACGTGCAGCTCGCCTGCGACGAGGAGTCGGACTTTCCGGCCTTGTGGCGGGGGTTCTTCAGCGGCGAGAAGGGCCAGCCCAACGTGCACCAGGGCGCGCCCGCCGCCTACGCCAAGCTCGTCGCGCTCGGCTACCGGCCGATGTACCTCACGGCGCGCCCGGAGTGGCTCGCGCCCCACACCCACGCCTTCCTCAAAGAGAGCGCCCGCGGCGACGGCCGCGGCAACTTGCCCGGCGGCATCGTGCACACCACGCTGGGCCTCACCGGCGCTTTCAACTCCGCCGCCGAAGCCTTCAAGAAGGCAGAGATCGAGGCGCTGGTGGCCAAGGGCTTCAAGGTGGTCTTCGGGTTCGGCAACCGGCCCAGCGACGTTGCAACCTACACGCAATTTGGCGTTCCCTATCGCTTCTACTTCGAGAACCTCGACACCCAATCGCGGTCTTGCAGCACCGTCCTCGACGTGCCGCTGCTCACCGCGGGGGGCCTTCGCAGGGGCGACTGGCGCATTCGGTCGTACGACGATCTCGCGCCCAAGACCGCGCGGCTCGGCGCTGTCTGCCCCTGACGTCAGTCGAGGCCGAACAGCGAGCGCGCGCCGAAGCGGAGAAAACCGCCGTCGGTGAAGGCAGCGAGGCCGTCGACGAGCGAGAGGGCTGCGCCCTGCGAGGCAGGATAGCCGAGGTAGACGGTCTGCCAGCGGGCGGGTTCGAGCTTGGCTTTGAAGGCGCGCAGCCCCTCGAAGTCGTAGAGGCTGGTGCTCAAGCGGCGGGCGAAGCGGAGCGCGCTGGGCAACGGACCCGCGAGCGGAGCGAGGCCCAGGGTGACCCAACGGCACCCGAGCCCGGCCGACCAGCGCATGAACGCGTCGACCAACAGCTCGGAGGTGCCTTGCGGCGCGTCGGGCACCCGTACCAGATCTTCGAGAAACCACCCCTCGCGCGCGGGCACCGGCACCACGCCCGCGAAGCCCACCAGGTTCCCTCCTTGCTCGGCCACGAAGCAGGCACGCTCGTCGGGAAACGCAAAGGGCTCCATCTTCACCAAGAACTGCAGGGGCGCCAGCTTTCGCGAGGCCAGCCACTGGCGCGACGCGGCCTGAATGGCGCGCTGGGTGGGCCCTCCAGAAAGCTCGGCCGCGGTGATCTTGCGAACACGAACACCCTTGGCGCGACCGCGCCGCAGCTGCTCTCGGAGGCTCCGGCGGCGGCCCAGAATGTCGTCCCACTCGCCGGGGTTCCACACCGGTTGCTCACCGATGGGCAAGCTCGAAAGCTCGGGCGACGCTGCCTCTTTCAGGCGCTCTTCGATGGCGACGAAGGCGCAGCGGCGGCCGCGTTCCCGAGCCGCGGCGATGAAGGCGTGCACGCTCTCGCCCAGGTGGTCAGGCGCCGCCAGCGGCGCGCCGGCCGCCACCCACGCTCGGCCGGTGTCGACGTAGGCGATGCAGGCGTCGTCGCCGGCGAAGAAGTACGAGTAGCCCGTCTCCAGCGTCTGGAACGCCGTCGCGTTCCATCCGTGACGGCGCACCAGCTCGAGTACGCGCGGGCGCTCAGACACGGAGAGCCCTGCGGCGCGCATCGTCTTCAAAGAACATCGGCGCGGCCTCGCCCTCGAGCCCCATGGCGACCGCGAGCTCGCCCAGGTGCGCCGCCAGGGCCGTGCGGCGCGCCTTGGGTAGCCGCCCGAGCCCCGCGAGCAGCCGCTCCTGCCCGGCTTGGGGCGCCTTTCGAAGCAGCGCCCGACCGCTCTCGGTCACCTGAAGCTCGGCGCGCCGGGCATCGTCGTCGGCCACCACCCTGCGCACCAGGCCGGCGGCCGCCAGGCGCTTGACCACCACCGACACGGTGCTCTGGTGGGTGCGGGTGCGGCGCGCGACCTCGCCCAACGAGAGCGAAGGCGCCTGGGCGACCACCTTGAGGGCGAAGAGCTGCGCGCCGGTCACCCCCAGATCGCGCTCGGCGGTGCGCGACGATTCGCGGAGCACCCGTACGATGCGCCGCAGGTCGTCGAGGATGCGCGACGTTTCCGGGGCGGGTTCCCGAGATTTCATGGGTATTTTCCCTTGTACTCCGGAAAAAGCATGGGCACCAATGCATTGCCGTTAAGAAACCGTGACCTGGCGTAGACGCGGCCGGGACCATTCCGTGCGAAGGCTTCTTTCATGCAAACCCCGTGGCGAAGCACGCGCTCCCTCGTCCTGATCGGCTCCCTCGTTGCGTGCGGCGCCGCCAGAAGCGGACGTGGCCCTTCCGTGAACGCGGTACCGGTGGCCTCGCCCTCGACCACCGCGGTCGCTGCCACCGCGGATGGCGCGCCAGGCCTTCTCGGTGGCGCGCCAGGCCGTAGCACCGTGTTCGACGCCCTTGCTCGCAACGTCGAAGCCCACCACGCGTTCGCAGCCGGGCAGCGCGCCCGATGGGACGCCGGGCGCGCCGACCTGCGACGCGAGCTCGAAGCGGCCACGACGCGCGAAGCGGCGCTGGAGGCTCTGCGGCACGTGCAAAATGCCCTCGGCGATCGCCACTGCTACCTCTCGCCCCCCAGCGACCTTCGCGCCACGCGCCTGGGGCTGGGCCTCGAGCTGTTCGCCGAAGGCCGGGGCGCAGCGGCGCGCATTCGCGTGGCCAACGTGCTCGAACGCGCACTGAGCGACGGCGACGCGGGCATCGAAGCCGGGGACGACGTGGTCGCGGTGGACGGCGTTCCCATGGCCACCTGGCTCGCCGCGCACCCCTGGGAGTCGAGCTCGCAGAACGAATCAATGCGTGGGCACGAGCAGGCAAACGCCGTCGTCTCGGTGCGTCTGCCATGGACGCGGGTGAAGGCTGGCGACCTTCGAACCCTGCGCATCAAAAGGGGCGACCGCACCTGGGACCGCGCGCTCGGCTTCGTGCACCCGCGAACGTGGGAGGAGACGACCGAACGAGGCTTCGACGACGCGCCGCCCATGAAGAGCATCGGTTGCCGCGCCGACAAAACTGCACTCTACACCGACTTCGAGCTTTCTGCGGTGGGCGCGAATGTGTGCGTCTACAGGCCCAAGCCCGGCCGCGGCCGGGGAGATACGCGCCTGGTGCGCTTCGTCTCGTTTCTGTACGACCACGAGAGCGAGGACCAAGACGCGCTGCGCGCCGCCCGCGCCGATCACCTGCTGCTCACGCGGGAGCTCGCGTCGGCTCGCGCGGTGGTGCTCGACGTGCACGAGAACCACGGTGGCAATAACCCCTTCGTGTTCCTGAGCTGGTTCGCCGACAAGCCGTGGGACCACCAGACCGTGCACGTGAAGGTATCGGCCGACTTCTCCCAGGACGACACGCGTCAATTCTTGTACGGCGACAAGGCGCTCATGGCGCGCTACGCGCGGGCGGTTGCCGACCACCAAAACGAGGTGAGCTGGCCGTTTCTGTGTACGAAGGGCGGCCGGGTGCAAACCGACGGCACCTGCGAGTCGCAAGGACCGCGCCCCGACGAACGCGTCACCAAGGCAAAGGTCGCCATCGTCACCGGTCCCGAGTGCACCTCGAGCTGCGACGCCATCGTGGCCGACTGGGCGGCATTTCACATGGGCCCGGTGGTGGGCCAGCAGCCGGCCCACGGCTTCACCACCATTCGCCACGCCTATCCACTGCTGGGCCTCGATGGTCACGATCTCGGGCGCTTTCGCATCGCCCTCTCGTGGGAGGGCTACCCGCGCACCGGCACGCCACTCGAGGGCGCACCCGTACACCTCGACTGGGAAGCGCCCTACAGCTTCGAGGCTCGCGACACGTGGGTCGATCTCTCGGTGAAGGAAGCGCGAAGGCGCGCGGAAGCCGCGCGATAGCGGCTACGACACCAGATGCACGTAGAGGGCTTCGACCTTGGCGCGAGCCCAGGGGGTTCGGCGGAGGAACGTGAGGCTCGAGGCAACGCTGGGGTCGAAGTTGAAGCAGCGGATGTCGATGCGCCGGCCCATCTCTTCCCAGCCGAGGTGCTCCACCAGATAGACGAGGATCGCCTCGAGCGTCACACCGTGGAGGGGGTCGGGGCCGGCCATGGCCGCACCATAGCAAAGGTCAGGGGACGAACGTGCGCCGGTGCCTGCGCGCGAGCGCTTCGCCTTGGGGGCGGCGCGGGGCATCTCGCCGGTGGAGTCGTGGCGCGGGCGCGTTCACGTGGGGCTGCGGAGCCCCGACGTTTGCACCTTGACCCCTACCCTGCAGGCCGGCAGGCTCCGCCCATGAGCCAACGAGACTGGGTCGACCAGTCCATCCAGCGCATCGAGGCGGACTTCCAGCGATCCGCCGACACCCATCTCTTCAAGCTCGATCTGCCAGCGCTCGCCGGCATCGGGATCTACTTCAAGGACGAATCGACCCACCCCACCGGCAGCCTGAAGCATCGGCTCGCGCGCTCACTCTTCCTCTATTCCATCTGCAATGGGTGGGTGGGCGAAGGGACGACCATCATCGAGGCATCGAGCGGCTCTACCGCGGTGTCGGAGGCGTACTTCGCGCGGCTCCTGGGCCTGCGCTTCATCGCGGTGATGCCGCGCGCGACCTCGCCGGAGAAGATCGCGCAGATCGCCTTCTACGGCGGCCAGACGCACCTGGTGGACGAGGCGTCGCAGGTGTGTGGCGAGTCGGAGCGACTGGCTCGGGAAACGCGCGGGCACTTCATGGATCAGTTCACCTATGCCGAGCGCGCCACCGACTGGCGCGGCAACAACAACATCGCCGAGGCGGTCTTCGAGCAGATGTCGAAGGAGGCGCATCCGATTCCCACCTGGTTCGTGTGCGGCGCCGGCACCGGCGGCACCAGCGCCACCATCGGTCGCTTCGTTCGCTACCGCAGGCACGCCACCCAGGTGTGCGTGGTAGACCCCGACTACTCGGTGTTCGCCGGCTATCACCGGAGCGGCGACGCGTCGCTCGAAAGCCCCCGGGGCTCGCGCATCGAGGGCATCGGGCGGCCGCGGGTGGAGCGCTCGTTCATCCGGGAAATCGTCGATCGCGTGATCGCGGTGCCAGACGCCCACTCCTTCGCGGCCATGCGCTTTCTGGAGAAGCTCATCGGCAAGAAGTGCGGCGGCTCCACCGGCACCAACTTTTACGGCACGCTGGAGCTGGCGCAAGAGATGCTCGCGCGCGGCGAGCGGGGGTCCATCGTGACCTTGATTTGCGACTCCGGCGATCGCTACCTAAACACGTACTACGACGACGCTTGGCTCGCGGCCCGTGACATCGACCTCGCGCCCGCACTCGAGCGGCTCGAAGCCTTCGTCGGGGGAGAGAGAGAGAGCGCGCTCACGGCGCCGCGCGGGTTACCGTGAAGCCCTTTTTGTTGAGCTTTTCCACGATGCCGTCGGGGCCGATCACGTGGGCCGAGCCCACCGCGAAGAAGTGGCTCTTGTCGGGTGCGGCGCGCACCCGCTCGGCGATGCGGTCGGCCATGACGACGTTGCGGTCGGTGATCATCCGTTTCTTCATCTTCACGTCGAGCGGCTTTTGGCTATCGGTCTCCTTGTCGAGCGCCGCTTGCAGCACCTTGTCGTCACCCTGAAGGTACGACTCGAGGAGGTCCTTGATGGGGTCCTTCTTCTCCTTGAGCGCCTTGTCGCGGCCATCGAGCGCCGCCTCCAGCATCTCCACCTGCTCCGCCGCCGTGAGCGCGTCGAAGATGGCCACCTGCTCCTCCACCGTCTCGAGACCGCCGACCTCCTTCTTCTCCTTTTGCGCTTCGTTATAGATGCGCGCGTCGAGGGGCTTGCCGGTGTCGAAGATGTGGTCGAGGAGCGCCACCTGCATGGCCACGAACCACGGACGCATGTGCTCAAACGGTTTGAAGGGCAAGCCCTTGGTGGCAAACGCGAGGCGGGTACGGTCGAGCGTGGCCTTGGGTACCTCGCTTTCGAGCGTCTTGTTGTCGGGGAGCACGGTGGCCTGCGAGAAGCGCATCTGCACCGACACATCGAGGGGAATCTCGGTGTTCACCACATTCGCCGTGGCGAGCGCGTTCTTCAGCGCAGCCGGATACGTCGCGAGGCGCGGATCGCCGACGTGGATGGTGCCGAACACGTACGACTTCTTCGGCCCGTCGATGACGTAGAGGAACGGCCGCGTCCACGCGGCATTGGCGGCCGTGCCGTCGCCCTTCGGCGCATCTTTCGCGTTGCTCTTGCAGGCAGAAACGAGCAGAACGACCACGAGGGCCGCACAAAGGCGTGTGAGGGCGCGAAAAGACAGGGGAATCACAGACTGTTCAAGGTATCCCACGGTCGAATATTCCCGAAATCGGTTCCCGAAGAATCTTTTCAAGCTCGCTGATCCATTGGAGATTCCGAAACTGCCCCGGATGCACGTTGACGACCGCAAAAAGGCCGCGTAGCCACGCCCCATGAGCGATCCCGTCATCCGCGACGCCGTCATCCGCGACCATGGCCCCGGCGCCCCGCTGCGGCCGCCGGAGACCTTCGAGATCGTGCTTCGGACGAGCCAGATGCTCTCGCCGGTGGTGAAGGAGCTCACCTTCGAGCGCGCCGACGGGCAGGCCATGCACTTCGAGGCGGGCCAGTGGGTGAACTTGCTCATTCCCCAGCAGGAGGGCGAGCTCAAGCGCGCCTACTCCATCGCGTCGGCCCCCGGCGGTCATGCGCGCCTGCAGTTCGCCATCACCCACGTGGAAGGCGGCCCCGGCTCCACCTACCTGCATCGCATGGAGGTGGGCGACCTGCTTCGCGCGGTGGGGCCGCAGGGGCTCTTCGTGCGACGCCACGGCGGGCCGGCGCTCTTCGTGGGCACCGGCACCGGCGTCACGCCGCTGCGCAGCATGTTCCAGCACGCGCTGGCCCAGGGCGAAACCGCGCCGCTCTGGCTGCTCTTCGGCGTGCGCCACGAGGAAGATCGCATCTACGAAGGCGAGCTGGGGGAGCTGGCCGCGGCCTACCCACACTTCAAGGTATTCTACACTCTTTCCCAGCCCAAGAGCGGCGCCTGGCAGGGTCGAACCGGCTACGTGCAGACGCACGCCCGTGCGCTCTACGAGGAGATGGCGGGGCTCGGCCAGGGCGACGTGCACGTGTACATCTGCGGGCTGCAGAAGATGATCGGCAACGTGCGCGATCTGCTGCGCAAGGAGATGGAGCTCCCGCGGCAACTGGTGCACTCCGAGCGCTACGACTGAGCCTGCGCCTTCGTCGATGCGCGAGCGAGCAGGATAGGCGCCGGACGGCGACCGCGACGAGGTGGCGTTCGCGGTACCGGCGCGGTAGCGTCGCCGCCATGAAGTCGGCATTCGTATGGGGCACGCTCGGGCTCTCTGCCTGTGGGGGAGCCGCCGCGATGCCGCCCGCGCCACCCGCGGAAGCCCTCCCTCCGGCGCCCGCCACCCGCGCTGCCGAAGGGGCGGCGCCGCCGGTGTGCCCTTCGAGCATCGACGTGGCCGCCGTGCTGCGCGCGCACGGAGAGGCATATGGCAGCCCGCGCGCGGTGGCCAACGCGACGCCCTTCACGCTGCGCATGGACGTGACGGTGGAGAAGAAGACCGGCAGCTACGAGCTGGTGCTGGGGCGCGACGAGGCGTTTCGCACCGAGCAGAGCGTGAGCGGCATCTACGGCGCGGCGGGGAAAGACCGCAGCGGCTTCTGGTCGTTGGGCATCGCCGGCGTGGTGACACCGCTGGAGGCCGACGAGGCGCAGGCCCCAGCGTTCGACGCCTGGCTGGCGCGGCGGGCGTACGTCGACGGCTTCGATGCCGGGAGAGATGCCGCGAGCTGCGTGGTGCGCGGCCGACCACGCATCGTGCTCCGGTACACCGCGCCGCACCTGGGCAACCCGGAGCTGGTCTTCGACTACCTGACGTTCGCCCTGGTGTCGGCGAGCGCCGAGAGCGCCGACGGTGGACGCGGCAACACCAGCTTCGAGTCGTGGACCTTGCCCAACGCCCGCGGCATCCGCTTCCCCCGCGACGTGATAGCCGAGAGCCCCATCGCCGCGCGCACCGTGCGCCGCATGGTGCAGGAGAGCGCCGGCCTCGCCTGCAAGGGCGTTGACGACGCTTACCCGAGCGCCGATTGCCTGGGCCGCCCCACGCCCAAGCTGGTCTTCGAGTGGCCGCCTGGCACTGGCCCGGTGCACGTGCCCATGCGCAACTACCTGGGCGAGGTATCGCTCGAGATCGCCATCGAAGGTCGCAAAACGTGGGCGCTGCTCGACTCCGGCGCGGGGCTCAGCGCGGTCGACGCCAATACGCCGGCGGGGCGCGCCTTCAAGACCTCGCTCGAGGTGACCGGCTCCGGCTCCTCGCAGGTGGTTCGGCTGGGGCTGGGCGAGCTCGATGCGCTGCGCCTGGGCGAGCTCACGCTACGCCACTTGCCTACCGCCAGCGTCCCCATCCCCGCGCTCGAAGACTTCGGCGCCCGCAGGCCGGAGATCATCGTCGGCTGTTCGCTCTTCGCCGGCGCCGCAGTTCGCGTGGACTATGCACGGAGTGAGCTGGTGCTCGCGCGCAGCGCCGAGGGGCTGGTGAAGGCCGGCGCCACCGCGGTTCCGATTCGCGTATGGGAAGGCAAGCTGGTGGCGCTGGCTGAAGTAGAAGGCGTGAGCGCCCCCATGGTGCTCGACACCGGCAACTCGGGCGGACTCGATTTTCGCAAGTACTGGGCCGACGCCCATGGCATGCCCGGCCCCCGAAAGGTCATCGAGCTGCGGGCCCGCAGCGGCGCCGGCGAAGCGGCCACCGTGGGCACGTTGTTTCGGCTGGGGCAGGCGCGGCTCGGACCCATTCGTCACGACGACCGACTGGCGCAGATTGACGATCCGCCCGGAAAAAACCGCCTCGCGGGCCTACTGGGCAACGATATTCTCGGCCACTGCCCGGCGGTGGTGTTCGATGCCGCGCGCCGCACGCTGTGGCTCGAGGGTCCATGTACCCGCACCACGCCCGAGGCGCTGGCGGGGTGGCGCCTCACCAAGAAGGACGACAAGCAGCAGCCCGATCGCCCGTGGATCGTCGAGACCGTGCTCCCTGGCAGCGCGGCGCAGGCGGCGGGCCTTGTGCCCGGCGATCGCCTGCTTACCGTAGGAGGCGTGCCGGCCACGCTCGACTTGCCCAAGCTGCAGGCGCAGGTGGAGAAAACGCCGGGTACGCGCGTGGTGGTCGAGTACGAGACCATCACCCGCGACCGGCGCAAAGTAACCCTGGAGCTACGTCGCGTGCTCGCGCCCTGAGCTCACTTCATCGAGGCGCGGGCGCGGGCGGCCTTCACGAGATCGCGCGACCAGGGCACCGCGTTCGCCTCGTCGTCGTAGTACGAGAAGCCGTAGAGCGTTTTGGGGCCACGCGGCGGCGCGTCGGTGAAGGTGAGGCAGAGATCGAACGGCGGCTTGTCGTCGCAGCGCTTCACCTCGAAGCCCGACTCCGCCTTCTTCTTGTCCTGGAGGAACGTCATATCGACGCGGCTGCCCCGGCGCTCGAACTCGAAGACGTCGAAGCCGCCGCGGAACGAGGAGCCATGCTCGTAGACGCCCACGCCGCCGCCGAACCAGAGGGCGATGCTCACCTCGTCGGTGCGCTTGGAGGGCAGCTTGTCGAACCAAACGCGGCCGAGAATGGCCTTGGGATCGCTGGCCGGGCCGCGCTCGTCGGCCTCGGTATCTGCGGCGGCGGGGCCGCTGGGGCTGCTGGCGGTAGCGCTCCCACCGCGCTGCGAGAGCGCGTACGAACCGAGGATGGTGAGTGCCCCGAAACCCAGAACCCAGTGAAGGCGCTTCGACATGCAGCCAGGGTAAAAGCCAACCCGCCCCGACGCAATAGCCGCCGCTACTTGGAATATCCGCGGAGTCGGTACACCAGGCGCCCGGAAAGCTCGCGCAGCGCGACGCTGGACGCGTGAAAGTGGTTGGCGCGCGGGAGCAGGCTCCAGGGCTGGTTGCCTGCAGGGTCGTACGAGCGAAAGTCCACCGAGAGCGTATCGACCGGCATGTCGACGGCGTTGAAGCAGCCCTTGGCGCGCCCCATGTGAAATGCGCTGGTGACGATGAGCACCTTCTTGAACCCGCGGGCCTCGGCGATGGCCTTGCTGTTGATGGCGTTCTCACGGGTGTTGCGCGACTCGGCTTCGATGACGATTCGCGAGCGCGCGATGCCCCACTTTTCAAGCTGCGTCGCCAGCTCGTCGGCCTCGCGGATGCCCGAGCCGTCGGCGTCGCCGCCGGACAGGATGACGAAATCGGCTGCCTGGGTGCGAAGCAGATCGAACGTGGTGAGGAGCCGCTCTACGTTCTCGTTGTAGGCGTTCTGCCCGTAGGTCACCGTCGGTCGCGCGTCGAGGAGCCCGCCCAGCAGGACCACCGCGTCGTAGTGATTGCCGACGCGATACGAGCTCTCGAGAGGCATCTCCAGGCTGCGCACCAGGCGATTCGAGACCGGGTCGAGGGCGAGCACGTAGAGGATGAGCACGGCTGCGATGCCCATGCCACGCCGCCGCCGCGGGTGCGTCTTCTTCCGCATCGTCGCCAGGGCCACCAGCACGATGACCCAGGTGAGCGGGGCAAAGGCCAGGTCGAGAATCTTGGAGAGGATGAAGAACACGGGATCGCTCCCATACCACGAAAGAAGGCCATTCTAGCGCGGCGGGACGGCGCGCCTGGCAGCCGCGCGGTGAATACCTGGCGCGCGCTCTCGTCCATGGCCCACATGAGTTTTTCTCAGCGCTGCTTTTCCGCCTTCGCCATCGTGACCGCCACGACAGCGGGTGGAGGCTGCGCGCTGCCCCGGCCCGACGCCAAGCTCCCGAGCGAGAGCAAGGCCTTCGTGGCGGTTTTATCGGGCCAGATGCCGATGCCCATCGACGAGGTCTCGCGCCACTCTTGGATCGTCACCCACCACAGCCAGAGTCAGCGCTACCAGCGCTTCGAGATGGGCGGCGACAGCGAGCGCGATCCGTACAAGGACTTCGCAGCTGGCGACGTCATGCTGCACGGCGTCGTCGAGATGACCGACGAAGAGCTCACGAAGGCAGAAAGGTGCCTGAGCAAGGCTGGCGACGACTACTACACCGAGCACCGGGACTACTTTCCCATCCCGGGGCCCAACAGCAACACGTTCGTGGCCTACCTGCTCCGGCATTGCGGTGTTCACGTGGAGCTCCCGGCGACCGCGATTGGCCGCGACTACGTCGGTCCGGTGGGGGCGCAGGTGACGGAAGCGGGCACCGGGGTGCAGGTGGGGTCCATCCCCTTCGGGCTTCGGCTCGGGCTCAAGGAGGGCGTCGAGATCCAGCTCTTCGGGCTGCCCTTTGGGGTGCACTTCTGGCCGCCGGGCATCACGGTGCCGGTGAACCCCGGACGCATTGGCTTTGCCACCGACGGCCACCAGGCGCGAACCTGCGAGTGCCACATGGACGACCCGCCCACGCCCGCCAACCAGGGGGTGGGAACGGTGACCATGTTCGCGCGCGGAGGCGGCGCACTTCGTCCGTCGCGCGCAGGCGATCTGCTGGGCCTCGCCACCGTAGGCATGTCGGCGCGCGCGCTCTACGGCATGCACGTGGGCTACGGCGTGGGGCTCGACTTCGATGCCGGCTTCGCCGCCCCCTTCGGCTTCGCGGGCAGCGTGCGCCTGTTCCCTGTGGGTGTAGGGTACATGATTGGCTCCACCGGCTACCTCGGTCTGTTCTCCGGCGTCGGCACCTCGGGCGTCTCCAGCGCCGTCCCGGCCGGGCTCGATCTTCCGCAGGAGGCGCGGCTGGAGCTCGACGTGGGGCGAAGGGCGCGCGTATCGCTGGTGGCCCAGGGCATCTTCGTGGCCGGTCAAGCGGCGCGGCAGCAGGGTCGCCTGTGGTTCGACGAGACCCTGTTCGGCGCCTACGCGCGATTCGGAGCGCTCAAGGCCCACGAGCGGTTCAATCTCGCTTCGGGCACGTTCTTCGGGCTCGAGCGACGAGAGCTCATGGGCAGCCCGTTTCTGGGCATCGTCTTCGGCACGCAGATCGACGCCGGGATGAGCGACGTTCGGCCGCACCGCGGCAACGTCTACAACGATTAGTTCGACTGCGAGAGATGCGCGTCACATTCGCATGTATGTTGCAGTCGCACCCGGGCGGCCCGACCGGACCACTCCGATCGTCGGCAATGTTTCCAAGTCAGGAGTGGTAAGAGGCCAGAGAGAGGCCTTCTTTGACCCACCCCCAGAGCGCAAGCGAAGCGGCTACCGCGAGAGAGCGCCGCGTGGCCGTGGTGCTCATGGTCGCGGCAGCCGTGCTGTGGAGCGCTGGGGGTCTTGGCGTGAAGCTGGTGCATGCGTCAGCGCTCTCCATTGCCGGCTACCGAAGCCTCTTCGCCATCCCGGTCATGCTGGCCGACACCGTGGTGCGGTCGCGACGCGCGGGGGTCGATCCGCGCGCGTGCCTGCGGAGCCCGCGGGTGTGGGGCGGCGCCGTGAGCTACGCGGTCATGGTGGTGACGTTCGTGGTGGCGGCCAAGCTCACCACCGCGGCCAACGCCATTCTCATTCAGTACACCGGCCCCATCTACGTGGCGTTGCTCTCGTGGCCGGTGCTCAAAGAGCGGCTCCGCGGCTGGGACTGGTTCGCCATCGTTGGCTGCGTGGTGGGCATGGCCATTTTCTTCTGGACCGAGATCGACCCTCGCGGAAAGGTGGGCAACCTGGTGGCGCTGGTCTCGAGCTTCGGCTTCGGGGCGCTGCCCATCTTGCTGCGGCTCGAGGAGCGCAACTTGGTGGCCAAAGGCAAGAGCGGACTGGCGCAGGTGGCGCCCATCGCCGCCATGACACTGGGCAACGGCCTGGCCGTGCTGGTGGGCGCACGCGAGATGGTGACCCACCCGCCGGACACCGCGGTGGGCTTTCTGGTAGTGGCGCTGCTCGGCACCTTCCAAATTGGTGTACCTTACATTCTCTACGGCATCGCGGTGCGGCGCCTCCGGGCGGTGGAGAGCTCGCTCATCGCCACCGTGGAGCCGGTCATCAACCCGCTGTGGGTGTTCCTGGTCACCGGCGAGCACCCCACCGTCTCGGCGGCCATCGGCGGAGCGTTCATCGTGGGCTCGGTGCTCACGCAAACCGTGGGGTCCCGGAAGAAGGCGTGACTGTGGTAGGGTCGCGCGCGTGCAAACGAGTGAGCGCGCGAACTTGCCGCGGTGGCGGGGCCAGGCGGGGTTCTTCGAGGTCTGGTTCTTCGTGGTGTTCGTTCCCTCGGCGGGCCGCGCGTTCTGGGTGCGCTTCACCACCGACGCGCCGGCGCCGGGCCACGGCGGCGCCGCCACCTCACCTTCGCGGGCCATCGTATGGGCCGCTTCGTTCGACGCGCATCGCCAAGAGAAGGCCGTTGCGCGCAAGGCAGTCCGCGCCATCGACACCTACGAACGCGGCCCCAAGGACCGCCTGAAGATTCGCATCGACGGCGCCGAACTGTCGAACGGGCACACCAAGGGCGCGGTGGCGAGCAACGGCCGCGCCCTCTCCTGGGACTTGCACTTCGAGACGGCCCCGCAGGAGGTACGGCGATCGCCCTGGCTGGTGCACGCGCTCCACCTTCCCACGCGTTCTCGCCACGCCAACGACGGCGTGCGCTTCTCGGGCACCTTCACCGTCGACGGCGAGACGCTCTCCTTCGACGACGGCATCGGCGTTCAGATGCACCTTTACGGCGAGCGACGCCTCGACGATATGCGGTGGGTCTACTGCGGCGCCTTCGAGGAAGACGCATCGGCTCGCATGGAGATCATCGCCGGGCGTTTTCAGCGCACCGCGCTCGGCATGCGCACCCCGCTCGCCACCTCGGTGTGGCTCGAGACGAGCACCCGCGGCATCGATCGCCGGGGCCTGCCGGAGGCGCTGGGGGCGACGCTGCGTGAACCTCTGCCGCACGTGGTCGAGGTGCGGAGCCGTGGGCCGCTGGAGTCGGTGCTGGTGCGTGCCTACTGCGACCCCGCATCGATGGTAGGATACATCTATCGCGACCCTGCCGGGCACGACGTGTACATCGCCCACTCCGACATCGCCTCGGCGGTGGTGGAGAACCTGCGTCGACGCTCGCCGCTCGCCGCCTGGCGGGTGGAGGAGCGGCTCACCTCGCGGCACACCACGGCGCTCGAGTTCCACGGCCGCGAGCCGTTTCCCGACGTGCGCTACATTCCCTGGGAGGCCGAGTCGTGAGCGAGACGAGCGAGCTTCAGGGAGGCGAGCTGCTCCCGGTGCCGGAGCGCCCCACCCGCATCTGGGCGCTGGGCCTGAGCTACGAAGATCACATTCGCGAGACCGGCAGCGGACGCGGCGCGCCGCCCGTGGTGTTCACCAAAGACGCGGCGAGCTGGCTGCCGCACGGCGACTCTGTTCGCATCCCCTCGAGCGGCGATCTGGGGCAGCGGCTGCGCGCGCTGGAGCCCGATCTGGCGGCGCGCGTAGGCGAGGAGCTCGGGCCGCTGCTCCCGATGATGGACTACGAAGGGGAGATCGCCATCGTGGTGCTGGAGCGCATCACCAGCCGCGAGTTCGGCCACGGCAAGCTGCCGCGGGTGGGCTTCGCGGTGGCCAACGACCTCACCGCGAGGTCGGTCCAGGTGCTGGGCGAAGGCGCGGTGGAGCCGCTGGCGTTCTGGCGTGCGGCCAAGAGCTTTCCCGGCTTCTTGCCGGTGTCGCCCCGCATGTGGGTTCCGCACGGCACGGCGGCGGTGATGCCCGACTTTCCCATCGTCACCTACGTGAACGGACGCAGCCGCCAAGCGGGCCGCTCGCGCGATCTGGTGTACTCGCTGCCGACGATGCTCGAGGTGTGCGCCGAACGCTCGGGCGAGCTCGACGCTGGCGATGTGATTCTCACCGGAACGCCCGCCGGCGTGGCCTTTCAGGTATCTGCTTGGAAGCGTCGGCTGGCGAACATGTTCTTGAACCGCGTGGGCCGGCTCGCCGCCGCCTACCGGGCCTACGAGACCTCCACCGAGTTTCTCCAGCCTGGCGACGTGGTCGAGGTAGAGGCCGGCGTGCTTGGCTCCCGGCGCATTACCCTCACCGTGTGAGCGCGCTCGGCCAAGGCGGCACCCACCCACCTCGGGCTGTTTTCCAAGCAATCACCAGCACTTACGAATTGCCTGAAATTTCCGTGGTGGCGCGGCGACTGGCAGCTCGAAGATGTTCGCAGCCTTGATGTCCACCTTCCTTTCGAGCCCCGAGGTCGCGCTCGAGGCCGCCGCAGCCGCGGCGCCAAGCGCTTCGGCATCGAGCGAGGCCACGAGCGCGCTACGGGCCGAGCTGGCCACCTTGGAGGCGCCGGCGCGGCGCGCCATTGCGTGCATCTTGCACATTCCTGAACGGAGCCCCGACGTGGACGACTGCGTGCAAGAAACCCTGCGCCGCGCGGTGGAACATCGCGCCGAGGCCCGCGAGCCACTGGCGCTTCGCGGTTGGGTGCTGGGCATCGCCCGGCACGTTGCGCTGGACGAGATTCGCGCGCGCAAGCGGACCCGCGCCCGCACCGAGCCCCTCGACGGCGAGGAGGTGCGTCACGACGTGCCTGCGGCGGGCCCCTCGCCGGAGACGCAAGTGGGCAGCCGTCGCGAGCTTTTGCAGGTGTCGCTTGCGCTGGCGGGCCTGCCAGAGCGCCAACGGGAGGCGCTGCTGCTCTTTCACGTGGAGGGCGTGGAGTACACCGAGATCGGCCGACGGCTGGGTGTGCCGCTGGGCACAGTGGCCACTTGGATCGCGCGCGGTCGCGCCCACTTGCTCGAAAAGCTGTCGGAGGACCGATGAACGCCTTCTTTCTCGACGATGGACACGTGACCGACGCGGCGCTCGCCGCGATGGCCGACGACGCCGACCAAGCGGTGGGCGACGAGGTTCTGGCGCACGTCGACGGGTGCGAAGCGTGCCTCGGACGCCTGGGGACGGCCGCCGAGCGCAGCATAGCGGTGGGCGCAACGCTGGCCGTCCACGGGCCCGCTCTTTCGCAGGAGACGCCGCGCCTCCCCTGGCGCTGGATCCTGGGCGCCACCGTGGCCGGCGCCTTCGGGGTGGTGCTCTCGCTGCACGATGTGGAGCGCTCGACCTTCGGCCTGGTGCAGAGCTCCACGGTGCTCACGCGCTCGCTGCCGCTGGCGCTGCGGGGAGCCAGCGGCGAGACGGGCATTCTCTGGACGACCATCACCGTGGCCTGCGCGCTGATCATGCTCGCGACGAGCGCCTGGCTCGTGCGACGAACGTCGCGCGCCGCGGGATGATCCCCCTCGACTTCCGAACCGACACTGCCAACGAGACCGTCATGAAGAGCGAAAAAAAGACCATGAAACTGCAATCCATCGGTGTCTTCTCCCTTCTCGCGGCGCTTTGCCTGGGCTCGCTCGCCGAGGCGGACGCCCAAGCCGCGCTGCGCAAAGCCGGCACTTGGCCCAAGGACGAGAAGAAGGTTTCGCTGGACGTGAAGCACGTGAGCGTCGACGAAGCGCTGGAGCAGCTGGCCGACAAGGCCGGCTGGAGCCTGGTGATCCCGGAGCCGCTCGGCGGCACGGTGACGCTCCACGTGCGCGAGGAGCGCGCCGACCGCGTCCTCGAGGCCATCTTCGCCGAAGAGAACCTGGTGGCGACCCGCGACGGCGGCATTCTGCGCGTCGCCCGCGAGGCCGAGGCCGACAGCGGCGCAACCAAGGTGGTGGAAGGCAAGGCCGACGCGGCACCGGTCGCCACCAAGACGGAAGCCGACCCGCCAGCGAGCGACAGCGTGGGCCCCGACCGTATGGTGAAGGGGCAGAGCCTACGCATCGAGAAGGGCGAGACGGTTCACGACGTGAGCGTGTTCGGTGGCGCGGTCGACGTATACGGCAAGGTCACCGGCGATCTGGTGGTCACCGGAGGCTCTGCGCGCATCCACGGGGGCGCCCTGATCAAGGGCGACGCCACCGCCATCGGCGGGTCGATGCACGTAGAAGACGACGCGCGCATCGAGGGCGACGTGGGCGTGGTGGGCGGCGTGCTCACCCGCGGTGAGCGCTCGATCATCCGGGGCGACGTGAGCCGCAGCGACAAGGTCGACAAGGGAGGCACCAAGGTCTCCTTCGAGCGCGACGATCCGCCCAAAACCTTTCTGCATCGGGCGCGCGACGGCTTTGGCCACGCGCTCTCGTCGTTCGCCACGCTGTTCGTGCTGGGCGCGGTGTTTCTGGCACTGGCGGGGCGGCGCGTCGAGATGCTGCGCCTCGAATTGGCCACGCGGCCCATGCGCAACTTCGCGCTCGGCATCGTGGGCCTCCTCGGCTTCATCACCGCCTTTGTGGTGCTCTGCGTGACGGTCATCGGCTTCCCGCTCGCACTGGTGGGCTTCTGCCTCGGCCTTCTGGCCATGCTGGCCGGCGTGGTATCGGTGGCCCAGGTGGGCGGCGAGCTGCTTCTACGGCACCGCACCCAGAACCCCTATGCGCACCTGGCGCTCGGGTGCTTTCTCCTGGTGGCGCTGGGCAGCATTCCGGTGGTCGGCGGCTTCGTCTGGTCGGTGGTGGGCTTCATGGCCATCGGCACTCTGGTCGCCACCCGGGTCGCAGGGTTCATGGCCAAGAAGGGTAGCGCCGCGGCGCTCCCCTCGCAGGGCCCGTACCGCAGCGACATCTGAACCACTCGCCGTTGCCCGCAGGGAGCCCGCCAATGAGGTAGGCTCCCTGCGATGCTCTTCGTCGTCGTCGTCGCGATCTTCACCGGCCTCTTGCTCGTGGCCGAACGGCGCCAGAGCCAGCTCGGAAAGTGGCTCACCAAGCCGGTGGCGTCGGCGGCCTTCGTGGCATTGGCCTATCAGCAGGGAGCGCTGCAGACTCGCTATGGCACGTGGGTATTCGCCGGCCTGGTGCTGGCGGCGGTGGGCGACGTTCTGCTGATTCCCAAGGCGGTGTTGCCGTTCCGGCTCGGCATTCTCTCGTTCTTGCTAGGGCACCTGGCCTTCACGGTGGCGTTCTTCGTACGCGGGGTGGCGTTCGCGCCGTTCGAGGGGCTTTTGGCTATCACGCTGGTGGTGGCTTTCTTCGTGGGGCGCTGGCTGTGGCCCCACGCCGGCGAGCTCAAGGGCGCGGTACTCATGTATATTGCAGTCATCTCGGTGATGGTCCCGGCGGCCCTCGCCACGGCCATTCGGGAGCCCGGCGGCCCGGGACCAGCCAGCCCGGCCTTGCTCATCGCGGTGGGTGCGGTGGCCTTCTATCTCTCCGATCTATCGGTGGCCCGCGACCGCTTCGTCAAGGAGGGGTTCGTGAACCGCGCCTGGGGATTGCCGCTGTATTATGCGGCAGAAGTACTGCTCGCCGTTTCCGTCTCGCACATAGGATCATAGCTGCGTAACATCGGGGTGCATGTCTTCGCTCACCACCGAACACCTGCGCCTCGATCTCCTCGGCGCGCAATCCAAGCTCCTCTCCGACGGCACCCGGCCGCTGGTCATCGTCCTCGGCGGCAACGCTGGCGCCGGCCGCGGCGAGGTCGCCGCGCACCTGGCCGAGTGGATGGATCCGCGTCACCTGCGAGCCGCCGCATTCGATCCCAAGAGCATCGACACGCGGCCGATCACCCACGCGTTCTTCCAGGCGTTGCCGCCCAAGGGCAAGACCGCAGTTTTCTTCTGGGGCTGGTACGGCGAGGCCTACTACGGCCGCGCCCAGGGCAAGCTCGCCCGATCGAGCTTCGAGAAGAAGCTTAAACAAGCCGTGGAGCTCGAGCGCTTGCTGGTGAACGACGGCACCATCCTGGTGAAGATCTGGCTCGACCTCGAGAAGCAGCAGCAGCGGGAGCGCTTCGACGCGTTCGAGAAGAACAGGGCCACCAGCTGGCGCGCCAACCACGACGACTGGGAAGAGCATCGGAACTTCAAGAAGTACGCGAAAGCGCGCGACGCCATGCTCGCCCACACCAGCCCGGCCTTCGCGCCGTGGCACTTCATTCCTGCGGCGGACACCAAGGAGCGCGACGTCGCCTTCGGTCGCGCCATCTGCCAGGCGGTGGACGACGCGTTCGCGGAGAAGCCCAAGAGCAAGGCCAAGGCGGAGAAACCCGAGAAGCCGGCCATCGTGTATCGCGGCAAGGCCACCCTGGCGAACCTCGACCGCACCGAAAGCTTGTCGAAGGAGAAGGCCGCCACGATCATCCCGATGCTCCAGGGCAGGCTCAACAAGCTCATTCGCGACAAGGCGTTTCAGAAGCGAAGCCTGGTGGTGGCCTTCGAGGGATCGGACGCGGCAGGCAAAGGCGGCGCCATCCGAAGGGTAGCCGGGGCCTGCGACGCGCGCTTCTACCGGGTGATTCCCATCGCGGCCCCCACCGAAGAGGAGCGCGCATTCCCCTACCTGTGGCGCTTCTGGCGCAACGTTCCGCCACGCGGCAAGGCCACCATCTTCGACCGTTCGTGGTACGGGCGGGTGCTGGTGGAGCGCGTCGAAGGTTTCGCCAAACCCGAAGAGTGGGCGCGCGCCTACCGCGAGATCAACGCCTTCGAAGAGGAGCTGCGGGAAAGCGGCGCCATCGTCGTGAAGTTCTGGCTGGCGGTCACCAAAGACGAGCAACTGCGGCGCTTCAAGGAGCGCGAAGAGACGCCCTTCAAGCAATTCAAGATCACCGACGAGGACTTCCGCAATCGCAAGAAGTGGGACGCCTACGAGGAAGCTGCCAAAGACATGGTGGCCTTCACCAGCACCAAGACGGCGCCCTGGACGCTGGTGGGCGCCAACGACAAGCACCATGCGCGGGTGACCGTGCTCAGGGAGCTAGTGAAGCGCATCGAGCGCGCCCTGTGACCGAGGGCGCCGGGCGCGCCTGGCGCGTGGAGAGGGGCGAGGTTCTGGTAGCGCCGAACGCGCGCCTGCCGCTCACCTGCTTCAAGTGCGGCGCGCGCAACGTTCCCAAAGGCAAGGTCACGCGACGCAAAGAGACGTTGCTCCAGACCGACACCCGGTCCGGCATTGTCAGCGGACTCGGCGGCGCCATGGTCGCGCAGGCGATGCGGTCGTTCCCCGAGTCGGCTGCGATGATCTTGCTGGGCGCGACGCTGGTGCTCGCGCCGGTGGTCTGGGTGCTCCACCACAAGACGCCGCGGCAAGCGGTGGAGCTCCCGCTCTGCGCCTCGTGCAACGCGCGCTGGTCGCAGGGCATCTTTCTTCGGCGCGCGTTCCTGGGGGCGTTGCTGCTGGGGCTCGCGCTGGGGGCGGCGTGCGTGCTGGGCGAGCTTGTGCCGGTGAAGACGGTGGCCGTGGGGGGCGGCGTGGCCTTCGTGCTGGTGCTGCTGGGCGCCGTCTCCGCCAAGCTGCCCGCGCGCTTCGTCACGGCCACGCGTATTGGGCCCCAGGGCGCGTGGCTGAAGGGCGTCGACGCCGGCGCGCTCGCTCGGCTGACCAAAGACCGATCCGACGTTGCATCCGTGATGGGCGAGCATTCATGAAGAGCCAAGGACGGCCGCGGGTGGCTCACTCTCCCCTGTCGTGAGCACGCCCGACGATCCCGGGAAGTCCCTGACGAGGGACGCCGGCATCTCGATTGTCCGTCGATACATCATTGATGTCCGAAGAGGACGAAAGGCGGGCGGCGCGTCACCGTAGGGAATATGCAGCGCGGGTCGACTCTTCCGATGCGCAAATGCACCGCCTTCTTCCTCTCGTTGTTCCCGTCGGTCTCGCGGCCGTGGGCTTTGTCGTTGCTGCGTCGGTGAGGCTCGAACCTATGCCCGGCCCGCCCGCGCCCAAGACCACGTGCGAGCTCACGGGGCCGGCGCCTCCTATCGCGTTGGCGGATCTCGAGATGACGCCGTTGTGCGACGACGTGTACGCCGAGCCCGGCCTTCCAGCCGCCGCCGCTTCCTCGTTGAAGACCGACTACGAGAACGCGCGGAGGAACCTGGCCACGGCGTTCGACCAAGATCTCCGGTCCACGCCCGTCGTGCTCTTTTGCCAATCGCCCGCGTGCAAAGTGGCATTCGGCGCGCCGCCCGCGGCAGCACGCTCCTCGGACATGGGGTTCGCCAGCGCCACCGCGAATACGCCGACCGGGGAGCCGGTCAATCGATCACTGGTGGTGGCCAGCGGCCCCTTCCCGCGCACCGTGCACGTTCTGACCCACGAGCTCGTGCACGCGGAGATGAAGGCGTGGACGCCCTACGACTCGCTGCCGACCTGGTTCAACGAAGGTATGGCCACCTACGTGGCCGGCGAGCCCTCCTGCGACGTAGGCGCGGCACCGGCGCCGTCCGCACCGGTGGTGGACGTGGTGCCCCTCGCCAGCAAGGAGGCGTGGCAAGCCCACCTGAGAGAGCACCACGATACGCACGAGGTGTACTGCGCGTCGCGCCAACGCGTGGCCCGCTGGGTCGAAGGGTTCGGTGACGCGCGGCGCCGAGCTGCCGCCCTCAAGACCCTCATGGCCGCGGTGAAGAGCGGAACGCCCTTCGACCGCGCGTTCGTTCTGTGAGCGAGCGCCGCAGAAAAAGAAGCGGCGCCGCTCCCGAGGGAGGGCGCCGTTGTCGGCCAGAAGGCGGCGAGCTCAGTGGTGCGGAGCGGCCTTCTCGTCCTTGTGCTCTTCGCCCATCGAGCCGCTGTGTGCGGGCTCGGCCTTGGGCTCGAAGCCGCCGGGCGCTTGCTTGTCGTTGACTTCGCCCAAGTACACCTTGTTGCCCTGAACGTCGTTGAGCTCGTTCTGGCGGCGATCGGTGTCGTTGAGCGTGTACGCGAAGAACACACCAATGAACAGGAGGCCGCAGACGAACATGAGCGAGTTGAACTTGTTGTCGTACTTCAAGTGCATGAAGAACGTGACCACCAGCGACGCCTTGATGCTGGCGATGATGATGGCGACAGCGAGGTTCAGCGAGCCCAGGTGCACATAGGACACCGCGACGGTGACCACCGTGAAGAAAATGAGCGCGAGGAAGATACCAACGTAGAGCTTCAGCGAAGAGATGTGCGAGTGCACCATCCCGTCGTCGGACTCGCCGCCGTCGGTTTCGTGATGTTGTTCCGCGTGTTCAGAGGAGGATGACATGGTCTCTTCGATCCTTCAGTCGATGAGGTAGAGCAGCGGAAACAGGTAGATCCACACGAGGTCGACGAGGTGCCAGTAGAGCGCCGTCAGGTCGACACCGGTGTAGTAGTCCTTGGAGAAGTCGCCACGCTCGTTGCGGCGCCAGATCCAGATGAACACGCCGATACCCACCGCGACGTGCACGCCGTGGATACCCGTGGCCATGAAGTACAGCGAGTAGAAGATGTGCGAGTTGGCGGGGAGCTCCGGCGAACCAGCCACGAGGTGGTGGTGGTCGGGGTGGAAGTACTGCCCCGGCAACAGCCCCGCTTCGAACTTGTGGTGGTACTCGAAGTACTTCACCACGAGGAACGTGAACGCGCAGAGGATGGTGATCAGAATGAAGGTGGAGGTGTGCTTCTTCTGCCCGAGCTGCGCCGAACGCACCGCGAGGGCGGCCGTGAGGCTGGAGAAGAGGAGCACGATGGTGTTGCCCGCACCCATCAGGCGGTTCAGCTGGTGCGAGGCCGCCGAGAACATCTCCGGATACCAGCTCCGGAAGATGCCATAGGCAACGAAGATACCGCTGAAGAACAGTAGTTCCTGCACCAAGAAGGCCCACATGCCAATCTTGGCCGCGTCGAACTGCTGCGCGGGGGTGTCGAAGTGGTGCGCGAGATACTTCGGATGGTCGTGGCCATGACCGTGGTCATGTTCCTCGCCTTCCTTGGGCTCGTGCGCGTCGGCGGTTGCCGCTTCTGAAGTCATTTCGGTTCGTTTCCCTTCACATCACTCGGCAAGTCATGGGTCTTCGAGGCTTTCCTCGAGCCAACGCCGCGCTCGAAAGCGCGGCGCTGGGGGGGCGCCAAGGGGCGCCGGCCCTGGTCAGTCCTCCGAAAGCTCTTCTTCGGTGGCGAGGTGGTAGTCGTAGGGCCCCTTGGTGATGACCGGGGGCTTGATGAAGTTGTGGAGCGGGAGCGGCGAGGGCGTGGTCCACTCGAGCGCCACCGAACCCCAGGGGTTGCGCGGGGCCTTCTTGCCGGAGGCGAGCGACTCGATGAACATGACCAGCATGACGATGAAGCCGACGCCCAGGATCCAAGAGCCCACGGTGGACACCTGGTGCAGCGTGGTGAACTCCGGCAGGTAGTCGTAGTAGCGGCGGGGCATGCCGCGGCTGCCGAGGACGAACTGCGACATGAAGGTCACGTTGAAACCGATGAACACCAGGGCGAACGCAATGCGCGCCTTGCCCTCGTCGTACATTTTGCCGGTGAACTTGGGCCACCAGTAGTGCAGACCGCCCACGAAGGCGATGACCGTTCCGCCGACCATGACGTAGTGGAAGTGCGCCACGACGAAGTACGTATCGTGAAGGTGCACGTCGACCGCGAGCATGGCCAGAAAGAGGCCTGTGAGGCCGCCGATGGTGAACAGGAAGATGAATCCGAGGCCATAGAGCATGGGCGACCGAAGGTCGATGGAGCCCTTGTACAGCGTGGCCACCCAGTTGAAGATCTTCACGCCCGAGGGAATACCCACCAGGAAGGTGAGCGCCGAGAACACCATGGTGGAGTATTCGCTCATGCCAGCCACGAAGAGGTGGTGACCCCACACCAGGAAGCCGAGGAGCGCGAGGCCCAGCGAGCTCATGGCGATGAAGAAGTAGCCGAATGGCGCGCGCCGAGAGAACGTGCAGATGAGCTCGCTCACCACGCCCATGGCCGGGACGATCATGATGTACACGGCCGGGTGCGAGTAGAACCAGAAGAAGTGCTCGAAGAGCACGGGATCGCCGCCCATCGAAGGGTCGAAGATGCCGAGGTGCAGCACGCGCTCGAAGATGAGGAGGAGCAGCGTAATGGCGAGCACCGGGGTCGCCAGCACCTGGATGATGGAGGTGGCGTAGAGCGACCAGCAGAACAGCGGCAAACGACGCCAGGTGAGCCCCTTGGCGCGCATCTTGTGCACGGTGGCGATGAAGTTCACGCCCGTGAGAATCGACGAGAAGCCCATGATGAACGCGGCGCCGATCATGGGAATGACCGCAGAGTTCGAGAACTTCGAGGAGTACGGCGTGTAGAAGGTCCAGCCGGTGTCGACGCCGCCGTGAATCATGCTGTAGAGGCCGAAGCAGGCCCCGAAGCAGTAGATGTAGAACGAGGCCAGGTTGAGCTTGGGGAAGGCCACGTCGATGGTGCCGAGCTGCACCGGCATCATGATGTTGCCCATGGCCGCCGGAATCGACGGAATGATGAACAAGAAGACCATGATGACGCCGTGGAGCGAGAACACGTGGTTGTACGTGCTCGCGTCCATGATGGTGCGCCCAGGGGTCAAGAGCTCCAGGCGCACCAGGATGGCCATGATGCCACCGAGGAGGAAGGAGACCAGGACCGCCACCAGGTACATGACGCCGATGCGCTTGTGGTCGAGCGAGAACGCCCAGCTCGCGAAGCCCTTCTGGGCGAGATAGCTCGCGTGGGGATCGGGTGCTGCAGTTCCGCTGTGGGGGCTTGCTACCGTTGCCATGTCACTTCACCGTCTTGAGGTAGGCGATAATCGCGTCGAGCTTCGCGTCCGTGAAGACGAACGGAGGCATGTTGCCGTTCTCGAATCCCTTCACGACCTTTGCGTTGGGCCGGAGAATCGATTCGCGGAGGTAGTTTTCATCGACGTCCACCGAGGAACCATCGGAGAGGTTCTCTTTGCGGCCGAAGAGGCCCTTGTAGCTGGGGCCGGTGCCGGCCGAGCCGTCGACGCTGTGGCAGGTGTAGCAACCAGACTTCTGCACGAGCTCCTTGCCCCATTCGTCGGGCTTCTTGTCGCCGGGGCCGGAGATCTCTTGCATGTGCTTGTCGTACTCGGCCTGGGAGACGACCTTGATGATGGCGCCCATGGAGTAGTGACCGCCGGAGCCGGGCTTCTCGCCCGCGCCGCAGTATTCCGCGCAGAACACCTGGGCCTCGCCCTCGCGGGTGGGGGTGAACGCGAGCTGCGAGTACATGCCGGGGACGGTGTCCTTCTTCAACCGGAAGGCTGGGATGAAGAAGCTGTGCAGCACGTCGGCCGACGACATGACGAGCTTCACCGGCTTGTTCACCGGAAGATAGAGCACCGACCCTTCGCCTTCACCGTTCGGGTACTGAAAGCTCCAGTTCCAACGTTGGCCGCGGACCCGCACTTCAAGGGCGTTCTCGCTGGCCACCGCGTTGTGAATGTAGAAGTCGAAGGAAACGTGGAACATGACGATGATCATGAAGAACGGGATGATCGTCCACGTGAGCTCGAGCTTGGTGCTGTCTTTGGTGGGTGCCGCCTTCACGCCCTTTCGGCGGCGGTACTTCCACACGAAGTACAGCATTGCGCCGACGATGCCGACGAAGAAGACGACGCTGAACCAGTAGATGAAATAGTACAGCGCATCGTACCCGGCGCCGGCCGACGACATGATGACCGGCAGCTGCTGGGTGTCGGAGGGGGGTTCTTTTGCGTCGAGGAGGGGCTGAAACAGAAGCATTCCGTTCACGCTTGCCATCAAGGGGGTGGTCACGAGGGAGAGCCGGCGGGGGCCTGGGAAGCGCCCGTCTGCGGAGGGGGAAGTTTGGTGTTGGTGTCGTCTTCGTCGAGCTTCTTGGCTCGGCGCTTCTTCGCTTCACGGCGCCAGAAGATGGCCAGTGCGGCGAACAGGGCGACCGCGCAGGCGGTGGCGCCGAGACGCATGACGCGCCAGGCAACAAGCACGTAGCGACCGCCCTGGGGGTCGTAGTGGTAGCAGTAGAGGATGATCTGCTCCACGGTGGAGATGCTCCGACCTTCGGAGGCCTCGAGCAGTCCGAGCCGGAAGTCGTTGGGCGGGAACTCGAGCCCGTACAGGTAGCGCGCCATCTCACCGGTGGGCTTCACCAGCATGACCACCGCGGGGTGGCCAAACTGCTTCTGTTCGGCGTCGTACTGGTACTGGACGCCCGCGGAGTTGGCCGCGAGGTCGATGTTGGTCTTGTCGCCGGTGAGGAAGTGGAAGCCCTGCTCGGCGGACGGGTAGTCGTAGTCTGCGAGGACCATGGCGCGTCGCTTAGTGACGGCCTCGCGGGTCTCGTTGGGGTCGATGCTCAGAACGATGACGTCGAAGTCGGTGCCCACTTTCCAGGGAATGGGCTTCATTCCCTTGACCGCCGCCTTGAGCACCATGCTGCAGAGCACGGGGCACGAGTGGTAGGCGAAGATGAGGACACGCGGCTTCTTCTTGTCGAAGAGATCGCCCAGGGCGATCTCGCGACCACTCTCGTCTTTGAAGCGCGCCGCAAGGGCCAGCGGCGCGTCGAGGTGCTCGGCCACGCCCACGTGCTCGAATTCCTTCGGCATAATCGCGGGCTGCGCCCCGGCGACGCTCGGAACGAGCAACACCAGGAGCGCAGCGAGCGCGACGACGAAGGAGACGAGAGCTTTCATTCAGTGATGAGGGGCCGTGGGTGCGGTGGTGGGTGCGGTGCCCGGCGCGGAGCTATGGGGCGCCAAATCGCTCCCCGTAGCCGTAGGGGCCGGAACCGGCGATGTCGAGTCGGTAGCGGGCGCCGACGGAGCGGGAGCCGGCGCGTCGACCGCTTTTTGCGGAACAGCCCTGGGCATCTTGCTCCAGCCGGTAATCGCTCCGGTATCTTCGGACTGCCGGGGCGAGAGGTCGACCCCGCCGGCGCTGAGGCCATCGCGACCGCGGCGACCGACTTCGGCGAGCGCCTGGTCGATGGGCATTGGGCCGCCGGCCAGGGCCTTCTTCTCGGCCTCGCGGTGGGCGATGAGCTGCTCCGGCGAGACCAGCTTTTCGTGCGCGGTCGTCTCCGCCATCTGCACGAAGTACGAGTCGAGCGCGAACTTGAGACCGACGAGCAACGCGACGGTGCCGAGGGCTACGCCGAGGATGGCTCGGTTTCTGGTGGGTGAGTTGTCGGATGCCATGCTTCGCCCTTACGCGTTCTGGAAGTGGATCGACCGCTGGAGGCGGGGATCGCCGACCGGGATGAGCGGGTGCTTCGTCATGCGGTGGAAGACGAAGGCGAGGTAGAGGCCACCGACTGCCAGCAGGCAGGTGGCGTCCATCCAATGAAACTTGAAGTCGTCCTTCAGGTTGGGGAGCACGAGCCAGTACCACTCGACCACGTGCATCGCGAGGAGCCACCCGGCGCCGAGCTTGAGACGCCCCATGTGGGTGCGCTTGGCGTGACGCGACATGAGGAGGAAGAACGGGAACACGAAGTGGCCGAAGATCAGGATCATGCTCAGGTAGGCCCACGGGCCGCTATCCCAGCGCATGTGGTAGAAGATGGTCTCTTCGGGGAGGGCCGCGTACCAGATCAGCATGAACTGGGAGAAGCCGATGTAGGCCCAGAACACGTTGAAGCCGAAGAGCAACTTGCCGAGGTCGTGATAGTGCTCCACCGTCACGACGTCTTTGAGATACCCGGCGTCGCGCAGGCTCATGGTCACCAGGATGATGACCGCCAGGCTGGAGACCACCGAGGTGGAGAACACGTAGACGCCGAAGATGGTGGAGAACCACGAGGGCTCGAGCGCCATGACCCAGTCGAACGCCGCGAAGGTGAGCGAGAGGGCAAAGAACATGGTGGCCACCGGCGCTGCGCTCTGGGCGGCCAGGGTGAGCTTCGGGTCCTTGGTCTTGTCTTGCTTGGTGGAGTAGCCGAAGAACACAATCGCCAGGGCGATCCACACCACGAGGTAGAACACCGCGCGGCCGTAGAAGAAGTTGGTGGCGAACCAGGGGCTCTTCTTCTCGAGGGTTTCTTCGTGCGCGACGTGGTTCGGGTCGTGACCCTCGTGACCGCCGGCAGCGGCGTGGTCGGCAGCCGGAGCTGCCCCGGCGTGGTCGGGCGCGTGGGCTGCCGCGGCGGCGTGATCGGCCGCCGGAGCGGTGTGCTCCGGAGCCGGCGCAGCCGAGGCGGCGTGACCGGCAGCGGCGTGGTCGGCAGGTGCCGAGGGGGCCGCGTGACCTACCGAAGCCGCGCTCTGCGAAGGCGTGGGCGGCGGACCGGGCGGAAGGTCGGCGCGGGCCTCACCCTCGACCAGTTGCATCACCGAAGCGTGCTCGGCGCCGTGCGCCGTACCGCGGGTGAGCATGGGGCAAAGGCGGTTGAGGTTCGCGATGATGGGCAGGGCGAGGACCGCCATGGCGATGAGGCCGTAGGCGAAGAACTCGGCGGTGCGGCGCACCGTGACGCTCCAGCCGGCGGACGTGAGCCGCTGCACCAGCACGAAGAACACCGACCCGAGGGCGATGGTCAGAAAGCAGAAGTAGGCGAATACGTAGGCGAAGGCGAAGCGCGTCATGTCGCTCGCGGCGCCCACGCCAGAGAGCACCGCGCCCACGCCGCCGATGCCCGCTGCGATCTTCCAGGCAGAGCTCCACGGCCCGCCTTCGCGGATCATGAAATCGTCCTTTTTCTTGTCGCTCATCTTGGGAATCTCTCAGTGTTTGGGGGCAGCGGGCTCGAGGATCAGGAACTCGACGCGTCGGTTCTTTTCCTTGCCTTCGTCATTACCGTTGTCGGCGATGGGCTTGTCGGGGCCGAAGCCCTTGGCCACCAGAATGTCTTTGGAGACGCCCCGCTGGACGAGCGCGGAGACGACAGCCTTGGCGCGGTCGGTGGACAAGGTCACGTTCTTGGCCTTGTCGCCTTCGGCGCTGGTGTAGCCCTGAATCTCGACCTTCTTGATTTGAGGGTTCGCCTTGAAGGTGGCGGCGAGCTCGTCGAGGAGGGCGTTCGACTCTTCGGCGATGGCGTTCTTGCCCGCGGTGAATTGGATCTTCTGGTCGATGACGATGTGGTCGGCCTTCACTTCCACGTGGTGCGCGGGCGCGGGCGCCGGCGCTTCCTTCGTGGGCTCGGGCTTCATCACGCCGGCCAACGTGGGGTTGGCGAGCTGAAGCGCGCGCACGTAGGAGACGATGGCCCAGCGGTCTTGCACCGGAATCGCCTGCGAGTACGGCGGCATGTTGCCCTTGCCGTTGGAGATGGTGGCGAAGAGCTGGCCGTCCGGCATGTGCCGGTACTTGTCGTCGTGAAAGCTGGGTGGCTGAAAGGCGGCGGCGCCCGCAGCCACGGCGCGCTGCTTGACGATGCCATTGCCGTTGCCGGTGTTGTCGTGGCAGGGCGCGCAGTAGATGCCGTAGCGCTCCTGCCCGCGCTTGAGGAGCGCGGTCATGCCCGAGGCCTTCTCGATGGCTTCCGGCGGAACGGTGAGCACGTAGCCGCTCTGGTCGGTGAGGCGACCCTCGGAGATGCGGGTGTCGACTTCCTGGTCGTGGGAGACAACGCCTTCGGGGAGCGGGCGCATGGTCCGCTTGTCTTCGAAGAAGTCGCTCTCCGACTGGATGTCGTATCGCTCCTGGTCGAACATGTTGCGAATGCCGTAGATGGGCGAGTCGCGCGAGGTTTGACCACGGCAACCAAAGACCGCGAAAATGACCGGGGCAAGCAGAGCGTAGCGGGCGGCCTTCATGCGGCCTCCTTGTCGTCGTCGCCGAGCTCGTCGGCGTCGTCTTCGACGAGCTCGATGAAGGTGGGGCGGGTACCCTCCAAGACCTTCTTCGTTCGCTCGAGGTGGAACTTCGGATCTTCGACCTCGACGGAGATGAAGAACTTGTCGTCGGTGGCCGCCGCGAAGCGGTCTGAATTGAAGATGGGGTGGTGGTGCCGGGGGATCTTGTTGAGCCCGAACATGCCGAACACCGTGGTGAGGCAGGAGAGGAGCACCGTGAGCTCGAACATGATGGGAATCATGCTGGGAATGGCCCCAGGCGGCTTTCCACCGATGACGAGCGGGTAGTCGACGGCGTTCATCCAGTACATCATGGTGAAGGCCAAAGCGCAGCCGGCGATGCCGGCGGGGAGGACGATCCAGCCGAGCTTGGAGTCGCCCATGCCCATGGCGGCGTCCATGCCGTGCACCGGAAACGGAGTGTGGGCGTCGAAGTTCTTGTAGCCCGCGTCGCGAAGCTTCTCGGCGGCGTGGAGGCACGCGCCGGGAGTTTCGTACTGTGCGAGATAGAGAGCGGGTTTCTTATCGGCCATGATTCACTCCGCCGGGGCGGCGGCGACATCGCCTTCCGCTTCATCGTGGTCGCTATTGTGGTCTTCGCCATCGTGGGCCGCGTGCTCACCGTAGTGCGGGTCGGCCTCGGGGAGGACGCCCTTCACCTCGGCCACCGCGATCATCGGAACCCAGCGAATGAAGAGGAGAAACAGGGTGAAGAACAGCCCGAGCGAACCTGCGTAGATGCAGAAGTCGACCAGCGTAGGCCGGAAGTAACCCCAGGACGACGGGAGGAAGTCGCGGAAGAGCGAGGTCACGATGATGACGAAGCGCTCGAACCACATGCCGATGTTCACGAGGATGGAGACGGTGAACATGACCGGGATGCTCGTGCGGAACCGCTTGAACCAGAACACCTGCGGCGAGAGCACGTTGCAGGAGACCATGATCCAGTACGCCCAGGCGTAGGGGCCCGACGCGCGGTTGTAGAGGAAGACGTGCCGCTCGTAGTCGTTGCCGGAGTAGTAGGCGATGAAGAACTCCATCGCGTACGCGTATCCGACGAGGGATCCGGTCGTGAGGATGATCTTGTTCATCAGCTCCAGGTGCTTCATCAGCACCAGGCTCTTCAGGCCGTAGACCGCGCGGGTGATGAGCATGAGCGTCATCACCATCGCGAAGCCGGAGAAGATGGCGCCGGCGACGAAGTACGGCGGGAAGATGGTGGTGTGCCAGCCGGGCATGAGCGAGGTGGCAAAGTCGAAGGAAACGACGCTGTGCACCGAGAGCACCAGGGGCGTGGAGAACGCCGCCAGGAGCAGGTACGCGCGCTCGTAGTTGGACCAGTGCCGGTTCGAGCTGCGCCAGCCGATGGCGAGGGCGCCGTAGATGGTGCGGCGGAGCTTGGTCTTGGCGCGGTCGCGGAGGGTGGCGAGGTCGGGGATGAGGCCGACGTACCAGAACAGCGACGATACCGTGAAGTAGGTGCTGACCGCGAACACGTCCCAGATGAGTGGGCTCTTGAAGTTCGGCCAGATGCTCATCTCGTTGGGGATGGGCAGCATGTAGTACGCGTACCAGGCGCGACCCACGTGGATGCCCGGGAAGATGAGCGCGCACATGACCGCGAAGATGGTCATGGCCTCGGCAAAGCGGTTGATGCCGGTGCGCCACTTTTGGCGGAAGAGGAAGAGCACGGCGCTGATGAGCGTGCCGGCGTGGCCGATACCGATCCACCACACGAAGTTGGTGATGTCCCAGGCCCAATAGACGGGGGCGTTGTTGCCCCAGACGCCGACGCCGGTCCAGAACAAGTAGCCGATGGCCATACCGAGTACGCCGGTGAAGGACGCGGCGATAAGGAAGCCGACCCACCAGGCGCGGGGGGCTTTGGTCTCGGTGACGTGGGCAACGGTCTCGGTGATGGAACGGAAAGTGGTTCCGTCGGCAACGAGGGGGGTTTCCCCGAGCTCTTTGATGGGAAGGTTGTAGTCGCTCATCACGCCATCTCCGGATTCAGATTGCGAATCTTGCCGAGGTAGGTGGTGCGCGGTCCGGTGCCGAGCTCCGCCAGGAGGCGGTAGCCGCGATCGAGATTCCGGAGCTTGGCGACCTTGCTGGCAGGGTCGTTGAGATCACCGAACACGATGGCATCGGAGGGGCACGCTTGCTGGCAAGCGCTGACGATGTCGCCGTCCTTGAGGGTGCGGCCGTCGCGCTTGGCGCCGATCTTCCCCTCCTGGATACGCTGAACGCAGTAGTTGCACTTCTCCATGACGCCACGCATGCGGATGGTGACGTTGGGATTCATGTGCATCTTCTCGGTGTCCGGCAGCACGCCGTCTTCACCGTGGAAGTTCAGGTAGTTGAAGCGGCGGACCTTGTACGGGCAGTTGTTGGCGCAGTAGCGGGTGCCGATGCAACGGTTGTAGGCCATGTCGTTGAGGCCTTCGGGGCTGTGCTCGGTGGCGTTGACCGGGCACACGTTCTCGCAGGGCGCCTCTTCGCACTGCACGCAGGCGACCGGCTGCAGCGCAAACTGCGGATCGTCCTCGGTGCCCACGAAGTAACGGTCGATGCGAATCCAGGCGAGCTCGCGGCCGCGCATGACCTGCTCTTTGCCGACCGCCGGGATGTTGTTCTCGGACTGGCAGGCGATGACGCAAGCGTTGCAGCCGGTGCAGGCGTTGAGGTCGAACACCATGCCCCACTTGAAGCCGGTGGGGTTCTGCTCGCGGCCCTTGTCGGTGTCGCGCTCGTAGTGGCGCTTCTCCCAGAGCGGGAGCACTTTGGGGTCCGGAGAGCCGCTGCGGTTGCGCGAGGCGTCTTTCGGATCCTTGTACGGGAACTGCACGAACTTGGGGTTCGCGCGGTACTCCTCGAGCGAGCCGTCGATGGCGATGGGACGGCCTTCCATGCTGCCGTGCTCCTGCGTCTGGACGAAGCGGTAGCGGGTCGGCACTTCGGGCTCGAAGGGCGTGACCGGACCGACGCGGCCGGCGATGGGGCCAGGCTCCGAGGCCTTGCCGAGGTCGGCGTAGCGGCCGTGGAGCTGCGCCACGTCGGCCTCGCCGAGCTTGGTGAGCTTGACGCCGGAGGCAAAGCCCATGGCGTCGCTGGTACGCAGATTCGAGACGTCGAAGCCGCGGCGCGAGCCGTAGCGACCCACCTCCGGGCGACCCCAGCCGAGGGCGAGCCCGAGGGTTTCGTCGGCCTGGCCAGGGAGGATGAAGACGCCAATCTCGACCGGGCCGGCGCCGTCGCGAGAGAGGCGCACCATGTCGCCGGACTCGAGGCCCAGCTTCTTGGCGGTGGCGGGCGAGATGTAGGCCGCGTTGTCCCACACCAGCTTGCTGCCGGTCTCCGGAAGCTCGAGAAGCCAGGGGTTATTGCCGTGGCGACCGTCGAAGAGACGGGAGCAGGGCGCGAATGTGACTTCGAGGTCGGAGGCGACGCCGGGCTTGGCCTTGGCGAAGTCGGCGGCGATCTCGGCGCTTCGCGGAGGAAGACCACCAAACGGCTTCACGAAGGAATCGGCGACGACGCCCTTCTTGAGAGCCATGGACCAGGCGCGGTCGAAGTTGCCGAGGAATGTGCTGTTTGCACGCATCGTGGCTTGAACCACGGCCAGGCCCTTGGTGACCGTCTCGTTGGCGAGGCGGGCCAAGACTTCGATATCGCTCTTCGACTTGTGGAGCGGCTGGATGAGCGGCTGCTGAACCGAGAGGGTGCCGGAGAGGCCGCGCTGATCGCCCCACGACTCGAGCTCATGGGTGCGCGGCACGTGCCAGGTGGTCGCCTTGGAGGTCTCGTCGAGGTGGCTCGAGAAGTGGAAGCTGGTCTTGGCCTTGGCGAGCGCCGAGGCGAACTTCAGGTCGTTCGGTGCATTGTACACCGGGTTACCGCCGAAGATGAGGAGCGTGTCGACCTTGCCGGCCTCGAGCTCCTTGGTGAGCTCGGCCAGGTCGGCGGCGAGGTCGAGCGGCTCGTCCTTGTCGGTGACCGGGTAGTACTGGATGGTCTGCCCGGCGTTGCCGAGAGCCCAGTTGATGGCGTGGGCCAGGGCGTGAACCCGAGCCGGCTGGCGCGCGCCCACCACGATGAGCCCTTTGCCCTTGTTCAGGAAAAGGTCCTTGGCGACGGCGACCTTCCACTTTTCTGCGGCGCCCGAGCCTTTGCTGGCGAGGGTGCCGAGCGGTCCGAGCTCGACGCCGTGCTTCTTGGCCAGCTCGCCGGCGATGTCGATCAGGTAGGCTTCGACGTCGCGGGCGCGAAGCCGGAGCCGGTGGTCGGAGGAAAGACCGGTGGTGGTGAGCGTCGGCTCGACCACATAGAGGCGGCTCATCTCGTCGGTGGGCAGGCGAAGCTTGCGGCTATTGGCGAAGCCACTGGCGGCGCGCACTTTGCCGGCTTCGGTGCCGAGGAAGTCGCAGTCGAGGGTGAGGATGACCTTCGCCTTGTCGTAGTCGGGTACGGTGTTGACCGGCTGGTCGAAGGCCAGCTTGGCGCCCGCCCGGGTGCCGCTCTCGCTCACCGACGTGTACTGGTAGAACTTGGCGCCCGAGAACCGCGCCTTGATGGCGCCGCGGAGGCGCATCATGGTGGGCGAGTTGGTGGGCTCCATGAGAATGCGGAGCTTGGCGCCGGAGTCTTCTTTGGCCTTCTCGACGACGTCGGCCAGGGCGGCATCGACGTCTTTGAGGGTGAGCGCGCCGAGCTTGGTCTTGGAGACCGGGTGGCGCGAACGATCGGGATCGTACAGGTCCCACACCGTGGCCTGCGCGAAGGCGTCGGTGTGCCCGAGGCTGGCGGTGTGGTCCGGGTTGCCTTCGATCTTGGTGGGGCGGCCTTCGTGGCTCTCGACCAGCAGGCCGAGGGAGTCGCCGCGGTAGGCGCGCACGGTGGCGTAGTAATAGGAGAGTCCGGGGACGGCCTGCTCCGGCTGCTTGGCGTAGGGGAGAATCTTCTCCACCGGGCGACGTGCGCAACCGAACAGCGTGGCGGAGGCGCCCGCGAAGAGCAGGAAGTTGCGGCGACCGACGCCAGCGTCGGGCTTCTCTTCCGCCTTCGGCGTTACGACGTGCGCGTCGGCGAGGCTGAACGGAAACTCGGCCTTGGCCTTGGCTTCGGCGGCGTCGGGCGCGGCTTTCTGCTCGAGGCTGCGCCAGAAGATCGGCGCGCCGTCTTGCGGTTTCTGAAACTCGTAGTCTTTACGGCGGCTCATCGGTGACACCCCGAGCAGTGCTGAGGAGGATGAACATCGGGAGCGGTCCAGCCCTTGGCCGAGTCGGCACGCCACTCCATGTTCGTGACTTGATCCTTGGGCCGCAGGTTCGGCTTCGGATCGCGGTGACATTCGAGGCACCAGCCCATGCTGAGGGGCTGGTCCTGACGGACGACTTCCATCTCGTCGATGCGGCCGTGGCAGGTGACGCAGCCGACGCCCGCATTGAGGTGCGCGCTGTGGTTGAAGTAGGCGTGGTCCGGGAGTTTGTGGACCTTGACCCACTCCACCGGCTTGCCGGTGTCCCAGCTCGAGCGAATGTTCGCCAAGCGTGGGCTATCGGTTTTCACCATGGCGTGGCAGCCCATGCAGGTTTGCGTGGCAGGTATCTGCGCGTGCGCCGCCCGCTCGATGTTCGAGTGGCAGTACCGGCAGTCCATACCCATCTGCCCTGCGTGGAGGCGATGGCTATAGGGGACCGGCTGCACGGGCGCGTACCCGACCTGAAAGTTCTTGGGCGTGAGGTAGTACCACGCTCCGAACGTCACGCTGGCACCGACCACATTGATCGCGATGGCGGCGATCAGTGGGAGCTTGTTGAGCGATCGAGGGAAGATTTGCATCGGTTCGACGGAAACAACGGGGAATGAAAGGCGAACCTCGGAGGTCCTCTGCGGCATCGAATTCGATTCGTCGCCGAGTACATGACGAGGCGGCGTCCTTATAGAGCGGCCGGGGTGCCAGATACAACCCCATGGCGCGGCTTTTTGCCGCGCGCGTAAGTGGGCGGGTCTACACGGGGTTTTTCGCCTCGACGAACGCGAAAATGTTGCGCGAAGGGCTCTTCGCGCCCGGGTAATTTGCCGGCAACGGGGTCGTCGCCACCTCGGAACAGCGGTTCAGGCCTGCGAGATCGCAACACACTTCCGGGCCAAGCAAGGGCCTCCGTGGCGCAGCGCGGCACGCGGTCCCGGTGTGGATTCCGTCGCCAGCTGCGCTACCGTAGAGGGCCATGACGACGAAGGCGTGCGCCTCGTGCGCAACGGTGAACGACACGCGCCACTCGCACTGCGCCGGCTGCGGGCGCGCCAGGCGCTTCGAGCTCTCGCCGCGGGCGCAGCAGATGATCGTCGCGGCCATCGTCGCGGTCTTCGTTTGCTACATGGTATGGGACACGAAGAAGATGGGGACAAGGGTGCGCGACCTTCCGGTGCGCTCCGCGAGCGCCCCGCACTGAGGCTGCTCAGGGCGCGTTGGTAGCGCCAGGGGTGGGCGTGGCGATGGCGAAGTCGGCGGCGTTGTCGCCGGTGCTTGCGCCATCGGGGGTGCGGGCGATGGAGCTACCGGCGGGCGGAACAGGGGCTGCGGCGCCCCGGACGAAGGCGCCGCTGGCGTTGCCGTAGCCGAGGCTGTCTCGGGCGACGTCGGCCCCGTCGCGAAGCTGCAGCTGCCCACCGGCGGCAGCGAGACCGCCGGAAAGGGTGCCGGCCTTGGGCCCCCCGAAGCCGGTGCCGCCGAGGACCGCGAAGCCCGCGGCCGCGAGGGTGAGGTTGCCCTGGAACATCACGCCGTCGCTCGTGCCGGTCGATGCACGATACACAAGTTTCCATCCGCCAAACGTGCACGCGGCGCCTGGGTTGTAGAGCTCCACGAACTCGTCGGACGCGGTGCCGCCTGCCACCTGCACCTCGTTGATGAAGAGCGAGGTGCACGCGGCGAGGCTCACGGGCGCGTCGACGCCAGCATCCTTCGCGAACGCAGGCGCCGCATCGGCATTGGCGGCGGCGTCTGAAGCCCGCCCGGCGTCGGAGGCCGGCGCGGCATCGTGGAGCCCCTCCCCTTCCCCCTGGGTCTTGGCCTCGGGAGCGGGTGCGGCGTCGCCGGGCGGCGCGACGAACGAGGGACCATCGGGGTCGACCACGCCGGTGGCGCAGGCGGCGAGGGCAACGAGGGAGAGCACGAGAGCGGAGGAAGCGGCGCGTACGGGTTGCATGGCCGCGCAACCTAGATGCCGACGCGGACGATCTCGTGACGTTTGCGAAAGGACCTCGCGAACGCCAGCGAAACCCCGTTCAGCCATAGTGATCGGCGGTCACGTAGAGTAATCCGTGGTTCGAGTACAGAAGCCTGATGCCAGGTTGCTTGGCGCGGCTCATCGTGTTCGAGAGGCCCGCGTCCACCTCACGCCAGACTCGTCCAGGGGAGCAGGTGGCGACGAAGCTCGATGTCATTGTACATCTTCCTTATACGTGCAGTATACAACGGATGCGCTCGACTTCGACGCCGCCGCGGAGGTGCGCGGCGGAAGCAGCACGCGCTCAGGGTACCCGAGGGGCCAGGCGGACGGAAGAACGGAGCGCCCGTTTGGCTGCCGTGCGAGCGCCCGTGCTCGAATCCTTCCATCATCAGCGACTACGAGCGCGGCAAGACGCGGCCGCACGCCGACGCCGTGGTGAGCATTGCGCTCGCGCTCGAGGTCTCCGCCGACGAGCTGCTTGGGCTACCCGACGCCCGCAAGCCGAAGATCGCAACGCCAAATCGCCGCATCCTCCGGCGCCTTCAGCTCATCGGAAAGCTACCCAAGCGCGACCAGGACGCGCTTCTCCGCACCATCGACGCCTTCCTCGGCAAGGCCAGCTGACGCTGCGCATCGAACCTTCGGCCGCTTGCGCAGGGGGCATTGCACTTACTCATGCGGCGCTCGTCTACGAAACTCTGGTGGAATCTCCCAGCACAGTGCGACCACCAAGTCTTCGTTGCCAACTACCTCCCTCGAATATCCCCCCTCGCCGATTTCTCCGATGTCGCCCGAGGCCAAGACTACGGTC
>JBBQWQ010000049.1:0-57508 GCA_038210445.1 Polyangiales bacterium
CCCTCGAGCTGGTGACCACCGGGTACGAGGGGCCCACGGCGTTCGGGCCGCCCGACGTGTCGGTGCTCGGCTGGGAGTAGCGGTCGCGTCGGTTGGTTGCTATTCACCGCGCGTGCGAGAAAGCCGCGACCCTTCGCCGACGCCGGGCCTCGAAGCGCTCACCGTGCTCGACGGCATCGGCATCTTCCTGACCGGCCTTTTGGCGCTGGGGCTCCTGGCGTTCCCGGTGGTCGGCGCGCGCTACCAGGCGATGTATGCAGACTTCGGCTCGCAGGCGTTGCCGCTGCTCAGCCGCCTCGCCATGTCGTTGTGGTTCCCGCCGATGCTCGGCGTGCTGGTGGCCGCGGCCGTGGCGGTCGCCCTGACGCGCCGGGCTTCGCTCGGAGTGCGCCGCGGTCTGGTGGTGGGCGCCTTCGTCCTGGGCGCCGTCTGCTTGGCCACGTGCTGGGTGGCGGTCTACCTCCCCATCTTCCAGCTCGCCGGGCAAATCCGCGCCGACTAGCCCGCGGTGGAGAAGTCCGGTTGAACGAGGTGTCCGCCGGGAACGCCGAGGCCGCCCAGGCTGTAGCTCCCGTTCATTGGAACCGCCGCTCGCCACAGGATTCGACCGGCGAGGTCGAGGGCCACCACCTCGGCGTCTCCGCTCACGTACATGCGGTCGCCATCCACCAGCATGCTGTTCGCGGTCTTGAGCGCGAGCTCGACGCGCCCGATGCGCTGACCGCTCGCCACGTCGACGCAGTGCAGCCAGCCCTTGCTGTCGAAGACGAAGACGCGGTCCGCCTCGACGGCGAACCTGCGCCCGACGCCCTCGAGATCGTACCGCCAGCGCTGCGCGCCCGTTGCTCGGTCGAGGGCGACAATCTGCGTGGAGACCACCAAGAGCGGGGGATCGTTCGGCGTGGTTCGGTAGTCCATGATGCGCAGCATAGCGTCGTCCCACGGCGCCTGCCCGCACGTCCGTCCGTGGTAGACTCGAGCACATGAGGCATCGGCTCTTCTGGGGTGTGCTGCTGGGGCTCGTCGCATGCACCGTCGTCGGCAGGAGCGGCGCGCGGGCCGAGAGCGGCGCCGTCGAGGTCGACCGGGTGCTGGCGGTGGTCGACGGTCAGCCGGTGAGCTGGCTCCAGGTGCAGGCGCGCTTGCTGCCCTTCGACAAGCGCATCTCGCCGGCCAAGAAGCTCGAGCTGATTCGTGCGGCGCTCATGCGCCGTATCGACGCCCTGGTGGTGGCAAAGGCCGCAGCGTCTCTGGGGCTCCGCGTCGAGTCGGAAGAGATCGACAGGGCGCTTCCGTTGGTCGCCGCCAGCAATCACCTGACGATGGCCGAGCTCACGGAGGCGATCCGCCAGCAGGGCTACACCATGGAGTGGTATCGCGCCGAGATCCGCGATCAGATCCTGGAGGCCAAGCTGGTGCAGCGGATGCTCGTAGCGGCCGACGGCAGTGGCACCGAAGACGAGCGCCGGGCCCGCACCGAGAAGGTCCGCAGCGAGACGCTCCAAAAGCTCCGGGCCCAAGCGTTCGTGGACGTGCGCCTGTGAGCGCCGTTGCCCGCGCTGGGCTCGCTCTCCTGCTTGGACTCGGGTGTGCCTGCGCATCGCCCGGCCCGAAGCCCCCGGTCCGGCCGGGGGTGCAGCCGGCCATCGTGCGCGCGCCGGAGAAGGACCTTCCGCTCGCGTGTCCTGCCGAGGTCCACACCGACTCCAGCGACATTGCCAGCCTGGAGGGGCAGCGCATCCTCAAGATCTGCGTCCACGGCGTCGATGCGAAGGAGGCCGACACCCTTCGCGAACGGCTCTCGGAGCGCGAGGGTGCCGCATTCGTGAGCGCGCGCGCGGCCGCCGACATTCCCGCACTGTTCGCCACCGACCTGGTGGACGACGTGCGCATCACCGCGGTGCCGGCTTCCAGCCGGGGGATCATCCTCGACGTCGCCCTCAAGCCTTCGCTGCGCGTGGCGAAGGTGGTGGTTCGCGGCTCCAAACTGCTGGGCGACGCAGCAGTGGAAAAGTCTCTTCGCCTGCAGCCCGGGGCCCCGCTCGACCGCAAGAAGCTGCAAGAGCGGCTGACCGGCGTCGAGGAAGAGTACCTGGAGCGAGGCTTCGCGCGGGCCCACGCGACCTTCGCCCTAGAGCCTGCGGCGGGCGGCGTGACCGTCACGGTGAAGGTGGAGGAGGGATCGGTCGTCCACGTGAAGAAGGTAGACTTCACCGGGCTCGCGCAGGTGAAGGCGGCCGACTTGCGCGCGGCCATGAACCTGCACGCGGGCGATACCTATGTGCCCGATCAGGTGGAGCGCAACACGCTCCTCATCACCAGTGCTCTCTACGATCGCGGGCATTTGCAGGCGACCGTCAAGGCCGACCCGCAGATCGTCGGCGAAGAGGCCACGGTGACGTTCGCCGTCCACGAGGGCCCGGCGTTTCGCGTGGGCAAGCTCCGCATGAAGGGTGAGCTGCTGGGTGACGAGAAGGAAGTGCTCGGCGCCCTGGGCACCAAGTCGAAGAGCCTCTTTTCTCGCGTGGTGGTGCTGCAAGACGTGCTCGCTCTCAAGGCGCGCGCCCGCACGCGAGGCTTCGAGGTGGACGTCGCCCCGGCGACCGATCTCGACGCGAAGAAGAACGTCGTCGACCTCACATTCGACGTTACCCGCGCGTCGACGACCTCGCGACCCTAGCCCCTCGGCCCCCTCCCCACTTCCGGCTTATGCCAGAGGTGGGGGCTTGCGGCAAGCCCCCGGGTCTCGAGTAGATGCCTCGGCCATGACGAACAAGAGAGTCGTGGACGTGGTGATCGCCGGCGCCGGCCCCACCGGGATGATGCTGGCAGCCGAGCTCGCCCTCGCGAAGATCGACGTGACCATCGTCGAACGGCGCGCGACGCAGGCGCTCGATGGCTCGCGCGCGGGCGGCCTGCATGCGCGCACCCTCGAGGTGCTCGACCAGCGGGGCGTCGCCGATCGCTTCCTCTCGCAGGGCCAGATTGCGCAGGTGGCGGGCTTCGCCGCGATACCGCTCGATATCTCCGACTTCCCCACGCGTCACAACTACGGGCTCGCCCTCTGGCAAGATCGCATCGAGCGCATCCTCGCCGACTGGGTCTCGGAGCTCGGGGTAGTGACGCATCGCGGACGCGAGGTCACGGGGTTCGCCCAAGACGACGCCGGCGTCGACGTCGCGCTCGAAGGCGGCAGTCCCATGCGCGCCCGCTACCTCGTCGGGTGCGATGGCGGCCGCAGCGCGGTGCGCAAGCAAGCGGGGATAGCGTTCCCGGGATGGGACGCGTCGGTCAGCTATCTCATCGCCGAGGTCGCCATGACCGGGGATCCGGAAGTAGGCATTCGCCGCGACGACCGGGGTGTGCACGGGATAGGCAAGCTCGACGGCGGGCGCTTCCGGGTGGTGGCGGTGGAGCCACGGGTCGAACGCGGCGAGAAGCCCACGCAAGACGAGCTGCGCGCGTCGCTGGTGGCCGCCTACGGTACCGACTACGGCGTCCACGACGTCACGTGGATCTCGCGGTTCACCGATGCGGCGCGGCAGGCGGCCAGCTATCGAAGCCGGCGTGTGCTGCTGGCCGGCGACGCGGCGCACGTGCATGCGCCGGCCGGCGGACAGGGGCTCAACATCGGCGTGCAAGACGCCGTGAACCTGGGCTGGAAGCTGGCGCAGGTGGTTCGCGGAACGTCGGGAGATCCGCTCCTCGACACCTACCAGGCCGAGCGGCACCCGGTCGCCCGGCGCGTGCTCGAGAGCACCTTGGCGCAAACGGCGCTGAGCCGCGGCGACCACCGTACCAACGCGCTGCGCGAGGCCATGACCGAGCTCTTGAAGATGGACGAGCCTCGAAAGCGCTATGCCGGCATGATGTCGGGTCTCGACCTGCACTACGATCTCGGCGCAGGGCATCCGCTCTTGGGGCGCCGCATGCCCGACCTCGACCTGACGACGGAGAGCGGCGTGCGCCGGGTGTTCGAGCTCCTGCACGCGGCCAGACCCGTGCTCCTGAGCCTTGGCGCCTCCCTCGACATCGGGCCCTGGTTCGATACCGTCGACCGAATCGATGCGCAATACACGGGTGCCTGGGAGCTTCCGGTGCTGGGCGCGGTCGAAGCGCCCACCGCGGTGCTCGTTCGGCCGGACGGCTACGTGGCGTGGGTCGGACGCGGCACCGACGAAGGTCTGCGCGAAGCCCTCGCGAAGTGGTTCGGTGCGGGCGACCCTCCTCGACTTTCCGTGGTGCACGCGCGTAGACACGCCGCTCGGTAGCGGCGTAGCGGCAGAGTGAAGATCGCCCTCGCGAGCCGTGGGACCGTCGAGAGAGGGTCGCCGCATGCCTTGGAATCCGAGCGCGTTTTGCCGCGAGCAGGTCGTCGGTCGATCCAACCCGCCCAAGGTGAAAGTTGCCGGACACACGCTTTCGATGATCGCCATCCCCCGCTGACGCTCGGCGCCCCCGGGCCGCGATTCGGCTCGTCGTCGAGCACGCCCGACGAAGGCGCGCGCTTCTATTGCGCTTTGGCGAGCGCCGAGAGCTCCGGGAGTAGGTCGCGATAGCTCTCGAACCGTCGACCCGTGTAGGTGCCTTCGAGTCGGTAGAAAAACCGGCGCGCCGGCTCTACCCCGGCGTGCGCGTACGCCTCCGCGTCGCTGGGGGTGTTCCCGAACGCGAAGGTCGGCTGGAGGCCTATGGCCGCAAGTGCCGCGAGCTCGCTCTTCTTGAACTCCGCGGCGGTGATGCCCACGCCGGCGCCGAACGTGCGTGGAGATGTGCGCACGAGCCCCGGGGGAAAACCACGCGTTTGCAAGAAGGAGCGGGTGCGCCCCAGCAAGAGCTCCGGCCGCGCGGTGAGATAGATGGGACGATAGCCCTTGGAGGCCAGCGCCGTGAACGCCTCGGCCGCGCCAGGGTGGGCCTCGGGCAGCGTGCCCTCCAGGGTCTTCAAGACCTCCACGTACTCCGAGCTCGTCAACGTTCCATCGACGTCACTCACGAAGATCGGCGCGCCCGGAGCGAGCACCAGCAACGTTGCGTCGGCGACTGTGAGATCGCCGGCGACCACGAGCCGAACCAGATGCTGGCCCACGGGCAGGGCGCGATCCGGAGGAATCTCGAAGAACACCTGGCCGCCGCGATCCTCGACGCCGTCGACCGCCGGATGATGCCCGCCCTCCGAGGTGGTGGTCGCGCTCCCCAGCTTTTCCCACGACGTGGTGCACCCGCGGCGAACGAAGACGTCGACGTCTTCGTCGTGCAGGTCCTTGTCCATCGTTCCGTATGCGAACTTTCCGACTACCACCTGCGCCTCGGTAGGGCTCAAGAAGCGATCGCGCGCCCGATGCCGCGCCGGGCCCGCGCTGCGCACCAGGGCCGTGTGCCGATGCCGAAACGCGCGCGGCGCGAGGCCCGCAAGGGGAAGGTCGTCGCCGCACGGTCCCGCGCTGCCGGCAAATGTCTGCGCAGGCGGCGGCGAGGCCTGCCCCGGCGCTCTCACGGAAGGCGGCGGTGAGGCGCAGCGCGCCAGCGCCAGGGTACACAATGCACAATACATGCATGCGTTCATCGCGCTTCGGAAGGCCATCACCACGCTCCCGAGAGTACCCTCATCGCACTCCAGATGTGGATCGCGCGAGTGCGGCCTCACGCTGCAGCCGGTGCTCGAGCAGCAGGACCTTGCGGGTGAGCGACGCCTGGGTGTGCACCTCCATCTTGGCGAACACCTGTCGCAGCTGCGCGCGCACGGTGTCCCACGAGGTGCCGTGCGCCCGCGCGACGTCCTTCGGCGAGAGGCCCTCGGCGATTCTTCGGGCCACGCGGGCTTCCGCCGGGGTGAGCCCGTGGAGGGCTTGCAGCTCGCGCTCGAGCTGCGCAGCCTGGTCGCCATACACGACAGGCTGAGCCCGTTCCCGAAGGCGCTCTTTGAGCGCGAAGGCGCGCGCCACGTGCGGCACGATGGAACCTGCGAGGCCGTCGAGAGCGGTCGAGAATCCTCCGTCGCGACGTTCGCGGAACAGGCCAAAACCGACCACGCGATGGGGCGTCTGCGAGATCGATCCCGCAAACATTTCCCCCAGCCCGTGCGGGCGGCTCAGCTCGTTGTGCAGATCACTGGCCTCGTAGGTACTTCGCGAGCAGAGCTGGCTGCCATGTGCGAAGACCCCGGGCGGCGCGATCCATGCGCCGGCGGCCCAGGGATCGCGATGCCAGTAGTCGCGGCCGTATGCCCGCTTGAAGCTCTCGGGGAGGCCCACCGAATGAACGATCTCGCAGCCACCGCGTGCCCCTACCTCGGCCGCTCGGGTTTCCACGCGAACCCCTACCGCGGCCGCACCAAAGAGCCCCCGCAGCGCGTCGAGGGCGTGGATGAGCCGACCGTCTTCGAGCACCGAAGCGTAGAGGTGGTCGACGATCTCCAGTGCGACGCGCGTTTCGCGACGAAAGGACATACGAGCCGAACCCTAGCGAAGCCTCGTGCGCTCGTCCACGGCACCCGCGAGGCACGCGTAGAACCAGCCGCGGAGCGGTGCTACACTTCCACCATGGACGCCGAATCCCGCAAGGCCGCCAGAGCGAACTGGCAGGTGGTCGTGCGGCGCAACGCCCCCGCCGCGACCGAGGCGGCGGACGACTGCGCCTTCTGGCTCCGGATTCCGGTCGATGAGCGGGCCGCCGCCACCTGGGAGCTTAGCCGGGAGGTATTCGCGCTGGCCGAGCTGAACGGCGGCGTGTTCGATGAAGAGACGGGACTGCGTATGGAGACGGGAGCGCTGGATGAACGAAGACTTCCTCGAACTGCTTTCCGCGTTTCTCGCCGCTGACGTCCGCTTCCTGGTGATCGGCGCCTATGCGGTCGGCGTGCACGGTCGACCTCGCGCAACGAAGGACATCGACATCTGGATCGAAGCGAGCCCGGAGAACGCGGCACGGGTGATCACCGCGCTCCGCGACTTCGGCGCCCCCATGGGCGATCTGGTCGCCTCCGACTTCGAGGTGCCAGGCACCGGCTTCAAGATGGGTATTCCACCGCGACGCATCGACGTCTTGACCAAGATCGAAGGAATCACGTTCGTGGAGGCCTGGCCCAACCGTCACGACGCGGCGTTCTCTGCAGACATTCGATGTCCGGTCATCGGCTTTCGCGACCTCCTCACCAACAAGCGCGCCGCGGGGAGACCGCAAGATCTCGCCGACGTGGCCGCACTCGAAGCCATCGAGCGAGCACGTCCGCAGTAGTGATTGGAGAGGGTCTGGCCGCTTCGGCCACGCTGCCGCGTCGCCGCTGAGCTTCCTCAGTTGCGCGTGTCGTTGGCGGCGTGCGAGGGGCGGCGACCGGCCTTGGGGCGCTTGCTGCGACCGACCGGCATCGGCTCTTCGCCCGGCGCAAAGGCCAGGCGCACGGGGCTCGGCGTGAGGGCGGGCTCGGCGGCGGCCAGGGTTTCGTAGGGGCTGCGGCCGACGATGCGGCGGTCGTTCACCAGCTCCGACCAGATGCCGCCGTCGCGCGACTCGGCGCGCGCGCACTGCCGCGGATCGAAGCGCAGGTCGGCCTCGAAGCGCGCGCCTTCGCCGCCGAGGATCGCGTCGCTGGTGCCGCGGTCTGCCAGATCGCGGAATACGCTCTTTCCGAAGCGCTCGTAATAGAGAATGGTGTGTGCGGTGGAAACCGCGCCGGCCCAGGGATAGGGGCGCAAGGCCCAGCCTTGGGAGAGGCCTCCCAGTTGCTCGTCGACGTCGGCGCGCTCGTCGTCCGACTTCCACGGGGTCTCGGGCGCGAAGAAGATGCCGAGGCCCAGGTGATCGCCCGAAAGCTCCCAGGTCTCGCGGATACCGAACTTGGAAGGCTCTTGGGCCACCAGCGACCCGTGGGTGAGGCCAAACTCGCCCACGATGTAGACTGCAAGCTTCTCTCTTCGCTCTGCCAGGAAGGCCAGAGTGTCGAGGGCTTCGTCGTGGGTTTCGGTGGGAAACTCGGTGAAGCACATGGCCTCGGCGGCGATGCCAGCTTCGGTCAGGTGATCCATCACGTCGCTCACCACCTCGATGGGCGCGCCCTTGTCGATGAGCTCTAGCACCCGCGGCGAGCCAGACTCGACGCCCAGCGCGCAGGCCACCGCGCCGGCCTGGCGCAGCACGTTGGCGCGCTCCTGGGTGAGGTACTTCTCGGGCTTGAGGTCGGTGGCCCAGCGAATGTCGAGGCCGGCGTCGATGATGCCCTGCGCCAGCTTCACCAGGGTCTTGGGGGCTACCGAGTCTTGCGAAAAGTAGAAGTGGCGCGTGCTGTACTTCTGCTGAAGGCCCTGCAGATGCGCCGTCATGCTGGCGAGCCCGCGCTCGCGGTAGGTGGCAGTGCCCACTTCGGCCAGGCCGTAGTGGCAAAAGGTGCATTTGCCCCAGTAGCAGCCGCGGGTCGGGTCGTACGGCAGCACCAGCGTGGGCGCCAGGTACAGGTCGAGCGGCAGGCCGTCGAAGTCCGGCGGCGGGAGCACTTTGAGGTCCTCCATGCCGTGGCCGGCCAGCCAGCGCGCGCCCATGAGCCGATCGCGCACCACCACACTTTCGCACTCGCGGAGCGGGCGGCCTGTTTCGATCGCGCGTACCAGGGCGAGGAGCGTGTGCTCGCCTTCGAAGACGCAGGCAGTATCGAAGGGACCGAGCGCCCGCGCCAGTCGGTGGCCGGTGAGGCGGATGAGCATCTGGGTGATGCCGGGGCCGCCGCAGGTGACGTGCACCTCCGGGAGCGCGCGCTTGATCTTCTGCGCAAACGCGTAGGCTGGCTGGAGCTGCCCAGGAAAGCACACCGAGAGGCCCACCACATCGACCTTGGCGTCGCGCAGTCGCGGAATGAGTGTATGCTCCACGTAGTCGTCGAAGGGGTCGGCGCCGGGTTTGCCGGCCAGCTCCACTTCGTCCATGGTGGTGAGCCCGAACGGCGTGCGGTAGGCGGTGAAGTCGAGGTGCAGCGGGTGGTGCGTCGCCGACACCACCCGCAAGGCTGCGTCGACGGTGGCCACCGCGCGCGCGTAGGCGTCGGCATCGTAAAAGCTCGCTTCGCTGCGCAGCGTGGCCTTGGCCTGCTCGATGCCCTCGGGAATGGCGTGGGCCTCGGCGCGGGCGCGCACCAGCGCTGCGTATTCGAGCTGCTCGGTGTGGCTCAGGCTCGCTTGCCCATCGAGCACTGCGAGCCGCGCCTCCAGGCGATCGCGTAGGGCTGCGAGCGGCGCCTCGCGCAGAAGGGCATCGAAGGCCTCGATGTTGGCGTCGATCGGCAGCACCTCGACCCCGTTTTCCCGCAGAAACGCCGCGAGGGTGGGAATCGCCAGATACGGGGCGGTGGGGTCGCAGGTGGGCGGGTAAACGAGCGCAACACGCATGGCGACTCGTGTAGCCGGATTCTTCGTGGGCCGGTAGGCCAACGGCACGCGCTGCGGGAAAAGCAGGCGCACGCCGCCCTACGCCCGGGTTTCCCGGCGAGCGCTCGTTTCTCGGCGAAAAACGGCGGCCTTGGCGGGTAGCATCGATGGATGTTGCGGACCATCGACCTCGACGAAGAGACGCTCGATATCGGCGTGGTTGGCCAAGATCGTCTCCGCCCATGAGCTATCGCGACGATCAGGAGGCGCTGCGCGACCGGGTGGGCGCCCTCGAGTCGGAGCTTGCGGCGGCGAATCGTACGATCGCCGAGCTCTCGGGGTCCGCGCCTGCGGTGGCGGGTGGCGAGGGAGAGACCCTCGGCGCGCCATCGCTTGTCGGGGCGCCGAGCTCGCTTCGCATCGAGAAGGTGGTGGAGGGCGAGCTCTCGTCGAAGGGCTACGAGGCCATCGCTGCGCTGGTCCGCGAGCGTCTCGAGCTCGACACTGCCCAGGTCGGCGGTCGCATGACGACCCTGAGTCGACCCGGCGTGCCCTTGAACCGGGTGGAGATCGCCGTGCGCGACGGCAAAACGCACCTGCTCCTCGAGCGGACCTGGGCCGAACGCTCGGTGGGCGTCTTCGCCTTCGCGTTCTTGTTCGCCACGTTCGGGGCCGTCGCCGCCGGGGCGCTCGCGCACGACGCATTTCACCTCTCGGGCGCCCTGTCGTTCGCCCAAGCGCTCTGGGCTGGGCCGCTCGCTTTCGCCATGGCGGGCCTGTTTTTTCGGCCATACGTGCGCAAGGGCATCGAAAAAGAGCTCGCCGCTCGACGCAGCACCTTCGCCTCCATGCTGCTGCTCGCGCAGGAGCACTGCGCAAATGCGAAGCAAGTGCGCGTGGCGGGCGCCGCGGTCGAGGAGCCCGTCGAGGAAGAGCTCGCCCCAGAGAGCGCCGCCGTGCGCGAGCGCACCCGCTGAGGGTGGTCGTCGCGACCTGATGTAGGCTTGCGACAGCAAGCGTGCGCAGAGCCGTCGCCAATGGCTCCAAAGGCGATGGACCGCTGCTTGCAACTCAACCTCGTGCGATGACCCGCACGCTTCCCCGTCTACCCGCCGAGTCCCGTCCGATTGCCGCGCCGCCCGTGAAGGCCACCGGTACGGTCGCGGTGAAGCCGCGGGTGGCAGCCTTCGGCGACGAGGCCGACCGCGCCCGCTGGGGGTCGATCCTGGCTTCCGAGTGCTCCGTCGTGCACTGGTACGGCACCGTGGCCGAGGCCCTCGTCGACCTACGAATGCAGCGATTTCACGCGGTGTTCATCCCGTCTGAAGCCTCGTTCGCGCGGGCGCTGGTTCGGACCCTGACCTCGCTTCCGGTGGTGGTGGCAGGCTACGGTCCGCGCCGCGTGCTCGAGGTAGGTGGTCACCGGCACGAGCTGCTCCGCGACCGCACCGACTTCGGTCGAGCCGTGCGGGCCGCGCTTGCCCCGGCTGGCAGAACCGCCTCACCGATACCGAAGCGGTAGCCACCTCGCCGCACTCACGGGCCTGGATGGGGCCCGGTAGCTCAGAAGAGTAGGCCCTCAGAACCCAGGCGAAGGGGAGAGCGCCGCGTCAGCTTCTGCCCTGACGCCGAGGTTATCTCGGTGCTTGGCGCCAGCACAAAGCCGGCAATTCCGGCGCCGAGGGCGGCAAGACCGAAGAGCGTGAGAATCGGATACGCCCCCGCGCGAGAGCTGGATATCCAGAGCAGGCTCCCGAGCAGAGTGAGCGAGCCCCCGACCGCGCGGGCCGAGCGGGCCGCCGGCGGCACATCTGCAGCCGCGCCGTCCTCGGCGGCGGAAGCGTGGGAGGCGAGCCCGAGCAGCGCGCCCACGCAAACGATCGAGAAAGCAGTTCGCTGAAGGAGGGGAAACGTTTGCATGCGCGTACCTGAGGAGCCGTTCGACGGAGCCATGTCGCGCGCTATCTGCTGGCGGCCGCGCGAACGGAGAGAGGCGACGATGGGGGCGTGTCGAAGCGTGTCGAGACGTGCGGAAGCGAATCTGGCCGCAAAAGCGCGCGTGTCGAACTCTGTCGAAATACGTCGTTCAAATACTTCGACAAATCTCGCGGGAAAACCGCACTGGCCCCGGAAAATTGCGCTTGTCAGAGCAGGTCTCGGTGCGCAACTGTTGATGATGTCGTCGACCATGAAGCCGCTCCTCTCCTCGATCGTAGCGATTCTAACCGCCATGCCTTTGGGGGTTCTGGGCTGCACGGTGACGCAAGCGGCGCCCGGCGCGCCCGATTCTGGAGCCGGCGCAGCAGAGGCGCCGCGCCTTTCTTGCGTGCAGTCATGGCAGTGCATTGTCGATTGCCCAGATGCAGACCAGGCATGTCCAGACGCGTGCGTGGAGAAGGCGGATGAGGAGGGCAAGCGCAAGCTGACGGCACTTGCAGAATGCATCCAAACCAAGATGTGCGCCGACGCGAGCTGTCTCCAGACCGAATGTCGGGCTCCGCTCGCCGCTTGCCTGCAAGCGCCCGCTGGGTCACGCCCGCCGGCACCTTCGCAGATTCCCGCGGGCGATGTTCCCGGTGACTTGGTCGGCTCTTGGGTCAATGTCAACTCGGGCACCACGGTTCGCCTGACGCTCAATGCCGACGGCAGCGCGTCGTACCTGACCGGATTCGTCTCCAACATCAAAGGCTGCTTCTCCACCAAGACCACTACCGAGAGCGGCAACGCCGTGGTTACCGGCGACACCATCACCGTGTACTCGGACCAGGTAGTGGTCAAAGAGGTGGTCTGCTCGACGTCGTTCCCGAGCGAGGGCGGCACCCCGACCGTTATCTCACTCCCGTATTCTCGGGAGGGCGCCGATACGCTCAAGACCATCAATGGCACTTGCGCGGCGAAGTACGCCGACAGCGAGTACTCGATCAAGGCCTACTGCACCGAGCGACTGAAGCGCGAGTAGCCCGGGTTCGCTTCCGGCCCGAACAGCCCTGGTCGCTGGAGAGTGAGTCCACATGAATCCGCTTAAGTCCTTGCGCCGAAGCGCCATCGTTCTTCTGGCTATCGGCGCGCTCGTGGCGTGTGATTCCGACGCTCCCCCGCCTCCTCCCGCTCCCCCGCCGCCGGCATTCACCCCGGGCACCAGCGCAGACTGGTACGGCAAAATTGTGGGCGAGGCCATCACCACCAGGAACGTGCACCTGCAGGCAGGCGGACTCACGCAGACCAACGAAACCTCCTCGGTCGTCACGCTCACGAGCACGGTGTCGCGTGCTGGCGTCCGTGCGCTAAAAATTGGCGGCAGCTGGAACCACCGCGAAGTCAACGACCTGGTAGGCCCATGTTTTCGCCAGTACTCGACCTCGCTCTCCGAGAGTGAGCTGCCCGAGCAGACGGTCATGGGGGCGGGCCCGGCGCCCGGCGTAGCCTCTGGCTACTACACGGTGCGCGTCGACGAGCGAGGTGAGTATGCTTTCGCCGAGGCCATCGGCCCGATAGTGCCCGTGCTGAGCGCTGTGGCCCTGACGTCAATCGATGTCGACAACTACGCCGCGATGGGCTCATGCGAGAGCTCTACCAGCGAAGCTACGCAGCGCACGGACGTTGGCCAGATAGGCGCGGGCATTCCGCTCGATCGCGTGAAGGGCAAGGGGGCACGCGACGGCAAGAGCTCTTCGGGCCAAGCGAGCTGGCGCGAAGGCGACACCGCATATCGCTTGAGCTGGTCCTTGAAGAAGTTCAAGGAACTGGAGGCCGACGCCGGCGGCCCCTACCAGGTAGAGCGCGGCACGAAAGTCACCCTCGATGGCTCGCGCTCCCACGGCGATATTCAGGAGTATGTATGGACGCTGACCCCCCGCGCCGACTGCGAGAATACTGGCGAGATCGGATTAACTGCGGGCAAGAGTGTGGAGGTCAAGGGCAAGACCTACAGCTTCACCGCGATTTGCGGGGTCGACGTCCGCCTGGTGGTGCGCGGGCCCAACGACACCGAAGACCCCGACACCCAGCAAGTGACGGTAAGGGCCCGCGAGTGGAAGACCCCCTACACTCCGCCCGAGATCACCTTCATAGATGAGGACCCTTTGGTGGGCGGCAGAAACCAGTGCGCGTTCGAACCGGTCAGCGTTGGGAAGAGGACCGGGCACTACTTGCACAGGACCCCCGACGCTCCGGGCTACGCGGTCAAGCAGGTCGATGATCCGGACGGGCCGTTTGCGGGAGCGTTTTACCTCGTTTCGCCCGACCTAAAAGTGTGGCGGCGCGAGATGCTCGAGGAAGCCTACATGGCAGAGCACGTCGGCAACGGAGGAGAGGTTGTGGGGGAAGGTTCCGTGTACAGGGGTACCGGCGCACCGTTCAACGCCGAGCTTGCCGCGCAGATCCGCGCGCATGAGCACGCACACAGCACGCTTCTGGAGGACGCGCTCAAGCGAGACCGAGGCAAGCGCAATCCGGCCCAGCTCCTCGAGCCTCTCGTTGCAAACGACGAAGTTCGACTGCGGGCGGCGGCAGGCGACTCCATCGACAAGTCCGAACGAGTCTTGTGCGAGGCGACGCAGCATCCGTTCGTGTTTGCCAAGTTGGGCGCATTCGCCGGCAAGAGCGGAAGGGTGCAAAGCGCAGGCGGCACTTTCATCGCCGACGTGGCGAACTTGCAGACGCTCGCCAACGACGACGTCACCTGCCCCTGAGGCGCGCGATGGGAGCGTACGTCACCGTCGCCGAGGCCCTCTGCGCTTGCCCCGCGCGGTAGCCGGTTCGCCCTACCGATTCACGGAACGCGGGTCCGAAGATCGCTCGGTGTTCCACCGGTCAACCTGGGACCCCAGACCCAGAGGCGGTCGCGGTTCCCGGTGAGCACGGAGCCGCCGTTGGCGTCTAGCTGGTCTTTCCAGCAGATCCCGTCGAAAGAGCGGATCTTGCCGCTCAACCCGGCGTCGTTGATCCATACCTGGCCGGTGCCAAGGTACACCGGGGTGGCGCTCGCCAGATCGCGCGGCTGCGCCGAAGCAAGCTTGGTCCAGGTGGCGCCGTTCCAGTGGAAGATGGCCGCCTTCTGGCTGATGACCACCACGTCGGTGGGGCTGGTGGCGTCGATGAACGAGAAGCTGTCGCCGAGCCCCAGTGCGAGCGACTGCGCCGTCCACACGCCGCTCAGGCCGCGCTCCACCACGCGGGCGCTGCCGGCCCCCGTGATGCGGAAGCCTTCGGTTGGGCTTACCATCAGGCCGCGCTCGGTGGTGGTTGTCCACTGGGTGCCGTCGAAGAGCAGGGCGTTGCCCCCGGCGTCGACGCCGGAGCCGAAGGTGGAGCTGAACTTTCGGGCGCGAACCGGCGTGGATGTAATCTGCATGGGTCCGATGGTGGTCCCGTCGTAGCGCGAGAGATACGTGGTGCTGCCGTAGGACGACACGATCCACATGAAGTCCTCGGTTTCGCCCACGATGGCGTAGACCTTGTCGGTGCTCGCGATCTTGGGGGGCACGAGCTCGGTCCAGGCTTGGCCGTAGCGACCGCGATAGAGCTTGCCGCTCGAAACCGCGAGCAGATCGCCGCCCGAGAGCTGTCGCAGCTGGGCCTTGTCGCCGGGGCCCACGGTCGGTGTGGTGAGCGTCTGCGCGATGGTGGCCGTGTTGAACCCTCCGCCACCCACCGGCCGAAGGTAGGGGCCGATGGAGAAGCCATTGGTGTTGGGCGACACGATGCCGAGGAACAGCTCGCCGGTGGCCGGCATGTAGCTGCTTGCGCAATTGCCGGTGGCGCTGGTTCCGCCGCTGCAGGGGAACGCGTTGCCGTTGGCCACGTAGAACCCGGTTCCCTCGAGGATGCCGATGGCCCCGGCCCCGATCGCATAGGTGGTGGTGCCGTTGCTCTGGATGTCGAGCCAGGTGCGGGTGCTCCAAGAGACCCAGCTTGCGCCGTCGAAACGATAGGTCGCGGAGCCAGAGATCCACACGTCGCTGGCCGAGGACGCGCGAATCATGCGGATGTCGGTGCCCGCGGGTGGAGCCACCGTGGGGTCGCTCCATGCCGTTCCATCCCAGTGCTTCAGCAGCGGCCCCGCGGCGACCCAGACGTCGCTGGCCGAGGTCCCGTCGATGGCGGTGAAGGGCACCACGGCGCCGAGCTTGCCGTAGGCGGTCCAGTCGGTGCCGTCCCAGCGCCACACGCCTGCGGGGCCGATAGACCACCCCTCGCTACTCCCGAAGAACTTCATCGCGGTGGTACCCGGCGCAGGCTTTGCGGCGCGCTCGAGGTTGCCGCCGCGGTAGCGGAGCTCGGGCCCGAGCCATGCTTCGGTGGGCGAGACCACCGCCACCGGCCAGGTGATGTTCGGAAGACCGGCCAGCGCGCGGACCGCGGTACCGTCGTAGTGGGCGACGTAGCGCGTGGTGACGAAGGCGTCTTGAACGTCGCCGGTAAACCATACGTCGGTCGCGCTGGTGCCGCCCATGCCCCGCGTGCTCCCGTTGGGAACGGTGGGCGAAATCTGATCCCACCCGGCGACCCACCGAATGCCCGAGGCCGGCATGCGGATGGTTCCATCCCAAGCTGGCGCGCACGCTCCTGCGTCGCCGCCCGCATCAGGCCGCGATCCATCGGGCGCCGCATCGGAACCGCCCTCGAGCAGAGCCGCGTCGGGAAGGCCGCCATCCGCGAGCCCGCCATCTGTGGCCGAGCCGGCGTCGGTGGCCGGCGGAGCCGGTCCGCTGCCGGACGAGGCTTCACATGCCAGGAGCACCAACATCGGCAGCGCGAGCCGGGTCTTCATGCACCCAGTACGTGCCTTTCGGCTCCTTGTCGCAGGTGGCGACCGGAGAAATACGCGGGCTCACCCATAGGTGAGGCCTGCACCTACCCGTAGAGCGATTCGGCGATCTTGAAGGTGAGGGCTTCGAGGTTCTGGTAGCCGGTGCGGATCTGGTTGAGGTTGCCGTTGGCGTCGAGGGTGCGGCGCAGGGCGATGCAGTGGCCCTTGGCCTCTTCGAGCACCTCGGCGGCCACCAGATCGCGGTAGCCATCGAGGGCGGCCTCGGTGGTGTACAGCAGGGTCTCCGCCTGGTTGCGCAGCTCGGCCAGCTCTTTCCGCGTCTCGTCGGCTTCCTTGAACTGCTCGCCTTCGTTGACCAGGCGGTCCACGTCTTCCTTGGAGAGGCCGCTCGAGGGCGAGACCTTCACGTTGTGCGATCGCCCGGTGCCGAGATCCTTGGCTTCGATGCTCACCACGCCGTTGGCGTCGATCTTGAAGGCCACGTGAATCTTGGGAACGCCGCGCGGTGCCGGGGGAATGCCGGTGAGCTCGAAGTGCGCCAGGCTGCGGTTGTCGGCGGCCATCGGGCGCTCGCCTTGCAGCACGTGAATCGGCACGAAGTTCTGGTTGTCCACGCTGGTGGTGAACACTTCGCTCTTCTCGGCGGGAATAGTGGTGTTGCGGGGAATGAGCGGGGTGAACACGCCGCCGCCGGTCTCGACGCCGAGCGAGAGCGGCATGACGTCGAGGAGGAGCACCTCGACATTGGAGTCGTTGTTGAGCGCGGCCCCCTGGAGCGCAGCGCCGGCGGCCACCACCTCGTCGGGGTTCACGCCTTTGTTGGGCTCGCGGTTGAAGAACTCTTTGACCGCCTTCTGCACGGCGGGCATGCGCGTCATGCCGCCCACCAGCACCACGCTTTGAATGTCGGCCGGGGAGAGCTTGGCGTCGACCAACGCCTGGCGGCAAGGCTCGAGGGTGCGCTCCACCAGATCGCCGGTGAGCATCTCGAGGTCGGCGCGGGTCATCGACTTGTCGACGTGGAGCGGCTCGCCGCCGGCGTTGGTGGCGATGAAGGGCAGGTTGATCTGCGTTTCGAGCGAAGAAGAGAGCTCGTGCTTGGCCTTCTCGGCCGCCTCTTTCAGGCGCTGCAGCGACATGCGGTCGGCGCGAAGGTCGACGTTGTTCTTCTTCTTGAAGTCGTCGGCGATGGCGTCGACGATGCGCTGGTCGAAGTCTTCGCCGCCCAGGTGGGTATCGCCGTTGGTGGCCTTGACGCTGAAGACGCCGTCGGCGATCTCGAGGACCGAGATATCGAAGGTGCCTCCGCCCAGATCGTAGACCGCGATGCGCTCGCGACCCCGCTTGTCGAGGCCGTAGGCCAGGGCAGCCGCGGTGGGCTCGTTGATGATGCGGCGCACTTCGAGGCCGGCGATCTTTCCGGCGTCTTTGGTCGCTTGGCGTTGGGCGTCGTCGAAGTAGGCGGGCACGGTGACCACTGCGTCGGTGACCGACTCGCCCAGGTAGGTCTCGGCGATCTCTTTCATCTTCCCGAGCACCATGGCGCTGACCTCGGGGGGGCTCATCTTCTTGCCGCCCACCTCGACCCAGGCGTCGCCGTTGTCGGCGGGTACGATGCGATAGGGCGCCGAGCGGGCCTGGCGCGCCACCTCGTCGGATTCGAGCTTGCGACCCATGAGGCGCTTCACCGCGTACACGGTGTTTTGCGCGTTGGTGACGCCCTGACGCTTGGCGGCTTGCCCCACCAGGCGATCGCCGTTGGCGGCGAACCCCACGGTCGACGGCGTGGTGCGAGCCCCTTCGGCGTTGGGGATGACACGGACCTCTACCTTGCCGGTGGCGCTCGTTTCGACGACAGCCACGCAGGAGTTGGTGGTGCCGAGATCGATCCCAATGACTCTTCCCATCGTGACGGCCTCTTAAGACTTACGAAGACTTGGGCTTCGCCACGACGACCATGGCGGCGCGCACCAGGCGCTCGCCGTTGAGGTAGCCGGGCTGTACTTCGGCGACGATGGTCCCGGGGGCGTGCTCGTCGGTTTCGAGTTGCTGGATGGCTTCATGCATTTGCGGGTCGAACATGCTGCCGACGCCCGGCGCCCGCTGGATGTTCTGCCGCGCGAGGGTGTCGGTAAACTGCCGCAACACCATGGCCAGGCCATCGACCACGCCCTTCACGTCGGTGGCGCGCTCGGCGCTGAGGATGGCGCGTTCGACGTTGTCGAACACCGGCAAGAACTCCTTCAGGAGCTCCTCGCGTCCGGCCTTCTTCGCGTCGTCGACTTCCTTCCGCGCGCGCTTGCGGAAGTTGTCGAGGTCTGCGAGGGCCCGCATGGCTTGGTCCTTGAAGTGCAGCGCCTGGGCGCGTGACTCCGCGGCCGGGTCGACCACAGCCTCTTTTGTATCAACTGCGGCATTGGCCTCGGCCGATCCTTCGCCCTCGGTGGCTTCCGAGTCGCTCTGCTTTTCTTCCGTTGTATCGCTCATTTCCGTACCCCTACAGTACCCCGATCTGCGGCGCCGTGCGATAGTTTGATCGGCACGCCGTTTCTTCGGAAGCCAAAGCGTGCTTGAACCAGACACGCATGCCCCCCAACGTCACGGCCCAAGGCGAGCTCCAGCTCTCGCTACCCGGGAGCGCGGCAGCTCCCGCTCCCGCCGCTGGTTCGGCGTCGGCGCAGCCGCCCGAGGAGCCGAAGCGGCCGGCTGAGGTGAGCGTGGTGACTGGGCTCAACGAGCCGCAGGCCGATGCAGTCGCCTGCACCAGCGGGCCGCTTCTGGTTTTTGCCGGCGCGGGCAGCGGCAAGACCCGCGTCATCACCTACCGCGTGGCCAACCTGGTGGCCCGCGAGCGGGTGCCGCCGTACCGCATCTTGGCGGTGACCTTCACCAACAAGGCGGCCCAGGAGATGTTGCACCGGCTCCGCGCCATGCTCGGTGAGGCAGCGCGCGATGTCTGGGTAGGCACTTTCCATGCTACCTGTGCCAAATTATTGCGGCGCCACGGCACCGCAGTGGGGGTGGCCTCGAACTTCGTCATCTACGACTCGAGCGACCAAAAGTCGGTCATGACCCGGGTGCTGCGCGAGCTGGAGCTCGACGAGCGCCGCTATCCGCCGCGCATGGTCCTCGGCCGGGTGCACAAGGAAAAGCAAGAAGGTCGAAGGCCCGACCAGATGAACATCGACTCGTACATGGACGAGGCGATCCAGAAGGCCTACCGGAAGTACCAAGAGGCGCTGCAGGCGGCCGCGGCGCTCGACTTCGAAGACCTCATCTTGCGCACCCTCGACCTTTGCGAGAGCAAGACGCCCGAGGCCGACGCGGTGCTGCGCAAGTTTAGCTACGTGCTGGTCGACGAGTTTCAGGACACCAACGCCACGCAGTACGCGCTGCTGCGGGCGCTCTCGTCGCAGACCAACAACCTGTGCGTGGTGGGCGACGACGACCAGTCGATTTACCGCTGGCGCGGCGCCGACGTGCGCAACATCCGCGGGTTTCGCGTCGACTACCCCAACGCGCGGGTGGTGAAGCTCGAGCAGAACTACCGCTCCACACAGACCATCGTGGCGGCGGCGCTGGGCATCATCGCGCGCTCCTCGACGCGCGAGCCGAAGGAGCTGTGGACCAGCAACGCCGAGGGCGACCCCATCATCTCGCTCGCCACCTCCGACGAGCGCGACGAAGCGGCGCACGTGGTCGCGGGCATTCACGACGCCCGGGCCAGCGGCATATCCATGTCCGACATCGCGGTGTTCTACCGGGTGCACGCCCAGTCGCGTGTGCTCGAAGAGGCGCTGCGGGCGGCCAACTTGCCGTACCAGATCGTCGGCGGCACCAAATTCTACGAGCGCGCCGAGATCAAAGACGCGCTCTCGTACTTGCGCTTGCTGGTGAACCCGGCGAGCGACGTCGACATGCTGCGCATCATCAACTCGCCCCCGCGCGGCATCGGGCAAACCACGGTGGAGCGGCTGGCGAGCCTGGCGTCGTCGCGCGGCGAGCCCATCTTCGAGACCCTCGGCGCCATGGACGCCATGGAGCCGCAGTCACAGGCGTCGGGCAAGCCGCTCTTTCAGGCAGCCGCCAAGAAGCGCCTGGGGCAGCTCCAAGTGCTGCTGCGCAACCTGAAAGAAGCCGCGTCGACGCTGCTGCCCCACGAGCTCTTCGATCGCGTCATCGCCCAGACCGGCTACCGCGCGGCGCTCGAGGCAGACGACAGCGCCGAGAACGAAGCGCGCCTGGAGAACCTGGCAGAGCTCCGCGGGTCTATCGAGGACTACGGCGTGGAGGCCGAGGCCCGCGGCGAAGCGCCCACCATTCAGGGCTTTCTCGAGCGGGTGAGCCTGCAGAGCGACACCGACGACATGAACGAGACGGAGCGCGTGACGCTCATGACGGTGCACGGCGCCAAGGGCCTGGAGTTCCAGGTGGTGTTCCTCACTGGCATGGAAGAGGACATGTTCCCGTACCGCGGCATGAACGACAGCCAGGGCATGGACCGCGAGCAGCTCGACGAGGAGCGGCGCCTGGCCTACGTGGCGGTGACGCGTGCCCGCAGCAAGCTCATCGTCACCCACGCCAGCGCTCGGCAGATCTTCGGCAACACCCGCTGGAGCTCGGCGAGCCGCTTCCTCTCCGACATTCCGAAGGACCTCATCGAAGAGCGCATGACGCCGCAGGCGCGGGGCGCTTCCGCCGGGGGCCGCTACATCGACGGCTCTTCTCGCGCCCGCGGCAATGTTCCGAGCCCCGTGGGGGGGCGCTTCGAGCACCCGCAGAGTCTGGGCCCGGTGCCGCCGCCGCCGCGCGCGCCGGCCCCGCCATTGCCGCCTCCGGGCGAGCGCTACGTCGACGACGCGTTCTTCGAGGACTCGGGCGAAGAGGGCGAGGTGATGCGCCGCGGCTCCAAGGTGCTGCACGTGCGCTTCGGCGAAGGCGAGGTCCGCAAGGTGCTCGATCTCGGCGAGCCGGCGGTGGTAGCGTATTTTCCCGGATGGGGGGAGATGAAGGTGCTTGCTCGGTTCTTGAAGGCGCGGTGAACGCCGCGGCGCCGGTCGCTGGCGATCCGTCGCTCCTCGTCTGGCACGGGGAGTACGGAATTTTCGTCATCGCCTTCACGTTCCTTGCGCTCACCGGGCTCTTCTCGCTGTTCGCCCGCTACCGCTTTCATTCGCTCTACGATCGCGAGCAGCGCGCCGACCCCAAAGTCTCGCCGCGGCACGTCTTCGCCGCGCAAATTCGCTACAACCGCTCGCGGGTCGCGCTGTCGATAATGATCCTCGTGGCCTTCGTGGTGGGCCTCGCGATCGTGTTCGTGGTGGGCAACGCCGCCCACGCGCCCGAGCCCTATCGCGGCAGCGAGGTCGTCGAGTAACCCTACGAAGCGACCGCGCCACCCCGACCGTCACCCGCACCGTCACCCCGAGCGGAGCGAGGGGGCCCCTCGGTTCTGCAGCGAGGTGGCGGAGGGGGTCCCTCGCTTCGCTCGGGATGACTCTCGGATCGGATGCGCCGGCGCGGCCGTAGAAGAAGATCACCCCGACCGTCACCCCCGACCGTCACCCCGAGCGGAGCGAGGGGGCCCCTCGGGTTTTCGCCGCAGCAGCAGAGGGGGTCCCTCGCTTCGCTCGGGATGACTTTGCGTTTCTTGGGTAGTGTCGCGCTCGCGCTAGGGAAGCGGCGAGGGGGTTCGGCACTCGGCGTCCAACGCCTGGCGGAAGGGGCCTAGCTGCATGTGTCCGTGAATGGCTCCGCCCAGGGCGAGCGAGGCCACGCCGATGCCCATGCTGAGGAGCCGCGAAGCGGTGAGAATGTGAAAGTTCACGATGCGCGAGCGATTGGCTTTGGACCACCCGGTCAATTCCAGCCGCACCCGGCTGTCGTAGCCCACCACCTGGGTGAGGTCGTCGAACAGCGCAATGCGGCCCACGTCTCGAAGAATCTGCTCCCGCTCCGCGATGATGAGCTCGGCGAAGCCGGCGCTCGCGTGGCCTCGGCCGACAAGTAGCTCCACGTGAGACGCGGGACGCTCGAGGGTCACGCTCCCTCGTTCATCCGAGAGCTCGAGGACGCCGGCGCGTCGCGCACGTCGAATGGCGGAGGGCACCGTCGGCACGTCCGTAGCGTACCGCGTCGGTACGGGTTTCGAAAAGCTCGACGGCGACGAACCTAGCTTCGCACCATCCGCCGAGCTGCCGCGAGCCAGGTGGCCACCGCGTCGAGCTCCTTGGCGAGCGCGCGCTTCTCTGCGTCCGAGGCGTCGGTGGTGAGCTTCTTCAGGCTGCGGAGCGCAGCACGACATGCTGGGTAACGTGCAGGAGTTCGCCACCGACGAGTACACGGGGCTTCCCCCGTCGGATCTTAAGCTCGTGAATCCGGGTGCGCTCCTGGGGATGAAAGCGGAGAGACCAAAGCGCGGAGGGAGTGTCCTGGGCTGGCCCAATGGCCGAGTGCGATGTGTCACGCGTCAGCGGTCGCCACCTGCTCCACCATCTCGATCAGCGCAGCGGCATCGACTCGCCTTCGGTAGCGCATGCACGCTGCGGCGCCCGGTACGTCGCCCTCCACATCCAGCGCGTCGCTCACGCAGAGCACCAGGTTGCCCATGCCCGCGGCGGCCACGGCGGCCAGCTTCCGCCGCAGGTACTCTTGCGTGTAGAATCCAACGACCTCCACGAAGACGCGCCTACTCCCGGAGGTCAATGTGAAGTCGGGAAAGAACAGGTGCGCGCCGGCGCGGAGGGCAACGGTCTCGCGGGCCACGGTCCAGCGCGTCTTCATGCGCCGCAGATCGCGCAGGAGCGCCTTCTCGACCGCGCTATCGACCTCCTTCGGCAGCGCGTGCACCCGCGGGAGCGGATCGCCGCGGGTGACCACCACCGTCATCTCCCGCTCCGCGAGCGAACAGCGCGCCTCCAGGTGATAGCCGGCAGAGACGCACACCGCCGGGAGAAACTGCGCCAGCGCATGGCCGTACTTCAGGGTGTTTCGAAAGAGCGAGAGCGGTCCCGAGAGCGCCATGCGCACGCCGCCCTCAGTGGGCTGAAAGAGCGCCAGCAGCCCGCGGAGCTTGGCGTAGCGCACCACGCTGCGCGCCAGGTCTTGAAGGTCTACCGTTACCAGGCTCGACCGCAGCAGCAAGCCCTGCACCAGCCCGAGGTTGTACCTCTCCATCCAGGTTGCAGCATCGAGCGCGGCAGGCACCACGACCTCGCGGGCGCGTGGCAAGTCGGCGAAGAGGGCGGCCTCTACGTCTTCGGCGCGTATTCCGAATTGCGCTGCCACGTTCGCCAGCACCTGGTCCCGCGCCAGCCCGGTGGCCGCCAGCGGAAACACCTCTGCGCGGAGCGCTTCGGGGGCAACTGCCGACGCAATCCGGTCCTGCGCCGACCGATCGAGGAGGTACTTGAGCCCGTCGGCAGCGCGCCGGCGCGCGCCCGCCGCGAGGAGCATGGGCTCCACCTTGCGCGACCAGGCTTCGTCGAAGTCGCCCCGCCGCATTCCCTCGCGATCGCGGTATTCCGAGAGGGCGCGCGCGACCCAGACCTCGTCCATGGCGCGCAGGTACTTGGGGCGGGCGGCACTGGCCGAGGCGTCAACGCAAAGCAGCGCAGCGGGTAGCAAGTTGCCTCCTTCGGGCTTGGGCCCGGCGATCGTCGACGGTGCCGCGGGTGAAGAGCTCGTAGACCACCGCGTGCTTGTCGGGGGCTTTTCGCAGCACGCGTCCGATGCGTTGCAGTTGCTCCCGGGCGCCCAGGGCGCCGCCCAGCAAGATGGCAATCCGCGCCTCTGGCACGTCGAAGCCCTCGTTGAGCACCCGCGCCGAGACCAGGCAGCGCAACGTGCCTTCGCGGAAGCCCGACAGCACGCGGTCGCGCTCCCGCCGCGTGGTCTCGGCGGTGATGACCGGAATCAGGTTTTCCTGGGCCACCGTGTAGGCGTCGTCGGTAGAGGCCGTGAACACCAGCGACGTATCGTCTCGATGCTGCGCCAGGAGATTCCGTGCACGCGCGCGCTTCGCCGCCGGAAGCGAGGCGATCTCCACCGCCCGGCGAAAGCCTTGCAGCGCGTCGCGCCCGGCAGCGCTCTTCGAGAGGGCCTGCACCAGCGCCTGCCAGTCGGCGCCAGGCGCGCTTTTCACGAGCTCCCCGCGGAGCTGGGCGAAGGGCGCGTACTCTCGATGGTACGCCTCGGCCTCTTCGGCCGAGAGCTCTACCGGCAAGCGCACGATGGTCAGATCCGAGAGGTGCGTGCCCAGGAGATCGCCCAGGCCGATGTCGCAGACCACCGGCCCCACCAGGCGATCGAGGCGCCCGAGCGCCGCGCTCCCCACCTCCGGCGCGGTGGCGGTGAGGCCCAGGCGAAACGGCGCCGTGCACATCTCGAGGCACTCGCTGCGGCCGCCCCCGCCAAAGTTGTGCACCTCGTCCACCACCAGCATGCGAAAGCGATCGCCCACTGTATCCATGCGGCGATAGGCGCTCTCGTAGGTCATGATGGTGACGTCGCCGAACGACATTTGCCCATCGCCCACCACCCCGATGCGCCCCGAGAAGTACACCTCGAGCTCCCGGCGCCACTGCTCGAGGAGCGCGCGGGTCGGGCACAGCACCAGCGACGGCGCACGTACCGCGTGCAGCGCGGCCAGGGCCACGCGCGTCTTGCCGGCGCCGGTGGGCAACACGATAACGCCCCGACCGGCGAAGGCGCGCCACGCGGTGAGCGCATCGTTCTGGTAGGGCCGCAGCTCTGGTGCACGCCAGGCGGTGGCCGGTACGTCTTCCTCGGGCCACGGAGGCGGACCCACGGTGCGCGCATCGACGATGGCCGCCGCCTCGTAGGCCGGCGCGCGGTAGCCAAGGGTGCGCGGATCCCACTTGAGGTCCACGTGCACCCGCAGCGCATCGAGGGCCGCCTGCGCGCCCTCCACGCACAGCGTTCCGCGATCGAACCGAACGGCAATGGAGCTTCCCACGCGAGCCCATCGAGCAAGCGCTGCGCCAAGCAAAAATCCGCGCAGTTGCGACAGAACGGCGTGTCCCGGGCCAGCGCACGGGTGTCCTGGGTCGGTCACCGTGATACGCTCTCGCCCTCTCTGGAGCTTCCTCCTCGACGGACGGACACGCCATGGCCCTCTCTCGCATCCCATTCGCCCTCGGCGCCGCAGTTTCGGTACTTGCGTGCGGTGGGCCGGCGCCGGTGGCCGCGCCGCTCGCGCTGCCTTCCTCGCCGGAGCCGGTGACCGTGACAAGCGCAAGCGCCGCGCCTTCGTCCTCTGCGCCGGTCGTTGCAAAGGGCCCCGAGGACAACGCCGCGGTGCTGGTGCCGCTCGCGGGGGCGGCCTGCGTTGTCGCGGGCTCCGCCGTGCGCCTTCCCGGCGCGGCAATTTCGCTCACCGCCGGCGGGAGCATCTTCTTCACGGTGTACGCAGCGGATCGCATGGAGGCGCGGCTCAACGCGGCCCGGGGAACCGTCACTGTATCGACCGCGACCTTTGAGCTCACGGGCGAGGTGGCCACCGGCGACGTGAGCGTTGCGCCCAAAGGTGGCGCGCTCGTGGCCGGATACGTTCGCATTCACAGCGCGAGGATCCGCGGGCTCACCGGCGATCGCGCCGACCTGGCCGCAGCACTGCCGCGCGGCGTCGACCCGGTGGCGCAGCCGCGCGTGGAGATCTCGTGCGCTGCTCTCGGCTTTGCGCGCGAGGCCAGTGAGCCGCCCTTCGCGAAGGCCATTCACCTGCGAGCCGGGGCCAGCGTCCCGCTCGCGCTCGCGCCCGGCGGGGTCGCGGTTGCCACGGTGAAGGTCGATCGACCGCGGAGCACGCCCATCCCCGGGCACCCGGGGCTCGCGACGTCTCCGGCCCTCGAGAACGTCTTCGAGGTGGGCCGCAAGGGTGCGAACGTGCTCGTGAACATTCGAGGGGCCGACGCCACGGTGGAAGGCTGGATCCCGGCCTCCGCGTTGGTGCCGAATCCGCAGTCAGGTTCTCTCTTCGCAATGCTCGGTGCGTTCAACGGTGCATCGACCGCCAGGAGCTTCGCGTGCCCCACCGAAGTGCCCATCTACGTGCGCGTCGACGACGCCATCATCAAGGTAGGCGTTTACAAGCCGCGCGCGCGCATCGTGACCGCGTCCGCCGACCGCGCCGCCCGCGCCGCCGAGCTTCCCGTTGCCCTGGGTGAAGCGGGCTTTGGAGGTCTCGAGCTGGTCGCTGGATTCGCGACGGACCCGAGGCCGCGCTACGCCACGCCCTACGTACTGGCGAGTGCAGTCGAGAGCTGCGCCCGCTAGTTCGTTGGTTGGGAGACCGGTATTCTTGGTCGATACCTTCGCGGCGCGGTCGACCGCGCCGCGTTGAAGACCGTCGGTCAGCTTACCAGGGGAAGCCGATGCAGACGCCGCACGGGTGCCAGCCGGAGGTGGTGCAGTCGCGCCGGTGATCGTTGCACACCTCGACGACGCCAAAGCACTTGGTGTCCGTCTTGATCTCGCAGCCGCACACCTCGGGCGCGCAGTTCCAGCCCGGGCCACCGCCGCCGCCCCCGCCGCTCCAGGGATCGTTGGTGATGAGCTTGGGGGTCAGCGCCGGAGAGCGCACCGGGGGAGGTGGGGTCTTTCCGGCGTTCTTCGCGTCGAGGTCGACGTCGAGGCGCTGGAGCGCGAGGCGCGATCCGTCCGTGAGATCGTCGCGCGTGGTTTGGCCCTCGCAGCCGATCACCTTGGCGCCAGGCGTCGGCTCCGTGATCTCCAGCGTCACCACGCTCGCGCCGTTTTGGCAGGCGCCGGCGTCGACATGGGTGGCGATGCGCGTCACCACCAACCCCTTGGCGTCGCGACCGATCACCGCGTAGCGGGCGTCGGTCTTCGCCACCTCCCAGCCGGTGATGCCGGTGAGCGCGGTGGTCTCGGCCGAGGCCGCCACCGTTTGCCCGGCGCCAAGGTCGGAGGCTTCCGATGTATCTGCGGCGCAGCCCGCCAGGCTCAGGCCCAGGCAGGTGCCGGCGATCGCATTCCGTATTCGCATGCTCAATTCCTTGTTCGTTGTGGATTCCGTCGCTCGCACCGAGCGACGCGAATGCAGCCCTCCGCAAGGTCGAGACCAGCAAGCAAGCCGGCAGAAGTGCTCGATTCGCGCCGAATTCGCCGATCGCAGCCACCCCGCGCAGGGTCGCGCCCGGCGCGCGCCCGCGTTTCGTTCCCGCCCGGGCGAAGTTGCGGTACTGCTGCAGCATGCCGTATTCCTGCACCGTCGCTCGACGCCAGGGCGTGCACGTCGAAGGCAACTCCGCGCGCATGTACGCGCTGCTTCGCATGCTCTCGTTCGAGCTGGCGGTCGAGACGGCCACCCATCTGCTCGAGGGATGGCTCGGCGACGCCGCGAGCCGCACGCAGACCTTCGGGGGCGCGGTGCCGGGCCAAGGGCTGGCCGCCGGCGATACCATCGAGGGCTACCCGTTCGAGTTCTACGCCCCCATGGCGCTGACGGTCGGCGCGTTGACCCTCCTCCTCCGAGCATCCACTCGCCGCCGCACACGCTGCCCCGCTCGAGGCGGCGCTCCGAGGCCTGCCCACGCATCTCTTCGGATACGGAAACTGGGATCACCTCGCTGCGTATCCGCGCGCGGCGTGTCGCGGGTCGGTGCAGCCGCTTCCTCGGTGGCTGTACGAGGGATACCCGAACGATGCGGGGGTGGTGGGTCTCTCTGGATCGCTGGTGACGCCCTCGGAAACCGATCTGTACCGGCCGTGATAGCCTTGGGCGATGCGCTTCGCCCCCCTCTGCACCGCCGCCGTTCTTGGTCTCCTCGGGTGCCAGAAGAACGCGCCCACGCCCAAGGGCACGCAGGTGCTCTCGTGGGAGCGAAGCCAGTCGTCGCGCCCGGAGATCGTCGGCGCCACCGAATCGGGCCCACGGAAGATCACCGACCAGAAGGTGGGCGCGACGCCCGACGCCATGGGCCCCGTTCGCCTCGACGTTCACCTAGAGACCGCGCGACTTGCGTTCGTCTCCGGCGGCGAGAAGGTGGAGCACACGGTGCCGGTCGCGCTCACCGTGAAGGTCGACGACAACAAGGAGTGGACCGCCTCCGGCTCGTGCACCAGTGGACCGCACTTTCGCATGGGCAGCATTGAATCCAACGGCAAGATGAAGTCGCCCGAGGCCATGCTGCTCCAGTGCACCGTGAAGCTCTATTACAAGAGCTCGTCGAAGGATCTCACCTACGGCGTCTCCCTCGAGCTCTCCGGCGACGGCGCGGTGGCGGCGAGCATGGCAGCCGGAAAAGCCGAGCTGCTCTAAGTCACTTCACCAGGGCGTCGTGCATGATCAGGTAGATCGCCGGATCGTAGAAGGTCTGGAAGTGGTCGACGAACTTGTTGCAGAGCCCGATGTTGGTGGCGCCCGGCACGATCGACGTGGTGTACGGCTGAATGTACAGGTCGGTGCAGGTGTAGATCGACGTCATGGGCACGCTCTTGGGCGGCGACACCGCGTTCACGGCCGTCAGGAACTTGCTGCCCGGCGTGAGGTCGTAGAGCGCCGGCCACTGCGCAACCATCGCCGCCAGGCGCGCCTTCGGAAGGCCATGCTGCGGTGAAACGAACGTGACGAGGCGAGAGACGTACTGATCGCCGCCCAGCGACTGCACGTAGTGCCGGGCGATGAGACCACCGGTGCACTCTGCAAGGATGTCGATCTTGTCCTCGCCGGTGTCTTTCCGGATCTTGGCCACCACGTCGGCCAAGTCTTCCGACGCCTTGAACAGGCTGCCGCTGAGGAGCGCCGGCGGCTCGTACACCACGGTCTTGAAGCCGTCGCGCTGGAGCCGGGCCTCGATGGGCTTGAACCACGCGGCCGGGATGGTGACGCCGGTGACGAGCAGCACGGTGCGCGGCTTGGCCAGCGGCTTGGGGCCCGCCTCGAGGGTGCCTACCTCGAGCTTGTTCGCGTACATGGAGAGGAACTTGTTGCCCCAGTAATAGGGCGAGCGAATCTGCGCCGGGGTCAGGTTGAGATCGCTTACCCCGAGCTCGTCTTCGGCCTGCTCCTCCTCGGTCGCCGCGGCGCAGCCACCCAAGGCCACTGCGGCGGCGATGCTGAGAATGGCCGCAAAGGCCCACGACGTTCGCTTGCTCGTCTTGCTCATGAAAAGGCTCCGGTTTTCCAAAGAGCGCCCTTGGGCGCGATTAGAATGAACGTTCATTCGAAAACTCTTCTGCGCGATCGAGCGGGCGCAGTCAAGGCAACGATGTGCGATTTTCTGCGCATATTCCCCAAGTGCCTTGACCGATTGGGTTAATTGTATGAACATTCATTCGAATTGGTATCGAGCAAGAAGCGCGGACGCCCGGCGGGCACGGAAGACCGTCGGGAGGACATCCTCGACGGCGCGTTGCGGTGCTTCGTCGACCGCGGCTTTCACGGCACGGCCATTCCCCAGATCGCCCAGCGCGCGGGCGTCGCGGCGGGGACCATCTACCACTACTTCCCCAGCAAGGAGGCGCTGGTGAACGCGCTCTACCGGAAGTGGAAGAGCGACGTCGCGCAGCGGGTGTTCATGGCGTTCCCGCAGGGCGCTTCGCCGCGGGAGCAGTTTCGGGTGCTGTGGAACGAGATGGTGGCGTTCGCGGTGGCGCATCCCGACGCCTTCGCGTTCATCGAGCTCCACAACCACAGCTCGTATCTCGACGCCGAGAGCGCAGCCATCGATCGCAACCTGAAGGACTTCGCCGCCGCCATGGTGATGCGCGCGCAAGAAGAGAAATTGCTCAAGCCCCTGTCGCCGGTGCTGCTCATGGAGCTGGTGTTCGGCGCCTTCAACGGCATGATGCGCGCCAGCTGGGAGAAGCGCATCGAGCTCGCGCCCGAGATGGTGGCCGCCGCCGAGCAGGCTTGTTGGGACACGGTGGCGCACCACGGTCGCGTGTGATCAAGCGCCGGTGATCAGCGCTCCGATACGCCGATGAAGGCGCGGAACGTCGCGCGGCTGGTGCCCTCGAGGTCGGCCACCGTCACGCGCACCACGAGCTCGCTGCCTTCGGCCACCGCCGGCAGCGTCAGCAGCTGGAGCCAGGTTCCGCCCTCGGGCCGGGGAATCGCCAGCGCACCGGTGCGCCGGCCGGCCCCTTCGTCGAGCTGCCCGATGGTCGAGACGCCCTCGCCGTCGTCGCCGAAGCGAATGGGCGCTTCTTCCGCTACCTCGGTGGGAACGTCGCGATAGCTGCCGCCCGGCGGCGAGGTCCGGTGCGCGACCTTGGCCGTCGCGGTCCAGCGTCCGGTGGCGCTCTCCACCGTGCAATGAAGCCAGATCTTGTGCGCGCCTTTGCCCACGGTTCGCGCCCGGAGCTCGGCGCCTTCGCCGGTCGCCGCCACTGCGGCTTCCGCGAGAATCTGCGACGGCGTCAGCTCCCGCAGCCACGCGTCCATCTTCGCCGTGTTTCTCCGGCCGGCGCGGGCAATCCACAGCACCGTGCCGATGCCGAAGAAGAGGCACACCGCGGCCACGAAGATGGCCTCCACGTTCTCGCCCATGACCCAGCCTACAGGGCTCAGAAGCGAACGGTGTAGCCCATCTGAAAGCCGTTGGCGGGGGCGAGGCCGCCGGGAGGAATGGGCGCGCCTTCGAGCCGCAGCCGCTCGAGCTGCCGTGAGGCGCGCCAGGTGCGGGGCGCCAAAAATTCAATGTAAGGTACAAGTGAGCCGATGAGGCCTGTCACCATGGGGATGACCACGCGCGCTGAGCGCTCGGACACCGGCCAGTTGAGGGGCACCGGGCCGGTCTCGATGTAGACGAACAGGGGAGCCGTCGCCACCGCCAGGGTGCTCAGCGCGATGGCCAGCGGCAGGTGGGTCCGCACGGCACCCTCCGGCGGATGCGACGTCACCCAGTTGGGGTCGCACTTGGGGAGCGAAAGATAGGCTCCGCTCACCAGCGCGCCCCAGGTGAGGCCTCCCACGCCGGCGCCCACCAGGCGCCCCGGGCTCGAGTACACGTTGTACTTGAGCACCCACCCGTCGAGGATGACCGCGCCGGCGTTCAGTGCCACCAGGCTGGCAAGGTAGAGCCAGTCGGTGTGGTCGGCTCGCTCGCAGAGCTCGCGCTCGGCTCCGCGGGGGCGGTAGTCGGTGGCGGCGTACACGTACGGCGGAGGGGGCGGGGGAGACGCAGCGTCCAAAGCGGCGCGACGATACCACGGATCCAGAGAGTTTCGTGCGCAGGTGCCGCGAGGCCGTGTAGCGTGGGAGTGTTGGCCAGGGGCACCGGCCAACGCCGAGGGGCTCTCCATCTCATGAGCAAGCGCAACGTCAAGGGTCTGCTGTTCGCCGACTACGTACGAATGATTCGCAGCCAAAAGAACGTCGACTGGGCCGCGCACGTGCCGCGCGAAGACCTGTTCTATCTGCGCACCCCCATCGAGCCCCTCGAGTGGTACCCCATGGAGACCTTCGAGCGCCTCGGCAACGCCATCTTGACGGTGGTGGCCAGCGGCGACGTCGAGGCCGTGCGCATGTGGGGGCGGATCTCCGCCGATCAACTTCGCTTCGCGCTCCCCACCCTGGTCGCCGAGGGAAATCCGGCGGAGACCATGATGCGCTTCCGCGTGCAGCGGGCGACCTACTTCGACTTCGAAGCCCTCGAGATTCCGATGCTGGTCGATGGCAGCGCCCACGTGGTCATCCACTACTTCATGGGCGCCGTCGCCGAAGAGGCGGCCGCCAACCAGACCCTGGGCTTCTTCGAGCGCCTGCTGGAGCTGGCCGGCGCGACGGCGGTTCATGCGGTGCTGCGCGAGAAGTCGTGGCGCGACGACGAGCGAACCTTGCTCCAGCTCGCCTGGAACGAACCCGAATGGGGCAAGCCGCTGCAGCTCGGTTAGCCCAAAAAAGCCGCCGCTCGCGGGCGCGGGTTCGCTATGGTCGCCGGGTGCGAAAGTCTCGCTCGCCCAGCGCGGAAGACACGTTGTTCGGCCGCGCCGTAAAGGCCGACCCGGCCAACGTGCCGCTGGCGGAGCGCATGCGTCCGCGCACCCTCGACGAGTACCTGGGGCAAACCCACGTGGTGGGCAAGGGCAAGCTCCTGCAGCGCGCCATCGACGACGATCGTCCGCCGTCGATGATTCTGTGGGGGCCGCCCGGCGTGGGCAAGACCTCGCTCGGTCGCGTCATCGCCACCCGCACCAAGGCGCGCTTCGTTTCCTTCAGCGCCGTGCTCGGCACCTTGCCCGAGCTGCGCGAAGTCGTGAAGGAGGCCAAGGATCGCCGGGCCTTCCACGGCGAGCGCACCATCCTGTTTGTCGACGAGATTCACCGCTTTCACAAGGGCCAACAAGACGCCTTCCTTCCGCATGTGGAAGACGGCTCGGTGCTGCTCATCGGCGCCACCACCGAGAACCCTTCCTTCGCGGTGAACGCCGCGCTTCTTTCGCGCTGCAAGGTGTTCCGCCTGGAGGCCCTCTCGGAGCCGGAGCTCACGGTGCTGCTGCGGCGGGCGCTCATCGACGCCGACCGCGGGCTCGGCCTCTTGCAGCTCGAGGCCGACGACGAGGCGCTGCTGGCCATCGCGCGCTTCGCTTCCGGCGACGCGAGGCGCGCCCTGGGCACCTTGGAGATTACCTCCGAGTTCGTGCGCCAGAGCCAGCGCCTGCGCATCGAGCTCTCCGACGTGGCCGCCGCCGAGGAGCACCGGCCGCTGCTCTACGACAAGGCCGGCGACGAGCACCACGCGGTTACCAGCGCGTTCATCAAATCCATGCGCGGCTCCGACCCCGACGCCGCGGTGTACTGGATGATGCGCATGGTCGAGGCGGGCGACGATCCGCTCTTCATCCTTCGCCGCATGGTCATCTTCGCCAGCGAAGACGTGGGCAACGCCGACCCGCGCGCGCTCATGGTGGCCACCACCGCCGACGCGGCATTTCGCCGGGTGGGCATGCCCGAAGGGCTGTACGCGCTGGCCCAGGCCGTGGTGTACCTGGCCTGCACGCCCAAGAGCAACGCCACCAACGTCGCCTGGCATCGGGCCAAGGCGCTCATCGAACAGCACGGCGCGCTGCCGGTACCGAAGAAGCTGCGACCGGGCTCCACCGGCCTGAATCGGTCTATGGGATACGGTGTAGATTACAAGTATGCCCACGACTACGAGGGCGGCATAGTCCCCGGCGAGACGTACCTGCCCGACGAGCTGGTCGGCGAGCGCCTGTACGAGCCCACCGAGCGCGGCGAAGAAGCGCGCATCAAAGCTCGCCTCCTGGCCCTTCGCGGCAAGAAGAACGACCCACCCGAGAGCTGACACGAGAGGACGAGCACATGGCCTTCGAAGACATCCTGCGCGGCGCGGGGCTGACCGACACCGATCTGCGCGGCGGCACGCTGCCGGTGCGAACCCCCATCGACGGCTCGAGCCTCGGTGAGGTGCACGAGATTCTGCACGAGCAAGTCCCTGCGCGGGTGGAGCTGGCAGAGAAGGCCTTTCGCACCTGGCGCACGGTGCCGGCGCCGCGCCGCGGAGAGCTGGTGCGGCTGCTGGGCGAGGAGCTGCGGGCGCACAAAGAAGCGCTCGGCAAGCTGGTGTCGCTGGAGGCCGGGAAGATCCTCCAGGAGGGCCTGGGCGAAGTGCAGGAGATGATCGACATCTGCGACTTTGCCACCGGCCTCTCGCGGCAGCTCTACGGCCTCACCATCGCCTCCGAGCGGCCCGGCCATCGCATGATGGAGACCTGGCACCCACTGGGACCGACCGCCGTCATCTCGGCATTCAACTTTCCGGTGGCGGTGTGGGCCTGGAACGCGGCGCTCGCCCTGGTGTGCGGCAACCCCGTTTTGTGGAAGCCTTCCGAGAAGACTCCGCTGACGGCGATGGCCACGGAAAAGCTCCTGGCGCGGGCCCTCGCGCGCTTTGGCGACGCGCCCGAAGGGCTGCATCAGCTCCTGGTGGGCGGCGTGGCGGTGGGCGATGCGCTGGCCTCGCACCCGAAGGTCGCCTTGGTGTCGGCCACCGGCTCCACGCGCATGGGCCGCGCGGTTGGGCCCAAGGTCGCCGCGCGCTTCGGTCGCTCGCTCCTCGAGCTCGGCGGCAACAACGCGATGATCGTGGCCCCCTCGGCGGACCTCCAGCTAGCAAGTCGCGCCATCGTCTTTTCGGCGGTAGGCACCTGCGGGCAGCGCTGCACCAGCCTTCGGCGCCTGTTCGTTCACGAAAGCGTGCGCGACGCGCTGCTGCCCAAGCTGGTGGCGGCCTTCGCCTCGGTGCGCGTGGGCAGCCCGCTCGAAGGAGCCACCTTGGTGGGGCCGCTCATCGATCACGCAGCGCTGGAACGCATGCAGACTGCACTTGAACGCGCGCGGGCCGAGGGCGGTACCGTGCACGGCGGCGAGCGGGTGCTCGAGAGCGACGCACCGCGGGCGGCGTACGTGCAACCGGCCATCGTGGAGATGCCGCGTCAGACCGACGTGGTGCGCGAGGAGACGTTCGCGCCGATTCTCTATGTCCTCGGCTACCGCGATCTCGAGGCGGCGATCGCGCTCCAGAACGACGTGCCGCAGGGGCTCTCCTCGAGCATCTTCTCCAACGACGTACGCGAGACCGAGCTTTTCCTCTCTTCTGCCGGCTCCGACTGCGGCATCGCCAACGTGAACATCGGGCCCAGCGGCGCCGAGATCGGCGGCGCCTTCGGCGGCGAGAAAGAGACCGGCGGCGGGCGCGAGTCGGGCTCCGACGCCTGGCGCGCGTACATGCGGCGGGCCACCAACACCGTCAACTACTCGCGCGATCTGCCGCTGGCGCAGGGCATCCGCTTCGACGTCTGAGGCGCGTCCGCGCCCACGAGATGGCCGGCACGGAGAAAGCAACCAGAGGGGGTTCCCTCGCTTCCCTCGGGAACACCGCTATCCCTGCGAAGATTCGAAGGTTCTTTCACAGCCCGCGTGAAGACTCGGGAAGAAGGGAGCGGCTCGGCTCGTAGGATCGATCATGGCCAGCTCCCTCGACCAGCTCCTCCATCCGCAGCCGCCGTCGAGCCCCGAGGTCATGGGCGCCAGCCTGGCTGCTCTCACCAGTGCCAACCAGACCAAGACCGAACCGGGCGACCTGCACCTCGCGGCGGCGCTCCTTCGCATCGGATCGGTGGCGGTGGCGCTCCGGCAAAGCGGCGTCGACGTGGATAAGGCCGCAGGTGAGCTGGCGGTGAGCCTCCGCGCGCTGCCGGCTCGGCGCGGCATCTTGGCGCGCTTGGCGCAGGTGTTCCGCGACTCGCGGGTGGCGCTCGACCCCGTGCATCGGGAGCGGGCTCGCGCGGCCCGCTGCGCGCTCCCGGAGCTTACCGCGCCGTTCGCTCTGGCAGTGCTGGCCGAGTCGTCGAAGCAGGTGCTCGCGGCGCTATCTGGGGCCGGCTTTCGTCTGCGCGCCTTTCGCTACGTGGTGGCCCACGGAAGCGCCGAGCCGGTCGCCGTCGTTGGGTGCGGCGACGGGCCGGTTCGGGTGGTGATTCACAACGATCCCTTCACCACCATGGAGCTCGTCGAAGCGGTGCTCGTCGAGGTCTTCGGGCGCACACCCGAAACCGCAAAGGAGCTCATGCTGCGGGTGCACGAACGCGGCGAAGCCGAGCTCGCCACCATGGACGCGGCGGACGCCTCCGCGCGCATCGCCGAGGCCCGTTCGAGAGCCGGCGTTCAGGACTTTCCGCTGCGCATCGAGGCGGTGGCCGGTTCGAACGCCTCGTAACATCAGTCCTCGAACGCGCCCCATTTGGGTAGCGCGGCGGCCAGCGCCAGCACGATCCACACGATGCCGCCGAACGAGAAATGGTGGTCGGCGCTCACGCGCGCCGACATGAGGAACTGCAAGAGCGAGAGCCCGACGAAGCCGTATACGCCCCAGCGCTTCCAGCCCCACATGCCCAGCGCGCACAGAAGCTGCGCCACCCCGATGGCCATCACGACCAGGAGCAGCTTGACCAGATACGCAGCCTGCGGCGTGGACGAGCCGAGGGGCGACGCGTCGTGGGCATGCAGGGAGCGGAGCGCGGTCATCCCGAGGAGCGATCCGGCCACCGTGAGCAGCGCGCCAAAGGTGAGAATGCCGAGCAAAATCGTGAGCAGCGCGCCGCGCTTGGGCTTCGCAGGTTTGCTCGTGGCAATGTACGCGTAGGGGGGAGGCACTTGCATGGCCCCCGAAGGTGTGGGCAGCCCCCTGAAGCGCAAGGTGGGTAGCTCCGATTGCCCAACGATTGCGTCGGGTCGCGTCATGCGTCGAGCGCGCGACGGCGTGATAGGCTGCTCGCATGTCGGAACCCTTTCGCAACGAGCGCGACGCCGCCATGGAGCGTGTGGCCCGGCTCGAGGAAGAGAATCAAGCGCTCAAGGCGAAGCTCGACGTCAAGAATGCGCCGTTCCCCATTCCGCCGCCCACGCGCACCATGTCGCCGGTGCTGCTGGTGGTGCTGGTGGCCGTGCCGCTGCTCTTCATTCTGCTGGGCATCGGCGCCGCGTTCTTCCTTCTGCGCCGCGCCCCGGAGCCGGAGCGCGTGGGCCTCATAGATTCGCCAGCGCCGACGTGAGCTCGCCGAGCGCGTGCGTGTCGCCCTTGGCCTTGGCCGCCGCGATGCCCGCCTCCAGCCACTCGCGCGCGTCGTCTTTGCGGCCGGCGTCGCCCAGCATGCCGCCGCACATGAGGTACATGGCCACGTAGTCGGGGTGCTTCTCGCGGAGCGAACGGAATGCGCCCAGCGCGTCGTCGGTGCGCTCGAGGCCTTTGTACTCCATGGCCAGCCCGTACCAGGCCAGAGGGTCGGTCGAGCCCTTTTGCGTGAGGGACTCCAGGAACAAAAGCCGCTTGGTGGACATGGCCGTGCTTTAGCCGGAAACGCGCCGGCCGGGTAGGTGCGGTTCGTTGGGTCTTTACAGCCGCCCGTCCTTCCGCGATACCGGGCCCATGAGTGAACGTCTCGTGCCGATGCTGGCTGCGGAAACCATCGCCGCCCGGGTGAAAGAGCTGGGCGCGCAAATCACCAGCGACTACGCCGGACGCTCGCTGGTGCTGGTGGGCGTGCTCAAGGGCAGCTTCATCTTCGCGGCCGACCTCGCCCGGCAGATCGACCTCCCGCTGCGCATCGACTTTCTCGGCGTACGCTCCTACGGCGAAGGCACCGAGAGCACCGGCGTGGTGCAGATCGTCAACGACCTCTCGCGGCCCATCGAGGGCGAGGACGTCATCTTGGTGGAAGACATCGTCGACACCGGGCTCACTGTCGCCCACTTGATGGATCTGTTCCGCACGCGCCGCCCGGCCAGCGTCAAGGTGTGCTCGCTGCTCCACAAGCCGGCTCGCGCTCGCGTCAGCGTCAACATCGACTACCTGGGCTTCACCATCGAAGACAAATTCGTGGTGGGCTACGGCCTCGACTTCGCCGAGAAGTACCGGAACCTCCCCTACGTGGGCGTCATCGAGCGCACGTGACATCGCAGCGCGCCTTCGTCGCGCTGGGGTCGAACCTGGGCAGCTCCGAGACCATCGTCGAGGAGGCGGCGCGCGCGCTGGCCGCGCGTTTCCCCGGTGCCGTGGCGTCGTCTTTGTACCGAACGGTTCCGCAGGGGTGCCCGCCCGGCTCGCCCCCGTTCGTGAACGCGGTGGTGGCCTTCGACGTGTCGCTGACGCCAGAGGCGCTGCTGGGCGTTGTTCGCGAGCTGGAGCGCGCGCAAGGAAGGCCCGACGCCCGCGTCAAGAACGCGCCGCGCACCCTAGACCTCGACATCCTCGCCGTAGGTTCGTGTATTTTGCACACGAGCGAGCTGACGGTGCCGCACCCGCGCGCGCTCTCCCGGGCCTTCGTGCTGGCGCCGCTGGCCGAAGTTGCGCCCACCCTGGTGCTGCCCGGCGCAGCCATCGACGTCACCGCCGCACTTGCCGCGCTCCCCGCCGCCGATCGCGGGGAGATCGTGCCGATTCGGCCCATCGCCCTGTAGCGGGACCGAAGCGTAGCGTCTCAGCGAAAGGGCCCGATGCGGCCGCGCTTGGACCGGTGCGCGGCGCGATGCCGTCGCACCAGCTCCTGATCGTTCCCGGTGCGCACCAGATCGTCCACCTCGTCCTCGGCGATGCCGGCCGCGCGGCACGCGTTGGCGAGATCGCGTCGCTGACCGTCGCTCAGTGAATGGCGACGGCCTCCGGCGGCCACGGTGATGAGCGTGCCCAAGCCCAGGGCCATCACCGCCACCAGGCCGAGGAGTGCTGCCATGACGATCATTGAAACAAGAATTGGGCGGCGCGCAAGGGCGCCGTACAAAGCCGCACAAAACGCCTGCGGCGAGCCTGCTTTTGCAAGCTCGCCGCGACGATGTGCGGGAGCGGCTCAGCCCTGGGTGGGGACGTTGCCCATGAAGTCCATCTTGCCGAGATCGACGCCGTTGTGGCGAAGGATGTCGTAGGCGGTAGTCACGTGAAAGTAGAAGTTGGGAATGCCCGCCTGGAGCAGGTACACGTCGCCGCGCATCCACTTTCCAGCGAGCCACTTGGGGCTCACCTTGCTTTCGGCCCAGCCCTCGAAGTCCTTCTCGGAGTAGGTCTCGAGGTGGGCGAGCACCGTATGAATGCGCGCGTGAAGCTGGGCGAGGGTGGTCTCGGTGTCGGCGTGCGAGGGGGCCTCTTTGCCGGTGAGGTAGGCCGCCGAGAACTTCGCCGAATCACATGCAGACTGCACCTGCTTTACCAGCGGATACATGTCGGGAGCAAGCCGCGCCTGTACCAGCGTCTCAGGGTCGAAGTTCTTGGTCTTGGCGTGGGCTTCGGCTTTGACGATCCAGTTGTCCAGGTTGCGGAGCATCTTGGAAAACTGCGTGACGGCTACGTACATGGGGGTTCCTCCAGGAAAGTGCGCGAGTGTAGCGCTCCCCAGTGGGCGCGCCTCGGGAAAACCAAGGCGCGCCGCAAGTGCTCAACCTTGTGAGGGAAATCCTTCAGCCGAGGAGCGTGGGGAGGTCTTCGACGCGGACCCGGATCACGGCGTAGAACGCGCTCTTCTTCACCTCGAGACCCACGGCGGCGTCGATGTCGCGCCCCTGCAAGACCTTCTCGGCGAGCCCGGTGGCTTCGAGAGCTGCGCGCCGCAGGGCGTCGGGCGACGACTTGGCGGCGGTCTTCTTGGCGATGGGCTTCTTGGTAGCGGGCTTCTTGGCGGGCGCCTTGGCGGCGGGCTTCTTTGGCGCGGCGGTCTTGGCCGGATTGGCGGTCTTCTTGGGGGCTGCAGACTTGGGGGCCTTCACGGCAGGGCGTCGCTTCATGTCGCTTCTATACGCCAAGCGCCCTGAAAAAGGGGCGCCGTCACCGTCGCAGGTGCGCTCGAAGCCAGCCACTTCGCGTTGCGCTCTCTCGTCTCGGTGGCGGCCGGCCAAGCAGCCCTCCGTATCGAGGCGGGTGCGGCATCCGTGTGCAATATACACGTGATTGGCGCCGCCTCGCGTGAGCCCATCGCCGGCGCTGCAGTGGTCGCCGACCCACCGCGGCTCTTCGGCCGCCTGTACATGGGCAACACCGACGCCCAGGGGCGATTCGTGCTCGACCCGATGGTCCACGACAACGTGCGCATCCACCAGCACATGGCGCCACGGGTGGTGCAGCTCGAGCGTGTTCCCGCCTGATCCCTCGCGCTCTCCGTCTGTAGGTGCTCGTGGAACTGGAAACATCCAGCGTCACCACTTCGAGCGTTGCGCGCGGCCACGCCATGCGCGTCTTCCGGAACTTGTGCGCGCGTTGGTCTGTCGTAGCGGCATGGCATTGATATCCGCGCGGCACGGGTTGTGGCTCCTGGTCCTCGGCGCCTGCGCTCCTGCCGCACTCCCCGCATCGACCGCCGCGCCTCTCGCATCGACCTCGCCTCCCGCTTCGGCCTCGCCTCTCGGTGCGCCGGCCGGCGCCAACGCAGCGCCGGGCGACCCGTCGCCGCGGTTGGCCGACCCTCCGGTGGCCTCGCTGTCCGAGGCGCGGCTCGTGCCCTCCAGCTGCGAGGACCACAAGAAGGCCACCGAGGCGCGCCTCACCCAGATGCGTGCGGAGATGGCCGCGCAGATGAAGCGCTGGCACGACGCGCAGCCCGCCTGCTGGGCCGAAGATCGCCGCCGCGAGGCCGAGCGCAAGGCGGAGGAGGCGTGCCTCCGCAGCGGCAACTGCGGCAGCGTGGGCTACGGCGGCGTGGGCGTTTCCTACGGCATCGGTCTCGGATCGGTTAGCACCATCGGCCATGGCGCGGGCACCGCCACCAGCATGTCGCACACCAATAACCAGGTGAGCGGCGTCGACGAGGCCGACATCGTGAAGACCGACGGCCGCTACGTGTACATGGTGGCCAACGGCGCGCTGCGCATCGCAGAGGCCCTGAACCCGCACGTGGTGTCGGTGACCCGCCTGGGTGGCGTGGTGCGCGACATGCTGGTGGAGGGCGATCGCGCGGTGATCTTCAGCAAGAGCGCGGTCGGCCGCGAGCGCTGCAAGTATGCGTACGACTGCGAGGTGGGCGGCGACGGCACCTCCACCCGCATCGACGTGCTCGACGTGGCCGACCGCACCGCTCCCAAGGTGGTCCGCAAAATCGAGCTCACCGGCTCGCTCATGGCGTCGCGACGCATTGGAAGCACCATCCACGTGGTGGTGGCCGACGGCGACTCCGAGCGCGGCGAGTACCAGGCCTGGCCCGTCGATCTCGAAGACTGCGGCAACACCGAGGCCAAGGTGCGCGCCAAGTTCGCGGCGCTTCGGGCCGACAACGAGCGCTCGATCCGCGCCCATACGGCGCTCCCGCGCTACGTCGATCATGGGGTCTCCACCGAGTTGTGTGCCGGCCTTCTCGACAACAAGTTCGACCAAGTGCACACGTTCACTTCGCTGCTGTCGTTCGACATGCGCGACGCACGCAGCCCCATTGCCTCGGCCACCGTGCGCAGTCGCCCCGGCACCGTGTTCGCATCGGAGAGCGCTCTTTACTTCGCGACCCAGCGAAAGAAGGCGGCGAAGGGCCCGTGGTATTCGTTCTATCCCTCGGTCGACGAGGTGAGCGAGCTGCACAAGTTTCACATCGGCGCCCAGCCAAACGACACGCGCTACGTGGGCAGCGGCGTGGTTCCCGGCCACGTGCTCAACCAGTTCGCCATGGACGAGTGGCGCGGGCACCTGCGCATCGCCACCACCCGCGGCAAGGTGCCGAATCCAGAGGTCGAGAGCGCCGTATCCATCTTCTCCGAAGGGCCCGCCGGCAGCCTGATGCGCGTGGGCGCCGTGGAGCACATCGCCAAGGGCGAAGACCTGCGCGCGGTGCGCTTCGACGACGATCGCGGCTACCTGGTGACCTTCAAGAAGACCGACCCGCTCTTCGTGCTCGATCTCCACGATGTGACGCGCCCGGCGATCCTGGGCGAGCTGAAGATTCCCGGCTTTTCTACCTACATGCACCGCATCGACGCTACGCACCTGCTCACCATCGGCTTCGACGCCAACGACCACGGGAGCTTCGCCTACTTCGACGGCATCTTGCTGCAGCTCTTCGACGTCTCCAAGCCCACCGAGCCAAAGCTCATGTTCCGGGAAAAGCTGGGTACGCGCGGCTCGAGCTCCGAGGCCGCCACCGACCACCTGGCTTTCAACTACTTTGCCGAGAAGGGCATCTTGGCCATTCCCATGACCCTCTGCGAAGGTGGGGGCGACGGTTCAAACGGCACCGATCTCACCTTCGCCGGCCTGGTGCTGTACCGCGTGAGCCTGGAGAAGGGCTTCGAAAAGCTGGGCGGCGTGGCGCATGCGAAGCAAGGCAGCAGTTGCAGCACCTGGTGGTCGCGCGCCAATTCCACGGTCAAGCGCAGCGTCTTCCTCGACGATCTCGTCTACTCCATGGCGCTCGACCGGGTGAAGGTGCAGCGCCTCAGCGCCCTCGGCACCGACGTGGCCGATCTCTCGCTGCTGCCGTGAGCTACCGAGGGCTGGCCAGCACCGCGATGTTGCGTGGGCTGACGCACGCCGGAAACAGCACCTTCACCTCGCACACGTAGCCCGCCCGGGCCAGCAGCGCGGCGCGATCGAGCGCGACCCACACCTCGATGGCGCGCGCGAGCATCGTGCGCGGCAGCTCCCAGCGCCGCTGGTATGCATAGGCCGCGTGGGCTTCGCGCTCGGCCCGCGCCTGTACTTCTTTGGCAGGTACCGAGAGCCCACGCACGGCGAACGCCGCGGTGACCAGGTGTGCGAGCGAGCCGTTGGCGCGGCGCCGATTGATGCCGCGCATCTCGCCCCCGTGCGGCATGGCCTGGCCCGCTTCGAGGAGGAGCGCAGCGAGCGCCATGCGATTCACGCGCGAGGCCGTGCGCTGCGCGAGATCCGCCTCGATGCCTTCGTCGCCGTCGCGCACGTTGCCCAGCCCCAGCGCCGCATGGCCCAGCGTCAGCGAATCGTTGGTTGCATCGGCGAGCGAAGGGCGATCGCCCTCCCGCTTCTGCAGGCAGCACCCCACCAGGGCCAGCGAAGCGCCGGCAGTCCGCGCGGCCTGCGCGGCAAGATCGCCCAGAGCTCCACACGCGTGAAGGCCCACCACCAGATCGCTCGCGCGCAAGGCCTTCGCTCCCTCCCGCACGTCGGTGGTCACGAAGCGGGTCCGCGCATCGCGGGTGAGCGCCTTCGCCACGGCCACCCGCTCGGCATCGTGCTCCCAACCTTCGGCCTCGAGGCCCAGCTCGCAGGCGAGGTGCCGCGTGAGGTGCCCGTGCCCGGAGCCGATGTCGACTACCCTCGAGGTCTCGTCCGACAGCTGCGGGAGCGAGGCCGCGAAGGCCGCGACTTGCGACCGCTTGCGCGGCGAAGCGCGGCGCGAGTCCACCGTTTCCGAGAAAGCCGGCGGCGCCACTGGCAAGGCCACGACGCGCGCGACGTCTCGCGCGAGCTCGGTGAGCGAAGCCGGCGCTCCGGTCGGGGCCTCGAGGAGCTTGCCGAGCCCCTCACGCTCGGCGACGAGCAACTCGGCATCCGGCAAGTCTCCGAGGAACGTCGTCCACCCGCGATCCTCGCACCATCCGGGCGGCGCTCGGCCGATCGCGCGCGCGTGAATCACCTCGCGCGCCGAGCCCAGCACCGCGCTCGCCGCTTCGAAGCGAGCCAGAATGTCGGGAGCGTGGGTCACGGCGCGGGAGTGTAGCGCGTTCGTGTGGAGGAATTGCTCGCGCCGCCAAGGAACACGTCGCCGCACGGGTAGCGCTCACCGAGCCTCTTCGATGCGGAGCGTATGGCCGTCGCTGGTGGCGCGAAGGGCGCCGTGGCGGTCGGTGCGTTCGACGAGTAAGTCGGGCGGAGCCTGCAAGCTGGCCAAGGTGTTGGGATGCGGGTGCCCGAAGCGATTGCGCACGCCGCAAGAGACGATCGCCACGCTGGGGTGCACCGCGCCCAGAAACGTCGGGCTGGTGGAGGTGCGGCTCCCGTGGTGACCCACCTTGAGCAGGTTCGCCGAGAGATCGCTGCCCCCGGCGAGGAGGTCGGCCTCCTCCTCGTGCTCCGCGTCGCCCACGAAGAGGAGCGAGATGTTGCGGTAGCGCACCCGCAGCACCAGCGAGTTGTCGTTGGCGCCGCGATCGGGCGTGATGCTCGGGCAAGGCGCGAGCACCTCGACCCGTACGTCGCCGAATGCGTGTATGCCGCACAGATCGCCCGGTCGCAGCACGGTCGCGCCCCGCTGTCGCTGCGCTGCCAAAAACGCCGCATAGCCGCCGCCGACGGCCTGCAGCTCGCCCTGACCGCTGTCCCATACCTGGCCAACGCGCACCCGGTCGAGCCCGCGCACCAGGCCGCCAAAGTGGTCTGGATGCGGATGCGAGAGCACCACCACCGAGAGCCGCGCGATGCGCTTGGCGCGGAGCACCGGCGCCACCACGCGCTCTCCGAGGTCCACCGGGCTCCCCACCATGCCTCCGCCGTCGACCAGGATGGCCTCGCCGTTGGGCAGTACCAGAAGCGCAGAGTCGCCCTGACCCACGTCGAGGAACGTGGCCTCCAGCTTGCCCGAGGGAAGCCGGGCGGCGCCCTCGGCGAGACCCAGACCGAGCGACGTCATCCACAGCACGCGCCGCCACGCCACGCGCTGCGCCGCGCCCAGGGCGAAGGCGACGACCAGGATGCACAGCTGCGCCGTGGTGGGCGGCGGCACTGTGAGCGCCGGGAGCGTCGCCCCTCCGCGCGCCAGAAATCGTACCGCGCGAAGCGCACCATCGGCGAGCCGGGCCGAGCCGGCCTCCACCGAGGGCGCAAAGCCCACCGCGCCCACCAGCGCGTGCACCAGGCACAGGGGCAGTGCGGCCACCTCGCCGACCGGCACCGCCACCAGGTTCACCGCGCTGGCCAGAAGCGGCAGGTCGGGCGACATGGAGACCAGGAGCGGCGCGCATGGCACGGTGGCGCCCAGCGAAGCGCCCAGGCTCTCGCCCACGAACGACAGCCGCTTCGGAAGCCGGCCGGAGATGGCCGCGGCGATGGGGCGCGAAAAGAGCACCAGCCCCGCAGTGGCGCCCGCAGAAAGCATGAAGGATACATCGAATGCGGCCAGCGGATCGCACAGCGCCATGGCCAGTAGCGAGATGCCCAGCGCCCGCGGCGCGGTGGAGGCTCTCCCCGCAGCGGTGGCCGCATAGCTTGCGGTCATCATCCACGCAGCACGCACCGCCGAGCCGCTGCCGCCGGCAAAATCCGCATAGACCCAGGCGAGGGGAATGCCCACCAGCGCCGCCAGCCGCCCCACGTCGAAGCGCGCGGCGAGGCGCGGCCACCGAACGAGCAGCGCCCGAAGGGCCTTCACCAGCGTTGCCACCACCAGCACCAGGTGCATGCCGGAGACCGCCAAGAGGTGCGAGAGGCCGCTGTCGCGAAAGGCGTCGGCGTCCTCCTTGCCCACGTCCATTTCTCCGAGCATCAACGCCCGCGCCAGCGGCGCCGTCTCGGTGGCGAAAGTGGCGTCGATGCGCCCGCGCACTTGGGCTCGCGCCGCGTCGATCCACGCGAGCAGACCCCAGCCCCGGCGCGCCCGAAGGCTCATGAGCGCGCCGCCGGATCGCACCGCACGCCGGCGCGCTGCGGAGGGGCGCGGATCGGGCAAATCCAGCTGGTGAAAGAGCTCGGGCGGGGCCAGCTGGGCCACCATCTCCACGCGATCACCGCGGCGGTAGTCGGCCTCGAGCACGTCGTAGACGAGCACCTCGCCCGACCACCGCCCTTCCTCGCCTTCGCACTCCAGACCATCGCCGTAGCCCGCCCAGCGCACGCCGGCGCCGAGGCGGCTCGAGGCCATGGTCACGTCGACCTCCCCGGCGCAGCGCACCGGGCCCTGCGAGCGCGCGAGCACCTCGCTCCGCGCGGCTTCGTAGTCGCGCACCTTTCCTCGGGCCCGCACCGCCGTGAGGACGAAGAGCAAGGTGCCCAGTACCATCCAGCTTCGGCGCAGCTGCCGACGCAGCAGCACCGACAGCAACGCGACGCACAGCGAGACGGCCAGGGGCGCGGTGGGCCATGCGCCTCCGGCCACTGCCGCTACTCCCAGGAGCATCGCGAAATCCACGGAGCAAACCTGAGCATGCCCCGTGCCGCGCGCGTTTCTCGCGGCCCTCTGCCGTCGGTGGCCGTCCGGGACGAAGATTGCCTGTCCCTGGCCACCGCAGGCGCTATCCTCCCCGGATGCGCGCAATGTTGCTGCTGTTGGTTGTAGGATGCACGAATACGTCGCGTGCGCCGGCGGGTGGCATCGAGCCGGATCGCAGCGACGGCGGAGGGCCGGTCGCTTCGAGAGCCGCGCCGTCGCGCGTCGCCGTCGCGGTCGCAGCAGCAGCACCAGACTGTCCGTCCGGGTCGCGCAACGAGCAGGTGAAGTTCATCGCGGGCCGCGTCGGCGTTGCGCTGGCAGCGCTGGCTCCTTCCTTTCCCGAGCTCCGCGACCTCGACAAGGAGCCTATCCAGGCCGCCGACGAGGGCTTCGGCCAAGACCAGCCGGGCTACCGGATTCGCCGCGGAAACCCGGAGTTGCTCCGCTACCGCGCGCCGCCGCCCGATCGGCACCCGGCGGGGGGCACCACCGAGACCAGCGAGTTTTTCATCTCCATTTCGGTGACGCCGGAGATGTACATCGGCCGCATGATGCGCCCCTCGCTGAAGGTCGGGACCGCCCACGCCACCATCTTCATGGCGCACCCGAATCACACGCGCACCGACGAGATCTGGGAAGCGCTCCGGAAGGCCATCGCCACCGAAGACGAGCGGCTGGGCCACTGCCCCAGGTAGCCTTTGACATACACATCATGTGCGTGCAAGTTGCACGGATAGGGTCGATGGGGGCTGTTTGGGCTCGCCCCTCTCGCGAACCGGGAGGGAGGCAGATCTTTGGTAGAGGTGTCCCCCCGGCCCATCCCGCAAGCGGGAGGGGAGGGCAAACCCCCCGTACCCGTGCCTCTCCGGAGGGAACTTAAGAGTATGATATTCATCACATAAATCACGTTCGCTTGACCAGGATTCGATAGTAAGTAATAGCTCACTTACTAATGGGTCGGCCGGTCACCATCCACAACGACGCAATCTTCCGGGCTGTCCGCGACGAATTCACAGCGAACGGAATGCATGCCAGTACCGCCTCCATTGCCGAGCGCGCGGGCATCTCGGAGGCGCTTCTCTTCAAGCGCTTCAAGTCGAAGGCCGAACTGGTGCGGGCTGCGCTGGGCGACGGCTTCGATGGCAATCCCTTTCACTTCGAGTCGCCCGAGGCGCCGCTCACGCGTGAGCGCATGGAACGCCTCGCGCTCGGTCTGCTGAGCCACTTTCAGGTGATCGTCCCCATGGTGCTCATGAGCTGGGCGCACATGGGCAGCGGCGGCGAGATGCCGCTGGCGCTCCAGGGGCCCATGCCCGCGCCGCTCCGGGGCGTACAAATGCTCGAGCACTACTTCCGCGCGCAGATGCAGCGCGGCGCCCTGCGTACCACCGACGCGCACACGCTGGCCCGCACCTTCGCGGGAACGCTCTGGCACTTCATGTTCATGAAGGTAGTGCTCGACCCGGCATCGCCGCAAACCTCGAGCGAGACCTTCGTTCGCGACTTCGTTTCGCTGCTCTGGAGCGGCATCGCTCCTACGGAGACTCTATGAATCAACGTCTCGGCATCCTCGCGGCCGCGTTCGTGCTTCTCGCGCGCCCGGCCTTCGCCCTGCAGCCGCTCGGCGAGTTCGTCGCGTCGGCGAAGAAGCACAACTTCGACGTGCGCGAGAGCAACCTCACCGCCGCCCAGCGCGACACCGAGGCCGAAGGCGCCCAGCGCAAGCTCTGGCCCACCCTCGGGGCGCGGGGCGTGTACACCCACAACCAGTTCGAGGGAGCCATACGTCAAGGCACCACCGAGATCATCATCACCCCGCAAAACCAGTTCGACGCGTACTTCACCCTCGACGTCCCCCTCGTCGATTTCTCCAGCTGGGCGCGGGTGGGCGCGGCCAACGCTTTGCGCGATGCCGCCCAGGCGCGCGCCGGTGCACAGTTCGTCGACGTGGAGCAAGCGGTGAGCCGCGGCTACTACCAGCTGCTCGCGGCCCGGGGGTTGCTTGGCGCCGCGCAGAAGACGCAAGAGGCCGCCAACCAGAGCCTGCACGTGCAGGAGCAACGAAAGAGCGCTGGACTGGCCATCGAGCTCGACTACCAGCGGGCTCTCGCCGAGGCCGAGCGCGCCAAGCAGAACGTAGCCAACGCCGAGTACCTCGCGTCCTCGCAGGCCAGGGCGTTCACCACCCTCACCGGTCTCGCCCCGGAGCCAGGAGGGGCACTGCCCGAAGACGATCTGCACGAAGAGGCGCCGCTCGCCACGTTCCTCCGGCGCGGAGAGGGCGATGAGACGCCGGCCATCGCCGCCGCCCGCCTGGAAGCCAAGGCCGCCGACAAGACCGCAGCCGCCCAGTGGTACACACTCTTGCCTTCACTGAGCGGGAACGCCACCGAGCGCCTCACCAATGCCACTGGCTTTGCCGGTCGATATGGCTCGTACGCCGTGAGCGCTACCCTCACGTGGAAGCTCGATGCCTCTGCCTGGTCCACCGCCAAGGCCCAGGACGCGGCGCAGCAGGTGAGCGTCGTCCGCAAGGAGCGCGCTTCGCGGCAGCAATCCGACGCCGTCACCGACGCCTACGAGCTGGTGCGCAGCAACCTCACCAACTGCCGCGCAGCCCGCGCCGAGTCGCGCGCCAGCGCCCTGGCCTACCAGATGGCGACCGAGCGCTACGGCGCAGGAACCGCCCTTCAGCTCGACGTGCTGCAGGCGAATCGTCAGGCGTTTCAAGCGGAGGTCACGCGCATTCAGGCCGACGTCGACCTGGCCGTGGCGCGGGCCACCTTGCGCATCGTCTCCGGCCGCGCCAAGGAGGGAGCCCGATGAGCGCTGTCGCTCGACCCATCGGCACCCGCGCCTCGCTGCTCAAGCGCTTCGCCACTATGGCGAAGGTTGGCGTGCGCATGATGTTCTTCGACAAGCTCAAGCTGGTGGGCACCCTGGTGGGGGTGGTGTTCGCGGTGGTGCTATCGAACCAGCAGGCCGGCACCTTCATGGGGCTGCTCTACAAGAACCGCATGATCGTCGAGCGCGCCGACGCCGACTTGTGGATCCTCCCGGCCGGCGCCGAGACCTTCGGGCCCGGCAAAGAGCTGCCCATGTCCGACGCCTTCCAGGCGCGCACCGTGCCGGGCGTTGCCTTCGCCGATCCGGTGCTGGTGGGCGCGGCGACCATCAAGCTGCCGGGTGGCGGAACCGAGGCGGTCACCGTGCTCGGCCTGCCGTATCCCAACTACGCCAGCGGCCCGTGGAACCTGGTGAAGGGCGACAGGAGTGTGCTCGGTCGTCCCGATACCATGATCTTCGAAGACGGCGATCGCGAGACCCTAGGCGGCCTCAACGTGGGCAGCGTACGCGAGGTGAACGGTCGCAACATCACGTGCGGCGGCTTCACCTGGGGCATGATTCCCTTCGGCCCGAGTTACGCGGTGGCCGACTTCGAGCTGGCCCGCGAGCTGCTCCGCATGCCCAACGATCGCGCCAACTACGTGGCGGTAAAGCTCGAGCCCGGCGCCGATCGCGAGCGCGTCCGCAGCGACATTCGCGCCCGCGTGGGGCTCTCGCAGGTGGTCACCAAAGACGAGTTCGCCATCACGGTGCGCAAGTACGTGCTGCAGAAGACCGCCATTGGCATCACCCTCGGCATGAGCACGCTGGTGGGGGTCATTGTCGGCTTCGTCATCGTCTCACTCTCCATGTTCTCGGCGGTGGTCGACAACATTCGCGAGTTCGGCACCCTCAAAGCGCTGGGCGCCACCAACGTCGACCTGGCGTTCCTCTTGCTGGTGCAGTCCGTGGTCTACGGGGTAGTGGGGTCGGCCTTCGGCCTCATGGCAGTCTCACAAATGGCCAAGGGCATACGCTCTGCCAAGCTCACGCTCATCATGCCGCCCTGGCTCACCTTCGGTACCGTGGGCTTTATGGTGCTCATGTGCTGTCTGGCCTCCGGCCTGGCGCTCCTTCGCCTGCGCAAGGTCGAGCCCGCCATGGTGTTCCGATGAGCGCCGAGCTGGCCATCGCGGTGCGCGATGTGAAGAAGGTGTATGGTACAGGTGCCACTGCCTTTGAGGCGCTCCGCGGCGTCACATTTCTGGTGGAGCCGGGCGAGTTCGTCATGCTGTCGGGGCCCTCCGGCAGCGGCAAAACCACGCTGCTCTCCATCCTCGGGTGCGTGCTCAACGCCACTTCGGGGTCGGTCGAGCTCCTCGGCCGCACCATTGCCGGCGGCGCCAAACAGCCCACCCAGGGCGAGCTGGCGCAGCTACGACTCTCGTACATCGGCTTCGTCTTTCAGGCGCACAATCTCATCGCCTCGCTCAGCGCCAGCGAGAACATCACGACCATCCTCGAGCTCCGCGGCTTCCGCGCGAACGAGGCCAGCGAAGAAGCGCGGCGCCTGCTCGCCCACGTGGGCCTGGCCGACAAGGCGAAGTCGCTGCCGCGCGATCTCTCTGGCGGGCAGCGCCAGCGGGTGGCCATCGCCCGGGCCCTCGCCGGCTCGCCCCCCATCATCCTGGCCGACGAGCCCACCGCCGCGCTCGACGCGCAAAACGGCCTGGCGGTCACCGAGCTCTTGCGGAGCCTTGCCAAGGAGCATGGCCACACCGTGGTGGTAGTGACCCACGACAATCGAATTTTCCACCTCGGCGATCGCATCGTTCACATCGAAGACGGCCTCATTCAGGAGCCCTCATGAGCACCAACATTTCTCGCTTCCTCGCTCGGGTCCGCGCATCTGCCGGCAAGGTCATTTTCTTGGGCGTCATCGTCTTCTTCGCGGCGGTGGTCACGCTGCGCGCCCTGGCCGGCCCGCAAACGGTGGCCACCCACCGCGAAGAGATCAAGGCGGAGCGCGCTGTGGTCAGCAAGCTCGGTGCCGACGAGCGGGTCAAGCTGCCCGAAGGCCAGCTGGTAGCCGGCAACGGGCTGGTGGAGCCGCGCGATCGCGAAACGCGTGTATCTTCCAATGTTCCCGGACGCATCCAGAGCATCTTGGTGAAGGAGGGCGACGCGGTAGAGAAGGGCGCGCCGCTGCTGGAGCTCGACAACGGCCCCGAGCGAGCGGCCTTCGACGCCGCCGAGGCCGACTGGTCGGTCTCGCGCGCCGAGCTCACCCGCACGCTGCGCGGCTTGCGCAAAGAAGACGTGGACGCCATCGTTGCCGATACCGACTCCACCAAAGCGCGCTCGTCCATCTCGCAGAGCTCACTGGAGCGCGTCGAATTGCTGGCCAAGAACGGCGCCGCCACCCCCGACGAGCTCGACAAGGCCCGGCGTCAGGCGGAAGGCGACAAGGCTGCGCTCACAGCCGCCGAGGCGCGGCGAAAGGCCGCTGTCTCTGGCTCCCGCGCCGAAGACGTGATGGTGGCGCAGGCCAAGGTGCAGGGGGCTGCCGCGCGGCGAGACCAGGCCAAGGCCACGCTGGAGCGACTCACCGTGCGCGCGCCCATTGCCGGCCGTGTGCTTCAAGTGAAGACCCGGGTTGGCGAGTACTTCAACCCTTCGGCAGCCGACGCGCTGGTGGTCATGGGCGACACCAGCAAGCTCCGGGTGCGCATGGACGTCGACGAGCGCGACATCGCCAAGGTGGCGGTGGGCGCCGAAGCCTTCGCCACCCAAAACGCCTTTCCCGACCGGCGCTTTGCCGGCAAGGTGGTCGAGGTGGGCAAGCGCATGGGGCGAAAGAACATTCGCACTGACGATCCGGTAGAGCGCATCGACACCAAGATCTTGGAAGTGGTCTTCGAGCTCGACGACTCCACCGGCCTGGTACCCGGCCTGCGCGTCACCAGCTACGTTCGCGTACCGAAGGGCTGAAGCTCAGGCCCAGGAGAGGCGCAAGGCGAGGCTGTCGTCGGTATTGCCCGGGAGCGCGCGCAGGTACACGGTCTTCGCCACCAGACGGAACGCGCTGTCGTTGGCGCCGCGCAGTGCGTGTTGGCCGTAGTCGAACCGCGCGAAGGGCACGTCTCGATAGGCAATGATCGCTTCCTTCGGTCCAACGTGGGTGATCTCCACCACCCCGCCATCGAAGACGCGCGCCCACAGGCGCTGGTAGATGGCGAGCACCATCGACGGGCTCGCGCCGACCTGCGTTGCCATGCGCGCCAGCGCGCCCAGGCTGGATGCGCTGAGCCTTCGCCCCGAGGCGCCGCCGATGTCGAAGCATTCCTGCGGCGACATGCCCAGGCTCTCGCAGGCACCGAAGTGCGCCATCACCAGCTCGATGGGGAGCCACACGCCGGCGACCGCTTGGAAGATGGCCTCGTGCGCCCACCCCGGCAGCGCCTGGCGATAGTCGTCGATGCGGTTTCGCGCGCGGAGCTCCTGCAGCCCGAAGCAGATGAGCGTGCTGCGAACGGCGCGCACGCGTTATCGCTCCATCCGTGAAGTTGTATTGTGCACCCGAGTCGAACCCGCCATCCCGTTTCCCGGTCGCTTCCGACCGTCCCCTACGAGAACTAGACTACCTCACCCGACGACCCGTTCAAGGGCTGATGGCATCGAGCGTCAGCACCGAGACAAGCGATTGTACGCCGTGTGGCTTCCCCTTGGGCCCCCAGGAGAGCGAAGCCTGGGCCCCCAGGAGAGCGAAGCCTGGGCCCCCACTCGCCGAGAACGGCTCGCGCGCGCATTCCAAGTCGGTTTGCGCCGCTATCTCTCGTTGCAGCCGGCGCGGGGGTTCTTCTTGGCGTAGTCGCGCAGGCCGGCGAACAGGGCGTGGCTCAGGCGCTCGCCCATGAGCTGACCGCCCTTCTCACGAAAGTGGGTGAAGTCCCAGTCGGCATACCCGGCCTTGGAGAATTTGCCCATCGAGTCGTTTCCCCCCATGGCGCCGCGAAAGTCCCAAAACCCGACGCCGTTCGCCTCGGCGATGCGCTTCACCAAAGCGCCCATCTTGATCACGTGGCGGGCCGACCGCGCCGGCTTGCCCTTGCCTTCGTCCTGGTCGGGTGGGCTCAGAAAAAGCAGAGGAACGTTGGGCAGCGCCGCGCGATACCACTGCACGATGAGCCCCACGTCTTTCACCGTCTTCTCCTCGGTGGCGAACACATTGGTGCCCAGCATGAACATCACCAGATCGTAGCTGCGGCGCTTGAGCATGGGGTCGCGCGATTCGGCGCTCACCCGGTTGAACTGGTCGAAGTTGAGCGAGCCCACGCCGAAGGAGTCGACGATGACGCTGGGCTCGGTGCGCTCCAGCGTGGCGCCCAGCACGCGCACCCGGCCCTTGGTGACGCCGATGGCCAGCTTGTGCGGTCCGTCGGGCAGGTCGAGGTGCTCGAAGGCCGATTCGATGGCGTCGGCCTTGGCGTCGATCTCCTTCACCACCGTGCCGTCGACCTTGATCTCGAAGGCGCCAGCCACCGGCCGTTTCATGTAGTACACATCGATCGACGAGGTCTTCTGCCCGATCGGCGCGTCGTCCTTGGCGGTCTCTACCCAGCTCCAGGCGCCGGGTGTTTTGCTCTCGGCGCAAATGTTGGAGAGGCCGTACTGGCCATCCCAGGTGGGGTGGGTGGAGGTGGCAAAATGCGACCACGAGCTCTCGGCCACGTCGTGCCGAACGTCCATGTGCCGGTACCAGCCCCAGGGGCGGGCCAGCGCCACGAAGCCGTGGCCGCCGTCGCCGAACTTCTTCTGGAGAAAGCGCCGCATGCCGCCGGAGATGAAGTCCATGGTCATGTTCGAGTCGCCGTAGAAGCCCACCCGCACGTGCCGCTGCGTGCGCTTTCGGGCCAGCGCCGCCAGGTGCTCGTAGAAGGGGGCGAGCGATGCCTTCTCGTCCTGCAGCGGCGGGTTCTCCACGTCGCCGGCCACCGTCTTGTCGTACGCCTCCAGCGTGAGCTGCGCCTCGGTGAGCGGCTCGCAGGGGTCGGCATCTTCCGCTCGTGGCGCGCCGCCGTCGCCCGCCGTCGCTGCGTGCACGCTGGGCAGGCTCTCCGCGGCCTGCGTCTGCGTCTGCGTCTGTCCGCCCGGGCTCTCCTTGCCCTTGCAACCGCCGGCCGTGCCGGAAGCGAGCGAAACCCCCACACCCGCGAGCGCCCAAATACGTGCATACCGCATCGAAATCAGGGTAGCACGGAGCATTCCGAGGGTCGCCTTTTCGGCGGTTTCAGGGGCGGGCGAAGCGCTCCCAGTGGCTGGCGCGGTCTTCCGGCGTGGCCTCCTCGTGCTCGCGGCACTCGAGGCGCAGGTGCCGGTCGGCCATGGGGGCGTCGACCAGCGCGCAGTGGTGGGGTAGCGGGCCGCGATGCGCATTGGGCCGAAAATGCGTGCACGAGACGCACATCTGTTGGGTGGGAATGTCGCCGCTCTCTTGCAGCGCATGAATCATCTTCAGCAGGCCCCGGTTGAAGACCTCCTGCTCCTCTGCCGTGAGGCTGCCCACCGCCCCTGCCAGATAGTCGGGCCAGGTGCGGGCGTTCTGCGCCTGCTTGCGGCCGGCAGTGGTGAGCTCGACCAGGCTCGCGCGCGGGTGCCGCGGGTCGGGCTTCTTCGACACCAAACCCTTCTCGGCCAGCACGCGCACCGAGTCGCTCACCGTGGGCAGCGATACGCCGAGCCGCGCGCCGAGCTCGCTGCCGGTGAGCGCGCCCTCCTGCACCAGCGCCGTGAGAATTTGCCCCTGGGTCGGCGAGAGGCCGGCCTCGGCAGCGCTCTTCCACGAAGCGTGCTTTTGTACCAGCGAGAGCTTGTGGAGCGCCTGCGCGATGCGCGCGTCGAGGGCGGTGGAGAGGCCGTCGAAGACAGGGAGCGAAGCGCGAGCCATCGTCGACGACCATAGCTTCGGACTCCTAACAAATCAAGGCCGCGCGCACGCTTCCGGGGAAGGTCGGGCGTCTTCGATCGCTAGCGGGCGCGGCAGCGACGGTACGGCGCGACGGAGCTGACCGCGCCCGAATCGAAGGCCTTGCCCTTGGTGAGGAAACCGGCGGTTTGGTCGAGGGCGGCGGGGAGCCAATACATGTCGACCCCCGGGTTGTCTTGGCGAGAGAAGAGCGAATGCGGAATGCCCTTCTCGAAGAAGCAAGCGGAGCTACCGGAAGCGGCGGCGGCGGCGCGCGCGATGGCGCCTGTGCTGGCCGCCGGATCGTCCTCCACGCCCACCACCTGCACCGCGCCCGATACCTTGCCCACGCCTGCCAGCGTCTCTTGGCCAAAGTGCTGAACCGCCCTGAGGTTCGTAATCCGGAATTGGCAAAACCCGGCGCGCCCGAGCTTGCGCTGCTCTTCGCACTTGGGGCCCCAGCTGTACGGATACGAGGGTGCGATATCGCTCAGTACCGGCGTGAGGAGCGCTGCAAGGTCGCTGGCGATGTCGAAAAACGTGTTCATCAGCAATACGCGCGAGAACGTGCCCGGCGACTGCGCCGCTGCGCTGGCGGCAACGGCGCCGCCCACCGAGAGGCCCATGACCACATGCTTGCCCGGCGATGCCGCAGCGACGATGTCGGCCATCCGTTTGGCGAACACGCCATAGTCGCGATAACGCTCGTCGCCGACGACCTGGTCGGTCGCGTCGACGGCGGCCCCGCTCGCCGTTGTATAGGCTCGCCCGTGGCCGGGCATGAGCGGCACCAGCACCGCGTAGCCCTCGGCGCTGAGGCGCCGCGCGACTTCGAGATACTGCTGCGGGCAGGCCGAAAATCCGTGGAGCAGAAGCGCGGTGCCCTTGTACGGAACTGCCGGCGCGGGCGACACCGCGAACGGAACGCAACCGGGCTGCAGCCTCGCCGCCGTGGCTTCTCGCACGTACGCAGTCCATTGGCGGTTCGCGGCTGCGCCGACGGAGGTGAGATCGTCCTCGGTCTCCGGGCTCTCGGCGTCGGCGGCGCACGCAAACGACAGGGCGATGAAGAGGGCAGGGGCGAAGCGAGCGAGGGGCCAGGAGGTCTTCATGGCCCCTCGTAACGCACAGTGTGTGCCCAGCGTCGCAGCCGAAGAATTGCCGCGTTTCGCTCCCGGTGAGAAGTGAGCCTTCCCGCCCACCGCGCAATCCTTCTCGGCAATCGGTCCAGGCTACTTGCGTGGCGTCGCGCGCTCGCGGGGCCCGCGGCAGCTCACGGGCAAGGCTGTTTAACGATGCTCACACCGGTGGCCGAGGCGCACGTCATGGCCGAAAGATCGGGCGAGAAGCGGGCGCGGTACTCTTTCGGGTAGTCCTTCGAAGGGTTGGTGGTGGCGTCGCACATGATCGACTTGTCGGGGTTGAGCGTGCACCAGGCTGGCGACCCGAAGAACTCCAGGCTGCCGTCCGCGAGCACGTGGAGGGCATCGGCGGGGACCAGGGTGTTGGTCTTGTTTCCGGTCTTCTTCGAAGGCACGAAGGTGGCGCGCGTCACCACGCCGGTCTTGGGGTCGAGCGCGCCGACTACCGCCACCTTGGAGGAAGCTCCGCCGTCTCCGTAAGACGTCACCCACCCACCCTTGGCTGCGGCGTCGAACGCCGTGCCGCCGCCGAAAATAGTGTATACTACATACAGGTGATCGGCGCCGTCCCAGGTCACGCCGTAGGCTCGCCCGTCGATGCCGCCGCCCTTCTTGCTGTGCTCGCAAAACACCTTTTGAGCGCCGTCGTAGCGGGCCACGATGGGGTCCTGATCGTTGCCGCTCACTTGTTGGTAGCCGACCACGATGGTGGACCCTCCTACGGTGACCTTGGGGGCGCCGCGCGCCAACGCAGCGGCGGCGGTGTCGTTGCAGTCGAGCCCCACCGACGCCGGCGCGAACGCGTACTGATAGCCGTTCTCGGAGCCTGAGACCGGCCCCTTGCTGCCGCCCGAGCTCGACCCCGATGCAGCGCCGCTGCTCGAGGCGCCGCTGCTGGAAGATCCGCCGCTGGAGGCGCCGCCGTCCGACGCGCACGACAAGAGCATGAGCAGGCCTGTCACCCCGAGGATTCGCATGGCTTCAGTTTAGCATGCGCCACTGCGGGCGCTTCTATCGAGCGGTGGTACCAATGGCCGGGAACAGGGGTCGCGTCCGAGAAGGCACGCTTCAGCCCGATGCGGACGAGACCGGCCGGTGCGCAGGCGACGCGTGATCCTCTCCCGGGCGATCACGGGGCGCAGGACGTACTTGAGAAGCGCCTCCCCGCCCTCCGCGTCCTGCCCGCCCCGCCCGCGTCGCCGCATGGAGCGTAAACCCGTCGAGCGCGACGCAGAGCGGCCGCTCGAACCTCATCGCCCCGGCCGAGAGGGGCAGCGCTCACCGGCGCCGCGACAGGGATGCACCCTGCTGGCGGCGTGACTCCCGCCACCGACGCGGCGAGCCTCGCCAGGCCGTTGTCGTCCGCAGCGTTCGCGTCCTCGCTCGGCTCAAGGAGGCCGCGACGTAGCAGGTGCTTCGCCATCCGGTGTGGGTATGGTTGGTTCATCGAGCACTCGCGGAGTAAGCGACGAGCCGTCGCTCTGGGCACCCGAGTCGCCGGGGCACAGATGAAGTCATTCGCTCATCTCGGACGCGCTCCGCGCTCAGATCCACACGCTGTACGCCCAACATCCAGGCTGGACGATTCAGCTCCACCACGACAACCTCGTCGCGCTCGCGAAGAAGAATCCGAAGCTCGGCCCTGTACCGAGCTACGCGGCGGTGTGCCGGTACATGAAGCACCACGGCCTCATGCGGCGGCACAAGAAGCGCTACCTCCGGCCGGGCGACAGCAACGGCGAGACAGCGTTCCTCCCGCGCGAGACGCGTAGTTTCGAAGTCACCCACGTCCACGGCCTCTGGCACCTCGACTTCCACGAAGGTTCACGCGCGGTCCTCCTGCCCAGCGGCGTGT
>JBBQWQ010000050.1:0-56944 GCA_038210445.1 Polyangiales bacterium
CATTTGTCCTCCATGTCGCGGGATCGTTGCCGCTCCATGCGCCCCACCTCGCGCTGGAACACGGGTGCGCGCTCCAGCTCGTCGAGGGTGCGCTCGTCCATGGGGGTAGCTGCGCTCGGCGAGGGCGGGGGCTGTGGAGGCGGAGCTTGGGCCCCCGCGTCGTTCTGGCCGTCGCCACCGTCGCCGCCGCCGTCGCTACCGCCATCACCCCCGTCCGGCGGGGCGCCGTCCGCGCCGCCGTCCTTGGGATCGTTCTGCCGTCGAAGTGCGATGGCGCGATTGAACGCCGCGTCGCGCGACACGGAATCGCCGCCGTCGGGCTCGGCGGGCCCGAGGGTGAGCGCCCGATCGTAGGCGCGCACCGCCTCGGTGTAGTCGCCCGCGAGGAAGCTCAGGTTGCCGTCGAGGTAGTGCGCGCGGAGCTTGAGCGCTGCCGATGCGACGTCGCTCTCTTCGACCGTGCGCACCAGCTTCTTCGCGCAGGCGATTTCTCGAGACCGGCGCTGCCGCAGCTCTTCGCCGTCGGGGTGAGGTTCGGCCTCTTCGGCCGCTCCCGAGGCGCGACCCTCTTCGCCGAAGCGCTTGCCGTAGCTCTCGCCGATGCGAAAGAGCGCAAGGCCGAAGTCGAACCCAGCGGCAGGCTTGCCTTCGAGCGCCGGCTTGGGGTCAAAGGCATCGCTGCACTGCCCACTCTCAAGGTAGTCCGCCAGGAGCGACGCTGCCACCTGGGCATCGCCGCCGTCGAGCTCGCGGATGGCCCGGTCTACCGCGGGCGCATCGCGCTCGAACCAGCTATCGCAGGCGGCCAAAGCAGGCGCCATGAGCGCGAAGCCCATGAACAGGGCGCGGATGCGGAGACTACCGGGGCGCACGGCGCTTGCCTTTCTTGCCTTTGGGCTCGGCGGCGCTTGTGCGGACCATCGGGACCGTTGCTTTCGCCGGGCCGTCCGCGGCCGCGGGGATCAGGAGACGCGCGAGGAGCCGGCCCGCGTGGGGCACGAAGAGATCGGCCACGCGAAGGAACGCACGAAGCCCGCGTGAAGCGCCTGCGGGAAACGCCAGCACCCGGGTTTCGCCCACCAGCGACTCCCAGATGAGGAGCAGGAGCGCCAAGAGCAGCGGGTAGGCGTAGTACTCGTCGAAGAGCACCTGCACCTTCTCGGAGAGCTCGAAGTCCATGCGCTTCTTGAGGCTGCTCGTGATGTCGTTGATGCCGGTCTTGCCGGAGCTGGAGGCGATGCGCTGACCTCCGGTGAGCTCGGCGACCTTCGCCAGCTGCGCCTCGCCCTCCGGCGAGATGGAAGTGGTCATGGGCTTGCCCTGGAGATCGCGGCGCTGCCCGCCCACGTTGCCGCGCTCGTCAACCTCGGGAACAGGCTCCGGCCTCGCGCCGCCGATCTGCACCACGTCGATGCGCGTGCCCTCGTCCTTGCACAGCTGGGCGACCGCCACCGGATCGCCTTCGAGATCCTCACCGTCGGTGACCAGCACGATGACCCGCTCGTGGTTCTTGGAGCGGGGATCTCGCGCCAGAATCTCGCGCGCACGCTGCAAGGCGCGCGCGGTCGCGGTGCCGCCCACCGGCATGTCGTTGGGCTCGATCTGCCGAAAGAATTGCACGATGGCGTTGCCGTCGCTGGTGAGCGGAAAGCTCATGGGCTCGCCGGCGAAGGCCACCGCGCCGAAGCGGGCGCCGGGGAGCCGCTGCACCAGATCGGCCACTTCGGCCTTGGCGCGGGCGATGCGGCTTGGCGCCACGTCGCGCGCGTACATGCTCTTCGAGTAGTCGAGCACCACCACCACGTCGAGGCTCATGGCCGGAACCGTGCGCTCTCCCTTGAAGAACGCCGGGCGCGCCGCGGCCAGGAGCGCGCAGGCGAGGGCCACCAAAAACACCACTGCCTTCGTGGTGCGGTATAGGCCCGACGGCTGGTCTACCAGGCGCGCGACCAGCGCGCGATCGCCGAAGCGGCCGAGGGCGCGCCCGCGAAACGAGCCCGCCGAGACCACCAGCGCGAGCACCCCGAGGAAGCCCAGTCCGCACAAGATGGCGAGGAGCGTGCCGTACGTCGACAGGGCGTAGGCGAAGGTCATGGGAACCTCCGGAGCACGGTGCGGCGCGCGATGGCTTCTGCGAACAGGAGGGCCAGCATGGGGCCGAGCAGGAAGGGAAAGAGCTCCTCCACCGGCGCTCGCGTCGCCTCGAAGGTGCTCTTGTCGAGCTTGTCGAGGATCAGGTGCATGCTCCCCTCGAGGCCGCGTTTGTCGGTGGCGATGTAGGCCTCGCCGCCGGTCTCGCGCGCCATACGCTTCAAGAGCTCGGGGTTCACCGGGTAGCGCGCGCGAACGTAGTTGGGCTCGCCGTTGAGGTTCACGCCGCGCTGGACGTCGACGTCGTCGCCGTTGCCGATCTGGATGGTGTGGACGCGGACGTCTTTGGTCTTCGCCAGGTGGATGGAATACTCGGGCGAGATGGTGCCCGCGTTGGATTCGCCGTCGGTGAGCAAGATGACCACCTTCGACTTGGCGGTCGAGAGTCGAAGGCGCGCCACGCTGGTACCTACCGCGTCGCCGATGGCGGTGCCGTTGCCGTTCACCAGGTTCAGCTCCATCTTGCCGACCATGTTGGAGAGCACCGTACGGTCGAGCGTGGGCGGCGAGAGAATGTAGGCAGATCGCCCGAACACCACCACCCCGATGCGATCGCCTTTGCGGCGCGCGATGAAGTCGAGGATCACCTCCTTGGCGGTGTCGAGGCGTGTGGGCCGAGGCCGCGAGGGATCGCCCGCGCCCGGGTGGGCCGGATCGTCGAACACGGCCTCCATGGAGCTCGAGAGATCGAGCGCGATGACGATGTCGATGCCCTCCGACTCGCCGAGGTCGGAGGTGAGCGGGTTCTGCGGCTGCGCCAGGGCGCCGATGCCGAACACCAGGGCGGCGGCCCGGAGCATGATCGGCACGTCGCGCAGCGCGGCGCGCAGTCCCCGCGGACCCAAAAGGAGCGGGGCCAGGGTCGAGAGGTGCATCTTCGGTGCGTCGGCGTCGGCCCCGAAGCTCCCGCGCCAGAGCACCAGCGGGACGAGCGCGAGCAGAAAGAAGGCCGCCCGGTGCGGCCACGCCACCGACAGCCACGCCGCGCCGCGCACGGCGGCGGGGAAGATGGCGGCGAGCGCCACCGCCAGCACAAAGCCGCCGATGAGCATCAGAACGCGGCGGAGCGTGCGCGTCATGCGCGCACCTCGTCGGGCACCGAGGAATCCGCGGCCGGCCGCGGCGGGATGGTGGTGCGGACGATGCGAAGCCCGTCGGCGAGCGCGCGCTGACAGTCGTCTTTGGTGACCGCCGCCCGCGCGAACTTCACCAGATCGGCGGTGCCCAAGAACTCGCGCAGGTCTTCCTGCGTCTCGCGGGTGAGCGCGCGGGCCTTGGCTACCGCCATGATCTCGTCGGTTGTGGACTCGAGGCCCTCGAAGCCGTAGCGATCGCCGAGATACCTGCGCACGATGTCGTTGACCTCGTCGACGTAGGCGTCGAACCGCGCGGCGTCGACGTTCTTCTCGAGGCGCGCCAGGCGGTCCAGCGCCACCTCCCAGGGAGGACGCGGGGGCGGCGGAGGGGGCAGCACCTTCGGGCGCCGGCGCCACACGCGGTAGCCGAGCGCGCATGCCAGGCCGAGCATCAATGCGGCCGCGCCGTAGCGAACTGCGGCGGCCAGCGCCGTCCACACCTCGCGCTGCGGCTCCGGGCCCGGGTTGGGCTTGGGCTTGGCCTCGGGGGTCTGGGCGGTAGGGTCCTCCACCACGATGGCGCGCGCCGGCGTGCATCCGGTGAACGTGTCGCCGCGGTTGCGGCTCACGGTGATGGGCATCGCCGGTAGCGTCAGCGTGTTCCTGCCCGCGGCCTTGGGCAGGAGCACCAGCGGGATCTCGAGGTGGGTGCCGTCGTCGCTGGGCTTCACCGTGGCGCCGAGGCCGCCATCGGGCGTGGCGAAGGCGAAGCCGGCTTTGCCGAGCGCGATGGCGGTCTCCGAGCCCTCGGCGAAGTCGCGAGTGAGAACCAGCTCGCCCTTCTTGTGCGCCACCTCGACCACCAGCAGCGCGCCGTAGCCGGCGGTGCCCTTTTCTGGGAACTGGGACTTTTTCACCGGGCTGGGCGTACCTGCCGGCAAGCGCTCCACACAGCCGCCGACCTGCGCGCCGGCATCGGCCGGCTCCTCGGCGCTCGCCGACGGGGCGGCCAACGTGGCGGCCAGCGACAGCATCGCGGCGGCGAGCAGGGCCTTCACGAACGCCTCTTTCGGGCGCGCCGCGCGAAGAGCGCGCGGAACGGGTCCACCGTGGAGCCGTCGGTGGTGATGGTGACGGCGTCGAGGCCGAGTCGCCGAAAGCGCCGGGCGCGCGCGGCGATCAGCCCCTCCATGAATTGCTTGTAGTGTGCACGTACGGTGCGATCCGAGGTGTCGACCACCACTGCGGCTCCGCTCTCCGGATCGCGAAACGACGAGAGACCCACGTCGGGGAGCTCGAGATCGCGCGGGTCGCTGAGCACCACCGGGATGAGATCGTGCTTGCGCGCTGCAATGGCCAGCGCGTCGTCGTACCCTTCGGCGAAAAAATCGCTGACCACGAAGGCGACGCTGCGCCTGCGGCACACGCGCACCAGCGACTCGAGGAGTCCGCGGAGATCGGTACGGGCGCCGAGCGGCGGCGCGCGGTGTCGGTCTTCGGTGTACGCGCGTTCCGGCGCTTCTTCGCGACGGAAGGTGAGTACCTCGCGGACCACTCGCATGACGTGCTTTTCGCCGCGCTTGGGGGCGATGATGCGCCCCACCCGCTCGCCGCCCAGGATGAGCCCGACGCGGTCGTTGTGCTTGATGGCGCTGAACGCGACCAGCGCCGAGACCTCCGTGGCCACGAAGGCCTTGGACGCGCGACGGGTGCCGAAGATCTCGCTCTCCGAACGGTCTACCGCCAGCATGACGGTCATCTCCCGCTCTTCCTGGAAGACCTTGACGTAGGCCTCGTGCATGCGCGCCGAGACGTTCCAGTCGATGCTGCGCACGTCGTCGCCGGGCTGGTAGGGGCGCACCTCGCGGAAGGCGAGCCCTTGCCCCTTGAAGCTCGACCGGTAGTTGCCAGAGAGCGCCAGGTCGGCCATGCGCGCGGTGACGATCTCGATCTTCCGCAGCGCCGCCCGAACGTCTGGCTCGGCCGCGTCGCTTGCTGCGGCGTCGTCGTCTCCGGAGTCGCCGGTTGCCCCGAAGATGCGCGAGAAGAAGCTCGCGCCTCCGGAGCGAGGGGAGGGGCCACCCATGGTGTGGGCCTACGGTACTTCGACGGTGTCGAAGATCTTGCGGATGACGCCCTCGGGCGTGACCTGCTCCGCGTCGGCCTCGTAGGTGAGCGTGACCCGGTGGCGCAGTACGTCGGCGCCCACTGCCTTCACGTCTTCCGGCGTCACGTAGCCGCGGCGGCGAATGAACGCGTGCGCGCGCGAGGCGGTGAGGAGCGCGATGCTGGCGCGGGGTGAGGCGCCGAACTCGATGAGCTTCGCCAGGTCCTTGAGGCCGCGCTTCTTAGGCTCGCGGGTGGCGTACACCACGTCTACGATGTAGTCCTTCACCTTGTCGTCGACGTACACCTGCGCGATGGTATTCCGCGCCGAGAGAATTTCTTCGAGGGTGGCGCAGGCGTCGGCCTTGGGCGGATCGCCCACGCCGGTCATGCGGTCCATGATCTTCCGTTCTTCTTCGCGCGAAGGGTAGCCCACCTTGATCATGAGCATGAAGCGGTCCACCTGCGCTTCGGGCAACGCATAGGTGCCTTCTTGCTCGATGGGGTTCTGCGTCGCCATGACGATGAACGGCGTGGGCAACGGATAGGTGGTGTCGCCGATGGTTACCTGCCGCTCCTGCATTGCCTCGAGGAGCGCGCTCTGCACCTTGGCCGGGGCGCGGTTGATCTCGTCGGCCAGCACCAGGTTGGCGAAGATGGGGCCGAGCTTGCTGGTGAACTCGCCGCGCTGCTGGTTGTACACGACGGTGCCGACCAAGTCGGCAGGGAGCAGGTCGGGTGTAAACTGCACCCGTGCGAACTTGCCGTGGATCACGTCGCACAGCGTGCGTACGGTGAGCGTCTTGGCGAGGCCGGGAACGCCTTCGAGCAGGATGTGCCCGCCGGTGAGCAGCCCGATGAGGATGCGTTCGACCATGTAGGTCTGGCCGACGATGACCTTGCCGACTTCGGCGACGATGCGGTCGACGAAGAGGCTCTCCTTCGCCACCATCTCGTTGAGAGCGCGGACGTCAGACATGGCAGAGCTCGTACGGAAGCGTCACTTCACGTTCAGGGAGACCTGGATTCCGCCCGTGACGCCCACGATGGCGCCCAGCGCGACCATGGCCCACCAGATGTTCAACCCCGTGATCTTGAGCATGAAGACGCCGCCGACGATGAGCGGCAGGCCGGCGAAAATCAGAAGAGATCCCTTTTGCATGGCGCAACCTACATAGCGCAACCCAAGCCCCCGGGGAACCCCCGAAGCCCCAGAGCGCCGAACGGTCCAAAATCCTCGGTCCCCAAACCGTTGGGCGTTGGGTGCGCTACGCCATGATCTCCCGGATGCGTTCGCCCTCGGGCGGCGACACGCCGTAGGAGAGGGAGAGGCTCATGGCCAGCGCGGTGCGGTAGACGAGGTGCAAGTCGTCGAGGTCCACCTCGCCTTCGCCCTCCTCCCGCGAGAGATCGGTGGCCGCGTCCACGTGCTCGTGAACCCACTCGACCACGTGCGGTTGCTCGAGCAAAACCACGTCTTCGAGATCGAGCGGCTCCTCGGCGTGCTCCCGGCGGAGCTCCTCTTCGACCCGGATAGACTCGTCGGTGGCGGCGATGGCATCTTTGGAGAGCGCCTTCAATCGCGCGCCGAACGAGTCGGAGAAGGCGAGCCAGATGCAGAGGCACAGGAACGAGCCGAGGGCTTTCGCGGTCTCGTCGAGGGGCCGGTCGAGGATGCGATTGACCTGTCGTGACAGATCGGGCTGCTCCGCTTCGAAGCGTGCCATGGCCTCGGCGAGTCGGTCGCTGCCGGGGTCGCCCTCGAACAAACGTGACGCCGTCTCGAGCGCCCCGCGCGACAAGTGCGCGTAGGTCGGAACCGGACGGATCGCCGCGCCGCGCACCCACATGCACTTTAGGCTAGCACCTTTGCGAGGCGGCAGGCGTCCGAGCGTGTTGCTGCAGGTGTGAGCTTTGCCGACGCGTCCCTACAACGGGCGGTAGGGCTCAGGTGTCGCGGGCCGCACGCAGGCACCGAATCGCCCACCAAATACCCGAGCCCAGCGCGAACCAGGAGAGGAGCAACCCGAGCCCCAAGGCGGACTCGGCGACGCCCATGGCACCGAAGCCGCCGTGGTACTGCGCGTAGGTGCCGCTCACCGACATGCGGCGCCAGCCCAGCAGGAACGCGCCAAAGAAGAGCGCGAAGGCGACCATGAGCGCCCGCGACAGGATGTCGAAGCGGCCACCCACGGCAGGGCGCGCAGCGAGCGCGAAGCCGAGCGGCGTGAGGCCGGCGCACCCCACCACCCAGAGCGCGTCGACTGCGCTCGGTACCCGGCCCCAGGGAGCCAAATAAAGGTAGGCCCAGTCGCCGTGGAAGGTCGCGAAGTAGGCGTACACCGGCACCTCCACCAGCCCGGCGAAGAGCAGCACCACCACGAACGCACGCGAGGCCGCGTACGCGCCGCGATGCCGCAGCAGCTCCTCGCGGCCGACCCACGCCAGAACGACGCCGAAGACCACGCTGCAGAGCGGCGCCAGAAGAAGGGGCACGGCGCCGGGGCTACAGTTCGCCGTATGCGCGTTTGATGACCCGGCGCGCCACCGTCTGGATGCCTGTATGCTCGAAGGTGTTGGTGGAGACGTCGAGGATCGCGGCGGCGTAGTCGAGCTTGCCCTCGGCGCCCTCCAGGTAGCCCTTCACGGTCTCCAGGATGCCGTGCTGGGTTACGCCCTTGGAGTCGACGAACTGGGTAAGGAAGCCCGACGATTGGTCGATGGTGGCCTTGACGAAGTCTCGCTTCTCGGAGGTGCTGCCGCCGGGGAGCACGTGGGAGATTCGCTGGTAGAGCGAGCTCTCCTCGATCTTGTCCATGGCGCTTTCGAGGGCGGAGGTGACGATGATCAAAAAGTCGGGTCCGAGTGGCAGTACGCAATCGAAGGAGACCCAGGCGGCAATGCGCATGAGGTCTTCTTTCTCATAGGCGGTGAGCGCCGAGACGAAGTCGCCGACGCTGTCGCCCGGGAGGCCATTGGTGCACAGAAACGTGCCCATTTCGGCGGCGAACTTGAGCGCGGCGTCGATGGCCTGCGAAGTCTCCGGCTTGGGCGTGACCTTGCCCAGGAACTCGAGCCAGCTCACGTCTTCGGCGAGCTTGGCCGCGAGCGAGGTGACGCCCGCGAGAGTGGCGCCGCTGTCGACCATCTTGAAGATGCTGATCGCGCGCTGGTAGCCGTTGTCTTCGTTGTCGTACAGCGCCATGGCGCGCTCGCCCACCTGCTGGACGACGCTTTGATCGTCCTCGCCGGTGACGCGCTTGATCATCTCCTCGAAGTTCGTGACGTTCTGCCACTCGCCGGGGACCAGATAGTCGAGGGCACCCAGGCAGCGGGTGGTGAGGCTCGACGAGGGAAGCTCTTCGACCAGCTTGTAGAGAGGCGTTTCGCTCATGAGTTGCTCACTTGGCTGCGGGAGGGTTGAATGCGGAGAGACCCTTGAGGTCGAACTTTTGGAGCCAGCTCTTGCGCTCCTCGGGCGAGAGCGTGTCGCTCGATACCTTCACCTGGAAGCGCTTGGCGACGAGGACCGACGTTTGCTTCTTGGTGGGCGTGAGGAGCGGCCAGTCGACGAGCTTCTCGGTGGCCTTGTCGAACTTGGCGGCGTCGCCGGCGCCGTTGGTATCGGTGATGGTCAACGTGGCAAGCTCCTTGCCGCCGTCGTCGAGCCGCGCTTCCACGAACCCGGGCTTTTCGGTGGTGAACTTGCGCTTCTTGCCGTCGACCGACTCGGGCGGGAAGAACTTGTTGAGGGTCCCGCCTTCGACCACCGGCTTCGGAGGCTCCACCGGTGCGGCGGCGCTGGCGCTGGCGCTGGTGGCCGCCGGCTTTTCCCAGCGAGAGGGTTCGTCCTTCTTGCAAGCGAAGGCAAGGAGCGACATCGCGACCACGACGAGAGCACGCTTCATGCGCTCATCGGGTACCAGAGCTGACCTGCGGCCACAAGCCCGAGCCCGCCGGCAGACGGGACGAACGGTGAGGGCTGCGCGCGACACTGCGCGCCCTAGCCCTACGCGTGACATCCTTGACCGCCACGCTTCTACTCCGGGATCGGCGGCCCGGCGCGAAAGCGCATGCCATTCGCGATGGCGAGCTCGGTGCGGTAGTCGAGATCGGTCTTGAGGGCGCGGCTGAGCGCAGTATGCCGATCGTCGAGCCCGTAGCGGTCCTTGTTGTACATGTAGTCGAGCTCGGTGGAGCTTCGCGCGTGCACGGTCGCGACGCACGAAAGCTCACGCGTGCGGTACGCGTAGAGGTAGGCCAGCCCATCCACCTGGCCCGGCTCGAAGCCCACGCCCGGCACCCCCACCGCTTCGTGGCGCGACGTGAGGAGGAACACGATGTCGTAGCCAGACTCCCAGTACCCGTTCATGCGCTCCGCGCGCTTGACCGCGTACTCCGCCGCCTCCGGCGTCACGTAGCGATGCGTCAACGTTTCCCGGGCGTCGCGAAGATCGGACTCCAGCTCCTGGCCGCGGGCGCATCCTGCCGATGCTAGCTCGGCGCGGCTTGCGACCTGGCGAAAGGGCAGGCGATTGGAGAAGTAGAATCCGCCCGATTCGGCCTTGGGCTTCTCGGGGGTGGACACGTGCTCGGGGCATTGGCCGAGGTCCGGACGCTCCGTGAGCTCGCGGGTCGCGGCCTGGGTCCAGGCGGCGCGGCAGGCGCCGAGCGCCAGATCGCGATCTCCTTCGGCGCGCTGAATGGCGCGCTCCACACGGACGCGGCTGGGATCGTCGAGGCCGCGCGCGGTGAGCTTGTCGAAGAAGCCGGAGCTCTTGCCGCAGCTCACCCACACCACCGTGAGCGGCAGCACCACCAGGCCGCCCCAGAGCAACACCATGCGAATCTTGCCACGGCGTTTTTGCTGGGCGATCCAGATGTCGACGTCGCCGGTCGACACCGGCGGCTCGTCGGGCTTGGGCGGCTGGCGAAAGGGCGACATGGCTGGCCCATGATACCCACGCACGCGGCCGGAGCTTCCTCCGCCCGTGGAAAAGTTGCAGCTGGTCGGCCCGCCGCCGCAGGAGAGATGATAGGAATCGGGCATGTGGAGGCTTTTCGCTGGGCTGCTCGTGGCCTGTACGCAGGTTCCCGACGTGGGACCGGTGCCCGCACGCCGCCCGTCTCCCGACTCTGCAGATGCTGAGCCGCCGTCGTCGCTGGGCGACGGCGAGGCGGGCGCCCCCGTGGCTGCATGCACCGAGACCGCCAGCGTGGGGGTGTGCGCAGCGTGCAGCGAGCGCGTGCTCGCTCGAGCCAGCGGCGCGATCCGCGGCGTGGTCGCCCGGGGCGACGGTGCGGTCTACGCGAGCCTCGGCCCAGACGGCCTCACCGGCGCCGTGTACCAGACAGGAGAGCCGCCGGCGGCGCTCAGCGAGCCCTTCGAGGATCCGCGCGTGCTCGCGCAGGCGGGGCCGTACGTATACGTTCGCGGCTTCCGGGCTGCCGGTCCTTCGTCGTTCCTGAAGCGTGTGGATACGCGCGTTCGGTGCGCGCCCGAGTGCGCCGCTCCGGAGACTGTGCTCGAAGAGGCGGCCACGTCTCGCTTCGTGGCCGTCGTTCCCCGTGGGGAGGACGAGCTCTTTCTCCTGCGCTCTACGGGAACCGTGTGGTTCATGCGCCGGGTCGCCCCGGGCCAGTGGGGCGCTTTGGTGGTTCCGTCGCAAGGGCGCCCGGGGTGCGCGCTGGTGGGGGGCGTCGACGTGCTTCTCGGATGTGGTTTCACGGTCACCCGCGTCGCGCCGGCGATGGCAACGCCGCAGGCGCTCCTCGCCACTTCGGACGCTCCCTTCGATGGCCTCGCCGCGTCGTGTGGCGCGCTGTTTGGCCACGTCGGAGGCTCGCGACTGGGGGCGTTCTTCGATCTCTCGCGGGCGGCCGCGGCGCCCGCGCCGGTGGCGTGCGCGGGCGAAGCGTGCGGCGCTTCTGCCCGAGCCTTCGGTGCCGACGCGGCCAGCCTGTACTGGTCCACGAATCGCGGCCTGCACCGGGTGGCGCGAACCGGCGGTGCAGCCAGCACCCTGGTGCCGGGCGAAGTGGGCGACTTCGACCTGGCCCCGGGCGCCATCGTGTTCGCCGACGACGCCTTCCGGGTACGGCGGCTCGGGCAATAGCAGAAGCGTGCGACCACGCGCTTTGATCGACCCAGCCTAGGAGTGCTAGCGTCGCCCGCCGTGGATACCCCGAAATTGCTCGAGCTCCTGGAAGCCCTGCGGGCCGGCACGACCACCGTCGATGCCGTCGCCCGTGAGCTGCGCGACCTTCCTTTCTCCGACCTCGGCTTCGCGAAGGTCGACCATCACCGGGCCATGCGCCAGGGGGTCGCCGAGGTGCTGCTCGGCTCCGGCAAGACACCAGAGCAGATCGCCGGCATCTCCCGGGCGCTCCTCGACAAGGGCCAGAACGTGCTCGTTACGCGGGTCGCGCCCGACGCTGCGCGGGATGTTCAGGCGATCTTGCCGGACTTGCAGTACCGCGAAGTGTCGCGGCTCCTGGTGGCGACGCCGCATCCGATCACCGCCGTCGTCGGTCGCGCCGTGGTGGTTTCGGCGGGGACCAGCGATTTTCCGGTGGTGGAGGAGTGCTCGGAGACGCTCCGCGTGCTCGGCGTGACCCATGAACGCATTCACGACGTGGGCGTCGCAGGCATCCATCGGCTGCTGAGCCAGCGCGAGGCCATCGCGGGCGCCGATGTGGCGATCGTGGTGGCGGGCATGGAGGGCGCGCTGCCGAGCGTGGTGGGCGGGCTGGTCGACATTCCCGTCATCGCGGTTCCCACGAGCGTGGGCTACGGCGCGGCGTTTCAGGGCGTGGCCGCGCTTCTCGGCATGCTGACGAGCTGCGCGTCGGGGATCACCGTGGTGAACATCGACAACGGCTTCGGCGCAGCGTTCGCTGCGGTGCGAATGCTGCGGATGAAGGGAAAGTAGATGCCGCACGATGGACCGCACGACCACGACCACGACCATGAGCACGACCATGAGCACGACCATGAGCATGGTCATGATCATGACCATGACGACGACCCTCACCACGAGCACGGGCCCGCGCTCCGACGACCGGACTTGCCGCGGGGCGCAGGAGGGGTTCTGTATCTCGACGCGCCGAGCGGGCTCGCCGGCGACATGATCATTGCGGCGCTGGTGGACCTGGGGGTCCCGGCGTCGGTGGTGGAGGGCGCCATCGGCGCGCTGGGCCTCACGGGCTTTCACGTTCACTTCTCGAGCCGGGAGCACCATGCGATCGTGGGCACGGCCTTCGACGTGCATCTCGACGGCGCGCCGCCGCCGCGCGACTACGCGCAGATTCGTGCGCTCATCGCCGAAGCCAAGGGGCTCGGCGAGGGCGTGCGGGCCCGGGCGCTCTCGACCTTCCAGAGGCTCGCCGAGGCCGAAGCGAAGGTGCACCGATGCGACGTCGATGCGGTGCACTTTCACGAAGTCGGCGCAGTCGACGCCATCTGCGACGTGGTCGGCAGCGCCGCGGCGCTCGACTACCTGGGCGCCGAGGTGCGGGTCTCGCCGCTCCCCATGGGCCGAGGCTTCACCAAAGCCGCGCACGGAATCATCCCGCTGCCGGCGCCCGCGGTGGTCGAGTGCCTGCGCGGGTTTCCCACCTACGACGCGGACCTCGCCTTCGAATTCGTGACGCCCACCGGCGCCGCCATCGTGGGCGCCCACGCGACGCCGTCCGCGTGGCCGACGTTCTCGCCGCGCGCGGTGGGTTGGGGGGCAGGCACCGCCAAGCTGAAGGATCGCGCGAATCTCCTCCGGGCCGTGCTGGGCGACGTTGCGGCGGCGAGCGAGGCCGAGAGCGCTGCGGCGACGCACACGCTCCTCGAAGCCAACCTCGACGACGTCACCGGCGAGGTGCTCGCCTCGTGCATTGAGGTGCTCCTCGCCGAGGGCGCTCTCGATGCGTGGGCGCAGCCGATCACCATGAAGAAGGGAAGGCCCGCGTTCGTTCTCTCGGTCCTCGCCACCCGGGCCTCCGCCGACGCGCTGGCCCACGCCATGCTGCGCGAGTCCACCAGCCTGGGCGTCCGCAGGATTGAGGTGCGCCGCGTCGAGCGCCCCCGCCGCATGGTCACCGTGGAAACGCCCTTCGGTCCGGTGCCGGTGAAGATCGCCGAGGGACCCTTCGGGCCGCCGCAGGTGAAGCCCGAGTTCGACGCCTGCGCGGCCATCGCCCGCGCGCGCGGGATCCCCGTTCGCGAGGTCCTCCGCGTGGCACTTCTCGCTGCCGAGGGCCTTGCCTCTACGCCCCACGGTTCTTCCGAAGGCGCCTCGGGCGGAGGCCAACGGAGCCCGTGAACGAGCGCCCCCTTCGCGAACCCATTGCTAAAAAACACACATTTGCACGAAACCTGGATATTCTGACCCCCACGCGCGAACGCATCTTCAACACGCGCATGGAAGGCCTATCGCGATGAACGCCTGTCCGCATTGCGGCACCGTTGCCCACACCGTCGACCATCTCGGCTACCCCCTGTGTAGCCACTGTAATTCTTTCGGAAATTCTCTCCTTGGCGGGCTCGACGCGCCGTGCGCAGCCGGCGGCTACGGTGGCGGCGGCTATGGCGGTGGCGGCTATGGTGGTGGCGGCGGCGCTCCCTTGCGCTGCCAGATGGGCCACGAAATCGCCCCCGGCGCCAGCTACTGCGCCCAGGGCCACCCGATCGCCCTCGACGCCATGCCGTTCGCCGGCGACGGATACGGACAGCAGCCGCAGCAGGGCTATCCGCCGCCGCAGCAGCAGGGTTATAACCCCGGCTTCCAGCCCGCGCCGCCCGCTCCGGGTGGATACAACCCGGGTGGTTACGACCAGTTCAATCCGGGTGGTGGGGGCTTCGGCGCTCCGCCGCCTCCGCAACAGCAGCAGTACGCGCCGCAACCTCCGCAACAGCAGCAGTACGCGCCGCAACCTCCCCAACAGCCGCAATACGCTCCGCCCCCGCCGATGCAGCAGCCGGGTATGCCTGGTCAGCCGCCGCAGGCCTACGAGCCCGCACCGGCGCAGCCGGCCCAGCTGCCGGCCAATGCGGTGCGCGGCTTCCTGGTCGCATTCCAGTCGAACCCCACGGGCGACTACTGGGTGCTCACCGGCGGCCGCCACACCATCGGCCGCGCCAACTCCGGCGAGCAGGTCGATGTGCCCTTGGCCGACGCCACCATCTCGTCCAAGCACGCGGCCATTTCGGTCGACGTGGGCGCGGGCGTCATCACCGTCGAAGACCGCGGGTCCACCAACGGCACCTACGTCAACGAGGAGCACATCGGCTACAGCGGTCGCCGCGATCTCCGCGATGGCGACAAGGTTCGCTTCGGTGGCTTCACCACCATCGTGAAAATCATCGCACGCTGAAGGGGCTCCGGAGCTACCCGCGCGCGGGACACGGACGACCTCGGTTTTCTCTCATCGGAAGCGAGTCTCATGCATCGTCAGGTCTTTCGCGCCACCCACGCATCGTCGTGGGTCGCGCTCTTCGCTCTCGCTCTTCTCTTCGTGTCTCGGCCCGCCGGCGCCATCCCCCAGGCGCACCTGCTGCGGGTCGACCCACGCGCTGGCATGAACGACGGAAGCCCGGTGCTGACCACGCTCATCGAGCTCGGGCAGTTCAAGACCATCTCCGACGTGCTGGGCGGGTGCTCCGAAACGCGAAACCGCGACGCCCTCTACGATTGCTGGGGCGACGCTGTGGAAAAGCCGAACTCCCTTTGGGAGCCGTTCCAGTTTCCCGACACCGCGGCCAAGCTCCTGGTGCGCGTCGAGGGCAGCGAGTCGCCGGCCAAGTTCGTCTCGAAGACGGTCTGGAAGGACGCCCAGAAAGAGACCGGCATGGGCACCGCCTGGCTCATCGGCCTCGACGCCTCGAACAGCATGGGCAGTCGCTACGGCGACGGGCGCGAAGTGGTGGTGCAGTTCCTTCAGCAGATGGGCCCGCAAGACCTCATTCGGCTCATCCTCTTCGACGATCGCGACCAGGCCTTCATGGCCGACTCCAAGTGGAAGTCCTACAAGGAACGCAACGACGTCATCACCAAGGTGCTGAACGTCTACCAGTCGAACGCGCCCTCGTCCGGCCAGAGCCGCGCCATCTTCAACACCGTCAAAAACATCCTCACGACGGGCTTCAACGACCTGGGCAACGTCGGCAGCACCGTCACGATTCCGATTCACCAGGCCTTCGTGCTGCTCTCCAACGGCGCCGGGCGCCAAGACGCGCTCTCCAACGCCGGCGGCGGCGAGCAGCTGAAGAAGTACGCCAACAACGGCCGCTTCCCCGACGACAACACGTCGTCTCCGAAGACGCCTCTGCCCATCGTCTCTATCCTGTTTCCGAACTCCACCGGCGGGCTCGCCAATAGCCTCATGGCGAACAACGACGTGCAGTTCATGCAGTCGCTCGCCAACCCAGAGACCGGCGGGTTCTTCAGCGTGGTGCGCGCAGGGCAGGGCAAGGCCCGCGGTGAGCGCATCGCGAAGGCGGTCAAGAGCCGCTACAACAGCATGTCGGTGGTGAAGTGGCGCCTGGCGTGCCTCAACCCCACGGTGGAGCAGACCTTCAACCTCACCTTTAGCGGGCTAAAGCAGACGGTCCTCCCGGACGGCTCCTTCAAGGGCGTGCCCATCGGCGTCGACCCTTCGCAGTGGCCGCTCGACATCAACGTGCAACAGACCGTGGCCGACGCCAACAACAACCCGCTCTACCCCGGCGGTACGTTCAAGGTGTACGGCGACTTCTGCTGGGCCGGCGACAAGGGCCGCGCCGAGTCGTACTTCATTCCCGCAGGCACCAAGGCCGACCCTGGCGGCACCCACGACGCCGACGCGGCCAAGAAGATGATGCAGAACCTCGCCGCGCAGAACATGCGAGGCAGCGCCGAAGAGGCGAACTCCACGTTCGTGCTTTTCCGCGTGCCCAACGACGACAAGCTGCTCGAAGGCAGCGGCGACGCGACCGTCGCGCGCGTGGTGGTGTTCGACAACCGCGCGAACCGGGCCAGTGGCTTCGACGACAAGACCATCCTCCAGCTCAAGGCCAAAAAGGCGCCGCTCCCGATCTGGCTCATCGGCGCCATCGTGGGCGCGGTGGTCGTCATCGGCCTCTTGGTCATGGTGCTGCTCCGCGGCGGCGGCAACAAGCGCCGCGGCGGCGGCGGCGGCGGCGGGCCCCCCGCTCCGGTCATCGCGGGCGGCGCGCCTCCCTACGGCGGCGGTGGCGGTTACGGAGCGCCCCCCGGCGGCTACGGCGGTCAGCCCGGTGGCGGTCCTCCCTACGGAGGCGGCGGCGGATACGGTGCCATGGCCGACGACGCGCCATCGCCGATGGCCGCGCCCCCCATCGGAAACCTCGCCAAGCCCGCGTTCGCCACGCCCTTCGCCGCACCGGCGGGTGCCTTCGACGCGCCGGCCCAGGCAGAGGGCGTGCTCAACGTCCGCTGCCCTGCGTGCAAGATGCTCACGATGACCATGCCGGGAACCCCGGGCGTGTGCTTCTCGTGCGGCCAACCCTTGCCCGCCAACATGGGTCCCGAGGCCGCCGCACCGGCGCTGCTGGAAGGAGGTGGGCCCGGCATCGGTGCCGCCGCGTTTCCCGCTCACGGGCGCCATGGCCGAGCAGGCTCCGCTCCCGCCGCCCAACCCCTACGGTCCCTCCGTCGGGCGCTTGCGCGGAGCGAGCGGCGATCACGCGGTGCGCGGAGCCTCGGAGCACCGGGTGGGGCGGGACCCGGCGCATTGCGCCATCGTCCTCTCTGAGCCGCGGGTGAGCGGCGTGCACGCGACCCTGAAGATGGACGTGGGGTCGGTGTGGGTGCGCGATGAGAGCTCGAACAACGGCACTTGGGTGCAAAATGCACGTATCGCGCCGGGGATATGGCACGTGGTTCCCGCGGGCTCCAGCCTTCGCTTCGGTCCGGTCGAGTTTGCGGTTACGGTGGAGTGATCGATGACCGAAGACGCCCGCACCCAACCCTCTGCGCAGGCCCCCGGCGAAGGTAGCGCGCTGGCCGCTTCGAGCCTCGACTGCGGTATGCGATCGCACCCCGGGCGCGACCCCGAAAAGCAGGTGAACGAGGACGCGGGCTTTCATCGCATGACGCCGCTCGGCTACCTGGCCGTGGTGTGCGACGGCATGGGTGGCCACGCCGGAGGGCAAGAGGCCTCCAACCTGGCAGCGGAGACCATCGCTCGAGAGCTCGACCGCGCGAGCCCCCACGACGACGTCAAAGATGTCCTTCGGCGAAGCATCGAGCTGGCCAACGCGGCGGTGCACGCGCTGGGGCACGCAACCCCGCGCGCCCGCCCTGGCTCCACGGTGGTGGCCATCGTCGCGAGCGACGCCGGCGTCGACGTCGCGCACGTCGGCGACAGTCGCGTCTATCGCGTGCATGGTACATCTATCGAGCCGGTCACCCGCGATCACTCCGCGGTGCAGCAGCTGGTGGATGCCGGCCTGCTCACCTACGAGCAAGCCAAGGTGCACCCGGAGGCCAACAAGATCACCCGCGCGCTGGGCATGGCCGAGAGCGTCGAGGTAGAGGTGGCGCCCCGGGCGCTGCCCTACGCGCCGGGCGATACGTTCGTGCTGTGCTCCGACGGCCTCTCCGATCTGGTGGAGCCGCGCGACATTCTGGGTATCGTCACCCAGGGCGCGCCGCAACAGGCTGCCGGGCAGCTGGTGGAGCTGGCCAACGCCCGGGGCGGCCACGACAACATCACCGCGGTCGTGCTGCGCCTGCGGGTAAGCTCCCGTCGCGATCTCGCCCCCACCGCGGTCGACGAAGCGCCGCGCACCGTAGTGCACACCGCCGTCGGCATGCCCATCGACATGCCCAAGGTGGGCGGCGTGCGCGAGACGGTGATGATGACCCCGGTGCCGGGGCCTTCGGTGCCGCCCGCGCACACCTCCGGCCCGCAGCTGCCGCTCGACTCGTCGTCGTATCCTTCGCTGGTCCCGTCGCGAAGGTCGGAGATCACCCATCGCGCGCCCTCGCGGCTGCCGTTGCTGGTGGGCCTCGTGTTGGGGCTGCTGGGCGTGGCCACCGCGTTGTATGTATTCTACCGGTACTGGCAGGAGCGAGCGGGCGAGCACCGGGTGCCGCCCACGGTCATGGTGGCGCCGCCACCGAGCCCCGCCAGCGCCGGCTCCGCCGAGGTGCGCCCACCGGACGCCGTGCCCAGCGCGGGGCCTTTGCCGCTCGGGACAGCGCCGGCGGCGGCGACCACCGAGGACGAGCCGCCCCTTCCCACACTCGCCCCGCACACCACCGCCCCGCGCCCGCACCCGTCGCACCGTCCCTGACGTGAGCCTGACGTGAGGGCGCAGACGGGTTGGCCGTAGCGATTCGACTCGCCAACTTCGGCCCATTTTCGAACCCTTCGGCATGCTTGCCGAGTACCATGCCGGCATATGATTCCCGGTCTTGGCAAAGAGCAGGTCACGATTGGCAGCGCCCCGGACAACGACGTCGTCCTGCAAGGGCCTGGCGTTGCGCCGCGCCACGCGCGCATCCTCCGCCAAGGCGCGCAGCTCGTGTTCCTCGACGCCGGCGCCGGCCCCAGCACCGCCAACGGTGCGCCGGTCGCGCCGAACCAGCCGGTCCCCTTCGACTTTCGCACGACGTTCACGGTGGGCAGCCTCCCGGTTCCGCTCGCCCACCCGCAGATCGTCATGATGATCATGCAGCGCGGCAACGTCACGCCGCCGCGCGGACAGGTGGTCGTGGGGCGCGAGGCCGCCACCGCTTCGCTGGTGCTCGGGCACCCCGCGGTGAGCGGCACCCACGCCACCGTGATCCTCGACCGCATGCAAGTGGTCGATGGCGGCTCCACCAGCGGAACGTACGTGGGCGGCCAGCGCATTCCCGCCAATCAACCGGTGCCCATCGACCCCAACGGCGTCATCGCGTTCGGTCCGGTGCCCGTTCCCGTGTCGCTCCTCGGCCAGTGGGCGCAGGCGGCGGCCGGTGGTGGCGCGCCGCAAGCGGCTGGCTCTGTGCACCCGCCGGCGGTGGCGCCAGCCGGTGTCCCCGCGGCGGCGCCTGGCGCCGGTGGCGCCGCGGGCGACGGGGCCCCACGCAAGCACCGGACCGTCATCGGTGAGCTCTCGATGACCGGCCCCGCCGACGTCATCAGCATCGGCCGCACGCCGGAGAACAAGATCGTGGTGCCGCACCCGCAGGTGAGCTCGCGCCACGCGCAGATCGTCCGCCAGGGCGAGCAGCTCTTCTTGGAAGACCTCAAGAGCGCCAACGGCACCTTCGTGCGCGGTCAGCGGCTCGCGCCTGGGCAGAAGGTTCCGGTGGCCAACGGCGAGAAGGTCTTTATCGGCCCCATGCCGCTGCTCATCCACATCGGCGATCAGAAGATCAACGTGGTGGTGGAAGACCAGCAGGCGTCCTGGGCGGGCCGCCCGCTCTACGAGATCGAAGCCTGGGACCTCTTCCTGCACGTGCCCGATCGCGACAACACCGCCAGCATGAAGGTGCTCCTCGACCACGTGTCGTTCAAGGCCATGCCCGGCGACATGATCGCGCTCATGGGCCCTTCGGGCGCCGGGAAGACCACCCTGCTGCTCACCCTCAACGGATACATGCCGCCCACCAGCGGGCAGGTGCGCATCAACGGCGAGGACCTGTACGCCGTCTACGACGCGCTCCGCGGATCCATCGGCTACGTCCCGCAAGACGATCTGGTGCACCCAGAGCTGACGGTGTTCGAGGCCGTCAAGTACTCGGCGCAGTTCCGCCTTCCCCCCGACTACTCCGAAGAGGAGATCAACCAGCGCGTGGAGACCACGCTGCGCGACCTCGGCCTCGAAGGTCTGCGCAACCTGCAGATCGGCAAGCCCGAAAAGAAGGTGCTCTCCGGCGGCCAGCGCAAGCGCGTGAACATCGCCCTCGAGCTGGTGACCGATCCGGTCATCGTCTTTCTCGACGAGCCAACCAGCGGTCTTGCCGCCGACGACACCACCGCGCTCATCAACTTGCTGGCAGAGCTCACCAAGCGCACCGGCAAGACCATCATCATGACCATCCACCAGCCGGCCAAGGACGAATACGAGAAGTTCAATCTCACGTTCATCATGGGCTACGGCGGCATTCCCACGTACTTCGGCCCCACCGGCGACCCGTCCTACCGCTTCTTCCAGCAGATCCTCGATGCCCCGAGCAGTCCCTACCGCGCCCTGGCGCCGGGCCATGCCGGGCGCAACATCGACAATCCGCGCGACATGTTCGACATGCTCAACGTGCGCGAACGCTACGTGCAGGAGGAGATGAAGAAGCGCGACCCCACCATCGCCCGTGTGGTGTCGCGTCTCGAAGCGGCGCGCGCCTGGCGCACCGAGTTCTTTCGCAACGAGAACCCGGTGTTTCAGCAGATGTACTCGGGTCGCCGCGCGGTGGGCACCGAGCCCGCCGCCAAGGGCGTGCCGCACCGTGCCGACGTGGCGCTCTTTCATCAGCTCATCCTCCTCATCTCCCGCTACTGGAAGGTGAAGATCCGCGACCGCGCCGGGGCCGCCATCATGTTCCTGCAAGCGCCCATCATCGGGTTCATGCTTTGGTTCGTGTTCGGGCCACAGAAGTCGTCGGTTCCGTTCTGGTGCGTGGGCGCGCTGCAAGAGCTGGCCACCAAGAATGGTCAGAACGCCGGGCCCGAGCTTTTGAGCCGGATGCAGCCCACGACCGACCATACGGCGGCACTGTTCTTCGTCGTCGTCTCCTGCGTTTGGTTCGGCACCAGCAACTCCGCCCGCGAGATCGTCACCGAGCGCGCCATCTACCTGCGCGAGCGCATGGTGAACCTCTCGCTCTTCAACTACGTCCTCTCCAAGTTCATCCCGCTGGTCTTCATCTGCGTGATCCAGTGCACCATCCTCCTCGGTATCGTGTTCTTTGGCCTGGGCTTTCACGGTGGTTTCCTGGCGTTTCTGGGCGAGCTCGCGGTCATGGTCTCGGTCGCCACCTGCGCCACTGCGCTGGGGCTCCTGCTCTCTACCGCCGTCACATCGGCCGAGGCCGCCATGTCGCTTACGCCCATCGCGCTCATCCCGCAGGTGGTGCTGGGCGGGCTCATGGTGCCCATGACCACCAACGACTGGCTCAAGCCCCTCATGTACGTCATGCCGGCGCGCTGGGGCTTCGAGGGCTCGGTGGCCTACGAGCGGGCAGCGGTGAAGGCCGAGCCGGCGTGGCTCATCGACCTCAAGAACCCCACGCTCACCAGCGCGCCCGACTTCATCACCGGCGGGCGCTTCGAGTGCGCCATTGCGCAAATGCAGAGCACGCGCCTGGCCGGCGCTTGGGGCTTCGAGAGTTGGGACCTACCGTGGCTTCCGTTGGTGGTCCTCTCTGCCATGACCATGGGCATGATGATCATCTTGCTCATTCTTCTCCGGCGCCGCGATCCGGTCTGAGGCGCCGTGGGCCACCGCGCTCACTTTCTGCTACCGTTGAGCGTCGATGTTCGACCTGCGGAGACTCCCCATGCGACGCACTCACATCGGTCGTAGCACCTGGCGGATCCTCGGGGGCTCGCTGGGCGCGCTCACGTTGCTCGCCTGCGGCATCGAGCTGTCGGGGGGCGGTAGCGTTTCGCCGGGCGTCGACGGCGGCCCCTTGACCGATGGCGGGTCAATCACGAATCCCGACGGCGCCCTCGAGGGTGACGCATCCGATGGCAGCGTCCCGCCCGCCGCAGTCGTGGTCGACGTCCAGAGTCGCGGCGCCCGCAGCTGCGTTCTTCGCATGGATGGCGCCATCAAGTGTTGGGGGCGAAATCAAGTGGGGCAGCTGGGCCTGGGCGATCTGGAGCACCGCGGCGACAAGCCTGGGCAGATGGGCCTTTCGCTCCCTACCGTTCCCCTGGGCGCCGGCGTCCGCGCCCGCAGTTTCGCGCTGGGCGTCGAGCATGCCTGCGCGATCCTCGACGATGGCCGCGTCAAGTGCTGGGGCTCCAACTACGCCGGGCAGCTTGGCGTGGGCGATCTGGGCGGCCGCGGCGCGCTCCCTGGGCAGATGGGCGACGCGCTCGCGGCGGTGAACCTCGGTACCGGTCGCACTGCCACGATGGTGGCCGCGGGCACCGGGCACTCGTGCGCCATCCTCGACAACGCTGCGCTCAAGTGTTGGGGCCAGAATGCGGTGGGGCAGCTCGGCCTGGGCGACGCGAAGGACCGCGGGGCCGCGCCTGCCGACCTGGGTGACGCGCTGCCGCCCGTCGACCTGGGCGCCGGCCGCACGGCCAAAGCAGTGGCGGCCGGCGAAGCGCACACCTGCGCCATCCTCGACAACGACACCCTCAAGTGCTGGGGCCTCGGGCTCAATGGCCGGCTCGGCCGGAGCGACGGCGATACCAGCACGCGCGGCAACGACGCGGGTGAGATGGGCGACGGGCTGCTGGCCATCGATCTCGGTACCGGGCGCCACGCGGTGGCGGTCGGCGCGGGCAAGGAGCACACGTGCGCCGTGCTCGACAACGGTACGCTCAAGTGTTGGGGCAAAGGCACCAGCGGTCAGCTCGGCCAGGGGAACGGCTCCGAGATCGGCAACCAGAACAACGAGATGGGCGACAAGCTCGCGCCGGTCGACCTCGGCGCCGGTCGCACCGTAAAGCGCTTTGCCACCGGGTGGGAGCACAACTGCGCCGTTCTCGACGACAACCTGCTGCGATGCTTCGGTTCCAATACGCAGGGGCAGCTCGGCCCCACCACGTCGTCGCCCTGGGGCAACCAGGCCAACGAGATGGGTGCCAACTTGCCCACCGTCATGCTGGGCGCCGGGCGCACCGTGGTGATCGCGGCGGCCGGCGAAGACCACAGCTGCGCGCTCCTCGAGAATGGTCGCGTCAAGTGCTGGGGGAAGAACGACGTGGGGCAGCTGGGCCAGGGCGACACCAAGCCGCGCGGGAAGAACGCCAGCGACATGGCCGACGCGCTGCTCCCGATCCTTCTCTGAGACTACGGCGCCGGGATCTTCCCTTTGGGGTCGGCCGCGAGATTCCCCAGGAACTGCCCCGCCATGCGCTTGGCGGCCGGCACGTAGAACACCACGAAGTGTCCGTCGACCTTGGGCGGCGGAACGAACTGCGCGATGACCCCTGAGGCCTGGCCGCCCGCCAGGTTGCCAGAGAGCCCGCCTGCGGGCACGGTCACGTCGGGAATGCCCAGCCAGGAGGCTGCTTCGATGGGATGAATGCCGGGCGCCAGTCGCGGGACGCCGATGGCGAGGCTGGCGATCTCGATGCCGCGGGGCGGCGTGAAGTTGTCGCCGGTACCGTCGGCGGTCACGCCTTCCGTGAGGAATACACTCTTCGCCGCGGCGCCGGCGCGCGGCTCCTTGAGAATCGACGGAAAGTAGTAGAGCGGATCAGCCGGGTCGACGATGGCTTGGGCCACGCTGAGGATCGGATGGTAGAAGTTCAGTTCGTCGGGCTCGGAGGCCACGCCCAGCACCAGCTTGACGGCCCGCGCAATGCTCGGCTCGGGCTTGGTCTTCTCGATGTAGGTCACGAGCGACAGGGCCGACGATCCGCTGAGCACGCCGCCGCGCACGGTCTTGTCGGCGGCCAAAAACAGCGTGCCGTTGAGGGAGCCCTGCGAGTGCCCGAAGAAGAGCACGCGCGTGCCGTCGAAGCGAATCTCTGCGCCGGTGCGCGAGGTGGCGGCAGGCACCACCATGCGGTTCTCGGTAAAGAGACGCGCCTGCTGCATGACGTCGATGGCGGCCTGGCGAAAGTTGGTGCGTCCGGCGTCGGGGTTCGAAAAGTTGAAAGTCGCGAGAGCGATCTGATCGTCGCGGTTCTCGGCATTTTGCGGCGGGGAGCCGGCGCGGTTGCCGTGGAACGGCTGGTCGATGCCCATCGAGGCCAGGCATTGCGCCGCGAACGACGAGGCCAGGCGATCGCCACCGGACGGATCGACGTGCGAGCGATAGTCGCCGCCGGTACCGTGCGCATGGAGCACGATGGGGTAGCCTCCGGGCGGGGGCGGGCACTTGGCGGCGTTGGGGACCGTGAGCGCGAAGCGCAGATCTTCACGGCCTTGCACGATGGGCTTGCCGTCGCTGCCGAAGACGAAGTTGCCGCCGCTCTCCGCGTAGGGCGCGACGCCCGCCTGGAAGTTGGGGGAGGGGCCGTAGATGCCCTCGTACACGTCGAAGTCGGAGAGCTGCTCCTTCGGAGCCCAGGTGGCCGGCGCCACGTCGGGCGGCTCGACCAGCGACGGCAGCGCATCGGCCACGCGATAGAGCTCCTCCGCCGGATCGCCGGTGGTGAAGACCGTAAGGTTGGCGATGTCTTCGCGCGGTACGCCGGCCGCCGCCAGCTCGGCCGTCGCCGGCCCATAGACCTCGCGGGCGCGCGCCGTGGCGGGCGTGGCCGCACGAAGGCCCAGGACTTCTTCGAGGGCCGGGGAGGGGGCCACCGGGGAGCCGGTCTCCCCCTTCACCTTTCGCGTGACGACGACCGCGTAGCGCGTGTTGGGGCGGAGCGGTTGGCCGAAGAGCGGGAGCACCGAGAGCGTGTTGGGGAGCCAGTAGGTTCCCTCGGTCTTCCGGAAGTAGAGCTGGAGCAGCTTGCGCTTGCCGCGCTCCTTCGACTTCGGATCGACATCGACGATCTGCACGCTCGACGTCGCGTCGCCGGTCTTGCCGGGATCGTTCGGGAGCGTCGCCGGGTCCACCGGCGCATCGAAACGGAAGAAGATGCCGGCGGCCGGCGAGAACCCTTTGAACTTGCCCTTGGCCCAGGCGAGGTAGCCCTGGATGAGGCGAATGCGCCGCGGGTTGTACACGCCCTCGTAGCGCGCGCTGCCGTCCGGATCCACCCGCAGATCGCTGGGGAACGGGTGGTCGAAGAAGTGCTCCTCGGAGAGCTCCGCCAGGTCTGCGGGGGTGGTGAAGAGCCCGTGCGGCGTGCCGTCGGCCGTGATGTCGACGGAGCTCGAGCAGGCGACCAGCGCAAGAATAGGGAAGAGTCGTTTCACAGGCCGAACGATAGCCCACGGAGCCGGCGACTGGTAGCGTCTGGGCGGTGGAACGACCCGCGTTTGCCGCGCACTATCCGGAGGACGACGCCCTCCGCGGGCTGGTCGCTGCTTTCGAGCGCGGCGACTACCGGGCGGTGCGGGCCGGGGCGCTGGCCCTGGCGACGCACGAAGACCCGCGCGTTCGCGCTGCTGCCGACGATCTGCGCGAGCGCACCACCCCGGATCCGGCGGCGCGCTGGTTGCTGTTCGTCGCCGCGTTTCTGGTGATCGCCACCGTGGTGTACGCGGTCACGCGCCGCTGACGCGGTCGGCGCTGTCGGCGCTCTTGCTCACGGCGCGAGCTCGCGGCAGCACCACGTTGCCTTCGGTGATGGCGCCGAAGGTCCAGCTGGGGGCGACGCCTGGCGCGAGGTAGCTCTTGGTCACCTCGCTGGAGGCGAACATCTGCACGAAGGCCGGGGCGGCCGCCACCCGCGAGCACAACGTGCGCTCGAGGATCATCGACGTGTACTGCGAGGCGGCCAGCTCGGGGGTGTTGGCGTTGAGCACCACGTCGACGTCGGTGTCGGCGATGGTCTTGCGAATCCCTCGAATGCGGCTCTCGTGGGGCGTCCAGTTGTCGGCGCAGGTGCCGTTTTCGGAGGTGCCCCACACGCCGGAGGCGGTGTTCACGAAGAGCGTCTGATTGCCCACCGTGTGGCCCGGGGTCCGGAGCAGCAAGACGCCGTCGCCCAGGGCGAGATCGCCGCGTGTAAACTGCACGCGATCGGTGCGCACGCCGCGCTTGCCGTCGGCCACGAACCACGCCTTCTGTACGGGGTGCAGATCGTCCCAGGCGTTCCACTCGTTTTCCGGCGCCAGAAGCGTGGCCCGGGGAAAGCGCGGCAGCTTGGTTCCGTCTGCAGTGCCGATGGTCCAGCGCAGGTCTTGGGTGTGGAAGTGATCGAAGGCCACGTAGTCGATGTCGCTCGGCGAGAGCCCGTGCTCTCGCAGCTGCGTCTCGAGTGGCGGAAAGCGCGTCTGCAGCGCGTTGGTCACGCGCTCGCCGAACTTGGCGGCGAGCCGCGCGAAGAACGGCGTTGCGCGGGCGGCGTCGATGTCCGAAGGATTGAAGAGCAGGTTCTTCAGCGCGCCGTCCTGGAAGAACTGAACCAGAAGCGCGCGGTGGGTCATGATGACGAAGGGCCCCAGCGTGCGCGCTGCGCCCCAGAAGGCGTACTTGGCCGGATAGGGCAGGGTGCTCAGCGGCAGCGTCCGTACCGACACGACCCGCGGTCCGCCCACCAGCGGCTCGCGCAGTCGCTCCGCCGCGGCACGCACCGCCTTCAGGCGGGGGCCTTCGCCTTCCACGCGCCAGGCGCTGTCGAGCTCGTCGAGCGGTCGCGCGAGAGAGGGGGGCACGTGCGGAAGGGGGGAGCTCATGGCCATGATGATAGGCCCAAGGCGGCTGCAGGTCGCGTACCTCGAAGCCTGGCGAAGCCGCCGCTTTTCGCTCCGTCGAAGTCTGTGCGTCGAGAGGCGAGGGGCCGGCGGCGCGCCGCCCTGTGAAGGCGATCTCCCACTGCCGGCGCGGCTCGCGTACGCGCCCCCACGCACGCTGGAGATCGCCCACTCATCTTTGGAACACCCGCGTTTTTCCGTAGCCGCGAAGACCGAACGACGTAGTGTGGATTACCATGAGATCATCTTTTGCTCTCCTCACTGGAATCGTCCTCGCGGCTCTCGCACCCCTTGCGACCGCCTGCGGCGGGGAGGACGAGTCGCAGTTCCCCGGCGGCGAGAGCTCCAGCTCCGGCGCTGCGCCGGTGCCCACGATTGGTGGCGGCGGCGGCTCCTCGTCCTCGGGCGCTTCGTCGGGGGGCACCGCGGTGGCGGTGAGCGCGCTGCGCATCGAGCCGGCCGACGGCACCCTCACAGTGAGCGCAGGCGCCTCGGTCTCGCAGGCGTTCAAGGTGTTCGGCAAGATCAACGGCGGCGCCGAGCAGGACCTCACGGACCGCGCGGTGTTCTACGTTCCCGACAACTATCTGGTGGGCGCATTCCCTGCGTCGGGTGCAGCCACCTTCACCACGCGCTTGCCGGCGGTGGCCACCGATCCGGCGCAGCGCGGTGGCGTGCTCACGGTGCGCGCACGGGCGGCCAACTCCGACGGCACCATCGCCGAGGTCGACACCCGCCTCACGGTGAAGCTCGAGGCGTCGTTGCCGGGGTCTGCCCAGGGGGGCGCGATTCCGGCGAACCCGGGCACCCTCTTTGGCGGCACGGTCGACGCCGCCCGCAAGCCGGTGCTCGCTTACCCCAACGACGGCACCATGCTCCCGCCCAACCTGCGGCGGCTCGAGGTTCACTGGCGACCGGGAAGCGCCAGCAACAAGCTCTACGAGCTCGCCTTCACCAGCGGCCTGGGCACCATTCGCTACTTCACCCGCTGCAACACCACCGTCACCAGCGGCGCCGTTGCCGCTGGCGCCTGCGTGTACGAGCTCGACGAGACCGGTTACGCCTACCTGGCAGAGACCAACCGCGGCGCAGGCGACGTCACCCTTCGCATACGCGCCACCGATGATACGGGGACGGGCGTCGGCGTCTCCGACAGCTTCAAGATTCAGTTCTCCGAAGAAGCCGTGAACGGCGGCGTCTACTACTGGGACGCCACGAACACCCGCATCATGCGCTTCGACTTCGGCGCCGCCGGCGGTGAGCCCGAGGTGTTCCTCAAGGCGGGCGACTACGGCACCCCGAATACTTGCATCGGTTGCCACACTGTCTCGCGCGACGGCAAGAAGATCGTCGCCTCTCTCGGCGGCCAGACCGACGGCCGCCAGGTGCTGCAGAGCGATCTCACGAAGATTCCCGCGAGCCGCTCCGACACCACGTATCTCACCAAGACCGGCGACACCGTCAATCGCATCCAGTTCGCGTCGTTCGACCCCACCGGCGCGCAGTTCGTCTCGGTGTACGGCGACACCGACGCGGTTGCCCGCAACAAGCTGTGGTTCAACGACGGCAACACCGGCGATCGGGTGGGCAGCAAGGACCTCACCTTCGAGCCGGACCATCCGGACTGGTCGGCCGACGGCAAGATGATCGCGGTCACTCGCGTGGGCATTCACAGCAGCTCCCAGCGCCCGCGGAAGTCGGGCATCGAGTTGCTCACGTTTGCCGGCGCAACGCTGGGCGAGCCGATCACCATCGTGCCCATCGCCGACGGCAAGAACCGCTTCAACCCGAACTTCGTGCCCGACTCCTCGCTCCTGCTCTTCACCGAGGTGACGTGTGCGGTGGGCCAAGAGAACACCGACGCCTGCGACGGCGACGTGGCCGGCAACAGCAACGCCCGCACCTGGGCGGTCAAGCCTACCCCCGGCGCGACGCCGGTAGACCTCGCGAACGCGCGCAAACCCGGCGTGGGCGACGGCGTAGCCACCGAGCTGCTCGACACCTTCCCCCGCTCGACGCCGTTCAAGACCAAGCAGGGCAGCGGCAAGCTCTTCTGGTTCACCGTGGCCTCGCAGCGCAAGGCGGGCCTTCGCACCAAAAGCAACACCCAGCAGCTGCTCTGGATGTTCGCCATGGACCCGACCAAGACCGCCGGCGGCGTGGACGGCTCGTACCCCGGCTTCTACATGCCGATGCAGGACATGACCACATCGAACCACATTGCGCAGTGGACCGAGCGCATCGTGGCCTCGAGCCAGCCGGCGCCGGCGCCTCCGCCTCCGCCTCCTCCGCCTCCGCCCCCGCCTCCTCCTCCGCGCTGAACCAAAGCAGACGCCCTTGCGAGGGTCGCGCCTCCGGAGCGACGCATGAGGCTCGGTCTCCGGACCGGGCCTCGCGGCGTTTGTGGGTGCGCACAAACTTGGCCCCCCCGCTCCGACGCTGATAGCGCCTACAGGAGACGATGGACGCGCTTGTTCGAACCTTCTTCGTGCTCCGCGTCGTCGCCTCTCGAGGTGCGGGCCTTCTGCTGGTGGCGGCCTTCGCCACCGCCCTGGTGGTGCTGGGAACGCGGAACGAGGTGCTGGCCTTCGGCGGCGTCGTCGCGCTCTTGGTGCTGGTGCGCGCGGTGCGGCGGCGCTGGCGCGGATCGGTCCTCTCGGAGCTCGAGGTGGGCACCCTGCTCGCGACCCTGGTGTACGCCGGTCTCCTCGGCCTCGAGGGTGGCCTCGACGGCTTGCTCTCCGCCAGCATCTTCGTGCTCATCGCCTGGATGGCAGCGCTCTCGCGGCCGGCCACGTCGTTTTTCCTGGCCCTGTTCGTCTCCGGCCTCGAAGCCGCCCTCCGCCATCGCGCCGGCATGGAGCTCGCCTCGTCGGGCTTTCTCTCGCGGCTCTTCTTCGTGGTCCTGTTTGCCTGCGAGAGCGCCGTGCTCCTGCGAGCGCAGGCGGCCCGCATGCGCCACCTGGCGCGGGTCGAGGTCGACGAGGAGATCGGCAAGCTGCGCGACGAAGCCCGCAGCTACCGGCTCCTCGGTGCCGGCGAGGAGCGCGCCGCCGCCCGCGAAGAGCGCCTCGAGCGGTCCAGTGTGGAGGAGATCCACCAATCTGTGCACTATGCACTGGAGCTCCTGCGTCGCACCCTCGGCCTCCACACCGCCGTACTTCTGTGGAAGAACGATTCCGGCACGCATTTTCGCATCAGCGAGCTTTCGAGCGGCGCCGAAGACGTGAACGACGCGCCCATTCCCGTGGGTGACGGCGTGCTCGCGGTGGCCGACCGGCGGGCCGAAGCGGTGGCCATGGAGGGCCTGCGGCCCAGCTACAAGGTGCCGTACTACGCGGGTTCCTGCCCGGTTCGTGCGCTGGCGGTGCTGCCCATCTTCGAGGAGCAGAAGGAGGCCAAGGGCGCACTGCCGCAGCGCGCGCAGTCGACGGTGCGCGGGCTCCTCGCCATCGATCGCCTTGAAAACCGGGCCTTCACCACCGAAGAGCAGGAGCTCGCCGCCCAGGCCGCGCGCTACTGTCACCGGGCCATCCAGAACGAGCGGGTGTTCCTGCAGCTGGAGCGCGCCAAGGTGGAGCAGGGCAAGCTGTACCGTGCGGCCCAGGCGCTGGGCGCGGCCCAGAGCGAGCAAGAGGTGCTGGAGGCGGGCGTCCGCGCGGCGCGCGAGATCGCCAGCTTCGATTTGGCCGCGGTCACGGTGTTCGACGACGCCCAGAAGCGCCACGAAGTGGTGGCGGCGCTCGGCACCGAGCCGGCGTTCCAGGAGCTGGTGGGCGCATCGTTCCGTCACAACACCGGTCTGGTGTCGATGGTGGTGCAGAACCGCTTTCCTCTGCCCTACCGCGGCGAGTTCGACGCCGAGCACCAGGTGGTGCTCACCAAGCGTTTCCCGTGGCCCGATCTCCCGAGTTTGCTGGTGCTCCCGCTTCTGCTCCGCGATCGCCCACTCGGCACGCTCATTCTCGGCTCCAAGCGGCGTCACGCGTTTGGCGACTCGGTGCGCCATACCCTCGAGGTGCTGGCGAGCCACCTGGCGGTGTCGCTCTCCAACGCACGCATGGTGCAAAAGCTCGAGACCATGGCCACCACCGACGGCCTCACCGGGCTCCTCAACAAGCGGGCCATGCTCGACCAGGGTGCGCAGAAGATCGAGGCCTCCAGCCGCTTCGGCCGCAAGCTCTCGCTGCTGGTCACCGACATCGACCACTTCAAGAAGGTCAACGACACCTACGGTCACGACGTGGGCGACGTGGTCATCAAGGGCCTCGCCGACATCTTGCGCCGCCAGAAGCGTGCGACCGACATCGTAGCCCGCTTCGGCGGCGAGGAGTTCGTGGTGGTGTGCGAGCAGACCGACGAGGCCGGCGCCTGGCTCCTGGCGGAGCGCATTCGCGAGGAGCTCGGTCGCACCAACTTCCAGACCCCGGCCGGGCCCGTCAACGTCACCTGCTCCATCGGCATCGCCACCTTCCCGGAGGCCGCGCGCGACTGGGACACGCTGTTCAAGGCCGCCGACGACGCGCTCTACGTGTCGAAGCGCGGAGGCCGCAACCGCTGCACCCTGTGGCACCAGCGTCCGCCCGCCAGCGTGCCCGTGCCGGCCGCCCCGAAAAGCAGCAAGTCGTCGCGTCGGGTAGGTTGACCCCCGTTTCGCCGGCCGGCATCATGGCGTCATGGCCAAAGGCGAAAAGGATCCGGTCGAGGAGCTGAAGAAGGGCGTCGACTTCCTGTTCAAGGCAGCCAAGCACGCGGTCGAGGACCTACCCACCGAGCCCATCGAGAGCCTGGTCAAGACCAGCGTCAAGGAAGTCGGTCGGGCCATGAACAACGTCAAGGACACGGTCCTTCACGAGGTCGCCGAGTGGCAAGAGCGCCACAAGTCGGAGCCCGCGCCGCCCCCCGAGGCCCCCGCCTCCGCAGCGACCGACGCCACCGCCACGCCTCCGGCCGCCGCGCCCGCCACGCCTCCGGCCGCCGCGCCCGCCACGCCCGCCACCCCCGATACCCCCGCTGGCGACGAGGGCTCGGGTATCTGACCTGACGGCTCGGCAAGCTCTAGGTGGCTGGTGTTTTTCGTGAGCTACCTGGCTCTTCTGGTCTGAGCGGCGAGTGACAAGCGCCAAGCAGGAGACTGAGGGTTTTTGGCCGAGACCGAGGGAGGCGCGCGCTGGGAGGCTCGCCGGTCGCTCACTCTGGTATTTTTCGTGAGCTCTTCTGGTCTGCGCGTCGGCGGAAAGCGCCAACGCAGGAGACTGAGGGTTTTTGGCCGAGACCGAGGGAGGGGCGCTCGCTGGGGGCAGCGCCCGGAGCGAACTCCTGTTCGTGAGGACGGCCGACGCCGGCATCCCGAAGGTATCGACCAAAAACACCAGGCTCCTAGAACTCGGTTTGACCGTCGGCGCAGAGCGCTTCGGGGCCCTTGCCGTAGTTGTCGCGGGCGAACTTCGCAAGCGACGGCACGTCGACGCAGTCGGCCTGGTAGGTCCAGCCCCAGGCTGCGATGGCGATCTTCTTTTCGAGCAAAGGGTCGGGGACGAGCACCGCGCGCACGCGGACGGCGCCGCCGCAGAGGGGGTCGGAAGGCAGACCGGCGATGACCGTGCGCAGCTCCTTCACCAGGTCGGGGCACTCGCTCGCGCTTTGGCACTTGTAGAGGAGCACCACCGCGCCGTGCTCGAGATCGTGGACGTAGTAGCGGCGGTCTACCGGCGCCTCAAACTCCTTGAAGGCCGCCCAGATCGGATAGTGCGGCCCGCTCGACGGAGGATTCGAGTTGTAGGTGACCGGCGTACCTATCTCTACGTGCGGGCTGTCGAGGAGCGGCGGCGACCACACGGTGGCCTGGCATGCGCCGGCATCGATGGTCACCGGCGCGGCCAGCCGCCCGCGGTCGTCGCTCGCGTCGCGCAGGCTGGTGGCAGGCGCGGTGCTGCTGCACGCGGTCGAAGCCAGAAGAGGAGCGCCGAGGCCGGCGCCCACGAACGTGAAGACGAAGAGGTAGCGCACCCGAACATTCTACCACTGTCCAGGAGCAGGAACACCCTGCACCGGTGCGCGCGCGTGCGGCGCGGATTGACGCGCGTCGGGCCTTCGTGATTGCGTACCGGTGAAGCCGTGTCGCGGACCATCTTTCACCGGGGCGTCGCGCTCGTGAGGAACATCGTCCTCGCGATGGACAAGCACGACGCGGTGACGGCCGCTTCGGCCATGGCCTACAGCTTCTTCTTGAGCCTGATTCCGCTGCTTCTTGCGCTTGGCTACATCGTCGGGCACATGGTGCGCGCCCGCGGCACCGACGTGGTGCTCGGCCCGCTGGTCGACGCCGCGCCACCTGCCGCGCAGTCGATGGTGTCTCGGGAGCTCGACACGCTGGCGGGCACCGGCGTCGGTTTGGCGCCGCTGGTGGCGATGGGCTTTCTTTGGGTGTCGTCGTCGGGCGTACATGGTCTCATCAACGGTCTCGAGATCGTCCTTCGCGCGCAGCGTCGTCCGTGGTGGCAGAAGCGGGCGCTCGCCGTGGCGTGTATCCTCGGTGCCTTGGCGTCGCTGGTGGCGGTGGGCTGGGGAATTTCCTATGTCATCCACCTTGCGCCGGGACGCATCCGTACCCTGTTGGTTCCGTTCATTCTGCTGGTGGTGGGCACTTGCGGGCTCTCGGGCTTCTATCGCGTGGCGGTGGTGCACACCGAAGGCATCCGGCGGCGTGCGTGGCCGGGCGCGTTCGTCGCGGTCACCGCATGGCTGCTGGTGTCGTGGGCCTTCAGCGCGTACGTGCGAACGCTCGGCAACTACAGCGTCTACTACGGCAGCCTCGCGGCGGTGGCGGTGCTGCTCTTCTGGTGCTGGCTCACGGCGCTCGCGCTCCTGCTTGGCGCCGAGGTGAACGCGCAGCTCGAAGGCGTTCGCTTGCAACCGAAGCGACCCAGTCATCCGTGACATCCCTGACGTGCGATGCGCGCGTACACGCGCGCGACCTGCGCGAGCTCCTTCGCACCTATCGGAAAAACGCGTCGCCGCTCTCACGCTCGCGGCGCGCGTCGCCGTTCGTGATCAACAGAGTGATGGAATCGTGCGTCGACCCATCGCCGAATCACCAATCCGATGCATACTAAGAGTGGGCGGAGTAAAACCACCGCCCAGGTTTGTGGGTAGTCGACATGAGCTCCCGGATATTCCAGTTCGTCGTGGTCGTGGTCGCTGCGTTCTCGCTCTCGTGCGTACGCAAGAACTCGACGATACCCAAAGAGCAGATCGCTGCCCTCACCGAGGAGCGCGCGCCGGCGGTCATTGCCATCGCCGCCGCCGACGGTGATCGCTATACGCTCTGCAGCGGCGCCCTGGTCGCGCGCAACCTGGTGCTCACCGCGCGCCACTGCGTCTCGAAGGCGCTCACCTCGAACCCCTCGTGCGATGCCGCCGGTCGGTCGCACAACGGCGCCCACGTCGACAAGGACCTCGACCCCCAAGACATCGCCATCTACGAGGGGCCGCGGGTTCGCCCGGGCCTCGACGCCCCGCTCGCCCGCGGGATCCGCACGCTGCATCCGCAAGGCGCTACGCTGTGCGACGCCGACGTGGCCTACCTGGTTCTGGATCGGCCCATCTATCACCTGCCGGTGCTCCCGCTCCGCTCGCACGCGCCGGTCGCCGAGGGCGACGTAGTGGTGCCCATCGGCTTCGGCGGCGGCACCGCCAACGCCGTCGGAACGCGCGTGCCGCGCAAGACCAGCCAGGTGCTCGCCACCGGTCCTGGCGCCAACGCGCGCACCGGCGCCGTCCTCGGCCCTCGTGAGTTCGAGGTGGAGAGCGCCACCTGCCGCGGCGACTCCGGTGGTCCGGCCATCGACGCACGCAGCGGTGAGATCGTCGGCGTCGTCTCGCGCGGCGCCAGCTGCTCCGCCCTCGGCAACCACGTATATACCCGCGTCGACGCCTTCCAAAAGCTCACCGCGCTGGCGTTTCTGCAGGCCGACCGCCAGATGCGCGAAGCCGTGGCGCACCGCGAACGCTGACGAACCGTGATCAGTCTCGGGTCGGTGCCTCGCGGTAGCCGCACATGAGCTCGATCTCGCCGGGGGTCGACGCCGGGAACGAGGCGCCGCGGATGATGGGGAAGGCGCAAGCGTCCAGCGCGGGGCACGCGTCGCCTGGGTGCGACACCGAGAGTACGTGACCGGCGTCGTCCACCTTCACGCGGTACGACTCGAAGTCGTAGCCCACGTCGCGCGACGAATCGTGGGCGAAGCACGCGCGGGGAGCGCACGGCGTAAGGCGCGCCGGCAGCGCGCCGATGGCCCGCTGCAGGTCCTTGGTGGTGGCTTGGGTCTTGTTTATGGAGAGCTGACAGCCCTTGACGAATGCGCCGCCCATCGCCGGCGTCGCAGTCGGTGTAGGGTGCACGGAAGCCGAGGCGCTCGGAGGCGCAGTGGGCCGGGCGGTCGGCCGGGGGAACACCGCAGCAGGAAGCGCACTGGCCGGCTGCGGCTCGGCCACCTGTGGTGGGGCCCACGTTGGCGCTACGGTGGCAGGAACCAACGCGGTCTCCGCGCGCTGGCGCGTCAGATGGTACGTGGCGCCCGCCACGCCGCCCAGCAGCAGCACACCGCCGCCCACCAGCCCCAGCACGCTCCAGGTCGAAGAAGGCCCTCGGGGGGGCAAGCTCTGGGCCGTGAGCGTGGGGGGCGCCGCGAAGTATGCACCCTGCGGCGTCGTGGGCCCCGAGCTCGACAGCGCCGCGTTGGCCTGGGCGCTCTGGAGCGGCGCCAAGCTGCCCAGCGCGCGCGCGAACTCGTAGGCGGAGCCAAACCGCGCATCGCGATCGCGGGCGAGGGCCCGATCGAGCGCCACCACCAGTTGCGGGGGCGCTTCGGCCACCAGCGACGAGACAAGCGGGGCGCGCTCCCGCGTCATCCGTTCGAGGAGCGTCGGCAGCTCGTTCTCCGGGAACGGCCTCTGGCCGGCGACCATGCGAAAGAGGGTGACGCCCGCGGCGTAGACGTCGGCGCGGGCGTCTACCGGCGTGGCCTCGAACTGCTCTGGCGCCATGTAGCCGGGCGTGCCTTGCCATCGCGCCGGGCCTCGCGTCACCTCCACCTGGTCCGACCGACTGATGCCGAAGTCGAGGATCTTCAGCGTGCCGTCGGCGAGGAGCGCCAGGTTCTCGGGCTTGATGTCGCGGTGCACGATGCCCGCGGCGTGCGCGGCGGCGAGGCCGTCGAGCAGCTGCAGTGCAATGCCCGTGGCCACCGGCACCGGCAAGCGTCCTTCGCGCCGCAGCCGCGCCTCCAAGAGCTCGCCAGCGACCAGCTCCATCACCACGAACGCGGTTCCTTCGAAGATGCCCGCGTCGAGAACCTGGACGATGTTGCGATGGCGCACCGAGGCCAGGATGCGACCCTCGCGCACGAGACGGTGGGCGTCGCCGCCGCCGTCGCGCAGCACCTTGAGGGCCACTCGCTGATGCGTATGCACGTGTCGCGCGCGGAACACCGAGCCGAACCCGCCCGCCCCGAGCGGCGCCTCGAGGGCGTAGCGGTCGAGCACCGCGCCCACTCGTGCGACCCATGAAGCCATCGTGCGACGATAGCCGCGTCGGCGCCGCAGCTCAAAGGCTGCGTCGCGCCGTCAGGTCTTCTTCTTCGGAGGTGCGATCCCCAGCTCGCGCATGACCGCCTGAAGATCGTCCCAGGCCTGACGTTTGGCTTCTGCTTGCTGTGGGCTTGGCCGCAGGAGGTAGGACGGATGGTAGGTGGGCATGACCAGGACCTTGCCCTGATACAGCTTCCACTGACCGCGCATCTTGGTGATGCCCAGCGTGGTGTCGAGGAGGCCGGCCACGGCGCTGTTGCCCAGCGCCACAATGACCTTGGGCTGCACCAGCCGGAGCTGCTCCTGCAGATAGGGCATGCAGGCCGCCATCTCGTCTGGCGTCGGCTTGCGATTGTCCGGCGGGCGACACTTGATGATGTTGCAGACGTACACGTCTTTGGCCGGATCGAGACCCATGGCGACGATCATCTTGTCGAGGAGCTGGCCCGCACGGCCCACGAAGGGAACGCCCGACGCGTCTTCGTCGGCCCCCGGCGCCTCGCCCACGAAGCACAGCCGCGCCTCGGGGTTACCGCGCGCGAACACGGTGTGCGTGCGGGTGGGGGCGAGCGCGCATCGCGTGCATGATGCAACTTCTTCGGTGAGCACCGGCAGGCGCTGATGGCGGTCGACCGGCGGTCCCGGGTCCACGACCACCACGGGCGCTGCCTCCAGCCTTTCGTCGGCCGCCTCTCGCGACAGCGTGCGACCCTCGGGCGGCGGCACGAACGGCTCGAACATGGGGCCGCCGTCGTCACCTTGGGGCTTGGGCTGCGCCATGGGCCGGGTCTTGGCGCCGAGGCGCGCTTCCGCGCTGCGCTCGCCGAGCGGCGGTGGCACGAACGGCTCGAACTCCTCGCGCGGCGGAGGTGCGGGCGCGGACGCGGGCTCTGCGGGCGCGGCCGAAGCAGGCGGCTCCTCCACCTCGGCTTGCGGAGGTCGCGCTGCGGCAACCCGTGCGCCTGGCGGTTGCCGCGGAAACCCCACGGTGCCGGAGCCCTTGTGGAGCTCGAGGTAGCCACGCAGGGCCGCCGCGATGTTCCGTAGCTCTGCGCGGTCCTCGTCGCTCACGGCGTCAGCCTACCACGAGGAAACCCGCCAGGCTCTCCCGTCGCTCCCTGTCGCTCCCCGTCGCTGCCGCGGCGCGAGCCTCAGCGGTTGAACGTGATGCGGAAGGCCTTGCGTGCGGCCACGGGGTTGCCATCTCGGTCGAGCGCGGCTTCGAACGATTGCCGCATGGCGCAAGCTCGGGCCTCGCGCCCGAAGCCGTGGCCCGGATCGCGCGTCACCCGCGCGGCTTCGATGGAACCGTCTGCCCGCGCGTTGACCTCCACGTCCACGGACGCGGAGTCGATCTGGTCGATATCGGCCTCGCTGGGGAAGGGGCAGCTCCAGTCGCGGCCGCCGCGCAAGCGCAGGGGACGCGTGCGGTCGGGGCCTGCGACCGGCGCCGCGGGTGCGCCGGTACCGCCGGGAACGCCGGTGGCTGCCGGCGCCGTGGCCCGCACCGCCGACGTGGAGGTTCCCTTGGCGAGGGTTGCGCCGCCCGCGTAGTTGTCGCCCGTGCCTTGCACAAAGCTGTTGGTCATGTCGACCGGGGCGTTGGGGTCTTCCTTGGCGGCGAGAATCTGCCCCGCCTGCGCGGCGGCCGGGGGCGGCGCGTCTTTGGGGATGACCGCGGCGGGCTTCACCGGCTCGGGGTCGGGCTCCGGCTCCTTGACCTTCTCTTCTTCCTTCGGCGGGTCGGGCTCTTTCACCACGTCGACCTCGTAGTCGGCGAGGATGCGCTCGCGCAGGTGCGCGCGGAAGCCGCCCATCCAGTCGACAAAGGCCATGTTGGCCGCCAGGGCCACGACGCCCTGGAACCACACGCCCACGTGCAGGCCGGCCGCGACGACCAGAATGATGGTCAACGTTCGGAAGGAGCCTCCGAGGTTGTTGACGCGATCGATGGGGTCTACGGCCTGCGCTTGCACCATGGGTTCACTTCGGTTTGGTTACGGGCGAGACCCCGAAGGCGATCTTCGTGATCTTCGCGTTCTTCAAAAGATCGAGCACATGGATGACCCGGCCGTGGGGCACGGCGCTGTCGGCCTTGATGACCGCGCGGATTTCTTTGTTCTTGTTGAAGGCATCGGCCGCCAGCGGGGCGATGGCGTCGTCGGCGGCGACTTGCTTGGAGTCGACGAGCACGGTGCCGTCGGCGGCGAGTACGATGCTGAACACCGTTTGCACCTGCTGATCGATGCCGCTCGACGCCTTCGGAAGTTCGAGCGGGATGGTCTGGCTGACGATGAGCTTCGCCGTCACCATCATGATGATGAGGAGCACGAGCATGACGTCGACCAGCGGCGTCACGTTGATGCCGGTGATCGCCTCGTCGCCTTCGGTATTTGCGCCGCCGGCCACGCTCAGTCCTCCGCCCGGGCCGAGGACTTCTCGGCGGCCTTCTTCTTCTTCTCTTCGCGCGGCGCCGGTGCCGATGCCGGCTCGTCGCTCTCTTCGGCGCGCAGGTGCGTCATGAGCACGTGACCCAGCGCCGCGGTGTTGGCGAGCTTGCCCTTGACCACGCGCTGAAACGCGTTGAACGCGGCGACCGCCGGGATGGCGACGAAGAGGCCGATGGCGGTGGCCACCAGGGCTTCGGAGATGTTCTGCATGACGCCTTCGGGGGCGAGCGCCGCGGCGCCCGAGGCGCCCTTCTGCTTTCCGAGCTCGCTGAACGCCATCATGATGCCGATGACGGTGCCGAGCAGACCGATGAACGGTGCGTTGTTGCCGAGCGTGCCCAAGAAGGCGAGCCTAGCTTCGAGTCGTTGCTTTTGCAACTCACTTGCACCTAGCATGGCTTCTTCGGCCGCGTCGGCGCCATGGCGCGCTTCGACCACGCCGGCCAGGACCACCGCCGCTTCCGCGCTGGGCGAGCCTTCGAGCCGCTTGCGGGCGCCTTCGAGATCGCCGTCGCGGAGAAACCGCCCGAGATCCTTCATGAGCGCCGGAACGTTGTCGGACGTGGTTACATAAAACCACGTTCGCTCCAGCATGATCGCGAATGAAATCACGCTCAGCACCAGCATCAGGATGAGGACCCAGCCGGATCCGATCCCCACCATCGCGCTCTGCACCTTCTCGATCATGGTTCGCCTTCGATGCTCCAACCGTCGGGTTCGCTTCAGGTTCCTTGGGACGTACGGGCGGTCTCGGTGGACCGGTTCCGGTCGTCGTCAGGCTCTTCGCCGTGGCCATCGGACAGCTCGAATACTGCAGCAAGTACCGTGGTGGCGTAGGCCCCTTTCGGTAGCACAAAGGCGACCTGCATGTGGGCCTCTTCGGTTTGTAATTGAGTTGCACCTTCGTTATCTGTGAGCGGTTCCGCCTGCGCTGGAATTTCAAGATCTTCGATCCAAAGGCGCAGCGGCCGCCGCGTGCCTTCGCCGAGTGACTTCGCTCGGGCCCAGTCAAAGTTTCCCCCGACCACCTGCTCGGTGATCGAATCTTCGAGGGTCGCGACGGCGCCGCCGGGTCGCTTCATGGAGACCCCGGGAATGGGACCGGTCGGGGAGACCTCGCCATCGAGTGCGCGCGCAGCGTCGGCGACCGCGTCCTCGCAGAGAAAGAGCGCGCCGCGGGTGTCGTCGTCCTCGCCCGCCAGCACCTTGCGCTCGCGCGACAGGAGATCGCCGGCGAGGGCGGTGTTCCAGGTGCCATCGGCGATGCGCGCCTGGAGCACGCGGTTGAAGATCGAGGACTGCAGCGCCGAGAATAGAAAGCGTCGCTTCTTCGGATCCCGCGGACCTTCTGTTTCGCCGCGCAGGAACTTGAGCGCATACTCGGCGTTGTCGCCCTCGCGGCCGAAGCGCTGGGTGCCGTAGGCGTTGGGGACGCCCTCGCGCGCCAGGGTCTCGAAGCGCGCCCGGGCATCGGCCAAGGCGCTCGCGGGGACGTCGCGAATGCGAAGGCGGAAGCGGTTGCCGCGCAGGTGGCCGGTCTTGAGCTTGTTGCCGTGGCGAGTGGCGTCGAGGATGCGCACGTGCGGAAGGTCGAGCTCCAGCACCTTCGCGTCGAAGCCCTCGGTGCGCGGCGGCACCGGGAGCGAGATGCGCTGGATGGTCCGGGCGTGCCGATCTTTCATGCCGGCGACGCCCACGCCGTCGGGGCGGATGCCCAGGCGCCGGGCCATCTCGCGCACCACGTCGTCGGTGGTGCGGCCAATCTTCTCGAAGAGCACGTAGAGGTGCTCGCCCTCGCCGGAGGGCAAGTAGGAGGGGATCTCTTCCACCACGAAGTCTTCCGGGACCGTGCGAATCACGCCGCGAGGTTGCATGGTCGAGACGACTACCATCAAAGCGCCGCAGCGCGCGAGGGGGCGGGTTCAAGGCCGGGCGGCGTCCGCCGTTCCTCTCGGATCATGCAGCAGGAAAGCTCACTCGCGCGACAGTTCGCCGCGTACGGCGCCGGCATGGCGTCGGGCATCGTGGCCTGGGTGGGCTTCGGGGTTCTCGCCACGTGGAACGGCGCCATGACCGGCTTCGAGGACCGCCACCCGGTGCTCTCGATCACGCTTGGCGTGTCGACGCTCTTCATCGGGTTCGGCGGCGCGTTCGTGGGAGCGCGATCGCTCGTGGCCGCCGACAGCGCCACCGGCGAATACGAGCGCGACGCCATGGGTCGCCGGGTTCGCGTCGGCACCCTGCGCAACCACACCTCGGTGCGTGAGGCGATGATGTGGCTCGGCGTGGGCTGGGGCTGGTGTGGCGCGGTGGGCGCTGCCTTCTACGTCGGCGGTAGCTGACTCCCGCGCGCGGTGTGTCGATTCTCCTCAAGGCTCGCTGCGAAGCGCCGTTCCTCGAGTCTCGCGGGGGGAAGGGCGCAAGGCGGCCGGGTTTTCCAAGGAGGACACGATGCGAAAAATTGCGCTCTTGCTCGCCACGTTTGCCAGTGCCGCGGGTTTTGCCGGCTGTGAAGCCGAAAGCGAGCCGCCCAAGGCCGAGGACATCGGTGCCGTCATCGAGCCCATCATCGGCGGCGTCGCCGCGACGGACTATCCGGAGGCGGCCATCCTCAACATGCGCACGCCCGCCGGCGCCAACTACGCCTGCACCGCCAGCATCATCGCACCCAAGGTGGTCCTCACCGCCGGGCATTGCGTCGACGGCATGAGCTCGTTCGACGTGTACGTGGGCACCTCGACCCAGAGGAGCACCAGCGCCGAGACCTTCGACTGGAACGAGCGCGGCGCCACCAACGTGAACCCCAACCACCACGACGTGGGCCTCGTGTACCTCTCGACCGCGGTGCAGCTCGCCGCATACCCGAAGCTCGCCGCCGCGCCCCTGGCGAGCGGCGCATTGGCGGTCAACGTGGGACGCATTCACAACGGCATGACGTCCTCCACCTGGAAGGCCACCGTCACGCTGAGCCCCGGCGCCTCCGTCGGCTATCCGTTCGACTACGCGTCGAAGGGCGTGATCGAGTCGGGCGACTCGGGCGGCCCGGTGTTCGCGCTCGGCACCCACACCATCGTGGCGGTGAACTCCGGCGCTGGCGGCGGCACCCAGGTGCTGGCGCGGACCGATCTCTTGCTCGCGTGGATCCAGCAGAAGGTGGCAGCGCGGGGCGGTTTCGCGGCTTCACCGCCGGTGGATGCCGGCGCGCCCAAGACCGACGCGGGCGTGGCCGACAGCGGCGCCAAAGTGCCGGAAGCGGGCACTGCGCCGATGGACGCCGGCACCAGCGCGCCGGCCTGCACCAAGGAAGGGGAGCCCAACGATACCTTCGCCAAGGCGGGCCCGCTCGGCGCCAGCACCTGCGGCACCTTCGGCACCGCCACCGACGTCGACCACTACACGTTTACCGCGCCCATCGGCACCACCAAGCTCACGATGACCGGCGCAGGATCGTTCTCCATCGGCTTCGTCACGAGCGCGAGCTGCCTCCCGGTGCTCACCGGCCAGACCGCGGTGGCCATCACCGTGAGCGGCGCCGCCAAGGCCGTGTGCGTCGCGGCCTCGAACCCCGCCCGCGGCCTCAACGCCTACACGCTGGTGAAGCAGTAAGGCACCTTCGACGTGGCATGCGTGGCACGCCGAAGTGCCACGCATGCCGCCTGCGCTCCGAATCCAGTGCGCCAGTTTTTCAGTCGCCGGACCGCTTCGATTCAAGGCGATCAGAAGCGCATGTTAACCTGTGGCGCTGGCGCACAGTCGCGGCAGTAGGATCGGACTTCTGGTCCCGCTCTGCGAAGGTTCCCAATGCGTGGGGGCTATACGACATGCTCGGGAATGTGGAGGAATGGACCGGTGGCGCCGCCTACAAACGCGGCTACCCGCCTGGGCCACTCGTGGACCTTGGCGCGGAGCTGACGCCAGACCAGGAACGGCCCATTCGCGGTGGATTTGTTGGATCGAATCCGGCCCGCGCCGCAGTGTCCAACCGCCTGACCGACGGACCGAATGGCCGGCACGCGGGATTTCGTTTGGCGCGCAGCCTTGCGAAGACGACCGACGCCGGTACGGATTGAACGTAGACGCAGTAGATCAGCGCGGGAGGAGGGCGGCGCCGGATGCGCGAACGCGCTCGAGGTCGGCCGGGTCGACGCACAGCTCGACGTGACCGCAGTCGAGGCACATCCGGCCTTTGATGTTGAGCTCGGCGGTGGCAAGGGCGAAGCGGTCGCCGGGGTTCAAGGAGCCGAAGGAGAGCCGGGCGCCATGCCCGTCCGGAGCCCCCATCACGCGGGTGGCGGCGGTGCGATTCTGACCCGCGCAGGCGGGGCACGTGACGGTCTTGTCGGCGCTGCGGTACATGGGCGCTACACGCCGATCTCGTGGGCCATTTCGTCGCGCGGGCTCCGGAAGGTCTGCTGCGGCGAGTAGAAGCGGAAGTTCGATACGCGTGAGGTATACACGCATGCGTAGTCCTCCACCTGCTGGCCGAAGATCGACTGCTCGGTGCCTTCCTTGAGGAGCGAGCCCCAATACGGGTGAAAGCGGGTGGCGGTGCGGCGCTCCACCAGGTTCACCTCCGCGTCCACCGAGCGAAGGCGCGCGCGGATGCGATCGACCGCGCGCTTGAGGCGGGTGCGCTCGGCGAGCAGCTCGGCGGCGACGCCGTTGGTCTGCCCCTCGGCCTGGCGCGCCACGTCTTTGAAGCGCGCCTGGTAGAAGCGCAAGTCGTCTTCCAAACGGTCGCGGGTCTCTTCGAGCTGCTCGGTGAACTCGAGATCGGTCTGGCACTCCTCGTGGGCCATGACCTCGGTCTCGAGCTCCTGCATGATCATGGCGGTGCGCCAGGCGCTCTCTTTTTTAGAGCGCAAGATGTCGCCGTAGATGTGGTCGCCCACGTAGAGCACCTCGTCGCCGGCGACGTCGAGGGCGCGCTCGAGATCCTGCAGGTTGCCGCCTTCGTAGATCTTGCCGCGCTCCAGCGGAAACTTGGCGGGGCGCACTTTCTCGCCGTCGCGTTCGAGGAGCGGGTTCTTCTCCTGGAAGAAGGCCGGCTTACGGGCGGCGCAGATGACGATGTCGAAGAAGTTCCGCCACGAGGGGTACTCCGGCATGACGCCCCCCAGGAGGTAGTTCATCATCTTGTCGGAGTACGACCACCGCGAGTTGGTCAGGAGGAAGAGCTTCTTGCCGGCGCTCCGCCACTTGTGCAGGGTGGGCGCGAGCTGCGGATCCTTCATCACGTACTTGGGCAGATCGGCCATGATGGCATCGAGGATGGTGCCGTCGCGGTGGGCCTCGTCGATGGCGTCGCGGATGTCGCTGAAGAGCTTGGCGTAGTCGACCGCCAGGCCGTGCCGCTCGTGGGAGTCGACCAAGGCCGCGTAGAGCGCCACTTCGCTGAGCGCGTAGAGCGTGTCGATCCAGTGGTAGCGGGGAGTGGCCGGGCGAATCTTCTTGGCGTGATAGAGCTCGCGCAGCTGCTCCTTCGAGAGCTCGTTGAAGCCGTGGTAGCCCTTCCCCACGTACTTGTAGCGGTCCATCTTGAGCACGTGGCCGAAGCGCTTGTCGATGAGCAGGCCGCGCACCGGAAAGTCGGTGGCGTGCTTCACCTCGCGAATGAACTCCGGGTAGCCGCGGTCGATGAGCTTCTGCACCGTGGCCACGATGGAGAGCTCGTCCATGGCCGCCTGGTTGTAGATGGCCAGGGTGTAGTCCATGTCGAAGCCCATCCACGAGATGCCGGCCATCTTCAGGTGGCGGTTGACGAACACCCGCTCCTTGCGAGGAATGGCACCGCTCTCGGGGCGAGCGAACTCTTCGAGGGGGAGGACCAGCTGGTCCTTCGGCGACGGGTTGAGGGAACTTGCGGAGGGGCTCGGGGGAGGGACGTCGGTCATGAAAGAGGGGGAGCCAGACGCGGCTCGAACCCCAAGGATAGCACAGAGCAACGAGGCGTATTTTTGCGGCGTTTGCTGCCCAGTCAGGCGAGGCTCTCGGCGACGCGCCGCAGTGCGCCGGCGGGGTCGACCGTGATGTCTTCGTGGTGCGCCACGACGACGCGCACCAGGCCGGGCGTTCGCGCGAGCTCCTCGAAGGTGCGACGGACCTCGGTGCGATCTTTCACCAGCCCCAGGCGGGCGAGGCGGCTCACCCGTGGCCCACCCGACGACTGCGTGACGTGCTTCAGGAGGAAGCCCTGGAACCCCGGCAGGTGCTCCATGTTGAAGAGCATGTCGTTGAGGATGAGCGTCGTGCCCTCGGGGGTGCGCACGAAGAGGCATGCCTCGCGCTCGCCGGTGCCGCCGAAGTGAATGGCGCGCACCTGATCGTCGGCGTCGAGATCGTCGACCGTGCCCGACACCGCCACCACCTTCTCCACGCGTTTTCGCGCTCCTCGCGGGCAGTACACGCGCAGCGCGGGGTAGCGCGCGACGTAGCGCGGCGCATCGAGTCGGTGCATCCCGCTCGGCACCACCAGCTCGGCCGGCTCACCCAGCGCCTCGAGGGCAGCCATTGCCGGCGCGTCGAGGGCGATGGCGCCGTGGATGAGCAGCTTGCCGGAGCGGCGCTTCACGATGGTCATGACGCGCTTGAGCGGCGGGCCGCTGGGGAGCGAGCCCTCCACGCGGTAGAGGTCTTCGCCGAGCGCCGCGATGGGTCCGTGCGGGCACGCGGCCCAGGTGGCTTGGTCCATCGCTGCCCTCTACCACGCTGCCGGCAACGGCGCTCCCACCCTGGCAATGCGTTGCCGCTGCGAGGTGGCGAGCAAACCGCGTGTGTGGCGTTACCGGACTGACGGTGCCTCGCAGCCGTGGGAATTCCTCGCGCCTGCGCCAGGCATGGCTCTTGCTGCCGCGCGAGCATGATCGTTCGCGCTTGTCTCTTCGTGGCATGTTTCGCGCTTGGCTGCAGCTCCTCTTCCGCGTCCGGCGCCCCCGCTGTGGACGCCGGCGTCGATGCGTCGCCCTGCGCCCAGGGAAGTCTGGTGGACGGCGCCTGCGAGGGCGCGCTGACGGTGGCGGCGTCGGACCAGGCCATCGCGCCGGCCCGCGACCACCACACCACGTTCATCCGGCAAACCACCCAGGGGCCCTACCTCTACGTGGTCGGCGGCACCTCCGCGTGGAATGCAATGTACACAGATATCCAGCGCGCCAAGATTCAGGAAGATGGCTCGCTTCTGGCCTTCGAGAAAGTGGCCGACCTTCCCGATGGACGCGCCGGCCACTCGACCATCGTCGCGGGAGACACCTTGCTGGTCCTCGGCGGCATCTACGGCACCGCTTCTCCGAAGGGCACCACCCGCAGCACCATCACCGCCAGGTTCGCGCCCGATGGTTCGCTCTCCGGCTTCGCGCCGGGGCCCGACCTGCCGCTCGACGTGATGCACTTCTCGGCGTCGCTCCACGACGGCTTCGTTTACGTGTTCGGCGGGCGCACCACCACCGGCACCGACGGCAGCACCACCATGGCGGCGTCGGCCAAGGTGGGCGACGACGGCACCCTGGGCGCCTTCACCGCCCTGCCGCCGCTCACGCCCGATCGCAGTCACCACGCCGCGTTCCTGGTAAAGGACACGCTGTACCTGGTGGGCGGCATCACCGGTAGCCCCATGGGCAACCCGCCGAGCCGCACCGACGTGGTGCGCGCGAAGCTGCTACCGGGCGGCGCCATCGCGACCTTCGAGCCGAGCGGCACGTTGCCCGCCGGCATCTCGGTGAGCGCCGCGCAGACCTACGGCGATCAGGTGTACATCTTCGGAGGCCTGGTCGACGGCGCGAAGGGCGGTCCGTACACCAACCAGATCTTTCGGGCGCGGGTGCAGGCAGACGGTGCGCTATCGCCCTTCACGACCCTCGACGCTACGCTCTCGGTCAAGCGCGCGCACGTGCACCAGACGCCGGTCTATAAGAACTTCATCTACTCGGTGGGCGGCCTCGGCAACAACGGCAAGTCCATCGGCACCATCGACGTCGGCACGTTCTTGTAGTCTGCGTCGTCGGCCTTGGGAACGTTGCCAGGTGGCGCGCAGCCTTCTCGGCCGCGGAAAGAGACAGGCTCAACGCGCAGCGAGCCGGATCACGCCGATGCGGCGAACGTGCTCAAAATGCCCCTCGTAGGTAATGACGGGGGCCCCGGCGATGGCGGCGATCCAGATGTCGTTCGAAGGCAACCCGGGCGGCCTCTTCGGTGACGTCGAGCACCTCGACCACCGGTTGACACAAAAACTCGCGGAGATCCTTCTCGTTCACCGCCCGCTTCCGGCCCATGGCGCCCTTTTCGAAGGCCGCGTGCTCGGCCCGTGACCACGTTCCAGCGAGCGCTTCGATCCCGTTGGTTGCGCTCTCGCCCAGCGCCCGACCCAGGACCTCCAGGACCGTCTGGTTGAGCGACGTGCCACGCCGCCGCCGTTCGGCGTCGAGCGCCTTCGCGATTGCGGATCGTGAGATGCTTCGCCGGTGCAGTCCTTGGATGAACGATATGAATGCATCATTGTGCTGTCAAATCGCGCAACGCTCCAAGGACCCTCCGTCTTCAAGCGCCTCGATGTTCGAGAGGGGGACGTCGAGTAAAAAGCGAGCCAACGCGGCAGCGCTAGGGCGGCCGGCCGACCCGTACTCTCCGTACGGCGAGGCCGGCCAACCGACGCGCTGCCGTGTTGGCTCGCCTTTTTACCGACGGCCGCGGCGGCGGTCTTCGATTTGGACCATGAGCCGCTCGACCTTGGCCACTGCAGAGTCGACGCCGCCGAGCTCGGCCAGGAAGACCACCTCGCTCACCATGGCGCGGGCCGCGTCTACCAAGCCCTGGCCGATCTCCTTGGCGTGGGGGCCGCCGACGATGACCACGAAGGGCGCGCTCGACATGAGCTGCTCGGTGGCCTGCGCGAGATCGTCGGCGTGGAGCACCGGGAAGGGGACCAGGCGCTCTTCGAACTCGGCGGTGGCGAGCGCGTCGCCCACCACGAGCACGCTCGGCATCTCCATCCGCTTTTTGGTGGGTTCACTCTTCACGATGTTCACTCTTCAATGCGCGCGGTGCTTTTCTGGGCCTCGGCCACGTGGGCGCGGAGGAAGCCGTGGGAGAATACCTCGAAGATGGCGTCGGTGATGGCGGCCTCATCATACGTCAGCCCCCGCAGGATGACCTGGTAAAGGATTTCTTTGAGGCCGCCGATGGCCAGCATCGCGTAGAGGCGGGGCTCACCGGGTGCCACCACGCCCAAGTTCTGCCCATCGCGGAGCGCGTCTTCCAGCAGGCGCCCCACCTCTTCGTAGAAGTTGAGGAGCTTGCGGTCGAAGGCGGGGTCGACGCCCACCGCGTCGGCGAGCATGATCTTGGTGGTGGCGCGGTCTTCGAGGAGCGCGTCGACGATGCGGCGGATGTTCTCGCGCACCTGGGCTTCGACGTTCTCGGCCGGGTCCACGCGCACGATGACCATGCCGAGGCGGGCGAACGCGCGGTCGACCAGCTCCTCGAAGAGCGTCCGCTTGTCGGTGAAGTAAAGGTAGAACGTGCCGCGTGCGACCTTGGCGCCGGTGACGATGTCGTCGACCGTGGTGTTGTGGTACCCGCGCTTCGCGAAGACCTCGCGGGCGGTGAGGAGCAGCTGCTGGCGGCGGGCGGTGCGGTCCAAGACCGGAGGTCTATACCGGGTTTCGATTCCGGCGGGTGCGCTCAAGGTGGGCAAGGGCGCCAGCGAATGGCGCGGACTGACACCTCTGTCATATGACGCCCCGCGCAGAAGCTGCGGCGAGGCTGTGTCCGAAACGACCGACATTGGCTCAAGTGCTCGATATTGCTAACAATTCAAAAAGATGTTGCGGATTCATAAGTTCAGTTAGTCTCTGCACCTGACACGCGTGTCTAGTTGCGCGTTTTCGGAGGTTCCTCTCATGGGCAAAAGCGGCGGCGCGTATCTCGCGATCGGCATGGATGTGGGCTCGACGACGGTGAAGGCCGTGGTCGTGAACCCGGCCAACAAGGAAATTCTCTGGAGCGACTACCAGCGGCACCAGACCAAGCAGCCGGAAAAAGTGCTGGAGCTGCTCGAGGCCATCGAGAGCTCTTTCCCCAAAGACACGCGCTTCCGCATCTTCGTCACCGGCTCCGGCGCGGGGCCCATCTGCGGCCCCACCGGCGGCAAGTTCGTGCAGGAAGTGAACGCGGTCACGCTCGCGGTGGAGAAGCTCCACCCGGACGTGGGCTCGGTCATCGAGCTCGGCGGCCAAGACGCCAAGATCATCATGTTCCGCACCGACGAGAAGACCGGCGAGAAGACCGCCGTCGCGTCGATGAACGACAAGTGCGCGTCGGGCACCGGCGCCACCATCGATAAGTGCTTCCTGAAGGTGAACGCGCCGCCCGAGATGGTGACGTCGCTCCACTTCGACCCCACCAAGCTCCATCACGTGGCGGCCAAGTGCGGCGTGTTCGCCGAGACCGACATCGTCAACCTCATCAAGAGCGGCATTCCCTCGAACGAGGTCCTCTGCTCGCTCGCCGACGCCATCGTGATGCAGAACCTCTCGGTGCTCACCCGCGGCGGCACGCTCAAGCCCCGGGTGCTGCTCCTCGGCGGCCCCAACACCTACCTCCCGTTCCTGCAGGAGTGCTGGCGCCTGCGCATTCCGCAGATCTGGGACGAGCGGCAGTTCGAGTACCCCAAAGACATTCCCATCGAGGAGCTCATCTTCGTCCCCGAGAACGCGCAGTACTATGCGGCCTTCGGCGCGGTGCTCTTCGGCCTCCACGAGGAAGACACGGTCGGCTGGCTCACGCCGCTGGCCAACATGAGCGACTACATCACCACCGGCCGCAAGGCGCGCCTCGGTGAGACCGCCGGCCCGCCGCTCTCCGCATCCAAGGACGAGCTGGCAGAGTTCCGCGAGGCCTACCGCATTCCCAAGTTCCAGCCCGAGAAGTTCGAGCCGGGGCAAGTGGTGGAGGCGGTCATCGGGCTCGACGGCGGCTCCACTTCGTCCAAGGCCGTGCTCGTCGACGTGGAGAGCGGCAAGATCCTGGTGAAGGCCTATCAGCTCTCCAAGGGCAACCCCATCCAAGACACGAAGGAGCTCCTCGCCCAGCTCCGCGACTACGTGCAAGGGCAGGGCGCCAAGCTCGACATCAAGGGCTTCGGCGCCACCGGCTACGCGGCCGATGCCCTCGAGCAGTGCATGAAGAGCGACGTGAACGTGGTCGAGACGGTCGCCCACATGATGAGCGCGGTGCACTTCTTCGGCGACGTCGACGTCATCTGCGACATCGGCGGGCAGGACATCAAGGTCCTGTTCATGAAGAACGGCGACATCCAGAACTTCCGACTCTCCAACAGCTGCTCCGCCGGCAACGGCATGCTGCTGCAGGCCACCGCCGATTCGTTCGGCGTGCCGGTCACCGAGTTCGCCGACGTGGCCTTCAAAGCCGAGCTCGCACCGAAGTTCAGCTACGGCTGCGCGGTGTTCCTCGACACCGATCGCGTGAACTTCCAGAAAGAGGGCTTCTCCAAGGAGGAGATGCTCGCCGGTCTCGCGCAGGTGCTGCCCAAGAACGTGTGGCAGTACGTGGTGCAGATTCCCCGCATGGCGGCCCTGGGCAAGAAGTTCGTGCTCCAGGGTGGCACGCAATACAACCTCGCCGCCGTCAAGGCGCAGGTCGACTACATCAAGGAGCGCGTACCCGGCGCCGATGTGTTCGTGCACCCGCACACCGGCGAAGCCGGCGCCATCGGCGCCGCCATGGAGACCGTGCGCGTGGTCAAGCGCAAGGGCAAGAGCACCTTCATCGGCATCGACGAGGCCATCAACGTCGAATACACGACCAAGAACGACGAAGAGACGGTCTGTCACTTCTGCCCCAACGAGTGCAAGCGCACGTTCATCGACACCAAGACCCCGGAAGGCAAGACCAGCCGCTACATCGCCGGCTTCTCGTGCGAGAAGGGCACCGTCGAGTCGAAGGAAGAGATGCTGAAGCTGGTGGCCGATCGCAAGAAGATCGCCCAAGAGTTTCCCAACCTCGTGGACTACGAGTCGAAGCGCGCCTTCATGCACTTCTACAACCCGAGCCCGATGCCCGAGCACGGCTCGCCGGTGAAGGACGTGGAGATCAAGAAGGGCTTCCTCGGCCTTCGCCGGGTGCCCATCACGCGGCCCTTCAACCGCTCGTCGAAGGAAGCCTGGGCCGCCCGCAAGAAGGTGCGCATCGGCATTCCGCGGGTGCTCAACATCTACTCCACCGCCCCCTGGTTCCGGACCTACTTCGAGGCGATCGGCATCGCCAAGCAGCACGTGGTGTTCTCCGACGCCACCACCGAAGAGATGTGGGTCGAGGGCGGCAAGTACGGCAGCATCGACCCCTGCTACCCCTCCAAGGTGGCGCAGGCGCACGTGCACAACCTGCTCTTTCACCACCACGAAGAGAAGAAGAAGCTCAAGTACCTCTTCTTCCCGATCCTCACCCACATCGACTCGTTCGTGGCCGACACCATGGACAACGCCAGCTGCCCCATCGTGGCGGGCGCCCCCGACGTCATGAAGGCCGCCTTCACCAAGGAGGTCGACTTCTTCGCGACGCGCGGCATCGAGTTCCTCGATCCGGCGCTCTCCTTCGTCGAGCCCACGCTCATGGCGAAGCGCATGTTCGACACCTTCAAAGATCGCCTGGGCATCACCGAAGACGAGAACGATCATGCCTGCCGCGAAGCCTGGAAGGCCATGCGCCAGTTCAACGACGATCTCCGGGTCAAGGGCCGCGCCATCCTCGAGACGGTGGAGTCGGAAGACCGCGTCGCCATTCTCATGATCGGTCGCCCCTACCACTCGGACCCGGGCCTCAACCACGGCATCCCGGACGAGTTCCAGGTGCTCGGTTATCCGATCCTCTCCATTCGCTCGCTCCCCATCGATCGCGAGTACCTCGATCGCTACTACAAGGAAGAGCTGGAGGCGGGGACCATCAAGACGCCGCTCGAGCTCAACCACGTGTGGCCCGAGAACTACTCGGTCAACAGCGCGCAGAAGGTGTGGGCCGCCAATTTCGCCGCCCACCACCCCAACGTGGTGGTGCTCGATCTCTCGAGCTTCAAGTGCGGTCACGACGCCCCCACCTACGGGCTCATCGACAGCATCATCGAGACCAGCAAGACGCCCTACGCGGCGCTCCACGACATCGACGCCAACAAGCCCTCCGGCAGCATCAAGATTCGCGTGAAGACCTACGCGCACGCCTTGAAGCTTCACGAGGAGCGGCTTTCCGACGCCAGCAAGCGCAAGGGCGAGCTGATGATGCGCATCGAGCAAAAGCGCCTCGAGCTGCTCGAGCTGCGCAAGGAGCAGCTGGAGAAGATCGCCAAGAAGGACCCGTCCGTCGAGGCCCAGATCAACGAGACCCGCGAGAAGATTCACGCCTACGAGGCCAAGCTCGCACCGCGGCCGGTCGAGATGCCCGCCGGCATGATTCGCCTCGGCAAGAAGAACAGTGACGGCAACATCGAGCGCATCGCTCGCGCAGCGCCCGCCGTCGTCCACGAACAAACCGCCTCCGAAGGCGCCGCAGAGTAATTAAGGGAGCATAGCCATGAACACGACCTTCAACGGAACCTCGGGCAAGAAGAAGCTTCGCATCGTCGAGCAACTCGACGTGGACGCAGAGCTCGCGAGCTTCGAACAGGCGGAGCGCACGCGCCTCGGCCTCGACAAGAAGACCGAGCAGTGGGTGGAAGACATGGTGGGCCTCGGCTTTACCATGAGCCAGAAGTCCAAAGTGACGCTGCTCATCGGCGGCCTCACGCTGGCGCACGACACGCTGGTGCGCTCGGGCCTCTCCGGCATTGGCTACAACGTGCAGATGCTGGACGTGCCCGACAACGCGGCCTTCCAATTCGGCAAGGAGTTCGGCAACCGCGCCCAGTGCAACCCCACGTACTTTACCGTCGGCAACCTGGTGAAGTACCTGTGCACGCTGCGCGACAAGCACGGTCTCAGCGCCAAGGAGATCGTCGACAAGTACGTGTTCCTCACCGCCGGCGCGTGCGGCCCCTGCCGCTTCGGCATGTACGTCACCGAGTACCGCAAGGCGCTCCGTGACGCCGGCTTCGACGGCTTCCGGGTCATGCTCTTTCAGCAAAAGGGCGGCGTGCAGCAGGCCACCGGCGAGGCCTCGGGCCTCGAGCTGAACCCGCAGTTCTTCTGGACCCTCGTCAAGTGCATCTTCGTCGGCGACGTGCTCAACGCCATCGGCTACCGGCTGCGTCCGTACGAAGTCGAGAAGGGCGCCACCAAGGCCGCCCTCGAGGCGTCGACCAAGATTCTTTGCGACGCCCTCGAGAAGAAGGAAATGATTCTTCCCGCAGTGTGGAAGTGCAAGCCGCTGCTCGAGGCGGTGAAAGTCGACCGCACCCAGCCCAAGCCGAAGATCAGCATCATCGGTGAGTTCTGGGCCATGACCACCGAGGGCGACGGCAACTACCAGCTCCAGGAGTTTCTCGAGACCGAAGGCGGCGAGGACGACATCCAGCTCGTGGCAGCCTGGATTCTCTACACCATCTGGGAAGGCCGCCACGACACCGCGGAGCGCGAGAACCTTCGCGGCGCCGACGTCTCGTACTACGGCCTCGGCAACGCGGGCCCCTTCGATATCGCCATCAAGAAGATCGGCCTCGCTGCGGCAGACAAGGCCGTGCGTGGTCTCTTCCACACGTTCGCGTACACCATGGGGCTTTACGGCTACCAGCTCCCGAACATGGATGAGATCGCCGAGGTCAGCCACCGCTACTACAACAACGATCTCCGCGGCGGCGAAGGCCACATGGAAGTCGGCAAGCTCATCTTGAACGTGACGCACCAGAAGGCGCACATGACCCTGAGCGTGAAGCCCTTCGGCTGCATGCCCAGCGCAGGCGTCTCCGACGGCGTGCAGTCGGCCATCACCGAGCACTTCCCCGGCAGCATCTACTGTCCGGTGGAGACCAGCGGCGACGGTCGCGTGAACTTCTACTCCCGCGTCCAGATGTACCTCTTCAAGGCCAAGCAGGCGGCCACCGGAGAGTACGAGCGCGTCCTCGCCGAGAACGGCGTCACCCGCGAGCAGGTGAAGGCGTTCCTCGAGGCGAGCCCCCGATTCGGTTCGCCGCTCCACAAGGCGCCCCACGCCCACTGCGGCACCGCGGCCGACCTGGTGGCCGAGGTAGCCCCGTACATCACCAAGACCCGCAGCCAGCGCTGGAAGGAGCGCCTCACGCGCCTCGCCCAGGGCACCCAGTCGGCCGCCAAGAAGTCGCCGCACATGGTCATCGAGCTGGTGAACAAGGCCGTGCGCGAGATGCCCACCGTGGCCGCCCGCGTGAAGGAAGACTTCACCGCGTACCGCGAAGTGCAGAAGGCGAAGAAGAGCGCCAAGAGCGAAGCTCCCCGCGATCTCTCGGCAGCCGCCGAGTAATCCGCGAGCGCACGAACGCACGCCGAGGGCGACTCCGAAAGGGGTCGCCCTTCTTCTTGGGCGTCCAGCGTGGGCTACGGGCGCGCTACGCTATCTTGAGCGGCGCGGCGCCGCCGCCGGCGACGTAGTGGAGGCGGCATTGGTCCAGCGAGAGCCACCGCGCGAGATCGGCGGTGCTCGCTACATGGCGCCGTCCGTCCATCCGTAACCCAATCGGATGACATGCGCCGCCACGGCGTCCGCGTGATTCCCGCACGGCCACGCCAGCCGCGCGCAGCGACCACACGACCATTTTGCGACGCCGCGCTACCGGCGCTCCTCTGGACCGACACCGGCAACTTTTGCAATCCCCACTATCACCAACCCACGGATACGCCGGAGACGCTCGAGTACGTGTTCCTACGGCACGTCACGGACCTTCTCTGCGGCATGCTGGAGCGCGCGGGAATTGGAGGGGATTGACTCAGAACGCAATGCCCAGCGCGTCGCCGGCGCGCGCTTTGGCTTCCTCGAAGCCCTTGGGGCCCGCGCCCACGTAGCGGATGCGACGGTGATCGGCCAGGTCCACGAGGATGAACGTCGCGGCCGACGGGAACCTGCGACCGAGGGCTCCCGTGACATCCGTGCCCGTCGGGAGCGTGCTGCGGCGCATGGTGATCCACCGCTGCACGAGATCCTGCTTGGCCGGATCGCCATACTCGTCTTGCACCAGCACCTGGATGATGCCGAGCGCGTGCCCCGCGCGCTCGACCATCTTCAGCTCTGCGTCCGTCTCCTGGATGCAGTGGCCGCACCAGGCCATCACCGTGTGCACCAAGAGGAGCCTCGGGGCAGCGGCACCTTCGCCCACGGCGGACGCGTCGTCGAAGCGCGCGATGGGGGCGCCCGCGTCGACGCCGACCCGGTGCGCGACGCCCTCCAGGTCCAGCCGCGGCAGCGCATTGCCCTCATCGAAGCCCGTGATCTTGGGTGATGAACGCGTGCAGCCGACCAGAATGGCTAGAACGAGAAGCGATCGCTGCATTTGCGGTCCGGCTGCCAGAGGCCGTCGCGGCACTCGAGGCCACAGTCCAAGTATCCGCACGAGCCGCCGATCTCAAGGGGCCCCGCGAAGGGACAGCGGCTTCCAACGCGTGGACGGTTGTCCGTACATCCCTCTGTGCGACCATTGCCGCAGCCCCACACGCGCTGCGGATTGGGGTTTGGCGGATCCTCGACGATGGGAGAGCATGAGCAGGCGACGGATCCCGCATAACAGCTCGCGCCATCGACGCAGGCGGCAGTGCCCGGCTGCGCGGGATTGGTCGGGCACACCGAAGCGCTCGGACAAATACCCGGATTCGTGTCGGCCGGGAGGATTTGGAACTTCTTCGAGGCGCACACTGCGTGCGTGGTGCACGCAAACACTTTGTCCTCCCCATACTCGCAAACCAGCCCCTCGCGGGTACATGCGTCGCCGGTTACCGGGAGCTTCGCAGGGCACGGACCATCGGCTACGCTGGAGTCCTTGCCTGCGTCGACTCCGGGCGTCGGCGCGGCCGGCGTAGATGAGCTGCACGCAAGAAGGACCGCGGACGCGGTATTTGCCCATTGTCGTGTATTCATGGCTGCGGAAACTCGTAGTAGAAGACCTTGACGTTCTCCGCGCCGCCGCCATCGTGGTTCTTCATGCCCTCTTGCCAGAAGATGCCCCACTCATCCACAACGGCCCTTCCTGTGCCATCGATGGTGAACAGCGGGACCGTTGCGCGCGTACTGGGAGTGACGAGCGAAAGCTGTACCCCGGCTACACCCCTCTTGCTGGTAGCGACCAAAATACGATTGCCCGCCGACCACACTGCGAACGGAGTTCCGTCGGTCTCGAACAACTGATCCGGGCCGCCATTCTGCGGGCGTCGAAACCAGCTGTATCTCTCCGAGGGCACTCCCTCGCTGGGCTGAGCGAAGCCGTACGCATATTCGTCGTCGATGTCGAAGAGCGTCTCGGAAGACCACGCAACGCTTGAGGATACCGTACCGTCGCGGGCGAGCCGGCTTAGGCCGCTCCCCCTCGAATTCCTCCAGTGAATTCCGCCCGGCCTGGCAATGAGGGTATCGGGCATTGTCCCGTCCACGGTCAGGACGCTGCCGCCTGGACGAGCGCTGAAGAGCTTTCGGTCCGCTTGTCGCTCCCACGCCATGCGTCCGTCCATGGCGCTGAATCGGACTGGTCCGTCGAGCTCGAACAGCCTTTCGACGGATGAGCCAAAGCGACTTGCGCGGACCACCGCTTGCGTTGTGGGGCCCACGTATCCCACCCAGTACAGGAAATCGCCTCCAACGCAGGGGTATGCGCCGGTGACGTCCGCGATTCTTCTAGCGGGACCGCCAGTTCGGAGGATCGAGAACAAGCCATCTGGCCGCAAGAAGTAGAGGTTGTCCGGATCCATCGTGGTGCCGGTGCGTCCCCAACCGGTCGAGGCGCCAACGGCCATGGACAAGTCGAGCGTCTCACCGGGATGCGCCTGAATCGTCCGGACGCGGCGAGCGGGATCGTCCGAGTCCTGACTGCAGGAGAGCGCAACCCCCCCTGCCGCAACGCTCCCGAGAAAGCCTCTCCTGCCCAGCCGCGTGTTGAAACCTAAACCTAGTCGAATCATTGGACCCTCACCATGTAGCCACGGGAGACGGCTCCCGAGGTGGACTGGAGGAAAAGCATG
>JBBQWQ010000051.1:0-56921 GCA_038210445.1 Polyangiales bacterium
TCTCGGTGCGGGAGGCTGCGCGGCGGCGGAAAGCGCCAAGCAGGAGACTGAGGGTTTTTGGCCGAGACCGAGGGAGGCGCGTTCGCTGGGGGCAGCGCCGGTCGCTCACTCTCTCTTCTCGTGAGGACGCAAGGCGCCGGCGTCCCGAAGGCATCGGCCAAAAACACCAGTCACCTAGGTGACTGGTGTTTTTCGTCGGCTACGTGGCCATTCCGGTCCGGGAGACTGCGCGGCGGCAGAGAGCGCCAAGCAGGAGACTGAGTGTTTTTGGCCGAGACCGAGGGATGCCAAGGAGGCTCGCCGGTCGCTCACTCTCTCTTCTCGTGAGGACGGCCGACGCCGGCATCCCGAAGGCATCGGCCAAAAACACCAGTCTCCTAGGCGGCGACGCCTTCGCCTGGCGGCACGGTGGAAGGCCCGTGCGGACTGCGGAGGACCGGGAGCGAGCGTTCGTTGCGCTCCTCGATCATCTCCTCGATCATGCCGCGGCATGAGCCGCAGTCGCCGCCCGCGCGGCAGGCCTTGGCGACCGCCTCGCACGAGCTGGCCCCGGCGTCGATGGCGCCCTGGATCTCCGAGTCGGTGACTGCGTAGCAAACGCACACGTACATCGCTTTGTGAAGATAATGAATATCGTTATCGATGCAACCGGAAATGCGAAAAAACGCGCGAAACCCTGGAGTTTCGCGCGCTTAGAATGGCGTCAGAGGGCGCCGCGGAGGCTCACTCGTGAATTTGCTGGGCCAAGTAATGGGCTTCGCCCACCTGCTTGATGAGCTCGATCTGCGCCTCGAGCCAGTCGACGTGCTCCTCTTCGGAGGTGAGAATGTTGACCAGCAGATCCTCGGTTCCGTTGTCGCTCACGTCGCGGGCGACGCGGATGGCCTTCTGGAGGAGCGGGATCGCCACCATTTCCACGGCGTAGTCGTTCTTGAAAATCTCGGGAACCGTCTGCCCCACCTGCACCTTGGAGAGGCGCTGGACGTTGGGAAGGCCGTCGAGGAAGAGGACGCGCTCGATGAGCCGGTCCGCGTGCTTCATCTCGTCGATGGATTCTTTGTAGATGTAGGATGCAAGTCTCTGGTAGCCCCAGTTCTTGCACATCCTGGAGTGCAGAAAATACTGGTTGATGGCGGTGAGCTCGCCGGTGAGCACTTCGTTGAGGAGATCGATAACTGCGGGGTCGCCCTTCATGCTTCCTACGGAAGCGGTTCTGGGCGGCGAAAGCAAGCGTTTGCTTCGAAACTCGACTCGAGAAAACGACTTCGATTTTCAGTAGTCGGAAGCGAGCGTTTTGCGCGACGTCTCGACACCGCGCGATTCAGCTTGAGACGGATCAGCGAGGCCGGAGATCGATCTCGAGCCACAGGTCGACGCCCGGGCGCCCGAGCCGCTGACTCCCATTGAAGCGAAACGCCACGCAGTCGCAGGCGTCGCGGAGCTCGAGGGTCGCCCGCGCACCGAGCAGCCGCCCGCGCTCGAGATCGACGTCGACGCCACCGGAGGTGCGCAGCCAGCGCGTGAACGGGACGGTGGTGCGGAGGCCGCCGCTCCAGCCCGGAAGGTCGAGGTACCCCAGCGCGACGTCGGTGCCGCCGTCGGCGAGCGCCCGCGCCAGGAGCGCGTCCTCCGGTCCGCGCCCGGCCGCATACGCCGAGATGTGCAAGCGATCGACCGCGCCCAGGCGGCCGCGTCCGAGGAAGGCCATGCGCCGCACCGAGAGCATCGCCAGCTCGGTCACCAGCGCTGCCGAAGGCGACTCCACCACCGCCCGCGCCCGCAGCAGCGGATCGGCGTGCTGCTCGCTGCCGGCGGCGCCCACGTATCCCTCGAGCTCGAAGCGGCGGGCGCGATCGCCGAGCGAGCTGCGGCCACCCACCTGCGCCAGGCCGAGCATGCCGCGCACGTCGCTGAGGCCCCCGGTTGCTCCTTGCGCGCGAGCCTCGGCGCCGAAGCCTGCGTCGCGCGTGGTGGTTCGCAGCGCTCCTGTCATCGCGAACGCGGTGGCCGCGATGCGCGGCTCCACCAGGTGTCGGAGCGAATCTCCGTACAGGCGCGCCATGGGCAGCGTGAGCGCGGCGGTGGTGCGCGAGAGTGCGGCCCCGTCGCCTTCGCCGTTCCAGCCGGCGGCGAAGCGCTCGCTGGTCTCGACGCCCACCGGCCCCAGGGTCCCGAAGCTCGAAACGCCGGCCTCAGTGCGCGCGAGCGTGCGTGCGCGACCGCCGCCAAGGCTCGCGCCTCCGGAGCGATCGGAGAGCGTCGCCAGATCGAAGGCCGCGTCGTACGCCGCGCGGGCGCCGAGCGCGCCGCCGAGGTGCACCGAGCTCCAGGGGCCGGCGGTCGTGTCGTCGACCAACCCGAGGCCGCGGTCGCTCACCGCGCGCACGCCGCTGGCCGCAACGATGTGCGCCGAGCTCACCGACATCTCGGCATGGGCGCGATCGACGCGCTTGGAGGCGGCGTCGAGGGAGGTGGTCGCCGCCACTGCCCGGCGCCCGCGCATGGCGTCTACGTCCCAGCCGATACGCACGGTGCCGGGGGCGGTCGCCGTGGTGCCGCGCGCATCGACGGTCAGGCCGTCGTCACCAAGGAGGCGATCGTAGCGCACGACGCCGAAGCTCCGCGTGGTGCGAAGGTCGGCCGACGCCGCGAAGCCGCCGCGAAAGTAGGCACCCGCGCGCAGGTCGAGGGCGCTCTTGGGCGCGCTTCCGACCGGGAAGTGCACGCCTTCACCCAGATACAGACCGTCCGGACCGCGGTAGGCAATCTCTGGCGGCAGCACTCCGAAGCGCGTAGGCGCGCGAAGCCAAAAATACGGGAGCCAGAAGATCGGCACGTCGAACAGCAGGAGCTTTGGGCTCTTGAGGAACAGATCGCCGGGGGGAGCCACCGCCCCGCCCGCGAAGGCCAGCGTGAGCGGCGGGCCGGAGCACGGGCAAAACGAGAGCCGCGCGTCGCCCTCCATCTCGAGCCCGCGCCAGGATCGGAAGAGCTTCAAGTGCTCGGCGGTGAGAAAGAACGGCGGCGCATCGACGCGCACGCGGCCGCTCACCTCGATGGACTGCCCTTTGGGATCGAGCACCACGTCGTCGGCATGAACGTCTGCAGGGCCCGACGCGCGTGCGAGCGACGCGCCGAACAATACCGCCAGAAATGCGCCACGCTTCAACGCTGTGGGTCCGAACGAACGATGCGGGCGTCAGCGCAGGGCGGCAGGAGAAGCCGGCGCGTGTGCCGGATCGGTGCGCGCGCCGTCGGGAAGGTACTCGCCGCCCGGAAAATCGATGGTGAGGGTCGCGCCGGTCTTCGTTTGCGCCACCGCGAAGGTGGGCGTGACCGCGGCCCGGAGATCGACCCGCAGCTCTACGTCCTTGCCGCTGTTGCGCAGCCGCGCAACGGTCATGGGCGTGTTGAAGTGCACCGCGATGAGCGCGTGGGTGTCGTTGTGGCGCGCCACGTGGGCGCCCTTGATGACGTAGGTGACGGTGCCGGCGGCCTTCTTCTCTTCCACCGCGACCACCGAGCTGAGCTGCACCGTGAGGCGCGATCGCTGGGCGTCGACCATGGCGAACGACGGGAACGCGGCGTGCGGGCCCTTATGCACCACGTGGTACACGGGTGCGCGCGCCGGGCGCTTGTCGGAATAGGTGTAGCCGCCCACGATGCGGTTGCCATCGCCCGCGCCCTTGTCGCCCTTGTCGCCGGCGCCCTTGTCGGCGGTGCCGGCGCCGTCCGGCTCCGCTTTGGCGCCGCCCTTGCCATCGCCGTCGGGTCGCCCCGTTTGCTGCGCGAAGCCAACCGCAGGGACGAGCAAGAACAAGGCGGAGAGGAGCGTCGTTCGAACCATATGGCCAGTAGACCACGCGAGCATCGACGCCGTCCACGGGTGCATCTGTCCCTGTAGGCCGAGGGTTCCTGGCGGCAGTTGCCTGCGGTTGCCTGCTGGCGCCCGAGAAAAGCGCCGCAACATTGCGCGATATCTCGGGATTTGCTAGTTGACGCGAACCATGGAACGTACGCCGGATGGTGCCAGGAGCTCGCTCGAGCTCACTTCGCTCTTGGGGCCGGGGACGCGCTTCGAAGGGAAGCTCGCGTTCGAAGGCTCGGTGCGCATCGACGGCGCCTTCAAGGGCCACATCACGAGCGATGACACCCTGATCGTCGGCGACGGCGCCGACGTGGAGGCGGAGATCGACGTGGCGACCGTCATCGTTCGTGGGGGCACCATCCGCGGCAACATCCGCGCGAAGACCGCCATCGAGATTCACGCCCCGGCCAAGGTGGTGGGCAACCTCCACTCGCCCTCGCTGTTCATCGACCGCGGGGTCGAGTTTCAGGGCACCTGCCGCATGGACGCGGTGGAAGACGACGTCGACGTGAGCGCTGCGGCCGAGGGATGATGCGCGAAAAAGCGCGAGCAGCAACGGCCTTCGCGGGGCTGTGGATGCTCGCCGCCTGCGCCAACGATCCGCGACCGGGCAACGCCACCGCGCCCTCCCCCACCGCGCTCAATGCGGCGAGCGCGTCGAGTGCGTCGAGTGCCCCGCGGCCCGTCGATCCCTTCCCCGACCTCGTGGCCCGCGCAGCGCGCGAGGCGCCGGGGCTCGCGGAGCTCGCCCGGGGAGAGCTCGTGGGGCCAAAGACGCTCATCCTCGCGCCGGTCGAGGCCGATGGCTGCCTGCGCCTCTTCGCCGACGCCGACGCACGGCTCCAGGACGGACCGCAATGGCTCGCGTCGGGCGCGCCGGAAGCGGGGGCACCTGCGGCCGCGTGTGTGCGCAAGGGCGCCGCGATCAGCGTCGTGATCGACGCGAAGGCGACGGTACACTACCTGCTCGTGGGCTCGACGAAGGGCGCCCGATGAGGCGCGCCGCCGGCCGCGACACGTGCGCGCTTTCGGCGTCGATGAATCGGTACGGCAGGTCGGCGTCGTCGCCTGCGTAGGCCACGCCCACGCGCGCGGTGACGGCGGTGCAGGTGGGCGCGGTTCCCGACTCGATGCGCACCGCGCCGCGCAGCAGATCTGCCCCGTTGTGCGCGCGAGAGAGGCCCATGGCGCGGGTGAGTCGCCCGGGACCATCGGTGCGCGCCGCGATGCCGGAGACGGGCTCCACCGCACGCACCAGCACCGCGTGACCTCCGCCCTCGGCCAGGCCCACCACGTTGAAGCAGTCGTACATGCCGTAGATGAGGAAGACGTAGGCGTGGCCCGGCGGACCGAAGAGCGCGCGGGTGCGCTCGGTGCGGCCGAAGCGCGCATGGCACGCGGCGTCGCCGGGGCCGCAATAGGCCTCGGTCTCGACGATGCGCCCGACCCGCGCAACGCCGTCCGCGTCGTGGACGAGGTGCATTCCCACGAGCTCCCGGGCCAGCGTGACCGCATCCTGGGCGAAAAACGAGCGCTTCACGCGGCTACAAAAGCACGGAGCCCCGCGTCTCTGCGAGGCTCACGTGCGCTTTACGAGGCTCGGGCGAGCCGCGCTCAGTCTTGCTTGTCGTCACCCTCGCGGCGACGCCGGCGCAGCGCCAGGATGGCGAGGCCGAGACCGATGCTCACGGTGGCGAGGCTGCCGCCGGTGGACGAGGTGGTGGCGCAACCGCCGCCGCCGTCGCCCGGAGGCGTGGTGCCGGAGGACGCGCCGGAGCTGGAAGAGCTCGACGACGAGCCGCCGGAGCTGGAGGAGCTCGACGACGAGCCGCCCGGCGCGCACTTGTTGTCGGTGCAGGCGTTGGTGGCGTCACGGCAGTCGGTCGCCGCGACGCACGGGCCGCCTTCCACCTGGCCGCACTTGCTGTCGGTGCCGCACACCGTCGCGCGACACTTCGCGTCGTCGCTGCCGGGAACGCACGCCGTGCCGTTGGCGAAGCCGCACTTGTCGTCGGCCTTGTCGCAGCTGGCGCTGGCGCAGAACTTGGTGGCGTTGGGGTCGGTGCACTTGCCCTTGTCGGCCGCGGTGTCGGCGGCGCGGTTGGGAATCGGCTGGCCGTTCTCGAGCTTGTCCTTGCAGATGCCGAGCGCGGTGGCGCCCACCGGCTCGCACCAGGGCTTGTTGGAGTTGGTGCAGTCGGTGGCCTCGGTGGCCACGCCGCAGCCATTGGTGCAGGAGCCCTTGGCGGTGTCGCACTTGTTGGCGCCCACGCCGTGGTTCTTGGTTGCGTCCTTGCAGTCGTTGTCGACGGTGCACTTGCCGCAGGAGCCGTCGTTCTTGCAGAACGGGTTCGCCGCGAGCCCGCAGGCGGCGACCGCGCCGGTGACGCCCAGATCTTCTGCGCAGGCCTTGCAGGAGCCCTTTTCAGCGCCGGCGGCGATGCACACCGGAGAGGTGGCCACGGGACACGACGTGGCCATGCCCGCCCCGAACGCGGAGGCGCACTCGGCGCACTTGTAGACCTTCTGCGTGCCGACAGCGGCAGAGTTGCAGATGGGCTTGGTGGTGCCGCAGGTCTCGTGCGGCGTTTCGTCGGCGCCGGGGGTGGCCGGGCAAACGTCGCCGGCTGCGAGCTTGTAGATGCGGATGTCATCAAAGTCGGCTGCCGGCAGCGGCGTCGCCGTCGTTGTGCACGTCCCGGTGCCTTCGAAGTTCACCGTCTTCACGAGGAAGCGGTCGCCCTGTGCGATATCTGCTGCGGTGACGGTGAACGTCTTGGTGTACCGATGCCAGGCGCCATCCGCCATCGTCGGCGTTACGGTTCCCGCGTAGCCGTCTGCGGCGCCAGTGTCACCGATCAGAAAGTGCTCTCCGTTGGCCGTGCTGTTTGCAGGGATGTCGTACTTGTTCGTGGCCGCATTCTTGACCGCGAAGTTGATGCCTACATAGCCGTGCGCCCCTGCGGCTTGGCGAATCCATGCAGTTGCGCAGTACTGCTCGTTGGCTGCAGCGACGGGAGGAAATGTGGCCGTTGTGTTCGAGTACATCCGGCCGCCCGACCACCCGTTCGTGTCGCGGAGGATAGCTCCCGAGCATGAGGTTGCGTCGGCGGAGGCTGGGAGAACAGTGCCGTCGGCACCGACGCCATCTTGGATGCGATTGCAGTAGGCGCTCCCGCGCCAGCGGAGGGCGATCTGGGCGGCGTTGCCTTCCCAGTCCTCCGAAAAAATGAGCGTGGGGGCAGCGGCCGCCGACGAGGCTACCGTCAAACCAACGAGACTCCCCAATAGTGCCGTAACTCTACGGTTCATTCGAATTCCTCCGCGTAAGGCATGCCAGGTCACGGTAACCGTAGCGTGAATCGGTGCGGTCGCCTACCCCTCTTCCGCCGCGCCGCGCGCGGCATTTCCCGAGGGTCCGCGGCAAAATCCGTGGCAGAAACAACGGGTGCCGGCCGGCGCTTTTGCTACGCTCCCGCCCCCATGGACCTCACCGTCTTCATCGAACCGAAGCTCGACCTCGATCGCCTCGTCAAGGTCCTCGACGAGATGGGCCACGAGGGCCGCATTCACACGGTGCGCGGCTGGGGGAAGAAGACCCAGGCGATGCTGTTCGAGGCTGTGAAGGGCCATCGGCCGCTCACCCTCGAGCACTTCGTTCCGGCCGACGTGAGCGCACTTACCGAAGTAGTTCACGAAGGCAAGAACACGCTTCCCGCGTTCTCGCACTTTCAGAAGCGCTTCGCGCGCACCGAGTCGGGCGACATCGTCGGCTACAACCAGGGCGTCACCCTGGGGCTCACCGGGCCCGGCTACTTCACCGTCCATGCCGCCGAGACCGAAGGCGAGATCGACATCGACTACAAGATGCTCCCCAAGGAGCGCGTCGCCAGCTGGCCGGCGATTCTCCCGAACTCCGCCAAGCTCGGGTCGCTGGTGTACGAAGGCATGGTCGACCACATGCGCGGTATCTCCGAGCACGTGTCGATCGGGCGCGCGGAGAAGGCCGGCAAGATGATGGACGCATGGTTCGTGCTCTGTCGTGAACCCCCCGGCTATCGAGCTGCATCGTAGGTTTCGTGAAGTTACGCTTTCTTCCGCGCATCGCGGACGTTGCCGCGGCCGAGTGGGACGCGCTGGTGGGCCCCTCCGACTCTCCGTTCGTGCGTCACGCCTGGCTCCGCGCCCTCGAAGACACGGGCTGCGCCAGCGAGGAAGCGGGCTGGCTGCCGCACCACGCCGCCCTCACCGACGACGACGATCGGCTGGTGGCCGCCGCGCCGCTCTACGCCAAGGGCAACAGCGAGGGCGAGTTCGTGTTCGACTGGAGCTGGGCCGACGCCGCGAGCCAGCTGGGCGAGGCGTACTACCCGAAGCTGGTATGCGCCGTGCCGTTCACGCCGGCGGGCGGCGGGCGCGTTCTGGTGGCCGGTGACGACGCCCGGAAGGACGAGATTCACCGGGTTTTTGCCGAAGCGCTGCGGGAGCTGGTGGACGAGACCAATCTCACGTCGTGTCACCTGCTCTTTCCCCGCAAGCACGATCTCGCCGCCTTCGAGGGCGCCGGGTTTCTTCAGCGCAACGGCGTGCAGTTCCAGTTCGAGAACCCGGGCTATCGGGACTTCGAAGATTTTTTGACCACGCTCCCCACCAAGCGTCGCACGCAGCTTCGGCGCGAGCGCGGTCAGGCAGCCAAGGACGGCGTGACCATTCGCACCTACGCGGCGAGCGATCTCACGCCCGAGGTGGTCGACTCGATGTTCGACTTTTACGCGGCCACCGTCGACAAGTTCACCTGGGGCCGCCGCTACCTGAACCGCGCCTTCTTCGAGCAGCTGGTGAGCACGTTCGGCCCGCAGCTGGCCTGGGTCTTCGCGGAACGAAACGGAAAGCGCATCGCCGGGGCCTTCAATGTGCGCGGCGCCGATACGCTGTACGGCCGGTACTGGGGCGCCACCGAGGAGATGCCGTTCCTCCACTTCAACGTTTGCTACTACCACGGGGTCGACGAGTGCATCCGCGACGGCCTCACCCGATTCGAGCCGGGCGCCGGCGGTGAGCACAAACGAGTTCGCGGCTTCAAGCCCACGGTCACGTACTCGGCGCACTACGTGAAGAGCAAACGGCTCCGGCGTTTGGTGGAGCCCTTTCTCATCCGCGAGCGCGAGGGCATCGCGCGCTTCGTCATGGAAGAATCGTAGGCCTCAGAACGTGTTCTTGGCTTCGCGAACCACGCGCAGCGCTTCGGCCGCGTCGGCGCTGACGGCGATGCCGAACGTCTTTCGCAGCTCGGGCTCGCGCGTGCGGATGAACGGGTTGGTGGCCAGCTCGCTGCCGATGGTGGAGGGCACGGACGGGTGGCCGTTCGCGCGCAGGGCAGCGACCTCGGCGACCTTGGCCTGAACGGCGGCGTTGCAAGGCTCGGCGTGCGCCGCAAAGGCTAGGTTCGATTCGGTGTACTCGTGGCCGCAGTAGACGCGCGTATCCGCCGGCAACGCGGCGAGCTTGCCCAAGGAGCGCGCCATGTCCGCCGGCGTACCTTCGAAGAGGCGGCCGCAGCCGGCGGCGAAGAGCGTGTCGCCGGTGAAGGCCGCGCCGGGCTCGGCGCCCTCGGTGACGACGTAGGTGAGCGCGCCCGTGGTGTGTCCCGGCACGTGCAAGGCGCGGATGGTGAGCGACCCCAGCGAGAACGTGGCGCCGTCCTCCAGGTACTCGGTCTGCCCAGGAATGCGCCCGCGGTCGGACCCATGGCCGTACACCGGCGTGCCGGGAAAGCGCGCCAGAAGCGCGCCGTTGCCGTCCACGTGATCGTGGTGGTGGTGGGTGGCGAGGATGGCGGTGAGCGTGCCGCCCGCGGCGTCGATGGCAGCCAGTACCGGCGCCCCTTCGGAAGCGTCGACCACCACGCGGCAGGTGCCGGACTCCACCAGATAGGCGTAGTTGTCGGCGTAACACGGCACCGGCGTGACTTTCACTTGGTGCCCTCGAGGCAGCCCTTGCCGCAGGCGTACGAGGGCACTTCCTTCACGGTCTTGTTGTAGTCCATGAGGCGCTTGTACATGTCGGCGGTAACCTCGCCCTTCGGAAGCGCCGACAGCTCGCCGGGGTCGGCCTCGATGTCGAAGACCTTGGAGTACATGGCGTCGCCGAAGCCGATGATTTTGTACTTGTCGTGGAGCAGGCCCCGGCGCCGCTCGTTGTTGCTGGTGGCCGGCAGATCGACCACGATGTCGTGCTCCTCGGCGGGGCCGCCGAGAATCTCCGGCACCAGGCTATTGCCCGCGAAGTGTGGGTCTTTGGGAAGGCCCATGAGCTCGAGGATGGTGGGCGCGAGATCGATGGCGCTGCGTCGCGCTTCGATGCGCCGCGGGGCGCCCCCCGGCAGGCACACGAAGAGCGGAACCCGCACCAGGTTCTCCCACACCTCGAAGCCGTGCTTGAACTGCCCATGTTCGCCCAGCGCCTCGCCGTGATCGCTGGTGACGATGATAGCGGTCTTCTTGGCCCACGGTTGCTTGGCCACAAAATCGAGGAGCATGCCCACGTGGCGGTCGGTGTATTCCACCTCGCCGTCGTAGAGATCGCGCAGCTTGCGGCCGTAGTCGATGCCGTCTTTGACGTGCGAAACGTACTGATCGTGCGGGTCGAGGAAGTGGAACCACGCGAAGAAGCGGCCGCCGCCGGTGATGCCCGGGTCCGAGAGCAACCGCTCGGCGATGGCCTCGTGCTTGGGGCTGGTGACGTTCTCGTCGGTCTGGGCGTTCCACTTGAGGCCGGGGACGATCTCCCACTTCTCGAATCCCTGATCGAAGCCGGCGCTGGTGAAGTACCCGTGGGCGTGGGCCGACGCGGTGTGGATTCCGGCCGCCTTGAGGAGCTCGGGAAAGAACACGTTCTCTTTGTGATACGTGCCGAAGAAGTACCCGTCGCGCTTGAGCTCGCTGGGAATGCGGCCCCCCAAGAGCCCGCCTAGGCTCATGGAGGTGTACGACGAGATGCTGTACGAATGCGTGTACGATACACACGTCTTCTCGAGCGCAGTGAGCCGGGGCGCGATGGGGCGCGGGTAGCCAGCCCAAGGCATGTCGGCCCGCATGCTGTCGACGGAGATGATGAGGATGTTCTGCGGCAGCTCGGGTTTGGGCGCCGCGACCGCAGCGGCCGTGGCCGCTGCCGCGGCGGTGGAGGCCGCCGGCACGGTCGACGAAGTCACCGGGGACTGCGTCGTTCGCGTGGCGCCCGGCGGGGCCGAGGGCTTGGTGCAGCCCACGACCAACGCAGCGAGGAGGAGCCGCTTCACGAGTCGATGGAGATGCCGAGCTTCTTCCGAAGGTCGAAGTAGGCATCGGAAACGGCGAAGAGGACGATCTCCTTCATGCGCTCTTTGACCGGCACGCTCGAGTCGTGCTCCACCGCGCGAATGAGCTCGGTGGTGGCCTGAAGATCGTGGGCGAGGAGGAAGCCCACGCGATCGGCGGTGAGGTCGATGCCGGCAACCCACTTCTTCAGGTCGATGGCGCCGCCCGACTGGAGGAGCTTCGACACTGTGCTGGAGAGCTGGTCTTTCTGCGGACCCGCCACCATGCTGCCCATGGCCTGGAGCGCCTCGGCCACCGGGCCCTGAAGGTCCGGCGCGATGGGGAAATTGGGGACGCAGTGCTTGATGGCCGCGAAGAGCCAAGCCTTGAGCGCGGTGCCAGTGGGGATGAGATGCCGCACGTAGTACCCGGGCCGGAAGTACGAGAGGTGCCGCCCTGCCAGGAACGCCAGCATCTGCGTCGATACCTGGGTCTCGAGGGCCGCCTGGCCCAGGAGGATCGACGGCTCGTGCGCGTGCACGAAACCGAGGCCGCCCGGATCTTGCGGGTTCTGGAACACCTTCACCGCGCCCATGCCGAGCACGCCGCCGGCGTAGTACAGCGTCTGCGACATGGGGTACGGGTGCCGCGAGGTGTCGAGGGCGTAGCGCGCGTCGTAGCCGAGCGCCTGCAGCGGCTGCGTGCGCGCGGCGATGATGACCGGCTGGATGAGCGAGAAAATGCGCGTGAGAATGGGGTCGAGATCTTCATGCGAGAGCAGCGCCCACTCGTCTTCGCCCAGCACGGCCTGGGCCGCGGCGGCGTTCTCCTGCTTGTGCTTCTCGTAGAAGCGCTCTTCGTCGGGATCCGCGAGGTTGAGCACCGCGAGGCCCTGGCAGAGACACCAAGCCGGGTCGGCCTTCTTGGCCTCGGTATAGAGCCGCCGGAGCAGCTTGTAGCTCTCTACCCGGTACGGGTTGCTCTGAAGCAGCACCGTCTGCGACTTGACCGCCTTATCGAGGTACTGCGCCGGATCGCTGGCGTAGAGGTTCGCCAGCTTCTCGGTGCGCTCCTTGTCTTCGGGGTCGAACACCTGGGCTGCCTCGTAGGCGTCGATGGCAGCCTCGGTGTCGCCGATGAACTTTCGGTAGAGCTCACCGAGCTCGTCGAGAATGACCACCATCTTGGCGTGATCGCCGGCGTCCTTCACCACGTCGAGCTGCGCGTTGAGAATGCGCTCGACGGCGACGTAGTCCTTCTTGCCGCGGTACAGCTCCATGGCTTCTTCCGAGGCCTTGGTGAGCGTGGGGTCAAACTCCAGGGCGCGCGCGTAGAATGAGAGCGCCTTGTCGGTCTGGTCGAGGTGCCGCGACGCGATGGTCGCTGCAGTATGCATGTACTTCGCGCGCTGCTTGGAGTCTTCGACGAAGTCGGCCAGCTTGGTGACCACGTCGACCAGCTTCGCCCAGTCTTTCTCCTCGGAGTAGAGCTGCATGAGCTTGGTGAGGAGCTTGCGGTCGTCGGGCTTCTCTTCCAGGGCCTTGGCGTAGGTCTTCTGGGCGCGGCCGCGGTCGTTCAGCTTCTGGAACTCGAGATCGCCGATTTCCAGGTAGAGATCGAAGCGCTCGGCCGGGTTGGCGACGTCGAGCCGCTTCTTGCGCATGCGAATCGACTCTTCCCAATCGCCGGTGGCCTCGTAGATGCGGGCCAGCGAGTGGAGCGCGCGTTGGTTCGCCGGGTCGAGCTTGATGGCCTCGCGGAGCGGCGGCACGGCCTTGTCGAGCTCGCCGCTGCGGCGCGAGCTCTCGCCCAGGTGGTAGAGCGCCTCTGCCCTGTCGGCGCCGTGCAGGCGCTCGTCGTGCTTCTTGAAGAGCTCTTCGTAAATGCGGTTCACGAGCCGGGGATCGCCGTGCTCGAAGACCACGGTGGCGGCGTGGGCCAGGGCCTTGACGTCGGCGCCTGCCAACACTTGCAGCTGCTCGACCGCGCTCACCAGGCGGGGGTTGGTCTGGGCCGGCGGGGGCAAGCTGCCGCCGTCGGGGGTAGAGGGCGACTTGGGCTTGGGGTTCGAGCGCCCGAACGACTCGATGTACCGGCCGAGGAGGCGAGTTCCGTCTTCCTTGGTGAGCACCTGCACCCGGCCCACCAGCGTGTCGTACTGCTTGAGGGCTTCGAGATAGTGCTCCTGCTCGAAGGCGAGATCGCCCAGCACCAGCAGCGCTTCGGCGTTGGTGCCGTCGAGCTCGAGGGCGCGCTTGGCGGCGGCCTCGGCCTTGGGCGAGTCGTTGAGCTGGGTGCGCTGCACGCGCGCGAGCTCGGCGTAGAGCCGCGCCTTGGCGAGATCGCCCTCGGCGAACTGCAGCTCACGCTCCACCAGGTTTACCACCGAGCCGGCGTCGCCGCGGTCGGCGTAGGCCTTTCGGAGCGCGGTGCCGGCGGCCACGTCGCGGGGGTTCGCTTCGAGAGCCGCTTTGTAGCGCTCGATGGCGGCGTCCTTGTCGCCGCGCGACTCGAGAAGGCGACCGGCGCGGACCCACTGCTCGGCCTTGGCCTCGGGGGTGGCGGCCTTGCCGGCAAGGGCCTCGATGGCCGAGAGCGCTGCGTGCGAATCGCCCGATACTTCCTTGAGCTGAGCCAGCGCTTCCAGGGCGCCGGCGTGATCTTCGCGGAGCTTGAGGACCTCTTCGTAGGTCTTCATGGCGCGTTCCGGGGACCCGATGTTGTCGGCCAGGGTTCGCGCCTTGGCGAGCAAGATGTCGACCTTGCGACCTTCGTCGGCGATGACGCCGATGTGCTTGTCGTAGATGCCGATGACGCGATCGAAGCGATCGAGCGCGCGGAAGTGCCGGGCCAGCCCGGAGAGCGCGTTGTCGTTCGAAGGGTCGATGGCGATGATCTTCTCGAGGGCGCCGGCGGCCGCCTCGTGGTCCAGGAACTCCTCGTCGTGGAGCGCGGCCATGCGCTCGTAGAGGTTCACCTTCTGGCGCGGCGTGGCGGCGGCGGCAACCTGGAGCTCGAGGGTGTCGAGCAGCTCGCGGTAGCGGCCGGTGCGGTTGTAGATGCGGTCGAGGCCCTTGAGGGCGCTCATGTTCTTGCCATCCAGGGCGAGCGCCGCTTCGTAGCGCTTGGTGGCCTCCGGGAGATCGTTCAGGTGGTCTTCATAAACCTCGGCCACCTTGACGATGGCTTCGGCCTTGTCGACCCCGCGGCGCGCTTCGGAGCGGCGCTCGAGGAGCGTCACCAGGGTGGCGAAGTCGCCGGCCTTCTCGGTGATGCGCGCCAGGGCGTCGCCGGCCCTGGCGTGCCCGGGGTCTTCGGCGAGGACGCGCTCATACACTTCGCGGGCGCGGTTTGCGTCGTTGAGCTTGGTCTCCAGCAGCTCGGCCGCTTCGACGCGGTAGTCGCGGGCTTTGGGGCTCGACGCCGAGGCATCGGCGCGGGCCATGAGCACGCCCATGAGCTCGGGCCACTGCTGGGCGCGGCGGTAAATCTGGGTGAGGCCTTCGATGGCCACCTCGTTGGCAGGCTCCGCCTGCATCACCTGCTGGAACGCCAGGAGCGCCATGTCGGCGCGGCCGAGCTTCTTCTCGTACCACTGACCGGCGATGACCAGCAGCGCGGTGCGGCTCTGCGTGGCGCCGCCCTGGATGGCGGTGGTCATGGTCTGGAGGATCTCGTTCCAGCGCGCGGTGTTGTCGCCGGAGAGGCGCTCGATCTCGTGAACGTAGTGGTTGCGCGCCGGCGCCTCGCACAGGGCTTGCGTGTAGGCTACAACCGCCTGCTCGGGGTCCTCGAGCTCGCCCGCGTAGAGGCTGCCGATCTCGGCGTAGGCGTCGGCGCGCCCCTCGCCTTCGGACGCGGTTTGGCTGCGCTCGAGCAGCATTTCCACCAGCTCCTCGTACTTGCCGAGCTGCTTGCGGGCGGCCTCGAGCGACATGCGGGCGACGTCGTCGGCGGGGTCGAGGGCCAAGATGGCCACGTACACTTCTTCGGCCTTGACCTTGTCCTTGGCGGCGCCGTCGAAGATGCGCGCGGCCCGGTAGAGGAGGCCCTTCTGGGTCTCCTTGGATTCCTCGTCGTCGCCCGTGATGGCGCCGGCGGCGGTCACGAACGTCTCGCCCACGGCGATGGCTTCGGCCCCCTCGGCCACCGCGCGCTCGAGCGCCACCGCGGCGTCGGCGTGGGTGGGGGCGTCGAGCAGTGCCTTGCGCAGTCCCTCGAAGCGCTCGGCGTCCATGGGCGCCGCCGCGGTGCTGGGCTTGCCGATGTTCTCGAGCGCCTCCATGAGCGCGGCCGCGTCCTTCGGGCGGCGCTCCGGTTGCTTGTCGAGGAGCGACAGCACGAAGGCGTCCATCTCCTTGGTGATCCACCCGCGCGGCGCCTTGGCGCTGGGCGGCTCCGGCTCCTGGGAGAGGTGGGCGAAGGCGGCGTCGGTGGGCGAGGTCGCGGCAAACACGGGCTTGCCCGAGAGGAGCTCGAAGAGCATGGCGCCGAAGGCGTACACGTCGGAGCGGGAGTCGGCGTTCTTGCCCCGCACCACTTCGGGGGCCACGGTGCGGGGCGAGCCCAGCACCGCCAGGAGGCCCGACGCGCCGTTGGTGGCGCCGGCGCGATGCCGCAGCTTGTCGCCGCCGAAGTCCACGAGCACCACCTTCTGGGCGCGGTCGACCACGACGTGATCGAGCTTCAAGTCCCCATGCACCAGGCCGCCGGTATGGAGCGCCGCCAGCGGCTCGAGGACGCCGCGAAGGAGCGGCTTGAGCTCCTGAAAGTGCTGCGGGCCGGTGCGGGTCGCGCGCTTCGAGAGCAGCTCGCCGTCGATGGCCTCGTAGGCCACATATGCGCTGCCGTCGATTTCGCCGGCCTCGAGGCCCTTGGGGAGGCCCACGTGCTCGATGGCGGCCACCATGCGGTTGGCGGTGAGGAACCGCTGCACCGCGCGGCGGTCGGCCATGGCGATGCGCTTGAGGAGCTTGACCACGTACGACTTGCCGTCGCGGTCGCAGGCGGCCACGAAAGCCAGCTCGGTCTCTTCGATGATGCGCTTGACGATGAACGGACCGAAGGCCTTGTTGGGCTCGAGGCGCTCTTTGCCATGCTGGGCAACGGCGTCGAAGACCCGCGGATCGACCACCTTTTTGGCGAAGACCATGACGTCGACCAGCGCTTCCACGCGGTCGGCCTCGACGCAGCGCTCGGCGAGGGCGCGCGCGAAGCTCGCCTTGGCGGTGTCACCACCGACGTCTCGGGGGTCGAGGCCCAGCAAGCGCTGGCTCATCTGCGTGAGATCCTCGAGGGAGAAAAGTCGCTCGAGCTCGCCGCGGAGAATGTCGATCGTTGCGTTCATGAAGTTCCTCGCTCGCGCTCCGTCTCGCCGACGTTCGGCAGAGGGGCGACATGGCCGGCGGAGATTACCGAAAAGCAAGCCGTTATGCGACTTCAAAGGCAATTTTGAGGGCGCTCAGGCAACGGTCCGGAGGCGACCTGGCGGCGCAGGTGCGGCGCCGGCGAAAACCCAGGTCAGTCGCGGGCGCCGAAGAGCGCGTGAAGGGCAGTGGCGAGGCGTCCCCAGAGCCCTGCTGCGCCCGCTGCCTCGGAGCCATCGTCGGGGGCGGGTGCCGTGGCGAAGAGACCCACCGCCTCCTTGGGAACGAATGCGCCCCCGCACTCTCCGCAGCGCTCTACCCACGGCTCGCCGAGCGCGCCCTGCGCGGCGTCGCCCCCGGAAAGCTCGTGGATCAGCGGCGCGGTGCACCGCGGGCACGTATGCTGCGGCAGAGGGCGCGACGACCCCGCCGGCCGGTGCGACTCGACGGCACGGGAGACCTCGGCAATGGCGCCGTCGAACCAATCGACCCACACGCCGGCGCAGGCCGGGCACACATCGACCGTCTCCGCGCCGTGCGCGACCGGCTCGAGCCCTTCACCGCAAGCCGGGCACCGCAGGAGCCCGGCGCGGTAGCTCAATGACCGTGCTCTCGGTCGACGCCAGGGTGGCTGGCCTCGCCGGGCTCGTGCCGCGGGTTCTCGGTCGTGTGGCCGCCGTCGCGGCCGGTGAAGCCCATGAGCGCGGTCTTGTCGTAGATGAACTGGTCGCGCGAGTCGTAGGGAACCGCGTGCACGCCGGTGTCCATACGAATGGCGTCGCAGGGGCAGGCCTCGACGCAGTAGCCACAGAAGATGCAGCGAAGCTCGTCGATGACGAAGCGCACCGGAAAGCGCTCGTAGCCGCGGCGCTTGTCGCCTTCCGGGTACTCGCCCGCCTCGATGAAGATGCACTGGGCCGGGCACGCGGTGGAGCAGCAAAGGCAGGCAACGCAGCGCGGACTGCCGTCGTCGCGATGGGTGAGCCGGTGCACGCCGCGGAAGCGTTCCGGGTAGGGTCGCTTCTGTTCCGGGTACGAGATGGTGCTCACGCCGGCCGAGTAGCGTTCCAGCACCGGGTCCGGTCGCTGGCCCTTCACCATGTCGCGGGTGTTGGCGAAGAAGTGCTTCATCGACACGCCGAGGCCCTTGAAGATCTCCGGCAGGTACGACTGCGTGGTGAGATTCTTCTCGGTGTACTCCACCGGGGTGGCGTTGGTGGGGCTGGCGGGCTTCTTGGAGAAGGCTTGCATAAATCCTCAGGCCCCCATGGGGGCGTCTTTGGTGCCGCCACGGGCATTCGACATGGCCGCAGTGCTACCGGTGAGCACATGCTCAATCTTGCGTGAGGAGAAGGCGAAGACAACCCCCCGGAGGGCCAGCGACGCGAGAAGAATGGCGACGATGCCCTGGGTAACGTCGGCGGCGGTCTTGATCGCGCCCTGCACCGAGGGACCGGCGTCTTGGATGGCGAGGAGCACCAGGCCGGTGACGAAAATGTTCGCCAGCGCGGCCGGGAGCAGCACGCGCCAGCCGAGGCGCATGAGCTGGTCGTAGCGGAAGCGCGGAAGGCTCCAGCGGACGAACGCCTGGATGAAGCAGATGGCCAGCGTCTTGCCGAAGAAGGTGACGACGCCGATGATGGTCATGATCAGGTGAGAGATCTTGATGGTCTCCACCAGGGCCACGTCGCCGATGGCGATGGTCAAGCCGTCGCGGTGCAAGAACGGCAGCTGCCAGCCGCCCAGGAACACCACCACCACCAACATCGAGCTGGTGACGATTTCCATGTATTCTGCAAAGTAGAACATGCCGAACTTCATGCCCGAGTATTCGGTGAAGTAGCCCGACACCAGCTCGCTCTCGGCTTCCGGAAGGTCGAAGGGAATGCGCTTCGACTCGGCCACCGCGGACACGAAGAACAGGAAGAAGGCCAGCGGCTGCACGAAGATGCCCCAGGCGTTCTCGCCCTGCCAGCGGACCATGTCGTCGAGGCGCACGGTGCCGTAGGTCATCATGGCGCCCACCAGCGAGAGACCGATGGCCACCTCGTAGCTGACCATTTGGCTCGCGGCGCGGAGCGCGCCCATGAGCGAGAACTTGTTGTCGCTGCTCCAGCCCGCGATGCCAGCGCCGACGATCCCCTGCCCGGCCATGGCAAAAACGTAGAGGATGCCCACGTTGAGGGGCGAGACCGCGCCCTCCACCGAGTCGGTGGTGCAGGTGCCCACGCGCTCGGCGGCAGGCCACCAGCTCTGGGAGGCGCCGTCGACCATGGCGGTCATGTGAATCTGCTTGAGGCACAGCGTATCGGCCATGGGAATGACCGCCGCCAGGGCGAGCACCGGCACCATGACGAGAATCGGGGCGAGGCTGAAGAGCAGCTTGTCGGCCTTGGGGGGCATGAAGTCTTCTTTGAAGAAGAACTTCACGCCGTCGGCGGCGGTGTGCAGAAGACCGAACACCCGGAGCTCGAACTTGCCGATCTTGATGACCGCGCGGTTGGGGCCCACGCGGTCTTGGATCATCGCGCTCTGGCGTCGGTCGACCCAGGTGAGGAGACCGGCCACGTTGAAGAGGAAGCCCACGATCACCAGGATCTTGAGGATCGAGGCGATGAGCAACGTCGAGGTCATCATTTGGCAAGCTCCGAAGCAGGGGCGGCGGCGGCGGCCGGCTCGAGACGCTCGCGCACTTCGCGGAGCTTGGCCCAGGTGCAGTCGTATCCGAGCGCTTGGCCGAGGGCGGCGAGGAGCTTCCAGCCGGGCTCCGAGAGGCCTTGCGGCTCGAGGGCCTTGTCGGCCACCTGGGCCATCCCCTTGGCGTTCACGTAGGTGCCGCTGGCTTCGGCCCAGGAGGTAGCGGGCAGGACCACCTTGGCGGCCTTGGTGAGCGCGCCTTCGTAGGCGGCCACGGTGACGATCTGCACGTTCGACAGATCGACCTCGGCCGGCGTCTCGCCGCCCAGGGCGATAACGTGCGTGATGGCGCCGCGGGCCACGTCTTTGGCGAAGTCCTCGAACGGCTTGATGGCCGAAGAGAGGCGCAGGACGCCGGCGCGGTTGGGGTTCTTGTCGTGGTGGATGAGGATGTTGTCCTCGAAGCCGTCGGGCAGGCCGGTGACGTACAGGTTGGTGGCGCCCATGAACGTGGCCGCGAGCTCCCGAAGCGCCCAGTTGTCTTCCTGCGAGTGCTGCGCCGAGAAGAGCACCGCCACCGAAGACGCCGGCACCGAAGCGAGGATCGATTTTGCCTCGTCGAGCGCCTTCTTCAGCGAGCTGGTCTTCCCCTTCACGTAGGCCGCGATGATGCGGCCGTCGGTGGCCCGGTGGTACGACATCATGCCCGGATCGCACATCCAGAACTTGTTGACCGCCTCGTTGTCGCGCGGCCGGTAGCGAAAGGCCTTGTTGTAGCGGGGATCGAAGTCGAGGTGCGCGTTGCAGCCGGTGGCGCAGCCCTGGCAAATGCTCTTGGCGCTGCGCAGGAACCAGACCCGGGCCTTGAAGCGAAAGTCTTTGGTGGTGAGAGCGCCCACCGGGCACACGTGCTCCACCATGAACGTGTAGTTTCCCTCCAGTTTGCGACCGGGGGCGACCATGATCTCGTTGAGGTTGCCGCGCTCGCGCATCTCGAGGACCGGGTCCTTGGCGACCTCGTCCATGAAGCGGATGCAGCGGGTGCACATGACGCAGCGCTCTCCGTCGTAGACGATGGTGTCGCCGAACACGACGCCCTTCGGCTTGTGAATCGGCTCCTCGCGCATGCGCTTCTTGGTGCCCTGGTGCTCGAGCCAGTAGTCTTGCAGCTTGCACTCCCCCGCTTGATCGCAGATGGGGCAGTCTACCGGGTGGTTGAGGAGGAGCGCTTCCTGGACGTACTTGCGCGCCTCGAGGACGTGCGGGCTGGTGTCCGAGAGGACCTCCTGGTTCTCCACGGCTTGCATCTGGCACGAGGGCAGGAGCTTGGGCTTGCGCTTGTTCTCGTAGCGCTGGTTGGCCTCGTCCCACTCGACGATGTCGAGCATGACCCCGCGTTGCCCTTCCGGGGGCTTGATCTCCACGAGGCACATGCGGCAGTTGGCGGGCGCCGAGAGGCCCGGATGCCAGCAATAGTGCGGAACCTCGATGCCCTGCTTCCAAGCCGCGCGAATGATGGAATCGCCGGGCTCGAAGGGGATGTCTTTGCCGTCGAGTTTGAAGGTGGGCATAAGTCTCCCGTCGATTTGCCACGAATCTTCGGAAGTTGGAAGGCAAATAGCGGGTCCACGGGGCCCCTGCGGAGCCCCGAGCGGCTCCATTTCTCGCAATCTTTTCGCGGTATACCGGTCAGGGCGCGCCGCACCCGAGCCAGTCCGCCAGCTTGTCTCGGTCGCCCTGGGGCGGATCGTCGGGTCCGGGTGGCATCGACGTGTTCGAGGCCGCGGATCGCGCGAAGATCCGCTCCCGGTGCGCCCGCACCTCGTCGGCGCTCCCGAAGGAATACCCGGCCGGAACGCCGTAGGAGGTGGCCGCGCTCAGGTGACCCCCGCCGCCCCCAGCCTGCGCATGGCAGCTCTGGCAGTGGCGGTCCATGAACGCCTTTCCGAAGTTCTCGTAGGTGAGCGTGGTCCCGCCGGGGGGGCACGGGTGATCGCCGAGGGACTCGTCGACCGCGCAGGCGCCGAGGCCGAGCGCGAGCGCGAGCGCGGCGAAGAGGAGGAGGGGACGCGCGCTCATAGCGAGTAATTCACTCCGAGCCAGGCGCCCAGCGCGACGTAGAGCTTGGGGCCCCGCACGTCGGGAAAGAACGTGGCGTCGGTGCCGCCGCCGAGAAACCACTGCCACGCGCCGCTGGTGTTCACGGGTACGTCGAGGCCCAGGCCGCCGCCGAAGCCGCCCCGGTGGCGAATGCCGTCGCCCACCCCGAGCAGCGAGCCGAACGGGTCGGACTTCACCGCAGACATCGACTCCTCGTGCTGGTGCACGAGAAACCCCCGCACGTAGGGGCGCACCTTACCGAGGCGCCCGTAGAGCGTGGCCCCCACCGACAGCCAGGTGGCCATGCGGGTATCGACCGAGACGAACGAGGTTCGCGTCACGAAGTCGATGCTCACCAGGTTCTTGATGCGAAAGCCCAGCCGAAGTCCGGTGCCGACGCCGTAGTCCCCGCGCCAGGTAGAGGCCAGCCCCGAAGGGCCCACCGCCGCCTGCAGCTCGCCGGCCGAAGCGTTGCGGACCGTTCCGAGGAAGCCCGCACCCAGAAGAAAGATCAACACCGATCGACGCATAAGCACCTCCGAGGATTCGTGAGGTAGGTGCCGGCCGGGCCGGGAGTTTCTGAAGCGAACTTGCGAAAAACGCGCAACCCGACCGGGCGGTGGCCGATGTGCCGCAGATGACGCCGCAACCACCCTTGCCCTCGCCCTCGCCCTCGCCCTCCCCGCTGGCGCCCCTCCCCTCGCCCACCGACCGCCCCACGCTGGGCGCAACGCCGGCTGCCAAACGGCTTGGCGCGCACCTCCCGAGCGACGCCCGTGGCTCCGAAGAGCGTGCATGATACATACAAAAGCGAAGCGCCGCCTTTCTGGGGGCGGCGCTTCGTGATGCCTCAGCTGCGCAAAAACTCTCTCAGTGGTCGCACTCGCCGCCGATCATGTTCAGCGAGCCAAACGTCGGCACGATGTCGCTGAGCATGGAGTTGGTGATGAGCTTTTGGAGCCCCTGCGTGATGGTGAAGCACGGCGGCCGGATGCGCACCCGGTGCGGGGTACCGCTGCCGTCGGACACCAGGTAGAAGCCGAGCTCTCCGTTGCCGCCTTCGGTGTACGAGTAGACCTCGCCCTTCGGAACCTTGGCGCCTTCCATGATGAGCTTGAAGTGCTGGATGGTGCCTTCGATGGTCGTGTAGACGTCCTTCTTCTCGGGCAGCATGACGCGCGGATCGTCGACCGAGACCGGTCCTTCGTCGGGCATCCGCTCGAGCACTTGCTCGATGATGCGGCGGGTCTGGCGAATCTCGGCCAGGCGCACCAGGAAGCGGTCGAGGTTGTCGCCGCGGGTGCCCACCGGAACGTCGAACTCGACCTCGTCGTACTTGAGGTAGGGGTGCGCTTTGCGCACGTCGTAGGGGACGCCGCTCGCGCGAAGGCAGGGGCCGGTCCAGCCGAGCCCAATGGCGTCGGCGCCAGAGATGTTGCCGACGTTCTCCAGGCGATCGATGAAGATGCGGTTTTTGAGCAGCATCTTCTCTCCCTCTTCCATCAGCCCGATGAGCTTGGGGAGCGCTTCACGGCACATGGCCTTGAAGTTGGCAGTGGGCGGAGAGGCCATGCCGCCGATGCGGCCAAAAGAGTGCGTGAGCCGCGCTCCGGTCTCCTCTTCCATGATGTCCCACAACATCTCTCGCGCCTTGATGAACCAGAGGAACGGCGTGAACGCACCGAGCTCCATGGCCATGGCGCCGGTGCACGTGAGGTGGTCGGAGATGCGCGCGAGCTCGCCCAGCGCCATGCGGTACCACATGCAGCGCTCCGGGACCTCGATGCCGCAGAGCTTCTCGACCGCGAGCGCGTAGCCCACGTTGTTGAGCATCGGCGACACGTAGTTGAGGCGGTCGGCGTAGGGGAACACCTGGGCCCAGGTGCCACGCTCGCACATTTTCTCGAAGCCCCGGTGCAGGTAGCCTATCTGCACGTCGGCCTTGGTGATGGTCTCGCCGGTGAGCTCCAGCACGATGCGCACGGTGCCGTGCATCGCAGGGTGCGACGGGCCCATGTTGAGGTGCATCGGCTCCGCCGGGAGCTCGAGCTCGCCTTCTTCCAGCTCCAGATCGATGGGTTCCATCAGCTCGCCTCGCCTTCGCCGCTCGTGAATTCCTTGCGGCCGAAGCTCATGCCCTCGTCGGGGCCGAACGGCAGCTGCTTGTCGAGGGGGAGCCCCGCCTCTTCTTCGGTCCGGTACTCGATGAGCGGCTGCGTCTTCTGCGCCGGGTAGTCTTTCCGGAGCGGGTGCCCCACGAACTCCGGATACATGAGCAGGCGCCGGAGATCCGGGTGGCCTTTGAACTTGATGCCGAACATGTCGAACGTCTCGCGCTCGAGCCAGTTGGCGGTGGGCCAGATGTTGGCCACGCTGTCGATCTCGACGTCGCCCTCGAGCTCGCGGTCGCCGATGCGCGCCTTGAGCCGGACGTGGTGGCGCTTGGCGATGGAGTAGAGGTGCGCCACGACCTCGAGGCGCGGCTCCCTTTCCGGGTAGTCGACGCCGCAAAGATCGGTGAGCATGTCGCACTCGAGCTCGGTGCGGCAGAATGTCATGATCTCGTGCCACTTGGCCGGGTCGACGACGGCGGTGTCGTCGCCGAACTGGCTGTGGGTCTCGAAGATTGCGCTGCCGAAGCGCGACTTCAGCGTCTCGAGAATGCGCTCGCTCACGGGCGGTCTCCCTTTGCGCTCTTCTTCTGGAGCTGCACCAGGCCGTTGACGTTGCCCATGCTGGCCGGATCTTCTCGGGGTTTGATGATGCCGGGCGTGCGATCGCCAGTGGCGATCTTGTCCTGCAAGAGCAAGAGGCCGTCGATGACGGCTTCCGGCCGCGGCGGACAGCCGGGCACGTACACGTCGGTGGGGATGATTTTATCGATGCCGGCCACGGTCGTGTAGTTGTCGTAGAAGCCGCCCGAGCTGGCGCACGTTCCGAACGCGAGGACCCACTTGGGCTCCATCATCTGCTCGTAGATGCGGCGGAGAACTGGCGCCTGCCGCTGGCTGATGGTGCCCACCACCCAGAGGAGGTCGGCCTGGCGGGGCGAGAAGCGCGGGGCCTCGGCGCCGAAGCGCGCCATGTCGAAGCGCGGGCTGGCGAGGGCCATGAACTCCATGCCGCAGCAGGCCGTGACGAACGGATACTGGAAGAGGGAGTACTTGCGCGCCCAGCCGAGGAGCGCATCGAGGCGCGTGGTGGCGAAGCCGGTTTGGCTGCCCTCGAGCGTGACCTGACGAGTTACTTCTCCCATTCGAGCGCTCCCTTTTTCCAGCAGTACAGAAGCCCGACCACGATAGTGGAGAGGAAGCCCGTCATTGAGAAGAAGCCCACCCAGCCGAGCGTCTTGAAGTGAATGGCCCAGGGGTAGATGAACACCGCCTCGATGTCGAAGACGACGAAGAGGATGGCGGTGAGATAAAACTTCACCGACAGCTTCAAGTGCCGGCCGCCGGAGCTATCCGAGCCGCACTCGAAGGGCATCATCTTTTCGGGCGTGGGCTTCTTCTTGCCCAGCGTGCTTGCCCCGATGAAGAAGAGCGTGGCCAGCGTAATGGCCACGAGCATCATCAGGAACATGGGGCCGTAGGTGGCGAACATGAGCGCTCCTCGTAGGGTCCGGGCGCCGAATCCAAAAAAGCTTGGACCTCGACGACTTACGAATGTTTAGTGGGAGCTGCCCCGAGTGTCAACGGGCCTTCGGCCGCGAAAACGGCGCAAAGCCCGCAAAAAACGCGCGCTTCTTACCGCACCTCCAGTCTTCTGGGTTAGCGGGGGGCGCGGCGGGGCGGCGCCTTCGAGGGCGCACCCTCGGGGCCGTGTGGCTGCGACGCGAGCATGGCTTTCCATGCGGTGAGCGACGGGCCGAGCGCGTGCTCGATCTCGCTCAGATCTTCGCCGAGGCTCCGCTCTTCGACGCCGGCGCCGAGAGCTTCGCGGAAGCACGCGAAGGCCGCGACGTAGCGCTTGCGGCGGAGAAATGCCCGCCCGAGCAGCGGCATGATGTCGGCCGCACGGCCTCCGAAGGCGCTCGCGCGGCGCAGCGGCCCGATGGCCTCGCCCGGGCGGCCACAGGAGAGAAGCGCGTCGCCCAGGCGCCGGAACAGGTCCGCCGCCGGTAGCCCTTCTTGGGCGTACTGGATGCCGATACGGAAGACCTCTTCGGCCTGATCGACCTCGCCCATGTGCACGCACGCGGTGCCGAGCAGCCCCAGGCCCTTGGCGATGAGCCCGCGGGCGTCGGTGGCCAGCATTTGCCCTTCTGGCGTGCGGAGAAAGATGGCGAGCGGCGCCGGCCACGCGCCGAGGAGCTGCACGACCTTGAGCCAGTCGCTCGCCTGCGCGGCGGTCTCGGCTTCGGCGACCTTGGAGAGGTCGATGGCGCTCTTGTTGCCCTGCGAAGCGCGGTCGAGCTCTTCGTGAACGTGGGCCCGCATGCGGCGGCGGAACGCTGCGACGTCGTAGGTTTCTTCCTCGCCGTCGTGGTGGAGCTCGATGGTGGCGGCCTCACCCTTGAGCGCCAGCGCGTTCAGCGAGTAGCCGAACAGCGGCGCCAGCAGCAGGTAGCGAATGCCGATGAAGAGCTGGATGGCCTCGACGTCGGTCTCGCGGTCGGGCCGCGGATGCTCGGTCTCTTCTTCGACCAGGAGCGCGCCCACCAGCCGGCGGCGGAAGTCGGCGAGGGTCAGTCGCTGCGGCTCGAGCTCGCCTTCGCTGCCCGGCGCGCCGACCACGAAGTCGACGATGGTGTGCTGGGGGTTTCTTCGGTCGACCGTGAGCGCCGTGATGCGCGCGCCGACGATGATGGAAAAGGCGAAGAAGCGCTCGCCCACGATTTCACAGAGAGCTTGAAAGCTCCCAATGCCCTCGCCGATGCGCTCGAACCAGCCGTCGGTGCGGATTGCGTCCAGTCGAAACGTGCGTTCGTCACCCATCGATTGTCGCCGGAGCATCCCACGAAAGCCCGCAGAAAGGTGCGGAAAAGCGACGAGGGGCCAAGGCCACGCCGGTTTTCTCCTCGGGATGCTGCGTCATCGCCGGCGCCAGTGCCGACAAATGGGGCGAACGCCGCAGCCCTCGCAGGCCGCTTCGTCGCGACGCGATGGGCATTGCTGCACCATACCCAGGTGACAGAGCGAGAAGTCGTACTTCACCGGATCGCTTGGGTCGAAGCGCCGGAGCCGCGCGGTGATCTCGCTGGCGGTCTTCCACGAGGTGTCGGTTCGCCGCGTGAGGCCCAGGTTCTGCGCCAGCTTCTGGATGTGCGTGTCGACGGGAATCACCAGCGCGCTCGGCGGTACCGGCCACAGGCCGAGGTCTACGCCGTCTTCGGCGCGCACCATCCAGCGTAAGTAGAGGAGGAGACGCTTCGCGCCAGAGCCCCGCAGCACATCGGGGAGCATGTGGGCGGGCCCGCGGCGCTTGCCGCCGGTGACGAGTCCGCCGGCCTCGCGAATGCGCGTGACGAACCCGGCGAGCGCACGCTGCAGGTCGGGCTCGGCGCCGCTGGCCGCTAGCTCGGCGGCGAACGCCGCACCCAGGCTACCGGCCTCGCGCTGCACGCGGCGCGCCCCGTAGAGGAGGCGCGCCACGTCGTCGCCCACAAATAGCCGATGACGAAAGCCTTCGAGCGCCGCGACGAGGCCCGGGAGACCCAGCGCGTCGATGCGCGCGAGGAGCGGCGCGCCCACCCGCGAGAGCGCGTCTTCGACCTTCTGCAGGATGGTGGTGACGTTCCCGAACGCGAACGTCGACGCCAGGAGCCCTACCACTTCTTGCTCGGCGGGCAGGCGGAAGCGCCGCACGATGCCCACCGGATCGCGGGCGACGCGGGCGGTGCGGGAACAGCGAATCCGAACGTCGTCGAGGGCTGCCTGAATCTCGACGTCAGAGGGAGACTTCGTCATCGCCTTCGGGCACCGCCGGCAGCGCGCCGCGGGTCTTCTTCGCCTGCTGCGCAGCGAACACCAAGTGCGCCTTGGCTTGCGCGAGCCAGCGATCGTCGGGCTTGGCTTCGGCCACGTACGCCTTCCAAATGGCTTCGGCCCGAGCGAACGCCGCCGCGCGTTCGGCGGGCTTCTTGGCGAGCCGTGCTTCGGTGAGCGAGCCCAGCCCGAGGTACCAGTAGCGTTCGTAGGACGGAACGAAAAACACGTTCTGCCCGTGACCGATGAGGCGCATGCCGGCGTCGAGGCCGAGCGCGCGCTCGGTCTCCTTGGCGGCGCCGGTGGGATCGCCGTAGCGATCGAGGGCCACCGCCAAGCCCCACACCGCCAAGGTCGCGGTCTCGGCGGTCGCGTACGAGTACTGCGCCGCGTGCTCGAAGGCCTCGCGGTAGCCGACGATGGCTTCCTTGAGGTTGCCCAGTCGCATGTCGGCCTCGGCCATGTTCAGCTCGGCGGTGGTGCGCGAGAGCGGGCTCACGGTGCGCTTCAGGTACTCGGCGTAGGCGTTGCGCTCTTCCTGCGGCCGGTCCGACTTGGCGTAGGCGTAGGCGAGCTCGAGCCAGGCGTCTTCGGCGGCCGGGTGATCGGGGGCCATGCGGAGCGCCTTGGTGAGCACGTCGATGGCTGCAGAGTGCATGCTCACGTGCTCGTACACCTCGCCCAGGTCGAACCGGAGGCGCACATCGGGAGAGTCCTTGGCGCCGGCGCTCTCGAGCTTGATGCGCACGTCGTCGAGGCGAAGCGGGCGGGTGATGGTGTCCTCCACCGAGAACGCGCTGGCGTCGATGGCCCGCCGCGCTTCTGCGTGCAGGGCGAAGTTCGCCGCCGCCCGCGGGTTCTTGGTACGGTCCCAAAAGCCCGGCGGCGTGTCGGCGTGGCCCTGCCGCGAGGCGCTCGCCACCAGCGTGAAGGCAGCTACCAAGGCGAGGGCGCGGAGGGCGCTCATCGGTGCGCCTCCGGCTTCCGCGTATCGGCGGCGCGGCTCCGGGCGTGCTCGGCCCAGGGGCTCTTGTCGCCCTGCTCCGCCAGAAAGCGCTTGTACCCCTCCCGCTCCTGCTTGGGGTCGCGAGCGCTCCCGGCGCGGAGGGCGTGGGCCTCGAAGGCCAGCCCCAGCGTGCCGAGCGAGCGCTCCACCGCCGCATCGAGGGTGCGCGCCGGCGCGCGGGACTTGGCCGCCGCGTCGTCCTGCCGATCGCCGCGGTCGAGGGCGAGTGCCAGCGCAAGGTCGAAGGCATCGGCGTAGCGAACCGTGGCGCGCTCCCGGCCCTCGCGCAGAATGGCCGTAGCCTGGGCGAGGCCAGCCGGGCCGGTGGCCATGATCACCATTCCCGCTTCCCAGCGCATGGCGTCGGCCTCGCGGGGCGGAAGCGTGGCGCGGACCACGAGCCCCCGGTAGATGTCGGCGGCCGTTTTGAGATCGCCGCGGGCCGACAGGAGGCGCGCGTAGGCCAGCGCCACGAACGGCTCATCGACCGCTCGCCCGTCTTTGGCACGGGCCTTTTCGAAGGCCGAGAAGGCCAGATCGGGCTTCTGCGTTGCGGCGAAGGCCACGCCGCGCACGGCGAGCGTAACCGCTTGGCCCGGGCGTTCGCGATCGGCGGCGTCGAGGGCAGCGACCACCCGGGGCATGTCGGGCGCATCCGCAGACAGCTCACCGACGGCCCGCGCCATGTCCACGCAGTAGCGCGTGAGCTCGGGATCCTTGGCGCGGGTCCACACCGACTTGCCGTGGTCCTCCTCCACCCGGGCGCATTCCGAAGGTCGCCCGTGTACCCAGCCGCCGGTATTCGCAAGCGCGAGAGCAAGAAGGATCCACACGCGTGAGACCGTATCAAGGCCACACCGCTGCCGCAACGCGGGCACTCACGGCGCCCGGACCCATCGCGTCCGATTTCGACCCAGGCGCGCAACCCCACGGGGCATGTTGGCATCGCTGCTGTCGGAACGCAGTCCGATCTGTCGGCTTTCCAACACCGGGGCGCCAGGTTGGTCCTTAGAATCATTGAGAATTGCGGCGCTCGGACGAGGGCCGAGCCACGGCACGGAAGTCGCTACAGCATGGACTCGGAGGCTACCGTGGTAACCAACATCGAGCGTACGATTCTGGATCGAGCACTGACGCAGGACCCCGCCGCACTGGCGGAGCTGGTTTCCCGTGTGACCCCGTCGATCGAGCGGCAGTTGATGCGCTATCCGGTGTCCGACGAGGACCGCAAAGACCTTCTGCAGGCGACGCTGATGCAAGTCGTCCGTCGACTGTCGTCGTTCCGGGGCGACTCGAGCTTTTCGACCTGGCTATTTCGGGTGACCGCCAACGAAGCCTTGATGATGCTCCGCTCCCAGCGAAGGCACCGGGCTCGGGTCACCGACGCGCCCGAGTTCGAGGCGCTGGCGGAGCGCGCCGTGCCCCTCGACGGACCCAAGCCGGGTCTCGACGACGAGGCTGAAGACCGCGAGCGCGCTACGTGGATTCGCACCGCGCTGGCGGAGCTGCCGGACGAGTACCGCGACGTGGTGGTGGCTCACTACCACCTCGACCTCGGTCTGCAGGAGATCGCCGACCGCATGGAGATCAGCGAGAGCGCCGTTCGTTCGCGCCTGCACCGCGCGCGCACGCGGCTTCGCACGCTCCTCGACAAGACGCCCGTGAGGGAAGCCGCGCGGGAGACCCGCCAGGCTGCCTGAACGACGTCGCATTTTCACGCCCTCCCCCGCGGCGGTCGATGCTCAGAGGCATCGCCCGCCGTTTCTCGTTTCTCCGCGCAATCAGGGGGCCGGAATGGGGCGCACGTAGATCTCTTTGGTCGAGGCGCGCTTCTGGTTGTACGCGTCGAGGATGGGCTTCATCAGCTCCGGATCCTTCGAGAGGTCTCGCGTCTCGCCGGGATCGGCCGCGAGATCGAAGAGCTGGTACTGCTGTCCGCCGAGGTGCACGAGCTTCATGCCGGGCGAGGGGCCCTGGATAAACGCGCGGCGTAGGCCGTTGTAGGGGCCCTCGGGCATGTCGACCAGGACGTCGCGCTCGGGGAAGTCTTTGTCCGCAAACACGTCGCCCAGCAGGCTTTGCCCCTGGAGATCGTCGGGTATCGGCAGCCGCAACGTGTCGAGAAATGTGGGTACCAGATCGATGTGGCTGCGATTGGGCGGTACGTGATGCGGCGGCGCGCCGGGGATGTAGACGAGGAGCGGGACGCGCACCAGGCTCTCCCAGATTTCCCGACCGTGCCAGCTCATGTTGTGATCGTTGAATGCCTCACCGTGGTCGGCGGTGACGATGATGGCCGTGTCCTTGCCCCACGGCTGCTCGCGCACGTAGTCGAGGACGCGGCCGACCTCGCGATCGGTGAACCACACCTCGCCGTCGTAGAGCGCGCGGGTGCCGGCCCCGCCGCTCTTGTCGTCGCCCACGAAGCTGGGCGCGCCCGGGTGCGGAAGGTACTCGGCGTGGGGGTCGAAGTAGTGCAGCCACATGAAGAAGCGGTCCTTGGTATGGCTCGGGTCCTGAAGGAGCTTCAGCGCGGCGTCGGAGATCTTGTCGCTGGTGATGTAGTTGTCTTTGTCGCCGCCCCCGGGCGGACGCGCCGAAAGATCCCACACGTCGAAGCCCTGGTTGAGGCCGCTCCAAGGCGCGAAGTACCAGAGCGAGGTGGCGCCCATGGTGTGAACGCCCGCCTCCTTCATGCGCTCGGCGGCGAACACATTGGTGGGAAAGTACGTGTTGAAGTGGTTGCCGTCGCGCTTGGTCTCGCTGGGGTAAAGGCCAATCATCATGGGGCCGATGCTCTTGCCGGTGTACGACGCGAGCGAGTAGGCGCGATCGAACACCACGCCCTCGGCCGCGAGCTTGTCGAGGTTGGGCGTGACCGGCTTGGGGTAACCCATGAAGCCCACGTCGGTGCGGAGCGTGTCGACGGTGATGAAGAGAAGATTCAGGTCGCGGGTGATGCGCGGGCCGCCGGCGGCGCTCGGGGCAGGCATGTGCGGCTTGTCGGCAACCACCGGCACCGGCATGTCGGCGCCCGAGCAGTCTTCGTCGATGCCGTTGCCAGGAATATCGACCGCGTTGGGCGAGACGTTGGGGTCGCGATCGTTGCAGTCGCCGCCCGCGAAGTAACGGGACGCGCCGTCGTGGTCGCGATCGGTGAGCTTGCGCGCGAGGGCGAGTCCGGTCTTGCCCAGCGGCGCGGTGCGCTCGATGCCCCGCGCGAGCGCCGGATCGAGCGAGGTCGCGGTGAGGAGCACCAGCGAAATGGGGGCCACGGTGCACAGGACCGCGCAGAAGATGGCGATGCTCTGCCGGGAGCGCGTGAGGAGGATGGGCGCCAGGTAGGCGGAGCCGGCGATGGCCACCAGGCCCACCAGCGGGCGGAGATCGAGCTCTTTGCGCTTGAGGACGCCGAACACGCCGAGGATGCCGCCGTCGCCGCTCGTATCGCCACGCGACACGCCCACCGTGATGACGAACACGGTCACCAGCAGCGCGAAGGTGGTGGTGGTCACCGGGTCGGCCAACTGCGGCACGGCGCCCGCACCGCGCGCGATGAGCTTGCGCAGCGGCGAGGCCAGCGCGAACGATGCGGCCAGACAGAGAACCAGGAGCCCCGCGCTCGACAGCGCCAGCAGCGCCCCGGACTCGGCCGGCTTGCCCTCGCCCAGAAGCACGCGCGCGAGGTGCGACGTGACCACCAGGTGGAGCAAGAGGCCCAGCACCATGAGCGGGGCGATGGCAGCGGTGCGGGTCCGCTCCAGCAGCGGCGCGGTCTGGACGTCGTGGGCGTGCTCCCACGGGGTGCGCGGTCCGTGCGGTTCGAGCATCACCAGGAGCGGCCCCAGACCGAGCGAGAGCGCCACCGCCATGGGCGCCAGCAGCGCCATGAGCGGACCCAGGCTTTCCCGTAGCGGGTGTGGCTCCAGCCCTTTTTGCAACAAAAGCGCCTCGGCCAGCGCAATGGCGCAGGCGCCGAACATGCTTCCGGCGATGGAAAAGAGGACCCGCGACAGAAAGCGCACGGGCCCTTTTATCCCACCGTTTTTTTGAAGTCGACGCCGACGTTCGCCGGAAGGTCGGAAGCGCGCGGCTGCGGCGCCTGGGCTGCGGCGCCTGGGCTGCGGCGGGCCAACGGGTGCGCGCCATCGTACACGCGGATGAGATGGTCCACCGAGACGTGGGTGTAGCGCTGGGTGGTGGAGAGCGAAGAGTGGCCGAGAATTTCCTGGATGGCGCGGAGATCGGCGCCGCCATCGAGCAGGTGCGTGGCGCACGAGTGGCGAAATGCGTGCGGATGCAGATCGGATCGGCCCGCCCCGAGGGCGCCGTACTTGGCCACGAAGAGCTGTACGGCCCGCGGGCCGAGGCGACGACCACGGGTGGAGACGAACACCGCCTTGGGCTCGAGAAAGCCGGTCTTCCGGTGGGCAAAGTGGCTTCGCACCTCGAGGTAGGCGGCGAGCGCGGTCTCGGCTGCGCGGCCGTAGGGCACGACCCGTTCCTTTTGCCCCTTGCCGAACACCCGCACCTGGCGCGACCCGAGATCCACCGCATCGAGATCGAGCCCCGAGAGCTCGCTCACGCGCAGGCCGGAGCCATAGAGCAGCTCCAGCGCGGCGCGATCGCGCAGGCCGGCGATGGCGCCTTCGTCAGGCGCCTCCAGGACCGCCTTCGCCGCATCGGGCGAGAGCCGCGCCGGGAGCGGCCGACGCATTTTCGGCGAGGCCAGCTCCGCCGCCGGGTTCTCGCGGATGACGCGGCGCTTCTCCAGCCAGCGCATGAACGTGCGGAGCGCGGCCACCTTGCGGGCCACCGTGGGCGCCGAGGTCTCGCGCGCGACCTTGCCGAGAAAGCCGCGCAGCACGTACACGTTCACGTCGGAGAGCAGCTTTCCCTCGCCCAAAAACGCGGAAAAGGCCTCAAGATCGCGGGTGTAGGCCGACACCGTGTGGGGCGACACGCGGCGCTCCGTCGTGAGGTGAACGGCAAAGCTCTCGATGGCGCGTGCAACTTCCACGCAGTAGCACTACGCCGAGGAGGCTGGTTCTCCAAAGATTCGGATGCGCAAACACCTTCGCTCTCTCCTCGCCCGCGGCAAGCTGCTCCTGCACCAGGCGCATTCGGAACGAGCCTCACCCCGGGAAATTGCCATGGCGGTGGCCCTGGGCGCGTTCGCGGGGTGCTCTCCGGCGATCGGCGCGCACGGATGGATCGCGGTAGGGCTGGCCACGCTCCTGCGTAAAAACCGCCTCTTCGCCTTCTTCGGCTCGCGGATCTCGTTCTTTCTCACACTGCCGTGGATCGTCCTGCTGGAGATTCAGATCTCGCACCGGCTCCGCACCGGCGCCTGGGCCCAGCTATCGGCGGAGACGGCCCTCGCCCAGGCCCACCTTCTCCTCCTCGACTGGTGCCTCGGATGGATCCCGGTGGGGCTGTTCTTCGCGGCGCTCACTGCCCCGCTGGGCTACGCGTGGGGCAAGCGGAGGGAGCGACGCGCGGCCGCCTCGGCTGCCGCAGCGCCCGCCCTCTGAGGGCTCAGCGTGCGCAGGCGGCGCGCACTTCGTCCACGGTCTTGGGAATCGCCGCGGTGAGGTTGTCGTGTCCGGTGGCGGTCACGAGAATGTCGTCCTCGATGCGCACGCCGATGCCGCGGTATTCCGGCGGAACGTCGGTGCGCCCGGCAGCGATGTAGATGCCCGGCTCCACCGTGAGCACCATGCCCGCGGCCAGCTGCCGCGGCAGCGAATCTTCGAAGTACCCACCCACATCGTGCACGTCCATGCCCAGCCAGTGGCTGGTGCGGTGCATGTAGAACGGCTTGAAGGTCTCCTCGGCGATGGCCTTCTCGGGATCGCCTGCGAGAATGCCCAGCCGCGAAAGCCCCCGCGTGAGCACCTCGACGCAGCGCCGATGCACCGCATCGAGCGTGGCTCCGGGCCGGCACGTCTCGATGCCCGCCAGCTGCGCCTCGAGCACCAGCTCGTAGATCGCCTGCTGGGGCTTGGAGAACGCGCCGTTCACCGGAAACGTGCGCGTCACGTCGCTTGCATAGTACCCGTATTCGCAGCCGGCATCGATGAGCAGCAGATCGCCGTCTTCCATCTTGCGGTCGTTCTGGCGGTAGTGGAGCACCGTCGCGTTGGGGCCCGAGCCCACGATCGACCCGTACGCGGGCCGCTCCGAGCCGCCCTTGCGAAACGTGCTCAAAAGCAAGGCTTCGATCTCGTACTCGTGCATGCCGGGGCGCGCCTGCCCCATGGCCAGCGCGTGGGCCTCATGGGTGATGGCCGCCGCCTTGCGCATCAGCTCCACCTCTTCCGGGGCCTTGCGGAGCCGCATCTCGTGCACCAGCGTGGCGGGGTCCACGATCTCGGTGGGCCAGTAAGCCCCGCTGCGCCCCATGGCGCGCGTGCGGTCGAGGGCCTCGAAGAGCTTCTCGTCGAAGGCGCGGTCGCGGCCCAGGCGGTAGTAGAGCGTCTGGTGGTTGGCGAGAATCTTGGGCAGCTTTTCCGCCAGCTCGGCCACAGGGAAGGCGTGGTGCGCGCCGAAGTTCGCCTTCGCGCCGTCGACCCCTGCGCGCGGGCCGTCCCACACCTCGCGTTCGGGATCGCGCGGGCGCACGAACATCGTGAGCTCACGGCTCTTGCCATCGAGAATGGCGACGCTGGCAGGCTCGTCGTAGCCCACGAGGTAGTGAAAGTCGGAGTCCTGCCGGTACTCGTGCTCTACGTCGTTGTTGCGAATGAAGGTGGGGGCCGCGGGGAAGAGCGCAATGGCGTCCTTCGCTCGGGTGGCCATGCGGTCCAGCGCGGTCTCTCGTCGCTTCGCGAACATCCCCTCTCCTTAGCACTCCTCTCCTTCCGGGTGGAATCGCCGCGGGGGCTGACCGCGCAAACTTGGCCCCGATGCCCGCGCGGGAACACAATTTGGTTCATGAGCGAAACGACCGCCACCGACCGCCGACTCCGCCGCAGCGACGACCCCCTCGTGGCGCTGCACTACCAGCTCTCGGAGACGCGTCGTCGGGGCGGGCTGGCGGCGATCGTGGTGGCCGACACCAGCGGCCTGGTGGTGGCCGGCGCCGGCTCCTGGCCGCTCTGTGAGGAGCTGGCCGCCTTCGCGCCGCTGCTCCAGGAAGGCACCGTCGACGCCTTGCCGTCGCGCGGCGGCGATCTCGCCGAGGCAGTGGCCGTGCGCACCGTGCAGGCCGGCGGGCAAGACGTGCTTCTTTGCTATCGCGGCGGGCAAATCGCCGCGGAGCTTCTGGGCGCGGCAGCCAACGGCATCGCCCGAATCCTCGCAGCGTAGTGACCGAGGCGGCGGGCCCGCTACCCCGCGGGCGTGCGCGCGCTGGCCTGCTGGCTTCGCCGCGGGTCACCGCTACCGGCCTCGCAAGTTCCTGTGCCCGAGCGCACGTACCCCCTCGCCCTCTTCGCAGCTTTTGGGGTATATCGAGCGGGCCATGAGCAAAGCGCTGAAGACCGGTGGGGAAGTCGATAGTTTCTGTACCAAGTGCAAAATGATCCTAAACCACCGGATCATCGCCATGGTGGGCACCACGCCGGTTCGCGTGGAGTGCTCCACCTGCAACTCGCACCACAACTACCGGCCCCGCATGCCGGGTGAGAAGACCTCCGCGGCAGCCAGCGGCACCGGCCGCGCCTCGCCCACGCCGCGGGTGGCGAAGGAGACGCGCGCCGCCCAGGCCGAGCGCGAGCGCACCCAAAGCTGGGAGAAGTCCATCGCCGGCAAGGCGCTCAAGGACTTCCGCCCCTATCGCATTTCCGAGCGCTTTAGCGAGGGAGACCTCCTGCGGCATTCCAAGTTCGGCGACGGCGTGGTGTTGCGGGTCATCGACGCGGGCAAGGTCGAGGTCCTGTTCAAGGACGACACCCGAACCCTCGCGCAGGGCATCGGCGCCTGACGGCAATGGGCGCGAGTCGGCGCTGCGGTCTGCGGGTCGCTTGCGCCCTTGCTGCAGCGACCTTCCTCGCATCCGCTACCAGCGCCGCCGACGTGCGTTTGGGCGCCGGCACCCGCGGCGGTCTGGGCGCGTGGCTCGTGGCCGGGCCCTACAAATCCGCGCCCGACGGGCTGGCCTCCCCGCCCCCGGCGCTCGGTGCCGACGACCGCGCCCTCGCCGCCTCGTGGGGCCGGGCCGCGGGCAGTCGTCTCCGCAAAAATCGGCCCGAGCCCACCCGCTGGACCGACATGAGCGCGGCCTCCACGTTCGATCTCGCCAAGCAGCTCGACGCCACCGGCGGCGACCAGATCGCGTACGCGGCGATGGATCTGGATGTGAAGCGTCCGGGCCGCTACGCGCTCCTTCTCTCCGCCGACGACGGCGTGCGGGTGAGCCTCGATGACCGCGTGCTCTTCACGCGCGATGGGGGGCACGCGTTCCGCGACGACGACGAGCTTCTGTGGCTCGACCTCTCGGAGGGGCGTCACAGGCTCGTCTTGAAACTTCACCATAAGGACGGTGGCTGGTCGCTTCGCGCGCGGCTGCTCGACGCAGCGTTCGCGCCAGCAGCCGGGGTCGCCATGGTGCTGCCGGGCGCACCCGACACGACCGCCGACGAGCTATTGGGAAGGCTGGTCCAGGTGCGGCTCGATCGCGGGCTCGAAGCTGGCGGCTACACCCCGAAGCTCCGGGTGTGGTTCGAAGACGGTATGCCGCTGGGGCACCCGCTCGAGGTTCGCAGTCGGTTCGCCGCCGGCGCCGCTTCCTTCGACGTCGTCGGCGGGTTCGTGCCCGAGAGCGCCGAGCTCCGGGTCACGCTGCCACGCACGTCGGGCGAAGCGCTCGCGGCCATCGAGGACAAGGCCGGGCTCACCCTCGAGACCGCAGTGGGCAGCAAGAAAGTGAGCTCGCCGTGGATGGTGCGGGCGTCGACCCGGCTCGCAGTGGGCCGCGCCGAGTCGACGCTGGCGCGGCTTGCGGGCACCCTGCCGCCAGGTCTCATGCTCCGCGAAGGTACCTTGGCCACCGTGACGCACCTCGCGCAGAGGCTGCGGGAGCTCAGCGGGCGCGGCGACGCCGATGTCGAGTCGCAAGACCGCGAGGCCAAGGAGCTCGTCGCCCTGTGCGACGCGCTCGACGGCGGCCAGGACCCCTTCGACACGCGCACCGGGCCCATGCGGCGCGCCTACGTGGCGGCCGCCGATGGGCACCTGGCAGAGTTCGGGTTCTACGTGCCGCCCGGATATCGCCCCAACGCCGCCCAGCGCTACCCGCTCATCGTCGCGCTGCACGGTCTCAACGGCAAGCCACTGGCCATGCTGCGGTGGTTCTTCGGAGGCGACGACGACAAGCGCGATCAGGAGTGGGAGGATCGACATGTCGACGGCCTCCAGCCCCTCGCCGCCTTCGTGCTCACGCCGGCGGGGCACGGGAATGCCTTTTACCGCGGGCCCGGCGAAGAAGACGTCATGCGGCTCGTGGCGTGGGCCAAGGCCACCTACCCGGTCGACCCGCAGCGCGTCACCATCACCGGGCCATCGATGGGCGGCATCGGCACCGCAGCGCTCGCCTTTCGCCACCCCGACACCTTCGCCGCGGCGGCGCCCTTGTGCGGCTACCATAGCTATTTCATTCGCGGCGACGTCATGGGCAAGCCGCTTCGGCCGTGGGAGCGGTTCTTGGCCGAGGAGCGCTCCAACGTCGAGTGGGCGGTGAACGGCGCGCACCTGCCGCTGTACATCGTGCACGGCACCAAAGACCTCCCAGAGGCCAACAGCGGCGTGCTCATCGACCGCTACGAGAAGCTCCAGTACTCGGTGAAGCACGAGCACCCAGACCTGGGGCACAACGTCTGGCAGACCACCTACGAGAATCTCAAGGGCGCGCGCTGGCTCATGCTCCACCGGCACCGCGACCACGAGACGCACGTGCACTTTCGTACCACCCGGCCCCGCTATGGCCACAGCGGCTTCGTCGAGGTGCGCGAGCTTACGACGCCGGGCGCCTGGGGCGAGGTGGATGCGCGCATCGTCAAGAACGAGGTGCGCATTCAGGCGGCCGGCGTGCGCGAGCTCGGTTTGGACGCCATGGACGAACCCGAGGTCAAGGTGAGAATCGACGGCTCCGACCTCACGTTCGCGCGGGGCGAGCCCCTCCTCTTGCACAAGGAAGGCGGCGCGTGGAGCAAGGGCCCGCGCGCCACCGCCGGGCTCGCCAAGCGCGGCGGCGTCACCGGACCCCTTCGCGACGTTTTCCATTCGCCTGTCCTCTTCGTCTACGGGGCCGAGGCGCCGGAGCTTTCGCAGGTGAGCCAAGACGTGGCGCGGAGCTTCGCCGCCATGCGGTACGGCACGACGGTGCAGTACCCGGTGATGAGCGATCGCGAGTTCTACGCTTCGGGAGGTGATCTCAAGGCCGATCGGTCGCTATTTTTGGTGGGTACCGCGGCGTCCAACCGGGTGCTGCGTGAGCTCGAAGCCGACCTTCCCATGCGCATCGAGCCCGCCGGTGGTCCCGACGCCACCCGCGCGCTGGTGCTGGGCGGCAAGCGCTTCGCGGGCCCGGGTGTGGGTGCAAGCTACATCTATCCCCATCCGCGAAGGCCCGAGCGCTACGTGGTGGTGATTACCGGGCTCGACGCCGAGGGCATCTGGCGCGGGCTCTCGATCCCCGATCTTTCGCCCGATTTCCTGGTCTACGACGCCAAGATCGCGCCCGCCAAGGGGCAGACGCTCCTGGGGTCGGCGTCGATCCTGGCGGGCGGCCTCTTCACGAGCGACTGGAAGCTACCGGAAAAGCTCTGACCAGCCCCCGAGGCCGCGGTTTGGCTTCCCCAACGCGCCTTCAGCGGCGGGTGCGAACCTTGCCGCTGCGGTTGCCGTCGTGGGCTTCCGACTTGCTCGGCTTCTGGCCTCCGCGTCCGGGCGGTCGCTGCTTCTGCGGCGCGCGTGCCGGGGGCGGGCTCTTGCGGTCGTCGCCGCGTTCGGCGCGTGCGTGGGGCGCCGGTGCGGGCTTGCGGTCGCCGCGGTCGCTTCGCGCGCCGCGTTCGGCGCGTGCGTGGGGCGCCGCTGCGGGGTTGCGGTCGCTGCGCTCGCTTCGCGCGCCGCGGTCGCCGCGTGCGTGGGGCGCCGCTGCGGGTTTGCGGTCGCTGCGGTCGCTTCGCGCGCCGCGTTCGGCGCGTGCGTGGGGCGCCGGTGCGGGCTTGCGGTCGCCGCGGTCGCTTCGCGCGCCGCGTTCGCCGCGTTCGCCGCGTTCGCCGCGTTCGGCGCGTGCGTGGGGCGCCGCTGCGGGTTTGCGGTCGCTGCGCTCACTTCGCGCGCCGCGTTCGGCGCGTGCGTGGGGCGCCGGCTTGCGGTCGCTGCGCTCACTTCGCGCGCCGCGTTCGACGCGGGCGTGGGGCGCCGGCCGATCGCCGCGCGTGGGCCTCGCGCTCCGCTCTTCGCCCCGGTCTTCGCTGGCGGGCCGTAGGCGATCGCGATCCTTGCCGTGGGTATTCGGCCCACGCGGCCTCACGAACGCCGGCTCCGGCTTCGGGTCACGACGCGACGGACCCGGGGTGCGCCCGCGCGGCGGCCTCACCGTCTCGACGTTCTCTTTCACGCGAATGCTCTTGGGAACACCGTGCACCTGGCGGAGCGCCATGAGCTCTTCGCGCGTGAGGCCGCGAAGCTTGCCCACCGGCAGATCGCCCAGCTCGATGCCGGCGAACGACGAACGCGCCAGGCGCATCACGGGGAAGCGCGTGGCCTCGCCCATACGCCGCACCTGCTGGTTGCGGCCTTCGGTGATGGTCAGCTCGAACCAGGTCTTCCCGTTCTCGTGACGAATCAGGTCGGCCTTCGCCGGATGGGTCATGCCATCGTCGAGCTTCACGCCGCGTCGCCAGCGCTCCAGGTCTTGCTCGGTCATCTCGCCGGTGACCTTCACCACGTAGGTCTTCCCCACGCCTTTTTTCGGGTGAAGAAGCGCCATGGCAAAGTCGCCGTCGTTGGTCACGAGCAGCGCGCCGCTGGTGGCGAAGTCGAGGCGCCCCACCGGGTAGACGCGGCCCGGAATGCCCTTCACGTAGTCGGCCACGGTGGGCCGCCCTTCCGGATCCGACAGCGTGGAGACCACCCCACGCGGCTTGTGCAGGAGCGCGTACACCTTGGCCTCTTGCACCACGCGGCGGCCGTCCACCTCGATGCGATCCTCGTGAGGGTTGGCCTGGGTTCCCAGCTCGGTGACGATGCGGCCGTTGACGCGCACGCGCCCGGCGGTGATGAGAGCTTCTGCATGACGCCGCGAGCTCACGCCCCCGGCGGCGAGGATCTTTTGAAGTCGTTCAGACACGTATTTGCTTATTCCACGCGCCAGCCGGCGTCTGCGCCGGTGGCCACTCCCGCATCTTTGGCCGCAGCCGCCATGGCCTCGCGCGCCTTTCGATCCGTTTCTTCCGCGTCGCGCACCAGCTGGTCGTCGCGGTCCCATCGGTCGACGTGTCCGTCGCCGTTGTCATCCACGCCCATGCGCTCCAGGCGCCCGCCGCGCGCGTACATTTCCCAGACGTCGGGCTTGCCGTCGAAGTTGCGATCGCGCTTGATGCGCAGCAGCGTGCCGTCGGTGTAGTACTTCCACACGTCCGGGCGACCGTCCTTGTTGGTGTCTTCCTGCACCTCGGCCATGCGGCCCTCGGCAAAGCTGATCCAGACGTCGATCTTCCCGTCGTAGTCGCGGTCCGACTCCTCGTGAATGGGCTCGCCCTTGGCGTTGTAGGTGCGAACCACGTCCTTGATGCCGTCGAGATTGGAGTCGATCTCCCGGCACTCGATGGTCTTGTGCAGGTGCTCGGTGTCGCCCACCAGCTTGTACACGCGACGGATGTTGGGCCGCAGCGAACCGCTTCCGGTGACCTCCGAGACCTCGATGTCGCGGCGCCCCTTCCACGTGCACATGGAGCGGTCGTCGGCGGGCCAGGTAGAGGGGTCCTTCTGACCGGACTGGATCTTCGCTTCGGTGGCGCTGTTGCCGCCACATGCCACGAGCGCCAAGAGGAGCAGGGTTCGTTTCATCGCTTGGTTCTCCGCGGGCCGCCGGCGTCGGCGCCGCCATCTTTGGGCGCGCCCGCGTCGTCGGGCATGGTGGGCGCGGTGGGCGCAGTGGGTGCGCTTGTGGGGGCCGGGGGTGGGGGCGCTGCGCTGGAGGCCGCGCTGGCTGCCATGGTGGCCGCCGCGGCCGCCGGGACGAGGCCATTGGGCCCCCACACGACGGCGGACTCGGGGTCCGGCTGCCCGTCGTCGTTCTTGTCGACAAGAATGGTGATCTTGTCACCCTCCCACGTCCACCACTGGTCGATGCGGCCATCGCCGTTGAGATCGCGCTCCCGGCGCACCCGCTTCCCGGCGGCCGGGTCGAACACATCCCAGGTATCGAGCTTGCCGTCGCGCGTGGTGTCGATCTCCGCGACGGTGAGCTTGCCGCCTTCGTAGTGCTCGATGGAGTCGACGATGCCGTTGCCGTCGAAGTCGGTCTCGCGTCGCCGCACCTGGCCTGCCGCATCGAAGTACGTGTAGAGGTCGGGCTTGCCGTCGAAGTCCACGTCGGAGACGCGGCACACCTCGCGGCCGCCCTTCATGATGCGGTGGATGTCTGGCTTTCCGTCGTTGTTGGCGTCGTCGCTCTCGCCGCTGCCGTCACAGCTTTCGTGCTGGATCGCAGTCTCGCGGGCGCCGCTTGGGCTCTTCACGCCGGCGCCGCCGGCTTCGTCGCCTTTCCCGCACGCGACCATCGTGGCCATCCACGCGATCACGCCGGAGGCGACGACAAATCCAATCCCGTCTCTGACCTTCATTCCGGGTCCTTCCTAAGCAGCAACGGATTCAGGGCGTGCACCCTCCGAAGGAGAGCGCGCAGTAAACAAGGCCCAAGCACGCAGGTAGCGGCTGGAACCATAGATGGGAGCGCCCTGGCACTGCAAGCGTGACCCTGACCATTCGACTCCCCTTGTATGCATCGGCGTACTTTTGAGTACACATGCCACAAACCGCGCCTCAGCCTTTTCCGCGTTTCCCCAAACCGTACCGTCCTCGCATTTCCAGTGTAATTGGATTATCAATCGAAGAACGGCCACGTCTTGACCGACACGTATGTTCACGTAGTGTATATCTGAATCGAGAAGGGAACCCTAGCCAAGGGAACCCGGGTTCGACTACAGCGACAGATGCCAGCTAGTCTTGGTGAGCGAGGGAACCGCGAGATGTCTCGGAAGAAAATCTCGACGACAATTTACGTGACGCCGGAGCAAAACGACCGGCTCAAGCTCCTCCACGAGCGCACGAAGGTTCCGGTCGCCGTCTACATTCGTGAGGGGATCGATCTGGTCCTTCGTCACTACGCGCATTTGTTGCCGGGCCAGCTTGCGCTCGACGTGACGCCGCCGCCGCCTGCTGTGGAGGCCAAGCGCCCGAGCGCGACGGAGGCGACGACCGATGAGGAATCCGGTCCCATCGCGCCGCGCGTCTCGCGCGACGATCTCGAAACGACCGCCGCCAGCGCCAAGAAGTAGCCTCGGATGCTGCGCTTGTAGTGCTGGCGCTCCTATTGCGCTAAAGACTCGCGTGTTCCATGACCACGCCGCAGTCGAACATTCGCAACTTTTCCATCATCGCCCACATCGACCACGGAAAGTCGACGTTGGCCGATCGCATCTTGCAGCTCACGGGCGCACTCACCGAGCGTGAATCGCGCGCGCAGTTCCTCGACAAGATGGACATCGAGCGCGAGCGGGGCATCACCATCAAAGCGCAGAACGTCCGCCTGAAGTACACGGCGAGGGACGGCACGCTCTACCAGCTGAACCTCATCGACACGCCCGGCCACGTCGATTTCAACTACGAGGTCTCGCGCAGCCTCTCGGCGTGTGAGGGCGCCATCCTGGTGGTCGACTCCACCCAGGGCGTCGAAGCGCAGACGCTGGCCAACGTGTACCTTGCCATCGACCAAGGCCTCGAGGTCATCCCGGTCCTCAACAAGGTCGACCTCCCCTCCTCCGACGTCGACCGCACCAAGGAGCAGATCGAGCAGATCATCGGCCTCGACTGCAGCGACGCGGTGGGGTGCAGCGGCAAGACCGGCGTGGGCGTGCCCGACATCCTCGAGCAGATCGTGAAGAAGGTGCCGCCGCCCAAGGGCGACCCCGACGCGCCACTCCGGGCCCTCATTTTCGACTCGTGGTACGACAGCTACCGCGGCGCCATGGTCATGATCCGCGTGGTCGACGGCACGCTCAAGCGCGGCGATCGCATCAAGTTCATGGCGACCAAGCAAGACTACGAGGTCACCGAGCTCGGCAGCTTCCAGCCGTTCGCCGTGGCCATCGACGAGATTGGCCCTGGCGAGGTCGGCTTCCTGGCAGGCAACATCAAGAGCGTTACCGACACCAAGGTCGGCGACACCGTGGTGCACTTCGGTCGCCAGGCAGAGACCCCCCTGCCCGGCTTCAAAGACGTGAAGCCCATGGTCTTCGCCGGCATCTTCCCCACCGACAGCTCCGACTACCCGACCCTGCGCGACGCCCTGGAAAAGCTCCAGATGAACGACGCGGCGTTCTCCTTCGAGCCCGACTCCTCGGAGGCCTTGGGCTTCGGCTATCGCTGCGGCTTCCTCGGCCTGCTGCACATGGAGATCATCCAGGAGCGCCTGGAGCGCGAGTTCAACCTCGACCTCATCACCACCGCGCCGAGCGTCGTGTACATGGTCTACAAGACCAACGGCGAAGAGGTGCGCGTCGACAATCCCGCGAAGCTCCCGCTGGTGCAGTACATCGACCGCATCGAAGAGCCGTACGTGAAGATGACCATTCACGTGCCGCAGGAGCACATCGGCGCGGTGCTCGCGCTCTGCCAAGACAAACGCGGCACGCAGCAGGGCATGGCCGCCTCCGGCGATCGCTTCATCATCACCTACGAAATCCCCTTCGGCGAAATCCTCTTCGACTTCCACGACAAGCTGAAGAGCGTCTCCCGCGGGTACGCTTCGATGGACTACGAGGTGGTGGGCTACCAGCCCGGCGCCCTGGTGAAGGTCGACGTGCTGGTGAACGGCGAGCCGCTCGACGCGCTCTCCATCATCGTCCACAAAGAACGCGCCTACCCGCGCGGCCGCTCGCTGGCCGAGAAGCTGAAGGAGTTCGTGCCGCAACAGCAGTACGAGGTGGCCATCCAAGCCGCCATCGGCGGGAAGATCATCGCCCGCGAGACCGTGCGCGCGCTTCGCAAAGACGTCACCGCCAAGTGCTACGGCGGCGACATCTCCCGCAAGCGGAAGCTCCTCGAGAAGCAGAAAGAGGGCAAGAAGCGCATGAAGCAGGTGGGCAGCGTGGAGATCCCCCAGCAGGCGTTCTTGGCCATCCTCAAGGTCGAAGGCTGAGCGGAGCCCCACGTTCTCGGGGCCCCGGCCCTCGTTGCGGCACGCGTCCATCAATCCCGAGGGGCCTGGATCACATCGGATCCAACACGTACTAGTGCGACATTTGCGAATTTCTCGGAGAACTGCGCTGCGAACGCGCCGAACCTGCGGGCGCGTCTTTTGCATAAAATCGCAGTCATGACGGAGAGTCGACGTTCGTACCGCCCCCCGCCCTCGGCCGAAGAGACCTCCGAGCGTCAAGCGCTGGTGGTGCGGCGTGGTCTCCCCCGCGAAGACCGCGACCTGTTCGCGTCGCGCGTCGAAGAGTCGGTGGCTCCGCCGCCCTCGATTCGCACCGGCGAGCGGAGCGAAAACTCGGTGCTTTTCTCCGTCGACGTGCTCCGCAAGACGGGCTCCATCGCCCCGCCTCCGCCGCCCATGGTGCAGGCCCGACCGCAGGACGACGACGGCGCCGGAACCATCGACCTCAACGCGCTGGCGCAAGCCACGGGCGGCTCTCTCGCCTACAAGCCGCTGACCCTCAGCGAGCCGCCGATGGCGGCCTTCGCCCACGACGTGGGCGGCCCCATCAGCCACGGCCGCTCCGGCGGGGGCAGCTCCCGAACGTGGATGTTCGTGGCCGGCGGCGCGCTCGCCGCCTTCCTGGTGCTGGGCGGCGTGGTTGTGGCCGCGACGTCGGGTGGCAACAGCGACAAGGCGTCGGCCGCACACGTTGCCGAGGCCACCCGCGGAACCGGGCTCGACGCCGCGTTCGCGCCGGTGCGCACCGGTGCAGCGGCCCCCGCAGCCGACACTTCCAGCGACCACACGTCGGCCAAAATCGCCTCGGGCCGTTCGGGCAAGGGCGGCGCAACCTTCGCGTCGTCGTATCGCCCGTCGAGCACGCCGAGCCGCTCCGCGCCGGCCCCCGCCGCCAAGTCTGGAGGCGCCAAGCCCGCCGCCGACCGCTGCGGTTGCCACGGCGTGCTCGCATGCGTGATCCGCTGCTCTGCCACCGGCAAGTAGGAACCGGCAAGTCGGCAACGCGCCTGCGCTGAGGGCAGTCGCCCGCGGGCGGGCTGCGTGAAAGTGCGACGCCGCGCGTAAAACGCCTCAGCCTTCCCACACGGCCCGAACTATCTCTGATATCGTCGAAGGATATCGGCGCCGCGCTGGCGTCCGGCCGCTCGCTTGCGAGTGGACACTCCTTTGGTTTCGGCCCCTCGGCCCGATAATGGCCACCAAAAAACTTCCCCCGCGTCGCGCCTTCCAAGTTCAACGTCGGAGCAAGCTCACCGTCGATCCGTCGCGGATGGCGCTGCAAGCTTTCGACCGCATCAAGGGCGCGCTCATTCGCTCCGGTCACGCCAATCGCATCGGTGAGCCGGTGCCAATGCGTGAGCTCGCCGCCCGCGCCAGCGTGGTGGGGCAACAGCTCCCCGCAAGCTACGTCGCCACCATGCGCGTCGCGAGCACCCTCGGCGATCCCGAAGACTTCCTCGACGCCGGCCGCATGGCAGAGACCACCGCCGAGATTCACCTCGCGGGTCCGCAGGCCACTCGGTACGTCGCGTTTGCCTTGGTCGACGGGCGTCCGGTCTGCTTCGACAAGAAGACGCAGTTGCCCGACGGCGAGATGGCCATCTCGCTTTGGGGCCGTGGCTCCGCCAATCCTTTGAGTCGCAGCTTCGGCGAGTGGCTGGACGCGGTGGCCGACGAGCGCGAGGAGCGCATCCAGAACGCCGCCGACATACCGGCGCGTCTGCGGGCGCTGCTTACCGAGCTGGGGTTCGAGTTTCGCTATCCGGTCGTGGGCCGCCTTCCCACCGGCGATATCCTCTCCATCGAGATGCTCATCGGCAGCGAACGGGCGCAGCAGATTCGCGGCGAGACGGGCCGCCTCTTCGACAGCACCGGCAAGGCCCTGCTCACCCTCAACCTCGACGACTTCTCGATGACCGCGCGCGTTCGCAGCGCCGTGGTGGAGCTTCAGGCGGAAGACGTTTTTCGCTGGCTCCGCGGCTTTCGCGACGAAAACTTCTTCGGCGACACCAACGGCGTGCCGCCTTCGCACCCGGACGCAGTGCGCGATCTTCGGCGCGCCCCGCGCGAAGCGCCGTACATCGTCCGCAGCGTGGTGGAGCTGGGCGCCGGTCTCGCCGCCAAGTCTCATGCGTTCGTCTGCGCCACCGGCCGCAAGGCCGAGGATTACTACCTGCTGGGGCGTGCGCCGGGCAAGCGCGAGTCGCTCATCTTGCGCTTCGAGGACGACATCGTCACCGCCGCGCGCTCGCTCGAAGAAGAGCTCGAGCAGATTCACGTGACCGGCGCCGGCGCCCTGTGGGGCCTCTCGGCCACCCACGCATTTCGCATCGACGGACCGCACCTCGAGAAGTTCCCGCTGGCGCGGCCCACCCGCGGTCCTGTCGCCTGGAAGGGCATCGGCGGCACCGGTGATCGCGTGCTCGTGTGGGGCGCAGGCGCCCTGCTGCAGTTCGACGGAAGCGGCTTCGCGCCCTTCCCGGTCGACCTGGGTCTCGATCCGGCGGAGACGGTGCTCTCGGTGCGCGCGCTGGGCGACGAGATCAGCGCGCTGGTCTGCCGCGAAGGCATGGGCGCGGTCGCGCGCTTCGACGGCCGAGTCTGGCTCCCGGTCGACGAAGGGCAAGTCATCGAAGGCGATCTCGTGGGCCTCGACGTGAGCCACGGCGTGGACCATGTGCTCGACGTGCCCGGCAACGTCTACACCGTGTCGGCATCGCGCCCCACCCGGCTCTCGTGGGACCCGCGGCATCGCGCCTTCCGGGCAGAAGGCGGCGAAGACCGCACGCGCCGGGGCATGTTGGTGCAGGGCAGCACCGTGGTGCTGGCGGTCGACGGCGGCTTCGTCATGGTGCCGGCCGGCGGCGACCCCACCCTGTACCAGGCAGCGCCCTCCGCGCTGCGCGGGCATCCGCGCCTCGATCGCATCGGGACGCCCACCGCTACCAAGCTCCGCGGGAAGTTCACGTCGGCCGACGACGACGCTCTCGCCATCGTGGCCTGCTCCGGCGCCTGCGCGTGGGTCCTTCGGGGCGACGCGTTCCACGCCATCGACCTCCGCTCCTTCTGAGGATCCATGACCCAACCTATGGCGACCCCGTCCACGTCGGCCCCTTCCGCCCCTGCGGAATGGGTGCACCTTACATCGATACCTTTCGCCGGCGGCACCGTGGAACGATACCGGCTCCCCAATGGCTTGTTGGTGCTCCTCCACGAGGACCACAGCGCGCCGGTGGTGACCTACCACACCTGGTTTCGCGTGGGTTCGCGCCACGAAAAGCCTGGTAAAACCGGCCTCGCGCACCTGTTCGAGCACTTGATGTTCAACGAGACCGAGGGGCTCAAAGCCGGCGAGTTCGACAAGAAGCTCGAGGAGAACGGCGCCGAGTCCAACGCCGCCACCTGGGTCGACTGGACGTACTATTACGAATCGCTTCCCAAGGAACGCCTCGACCTCGCCATCAAGCTCGAGTCCGAGCGCATGTCGCGACTGGTTTTGCGCGAGCCGCAGGTGGCCAGCGAGAAGGACGTGGTGGCCAACGAGCGGCGCTATCGCGTCGACGACGACGTGGAGGGCGCCGCCAGCGAGGTGCTCTACAAGACCGCGTTCACCGTGCACCCGTACCACTGGCCCACCATCGGCTGGATGGAAGACATTTTGGCCTTCACGCCGGAAGACTGCCTCAACTTCTACCGGACGTTTTACGCCCCCAACAACGCGGTGGTGGTGGTCTGCGGCGACGTGCGCGCCAAGGCCGTGCTCGGCAAGATCGCCAAAGCCTACGCCCACATTCCGGCGAGCCACATTCCGCCGGAAGACATTCAGCCGGAGCCGCCCCAGCGCGAGCCCCGCGAGGTGACGCTGAAGAAGCCCACCACCTCGGCCAAGGTGTACGTGGCCTTCCGCGGTCCTGCCTTCGGCGACGTCGACCACGCCACGCTCACCGTGCTCAACGAGATTCTCTTCGGCGGCCGCGCCTCGCGCGCCCACCGCATCCTGGTCTCGGAGAAGGAGATGGCCACCGACATTCGCGGCTGGGTCTCCACGTTCACCCACCCGGGCCTGTACGAGATGAACGTCACCGCCCGGCCGCCCCACGGCGCCGAAGAGCTGGAGCGCGAGCTCTACGCCATCGTCGAAGCGGTGAAGGCCGAGGTGGTGACGCAGGAAGAGCTCGACCGCGCCAAGGCTCGCCTGGAGCTCTCGCTCTTGCAGAGCCTCGATACCGCGGGCGGCAAGGCGGAGCAAATGGGCTTCTACGAGACCATGCTGGGCGATCCCGCCGGGGCGTTTCGCCGGCTCGAAGCCTACCAGCGGGTCACCGTTGGCGAGATTCGCACGGCGGCCCGGCGCTACCTGCAGACCGAGAGTCGCTCGGTGGTGCGGGTGCTCCCGGAGGAGGAAGGTCCCGACGCCGACGCCGACGGCGCGAGCGACGCCGCAGAAGGCGAGGTCGCCGAATGACCATCGAGCGTCTCGAAGTGGCCGGCACGCCGGTGGTGGTGGAGCGCGATCCCCGCATCCCGCTCGTGTCCATGTCGTTCATGTTCCGCACCGGCGGCGCCTCCGATCCGCAAGGCAAGGACGGCCTGCTCCGCCTCATGTTGCGCGGCCTTCGGCGCGGCTCCGGCGGGCGTGATGCCCTGGCCTTCGAGGCCGCGGTCGACGCGCTCGGCGGCGAGATGTCGGCGGAGGTATTCACCTCGTCGTGCGGCGTCCACGCGCAGGTCATCTCGCGCAACCTCGAGCCCTTCATGGAGCTGGTGGGGCAAATGCTGGGCGATCCGCGTTTTCCCGAAGAAGACGTGCGGCGCCTGCGGCAAGAATCGATCGCCGAGATCGTCGACGCCCGCGACAGCGATCGCGAGCTCGCCAACCTGGCGCTCCGCCGTGGGCTCTTCGGTGCACACCCGTTCGGCCGCTTGGCGGCCGGCCGCGTGTCGACGCTGGAGAAGCTCGGCAGAGGCGATCTGGTGGCGGCGCACCAGGCGCACGTGCGCGCCGCCAACATGGTGGTGGGCTTCGCCGGCGACATCACCGCCGAGGTGGCGGCACGCATCACCGAAAAGCTCATCGCCGGGCTTCCGGCGGGCCCGGCGCCAGAGTCGGCGCTCCCGGAGCCGGTGCAGGCCAAGGGCCGCCGGCTCTTCTTCGTCGACAAGCCCGAGCGAAGCCAGACGCAGGTTCTGGTGGGGCGCCTCGGCACCCACGCGCGCGACGTCGATCACTTTCCGCTGGTGGTGGCCAACGCCGCGTTCGGCGGCACGTTCACCGCGCGGCTCATGCGCGAGGTGCGCTCCAAGCGCGGCTGGTCGTACGGGGCCTACGCCCGGCTCGCGCTCGAGCGGGCGCGCCACTCCTTCAGCATGTGGACCTTCCCGGCAGCCGAAAGCGCCGCCGAGTGCCTGGCGTTGGAGCTCGAGCTCTTGGGTGCATTCTACAAGGAAGGCATCACCGAGAAGGAGCGCTCGTTCTTCGGCAAGTACCTGAGCCGCTCGTTCGCCTTCGACATCGACACCGCGCAGAAGCGCATCGGGCAAGCGCTCGACGTCGACACCCTGGACCTGCCTGCCGACTTCTACAGCAGCTACCGCGCCCACCTCGACGCGGTGACCCGCGAGCAAGCCAACGAAGCGGTGCGGGCGCGGCTCTCGCCGGACGATCTGGTGATCGCGGTGGTGGGCACCCAGGCCACGCTGCTCGACGCGGTGCAGAAGGCCATTCCCGACCTGGCCGAGACCACCATCGTCCCGTTCGATGCCGACTGATCGCGTCCTCTTCTTCAGCGAGCCGTTTCCCGATGCGCCGGTGGCGCGCCTTGCGGCGTTCGGCGAAGCGGTGGTGGGGACCGAGGGCGTGCGGGGCGCAGACTTCGCCGCCCTGGCGCCGCGCATCGAAGCGCTCATGACGGTGGTGGCCGACAAGATTGACCCCGCGCGGCTGGCTTCCCTGCCCCGCCTGCGCGTGGTCGCCAACATCGCGGTGGGCTACGACAACATCGATCTGGCGGCGTGCGCCTCCCGCGGCGTCATCGTCACCAACACCGCCGACGCACCCGCCGAGGCCACCGCCGACCTGACGCTGGCGCTGCTGCTCGACGTGGCGCGCCGCGTCTCCGAGAGCGATCGCTACCTGCGGGCGGGCCGCTGGGTGGGCTGGACGCCGACCCTGATGCTCGGCACCTGCGTTCACCGCATGACGCTCGGCATCGTCGGTCTTGGCCGCATCGGCCGCGGCGTCGCCCGGCGGGCGCGCGGCTTCGGCATGCAGGTACTTTACACGCAACGAAACCCGCTGTCGGCGGCCGAGGAGCGCGAGCTGGGCGTTTCGTACCGCAGCCTGGATGCGCTGCTGCCGGCGTGCGATGCCGTGAGCTTGCACGTGCCCCTGACCCCCGAGACCTCGGGGCTCATGAACGCCGCGCGCTTCGCCTCTATGAAGAAGGGCGCGTTCTTCGTGAACACCACCCGGGGAAAGACCGTGGACGAGGCGGCGCTGGTGGCGTCGCTGGCGAGCGGGCACCTGGGCGGCGCAGGGCTCGACGTGTTCGTCGACGAGCCCCAGGTGCCGGCTCCGCTCCTCGCCATGGAGAACGTGGTTCTGTGCCCCCACATCGGCAGCGCCGACCGGGCAACGCGCGGGCAGATGGCCGCCCGAGCCATCGAAAACGTGGTGCGGGTGATGCGCGGTGAGCCCCCGCTCGATGCGGTCTCGCTCCCGGTCTGAGAACGTTATTTCTTCCGGGCCCGGCCCGCCGGTGCCTTGGCGCGGCGCACCTGCCGCGTGAGCTCCGGCAGGCGATGAAGCAGGTACGGAGGCAGCGAGAGCAACTGGTAGCGCGCCTCGTCGCCCTGGGTGGTGCGCACGTCGACGTCCAGCAGCGAGGGCGGGTTCTGGTCGACCCGCACCGCGAGCGCTGGGCCCTCGCCCTGCGCGCGGTCGGCCATGAACTGGTGCAAGCTCTTCATGCTGCCGGCGCTGCCGGACTTCAGCTCGATGGGGAGCACGTGCCCGTCGTCGCCCAGGAGGTAGTCGACCTCGCCGGCGCGGCCGCCCTCGCGCTGCCAGTAGTAGAGCCGCGGACCGTCGCCGAGATCGTCGCCGCACAGGCGCAGCGCCTGCCCCACCAGCTGCTCCATGAGCTGCCCGCGCACCTGGGGCGCCAGGTCGCTCGCGCGCGGAAATACGGCCCCGGCGGGGGTTTCGAGGAGCGCGTGAACGAGGCCGACGTCGAGCATCACCACCTTGCGCATGGTGTCCTTGGTCTCGCCGCCGAGGGGCATGCCGCGGGCGTGCGAGTGGGTGACGAAGTGGCACAGGCGCGCCGTCACCAGGAGCTCGAGGGCGTGCTTCACCGACGCCTGGTTGAGGCCCTCGCCCACCCGCGCATAGACGAACTTCTGCCCCAGCATGCGCGCGGCACCGAGCAGCGTCGCGTCGAGCAGCTCCCGGCGCATGCGGCCCATGTACTTGCCAAAGTCGTCGCGGTAGGTGGCCATGAGGTCCCGCTGCGCGTCGCGGCACTGCCTGGGGGTCGCGCCGCCCGCGTCGAGCGCCACCACCGCCGGCATGCCGCCCACGTGCAGGTAGCGATGCAGCCACCCGGACGCCACTTCGTGGGTGGTGAGCGAGAGCGCGCGGTGCGGAACGTGCGCCGCAAGCGCCGCCAGCAGCGCGTCTTGGCCGTGCGCGCGCAAGAACTCCGGGAACCCGAGCGGCTCCACGTGGCGATACCCGATGCGGCCCACCGGCGCGCGAAACGCCGCATCACCGAGGGCGAGCTCGAGCAGTGATCCCGCGGCCGCCACCGCCAGCTCCGGCAGCTCCTCGGCGAACCAGCGCAGCTTGGCGTACACCTCCGGCGCCGCCTGCACCTCGTCGAGAAACAGCAGCGTCCGGCTCGGCACCAGCTCTGCCCCGCGGCGGAGGCCCAGGTGCCCGAGGATGGTCGCCGGATCGTTCACGGTGAAGTCGGCGCGGCGCTGCGGATCGCGCTCAAAGTTGATCTCCACGAGCTCGAGCTTTGCCTCCCGAGCCAGCGCGCGCAAAAGCCAGGTCTTGCCCACCTGCCGCGCCCCCCGGAGCACCAGCGGTTTGCGGGGCTTGGTGGCGAGCCACGTCTGGAGGCGGGCCAGTGCATCGCGGTCCATGACCGCATCATACCGAGGAATTACCTGGAAGAAGACGATAACAACGCGTTAAAATCTACATTAGAAGACGTATTTAACGCGTTGTTATGGCGGACTGCAACCAGCGTCCCTCGAATCAGACCTGTTTTGCGAATGTTTCCGCAAATTTGGTGTCGTACTCTCCGGACACGAAGGCGTCGCTTTGGAGCACCTGCCGCATGAAGGCGATGTTGGTGACGAGCGGCGCAATGTGGGTGGCCGCGAGCGCCGCGTCCATGCGTTCGATGGCCTGCGCGCGGGTCTCCCCCCAGACCACTATCTTCGCGACCATGGGGTCGTAGTAGGGCGTGACCTTGCTGCCGGCCTGCACGCCGGACTCAATACGGAGCGTGGCAGTCTGCTCTTCGCCATTGGGCCAGGTGAGGGTCTCGATGGGGCCGGGCTTGGGGATGAAGCCCTTCTTGGGGTCTTCGGCGTAGACCCGGGCTTCGATGGAGTGACCGCGCTTCTGCACGAGCGAGAGGTCTGGAAGCTTCTCGCCGGACGCGACGCGAAGCTGCAGCTCCACCAGATCGAGGCCGGTGACCATCTCGGTGACCGGGTGCTCCACCTGGAGGCGGGCGTTGACCTCGAGGAAGAACAGGTTGCCCTCGGCGTCGGCGATGAACTCGCAGGTGCCGGCTCCCACGTAGCCCACCTTGGTCACCACCCGGAGGGCCGCCGCGTACAGCTCCTGGCGCCGCTTGTCGCCTTCTTCGCCCCGGAAAAAGGGCGCGAACGAGGGCGACTCTTCGATGATCTTCTGGTGTCGCCGCTGCACGCTGCACTCGCGTTCGCCGAGGGCGTAGGCGCCGCCGTGGGCGTCGCAGAAGACCTGCACTTCAATGTGCCGGGGCTTGGACACGTAGCGTTCGAGGTACACCCGGGCATCGGCGAACGAAGCCTTGCCGCGGTCGGAGCAGGAGCGCAGCGCCTTTTCGATGCCGGACTCGTCGTGCACCACTTGCATGCCGATGCCGCCGCCGCCGCCCACCGCCTTGACCACAATGGGATAGCCGATCTCGCCGGCCACGCCCTTGGCGTGCGCGATGCCTTCGGGGGTCTCGATGGCGATCGGCGCGTCGGTGCCCGGCACCGGGCTGGTGCCGGCAGAGTGCGCGACGTGCCGCGCCTTCATCTTGTCGCCAAAAGCGTCGAGCACGTCGGGCGGCGGACCCACGAAGACCACGCCGGCGGCGGCCACCGCCCGCGCGAACTCGGACTTTTCGCTGAGGAAGCCGTACCCCGGGTGCACCGCCTCGGCCCCGGTCTGGCGAAGCGCGGCCAGCACCGCCTCGATGTTGAGGTACGAGTCTTTGGCCATGGGGCCGCCAAGCAGCACCGCCTCGTCGGCGTCTTTCACGTGGGGGGCGTCTTGGTCCGCCTCCGAGTACACGGCCACCGTCTTCACCCCGAGGCGCTTGCATGTACGGATGACTCGCCGCGCAATCTCGCCCCGATTCGCCACCAAGACTTTGGAAAACATGGCCCTGTTTATGGTCGCGGGCGGCGCCGCCGTCAACGGTGTAAGGGCCCCCGGACGCGCCGCGTTCCTACCCCATGAAACGCACGGACCTCGAGATCGCCTCCCCCTGCACCCAGGACTGGAACACCATGACCGCCGAGGGCAAGAAGCGCTTCTGCGATGCTTGCAAGAAGCACGTTCAGGACCTCTCGCAGATGAGCGAGCCCGAGGCGCGCGCGGTTCTCGCCGCCCCGCCCGCCGAAGGGCTTTGCGTCCGCTACCTTTACGACGCCTTCGGCACAGTGCTCTTCGACAGGGTCGACACCCGCATCGTGCCCCCGAGCCGCCTCGTGCGCGCCAAGCAAACCCTGGCCAAGGGCGCCGCCATGGCCACCCTGGCCCTCTCCGTCACCGCCTGCATGGGCGCCCGGCAACGGCCGCCGCCGCAAGTGCTCATGGGCGCTCCCCCGATGCCCGAAGTCACCGCGCCCGCCGCCGCAACGTCGGCACCGCCCGCGCCAGTGGCGCCGGTCGCGAAGTAGCCTTCGCAAACACCTAATCTACTACCGTAAATGTAGCATGTAACAGTTCGCAATAATTACGCAATTTCATTCATACCTTCGCGAGCGTGCGCGAACGGCGGTGGGCGAGGGCCACGCGCGCCGCCGCGACCGCCGTGCCGGCGCGCGTCACGAAAATTCGTAGAGAAGTGGACTTTTGCCGGGGCTCTGGGCGAAAGAGATCGGGTCCCAGGCGTCGAAGGGGCGAGCGTTCGCTTGACACCCGTTCACCCCCTCGACTACCCGTGGGCCGATATGCCGGAGGCCCCGTGAGTCGAGCGTCTACCAAGAGCACCAAAACGAAAGGCTCCCGCAAGCCGCCGGTTCCGCCCAAGGACGCGCCCGCGAGCGGCGACGGCGGCGGTGGCGACGGCGATACGTCGCTGAGCTTCGAAGCCCGCACGCGGTACTTCAACTACGCGCTCTCGGTCATCACGTCGCGCGCGCTCCCCGACGTGCGCGATGGCCTCAAGCCCGTGCAGCGGCGGATTCTCCTCACCATGTGGCGCGACCTCGGCCTCACGCCCGACGCGCGCTACCGCAAGAGCGCCAAGATCGTCGGCGACGTGATGGGCAAGTACCACCCGCACGGCGACAGCTCCATCTACGACGCCATGGTGCGCTTGGCGCAGCCGTGGGTGATGCGCCTTCCGCTGGTCGACGGCCAGGGCAACTTCGGCTCGCCCGACGGCGACGGCGCCGCCGCCTACCGCTACACCGAGGCCAAGCTCCTCCCCGGGGCGGTGGAGCTCTTGCGCGAGCTCGAGCAGCGCACCGTTGCGTGGCGCCCCAACTACGACGGCCAGGCGGTGGAGCCCATCGTCCTTCCGGCGCGCTTCCCCCACCTGCTGGTGAATGGCTCGCAGGGCATTGCGGTGGGCATGGCCACCAGCATTCCGCCACACAACCTGGGCGAGGTCATCGATGCGTGCATTGCGCAGATCGATGCGGGCAAAGAGATCCTCCCCACCAAGACCCTGATGAAGCACATCAAGGGCCCCGATTTTCCCACCGGCGGGCAGATCTTCGGCTCACGCGCCGAGCTTGCCGCAGCCTACGACACGGGCTCCGGCAGCTTGCGCCTCCGCGGCGAGTTCAAGGTGGAAGAGCGCAAGGGCGGCAACCCGGCGATCATCCTCACTTCCCTGCCCTACAGCGTGGTCCGGGGCGCGCTGGTGGAGCGCATCGCCGAGATCATCATCGCCCGCAAGCTGGCCTCGCTGGTCGACGTACGCGACGAGAGCAGCACCGAAGTGCGCATCGTGCTCGAGATCAAGAAGGGCACCGATCCGCAGCTGGTGATGGCCTACTTGTACAAGAACACGCCGCTGCAGACGAGCGTGCCCATCAACCTCACGTGCCTGGTTCCGCCCGACCCGGTAGCCCCCAAGAAGGGCGCGCCGGTGGTGGAAGACGACGGCGAAGGTCCGGGCGCGAAGGAAGAAGTTCTCCCAGCGATTCCGGCCCGCCTCTCGCTGGGTCAGATGATCCGGCACTTCCTCGACTTCCGCATGCTCACGGTAGAGCGGCGACTGCGCTTCGACCTGAGCAAGCTCAAGCGGCGCATTCACGTACTCGACGGGTTCGTGAAGGTGTTCGACGCGCTCGACGAGATGATTCGCATCATCCGCAAGAGCGACGGCCGGGTCGACGCCAAGAAGAAGCTGATGGTGCGCTTCGAGCTCAGCGAGGAGCAGGTCGACGCCATCCTCGAGCTGCGCCTTTACAAGCTGGCGCGGCTGGAGATTCTGGTCATCCGCGAGGAGCTGGGGCAAAAGCAGAAGGAAGCGAGCGCCATCGAAGCGCTGCTCAAGAGCGACGGCAAGCGCTGGAACATCATCAAAGGCGAGCTCGGAGAGATCAAGGCGGCCTACGGCGACAAGCGTCGCTCCAAAGTGGTCGGCTCCACCGATGAGCCGGAGTACGCCGCCGAGGACTTCATCGTGGCCGAAGACGCCAAGGTGGTCCTCACCCAGCAAGGCTGGATCAAACGCGTCCGCGAGATCAAGGACCTGGGCGCCACCCGCACCCGCGAGGGCGACAGCGTGCTCGCGGCGGTGGCCGGCTCCACCAAGAGCACCATCGCGCTCTTCTCCAACATGGGCGCCTGCTACGTGCAGCGCATTCACGAC
>JBBQWQ010000052.1:0-56408 GCA_038210445.1 Polyangiales bacterium
GACCGGGTTTCGGAATTGGAGAGTCACTTCGGCTCGAGTCCTTTCATCGCGAACGATGAAGGGAGCCGGCCTCGTGCTCTCCGGGAGCCCACTCTAGATTCGTCTAAAGTGAGCGTACGATTCAGTTTTCAAGGACCGAGGGAGTCTAGCTCCGTCTCAATCGGGCTGGCGGTCTTTAGTTCGAGAACTTCGGGCCGTCAACCTTTTTTGCTCTCTTTTCTTTCGTTCCTTTCGGCTCCTTTCGGAGCGGGCGGGAACATCGAGAAGTTTCGAGCGCTGGTTACTTACTGTCCGAGGACCTTAAGCTCCAGCCCTTTTTGCTGCATCGTCGCTTCCTTTCGGAAGTGCCGTGTCGCATCGGGGAGGCGGAACCTACCTCCGCGTGGGCGCTGCGTCAACACTACTTGCACCGGTTTCGAAAATATTTCTGCGCGCTTCGTTTTGGGGCTGTTTTCGCGTGATCGCGCGCCGTCGAGACGTCGAGAATGCGGCGTCAGGGCTCGCGCAGCGGGAGTGCTTCGCCCTCGGGAACGTGTCGCATCGCCACGGAGTTCATGCAGTACCGCTGGCCGGTGGGCGGAGGACCGTCGGGAAATACGTGGCCGAGGTGGCCGTCGCAGCGGGCGCAGAGCACTTCCACGCGGGCCATGCCGTAGCTGCTGTCGGTTTTCGTGGCGACCGCGTCGGGCCCCACGGGATCGGTGAAGGAGGGCCAGCCCGTGCCGGACTCGAATTTCGTTCCCGCTTTGAACAAGGGGTTGCCGCACCCGGCGCACACGTAGGTGCCGGGGTCTTTGGTGCCCACGTAACACCCGGCGCCTGCGCGCTCGGTGCCGTGCTTGCGGAGGACGTCGTATTCGTCGGGCGAGAGGCGGGCGCGCCACTCGTCGTCGCTCAGGATCAGCTTGCTCATGGGCGCAATGGTAGGGCCGCTGGGGCGATCCGGCGCGCAAAAGTGCCGCACCGCGTGGCCAGCCAGGGTGCGGCAGGCCCATTTCCGTCCGGGCGCCCGTTCGCTATAGGCATCGTATGGCCCCCGTTTCTTCGTCTCGCTCCCCTTCCCCGCGACCGGCGAGCCGCCGCGAGGTGAATACCAAGGCACTCCGCGAAGGCATCTTCGACGTGTTGGTGGTGGGCGGAGGCATCAACGGAGCGGTATCGGCAGCCTGCTGCGCGGGCCGCGGCGCGCGCGTGGCGCTGGTCGATCGCGGCGATTTCGCGTCCTTCACCAGCCAGGAGTCGTCGAACCTCGCCTGGGGCGGCATCAAGTACATGGAGACGATGGAGCTCGGTCTGGTGCGAAAGCTCTGCATGTCGCGCAATCACCTTCTGCGCTCGTACCCCTCGACGGTGCAGGAGATTCGCTTCTTCGTCACCCACGACAAGACCTTCCGTCATGGCTTGCTGAAGCTCATTGTCGGGGCCTGGCTCTACTGGTTCATCGGCAGCCTCTTCACCAAGGCGCCGCGGCTGCTGTCGCAGGAGACCATCCGTGAGGAGGAGCCGATCGTGGAGATCGAGCGCAGCGACGGCGGCTTCGAATACTCCGACGCCTACCTCCACGACAACGACGCCCGGTTCGTGTGGGGGTTCGTCAAAGGCGCCCTCGACCACGGGTGCGTGGCCGCCAACTACGTGGAGTGTGTGGGCGCCGAGCGACGCGGTGAGGTGTGGCACGTTTCGATGCGCGACAACGTGAGCGGCGACACGTTTACTCTACAGGCAAAGACCCTGGTGAACGCGTGTGGACCGTTCGTCGACCCGCTCAACCGCAAGACCAAGACGCACACCTCGCACCGGCACGTGTTCTCCAAGGGCATTCACCTCATCGTGAAGCGACTCACGCCGAGCCGGAACGTGCTCACGTTCTTCGCCGACGACGGCCGGCCTTTCTTCGTCACACCCATGGGGCCGCGCACGTGCATCGGCACCACCGACACCCGGGTGGACGATCCGTACGCGCCCATCGACGACGACGATCGCCATTTCGTGCTCGACAACATCAACAAACGCCTGCGCCTCGAGAAGCCACTGACGCTGGAAGATATCGTCGCCGAGCGCTGCGGCGTGCGCCCGCTCGCGGTGGCTGGCAAGGGCGAGACCACCTCCGACTGGACGCAGCTCTCGCGCAAGCACGTAGTGGAAGTGGACGAAGGCGCGAAGCATGTGAGCATCTTCGGCGGCAAGCTCACCGACTGCCTCAACGTAGGCGAAGAGGTGGCCGACGCGGTGGGCTCCCTGGGAATCGCCTTCCCCTCGCCGGAAACGCGCTGGTACGGCGAACCGGACGACACCGTTCGCGACGCCTTTTTCCAGGAAGCCGAGCGCATCGGCCTCGACGCACGCACCTCGGCGCGCTCTTCGGAGCCGCTCAGCACGCGGCTGTGGCGCCGCTACGGGGCCTCGGCGCAAAAGCTCCTCGAAGGCATCGAGCGCGATCCGCGCGAGGCCGAGGTACTCATCGAAGGCGCCGAGTACCTGCGCTGCGAGGTGGAGCTCGCTGCCAAGCAGGAGATGATCGTCAAGCTCGAGGACTTCTTGCGGCGTCGCAGCAAAATCTCCCTGGTGATGCGCCGAGACGAGCTCACCAAGGCCGAAGGCCTGCGCGAAGCCTGCCGCATCTTCTTCGGAAGCGACGCCGATGCCCGCTGGGAGGAATACTTCCGCACCCAGGACGAGAAGGCGCAGGGCTTCCGGCTGCAAGCGACAGCCTAAGCGAGAAGCCCGACTGCCTTGTTGAGGAAGTCCTCCGCGACCGCTTTTCGTAGTGAAAAACGCCAGTGTTCTGCTGGATTCACGGGCAGACGGCGTACGAAAGCTTCTGGAAGCGCAGCGCGCCTTGGCGGTTGTTGCCCACCTCGGGCGCGACCGCGGTGTACACGATGCCCGCGCGGAGATCGGCGCTCTTGGGGGTGAAAGAAGGCGCAGGGAACTGGAAGTCGGAGGCCACGCCGCCCACCACGGCGTGCACGCGGCCCGTGGTCACGTCGACGTCGTACTCTACGTCGATGCTGCGGCCGACGTCGCTGGAGGCCAGATCGCCCGTGCGTTCGGTACCCTGCACCCGCTGGCCGTTGCGGAGCTCCACGCTGTAGTGCGAGAGCCGCGGAGGCGCGCCTTGGTTGGTTCCGTAGAAGCTCACGACGAAGTCGGCTTCGGCGCCGTTGTCGCCCTGGAGAACGATGGTGAGCACGTCGAGCATCACGTCGGTGGCGACGTCGACAACGAGCGTGCCCTTGATGCGCATGCGCTTGGGCGCCGCGGGAACGCCGTGCGAGAGGTAGGCGAAGGGCGACTGGTCGTAGCGCACCACAGCGCTCGCCTTGAGCTCACCGCCGGTCACTGCCAGGCTGGCGTTGCCCGCCTTCTTGGTGGCGAAGCCCTGGGCGCTTGGGTCGCGCGTGAGGTCGAGGACCTCGTCGCTCGCGCAATAGGTGGAAGCGTCCACCGGCGCGGCGTCGGCAGCGCCGGCATCGGCCGGGGGCGTCACTGGACGGCCCGAGTCCTTCTCTTGCCGGACGTCCTGGAAGACCGGGTCCGACTCCGAACCCGAATACGCCGGCGCACAACCGACGAGCCCGAGCAATAGGAGAAAAAGCGCGCTCTTCACGGGTTTCAGTATGGATGCACGAACGCCGCATCGCAACGTAGTCATGCCCCCCACGCTTGCCCCGATGCCCAGGCGATCCACTCGGTTTTCGCGCACGCCCGGAAGATGACGGCGAGACCGCACGGAGAATCCACGGCAAACCGTATTTTTGCCGCCCGCGTGAACGAACGGGTGGATCGTTCGTACCAGCCGGAGGCGGCGCTTATTTTTCTGCAGAGTGCACCGTTCCGCCCGCAGGCTCGGTGCTTCAGGGCAAGCTCATCGAAAACGGCTTGGTGCCGACGCCCGGCGTGGCGTTGTCGACCTTGTAGTAGCTCGTGAACGGAGCGGCGGCGGCGAGCACCGCGTTGCCGGGGTTGGCAGGCGGCATCTCGCCGTACACGAAGGCAGTCGCCGACGTGAGGTAGCCGGTGAATGAAAACTTCGCAGGGCGACCGCTGGCCGAAATGGCCGACCACGGGATGGCGATCTCGCGGGTAGTGGCAGCGCCGGCGAAGGTGGCAACGGCCACCGCGGGGGCCCCGAAGCTACCGGCGCCGTCGGCCTTGCGGCCTTCGTTGTAGGTATCCTTGGCGTAGAGAGCGAAGTCGGCGCGGATGGGCAAGGTCACGCTGGTACCGTCATACGTGTATCCTGCAAGTGTTCCGTCGGCGTTGGTCCCGCCGTTGCTCACCGCCAGCGGCGCCGTGTCCACGTACAGCACCAGGGCCTCGGCCACCGCGGCGTTGGTGACGGCGACGTAGAGCTTGGTGTCGTCCCACGTCATGTACCAGGTGGTGGTGCCGACGTCGGAGACCTGCTGGTTCATCCCGTTGGCGTGGGTGCCGTATTCGCCCGCGTTGACCACGCCGTCTACGGTGGGCGGAACGATCGCGACGCTGCCGTCGGAGGCGTCCGGGCGTGGGCTCGCATCGACCCCACCGTCGGCGGCCGCGTCATCGCCGGGCGCGGCGTCATCGCCTCCGCCCGCCTCGAGCGTCGCGCCGTCGCGGCGACCTCCGTCGAGGATGAGCGAGGGGACCACGTAGTCCTTCTCGCCCTCCGCACAAGCAGCGGCGGCCACGATCATGAGCCCGAAAACGGTCGGAAGGCGCATGGGCAAGGCATAGCACAGGGCCCGCCTCACGCCCTGCCTCGCCTTGCGGCCGCAGGTTGCAGTAAGGTGTCGCCCCATGCCGCGCCTCGTCGTCGTCGAAGACGCCTTCCTCGCTCAAGGTCCCGGCACCGTCGTGGCGCCTCGGTTCATTCCCGCGGCGATCACCCCCGGTACCTTCGAGGTGCGACTGCGCTTTCCCGATGGTACCGAGCGCGCCGCGCAGGCCTCGTACGACGTGATGCACATGCGGGGGCCCAGCGCTCCCTACGCGATGGTGCGGCTCCACGGGGTCGCCCCAGAGGAGCTTCCTCCGGGCACGGAGATCTGGTGCGACGCAACGACACCGTAAGGTTTTACGCGTCGCGTTAGCCGGTGTGTGACGGAATCGTGACCGTTGCTGACGGAAAGGTGGTCGGGATCATTGATGAAAGAGCCCTAGGGTGAGGGCGTGGCCATCGTCATCTTCTTCCTCGTCCACTGGCAGCTCTCGGTCTTCTTCCAGAGCACGTTCCTTCATCGCTATGGCGCGCACCGCCAATTCACGATGTCGAAGCGCGCCGAGCGGGTCTTCCACTTTCTCGCGTGGTTCGTCATGGGCTCGAGCTACCTCTCGCCCCGGGCCTACGCGATTCTTCACCGGATGCACCACGCGTACAGCGACACGCCGAAGGATCCGCATTCGCCGATCCACGAGCCCAACTTCTTCAAGATGATGGACAAGACGAAGGTGTTCTACCGGCAGCTCCGGCGCCGCGAGGTCACCGTCGAGGCGCGATTCGAGGGTGGCTACCCGGAGTGGAAGCTCTTCGACGAGACGCTGAACACCATGACGACGAGCGTTGTCTGGGGCACGGTCTATGCGCTCATCTACCTCGCATACGCCATTCCCACCGGGCACTACTGGGTGCTCGCCCTGTTGCCGCTCCACTGGTTCCTCGGCCCCATCCACGGCGCCATCGTGAACTACTGCGGCCACAAGGTCGGCTACCGCAACTACAACAGCGACGACGCCTCGAAGAACACGCTCGTGTTCGACGTGCTCACGATGGGTGAGCTCTTCCAGAACAATCACCACCGTTACGGCCAGAGCCCCAACTTCGCCGCACGCTGGTTCGAGATCGACCCGGCCTATTCGGTGATTCGCGTGCTCGGTTGGCTCAAGGTGCTGGACCTCTCCAAGGCCCAGTACATGCGCTACCCGGATCGGCTCAGCTCGGGCCAGGAGCAGGATGCGCTCGACCTCGCCGAGGTGGCGTCCTCCGTCGTCGCCAGCGTCTCGCGCGTGGCCGCCGCCGACCCAGCGGCCCAGCGTACGTCGCCCACGCCCACCTGATTCGTCGGATGTCCCCTCCCCCGGCCACGCCCGAAAGCGGGGGTATTGACCGCCCGCTCTAGCGGGAGAGGCGCCACATATCGGCGTTGAACCCTTCGGTGTTGCCGAAGCCGATGTAGAGCGACCCGCCGTAGCTCCAGGTGCTCGCGGCGTGGCGCGCGGGAAAGCCCGAAGCCGGGAGCGCGTACCAGTTCTCGCCGTCGTCGGAGTACCAGATGTCGTCGAGGTTCCCCCGATCGGGGGCGTATCCGCCGATGACGAACATGCGGCCGTCGTGCACCGCGACATTGTGATACGTCCGAGGCGACCAGGGGGCAGCGTCGTCGCCGAACTTCTCCCAGCGGGCACCGTCGGCCGAGCTCCACACATCACCGAATGCTTGCCACGGCGTGGTGGCGGTGTCGTAGCGGCCGCCGCCGATCATCCACACGCGTCCGGCGAACACCGCAGAGCCACACACCACGCCGCGCCCAGAAAAGCGCGGCGACGGACTGGTGCGCTCCTTCCAGGTCACACCATCGGTGGACGCCCAGCTGTCGTTGAAGAACGCGGCGTCCCAGCTTTGGCCGCCGATGGTGAGGAGGGAACCCCCGAACGAGACCGTCGTATGGAGCACGCGCGAAGGGTAGCCAGCGTCCGCACTCACGCGGTTCCAGTGGGCGCCGTCGGCAGAATTCCAGACATCCATCTGGTAGTCGCCCTGCACGGTGTCGCCCCCGACGATCCACATTTTGCCGTCGTGCACGGTGTAGCCGGCGGTGTGGCGACCGGCCCAGTCGGCCGCGGTGTCGAAGTCGTAGTCACGAAAGGAGTTGGGCTTGTCCTGTCGCCAGGCGACGCCGTCGGACGAGCTCCACACGTCGTTGGAAGTGGTGAGGGGAAAGGCGTCGGTGTCGAGGGGGTTCCAGCCGCCGATGAGCCACATGCGATCGTTCATCACCACCGCGCCGGCTCCGTCGCGAGGGGGCACGCCGGCGACGGTGGGCGCAATCGCCTCGAAGGCATAGGTGCGCGCATGCGACGCGGAGATGGTGACCGTTCGCGGCAGCTCTTCGGGCGTCGCGCTCCAGGAACGAACCATGCGAAAGCGCAAGGTGGACGGCCCCTCGGAAGGAACCTCCCATACCCACCTTCCGAGCGCGCCATCGGCCTCTCCCAGGAGCGTCCAGCTCGCGCCGTCGTCAGAGCTCGCCTCCACGCGAAGGGTGGCGGCCGGTGAGGCCTCGGGCGTCCATGTGAAGGCGTGGGAGCTGCCGCGGGTCCAGTGCCGGGAGCTCTCTTCGGCGTTCAGCCTGGTAACGGGCTGTGCGCGCAGCGTGCTCGGCGCAAAGCCTCGGTCGCTGCTGGCCGATGTGGCCGGCCCGGCGGCGGGGGGATCGTTCGCCGGTGGCGTCGTGGTGGTCGAGCCGCCTTCGGTGCTACCTGCGGCGCACCCCGAGACACACGCCAACAAAAGCCACCAGGTCCATGCGAAGCGTTCGTTCAAGCGCACCTCCAAGCCCTCCATCCAGGGGCCTTTCGACCGCAGGGGCTGCTTGATGCGTGGAACGATCACCGGCATCGAAACTTGAGCTCGATTTCGCGAAGAACGACCGATTCTGCGCGCGCCCCTGAACGCCCGGCTCTCGCCGCGCAACCCGAGAGGAGAGGTCAGCCGCGAAGCGCCGTAAGCGCACGCAAGAAGCTCTGCCCCAGGATCTTCTGCACCGCCTCGGTGGAGAGCCCGCGGCGAAGCAGGAGCTCCACCAAGCGCGGCAGCTCGAGGCACGTGGGCATGTCGCGCGGGGGCAGGATGGCGCCGTCCCAGTCGCTCCCCAGCGACGCGTGGTCTGCGCCGACGGTCTTGACGATGTGGCAGAGGTGCGCCGCCACCGCCTCGGCGCGGCCGCCGAGAAAAGGGTCTCCCAGGAAGCTCGACTGGTACATGACGCCCACGGTGCCGCCGGTGTCGGCCACGGCGCGGAGCTGCGCGTCGTCGAGGTTGCGCCAGTGGCGATGCACCCCAGCGACGCCGGTGTGGGTGACGATGAGGGGCCGCGATCGATCGTGGGCCTCCACCGCGTCGAAGAAGCCGCCGCGGGCGATGTGCGCCAGGTCGACGAAAATGCGACGTCGATCGAGCTCTGCAACGTAGCGGCGACCGGCTTCGGTAAGGCGTTCGCCGTTGCCGCCCAGGGGTGCGCTGGTAGCGCCCAGCGAGGAGGTGGACAGGTGCACCAGGGTCACGCGGAGCACGTTCGAGAGCCCGCTCGGCCCGACGTGGTCATCGAGCACCGACAGCGCGCCGTCGTGGTCAAGGGCGTTTCCGCCTTGAATCCCCAGAAAGGCCGCGTGCAACCCGGCATCGACGGCGGCTCGGTACTCGCCTGCGGTGCGCACCAACCGAACGTCGGCCGGCACGCTCTCGAAGATGCCGGTGAGCCGCGCGAGGTTGCTCCGGAACGCGCGCGCCCGACCGGCAGCCGTGCGCAGCGGATTGGTGGTGATGGCCCAGATGCCCCCGGTGACGCGCGCTTCGCGCAGCCGCGGGAGATCGGCCTGCCCGAAGATGCGGGCGCCGAAGGGACCGCGACCATGCCGCTTGGTGAGATCGTATCCGAAGACGCGGTTCCAGATGAACGTGTCGATATGCAGGTCGATGACGTCGGAGCCCAGGTAGAGCTCCACCGCCTCGCGCGAGATGCCAAGCGCGCGCGCCCAGCTGGCGGGGTCCTGCGAGTGGTCGACGAAGGCGAGACGGTTCATCACGCTCCGACGCTACCGCGCGAAGCCGCCCGCGCGAACCCGAAAGTTGCGCCCCACTTTCTCCCCGTCTCTGCGACAATCCGGAAGCAAAATGGAAAGCTGGATCGTTCACAAGTTCGGGGGTTCCTCGGTCGCCGATGCGTCGTGCTTCGAGCGCGTCGCCACCATCGTGGCGGGCGACGCGGTGCATCCGCAGGGGGTGGTGCTCTCGGCCTGTCGCGGCGTCACCGACGCGCTGCTGGGGCTGGTGGCCCTGGCCGAGGCCCAAGATCCGGCGGTGAAGGAGCGTTTGGCCGCGGTGCGCACCCGGCATCTGGACATCGCCGACGCGCTCTTGCCCGCCGATATACGTGCACAGTACATAGAAACACTCGACGCCGATTGCCGAGACATTGCCGGCATTCTCGACACCGTCGCCCGGGTTCGCTCCGCCGCCGATAACATCCGCGATCTGGTGGCGGGCTTCGGCGAGATTTGGTCGACCCGGCTCTTCGCGGCGTACTTGCCGCAGCGCACCTCCCGGCCCGTGCGCTGGCTCGACGCCAGGAAGGTGCTCACCGTGGAGTGGGGTCCGCTGGGCCCACTGGTGCAGTGGGGCACGTCGCGGGCGGCCATCGCGCGCGAGGTGGAAGCCGACTTCGACGGCGTCCTGGTGATCACCGGATTCGTCGCCACCGACACCCGCGGCATCCAGACCACGCTGGGCCGCAACGGCAGCGACTACTCGGGGTCGATCTTCGGCGCGCTTCTCGCCGCCAAAGAGATTCACATCTGGACCGACGTAGACGGCGTGCTCTCGGCCGATCCGCGGCGGGTGCCCGATGCCAAGGTCATCGACGCGCTCTCCTACAGCGAGGCCATGGAGCTCGCGTACTTCGGCGCCAAGGTGATTCACCCGCAGACCATGGCCCCCGCGGTGAAGTACGGCATTCCCATCTGGATTCGCAACACCTTCGCCCCCGAGAAGGCCGGCTCGCTCATCTGCGCCGCGCCGGTGTCGAGCCACCCGGTGAAGGGCATCACCAGCATCGAGTCGCTCGCCCTTCTCAACCTGGAGGGCGCGGGCATGATCGGCGTGCCGGGCACCGCGCAGCGCCTCTTCGGCGCCCTACGCGACGCCGGAATCTCGGTCATTCTCATCTCCCAAGGCAGCTCCGAACACTCCATCTGCTTCGCGATTCCCGACGCGCAGGCGGAAAGAGCGCGTGAGGTGGTGGAGCAGGCCTTCGATCGCGAGCTGCGCGAGGCGCAGATTCAACGGGTCGAGGTGAGCCGAGGCGCGAGCATCGTGGCGGTGGTGGGCGACGGCATGGCAGGCAGTCGAGGGGTCGCCGCCAAGGTTTTCAGCGCCCTCGGTAACGCCGGCGTGAACATCCGCGCGATTGCCCAGGGCTCGTCGGAGCGCAACATCTCGGTGGTGGTCGACGGCGCCAGCACCACCCGCGCACTCCGGGCCGTGCACGCCGCTTTCTATCTCTCTCCGCACACCATCTCGCTGGGCCTGGTGGGCCCGGGCGTGGTGGGCCGGGCTCTACTCGCGCAGCTCGAGACGCAGATTCCGCGGCTGCGCGCCGACTTTTCGCTCGACCTCCGGGTGCGGGCCATCGCCACCTCGAAGACGATGCTCCTGTCGGACCAAGAGATCGATCTCTCACGCTGGCAGGAAGAGCTAGAAGCGCGCGGCGTCCCGCTCGACCTCGACGCCTTCACCGCGCACGTGCGCCAAGGGCACTTGCCGCACGCCGCCATCCTCGACTGCACCGCGAGCGCCGACGTGGCCGCGCGCTACGTGGGCTGGCTCGGCGACGGAGTGCACGTCATCACGCCCAACAAGAAGGCCAACAGCGGCGCCTGGGCGGGCTACGAGGCTATCCGTGCGGCGCGCCGCAAGGTGGGCTCGCACTATCTCTACGAGGCCACCGTGGGCGCGGGGCTGCCCATCATCCAGACCCTGCGCGATCTCCGGGAGACCGGCGACGAGGTGGCGTCCATCGAAGGCATCTTCTCCGGAACCCTGGCCTACCTTTTCAACGTGTTCGACGGCACCGAGAGCTTCTCGTCGATCGTGGCTGCGGCCAAGCAGCGCGGCTACACCGAGCCCGACCCGCGCGACGATCTCTCGGGCACCGACGTGGCGCGCAAAATCGTCATCCTGGGCCGGGAGATGGGCCTCCCTCTGACCCTCGAAGACGTGACCATCGTTGGCCTGGTTCCGCCGGCACTGACCGCGGTCTCGGTGGAGGAGTTCATGCGGCGATTGCCGGAGTTCGACGGCGAGATGAAGCATCGCTTCGACGAAGCGGCGGCCGCCGGTGAGGTTCTGCGCTACGTCGGTCGACTCGACGCGGAAGGCAAGGCCACGGTGGGCCTGGTGCGACTTCCGCAGAAGCACCCGTTCGGCAACATCGCGCTCACCGACAACGTGGTGCGGTTCTCGACCCGGCGCTACGCCGACAACCCGCTCATCGTCCAGGGTCCGGGCGCGGGCCCCGACGTGACGGCCGGCGGCATCTTCGGCGATCTCCTGCGCCTCTCGGCGTACCTCGGAGCCAAGCTGTGAGCGCCCCCCGCACTTCGGCCACCGCCTTCGCCCCCGCATCGGTGGGCAACGTGGGCGTGGGCTTCGACATTCTGGGGCACAGCGTGGGCGCCATCGGCGATCGCGTGCATGTTGCACGCGTCGAGCAGCCCGGCGTGCGCATCCTCGAGATTCGCGGCACGGTGCCCGACCTCCCCATGGAGGCCGAGCGAAACACCGCAGGCAAGGCGCTGCTCGCCATGGTCGAAGCGCTGGGGCTCGACTTCGGCATCGAGGTGGTCATCGAGAAGGGCATTCCTTTGGGTTCGGGGCTCGGCGGCTCCGCCGCATCGGCGGTGGCTGCGGTAGTGGCCGCCAGTGCGCTGGTCCCGCATCCGCTCGAGAAGATCGAGCTGCTCAAGTTCGCCATGCAGGGCGAAGCGGTCGCCAGCGGCTCGGTGCACGTCGACAACATCGCCCCCTCGCTCTTCGGGGGGCTCATCCTCACGGTGGGGGTCGACGCGCCCCGCATCAAGCTCATCCCGGTGCCGCCGGCAGTGCGCTGCGTGCTGGTGCACCCGCATATGACGCTCTCCACCAAAGAAGCGAGGCGCATCCTCAAGAAGACGGTAGAGCTCTCGGACGTGGTGTGGCAAACGGCCAACCTGGCCGGCTTCTTGAGTGCATGTTACACCAATGATCTCGAAATGATGCGCGACGCCTTCCAGGACGTCATGATCGAGCCGCAGCGTCAGGTGCTCATTCCAGGCTTCAAGGCGGTGAAGCAGGCGGCCATGTCGTGCGGAGCCATCGGGTGCAGCATCTCGGGGGCTGGCCCTACCCTGTTCGCCTGGTGTGAGGAGCCCCAGGCCGAGGGCGTTCGCGCCGCCATGGTATCGGCCTTCGCCGAGTACGATCTCCCGAGCGACGGGTGGATCTCCCGCATCGACGCCGAGGGCGCGCGGGTGCTCCCTTGATTCGCTTCCGCAGCACACGCGGCGGAGGCCCGGTGTCGCTCTCGCAGGCGCTCGAAGACGGCATCGCCCAAGACGGCGGCCTCTACGTCCCGGCGGAGTTTCCCGCGCACCAGCCCTCGGCCTTTCCCCCCGCGTCGGGCGACGGCGCACTGGCAGCAGTGGCGGCGCATCTGCTCGCGCCGTTCTTCGCGGGCGACGTGCTGGAGGCCGACCTTGCGGCAATCACAGCAGGCGCCTTCGACTTTCCGGTGCCGCAGGTCGAGGTGCCCGGGGCGCCGGGCAAGCTCTCGATCCTCGAGCTCTTTCACGGACCGACGGCAGCGTTCAAGGACTTCGGCGCGCGCTTTCTCGCAGCGTGCATGGGCGCCCTGGCGGCGCGCCGCGGCGGAGGCGACGGCCGAAAGCTCACCATCTTGGTGGCCACCTCCGGCGATACCGGCGGCGCGGTGGCAGCGGCCTTCCACGGCGTGCGCTGGGCAGACGTCGTCGTGCTGTACCCGAAGGGGCTGGTGTCTCCACGGCAGGAGCAGCAGCTCACCTGCTGGGACGGCAACGTACGGGCGCTCGCGGTGCGCGGCACCTTCGACGATTGCCAAAGCATGGTGAAGGCCGCCTTCGCCGACCCGGTGCTGGCGGGCACCTTCGCACTCTCGTCGGCCAACAGCATCAACGTGGGCCGTTTGCTTCCGCAGGCCGCGTACTACGCCAAGGCGAGCCTCGAGGTGCTACGGGCGCAGGGCGCCAAGGCGAACTTCGTGGTGCCCTCGGGCAACCTCGGCAACGTGGTGGCCTGCCTGTGGGCGCGCCGCATGGGGCTCCCCATCGATCGGGTGGTGCTGGCTCACAACGACAATCGCACCGTTCCCGACCTTCTGCGCACCGGGCAATTCGCACCGCGACCCAGCGTGGCCACACTCGCCTCGGCCATGGATGTGGGCAACCCCAGCAACCTCGAGCGTCTCCGTGTATTGTACCCGGATATCGAGGAGCTGCGCGGCGCCCTGCAGGCCGTCTCGGTGAGCGACGAGGCGATACGTGCGCGCATTCGCCAAGACTACGCGCAGTACCGCACGGTTCACTGTCCCCACACCGCGGTGGGCGCCGAAGCCTATGCGAACCTCGGGCCCGAAGAGCAAGCGCGCGGACCATGGGTCCTCGTCTCCACCGCCCACCCGGCGAAGTTCCACGAGATCGTCGAGCCCCTGGTGGGCGCGCCGGTGCCGGTGCCGTCCGCGCTGGGCCGCCTGCTCTCGCTCCCCCAGCGAAAGACCGAGATCGCCCCCGACCTCGACGCCCTGCGGGCGGCCATGCTCGGCGCGGCCGAGAGCCCCGCGCCGTAACGAATCCGCTTCGTTGGTGTCAACCTGGTAACGGCGCCCCCTGGCCTGCCGGTTTTTCGGCGCTGTCGGTGCGCAGCGTGGTGGCGCGCAACTTGCTCTACTCGGTCGCATGTCACTTCGCGCCGCCGCTCCCTTGCCCTCCTTGCTCTCGTTGCTCCTCGCCGCCTGCAGCTCCGCTTCCTCCGACCCCTCGCCCAACCGCGCGCCGACGGTGACCGCACCCGCCACCCTCGAGGCGCGCGAAGGAGAGTCGGCGAGCGTGACCATCACCGCCAGCGACCCCGACGGCGACGCCCTTACGGCCACCGTGGCGGCCTCGAGCGATCTTCGCGCGACCATTGCGCCCAAGGGAGGCGGAGCCTTCGAGCTCCGGGTCGACGCGTCGCACGACGAGGGCGACCACACGGTGACGGTGACGCTGGGCGACGGGAAGGCCACCCGCGACGTCGTGGTCGACGTGCGCGTCGCGCGCATGAAGTGGGGCGCGCGCTGGGACCTGGTGCCGCAAGGCGTCGAGGAGCGCGAGCACCCGGCGACCCTGTTCGATGCGGCCCACGACCGCGTGCTCATCCTCGGCGGGAGCGGCTATCGCCCACAAAACACCCCGCTGGGCGATACCTGGCAGGTGTCCATCAAGACCGGAGCTGCCTCCCGCCTCACCATCGAAGGCGACGCGTTGCCGAAGGTCGGGTCGATGCGCGTGGCGCCCATTCCCGAAACGACCACCGCCTATCTCTACGGGGGCTACAGCGCCGACGCGACGGGCCAAGAGGTCCTCGTTCCGGACGTGTACCTGGCGGACTTCGCGGGCGACGCGGTGAAGCTCACCCGGCTCGCGCAAGATGCAGCGCCGCCGGCGCGCTCGCTCCACGGGTTCTCGTACGACGAAGTGACCAAGCGCCTCTTCGTCTTCGGCGGCGTCGACGGCAACTCTACGCTGCTCGACGACCTGTGGGTGGGTACTGTCAACGTCAACGGTGCGCGCGTTGCCTGGGAGCAGAAGACGCCCGCCGTGCGCCCCTCCAAGCGCTACGGCTTCTTCTTCGGCCAGTACCAGGGGCGCACCCTGGTGTTCAGCGGCGCCCAGGGTCTCGCCAGCCTCAAGCCCGCGCGCGATCTGTGGGCCCTCGACACGCGCGCAGCGGAGCCCACCTTCACCAAGCTCCTCGAAGGCGACGACGTGCCCGAGGGTCGTCGCAACGGGTGCTTCGCGGTCGACGCCGCCCGCGGCCGCTTCTATGTGTACGGAGGCACGCCCGACGCAAAAAAATCAGCCCCCGGTCTGTGGGTGTATGATGCACGCGAATCGGTGGGCCGCTTCACCCAGCTCACCCGCGAGGCCCCGGCCCCCCTCCGCTCGAGCGGGGTCGGTGTTGTCGATCCTCGAGACGGCGCCGCGTACTTCGGCTTCGGCAACGACGCCACCATCTACGCCGATCTCACCCGCTTCGGCTTTTGAAGGGCGCGCGGGCGGTACACTTTCGCCCCACCCCACCCTACCGTTGCGCCCATCTCGCCCATGCCCTGCCACGCCATGCCAGCCATCCCTGCCATGCCTGCCATCCCTGCCATCCCTGCCTGTCGTCACTTTGGGTGATTCGGATTCTGACCCCTGCGGAAGCGAAGATGCTACCTTCGGGAGATGCATTTTCCTCGCCGAATTTCGGGCCAGCATTCAATCGTGCTCGCGCTATGCGCCGGCGCAACGGTGGTGTTGGCTGCAGCCTGCGACAGCGGCGGAGGCGACGCGCCCGGCACCGACGGGGGCGCGAGCAGCAGCAGCAGCAGCGGCGGCAGTAGCGGTACCGACGGCTCGGTGCGGCCCGACGGCGCGCCCGACGCCGCGGTGGGGTGCAAGAAGCCCGACGACTGTCCCTCCAAGGTTTGCAACGTTCAATCCGGCGTATGCCAGGCGCCGGCCTGCACCGACGGTACGCAGAACGCGGTAGAGACCGACGTCGACTGCGGCGGCACCACCTGCGGCAAGTGCGACGTCGACAAGAAGTGCAAGCTCGCGGGCGACTGCCAGAGCGGCGTGTGCACGGCCCTCAAGTGCGCCGCGCCCGCCTGCGACGACGTGGTTCTCAACGGCGCGGAGTCGGACGTCGACTGCGGCGGCGCCACCTGCGGAAAATGTGACGACGCCAAGAAGTGCAAGGTGCGCTCCGACTGCAAGAGCGACGTGTGCACCGCCGGCAAGTGTGCAACGCCCTCGTGCGACGACGGCGCCAAGAACGGTACCGACACCGACATCGACTGCGGTGGCCCGGCGTGCCCGCGCTGCGCCGACAACAAGGAGTGCTTGGTGGCCGGCGACTGCACCAGCGGCGTCTGCGCTGATAAGGGCGCCGGGCTCAAGTGCCAGCCGCCGGCCTGCGACGACGGCGTGAAGAACGGCGACGAGACCGACGTCGACTGCGGCGGGGCCACCTGCAACGGCTGCGCGGTGGGCAGGGCCTGTAGCCTGGGCTCCGACTGCGCGAGCCTCGGCTGCAACTACAACAACGTCTGCGCTGCGGGCCGCAGCTGCACCGGCCACTACGGCGGGGACACCTGCGGCCTCGGCGGCGCCGGCGGCGAGCCCGGCGTCGCGGCGGCGTGGGAAGACTGCTGCTCCACCGCGCCGGTCACCGCCGCGGGGAAGACCGTCGAGCTCGACAAGTACCCGGTGACCGCCGGCCGCATGCGCACCTTCCTCGAGACCGTCGGCTACGACGTGCGCGGCTTCGTCCAAGGCGCCCGCGCGGCGGGCAAGATTCCCCTCATTCCGGGCAATGCTACCCGAACGGTCCTCGAGGCCGATTGGGACGCCTACCTGCCCACGAGCTTCGATGGCAACACCAACGCGGGTGAGCTTGCCGGCTGCGCGCAGCGCGACTACGTCGGCGGCGCCTGCAACGCCGGCACCGCGGCGGTGGGCGTGTACACCGCCGTTTCGCGTCACCTGGGCGGCTTCATCTTCCAGCAGAACGCCCAGACCCAGACCGGCTGCTACGTCGGTTCGCCGGGCACCCACGCGTTCCGCTTCCCCGACGCGAACCAGGACGGCTCGATGCCCGAGGCCAGCAAGAACGAGTACGACACCAAGTCGATGCAATGCATCGACTACCTGGTGGGTCAGGCCTTCTGCGTGTGGGACGGCGGCCGCCTCGAGACCCTTCCGGAGTGGCAAGCTGCCTGGGGCGCCGGTGTACTTCCCTGGTCGGCGACTTCGCCCGCAGTGCCCAAAGCCCAAGGCGGCGGTACCTACTGGGGTTGCCGCTTCCCCTGGGCCACCGACGCCAACCACCCGGGCTGCGCGCTCACCTGGGGCACCAACCAGAGCATCGAGTACGCCGACTTCCAGTACAGCTACGAATACCCCAAGCTGAACAATGTAGACTACATCGTCTTCATCTCGGCGCCGGGGCGCACCAAGGGCCGCGGCCCGGCCGGGCACGCAGACATCGTCGGCAACAACTTCGAGCTCACGTCTACCGTGAACTACAACGTCAGCCCCTTTTCGGCGACCCACCGCTGGAGCGGCAACGGCTCGTGGGAGGTGCACAACTACGGCAAGGGCGGCGGCAGCACGACCATGCTGCTGAACAAGTACGGCAAGCTCGGCCTGCGCTGCGCGCACTGAGCGGGGCGGCCCTTAAGGCGTAGACCGGCCGCGACGCCGGCTACGCCCGTGTGTGGGGCAGCCTTTCCCTACTGGTAGGTCTTGATGATCTCGATGCGGTTATTGGCCGCCGACCAAATGTCGATGCCGGTGGTGGTCTCTTCGGTCGTTGGGTCGAAGTCGAGGGTGCCGGAGGCGCCCCGCAGGTTCACCCGCTGATCGCTCTGAAACGCCGTCTTGAGGCGCGAGAACTGGTTGGGCTCGACGGCAATTTCCGGCCCGCTGGCCACGATGCGGCGAAACCCGCGGGCGATGTTCTTGCCGGTGATCTCGGTGCCTCGGCCTTTGACCCAGGCCACGCCATACATGAGCATCCACGCCGCATCGTAGGCATTGGCCACGTAGGTGAGCGCCGCCGGATCTTGCCCGGTGGTGTTGCGAAAGCTGAACGAGAATAGGCTGAAGACGTCGCCGGTGGGCGTCGCCGGCCGGGCCCCGAACACGCGCGGGTACGCGGCCGCGGCGCTTTTGGTCTTGTCGAGGAAATCGGAGTTGCCCGCGGTGTCGGTGAACAGGAAGTTGACCTTGTCGAAGGCGACGTTGCCCACGGTTCCGTTGAGGCACGCGGCGGCGTCGTCGACCTGGCCGATGATCACCACGAAGGGGGCGCCCTTCTTGGCCGCTTCGATGACGTCGGCGTCGCGTTCGCCGCCGTTGGAGAACGGCAGAAGGTCGGCGCTGCCCCCGCGATCGCCGAAGCTCTTGGCAAACGTTTGCGCGAGCCCCTCGCCGTAGGCGCCCTTGGCGTAGATGACCGTGGCCTTGGTGACCTTGGGCGTCTGCTCCGCGAGATACTGCGCCATGGACGCGCCTTGGAGTGCGTCCGGCGCGGCGGTGCGCCACAGAAGCCCAGGCTCGTCGTCGCTGGCGGTGGCGGTATCGACCTGCGTGAGCGCGTTGCTGGTGGACGACGGCGAGATGACGAGCAGGCCGGTGTCCTTCACCGCGTTCCACACCGCGAGCGTGGGGTCGGAGGCCATGGGGCCGATGATGGCGGGCACGCCCATGGCGTCGCGCAGGTAGCTTGCGGCGGCGACCGACGCCGCCGACTCGTCGAGCGCATCGTACTTCGCGTCCTTGGAGACGTCGCAGGAGAGAATCCCGAACTTGCGACCGTCGACCCCGCCGGCATCGTTGGCCTGGCCCACGGCGAGGCGCACCGCGGCCTCGCGCGGCGGGTGGGTGGAGCGGCTGCGGGTGGTGAGCATGCCGAACAGCACACCGCCCGGGTACACCTCGGGGCGCGTGAGAAAATCGGGCGGGTAGGCCTGATCGCAGCGCGCGAAGGCCGGCGCGCGGACGCATCGGCCGGCGCCACCACAGGTGAAGCCTCGGCCGAACGCCGTGAGGCACTCGTCGTTCTTGGTGCACGACTCGGTAGACACCCGGGTGAGCGTGCAGCTGGGCGCCGAAGCCGCGAAGACCGCGGCGAGCGAGAGCACCGCGGCGTGGCGCAGGGCGTGAGACGGTGTGCGCATCAGAACCTCATCCCGAAAGAGACCTCGGCGCCGTTCTTGTGGGCCACAACCCGGAGCGGCAAGGCCGCGGCCGGCGAAGCAGGCTTGCCGCGGGTGACGAGGAGAATGACCCCGGTGGCGATGCCCACCACGCCCAGGCCGATGCCCACGTCGGCGATGATGGAAAAAGCGGTGTCGCGGCCCAGCGCGCTCTCGGCGCCATCGGTGCAAATGAGCCCCCGCGGACTGTCTTTGCAGCCGGCCTTGGCGTCGCTGCGGGCGCCCAGCGCAAGGATGCCGAAGGTGGCGCCCGCGGCCGCGAGCGCGCCGCCGGTCCCGATGAGGATCCACGGCACCGGCGAGGGTGACGGCGCCTCCACCTTGGGCGGAGGCTGCGGCTTGTCGCCCTCCTTCGGCGGATTCGCCTGGCGATCGGCCTCTTCCTTGGCGCGGCGCTCCCGTTCCTTGCGTTCGCGCTCTTCGCGTTCCCGCTCCTGCTCTTTCTTCAACGTCTCGAGGCGCTCGTTCATGCTCTTCAAGCGACGCTCGATGGTCTGGCGGTCCTTGGGCTTGGCGTTGTCGAGATACTTCTGGAGCGCGTCGGCGGCTTCGGTGAGCTTGCCCAGGCGCTCGTAGGTGTTCGCCAGATTGTAGAGGAGCTGCGGGCGACCGCTCAGCTTGTAGGCCTCCTGGAAGGAGTCGCGCGCGGTCTCGTAGCGACCCTCGGAATAGGCGCGATCGCCCTGCAAGAAGAGCTCCTTGGCGCGCTCGTCGGAGTCTTTACTGCCCGCTGGGGAGTCGGCGGCAAAGGCGTGCGTTGCGAGGGTCGAGGTGAGGAGCGCTGCCAGCAGCGCGGCACTGCACAAAGCGAGTTTCATTGCTTCCAAGGGTTCAGATTGTCGGTGGGCGTGCCGTCGCTACCGCCGCCTCCGCCTGTGCCGCTCGGCGCCGAGCCACCCGGCTTGGGCGGCACGAACTTTGGACCGCCGTGCGGCGGTGTGGCGCTGCGGATCGCATCGGCAGTGGGCGCGGCGCTGGCGCGCTTGAGGGTGATGGTGCCGCCGGGCGGAAGCTTGCTGGTAAACGTGAGCTGATACGGCTCGTAGCCTTCGGCCGAGATGCGGATGCGGTGCTCCGCGCCATCGTCGGGCAAGGTGCGATCGACACGGCCGGTGCCGATGGGAACGCCGTCGAGCTCCACCGTGGCCGACGCCGGTTGCGCGGCGAGCTCGAGGCGCGCCGTGCTCGCGGAAGGCGCCGCGGTTGCCAAGGCCGCGCCCGGTACGTCGTGGCTCGCGCGAACGTAGTAGACGCCGACGGCGGTGGCGGAGATGCCGACCAGGAGGAGCGCCAGCACCACATACATGGTGGCGCTGCTGCTGCGGACCGGGGGCGTTTGCTCCGTGCCCGCTGCGGTCGAGTGCGCGGTCGACGGCGTCGAGCCGACCCCCGCGGGCGCCATCTGCGACACGTGCATTGGCGGGCCGCTCCCGGTGATGCGGAACGGCGCCGCGGAGCCGTGCGAGCTCACGGGGGTTGGGGGCGCCGAGCGACGGCTGCCGGGCTGCGAAGTGGGCGCCCGCTCGTAAGGACCGCTCACCAGCGCCGGCACGCGACCACTGGTCGTGCCGGTCATGGTGGGCGTCCAGATGGTGCGCGCGCGCTCGGTGGCGAAGGGCAAGAGCGCCTCGCCCAGGGCTCGCATCGACGGGTACCGATGGTCGGGCGAGAGCGCCATGGTGTGCAGGATGGCGGCCTCGAAGGCCTCCGGGAGGTCCGGACGGAGCGCGCGCGGCGGGACGAAGCGGCCCTCGCACACCTGCATCGCCAGCTGCAGCGCGTTGGCGCCATCGGCGCCGAAGGGGCGCGTCCCGGTGACGCATTGGTAGAGGATGACGCCGAGCGCGTACTGGTCGGAGCGTGCGTCGATGTTGCGCTCCGAGCGCATCATCTCGGGCGAGGCGTAGAGCGGCGTGCCGACGAACATCGAATCGGTGGTGAGGTGCGCATCGGCTTCGCCCATGAGCTTCGAGATGCCGAAGTCGAGGACCTTGGGGATCTCGTCCCCGTTCCACCCGTGGGTCACGAAGACGTTGGAAGGCTTGAGGTCGCGATGGAGAACGCCCCGGCTGTGGGCGAAGTCGAGCGCAGCGATGATGGGCAAGAGCAGGTCGACGGCCCGCGCTACCGGGAGCGCACCTTCGCGCTTCATGAGCGCCGAGAGCGACTCGCCCTCGAGCAGCTCCATCACCAGACAGGGAAAACCATCGATGATGCCCGCGTCGGTGACGTCGACGATGTGGGGGTGCCGAAGCTGCGAGGCGAGCTGCCCTTCGCGGACGAAGCGCGCGACCACCACCGGGTCGTCGGTCAGCTGTTGGCGCAGGGTCTTGATGGCGACGCGCTTCTGCAGCCGCGTGTGCATGGCCTCGTACACGTCGCCCATCCCGCCCCCGCCGATGCGGCGCATGAGCTGGTACTGGCCCAGCTGGGTGGAGGGGGATAGGGCCTGCGACTGCATGGGGACTCGGAAATCGTAGCAAACGCAGGGGCTGCGTGGGCAAGAAGCCAGCCTACCCGAAGAAGGCGACACATCCATTGGGAAGGATTGAGCATTTCTCAGCGACAGGGGCGCAAATCGGGCCCATCGCGACGCCGGCGGTTCCCGAATGCGCCCGGCTCGGGCTAGCGTGCGCGTCGTGGACGCCGGGCAAGCCGCGAAGGACGTGCGCTGAACGATGCCGCGCCGCGCCTTCCTGCTCATCGCCGACATCGCCGGCTGCACGCGCTTCATGAAGGTTCATCGGGCTACGCCGGCGTCGTTTCCAGCGCGCCGCGCGCCGCGCGCACGCCCGAGGACTGAAGGAACGTGACCACGCTCTTCGCGCCGCAGGTGGCGATCGCGCCCACGCGCCGCCGCAGGTTCTTGTGGGCGGCCTGGTGGACCGGCGCGCCGAACCGCGATCCGTTCCGCAAGCCCGATGCGTTCCAGGGCGGGGCGCGCACCCGAGAAGAGGCGCACGCGGTGGCGGAGCGGGCCGCCGAGGTAGCGTTGATCGAGATCGAGCCGCGCTGGGCGCGCGCGTGGGGGCGCATTCTGGTGGGGCAAGCGCCGTGGCCAAGGCGACGCGGCGACGATGAGCCTCGCGCCGCAGGAGCGCCCGCGGGCGGCCGCAGCAGCGCCGCAGACGAGCCCGAGGCGCCTTCCGGCAAAGGCCCGCCGCTGCCCTCGGTCTGGGCGGTCTTGCGGGTATCCCCGCAGGCCTCGCTCGAGGAGCTCAAGCAGGCGTTCCGCACCCGCGCCAAGGAGCTGCACCCAGACCATGGCGGAAGCGACGCGGACTTCATTCGATTGCAGCGCGCCTACGAAGAGGCGCAGCGGAGGGCGGCGCGACCCAAGCCGCGCAAGCGCCCGCGGTGAGTGATACGGTGCCCGCATGCGCGCCGTTCGATGCCACGACCTTTCGGGCCCCACCGGCCTCCGTGTAGACGACCTTCCGGAACCCACCCCCGCCGCAGGCGAGGTGCTCATCGACGTACGCGCGGCCGGCGTGAACTTCCCGGACGTGCTCCTGAGCTACGGCAAGTATCAGTTTCGACCGACGCCGCCCTTCGTCCCCGGCGGCGAAGCGGCCGGCGTGGTGCGCGCCATCGGCGCCGGCGTCACCGGCCTCGCGGTGGGCGATCGCGTGGCGACGACCCTGCTCCACGGGGCCTTCGCCGAGCGCATCGTCGCCCCCGAGCTCGCCACCTTTCGCATCCCCGACGCGGTGTCGTTCGAGATCGCGGCCGCGACGCTGCTCACCTATCTCACCACCCTGCACGCGCTGGTCGACCGCGCGGCGCTCGGCGCCGGCGAGACGCTGCTGGTGCTGGGCGCGTCCGGCGGCGTGGGCGTCGCCGCGGTGCAGCTGGGCAAGCTGCTGGGCGCCCGGGTCATCGCCGCCGCGAGCACCGACGAGAAAGTTGCATTCTGCAAGGAGCAGGGCGCCGACGAAGGCATCGCCTACGGGCACGAAGACTTGAAAGCCCGCGCCAAAGCGCTGGCTCCGGCCGGCGTCGACGTCATCTACGATCCGGTGGGCGGCGCGTACTCCGAGGCCGCGCTCCGCTGCATCGCGTGGGAGGGGCGGCACCTGGTGGTGGGCTTCGCCGCCGGCGACATCCCCAAGATTCCCTTGAACCTCACCCTGCTCAAGGGGTGCCAGATCGTCGGCGTGTTCTGGGGGCAGTTCGTCATGCGCTCGCCCGAGAAGAACCGCGCCCACGGGGAGCGCCTGCTCGGGTGGATTGCCGAGCGCAAGCTGACGCCGCACGTGGACGCTGTGATGTCCTTCGCGGAGGCCGGCCTCGCGCTCGCGCGCATGGAGCGCCGCGAGGTCCGGGGCAAACTGGTGCTGGTGCCCTGACCGGCGGTCACGCGACGTCGGGTGCGAGCCGTCGCAGGAAGGCGGGCGCGGTGCGACGAATCACCGCAGGCGTCCGCCGCGTGCGTCCCTAGTCTCTGGCCCATGTCCGCTGCTCGCTTCGTCGCATCTTGGGCCTTGGCATCGGCGCTCGTGATGGCGCCCACCGCGGCGCGTGCCGACGACGCAGCCCAGGCCGGTGTGGTGGAAGGGCATCTGCTGGCCCCGTGTTGCTACCTGCAGACGCTGGACGCGCATCAGTCGGAGCTGGCCGACACGCTCCGCGCCGAGGTGCGCGGCCGCATCGCTTCGGGCGAGAGTCCCACGCACATCGAAGACGACTTCGCCGCGCGCTACGGCGACCGGGTGCGCGCGGTTCCGCAAGGCCACGATCGCCGTCACTACGTCGTGGTTGCCTTCGCCGTGGTGCTCGCCGTGGGCGGCCTCTTGCTGCTGCGGCTCCTCCGTCGGTGGCGAACGCCGCTGCCCGACGAACCGTCGAGCATGGCATCGGGCGGAGCGAACAGCCCGATCGACGCCTACGACGCGCGGCTCGACCAGGAGCTCGCCGACCTCGACGACTGACGCGAGGCGGTACCGACTTTGCCCGAGGAGGCATCGCGGGTGGTATTAACCCCTCCATGCCCCTCGAGCCCAGCTTTCCGTGCCCTCACTGCGGCGCCCAGACCGCGGTGCGTCCGGACCCGGTCTTCGCCTTCGCATGCACGGCCTGCGGCGGCCCACGGCTCGAGCGTCACGTGCAAGATACACAGGTGCGGGCGGCCGCCGACCGCAACCTGGTGCTGGCGAAGGCGGCGGCGGAGCGCCCTTCGTGGGCCGCGCGGCTAGCCTTGGTGGCGGTGGTGGCCTCGAACCTGCTCCTCATGGCGGCCATTCTCCAGGGCGCGCGGCCCACGCTGCTGGGTGGGCTCATCACCCTCATGTCCTGGGCCAACGTCTTCTTCCTCATTCGCGGACGCTACGCGCGGCAGGCGTCGCGCGCCAAGCCGCACCTCGAGGCCGCGCGACTGGTAAGTGGCCAGGCGGCGAAGGAGCCGGCACCCGAAGAAGCGGCGCACGTGCGCATCGCGAAGGAGCCGGAGCTCGAAGAGCCGGAGCTCGACGATCGAGCGCTTCTACAGAGCGACCTCGACGACTTCGATGCGCGGCTGCGCGCCGCCGAACTGCGCGCATCGAAGGAGAAGTAGCGCACACAAAAAAGCGAGAGAGCGCCGAAGCGCCCTCTCGCGGCTCACGACACGCAGGAAAACGCGCCGCGAGGAGCCGTCAGCCGCCGCCGGGGAGGCAGAAGCCGGTCTGGGCGTTGCAGCTGTTGCCCTGGATGCAGTCGGTGTTGGCGACGCAGGGGAATGCGCACTTGCTGTACTGCGTGTTGCAGTGGGCGAGGCCGCACGCCGAGTCGGCGGTGCAGGGCAGCGCCAGGGGACCCGGCGTGGCGAGCTGCGGCGCCGGAGCGGGCGTCGGCTGACCATTGTTGGGGTACGGCGCAGGCTGACCATTGTTGGGGTACGGCGCAGGCTGACCGTTGTTGGGGTACGGCGCAGGCTGACCGTTGGGGTACTGCCCATTGGCGCCCTGCACGCCTCCTGCCGCCGGGGGCGGGGTTTCGTCTTTCTTTCCGCACGCGCTCGCAACCACGAGCGCGACCAAGCCAAGGCACATCAAGTTCTTCATCATTGTTCTCCTCGATCGGACCACAGCCACGCCGGCTCGCCGGCGCATGCCAGGCTAGCATAGCGCACCTGGGTGCAGATCTTTGAACGGTACGGCGCGCCTCTTCTTACAGGTTGCGTGCGCATCAAGGGTAGAGCTTGTCGCCCTTCGCCAGCATCGCCACGAACTTGGCGATGCGTGCTTCGCGTGTCGCCACGCGCTTCGCGTCGCCCACGCGGTAGAGGATGGCGTACCGGTTGGTCCCGTCGAGCGTCGCAAAAAACGCCTTTGCAGCCGGGTTCTTTGCGATGGCGGCGGCCAGGTCGTCGGGCACCTGCGCGGTTCGCTGGCCGGCGTAGGCGGCTTCCCACGCCCCGCTCTTGCGCGCCGCATCCACCTGCGCGAGCCCCGGCGCCTTCATGCGCCCAGCGGCGATGAGCACCTCGACTTTCGCGCAATTAATCTTGGACCACTTGCTCGAAGGCCTTCGAGGCGTGAAACGCTGACGCCAGTGTTGCGCGTCGATGGCGCCCTTCTGACCGTCGATCCATCCGTAGCAAAGGGCCACGTCGAGCGCCTCGGCGTAGGTGACGGACTTGACGCCGGCGGCGGCCTTGGCGATGCGAAGCCACAAGCCGGGAGACGCCGCGTGGTGGTCCGACAGCCACTTCTCGAACGCAGCTGGAGTGGAAAAACCCAGTGTGGGAAGCTCGATGGCCATGTGCGGCGTGACGGTATCATGCGCGGGCGCGCTCGAAAGCGTGCCGGGCGGCCTTTCGGGTCCCTCTACACTCGAGGCTTTCCATCGAGCGGCGGTCCGTGATAATCGGAACATGAAAGTGAGGAGCCCACGCATGCGCAAACTCGTCGAAACCTTTATCGTTGCATCTCTGTTGGCCGCCTGTGGTGGTGATCCGCCGCCGCCCGCCACCAACCCGGAGCCGCAACCGGCGGTGACGACCCCCGCGGTTCCCACCACGGATCCGGCCCCGACGGCAACCACGCCGGCCCCCCAGCCGACGACCCCCGAGCCGCCGAAGCCCCCGCCCGCACCGGCGCTCAAGGACACGCTTGGTGAGATCAAGTCCATCGACGTCGCCGCCGGCAAAACCAAGAAGCCGGAGATCACCAAGGCCGCCGACGTCGACGCAGTGCTCAAGGCCATCGGCCTCGATCAGAGCGCCGAAGGCGTGCTGCGCAAGTGCCCAGACGACCTCACCCTGTCGCTCAAGGACAAGGACAAGAAGGTCAAGGGCATGGTCGGTCTCTGCAACGTCGAGGGTCTCGGCCCCGAGTTCTGGACCGAAGGCGGCGAGCGCAAGGGCATCAAGGTGAGCGACGAAGCCGGCCTCCGCAAGGTGCTCAAGCTCGCCGCGCCCAAGGCCCCCAAGCCCGCTACCGCGCAGCCGAAGAAGTAGCGCTCTCGCGCGCACGCGCGCAAACCAAAGGCCACGGGGTGCAGACCTCGTGGCCTTCATCGTTTCTGCGATGTGCGTCTCTGCGATTGCGCCCGGCAACGCCGCATCGAAAGGCCTATGCCGGAGGGTCACACCATCCATCGCCTGGCTATCGACCTGCGCAAGAGCCTGGGCGGCGAGAGGGTTCGCGCGTCTTCGCCCCAGGGGCGCTTCGCCGAGGCGGCGGAGCTCGACGGCACCACGCTCCGCGACGCGCAAGCCATCGGCAAGCACCTGCTCTTGTTCTTCGGAGACGAGGGCGCGTGCGTGCACGTGCACCTCGGTCTTTTCGGGCGCTTCCGGAAGCAGCGGGCGCCCTTCCCCGAGCCTCGCCCCACGGTCCGGCTGCGCCTGCTCGGTGTCGAGGCTTGCTGGGATCTGGTGGGACCCATCGTCTGCGAGCGCATGAGCGCCGCCGCGCTGTCGGCGTTGCGGGCGCGCCTGGGCGGCGACCCCATTTCGGGCAGCCCACGGCCCAAAACCACCTGGCCGAAGGTGCACGCCTCGAGACGAAGCATCGGCGCCCTCCTGCTCGACCAATCGATCTTCGCCGGCATCGGCAACGTGTACCGCGCCGAACTGCTGTTTCTGGTGGGCATCCACCCAGAAACGCGAGGCAACGAGCTCACCCGGGCGGAGCTCGACAAGCTTTGGGCGCATGCGCGGGCCCTGCTGGCGCGCGGCGTCCAAGCCAACCGCATCGTCACCGTGGAGGGAGCCACGCGGCGCACCCGCAAGCGCGACGCGCTCTACGTGTACCGGCAGCGCTCGTGCCGCACGTGCGAAGGCGCCATCGGGAGCTTCGCATGCGGCGGTCGCACCATCTACTACTGCGCTCGTTGCCAGCCTGCGCGCTGAGCGCCCTCATTCCGGTACCAAGCGTTCGCCCCGCTCCAACGTCGCACGCGTCTTTGCGAACACTTCCGCGTCGCGTTGCGTATCGGCGGCGCTGCGCTTTCGCAGCGCCGCCAGCGGCACCATCATGCGCGCGCTTCCGGTGAGCGAGGCCTGATGGCGGCCCAGGTACGCCCAGTAGAGTCGCGTGAGCGGACACGTGCGCTTGGGGTCGAACGCGCAGCCCTCGCATGCGTCGCCCATCTTGTGAATGTACGCGGCGCCCGCGATGTACGGTTTGGTGGTCATGATGCCGCCGGCGCCGTAGGTGCCCATGGCCAATACGTTGGGTTCGACCACCCAGTCGTAGGCGTCGACGTAGGCCACCCAGAACCAGTCGGTGAGCGCCCGCGGCGACACGTCGAGCAGCGTGGCGATGTTGGAGAGGACCATGAGGCGCGTGATGTGGTGGCTGTAGCCTTCGTCCCATACGCCTTCCACCACGGCGTCGAGACACGCGAGGCCAGAGGGCGTTCCCCAATAGGCCGGCGGCACGCCCCCGGCGGCGCCGACGTGCGAAGGGTTCGCGCCGCCGTCGGAAGCTGCGGCGCCGGCGCCGCGCTGCCAAGCCTTGCCGGCCCAGCCGCTGTACCCGCCGTCGCCGGGTACGGGGAGCGTCGGGCCGCCGCCGCTCCGAAACCCATCGGTGGCCTCGTGCACGTGACGCACGAACTCGCGCCATCCCAGGATTTGACGCACGAACCCCTCACGACTGGCGAGCGGTATCGGCAGCGCCGCGGCCTCGCGCACCAGGCGCATGGGGATGAGCCGCGACAGGTTGAGCGCCGCCGAGATGCTGGTGTGAAAGAGCCGGCGCGACTTCACCGAAATCGCGTCTTCAAAGGGGCCGAAGTGGGGCAGGCTCTCGCGCTTGGCAAAGGCCCACTGCCGCTCGGCATCGGCCTGCGTCGCCGGGAGCGCTTCGGGCCGCAGGGTTCCCGGATGGTGGGCAAAACGCGTGGCGACGAGGTCGCAGACCTCGCGGGTGATGGCGTCGGGCTCGAAGCGCAGGGGCTGCGGCGCCGGTGGGTCGCCGGGCCAGCGCTTGCGATTCTCAGCGTCGAAGCTGAACTTCCCGCCCGCCGGCTTGCTCCCCTCCATCAAGATCCCGGAGCGGGTACGGACATGCTTGTAGAATGCATCCATACGATAGGGCGGTTTGTCGCCTTGGCTCTCGACGAAGTCGTCGCGGCGAGTCGCCCAGATGGCGTTGGGTACGTAGGTGAGCGTCCCCGCTCGCACCATTCCCTCGAGATCCTTCCGCAGCTCTCGCTCGGCGGGAACCATGGCCAGCAGCGGCAACATGGAAGCGGGCAGCGCCGACAGCGCGTCGGCGTACGAGCCGGGGCTCACCACGTGGTGAACCGCCACCCCGCGAGCCGCCTGTTCCAGGGCGAAGTGCCGAAGGTTGGCGAGCACCGTAGCGAGCTTCTGGCGGTGATATGGGCGGTGCGAAGCTTTCTGGGGGGCCTCCACCAGGACGATGCCCAGCTCGCGCACCGGTATATCGGCGAGGGGGCCCACCGCCGCGGTGAGCTGATCGTAGGCGACGAAGACCCAGCGCCGGCCCGAGAGATCGGGCTTGAAGCGCGCGAGCGCCTTGCGAAGCTCACTCATGCGCGTGCGCACCGCGCGGGGGAACGTGTGAAGCGCCTCATGCACCTTGGATGCGCGTGGGGCGGGCGAGGTCCCGGGTTCCGCTCAGCGGCTCAGAACTCCGGCGTAGCTTCGGGCGCGGCGGCCCCAAAGGCGTAGCCCGAAATGCGGAGCCCCATGAGCGTTCCCTCGAAAGCGGTGCGCGCGCGGTCTTCGCCCGCGGCCCCGGCGGCCACCATGAGCGGCAACAAGTGCTCTTCTCGGGGGTGGGCAAGCCGCGCGAACGGAGCCTCGGTCCAGTGTTCGAGCTGGTGGTCGCGATCGCCGCGGGCGGCGGTGGCGGCGTCGCGGAGCCACGCGTCGAAGGCCTCGGCGACCGGCCGCGATCGCGGGCTGGAGAGCGCGTTCGTGTTGTGGAACGTCATGCCGCTCCCCACGATGAGCACGCCTTCGTCGCGCAACGGGGCGAGCGCCGCCCCCAGCGCGATGTGGAGGGACGGATCGAGCCCGCGCACCAGCGACAGCTGCACGGTGGGAACGTCGGCATCGGGGAACGCGAGCTTGAGCGGGACGAACACTCCATGATCGAAGCCGCGGTGCGGGTCCTCGCTGCTGGCGAATCCGTTCGCCGTGAGCAGGCTGCGCACGCGCGAGGCCAGCGCCGGGTTGCCCGATGCAGGCCAGGTGAGCTCGTAGGCCGATGGCGGAAAGCCGAAGTAGTCGAAGAGCAGTGGCGGCGCTGCGCTGGACATGACGGTGGCGACCGGCTCCTCCCAGTGGGCCGACACCACCAGGAGAGCGCGCGGCCTTTCCGCTGAAACCGTGGCGATGGCGCGGAGATGGCTCGCGAGCGCCGAGAGCTCGATCGAAGATCCGAAAGGCGAGTCGACGAACGGCCACGGGCCTCCCCCGTGCGGCACGTAGAGGACGGGCATCTTTGCCGACTTTTGCGCGAGCTCCACGACGTTCGATGCGACCGGGAGAAACGACGAAAGGGGAGGCCCCGCGAGGGGCAGAGAGACGGCACCTTCAGGCGATCAGCGGGGCGCGACGTCGACCGTGGCGTGGACGTCCGGACTCCCCTTGGGCGGCGTCCCCCCCAGAATGGCCTTCGCCACGTCGATGAGGTAGCCCACCCCCTTGGCGCCGGACATGTCCCAAAGCTCGGCGGCGCTCGGGCGGAAGATCAGCACGCGAACTTTGGGATCGTCTTTCCCTTCGGAGAACCAGGCGTCGGCCATCTTCGACCAGAGCTGCTCCACGAGAGCCCGATCGCGCACCACCTGGAAGCGCCCCACCAGGCTCACGTACTGGGTCTTCGACTGGCCGGTGCACATGCCGACCTCCTCGCTCTGCACCTCGTCCACCTTACTGGTCTCCACGCTGGTGAGAAAATACAGCGTGCCGTCTTCTTCGACCCGAGCGATCGACATGGGGCGGGCTCGGGCAGCGGTGATCTGCCCAGTAGCCGAGGAGATCATCATCACGCTAGAGAGGTCTTTGAGCAGCGAAAAGAGCTGCTCGCGCTTGTCGTCGTTGGTTCGTTCGGTGCTTTCGGTCATGTCGAATCCTCGGTTGTGGTCTGGGTTGTGAAACCGCTTGCAACCCGTGCGCCAGGCGACAGGCACGCAGTTACGCTGGCGTAGGCGCTCGGCACCGGGCGACCACCGCGCCCCAGTGGGGCGATCACGCGGGGAAACGACGCAGGCGAGCGCGGGGTTCTGGCCCTTCGGCAAGGACCGCATGGTGCACGTCGAAGGCGCCTTCTTTTCCCACGAGATCAGCATGCTGGCCGACGATGCGGTGAGCGGCTTGGGCATCGCGCTGTTGCCCTACGTGCTCGCGGGGCCGCTGCTCGCCGAGGGGCTGCTCGAAGAGGGGCTCGCCGAGCACATCGGCGGCGAGACGCGCGTGGCGGTGGTGTATGCGGAGCGCGAGTTCGTTTCCCCCCAGGTGCGCGCCTTCGTGGACGCGGTGGTGGCCTGGGGTCGCACCGGCTTCAACGTGATTCCGGAGCCGTGCAAGGAATCGCGGCAGGGCGCCGGGATCAGGGCGGGGGCGGATAGCTCGCGAGCTTCGCCGCGAACACCACCCGCGCGCCGGCCGCTTCGGTGAGCCCCCAGAGCAGCCCTTTGGTGCCCTCCACCATGAGGTCCTCCGGCGCGTCGGCGAAGACCGAGGTGGCGCTCTTGCCGGGCTTGACGCGGTAGAGCGCCCCGCCGCCCCCGGCAGGAGCGCTCGACGAGAGCAGATAGGTGCCCCCCCTGGAGGCGCCGCCCTGCACTTGGGTCTCGCCCAAAAGAAACGCCTCGGTGGGCCAGGTGGTAGAGGCGGCGTCGCGGCGAACGAGCAGATCGGTCGCCGGGTCGAGCGGCCACCGGAGCGCCTTGCCGGCGAATCGACCGGCGCACGCCGTGGCGCTGCAGTACTCGCCCGATACCAGTGACGGCGGTGTGGTGCTGCGGTCGAGCGATACCCAAGAAAAGATGGGGGCGCAGGCGCCGCGCTCGGCGTACACGCCTATCTGCGGGATCACGTATTTGTAGAGGCCCGCGCGGCAAGTGGTGGCGGTGCAGCCGATGACGTCTTGGTCCACCGCGACCTCGAGGATGCGGCTCATGTCGAAGACCCGGAAGCCGGTGCCGGTCTGTGCAACATACAACTTACTGCCGAACCACACGATGCCCCCGGCGTGCGAGTCTACCGGCGCGAAGCTGGGCGCGGCGGCCGACCCTGCGGGCTCCACAAGAAGGGCAAGGCGATAGCGGGGCGCCGCCGGGTTCGTAACGTCGACGAAGGCCACGCGCACGCCCTTGCCGAGCGTGGTGTCTTCGTAGAAGCTCACGAGGACGATGCGCTTGCCACCCGAGAGGCCGGTCGCTTCGGCGTCGGGGGTGCCGGTGATCCCCTGGGGAATCCAGGTGGTCGAGGCGTCGTCCTCGGCGTTCCAGCGGAACGCGTAGTCGACGCCCGGAGGTCCGCCCGGAACCGCGGTGACGGCGGTGGCGATGCGATTGCCGTCGGCTGCCACCGCCGCGGGCGCCGTCTTGGTGGTGATCTTCTCGAGCGCGTCGATGAGGCCCGCGTTCCCGCCGAAGCCTGCCGCCGGACGCATGGGAAAGGCGCACCGATCGACGACGCGGAGGCCGGCGCCGGCGGCGAACGCGGCGGGCACCACCGGGCAGGTCGCGGCCGCGGTAGCGCAGGTGTCGGGCGAAAGTACGCTCGCGTCGCCTCCGTCAGGTGCGGCCTCACCGCCGTCGCGCGGCGTCACCACGGCGCCGTCGGCGGTCGCGGCGTCGGACTCCGGCGCGCCGGGTGCCGGCGACGGGTCGGTGCTCGAGGCGCCGCAGCCCCCGAGGGAGCCGGCGGCGCCGACGAAGGCCGCAAAGGCAGAAGCGCCGAGCAGGACCGAAGGGAGGGATCGCATCGAGGGAACGCAAGCATGCCACATGCCACCGGGATATCCGGTGGAAGACCCAACAATTGGGCGAGTTGCGGGCGAAACGCGGGGCAGGTATCGCGGCGCCTCGCGAAGCTCGCGGCGCTTCGCGCTCCGGCGTTACGGAAGCGGGATGAACTCTTCGTCGTCGCCCGGAATCGGCGGAAAGCGGCACCCGCGCCAGTCGTCCTTGGCGCGTTCGATGCGCGCTTGCGCGCTCGAGACGAAGTTCCACTCGATGTGACGCGGGCTCTCCAGCGGCGCTCCGCCCACCAGCACCACGTGCGAAGCCTCCCGGGCGCGCACCGTACGCGCCCCCGCGCCGAACGTCGAAGGCGGCGCCCGCGGGCAGATCCACCGGTCCCAGATGGTCGAAGAAGCAGAACGGTCCGACCAGGCGTCGGGCCATGGCGGGGAGCACCCGGGCCACCGGAAAGCCGTCGATGGGCCGCGCGCGACCGGCAATGAGCGTATCGCCAAGGTCGCCGCTCACGGCGCGATCTCCAGCGGCGCGGTTTCGATCTCCACGGTGCTGGTGGTCATGAGCTTGTGCACTGGGCATCGGGTCACCACGTCGTAGAGCTTGCGCTTCTCGGCGTCGCTGAGGGCGCCGAAGAACGCGATGCGCACCCGCAGCACGTAGGTGCCCTGGCGCTCCTTGGTGTCGTCGCGCTCGACCTTGGTCTCCACGCGCTCGAGCGCGATGCCGTTCTTCTTGGCGTACCAATGCGCGGTGAGGGCCTTGCATGCCGCCAGCGAGGCGTCGAAGAGGTCGTGCGGACCAGGCGCCGACCCCTCGCCCCCCAGCGCCGGCGACACGTCCGCATGCAACGTGTGGCCGTCCACTTCCAGCACTTGCCTGAATTTCCCGCTCTCCGCCGTTCGCGCTGCAATGCTCATCGAGGCTCCTCTTTTGCAAGAACGCGGCGCCAAAGTGGCGTCGCGAGCGCGAGGATACGGTCGTTCGCGCGGCTGTGCGCGCCCTTCCTCGCGCAGTCGGCGACCCGGTTGTGGTAGGACCGCGGCCCTCATGCGCCGATGGAAACGATGGGTCGACCGATGCTCCGATGCCTTGCTCCAGGGCGACCACGACGTACGCGCCGCCGCCACACGCCGGCTCGCGGTGGTGCGCCTGCGCGGCGCCGGTAGCTTGCGGCCGCGGCAGGCTGCCTCGCTGTTGGCCCGCTTTCAAACAGCCGTGCTGCGTCACCCCGATACCGACACGCGGCGCGACGTAGCGTATCTGCTGGCGCAATGGGGCGATCGGCGCACCGCCTCGGTGTTCCTCACGGTGCTCGCCGACCCGGCCGCCGAGCCAGAGATCCGTGGGCTCGCAGCCGAGGCGTTGGGCTTCGATTTGCAGTTCGCGCCGCCCGCGAGCGCCCTTCGCGCGCGTGCGCTTCAAACCCTGCGCAAGTGCCTGAACGACGCAGCGCCGGCGGTGCGCTTCTGGAGCCTGTACGCGCTGGGGACCCTCGACGCGCGAGAGGCGCGGGCAGACGTGGCGAAGCTCGTGGGCGACGAAGCGATTTTCCGCGAGGGCTTCTGGTCGGTCGGCGATGAGGCACGCGAGGTGCTCGCGCTCTTCGACGCGCCTCCTGGCTGACCGCAGCGGGTCGCCGTTACACCGCCGTGCGTTATGACCATAACGCAACGAGACGCGTTACTTTGCGCCGCTTCGCGCGCACGCCACAACGCGGCGCGTCAGCATCGCCCGCCTTGCGCGCGCAAGCGTTGACGGCTGCCTGCAGGCGGCTGTACCGACACATGACACATGAATCATGCTTCATGTTCGGCCCGCACCGAACCCACCACCGAACGCGGGCGGCGTTCCCGTCTCAAGCTCCTGCGCGCGGCCGAGCAGGTGTTCGGCCAGCATGGCTACGAAGGCGCTTCGGTGGCCGACATCTGCCGCCAGGCAGGCGCCGCGCTGGGTAGTTTTTACGTGTACTTTCCCGACAAAAAGTCGGCGTTCTGCGAGCTGGTGGACTCGCTCGGGAAGCGGCTGCGCCATGCGCTGGCCGAGGCCACCCAGGGAGAGACCGATCGCTTCGCCATGGAGCGCGCCGGCCTCACCGCGTTCTTCACCTTCCTGGCGGAGCACCAGAAGCTCTATCGCATCGTGCGTCAGGCGGAGTTCGTCGACGAAGCGGTGTTCCGCCGGTACTACGATCGGCTGAGCGAAGGCTACGCGCAGGGCATGGCCCAGGCGATGAACGCAGGCGCCGTGCGCGGCACCGACCCGGTCATCGCCGCCCACTGTCTCATGGGCATGGCCGACTTTCTCGGCATGCGCTGGATGCTCTGGGACGACTGCGACGCGAGCGCGGTCCCGGCGCTGGTCGACACTGCCATCGACCTCGTATCGCACGGCCTCTTGCCGCGCGCGGGCGCTGCGACGTCGACGCCCCCACAGCCGAAGGCGCGCGCCAAGCCCGCGCGCGTGCGCACTTCGAGGAAGCCTTGAGCGGGGCCGACGGTCCGTGGTGGCGCGAGCCCACGCGGCCGCAGTGGATCTCGTTCTTGGCGGCGTGGTTCGGCTGGGTTCTCGACGCCTTCGACTTCACGGTGTTCCTCCTGGTGATGCCGCAGATCGCCAAAGAGTTCGGCGTCACCATCACCGCGACCGCATGGAGCGTCACGCTCACCTTGCTTCTTCGCCTGGTGGGCGGGGTGGTGGCCGGCGCCGCAGCAGACCGCTGGGGACGCAAGCTGCCGCTGATGATTTCGGTGGTGTGGTTCGCGCTCTGCGATGGCGCGGTGGCCTTCGCGCCTTCGTTCACGTGGATCCTGGTGCTGCGCACGCTGTTCGGCCTGGGCATGGGCGCCGAGTGGGCCTCGGGCGCGACGCTGGCCATGGAGAACTGGCCGGCCCGTAGCCGCGGCATCGCCTCCGGTGTGCTTCAGGGCAGCTGGGCCATCGGCTATCTGCTGGCCGCGGGCGTGACCCACCTGGTGCTCGGCCACGGCGGCAGCTGGCGCACCATCTTTCTCATCGCAGCCGCGCCCGCCCTCCTGGTGCTCCCGATTCGCATCTGGGTGCCCGAGAGCTTGCCCAAGAAGCCGCCTCCGGGAACCACCGCGCCCAAGCCTGCGCCCCTCGACCGCGGCCGCATCGCCCGCTCGCTCTTCTGGGGATGCACCATCATGGCCCTGGGCTTCAGCGGCTACTACGCCATCACCTCGGTGTACCCGACGCTGCTCGGCAAGGAGCTTGCGCTCTCGCCCACCGAGGTGTCGCGGCTGCTCATTCTCTTCAACGTGGGCATGATGGGCGGCGCGGTGGGGTGCGGCTACTTGGCCTCGCGCTGGTCGCCCGCCGGCGCCATCATCGTCGCGGCGCTCCTCACGCTGCCGATCCTGCCGGTGTACGTCGGCTGGGTGCCGAGCATGCTGGGGTTCGGCGCGTTCTTCGGCGGGATGTTCGGGGGCGGCTACGCCGGCGTGACGCCACTGCTCCTCACGTCGATGTTCCCGGCCCAGGTGCGCGCCCGCGCAGTGGGCTTCGTGTACCACGTGGGCGCCTGCTTCGCCGCCTTTGCGCCGCCGCTCATCGCCACCCTGGCAGAGAAGCATGGCTTCACCTTCGCCCAGGCCATCGCCCTGGTGACCGCGGGATTCCAGCTCCTCCTGGCGCTGACGCTGCTCCTTCGTCCACGCGGCTCCATCGACGCTGCGCCCCCCGATTCCCCCGAGGCCACCCCGGCCCTGAACTGACCTTCGTGTCGCTACACCGTCTCAAGGAGATCATCATGCTTCGCACTATCGTCGCCGTCACCACCCTCGCCACCCTCGGCGCATTGGCCGTCACCGGCTGCCTCTCGGACTCCGCCGCCACCCCCGACGCGGGCACCTCCGACGGCGGCACCACGCCGCAGCAAGACAGCAGCATCCCGCCCCTGGTCGACGGCTCCGATCCGCCCGCCGACCCCACCAAGAACGACACCATCGCCGACTCGAAGCAGAACATCACCTACCGCGACGATCTCGCGGCGCACCCGGGCTGCACCACCGCCGACATCGCGACCCGCACCAGCATCGACGCCAAGCCCGCCGGCTACACCGCCGCCGTGCTCGCGGACTTCCCTTGCTCCGCCAAGGAGTACCCGGTTCCTGCCGGCGAAGACACCACCAAGCCCATCGTCGTGCTCGTTCACGGCAACTCGTCGACCCCCCTCGACTGGGAAGCGAACCCGGAAGATCCGGCCACCGCCCCCAAGATCGCCGAGACCCTGGTGGCCGACGGCTACCACGTGTACGCCGCCGATTTCCGCTACGACAAGGTGAACGACCCGACGGAATCTGGCACCGGCAACGCCGCCAAGAACTTCGACCACGGCTGGGCCTCGCCCATCCTGGAGCGGCTCATCAAGAGCCTCGCCACCAAGTACCCTACCCGCAAGATCAACCTCGCCGGCTTCTCGCTCGGCACCACCATCATCCGCGATGCCCTGCGCCGGATGCACCACCGCGGGGAGAAGCCCTTCGAGAAGGTGCACTCGCTGCTGCTCATCTCCGGGGCGAACCATGGTGTTTCGTCGTTTACTGCACTCTGCAACGACCCGGCGAACCCCGCCAACAAGACCATGCGCGGCCTCGTGGCATGCCAGCTGGGCAACCGCGACAACTACTCGCCCACGCCCTTCCTCGCGCCGCTCAATGGCCCGACGCCGGCCATCGAGACCCCCTGCGCCGACGGCTACAACGCCTACGGACAGGCCAACGCCTGCGGCGGCAACCGTGTACTCTACACCACCGTGGTCTTCAAGGATCAGCCGGACGGCACGCTGCTCGACGAGTTCGTCTCGGAGCGCTCGGCCAAGCTTCAGGGCGCCGACAACAAGACGGTGACCACGGTGGATACCTCGACGTTCTTCCTCAATGGTCTCTTCAAGAACCACTACGGCGCCATCCGCAGCGCCGAAGCGGTCGCCATCGCCAAGGCCGCGCTCGAGCGCTGAATCACAGGCCGGGAGAGCTCGGCTTGATCCGGGCTCTCCCTTTACCCATTTCCGGAAGTGACATCGTGAACGCTCCCCTTCGACTCGCCTCGCTGCTCGCGCGCACCCTGCCGTGCGCTGCCGTGATCTTGGTCAGCCCCCCCTCCTTCGGCCAAGACGCGCCGGCTCCCCCGCCGCCGCCGCCCATCACCGACCCGCTTCCTCCGCTCCAGGCGCCGCAGCCGCCGCCGCCTCCCCCGGTGGCGAGCGCACCCCAACCTCCTCCGCCGCCACCGTATGCGGCCGCGCCGGTGGCGCCGCCCGCCGCCCAAGGCGAGCACGAAAGCGAACCCGCACCGGCAACCGGTCCCTTCGCGCCGGCCCCCGCCGCCAAGGGCAAGCGCGATGGCCTCTACTTCCAGATTCGCCCGTTCGTTACCCTGGTGGGGGGCGCCAAGTACGACAACGCCATCCAGCCCGACACCACCACCCGCAACGATCGCCTTTCCGCCATCATGCTTGCCGATTTCGGCGTGCGCGGCGAGGTCAGCGACTGGGTCTCCTTCGAGAGCGAGATCATGGCCAACGGCGGTCCGCGCCTCCACGGCACCAGCGTGTACGACGGCCAGGCCGCGCTCCAGGTGCGCAAGCAGGTCATTCACCTGGGCAAGAAATGGTGGGCGGCCGAGCTCGGGCGCGTGGTCGACGAAGCCAGCGTCGACTACTTCTCCGGGCACGTTGCCGACACATTGATGCAGGATACAGCTACACGTGACCCCCTCCTCTTCAGCGGCTTCAACCTCGGAAACGGCATCCGCGGCACCGCCGAGGTGCTGCCGGGGCTTCGCGTGGGCATCTCCGGAAACGCCGGCAACCCCACCGCATCGTCCTCCATCTTGACCCTGGGCGGCGCCTTCCCACCGTACGATCGCATCTACTTCCAGGCGGCGCAGCGAACCCGCCAGGACCTCAACGGCTACCCGGACGACCAGTTCCACGCCTACGTGCTCACGCCGTCGGTCATGTACAACCACAAGTACTTCGAGGCGCGAACGGCGCTGCAGATGTTCCTGGTCGACGTGAACGCCAACGACAACGTGGCCCGCAACCTTCGCGGCTACAACTACCGGCTCAACCTGCGCGCGCACCTGTTCAACGACGTCATCTCGCCGTTCGTCAACGTCTCGTACGGGCGCAACGACGTCGTCGACCCCACCAACGTCACGCGGCTCTCGCCCGACAAGTACACCGGCATCGCCTGGGGCGGCGGCATCGACGTGAACTACCAGCGCCGCTTCGGCAACCAGAACGGCGTGGGCATTCAGTACGTGAACAACCAATACAAGGTGGGCGACGGCTTCCTCACCACCAACCAGTACCTCAACATCGGCACCACCTACTGGCTCACGAAGTACCTGGCGGCCGGTGCGCGCTTCGCTCTCTGGTCCTTCGATCAGAAGGGGCAGAACGAGAACGGCGAGCGCTCTGTGCTGGTGACCATGCGCCTCACGCTCTGAGCAACCCCCACTTGTGCGCTCGACCCCGTCGGTATTCGGCTACGCTCACCGGATGCGCGACGGGGTTGTTAGTTTCACCGCTCTGGCCGTGGCCTGCGCCCGCGGCATCGACGACGTGGACCCGGTGGCCGCCAGCCTCATGCCGTTTCCCTTGAACCACGCGGTGCGTGCCGGGCGCGATGCGCAGAGCGCGCACCCTGCGTTGCGCTATCTGCTACGCCGGGGCGGCTTCGTGGCGCACCTTCCGCTGCGCACCCTCGCCATCGACGCGGTGGTGGAGCGCGCCGTGGCGGCGGGCGCACGGCAGCTGGTCATCCTGGGTGCAGGCCTCGACGCCCGCGCCTGGCGCATGGCGTCGCTGGCGGACACGCGCGTGTTCGAGGTGGATCACCCCGCCACGCAAGCCTACAAGGCCGCGCGCATGGGTGGCCGTGCACCGAGCAGCCGCGACGTCACCTGGGTGGAGGTCGACTTCGGCAAAGACGATCTCGGCGAGCGTATCCGAGCATCGGGCTTCGCGCCCGACGCGGCTTCGGTCTTCGTGTGGGAGGGCGTGACCCCGTACCTGCCGCGCGCGGCCACCGCCGCGACGCTGCGGGCCGTCGCCGCGCTGTGCAAGGCTTCCGGCACGCTCGCCATGACCTATGGCACGCCGGACATGGCGAGCGCGGTGGCGCCGATCCGCCCGCTGGTGCGCGCAGCCTTCGGGCTCATCGGCGAGCCACTCCTCGGTCTCATGAGCGAACCCGAGGCCCGCGCCGTGGTCGAAGCATCGGGCCTGGTCGTGTTGCGCGACTCCGACTATCGCGACTGGGCCCAAGACGCCGCGCGCCCTACCCCGCGACTGCACGTCGCCGAACGCCTGCTCGTTGCCCGCACGGCGTGATCCCTCGGCGCGGCAACCGAGAGCGCGCGCATCTTCCGCGCGAGGGTGTTGCGCGCCGCCCCAGACTACCTGCCGATACGGAGCGCGTTCCCCCGGCGCCCTAGGAGACTGGTGTTTTTCGTCAATACCTTCGGGTATGCCGGCGTCGGACGTGCTCACGAACAGGAGTTCGTTCCGCGCGCTCCTCCTTGGCCTCCCTCGGTCTTGACGAAAAACCCTCAATCTCCTGCTTGGCGCTTGTCAGCCTCCGCGCAGCCTCCCGGACCGGAAGAGCTAGGTCGTTCACGAAAAACACCAGCCACCTAGCGCGTCTTTCGAGCCTTCGGCGCGATCTTCGCCAGGTAGGCGCGCCCCCGCGGTGAGATCTCGTAGCCCACCTCGAAGCTCTGGGTGAGGCCGAGCTTCTTCAGCTTCACCACGTCGGCCTTGAAGGGCAAGGTTTCGCGGTCCACCTTGGCGGCGAGCGTGGAGGCCGCCGTGCGCGGCGACGCGTCGATGAGCCGCAGCGTGGCCTGGGTCCACGGCGCGGTCTTGTCCATCCGCGCGAGCTTCGCGGTGATCGCCGCCACGTCGTCGTCGCTCAAGTCGGCATTCATCGCGATCTCCACCCGATCGCCGTCGCCGCCGTAGTGCAGGCCAACCCGATAGACCCGCGTGGTCGGCGTCAACGGCCCGAGCTCGGTCAGATAGGCGAGGAGCGCTTCGCGCGAAGCGAACCCGGCCCGCGCAGCGTCGGCGGCGGTGATGGACGTTGCGGGCACCAGCGCCACGTCGTCCACCTCCAGCACCCCAATGGGGTGGCAACGGTAGCGCCCGCCCGTCCGCACGTGGGGTTTCTGCCAGCGCCGGAACGTGAGGGTGACGGTTCCGTCTTTCAGGCCGGCGTGAAAGGGCTTCTTGAAGAGCAACATGGGCCAAGAACGATAGCCCAAGATGCCGCGCCGCGTACGGACGCGCGCCTCAGCGGCAGACGCCGGCGGAGCGGCAGGTGACGAGGTCGGCGTCGTCGAGATGGCCGACATTGTCGAGGCAATCGGTGGGGTGCATCACGCCGGCAGCGGTGTGCTCGAGGCCGAGCGCGTGCCCGACCTCGTGCATGAACGTGCGCCGGAAGCTGCAGCGGAGCTTCCACCCGTAGATGCCGATCTCGGGCTTGTTGGGGTCTTCGTAGGCTTCGAAGCGGCTCGACGGCAGCGCGCCGTCGGTGCCTTTCGGCAGGAGGCGTACGGTCCAGTCGCGTCCCTGGGCCTCGCCGCCAAAGCGCACCGTGACGCGCGAGCCCACGTGCGCCTGCCACTCGGCGGCCACGCTCTCGATATCCGCGCGCTCCTGGGGGGTGAAGTCGTCGGCGATCACCAGCGTGAGATCGTCCGACCCGGCGCAGCCGCTTCCGAGCGCCATCAAGGAGAGGGAGAAAGCTGCAACAGCGGAGCGGGAGAACCACATGCCCCCCCGTCGGCCCGGGTGGGCACCGGTTGCTTCGGAATCCCTTGCCGTGGCCATCGGCCGGCGCTAGAACACGTTCAGTGAACGCGTTCATTGAATCGCCGCCCCGCCGCCGCGCCGACGCCAAGGAAGCAACCCACACCCGCATCCTCGAGGTGGCGCGCGCGCATCTTCTCGAGCGCGGCTTCGAGGGGACCAACATTCGCGACGTGGCGCGCGCAGCCGGCGTCGCAGCCGGCACCGTGCTGCTTCACTTCGGCGACAAGCGCGATCTCCTCCACACGGCGCTGTTCGAGGATCTGGCCGCGGCGTGGAATGCGGCGCGGCGCGCGGCCGGCGAAGCCAAGACGCTTCAGGGCCAGCTCGGCGCCATCGCACAGACCTTCTTCGGGTACTACGCCGAGCGCCCGGCCCTCTCCCGCGCGCTCCTCCGCGAGTCCCTCTTCGCGGAAGCGCCGTGGCGTGAGCGTTTCGCGGCGCAGGTGGCCGACGTGCACGGCCTCGTCGTCACCCTCGCCGAGGAAGCCAAACGCAAGGGGGCTTTGCGCCGCAGCGTCGACGCGCAGGTGCTCGGCGCCAGCTTCTTCTCCTTTTACTACTTCGCGCTCCTGGCATGGCTCCAGGGGGGGCATCCGGCCCCCGCACGCCTGTTCGAGCGCATGCTCGCGCAGCACCTCACGGCGCTCGAAACCCCACAGCGACCCCCCGCCCGCAAGAAAGGTACGAAGACCCCATGAGCTCGGAAATGTTCGGCGACGAAGCACGCAAGGCGCGCATCCGCGCCTGGTACGACACCTTTCGCGATGCGCTGCAGGTGCCCGCGTCCTCCCACGAAGTGGAGACCTCGGCAGGCCGCACCCACGTGCTGGTGGCCGGGCCCCAAGGCGCGCCGCCGCTGGTCTGCGTGCACGGCGCCCTCGCCTCGTCCGCGCACCTGCTGCCGGAGCTTGGTCACCTGGTGGAGCACTACCGCGTGTATGCGGTCGATGTGATTGGGCAGTCGGTCATGAGCGCCGACCGGCGCCTTTCGGTGGCCGACACCAGCTACGGCACCTGGCTCAGCGAGGTGTGCGACGGGCTCGGGCTCGATCGCTTCAGCTTGATGGGCGTGAGCTGGGGCGGCTTCGTGGCGATGCGGCTGCTGCAGGTGGCGGCCCGCCGCGTGTCGGCGCTGGTGCTCATGGTGCCCGCCGGCGTGGTCTCCGGGCCTGCATGGCGCGGGTTCGTCGAGGTGGGCTGGCCCATGCTCCGCTATCGGCTTTCGCCTTCGCCCGAACGCTTGCAGGCTTTGCTCGCGCCGCTCTTCACCGACCCCGGCGAGCAGTGGGGCCTCTACTTCGGCGACGCGATTCGAAGCTACCGGATGGACATGCGGGTGCCACCCTTACTCACACACGACATGCTTGCATCCTACACGGGCCCTGCACTGGTGTTCGGTGCCGACCAGGACCTCTCATTTCCCGGGGCCGCGCTGCTCGCGCGCGCCCGCGAGTTGCTCCCGCAGGCGGAGACGACGCTGCTCACGGGGTCGAAACATTGTCCGCCGATGGACGCGGACTTCCGCAAGAGCACTGCCGACCGGGTCCACGCGTTCCTCCGCGCAGGCACCCGCGTTGCGGCGTCGCGAAACGCCCCAGCGCCCGACCACGCCCGGGAAATTTCCTAGCGATCTTCCCACACGCTCCGAGGTACGTCCCTTGCTCCATCCGGCCCCATGAACTTCTCCCCGCTTCCGATTTCGGATCTTGGTGACGCGGAGCTTGGGCGCGCAGCTACTATCGACGAGCTCGAGTCGCACGATTCTCTGCGCCCCGGCGTTGCGGGGGCGCTGGCCGGCTCGCTCGGCGCCGCCGCGGCGTTCGCAGTGGTGCGCGAGCTAGAGCCTGCGCGGGTGGCCGGCGAATTGCAACGTTGGCAGATGCTCACCAGCCTCGACGCGCCGGTGGCGTTCGGCGCGATGTTTCTCGCGGTGGCCCTTCTCGGCGCGCTGCTGGGGGCGACCCTCGCGGCGCTCACCCGCAACCTCCGCCGCTACCTCCCGCTACTCCTGTGGTCGCTGATCTTCTTCACCAGCCTGGTGACCGTTGGCCAGGTGCTCGCGCACCTGTACCTGGGCGCCGCGCTGTTGCCGGCTCGCACGCTCTTCGCCGGCGCGGCCGCCTTCGCTGCCGTGTGGTCGCTCTCGCTTCCGCTGCGGCGAGCGGGCCGAGCTCACCGACTGCCCGACCCTGCGCGCTGACGCTAGTTTCGCTCGCGGAAGCCAGGCTCGCCCGCATAGACGAGGGCGCAGCGGTTGCCGTTGCACAGATATGCGTGCGTTCTGCATCCACCTGCGGAGAGGCAGGGCATGGTCCGGTCGCATTGGAGCAGCGACGCCTGGATGCGCGGCAGCTCCTTGCGGTGCACCACCAGGCTGGTGCACGGGAGGGGGCAGCATCCCGGCGCCGGGACGCAGTCGTCGTCCACGCGGCAGCTCGTGTCGTACGGTGCGCTGACCGGAGCTGCAGAGGTGGACGCGCGCGCCGAGGACGAGGGCGCAGGTGGATCCGACGAGCGCGCGGCGTCGGGCTTGCAAGCGAGAAGCCCGAGCATCAGGGGCGCGGCGATGAAAGAGCGCATGAGCCACGGTACCGCGTTCCGGGCCTCGCAGGCGACCGAGCGCGTGTGCCAGCGTGCGCCAGCGGCGACCCGCACGCCCTGCAACCCGCGCGCGCCAGGGCGAAAGCGCGCAGGAAAAGCCTTCCTCGTCAGGGGCACGCAGGTTGCGTATGGTCGCGGCGTGAAGGCTTGGTGGCGAGCGATGGCGTGGGGCGTGCTCGGTGCGACGGTGTTCGCATCGCTGGCGATCTCTCGACGCTGGACCCACGACGACGGCTTCATCAACCTGCGCATCGTGCGCAACATTGTCGATGGGTACGGGCCGGTCTTCAATCCCGGGGAGCGCGTCGAGGTGGGGACCAGCCCGCTCTGGCTGCTCCTGCTGGCGGTGGTGCACGCGCTCGGAGCCCCGCTCGAAGGTTCGGCCATGGCGCTCGGCATCGCGATGACCAGCCTCGCGGTGCTGCTCTTGCCGGGGGTCGCGGCGCGGGCGGCGGCAACCGAGCGCGGCGTATGGGTGCCTGCCGGGGTGCTCCTCTTCGTGGCGGTTCCGGCCACCTGGGACTATGCGTCGGGTGGGCTCGAGACGGGTCTTTCGTGCCTATGGTTGGTGTCTGCGGCAACCCTGGTGGTGCGGGCGGCGGGTCGCAACGCTTCAGCTGGCCTGGGCCATGGCGCGGCCATGCTCGCGGGGATGGGCGCCCTCGTGCGCCCTGACTACTTGATGTACACTGCATTCTTTCTTGCGGTACTGGGGTGGGCCGGCCGCCGGCGGGGCACCATGCGACTGCCAGGGCTGCTGGGCGCCGCCTTCGCGCTGCCGCTCGCAGTGCAGCTATTGCGCATGGGCTACTACGCCACCATGAGCCCCAACACGGCGCTGGCCAAGGAGGCCTTTCGCCTGAACCTGCCCCAAGGGGTGTGCTACCTGCGCAATTTCGTGGGCGCATATTGGCTCGCGGGACCCCTGGCAGCCGCCCTCATCCTGGGCGTGTACCGGCTGCGGCGCATCGCTGGGCGCGATCGCGTGGTCGCTGCCGCAGTGGCCGCCCCAGCGGTAGCGGCCCTGCTCCACGCCGGCTACCTCGTGGCAATCGGTGGAGACTACATGCATGCGCGGCTGTTGCTCCCCGACCTTTTGGCATTTCTCGTTCCGGTGGGCGCGCTACGGGTGCCCACGTCGCTGGCCTCGCTGCGCGGCGCCGTGCCGGCCGCGGCCGTCGCCATCATCGTGGGCTGGGCGCCGAAGTGCGCGCTCTCGCTGCGGGCGCCTCACGAAAACCAGTGCGGCATCGGCGACGAGCACGGCTGGTATCTGCAGATGGCCCAGGCGGCCCACGCGGTGCGCATTGGCGACTACCGCAAGCATCCGTTCTACGTAGACGGTCAGCGCATGAAGCCCAGCGGGTTCGCCCGAACACTCTACGCCGAGAAGGACGTGGCGGAGCTCGCTCCCACCGTGGACGCGCGCGAGGATCGCGCGCTTTTCGCCGGCGCCATTGGCATCGTGGGCTTCTCGCTGCCCGCCACGGTGCACGTCATCGACAAGCACGGCCTGGCCGACCCCATCGCGTCTCGCTTCGCGCTCACCGGACGAGGACGCCCGGGCCACGAGAAAGAGCTCAGCAATTCGTGGGTGATGGCGCGGTTCGCAGCGCCGCGCACGAACGACGCGCACGATGTGGTGGCGGCTCGGGCCGCGCTCTCCTGCGGCGAGGCGGCAGACCTGCTCGCGAGCGTGGAGGGGCCGCTCACCCTCGGCGGCTTCCTCCACAATATCGTTCGCGCACCGGCGCACGGGCGCCTGCGCATTTCCGATGATCCGTTCGTGGCCATGGGCGCGTTGTGCGGACACCCGCTGGAGCGGAAGATCACCGGCGGCCCCGGCGGCGTTCCTTTCAGCTGGCAGTGCACGGGCGGCGCCGAACCCTCGGGGCTCGACGTCACGGTGCAGGAAAGCGAGGCGGCGATCGCGTCGGTGTCGCTCGCGTGCTCCGGCGGCCGCCGCGTTTCTCACGCCTTCGGCTTGCCTGCGGGCGCCCTCCACCCGCTCCGCTGCGCCAGCGGTACGAAGCTGCGAGGCTTCTTCGGCCGCGGCGACACGTGGGTGCGCGAGGTGGGCCTGCTCTGCGAGGCGCAAGGCGCACTCACCCGCGTCCCGGCCGAGGGAGCTCCCAGCGGCGAGCCCTTCGAGGCCCTGTGCGACGCCGGCCAGAGCGTCGGTCTCGGAGGCCGCGCAGGGAGCCTGGTCGACGCGGTGGGTGTGGTCTGCGCCCGCTGAGGGGAAACGCACTGCGGCGCCATGGTTTCCCACAGCGCCGCAATGCGCGCGAATGCGGCCCGCCGCTTAGAGCGTGGCGCGGAGCTTCTCGATGTCGTGCTTCAGCGCGTTGGCGGTCTCGAGAATCGTGTCCGCCATGTGGTCGGCGCCGAGCTCGGCCTTGTGCTCGAGCTCGTGCAGGCGCGTCTCGAGGACGTCCCATTGGGTCTTCGCGTCCATGCTCGCGAGGTGAAGCTTGAGGCGCACTTCCTGGCGCGCCGCCGAGAGCTCGTCACGTACCGTTTCCCAGTCACGCTTCGCTGTGGTCTTCACGGTCATCGGATCCTCCTTGGGTATACGTTGTCGTGCGGAGTGCACGCGTCGTGCCGCGCCGCGATGCCGGCCCCTTGCGCTCGCTGGCGCCGACTCCACGCGCAGAACATGCGGGCTGCGCAGGGTGCGCGCTCAGCGGGTATCGAGGTAGAGCGGGCTCGGTACCGCGTAGAGGCGCGGATCGTTGGTGACGGTGAGGCGGAACCCATCGAGCTCCAGCGGCCGCGCATCGCCCGGCTCGGCCTCGAAGAGCGTCCGCACCTCGAACTCGCCGGGCTGCCCGACCACGCACGAGACCAACACCGACTCGGTGTAAACCGCGCCCGGCGCGAGCGCCGACGGCGGGTGCAGCTCCTTGGGGTCTTCGAGGCACGAGAGCGATTGTCCAACCTTGACCACACGCGCGACGATGCGCGGGCTCTTGAGCTCGATGGGCTTTGGCGAGCCGTTGATGAGGGCGACCACCGCGCGGTACTTTCCCTCCTCCGACGGCGCGACCGCGCGCATGAAGGGATCACCGGAGATGGCCACGTAGAGCCCGGCTTTGCCCGGATGCGGTCGCGGGCCGGCGTGGGCCGGCGCCGGTAGTTCCAGCGAGAACGTGCCCGCCAGATCTTGCCCGGAGGCGGCGTCGGGCGCCGCGCCGAAGCGGCCGTGTACCGTGACCTCGTAGTGCCCCGGCAAGGCGAGTCGGCAATCGACGTCGCGCTCGTACGCATACGACTCGCCGGGCTGAAGCGACTGCGGCTCACGAATCCGCGTCTCGCTCAGGCTCCGCACCTGACACGGAAAGGACACGCCGGCGCGGACAGCCGCGAAGACCACCTGAAGGCCGCGCACCTCCTGCGGTAGGGCGCTGACGTTCTTCACGGTGAGGTTCACGTGCTTTCCGTTGAGCCCGAAAGCCACCGGATCGTAGCGCGCCTCCTTGGGCCCGCGCAGCTCCACCTGCAGCTCCGGGCGCCGCGCGAAGACGCGCGGGCCCTCGGCGCGCACCTCGCTGGGCGCAGCGGGCGGAACCGGCGTCGTGGCCGTACACCCAACGAGGAGAACCGCCGCAAGGGCCCGGAACGCTCGGCTTCGCGTGTGCATCCCGGGGGCACAGCAAGACCGGGGCCACACGCGAAATGGCGGTCGACGGGCGGGCGACGCCCGCAAGACTTGCGTTGCTCAGTACTCGGCGCTGGTGCCGCCGATGAACTCCCGGAGCAGCGAAGTGGGCGGCACCTGATCCGGGTAGATGGCCACGAAGCGATCGATGAGGTTGCGCAGGCGGAGCGCCGCAGGAAACGCCACGTGCCCCTCTGGAACCTCGAGCAGGTATCGCTCGGCGTACACCTTGATGACGCCGAGCTCGTAGGCGAGCGCGGTGTCGAAGACGAAGTCGGCCCGCTCCAGGTACGGATAGATGTGAACCGCATCGCCCCGGACCACCGAGGGCCAGCGCACGATGGTCTCCTGGGCCGCGTAGCCGCGCCCATGGCGATCGCGCACGATGCGGCGGAGCAGCCGCACCTGTTCGGGCGTGACGCAGTCGAGCGAATCGAGCGGCAGCGTGGTCGCCGGATGCACGAACACGTTGAAGATCTGCTCCCGCGGCGCGACGCCCTCAACCACCCGCGGGTTGAGCCCGTGAATGCCCTCCACCAGGACCACGTCGCGAGGGCCGAGCTGCGCTGGTTCGCCGCCCTCCGGCAAGCTTCTGCCGGAAAGAAAATCGTAGCGCGCGGTCTTCACTGCCTCGCCCGTCAGGAGACGCCGCAGGTTGTCCTGGAAGAGCGGCAGACGGATGGCTTCCAGGGCCTCGAAGTCGTAACCGCCAGCGGCGTCCTTCGGGGTGAGCTGGCGGTCGACGTAGTAGTCGTCGAGGGAGAGGCCCACCGGGTGCACCCGGTTCACCTCGAGCTGCACCGTGAGCCTTCGTATGAAGGTGGTCTTGCCGGACGACGAGGGGCCGGCGACGCAGATGATGCGCGCGGTGCCGGCCCGGGCGCAGATGGCGTCGGCCAGGCGGCTAATCTGTTTCTCGTGGAAGCCCTCGCTGGCGCGAATGAGCGCCGCCGCACGGCCGACGATGCAGCGCTCGTTGAAGGCGCCGACGCTGTCTACCTGCATGGCCTCGAGCCAGGCCCGGTGATCGTTCTGCATGGGGCCGCCGAAGCGGGGCGTGGTCAGCTCTCGGCCCAGTGCCCGATGCTCTGCCTCCAGCACCTGCGGGTCGGGATCGCGCAGGGCGTCGCCCAGGTCGACCAAGACTCCCTCCGGATGCGCCGCGAAGGCCAGCGCACCGATGGCGCCGGTGCTGGGGACGAGCGCGCCGTCTGCCAGCGCATACACGACGCCGCAGGTGGCCAGGGTTTGCGTGGGCGCGCGCGAGGTGCGGAGCAGCGAGGCGGCGGCGAGCCATCGCTCCTCGCGAAAGTGGGTACGGGCCTCGTCGGTGCCCCATATTTCCTCGCGAAAGGGCTGATTTTCTCGGGCCAGCTGCCGCGCCGCGCGGTCGACGTTGCGGGCGAGCTCCGCGCGATCGACGGCGGCCGGCACGCGGACCAGAAGCGTGCCGGTGACGCTCGGCCCGGCGAGCGGCCGAAGCTCGGGCGCCACCCGCAACAGCGCCTCGAGCACCATGAGCCCGGCGCTGCGGCGGTAGATGTCGCGCCCTTCGGGACTGTGCAGGCTGATGGGCTTGACGGTGGCGTCGGTGACGAGTGGCGCGTCGAGGGAGGTTGGCATGCCGTTCACCAGCGCGCCCACCGGCACTTCGGCGAAGGGCGATTGCTCCGCGTCCGGCGCCGGCGGGAGCACGCTGCGGATCGACGATCCGGTCGCGACCATATGCGGTCCGCCCCCGTTCGAGCGAACCGACACCGTGGCCCGACGGGGGAGCGAGCGCTCGCGCAGAAAGGCGCCCACGCTGTCGGTCATGGCGTTGAACTCTTGCCCGAGGAGGCGAATGAGCGCCTGCGCCAGATGCAGCGCGAGGAGCGGGTGCGTCTCGGAGAGACTCTCGTAGCGGCGCCGCGGGAGGCGCGCCAAACGCATGGTGGTGATGGCCTCGACCGTGACGCTGCCCCGTTTGACCCGGGCCAGCGAGAGCCCGCCGAAGTAGTCGCCGGGCGCGAGCGTGCTGAGCACCATGCCCTTGCGCGAGACGCGCGCCTGCCCCTGGAGAATGATCGAGAGTTGATCGCCCGGCTCCTCTTCGTTCGCGAGCTGCGTTCCCGCGATCACCGCGGCCTGGTCGAGCTGCTCCACCAGCGCGCTCATGTCCTTGATGCCGAGCCCCGAGAGCAGCGGGCTCTTGCCCAGCGTGGCCAGGTCCTCGAGGGATGCGCCGGCGACCATGGGAGTCGAGGAATGCGTCACGATGGATCTTGTATCACGGCGAGCTCGTGGAGCAGGAGGCTCGATGCCGCCGGCTCGAGGTGCGCGTCGGCCCACCGGTACATGAGCGCGTCCTCACGCGCGGCGTGGGCCCGTAGCCGCTCCACGAATTCTTGCGCCATGGGCAAGCTCACCACGTGGAGATCGGTGCACACTGCGAGCTCCGAGAGCTTGCTCCGGAAGAAGGCATGATCGCCCTCGATGTGCGCGGCGTCCTCGGCGTTCACCTCACGAAACAAGGGCAAAACGTGGGCGTCTTCGGCGTCCAGATGCGCGCGCAGTGCCTCGTCGAAGCGCGTCCACACCGACGCGATGGCCTCGTGATCTCCGGTGGCGAAGGCGCCGAGCAGCTCGCTGAAGAGCCCTTCGATGCGCGCGTGATCGTGCGAGAGGAGCTCGCGCGTGCGCGCCGGCGGAACGAGGGCGTTGGGAGAAGCGGCAGTGGACATGCCGGCCGGAATGCAGGAGGCATGCCCCGCGTGTGCTCGCACACCGCAGAACGCAGTGGTTGCATGCGCTGCAGTTCTTGCGCGTTCGTGAAGGTACGTTGGTCGGCACTTCGCGATGGCCGGGAAGGTGCATCCTGCGCGGCGTGTCTCCCTCTCGACCGGCCAACGCGGCCGCCGCGCACGCCTCGCGCGTCTGGTGGTACGCCTTCGGCTACTTCGCCTGCTACGTGCCGTACAGCGCGCTCACCAAGTGGCTGTCCTCGGCGTCGGAGACGTATCCGCACGTGCAAGACGGCCGGGTGCTCCTGCCGCTGAGCGGTCTCGAGCTGCTTCCGGCGACGGTGCTCGCCTCGACCGTGACCATGGCCGTGAGCTTCTCCATCCTCGGCTTTTGGCGCTACCCCACGCGCCGTCGAATCGGTCCGTTCACGCTCCCCTCCCCCACGGCGTTCACGTTCCTCTCGGGTCTGGCCACCGCGCTGATTCTCCTCACCACGACGCTCGCGTACACCTTCGAGGGCGTGAGCATTCCGTTCGTGATGCTGCTCATGCGCGGCGGCGTGTTGCTCCTCGCGCCGGTGGTGGACGCCCTGTCGAAGCGCAAGGTCCGGTGGTTCGCGTGGATCGCTCTCGGGCTGAGCGCGCTTTCGCTGCTGGACGCGGTGGTGAGCCGCGGGGGCCGCCACGTGCCCTGGCTCTGCGCGCTCGACGTCCTCGCCTATCTCGGCGGCTACTTCCTGCGTCTCCAGCTCATGAGCAAGCTGGGAAAGTCTGAAGATCCCGCTGTTAACCGCCGGTATTTCGCCGAGGAGCAGATGGTGGCGACGCCGGTCGCGCTAGCCCTTCTCGCGCTCGCGGCGGCCTTCGCGCCGGCCGCCCTGCGTGAGCCCCTCCGGCGAGGGTTCGCCGGCATCGTGGGTGATCCGCGGCTGCGCTGGGCGTTGCTCGCAGGCGTCTTTTCTCAGGGCACAGGCGTGTTCGGCGGGCTGGTCCTCCTCGACGCGCGAGAGAACACCTTCTGCGTGCCGCTGAACCGCGCCGCGAGCATCCTCGCCGGCGTGGTGGCCTCGGCAACCATGGCGGCCCTGGTCGGCGCGCACGCGCCGTCGGGATGGGAGCTCTTCGGGGCATCGCTGCTGGTGCTCGCGATTCTCGTGCTGTGGCTGGGCGGCCGCTCCAAGCCTGCCGGGGCCGCTCGCTAGTCGGTGCGGGCACGGCTTCTGCATTCGCAGCGACCATGACCTTGCCCACCAAGATCCTCGTTCCCACCGACTTCAGCGAGTCGGCCGAAGCCGCCGTCGCCTACGCGGTAGACCTGGCCGAAAAGGTCGGCGCCAAAGTATGCATTCTACACGTATACGAGCTGCCGCTCGTACAGTACCCCGACGTGAGTGCCGGCTTCAGCGCCGAGCTGGTCAACGATCTGGAGCGCTGGAGCCAGGAAGGGGTGGGCGAGCTGGTCGCGAAGTATCAGGGCCGGGGCGTCGAGTTGACCACCCGCGTAACCTGCGGCGACGCACGCGAGCACGTGCTCGAGGTGGCGCGCGTCGAACAGGCCGACCTGGTTTGCATGGGTACCCACGGACGGCGTGGCGTCTCGCGCTGGCTCATCGGCAGCGTCGCCGAGAGCGTGGTGCGCACCAGCCCGGTGCCGGTACTCACCATTCGCATCCCCAAGAAGTAGCTCGCCGCGCAGCAATTGCGCGCAGCGAAGGAGTTGCGCCGGCGTCAGCGGCTCTCGGTGGCGTCGGCATTCTCGCGAATCCCCTCCGCAAGCTCCGCGAGCTGCCGGCCGAGGAGCACGGTGAGATCGTCGGCGGTGACGATTCCGAGCAGATGGCCGCCTTCGCTCACCACCGGCAGCCGCCGCACGCCGTGCTTGGCCATGAGCCCCAGCACCGTCTCGATACCGTCTTCATCGCGCACCACGATGGGATCGTACGTGGCGACGTCGCGCAGCGCCGTGGCCTGGGGAGCGCGGACGTCGGCCACCACGCGCAGCGCGAGATCGCGATCGGTCACGATGGCGATGGGTCTGTTGCCGCGCGTCACCACCACGCAGCCCACGCGCGCATCGCGCATCTTCTTTGCGGTTTCGGCCACCAGCTCGCCTTCGTCGGAAGAGATGACGGGGCGACAGAAACGGGCGAGAGACATGGGAACCACCTGGCTGGAGTATGCCGCTCGATCATGCACCCAAGGTGCCAGCGCGCGCGCCGCGCATGCGGCCTCCTCGAAAGCGCAGTTCGTGCGCCACGCACAGTCCGCGCAGGTTCCGCTCCGCGAAATACGCAATGTGTCGAAGAGCTTCGCCGGCGCACAACGCAAAGGCACGGGTGTTGCACGAGGCAAGGGCATGAGCCATCGACACTCCGCCCTCTGGATCGACCACAACGAAGCCAAGATTTTCCACGTGGGTGAGGAAGACTTCGAGAAAACCGTCGTCGCCGCGCCCCACCACCATGTGAAGCGCAAAGACGGCCACAACGCCGACGGAGCCCACGACGCCATGGAGCAACATTTCTACCACGCCGCCGCCGAGGCGCTGCGCGACTCCGAGGAGATCCTCGTGGTGGGGCCCTCCACCGCCAAGCTCGCGTTCATCAAGCACGTGCACAAGCACGACCACGGCCTGGAACCCAAGATCGTCGGCGTCGAAACCGTCGACCACCCGACCGACGGACAGCTCGTGAAGTACGTTCGCAGCTACTTCCACAAGGTCGACGTGATGAAGGGCACCGTGCCCCTGCAGTGAGGCGTTTCGCGCGCCGTGCGGCGAGCATGCCGCGCTGCGGAATCCTGATACGGTGCGAGCCCAAGGAGCGCTCGCACCATGTCCATTCACACGTCGCATGCCCACGCCACCTTCTGCTGGGCCGACCTCATCACCAAAGATGCGGAGTCGGCGAAGGCGTTTTACGGCGGCCTCTTCGGCTGGACGTTCCAGGAAGGCGCCCCGACTCCGGACGGCGGCGTCGGGCAAACGATGGGCTACCTCGGTGATCGCCCGGTGGCTGCGCTCATTCCCGTTCCCAGCATGCCGTCGTACTGGAACAACTACGTCGCCGTCGACGATGCCGACGCGGCAGTGAAGCTCGCCGCGGGCGCCGGCGGAAAGCTCATTCAGCCGCCCTTCGACATCGGCGACTACGGGCGCGCCGCGGTGGTGGTGGACCCGGCGGGCGCAGCGCTCTGCTTCTGGCAGCCAGGCCAGCACGCGGGGGCCGGCGTCACCGGGGAGCCGGGCTCGATGGCGTGGAACGAGCTCTACACCCCAGACCCGATCCTCGCCGGGCGCTTCTACGCCGAAGCCCTGGGCTGGCGGCTCGACCGCACGGAAGTGCCTGGCATCGACGGCACCTACACGCGCTTCGAGCTGGCCTCTGAGGGTGGCGCGCAACGGGTGGGTGGCATGCGCAGGATGCCCGCGCACATGGACGGCGCACCGGCGCATTGGCTTTGCTATTTCGCCGTCGCCGACGTCGACGCGTCGCTGGCCAAGGCCACCGCTCTGGGCGGCCGGGTGGCGGCGGCACCGGCCGTCGTGGCCGGCCTCGGGCGCGTGGCCATCGTGCAGGATCCCCACGACGCGCCGTTCGCGGTGCTCGAGAAGCAGTGAGTCGAAAGAGCCCGTGAAATGAGATAGGTTGCCGGGGCCCATGGACCAGCTCACGTACCTCAGTGGATTCGGCAACGAGCACGCGACGGAGGCGGTACCCGGAGCGCTGCCGCGCGAGCAGAACTCACCGCAGCGGGTTCCTTTCGGTCTCTACGCGGAGCAACTCTCGGGCACCGCGTTCACTGCGCCGCGCAGCGAGAACCTCCGCTCGTGGCTCTACCGCCTTCGGCCGAGCGCCGCCCATCCGGCGTTCCGTCCGGTAGAGGGCTCGGCCTTCGCGGGCTTTCGCACCGGCCCCTTCGACGAGCTGCCGCCGTCGCCGAATCGCCTTCGCTGGAGCCCTTTTCCGCTCCCGAGCGCGCCCACGGACTTTCTCGAAGGCCTCTTCACAGTGGCCGGCAATGGCTCCCCGGCGGCGGGCGCCGGTATCGCGGTCCACCTCTACGCGGCCAACGCGTCGATGGTCGACGCGGTGTTCTTCGACGCCGACGGCGAGCTCCTCATCGTGCCGCAGGAAGGCCGCCTGCGCATCGCTACCGAGATGGGCGTCCTCGACGTCGCGCCCGGATCCATCGCGGTGGTTCCCCGCGGCGTGCGCTTTCGCGTGCAGCTCCTCGATGCCGAAGCCCGCGGCTACGTGGGCGAGAACTACGGCGCGCCCTTCCGCCTTCCAGAGCTCGGTCCCATCGGCTCCAACGGCCTGGCCAACGTGCGCGATTTTCTGGCGCCGATCGCTGCCTACGAAGACGTGGAGCGACCCACCCGCCTGGTGCAAAAGTTCCAAGGCGGCCTGTGGGAGACGACCCTCGACCATTCGCCCCTCGACGTGGTGGCGTGGCACGGCCGCCTCACGCCGTATGTATACGATCTGGCGCGCTTCGCCACCGTCGGGACGGTGAGCTTCGATCACCCGGATCCGTCCATCTTCACCGTGCTCACCTCGCCCAGCGCCGTCCCCGGCACCGCCAACTGCGACTTCGTCATCTTCCCGCCGCGCTGGATGGTCGCCGAGCGCACCTTCCGCCCGCCGTGGTATCACCGCAATGTGATGAGCGAGTTCATGGGTCTGATCGAAGGGGTCTACGACGCGAAAGAAGAAGGGTTCGTGCCGGGTGGGGCGTCGCTGCACAACTGCATGAGTGCGCACGGTCCGGACGCGGCGACGTTCGAGAAGGCCAGCACCATGGAACTGAAGCCGCAGCGCTACGAGGCGACGCTGGCGTTCATGTTCGAGAGCCGGGCGCTGATCCGGCCGACGCGCTTCGCGCTCGAGGGCGGCCTGCTGCAGCCGGACTATTTCTCGTGCTGGCAGGGCCTGCAGAGGCATTTCCGCCCCTGAGCTGTCAGGCGGGGTGCCGCGACCACGCGGTGCGCCCGAGCCGGACGGCAGCGGGTGTTGGGGCCATTGCTGATCGTGGAGATGCGGGAGAGCATCCCCTCGGTCGCCAGCCCGGTGGCGGTTCCGGCCGGCACCGCCGTGGCGCCGTCAAGCGGGTGGCGTCTCCGGCACTTCCTTCCCGATACCCTCGCCGTCACCGGCGAGATCGCGGTCAGCCCGCGCTACCGTGGCATCTTCCGCGCGCAGACCTTTCGCCTCGGTGGCGACTGGCGGGGTCGCTTCCGGCTGCCGCCCCACCAGGGAATTCCCGCTGAGCGCGCCGCGCAGATCGAGCGCGCCTGCCTCGTGTTCGCAGTCAGCGACGCGCGGGGATTGCGCGGACGCCCGGAACTGCGGGTAGCCGGCCAGGTACTGCCGCTGCAGGCCGGCACCGCCGTCGACGCACTGGGCGACGGCTTTCGCGCCGAGTTGCCAGCCAGTGCTGTCGAGCGGGGCGGCGACATCGAATTCGCGCTCAAGGTCGCCATCGAGGGCACCGGCGACGTGTCCATCGTTCCCGCCGGCGACGACACGACGCTGCCAGTCCAATTGGCCGCACCCGTCGTTCGAAGGCGGCTTCCTGCCCCTGGCGCGGTCGATCGCAATCGAGGGCTTCACTGCAAACTGGCAGACCACGCTGCTGTCGACCAGCCTCGCCGGGCTACAGCGTGACGAGCATCGCGACCACTGCGACGCCCATCACCGCGGTGGCGAGCCAGCCCATCACCTGCAGCCGGCGGCCGATGACGAACTCGCCCATTACCCGTTCGCGCATCCCGAGCAGCATCATCACGATCATGATGGGCACGGCGATCACGCCGTTGATCACCGCGCTCCACAAAAGCGCCTTGATCGGATCGATCGGCGTGAAGTTCAGGATCACGCCGCCCAGCGTGGCGAAGGCGACGATGCCGTAAAAGCGCTTGGCTTCGTGCAGTTTCTTGTCGAGGCCCGTGCCCCAGTCGAACGTCTCGGTGACCGCGTAGGCGGCCGAGCCCGCCAGCACCGGGACGGCGAGGAGACCCGTGCCGATGATCCCCAGGCTGAACAGCAGGAAGGCGAAGTGCCCCGCCAGCGGGCGCAGCGCTTCGGCGGCCTGCGCCGAGGTCTGGATGTTGGTCACGCCGGCCTGGTGCAGTGTCGCGCCGGTCGAGAGAATGATGAAGAATGCGACCGCGTTCGAGATTCCCATCCCGACCACGCTGTCCCACTTGATCCGGCGCAGGTGGGTCACGGCCTCGGGCGCGGAGGGCGGGATGATCGCGCCCTTGCCGTTCGCACGCAGGTCCTCCATCTCCTGCGCCGCCTGCCAGAAGAACAGGTACGGGCTGATCGTCGTGCCGAGCACGGCGACGATGACCATGATGGTGTCGTTGTCGAGCGTCAGCG
>JBBQWQ010000053.1:0-54963 GCA_038210445.1 Polyangiales bacterium
CGCTCCGTGCGCGAGGCGCCGTCCCTCGGGACCATCGCGATCGCCGCGCCACGCGCCAACGTGGGCGCCGGTTCCGCACTTCTCGCGGACGTAGGCCCCGACGTTCTACGGCACCGTCGCGCTGGCCAGTTAAACGTCAGCGGCTCCGTCCCAGAAAAACAGGCTTCGCTGTTAAACGCTCTCGGTTCCTCTCTCCCCGCTGGCCAGAAGAGAGAGCGCGAACGCCGTCCAGAAGGCCCTCAACTCGCGCTCCGTCACGCCCGCGGCGCTCTCTGCGCGAACGCTGTCCACGCGCGCGTGGTGCTCGCCGAGCGTCGAAGGTCGCGGAAACGTGGGGGAGAAACGCAACGGCCCCGGAGATCGCGCCCCGAGGCCGCTGTTAAAAAGTGTGGGGGTCGCGTTTCCGCGACCCCGCGTGAATGGCTCCGACTGTAGGACTCGAACCTACGACCCGGCGGTTAACAGCCGCCTGCTCTACCAACTGAGCTAAGTCGGAACGTAACGACTCGCGAAGTAACAGGAATTCGCTGGGTGAGTCAAGCACGCACGCGCAGAAAATCGGCGACGTGCGCACAAAAGGGACGTGGCCCGATGCGAGAAGCACCGAGCCACGAATTCCGGTCTGCTGCAGAAACGCTGATTACCAGCGCTTGCCGCCGCCGCCGCCGCCGCCACCGCGACCGCCGCCACCACCACCACCACCGCCGCCGCCACCACCGCCGCCACCGCGGTTCGGGCGCTCTTCAGCTTCGTTGACGCGAAGGGGACGGCCGTCCACGAGGGCGCCGTTCATCTCCGAGATCGCCTTGGACGCGTCCTGGGGCGAACCCATGGTCACGAAGCCGAAGCCGCGCGAGCGGCCGGTTTCGCGGTCCATGACAACGTGCACGTCGGTGACCTCGCCGATGGCGGCGAAGTGCGTGCGGAGGGAGTCGGTGTCGGTCTGGAAGGCGAGGTTGCCAACGTAAAGTCGCGTGCTCATAGGATTCTCTGTTCGTTTTGCGGCGCTTTCTGCGATTAGAGCTTCACCAGTGCGCCGCTCGGGGGCTGATGCAGCTTGCCGAAAAGGACTTCGGCTTCCCACAATTCACTCGCTGTGACTGGTTGCACCCCGAACTTCGAGAGAGCCACTACATCAGAACGCGTAACAACGTGAGCCCGGTGACCATAACCTGGTTTCAGGAAAGGGCAAGCACAGATAGTGAGCCATCTCATGATTCGTCGCGAGGTTAGCGCCGAATGGCTTCCCAGAGGCTGCTCTCGGCCTGCGCGAGGGTCTCGGCGTCGAGGGCGATCTGCCCTTCGGCGGCGGCCTTGACCAGCCGCGTAAAGGCGCCCCACACAATGTGAATGAGGACCGGGGAGGGGACGTCGCGGGTGATCTCGCGGCGACGGGTCTCCTCGAGGAGCGCGTGCGCGGGCGCGAGAAACTCGGCCTCGAGGGCGCGATTTTCGGCGTCGAGGTAGGCCGCGTGGTGGTGCAGCTCGATGAACTGCAGGGCCGTGGGATGGGCCTTGGCGAAGGCGAAAATTCGCGTCCACAGCGCGTGAAATTGCTCGCGCAGCGGGGCCTGGAAAGGGAACGCGTCGACGACTTCGGCGGTGAAGGCGTGCTTCCACTGCCGGTACACGGCGTTCACCAGCGCCTCTTTGTTCTCGAAGTAGCGGTAGATGGTGCCGGCGCCCACCTTTGCCCGCTCCGCCACCAGGGGCACCGCGGTGCCGTGAAACCCGCGCTCGGCGAAGAGCGTGAGGGCGGCCTCGAGGATGGCTTCGCGTTTGTCGCCGCGATCGGGGTTCTCTGGGAGCGGGCCGGTCATAGGAATGAACGTTCATTCTATGGTGTTGCGCCGCGGGCGGTCAAGCCTTCGCGCGCGCCCGGTGCCTACCCGGCCGCAGGAAATGCGCGACGGTTGCGCGATCCGCTCAAGCCGGTGACGCGGCGGCCGTTCCTCGTACGCGTGGGGGGGCGACACCTGCGCCGGGAGTGGGCGCATCGACGTGGCCCCCCTTGAAACCTCGGGTTCTCTAGCGCGTGAAGGGCCCTCGAACCCAACCTCTCCGCCCATCGGCGGAGACCTGTCCATGGAGCAATGCAATGAGTGCGAAGGTGATGGTTGTCGATGACTCTCTCATGGTCCGTCAGCAAGTGTCTCGGGCCCTGGGGGAAGCGGGCTTCGAGGTGGTGCAAGCCACCGACGGCCTCGACGCACTGAGCAAGGTGGTCCCGGGCCACCAGTTCTCCCTCGTGGTGTGCGACGTCAACATGCCGCACATGAGCGGCATCGAGTTCCTCGAGAATGTCCGCAAGGCCGAGGGCGGCGCCACGCTGCCGGTGGTCATGCTCACGACCGAGGCCCATCCAGACCTCATTCAACGGGCCAAGGCCCTTGGAGCACGCGGCTGGATCGTCAAGCCGTTCAAGGCCGACCTCCTCGTGGCCGCCGTCAAGAAACTGGTGGGCGCCGGCACCGCCGCGGCGTGAGGCCATGAAGATACTTCTTCTCGAAGACGTGCGCTCGGAACGGGAGATCTCCGCGAGACTCCTGACCGCAGCGCGGCACGAAGTGGCGGTGGCTACCGACACCAAAGAGGCGTTCGAAGCGCTTCGTGCCCACAAAGTAGACGTCGTCGTGCTCGACCTCGGTTTCGCCGGGGGAAAAGGGCTCGAGGTCCTGAAATCGATTCGCTCGCAGGAGTCGGCCGGACACGTCTACATCATCGCGCAGGGGGGAAAATCCTTCGCGACCGACATACACGCAGCGTTCTTGGCCGGTGCCGACGACTTTCTGAGGAAGCCCATCACCCGCGAGGAGCTCTTGCTCCGCGTGGAGGGCCCCTGCCGCATCTCGAAGTGGGCGAAGCCCCACGCGGGTAGCGGTGGTGTGGTTCACGACCTCGACACCGCATTCGACCCCACCAATATGCGCACCTGGCGCGAGGCGGCTTCGCTGCTCTCTACCGAGCTCGGCGACATGGTCGGTCAGTCGGTTGCGGTCACCATCGATCAGGCGCGATCCGCCTGGTCCATCGGCGCCGCCATTCCTCTTTCCTTCGTGCGAGAGCAGGCGGAAATGCGGGTCACGGTCGGTATCGACGCTTCATCGCTCAGCGGCGCCGGCGATCTCTTTCTGGGCATGCCCGACGCGGGACCCGAGCTCCTTCGCGACGCAGTCCGCGAGATCGCCAACACCCTCGCGGGCGCGGTGAAGCGCAATGGTCTCACCGATGGCCTCGAGCTCACGGTCGGCCTCCCGATGGATCTCTCCGAGCGCCCGCCGGTTCCCGATGCGGGTCCCGCCGGGAGCTGGATGATGCGCATCGGCGACAAGGAGATTCGGTTGCTCGTCGACATCTGCGTCGTGCAGCAGCAGAACAATCGCGTCATGGTGGGACAGCTGAAAGAGGGGATGGTCCTTCGGCAGGATCTCAAGAACGAGTTCGGCGCACTGCTGATTCCCGCAGGGACTCGCCTCACCGCGACGACCGCGGCGCGCATCAGCAAGCTGATGGGCGACCGATACGTCGTCGAGGTGGCCAATGCTGCGTGAGAGGGAGGGCGGAGCGCCCGCATCTGCGGGCGTTCGCTTCTTCGGCCGTGCGATCCTGGGGGCATGGCTCCTGGTGATGTCGGTCGGAGGAGCCACGCTTTTGGGCCGCCACCTGATTCCCTTGCCGGCCACCGCCGCTGCCGGGCCGAACATGACGGCGCTCCTTGCGCTGCGCGGGCCCGGTGAAGAGGGCCAGCTCACGGCGTACCACGTGCTCTACGCGGAGTGTCGCTGCTCGCAGCGCATCGCGGAGCACCTCACGATGCGGGCCAGGCCCCGAGGCGCCCGAGAGCACGTTCTGCTCGTCGGCCAAGAAGACGTGCTCGCGCGCAAGCTTGAAGCCGCCGGCTACGTCGTTCATTCGGTTGCCCAGGCCGACTTGCTGCCCACCTACGGGGTCGAAGCAGCCCCGCTCTTCGTCGTGGCTTCGGCCACGGGAACGCTGCTCTACGCCGGCGGCTACACCGCCCGCAAGCAGGGCTTCGAAGTGCAAGACCAGAGCATTCTGCGCGCGGCGCTGGCGGGCCGCACCACCGATCCGCTGCCCGTATACGGCTGCGCGGTGAGCGAACGACTCGCCAAGAGCCTCAACCCCGTTTCGTTGCCGTGAAGGGATTGCCATTGTGAAGTTCGTCGATTTTCTGGTGCTGCCCAAGGAAATAACGCCTTTCGAGGCCAGCTACCTGCGGCGTCTCAATCGCGTGGGCCTGGGCTTCTTCGCGCTCTGCGTGCCGGTCTTCACCGGCATTGCGGCGGCCAATGGAACCGGCGCCCTCACCGCGCTCGCGCTCAGCATGGCGGTGCTGCTGGGGCCCGCGGTCGCGTTCCTCACCCTCAAGAACCCCCGCAGCATCTCGGTAACCTACGGCGTCGCGGCAATGTGCATGGGCGGGGTGCTGGTGCACCTCGGCCAGGGGCCGATGCAGATCGAGATGCACTTCTTCTTCTTCTCGGTGCTGGCCATGCTGGCGGTGTTCGGCAACCCCATGGTGGTCCTCTCGGCGACCGTCACGGTGGCGCTGCACCACCTTGTGCTGTGGCTGCTCCTCCCCAAGAGCGTGTTCAACTACCAAGCTCCGGTGTGGGTGGTAGGGGTGCACTCGCTCTTCGTGGTGCTGGAGTCGGTGGCTGCGTGCTTCATTGCCCGAAGCTTCTTCGACAACGTGATCGGCCTCGAGAAGGTGGTCGCGCAGCGCACTTCGCAGCTCGACGGCCGCAACCGCGACATGCGGATGGTGCTCGACAACGTCGACCAAGGGTTCATCACCCTCGATCGCAAAGGTTTCATGGCGAAGGAACGCTCGCGCATCGTGGAGCGGTGGTTCGGTCCCATCGCCGAGGGCGCCACCCTCGACAGCTTTCTCCAGGGCGTTGCGCCGGCCTTTGCAGCCTCCACCGCAGTGGCGTGGGAGGAGCTCACCCAGGGCATGATGCCGCTCGAGCTCAACTTGCACCAGATGCCGCGCAGCCTCGTTCACGACGGTCGCCACTTCCGCTTCTCGTACGAGCCCATTGGCGAAGGCGAGGAGCCGGAGCGCTTCTTGCTCGTCATCTCCGACGAGACCAACGAGGTGGAGCGGGCGGTGAGCGAGCGCGAGCGGCGCGAGGAGATGCGGGTGTTCGAGCACCTCTGGAGCGATCGCCGGCGCTTTGGCGAGTTTCTTTCCGAGGCCACGTCGCAGGTCGATGCCATTGCGCAAGCACGCATTCTCGAGCTCGTGGTCCTCAAGCGCGCCTTGCATACGCTCAAGGGCAACGCGTCGTTCTTCGGTCTCGATAGCGTGGCCGACCTCTGCCACCACATGGAAAACCGTATCGTCGACGAGGGCGAAGTGCCCGATGCCGCCGCCATCGAGGTGCTGAAGGTTCGATGGGACCGCATCGTGCGCGACGTGCAGCGCCTGGGTGGGGCCGACAACAGCACCCTGGAGATGAGCCGCGAGGACCGCGCGCAGCTCGAGCGCGCCATCCGCGCGGGTGGCTCGCCGGAGCGCCTGCTGACGCTCCTCAAGGACTTCGAGCTGGAGCCGGTGTACGGGCGCCTCATGCACTTCGCGCAACACGCGGCGCAGATTGCCGCGCGTCTCGACAAGGGCAACGTGGAGGTGGTGGTCGAGGAAACCAGCCTGCGGCTGGACGCCGACCAGTGGGCGCCGTTCTGGGCTGCGCTCATTCACGCGGTGCGCAACGCCATCGACCATGGTCTGGAAACCGCCGAGGAGCGCGAGCTTCGCGGCAAGCAGGCGGCGGCCCACCTCACGTTCCGTGCTTCGAGCCACGCCGGGCACCTCGCCATTGAGGTGTCGGACGATGGTCGGGGCATCGACTGGGACCGCGTGCGATGCAAGGCCGGGGAGCGCGGGCTCCCGACCGCCACGCAATCGGACCTGGTGGCCGCCCTCTTCTGCGAGGGCTTGAGCACCAAGGAGACGGCGTCCGAGGTCTCCGGGCGCGGAGTGGGCATGGGCGCGCTGCTCGCGGTGACCGAGAGCATGGGCGGCGCCGTCGAGGTCGACAGCGAAGCCGACAAGGGAACCACCGTTCGCATGGTGTTCCCGGTCTCGGGATCGCTGGTGGTGGGAGGTGCGCGAACGGTGACGCTGACCCCGGCGCGCCGATCGGAAGCGCCGGCGCCGCCCTCCTGAACGAGCGCGGCCTTGAGGTAAGGCTCGGCGGATCCGTCCGTCGGGCCTTCCTGCATTTCTCGACGTTTCTGGCCTACGACAGCGGTCGGGGGCTGCGCGAAAGCCGCGCCGCGTCCCGCGCCTGCACCAGGTCGTCGTCCACGCGAACCTGAACCTGAACCCGAACCTGAACCTGGGCCGACTTCTTCGCGCGCGGCTCCGCGGGCTGCGCACGCACACGCAGCAGCGGCGCACCAAGCCAAGCTTTGGCCTCGGTTCGCCGGGGGCGGCTGGGCCCGCGGGTGCGGTTTGGCGACGCCGACGGAGGCGCGCAGACGGGCCGCGACGGGTCGAACCACACCGCGTTTCACGGGCGCCGCCCGAACGTTGGGCGTCGCTGAGGTTGCGCGGGAGCACGAGGCTGGGACCCCGAACGCAGTGCGGCGAGCGAAGCAGGGGGGGCCTGCTTGCTCGCCGCGTTTCCGAGCGTAGGAGCTCCGGAGATCAGAATATCAGCAGATCGCCCTCGGCCGGGCCTTGCGCGGGCGCCTCCGTCCGCATCGCGAAGGCGGCAGTGGTGGCGATCTCGAGGCGCACCTGAATGTCGCCCTTCTGCGTCGCGAAGGTATGCCAACTGGTCGTGGAGAAGGCGGATTCCGGCATGGAGATCTCGACGACGATGGCCGTGATGGGCGTCGACATGAGAAAATCGATGTTGCGGCGCCCCATGGCGATCTTCAGACGCCCGACGATCATGTTGACGCACTCGCCGAGAACGTCGCGGAGAAGCGCATTCGTGATGTCGATGCCCTCGAGCTCGGCAGGAATGAGGTGCTGCACCACCTCGTGCTTGGCCATCACCGACACCGAGCCCCGGAGATGGTCGTTGGCGAAGCCGATCATGGCCGAGACGTGCAGCGTATCCAGGGTGGCGGGGCCCGGCGTACGCATCTCCTGCGGCGTCGCACCCTGGGACTCGAAGGTGGTGGTCGCGGCTTCGATGATCGCCGGGACGAGGGCGTCGAGGAGGTTGCGGCCGCTTTTCGCGCCGCCGTGCCGGGGACCAGGCGCGCAGGTGCTGGCGCGCCTGCGGGGGGTCGTGGCGGTGGCCTGCGGAAACATCGAATCGGCGGCTGGCGCCATCGCCGGAAACATCGAATCGGATGCGGTGTTGGCGGCGGGCGGTACCGCCGGGAAGAGGTCTGGGTCGGCCGGGAACATGGAGTCTGCGGCGGCGGCCTTTCGCGATGCGGGCATGGGCGGGAACATGGAATCGGCGGTCGTTGAGCTCATGGCAGCGGTCTCCCCCGAAGTTCTGCGCGGTAGCGCTCTCGGTAGCGGTCGTGGCATTCCTTGCAAACGAAGCGTGCACTGTCGACGTCGCCCTTCTTGGCGTCGGCGAGCCCGCGTTGGGCGATGTCGCGCCACCCGTCGTAGCCCGGGGGCGCGAAGGCCTGGAGGCGTGTGAACGCGCGCGCCAGGGCGGGTCCGTCGCTGTTCTTCAGCGCCGGCGTCAGGTTGCCCTCCATCCAGCTCTGGAGCGGAAAGGAGTGCGCCGCGGGCTTGGCAGAAGCCTCGCCGGTGGGCGCCGCGGCGGGCAGCGCGGCGGCCGCGAAGGCCGCCGGTAGATCGGCGTGCAGGCTCGCGCCGTCGGGCAGCGACGGCGTCGCGACCAGGTCGGCCGGGGGCGTGCCGGTGAGCGAATGCAGCCACGTCGTGATGGCCGAGATCTCGTCGGGCGAAAGGTCGAGCCCCAGCTGGTGCTTGCCCATCATGCGGACCGCGTCGGAGAGCGTCGTCGCCGATCCGTCGTGGAAATACGGCGCCGTCTTCTCGATGTTGCGCAGCGTCGGAACTTTGAACATCATGCGGTCGCCGGGCTGCTTGGTCACCGACATGCGGCCGAGGTCGCTCTGATTGGGCCAGGGCTCCACCACGCCCACACGCTCGAACATCGACCCGCCGAGCAGCGGGCCGGTGTGGCACACCATGCAGCCGACGTTGAGGAACGTCCGCAGGCCCTTCTTTTCCTGTGCGGAGAGCGCCTTGGTATCGCCCCGAAGGTAGGTATCCCAGCGGGCCGGCGTGGACAGGCGCCGCTCGAACGCGCCGATGGCGAGGCCCACATGGTCGTAGGTGATGGGTTGCGCTTCGCCAGGAAATGCAGCCTGAAACAGCGGCGCGTAGCCCTTGATGCCCTTCAGCGCGTTCACCACGGCGGCGGGGCTCGGCATGGCCATCTCTGCGGGGTTGAGAATCGGGCCCTTGGCCTGCTCCTCGACGCTCGGGGAGCGACCGTCCCAGAACTGCACGAAGGCGCCGGCGGCGTTGTACACGGTGGGTGCGTTGCGGTTGCCGAGTTGCCCCTTGAAGCCGACCGAGGTGGCAGCGCCGTCGACGCCGAAGTGCGCGAGATCGTGGCAGCTATTGCACGAAAGGGTGCCGCTCTGCGAGAGCCGCGGATCGTGGTACAGCATGCGCCCGAGCGCCACCTGTGCGTCGGTGGCGGAGGCGCCGCCGGCGGCCTCGAAGCGTTCGGCGATGGGCTGAAACCTGCGCAGCAGCCGCGGGTTCACCTCGCCGCCGACATCGGGCGCGCCCGACGCCTCGGGCCGCGCCGCTCCGCCCGAGGCCTCGGCACTCGATCGGGGGTCGGGCGCCGCCTTGCCGGCTTTGTCTCCGGAGCATGCGCCGACGGCCGAGGCCAGGAGGAGCAGCGCAACGGAACCGGTGTGGATGAATTTTCGACGCATGATCGGACGCAGAGTCGGGCGCATAGGTGGGCTCGGATGGGAGAACGGCTGTCAAGCCGAGGGCATGAACGAGTCGCGCGCGCGGGTGACCTTGGAGATCGCGACATCGCGGCCGAGGGCGCTGGCAGGGAAGACGAAGCGGAAGGTGGTTCCCGCGCCGAGCGTGGAGATCATCTGCACGATGCCGCCGAGGGCGGCGCAGGCTGCGCGAACCGCGCCCATGCCGGCGCCGCGCCCAGACACGTCGCTCGCGGTCTCGCGTGTCGACAGACCGTCGTAAAAGAGCGCCTCCTCGAGGTCTGCGCGGGTCTCGGTGGGGAGCCCCTTGGCAGCCGCCCGCTCCGCAACGCGCGCCCAGTCGACGCCCCGGCCGTCGTCGGCGATCTCCACCACATAGTGCGCGCCTTCCCGGCGCGCCGCGATGCGCAGGCTGCCGGCCGCGGGCTTGCCGGCGGCGAGGCGATCTTCCTCCGACTCGATGCCGTGGTCCATGGCGTTGCGCACCACGTGCGAGATGGCCATCCAGAACCCGCCCCACTTGGAGGCGTCGTGACGGAGCGAATCCGTCGACAGCTCCACGGTGGGCGCCGGCTTTCCCAGCCGCTCGGCCACGGCGGTGGCCTGGCGTCCAGCGCGTTCGAGGTTGCGCCTTACCGGCTCGCGCTCGAGCCCCCACAAGAGGCGCACCAGGTCTTCGCGTGGGCGACCAGTCTGCACCGCCGCGACCAGTCCCTGAATGTCTTCGTGCTCGACGTCGAGGCCGGCGGCCGCCGAGCTCTCGCCGAAGATCTGTTCGATGGGCGCCACTGCGCGCTTCCACCGGGCCTCGAGATCCTTGGTCTCCGCCGGCAGCAAGAGGCCCGGGCGCTCTTCCAAAACGCCCTCCAGATCGTGGCAAAACGCCGCGAGCGCGTGAAAGCCAAAGAGACCGCAGTTGCCCTTGAGCGTATGGAGGGCTCGCGTGGTCTCGATGCCGTCGGTGGTTTCTGCCAGCCGCGCGACGATGTCGCTCGCCTCGCGAATAAACTCCCGGAAGCCGGTGCGGTCACGGAGCGCGCGCTCGAAGCTGGAGCGAAGCTCCGCCTGCTGCGCGTCGGCGCGGGCCTGGGCCACTTCGCTCGTCACGTCGGAGACGAGGACCAGGAGGTGTGCGAACGTGCCGTCTTCGTCGATGGGCGTGAAGGCCAGTCGAAAATGCCGCTCGCCCACGGTGAGCGCGCTGGGCAGCTGCTCCAGCGAGAGCTCGCGCGGGAGCACGTCTTCGATCAGGCCGTCCCACCCCATGGCAAACCACATGGCGTAGTGGGCGTCGATGGTCTCGAGGTAGCTCACGAAGGGCATCGCCTGTGCCGGCGCGCCAAACCAGGTGTCCACCACCTTCGAGCGCTCGGAGCCCAAGAGGCCGTTGCGGTCCACCGTGAGAAAGCCCTGGTCCACGTGGTCCAAGAGCCGCGTCATGTCGTCGTTGCGCCGCCCGAGCTCGGCGGTGCGCTGGCGCACCTGGCCCTCCAGTCGCTCGTTCTCTTTCTCCGCGGTCTCTTCGATGTGGCGCATCAAGCCGCGAATGTTGCCCACCATCCCGTTGAACGCGGTGGTCAGCGCACCCACCTCGTCGTTGCCGCCGGGCGGCAGGGCAGGGCGCCCGAGCTCGCCGCGCGCCACCGCCTGGGCCTCGTTCGACACCCGCGCGATGCGTACGGCCATCGAGCGCCCGATGAGCCACGCCGCCACGAACCCGAGCGCCAGCGCCGCCGCCGAGGCGACTGCGGCCACTGTGCGAATGCGGCCGCGCTCGGCCTCGAGCTCGCTGGTGGAGAGCTCGACCAACACGACGCCGCGGGGGCCTTCCTTGGAGACCACCGGCACGATGCTGGCGATGCGGCCCTCGGCGCGTCGCAGCTGCGGCGATTCGGCCTTGGGCGGCGCATCGAGATCGGCGCCCTCGACTTCGCCGCGGGTCTCGAGGACCGTGCCGTCTTCACGATACAGTGCGATTCCGCGCACGTCGGCGTCGAGCGCCAGCGCCGCCATGACCTCGCGTGCGGTTTCGCGATCGTCGAACGCTACCGCCGAGGTGAGCTGCTGGCCCGCCAGGCGACCGTAGGTGGTGGTCTTGGCCTCCAGGCTTCGGGTGGCGGTCTCCATGTGGCGGCGCGGAAAGTAGATTCCCAGCGCGAGAACCACGGTGGCGGTGACCGCGAAGATGAGACACAGGAGGCGAACTTTCAGCGAAATGAACATAGTGCGGCCCCGAGCTCCGATCTCGTAGAGACGAGGAACGGACCGCCGTCGTGGGCCATGAGCGCAATCTCCGAGGGGCGACGCAGGTTGTGCGTCTACCCGCCCACGGCGGATTGGGCGGCCGCCGTGCCGACCGTGAGAAGTGCAGGCATTTCCACGCGAATCGGGCCCGCACCGAAGCGCGCTGTGAGGCGTTCGACGATGCCCTGCGACACCTGGGAAAACGCCTCGCCCAGGTGCTCTCGAACGAGGCCCAGCGGCGCGCAGCTCTCGGGAAACCACCGCCAGAGCTCGGCCAGCGTGGCGGCCTCGAACGCGTAGACCGCCCGCTCGGTGCGGACGTCGACGAAACCTGCGCCTGTGAGCTCTTCGAGGCAGCTCGCAGCGGTGGTCAGCGGCGCGCTGTGCGGCGGGCCCGGCATGGGCACGAGCTCGCCCAGAGCCGCGAACATCGCGCTCATGAACGGAAGCTCCTCCACGGGGGCCCAGCTCGAGATCACCACGCGCCCGCCCGGCGCGAGCACCCGGTGCATCTCGCGGAGTCCGGCCGCGCGATCGGCATAGAAGATGAGCCCGAACATGGAGAACGCGCCGCCGAAGTGAGCGCTCGGAAGCGGCAACGCCAGGCCGTCGCCGACCACCGCTTCGACAGCCACGCCGCGGCGATCGCGCTCGGCGCGCAGGGCCTCGATCATTCGCGGCGAGATGTCGACGGCGGTCACGCTGTGGCCGGCCTTGGCCGCCAGGAGCGCGAGCGTTCCAGGCCCTGCGGCGACATCGACGACGGTCACCCCCATCGGCAGCTCGGCCATCGCCAATGCGTCGCGCGCGTAGCCTTCGAACACCGGCGCGATGTGCGCCGCGTAGGCGCTGGACACGCGATCCCAGGTAGCGGCGAGGGCCATCGGCGGGGCCGCAGCCGGCGGCGTCGGTGAATGGGGCGCGAGGCTCATGCCGCGAGGGTACGCGAACGGGCGGCCCTGTGGTGCGGTCTTGGAGCGAGATCCGAAAGCCGCGCTGCGGCGGTCATGCAGGCTCTGCCGCCCGGAGCGTGAGCACCGCGCACGGCGCATGGCGCACGATCTCTTCGGCCACGCTCCCGAGCATCGCGCGCGCGAAACCGCGTCGACCGTGGGTGCCCATGCACACGAGATCGGCTTGGTGCTCGCCGATGGCGCCGAGGATGAGATCGCGCGGATCGCCCTCGCGGGCCACTGTCTCGATGTCGACGCCGCTCGCGCGCCGGCGCTCCTTGGCGGCGCGAAGCGCTTCTTTGGCCACCGTGACCACCCGGCCCGCAACCTCCGCACCGAAGCCGATGGACTCGGGGAACCCTACGCTCGGCAGCGCGTAGGCGTGCAGCAAGACGATCCGGGCGCCGAGCTTGCTGGCAAGCTCGCACGCGTACTCGGTGGCACGCTCCGCGTGCTCGCTGAAATCGGTCGGGACGAGGACGGTCTTCGGAAGCATGCGCCCTCGCGGAGCATCGTTCGTGCCACCGGCCCGCGTGAGCCCCGCCGCGGATTCTGCGGAGCGCCGACACCTCGCTCGCGAAAAAATCGCGACCCCTGCAGTTCTTGCGCAGACGCAGCAGGAGCCGTTGTCACGATCGCTCCACAAGATTGACACGATGATGCATTTCGCCGCGCCGCCGCCGCGGTGCGTCAGTCGATTGTCCAACTTCGCGGGTCGACGGTACCGGGCGCATGCTCTATCCATGGCCCATGTCGTTCGAGTCGCCCGCCGTTTCTGTTCGCCGCCAGCTTGCTCTCATCCGGGCGCTGGTCGACGAGCTGGAGCGACAGCTCTCGCGCAACGAATCGCACGACGCGCTTCGCATCCAGTTGGCCGACGAGCTTCGAGCGCTCGGCGAGGGGCTTCAGCCCCGCCCGCTCCGTCACGCCGCAGCCAGCTGCGACCTCGCCGCGTTGACGGCGCCCACTCCGTTGGGCGCATCGTCGGTCCAGCCCTGCGCCTGAGCGACGCTCAGCGGAAGTCGTAGGCCACGCCGGCGCCGAAGATAGTGAGCTCACGGTGGTCTCCGCGGAGCGCTTGCAGCACCGGGAAGAACGCCTCCAGCGACACCACCAGATCGGCGGTGGGGCTCAGCAGGAGGCCGGCGGTGACGTACCCCACCAGCCCGCCCGAGTTCGGATCGTTCTGCCCGGGCGCGAGCTCGCCGGTGGCATCGAAACGCGCGCTCACACCGGTCCGCGCGGCCAGGTAGCGAATCGGCTGCACCTGCACCGTGGCGCGGGCGCGGGCCGAGTAGCCGGGGTGGGGGCCTTCGCGCACCGGCACCGGCACGAACACCGAGCCGCCGGTGCTCAGCGTCCACCTGCGCAGGGTCGACGTGTATTCTACACCCAGGTAAGGTACGAGCGATCCACAGCCGGGCTGCAGCTCGGCCGAGAGCGGCCGCCCTTCGCGGTCCGACTGCAGAGGGGCGGTGGGGAACTTCAGGCCGCTCACCAGGTGCAGCTGGCGCTGGCGGTCGTCCGAGCTCCACAGGCGATAGCTGGTGCGCGCATCGATGTCGCCCAGCACCGCCTCGCCGCCGCTCGCCCGCTGGCTGCGCATCGACCGGTACAGGCCGGGGACCACGAGCGCCGCCAGAAAGTCGGGCGTCGGCGCGTAGGCCAGCGCGAGCTCCAGTCGCCGATCATCGAGCTGCACCCTTCGATCGCCAGCGCCCGTTCGCGCGGAGCCGGCGCGCCCGTCTACCGACGCCCGGAGCCGACCCTGGTAGGCCCTTTCCGCGCCAGCGCCGGTGAGGGTGGGCGAGCTCTGCGAGCAGACCGCGCACGCCCGCGCAGGGCGGGTTTCGAGGAGAATGAAGGCGAGAAGCAAAGCCACGAAGAGCCAGCGCATTTCGTGTGGGTGCCTGCCGACGCCGGAATTTCTGAGAGGAAAGCGCTCGACCCGACAAACGTGACTGATTGCCGCCACCACGGAGGCCCTGGGCCATCCAAAGCTTTCGAGGCACGCGGCCGTTGCCGCGGCGCGAATGTTGCGCTCCGAAGGTGGCCCGCGATGGCATACCCTCGGGGAAACCGAAACAAGGAACCCTCTGCCATGATGTCTTCCGATCCCCAGCCTCCGCCGGAGAGGCGCACGCGTGCGGAAGGTTCCGCACGAAAGGCCCACGCCATCGTCATCGGGAGTGGTTTCGGTGGTCTGGCCGCGGCGGTACGCCTCGCGGTGCGCGGCTACCGGGTCACGGTCCTGGAAAAGCAACACGCGCCCGGCGGGCGCGGCATCGTGCGCAAGCGCGAAGGCTACACGTTCGACTCCGGCCCCACGGTCATCACCGCGCCCTTCCTCTTCGAAGAGTTATGGGAGATGGCCGGCGAGAAGCTTTCGGACCACGTTGATATGCGCCCGGTGACGCCGTTTTACCGCATCCGCTTCGCCGACGGTTCGCTGTTTGATTACACCGGCGATCCGGTCGCCATGCGCAAGGAAGTGGCGCGCTTCAACCCGGCCGACGTGGAAGGCTACGATCGCTTCGTGGAGGAGAGCCGGCGCATCTTCGCGGTGGGCTTCGAAAAGCTCGCCCACGTGCCCTTCACCAATGTGTGGGACATGGCCAAGATCATCCCCGAGATGGTGAAGCTCAAGAGCTACCAGACCGTCTACGGAATGGTTGCATCCTACATCAAAGACGAGCGGCTGCGGCAGGTGATGAGCTTCCACCCGCTCCTGGTGGGGGGCAACCCGTTCTCCACCACGTCGATTTACACGCTCATCGCTTTTCTCGAGCGCAAGTGGGGCGTGCACTTTCCGGTGGGCGGCACCGGCGCCCTGGTCGACGGCCTGGTGGCGCTCATTGGGCGACTGGGCGGAACCGTGCGCTACGGCGCCGAGGTCGCGCGCATCACCCACCTCGACGGCGCTGCCACCGGCGTGCGCCTGGCCAGCGGCGAGGTGCTGGAGAGCGACGTGGTGATCTCCAACGCCGACTCCGCGTGGACCTACCGGCACCTGGTCGACCCCTCGGTGCGCAAACGCTGGACCGACCGCAAGCTCGAGAATACGCGCTATTCGATGGGGCTCTTCGTTTGGTACTTCGGCACCAAGAAGCAGTACCCCGAGGTTGCCCACCACACCATCTTGCTGGGGCCGCGCTACCGCGAGCTGCTCGACGACATCTTCGAAAAGAAGGTGGTAGCCGACGATTTCAGCCTGTACCTGCACCGGCCCACCGCCACCGATCCGGCGCTGGCGCCCGAGGGTTGCGATACATTTTACGTGCTCTCGCCGGTGCCGCACCTCGAGAGCGGCACCGACTGGAAGGCCTTCGGCGAGACCTACCGCAAGCGCATCGAGAAAGCCCTCGAGGAGAGCATTCTACCCGGCCTCAGCGCCAACCTCGCGGTGAGCGAGTTCATCACACCGCAGAACTTCCAAGACGATCTCTCGAGCTTCCGCGGCGCGGCCTTCGGCATCGAGCCGGTGCTCACGCAGAGCGCGTGGTTCCGGCCGCACAACCAGAGCGAGGAGCTTCGGAACCTCTACCTGGTGGGCGCAGGAACCCATCCCGGAGCCGGGATGCCCGGGGTGCTGTCGTCGGCCCGGGTGCTCGATACCATCGTGCCAGACCCTTCGGTGTTCCTCTCGGCGCGATGATCTCCGAGGCCGCCGATCTCGCGCGCTGCACCGAGCTTCTCCGCAACGGTTCGAAGAGCTTCTTCGCCGCCTCGCGCCTGCTTCCGGCACGGGTGCGCGCGCCGACCACCGCGCTCTACGCGTTCTGCCGCCAGGCCGACGACGCGGTCGACGACGTGCGCGCGAGCGACGCCCGGGCCGCGGTCGATTCGTTGCGGGTTCGCCTCGACGCCGTGTACGCGGGTCGCCCCCGGAGCTCACCGGTCGATCGCCTCTTCGCGCGGGTGGTAGAGCGCTTCGAGATTCCGCGCGCGACGCCCGAAGCCCTGCTCGAGGGCATGGCCTGGGACGCCGAGGGGCGCGACTACGAGACCTTTGCCGACGTCGTGGCGTACTCGGCGCGCGTGGCTTCGGCGGTGGGGGTCATGATGACCCTGCTCATGGGCGGCCGCAGCCGTGCGGTGCTGGCGCGCGCCTGCGATCTCGGCGTTGCCATGCAGCTCACCAACATCGCGCGTGACGTGGGCGAAGACGCGCGGCGCGGCCGCGTTTACCTGCCGGCCCGGTGGCTCGCCGAGGCGCGGGTCGACCGCGAGGCGCTCCTCGCGCAGCCGGCCTTCTCGCCCGAGCTGGGTACGGTGGTCGCGCGCCTGCTCGACGAGGCCGACGTGCTCTACCGCCGCAGCGAATCGGGCGTGCCGGCGCTGCCCGGCGATTGCCGCATCTCCATTCGCGCCGCGCGGCTCATCTACGCCGACATTGGCCGCGTGGTGCGCAGCCGCGGCAACGATTCCGTGAGCAGCCGCGCTTCGACCTCGGCCCTCCGCAAGATGTGGCTGCTGTGCCGGGCGCTGGGGGCTCGATTTGCCACCGATGAAGCCGAGCTACGCGCGCCGGCCCTGCCGGAGACGCAATTTTTGGTGGACGCCGCGGGGGCGACGCCGTGAACGAAGCCGACGCGGCGAGCGTCGTGCGCGACGCCGGGGGCGCTGAGCTGCTCGAACGGCTCGAGCACCTCGATGCTGCGCGGGAGGCGCCGCGGCCGGACGCAACCGTCGAGGCGCCCACCGCTTCGCCCGAGTGGGATGTGGTCTTTGCCGGCGGCGGCTTGTCGCTCCTGGTCGCTGCGGCCCTCGCCAAGCGCGGCGCGCGGGTGCTGGTGGTCGACCGCGCGCGCGCCGGGACCGCGCACCGAGAATGGAATGCGAGCGAGGCGGAGCTGCAGCCGCTGCTCGACCGCGGTCTGCTCGAAAGCCTCGACGAGGTGCGCGTGGCCACCTACGACGACGGCTTCTGCCAGTTTCACGGGGGACCGCCCTATCGCGTGCGCGGCGTCCTCGACGTCGCGGTCGACGCCGGAGCCCTGCTCGCTGCGGTGCGGCGCCGCGCCGAAGCCTGGGGCGTGCGCTTCCTCGATGGACATGCGCTCGTGGGGTGGGGCGCGTCGGAGCGCGGCGTGCGTGCGGTGTTCGCCGGCGACGTCGACGTCACCGCGCACATTCTGGTCGACGCCCGCGGCGCGGCGAGTCCGCTCGCGGTGGCCGATCTGGTCTGCCCCACGGTGGGCGGCGTCCTCGAGGGAGCAGACTTCGATCCCCGCGTGGGCGAGATTCTGGTGACCACCGAGGGGATCTCCGACGGCGTGCAGCACGTGTGGGAAGCCTTCCCCGGGCGCGCCGGACAGCTCACGACCTACCTCTTCTACTACGCCGACGCGGCGAAGGTGCGCGGGCGGCCGCTGCTGATGCCGCTCTACGCGCGGTTTTTCCGCGAGCTCGGCCGCTACAAGCCGGGCGCCGCGCGGCTGGTGCGGCCCACGTTTGGATACATTCCGGGGTGGTCGCGTACGGTGCCGGGCCCGCGCTCTCCCGCGCCGCGGGTGGTCCTCTCCGGCGACGTCGCCGCTCGCCACTCGCCGCTGACGTTCTGCGGGTTCGGCGCCATGTTGCGCTCCTTCGGCCCCGCCGCAGACGCGTTGCACCGCGCGCTCGAAGCGGGCCGCTCACCCGACGATAGCATCATGCACGATGCACCCATTCATCGGTGGACCGGGGCGCTGGCCAAGCTCATGGCCTCGGGCCGCTTTCAGGAAAACGCCATGAACGAGCTGCTCGGCGCGGCATTCTCGACCCTGCATGCCATGGGCAACGACGACTACGCCGCCTGCCTCAAAGACACCATGACCGCCGCGCGCTTCTACCGGTTCGTGCGCGATACGGCGCGCAAACGCCCGGAGGTCTTCGGCGACGTGCTGCGGGGCCTGGGGCCCTCGGCCTCGGTTCGCTGGGCCGGGAGCGTGATCGCCGAGGCGGTCCGGAGTCGCTGACGGAGCTCGAGGGGGCCGAAGAACAACCCGAACGGCGGCCCGTCGTGGCGACCTTGATGGTGCATCCGGTGCGCGTCGCACACGTCGGCGAAGTAGCGAAAGCGCAGAAGCCCGCGCACCGGCAGCCGGCCGTGCACGAGACCATCGTGCACCACCAGGTAGGCGACGCCGAAGAGCGTCATGCCCAGGCCCACGCCGAAGCCAAGCTCACGCAGGGCGCCTTCGGGGCCCTGGCAGCCGTAGAGAATCAAGGCGATGGCGATGGGCGCATGGAGCAGCGAGAGCGCGTCGTTGGCTTCCAGGTGCTCGCCCGCGCGCCGGCGACGATGGTGCGAACGGTGCACGCGCCACAGGAGCCCGTGCCAGACGCGGCCGTGCAGAAGCGCGGCCCAGAGCTCCATGGCGACGAAAACGACGGGCACGGTGCAGAGCCATATTCCCAGGCGCATCAGGCCGCTCATCGTGGTACCTCGCAAGTCATCGTTCGTTCGCGCTCATGATCCCCGCTCGCCCGCACCGTCTCTTCGCTCGCTTCTTCGCGCATCACGCCCGAGGGAAGATTCATACTGCATTTTACCAGGTGCGCATTCACGGCGCTGCTCGGGCGCGCGCCGCCGCCGCCGCTTCGCCCGTTCTCGTAACGTGCAACCACACCGCCTGGTGGGATCCGCTCGTCGCCCTGTATCTCTCGCGTTACGTGCTCGAGGTAGAGGCCTTCGCCATGATGGACGCCGCCAACCTTCGCCGCCTGCCGTTCTTCGGCCGCGTGGGCGCCTTTGGCGTCGACCTGGGTGACGCTGCCGACGGAGCACGGGCCATTCGCTACGCGGCGCGCCTCCTGCGCAAGTCGGGCACGGCGGTGTGGCTCTTTCCGCAGGGAGACGAGCGACCCATCACCGCGCCTTTGGTGTTTCGCCCGGGCAGCGCCGAGATCGCCCGGCTCGCCCGCGGGTGCCGTACGCTGCCGGTGGCGCTTCGCTACGAGCACGGCAAGACCGAGCGCCCGTCGCTGTGGATTTCCTTCGGCGAGCCCGCTGCTCCCGCGCGCGACGTAGTGGCCGGTCGCGCCGCGCAAGAGGCGGCGGTGGGCAAAGAGCTTGCGCGCATCGACGCCGCGTTGCAGACCGGGGAGCTCTCGGACTTCGAGGCGGTGCACACCGCCCCACCGAGCTTCTTCGGTGCGCTCGCCGAGCGGTTTCTCGCGCGTCTCATGGGCTGAGCGCATCATGGCGGCTCCACCGCCGCTACCTCCGCCAGGTGCCCCGCGCGCAGCGTCAGCGCTCGACCACGCCACGAATGCTCGCGCGCCAGGAGCGCGCGCATGAACGCGAGCGCCAGCACCAGATCGGCCACCAGCACGCCCCAGGCGAGCCCGAGCGACGACGAACCCGTGAGGCGACGGCCGGCCCATGCGAGAAAGAGCCGCGTGCCGAGGAGGACCGCGGCGGCCGCGGGGAGCACCGGGCCGGGAAAGGCGGGGAACGTGAGGAGCATCGCGGGGACGACGATGGGAACCGGAAAAAAGAAGAGCGGATAGGTAGGGAGGAGCGCCGGACGCTGCGCACGCACCACCGCGATCCAGCGGGCGAAGCGCGCGACCACCGCAGCGAGGGACCGGCCCCGGACGTCGGCTCGCGCCACCTGGGTGCACGATGACACCCGCGCGCCGCCCAGCCGGAGCAGGCGCCCGAGCTCCATGTCTTCTCCCAGGCGCGCCGCCACTGCGGCGAATCCGCCTACCTCTTCGAGTGCCTCGCGACGAATGGCGAACACCTTTCCCACCAGCGCTCCCGGGTCCACCTCCGCCAGCAGAGGAAACGCGTGAAACGACATGGAAAGCACCGCCGCCGAGGCGCGATCGCCGAGCGTCGACCCCGAAGAGAGCTCTTCCACCGTGGGAACCCAGGTGGCGGCGGCGCCCGGCTCCAGGATCGAAGCCAGCCGGAGGCCGCGAAGGTTCACGTCGCTGTCGGCGCACACCAGCGCCCGGAAGGAGCGCGGTACGAGCTCGACCGCCTCGGCGAGCTGGGCCGCCTTGTGGTTGGGACCGCGCGAAAGTGTGTAGACTGCACGGGCCTCGACACCGCGCGCTCGCAAAATGCGCTGCGCGTCGTCGACCGCGCGCCGCGCAGGATCGCTCGCGCCCACCGCGAACCACACGCTGCAGGCTCCACCCGTCTCCAGGAGTCGCTCCAAAAGACCGGGCTCGGCCCCGGCGCAGGGTCGCAGCAGCGCGGGCGGGCCCAGGGGCTCGACGCCGCCGGGGCCCCAGGGTTCGGGCTCGGGGGGGCCCGCGGCGCCAGCGGGAGCAGCGGCGCCGCGGCGCCGGAGTGCCCGCACCGCGGCAACCACGTAGGCCGCGCTGGCCACCAGCGCCCAGGCGACGAGGACGAAGACCAGGGCCTTCACCGAGCGCCCCGGAGCCGGCGCAGGCCCGCCCCGAACGCGCTGGGGCGGCCGCCGCGCATGCGGAAGGGGAGCAGGAACTGCACCCAGCCTTTCTGGAAGCGGTCGAGACAAAGCTCCTCGTGCACCGCCACCGCCGGCTCCCCGAAGAGCCGCCCGTGAACCCGCGATCGGGCGTAGAAGGGTGTATCCTCCAACGTTTCGACGCGGGCCACGGTGTCCATGCGAACGCGCGGCGCGATGCCAAAGCGGGTTCGCCGCAGCACGTGGCATGGAATGCTCGCCGCCAGCGGCAGGAGCGATCCGCGGGTGGCCTGGAGAAGAATGCCGGTGGGCGCGGAGTGCCGCGGCACGACGTCGTAGCTCACGATGGTGCGCCCGTCTTCGAGCGTGGCCCGCGACCACGACCAGGACGAGAACGCACGCTCCAGGGGCTCGTCGCCGGCGTTGGAGTCGAGGTAGGCGGCGCCGCGGAAGTGCAGCGCCGGGTCGGTCAGCGTCACCTCGCAGCGAGAGTGCGGGGCGAGGGGAGTCCAGCGATGGCGAGCGCCGGTATCGAGGTGAAACGGCTGCGCCGCGCTGGCGCCCAGCTCGACCCGCACCTGGCCGCGAATGCGCCCGGGAAAGGGCGACGTTTGCTCGTCGAGGTCGACCACCAGCGCTCCGTCGACCACCCGCATGGCGCTCGGGCCGATGCGAAGCTCTTGCGGCGCGAGGCTCGCGCCCTTGCTCTCGGTGAGCGCCCAGCGGGGCGACCGTCGATGGTAGAGCGCCACGTTCATGGTGCAGTAGTCGAGGGCGGGAACTTCTTTCCGGTGCTTGCGCGCCGCGTGATACGCCGGCGAAAATACGTTCCCCAGCATGCCGATGATCACCAGTGTGGTGAGCCCGTCGTCGCTCAGGCAGTCGAGATAGAACCAGCGGTAGCCGCCGTTCGGAACCGGAGCGTCGAAGCGAGGTCCTCCCGAAGCGCTCGCGCCGCCAGCCGGCCGCTCAGCGCTGCCATCGGAACGCCCGCACCCGGGTGCGCGCTCCCGCTCGCCACGTAGAATCCGCCCAGCGGGGTTCGCGCGCTCGGGCGCTTGAAGGCCGACATCGGCCCGTGCGACGACAGGCCGTAGAGCGCTCCCCCGGTCCCCGGGAAGAGTCTCTCGAAGTCCTCCGGCGTCGTCCGCCTCTGGGCCTCGATGCGGAGTCGCAGTCCGCTCGTCTCGAGCACTCGATTCATGGCCGCTTCGCATCGATCTACCTCTGCAGCGCTGCCCGTTGCCGGGGCGTTGACTATCATGAACAGGCGCTCATTCTCTCCCGCGCCGGGCTCGCGAACGTCGTCGCGATCCTGGGCGCACACGTACACCGTGGGCTCTTCCGGCAGGCGCCCGCGCTGGAAGAGGTCGCGGAACTCGGCCGCGTAGTCGCGCGAGAAGAACACGTTGTGGCGGGCGAGCGGAAAGCCCGAGGCCTCGCCCACCATCGAGTAGGTGAGCGCCGAGAGCGAGCGCCGAGCCAGAGGAAATGCGTAGCCTCCGGCGGCGCGGACGCCGCTGTCGCCCAGCGCGCCGCTGGCGAGCGTTGCGAGATCGCCGGCGAATACCGCGGCGTCGACCCGCAGATGACGCGCGTCGGTGCTCACGCCGGTAACTTTCCCGCCCGCCGTCTCCAGGGCTCGCACGCGCTCGCCGTAGTGAAACGTGACGCCCAGCTTGCGCGCCACCTGTTCGAGGCCGCGCGCCAGCGCCGACATGCCGCCCTGTACGTAGTGCACGCCTTCGCGCTCCACGTGGGCGATGAGGGCCAGGGTGCCGGGCGCTTCGAAGGGCGACGAGCCGGAGTACGTGGCGTAGCGGCTGAAGAGCTGACGCAACCGCGGATCGTGGAAGGTGCTCGCAACGCTCTTCCACAGCGTGGTCATGCCGTCGATCTGCGCGAGGCCGGTGATGCCGCTGCTGCCCCGCGCCGCCCCACGGAGCAGGCCAAAGAACGAAGGCCGCTGGGCGCGCAGGAACGGCTCCTCGACGGTTCGGTAAATGCGCTCGGTGTGCTGCGCGAAGCGCCGATAGGCTTCGGCCTCGGCGCGCCCGGCGAAGGCGGCAATGGCCTCGGCCGAAGCCTCCACATCGGCGAACAGATCGAGGCGGCTGCCGTCCATCCAGGCGTGCCGGGCGAGAACGCTTGCGGGCACGAAGTTCACCGGCGCTTCGACGCCGACGTGGCGGAAGAGCTCGTCGAACACCCAGCGCATGGTGAGCACGGTGGGGCCCGAGTCTACTTCGAGGCCTCCCACCGGCAGCGTCCGCATCTTGCCGCCGGGCGCCGCCGCCCCTTCGAGCACCGTCACACGTGCGCCGGTGTGCGCCAGATCGATGGCGGCTGCGAGGCCGGCCACGCCGGCGCCAATCACCGCAACGTGGGGCCCCGCACTGCGCTCAACCACTTGTCGGCTCCACCTCGGCGCGCAGAAGTTGCAGGAGCTCCTTGCGCTGCTCCGCCGACAGCGGACCCTCGTGCGCGAATCGTACGTTGGCGTCCTTGCCGATGAGAATCACGGTGCTGGTGTCCTTGCGGAGGCCGGCCGACCTCCGGAACGCTCCGTTCCAGTCTACGTAAATGGTGGTGCTCAGTTTCTTCGACTCGGCGCGAATGGCGTCTTTCACGAAGCCGCGGGCGGGCCAGAAGTCGTATCCCTCCACGTCTGCCACAGGCACGAGCGCCACAGTGCCGCGGTATGCCTCACCGGCGGCGAGCTTCGAGAGCTCGGCTTTCAGTGCCGCGTTCTGCGGCGCGGCGGCCTCGCTCTCGTACACCACCAGCGTGGGCTTTCCGTTCACCGCGCGCAAATCCAGCGTGCGGCCGTCGACGTCGGTGACCGACAGCGCGGGCCGTTTTTTGCCCACCGTCGGCAGGCCGCTCGCGCTTGCCGCGAGGGTGGCGAAGATCATGAGCACCGAGGCCTGTAGAAAAGAGTGTTTCATGGTCATCTCCGACGGTCTGTTGAGGGGCACCAATTGGTCGACCGAGAGTTCGCCGGCCTGCCGGGGTTGGATGCACCCCACATGCCGATTCTCGCTCGGGGGGGGCGTGCTTGGCGCGCCGGTGAGCTTTTCGCGCAACCTGGGGCAATCGGGCGCATCATTGGATCATGAACGTGAGCGACAATGCGCTGCGAGTGGAGGTCGCGCTGGCCGATGCGCTGGCCGCCGTCACCTGCGGGGCCACGCCTCCCCGCTTGCTCGATGCCATGGGGTTCGCGGTGTTTCCCGGTGGTGGTCGGCTTCGTCCGCGCCTCTGCCTGGCGGTGCAAGGCGCCTGCGGCGGCGCCGGAGCCGCGCTGGCGATTGCGTCGGCCACCGCTGTCGAGCTCCTCCACTGCGCTTCCCTTGTGCACGACGACCTGCCCGCTTTCGACGATGCCGACGAGCGCCGCGGCAAGCCCTCGGTGCATCGCGTGTTCGGGGAGGCCACTGCGGTGCTGGTGGGCGACGCACTCATCTTCGCCGCCTTCGAGACCCTGGCGCGCGCCCAGGCGCCGGCCTCGGCCATGTTGGCGCTTGCGCAGGCCGGCGGCGCCGGGCGGGGCCTGGTGGCCGGGCAAGCTTGGGAGCTCGAGCCGGGTGGTGTGGGCGCGCGCGTTCCCATGTATCATGCACAAAAAACCGGCGCCCTGTTCGAGCTGAGCTGTCGCCTCGGCGCGACGGCCGCTGGGGTTTCTCCAGACGCGTTCGCTGCCTTCGGCGCGCGGCTCGGTGTCGCCTACCAGCTGGCCGACGACTTGCTCGACGTGGTGGGCGACCGCGCGCAGCTGGGCAAGCCCACCGGGCAGGACGCCCGCCGGCAGCGCCCGAGCGCAGTGGCCGCCGAGGGCTCGGTGTCTGCTGCGTCGGAGCGACTTCGGGCTGCGGTAGACGATCTGCGAGCGCACGTGCCCCCGTGCGCGCGGCCCGACCTGGTTCGACGATTCCTCGAACGAACGGTGGTGCCGCTCGAGGCGCGCCTACGCGTCTCGGAGGACGCGGCGCCCATCGCCCGGGCGGGGTGAGCCCGGCCTGAGCACAAGGCTGCCCGCCGCGCGCACGAAGCCTGCGTCGCGCAGGGCCACCGCAAGCGAATGGGTAGAGGCGGGCGCGCCGTCTACGTGGGTGAGCAAGAGCCCGCGCCGGCGGCCGCTTTGCACCAGCGCAGCGAGCGCCGCGGCCACGTGCTGGAAGGCGCGGCCGTCTTCCGAAGGGAACGTGACGAGGTGCTCGTCGCCGCGTCCCAGCCACGCCAGGGGCCTGCCTTCGTGGAGGATCACCACTGCTCCTTGTGCGCGCTGGGGCGAAGGCGCGCCCGGCGCCAGCCCGGGCGGCCAGGGGAACGTTGCGCCATAGGGGTTGGCGGGATCGGTGGCGGCCAGGACTACCGGGGCTGCATCCTTCGCGTGCGCGTCGCGGGCCCGTAGCCGATCTTCTACGCCGGGCAGCGCGAACTGCGCGGCGCCGAGGGTTGCGATGAAGTACCCGCGCCGGATCTGCGCGCGCTCCTCCAGCTGCCGCAGCACCTCGTACACGCCGGAGAAGCCTCCCGCCACCCCCTCGGCGTTCACCGACTCGCGCGTGAGCACCGCGTACCGCCCCAAGAGAATGCGGGTAAGATGCACGCGTCCCTCGGTGGCGCTGCCGGCGGCTTCGGCCCAGGCCGGGTGATGCGGGGAGAGCGACCAACGACCCTCGGTGCCGGGGGCTCCGGTGCGCGGCGCGAGGTGCCGGAGCGGCCCGGGATGGCCCCGGCGTTCGCGGCCGCGGGGCGGCTTCGCGCCGCGCTTGGAGCGCAGCGGCGCCAGCGTGTCGTTGGTCACCTCACCGGCCCATACCATTTCCCACAATGCGCTCGACAAGTCGCCGCGGAAGCCGCCGATGGCGCGCTCGAGGTCGGCGAAAAACGAGGCGCCACGGGCGCGCAGGTGCTCGCGGATCTGCGCGGCTCGCTCGCCCTCTACCGCCCCCACCGGCGGCGGCGCAACGTGCAGCGTGTCGGCGCGATAGAGCGCGATCTTCCCGGCCTCCGCCAGGCCCACCCACCGAAGCAGGCCCGACGAGAGCAGCAGATCGAGATCGCCCGATCGGTAGCGACGAAGCCGCGCCGGGAGCATTACGTCTTCCAGCTCCTCGAGGTGGAGCGGGTACCCCTCCAGGAGATCGAGCGCGCGCATCAACGCGTCGGGATCATCGGAGGGCTGGGTGATGCCGTGCCACTCGCCGAGCAGCGTCGCGTAGGCCTCGGGCGCCACCGGCTCTATCTCGCTGCGCAGCGCGGCCAAGGTGCGCCGCTTGATGATGCGCAAAACCTCTGCGTCGCAGTACTCCTCGCCTTCGCCCCCGGGAATGAACTCGCCGCGCAGGAGCGTGTGCCGCGCCTCGAGGGCCCGGAGCGCGCGCGTCACGGTGGCGGCGGCGGCGCCGTAGCGCGCCACCAGGGTCGCGATGCGGAAGGGACCGTGGGTGCGCGCGTAGCGACCTGCGATCTCCTCCAGCGGCTCCTCGCGCGGCCTGCGGAACACGTCGGGCACCCCGCGCGGCAGCGAAGCACCCAGGGCCTGCTCGTAGAGGCCGGCGTCTTCCACCGCGATGAGGCGCGGCTCGCCCCGGAGCGAGATGCGGAGCGCGCGCCGCTCTTCCTCGAGGGCGGCCAGGTGCGAAGGTACGTCGGCAGGGTTTTCCGCCCGCGCCAGAATCTCCGCCTCGGTCAGATCGCCGAGGCGTCGGAGCAGATCGTGAACGCCATCTGCGTCTTTCACGGGCAACCCGAAGCGCTGCAACTTTCGCTCGGTATCCGCCAAAACCGCGGGGTCGAGGAGATCGCGCAGCGCAGCTTCGCCCAGCAGCTCGCGCAGCTGCGCGGTGTCGATAGAGAGCGCCTGCGCCCGTCGCTCGGCGACCGGGGAGTCGCTGTCGTACATGAAGTTGCCGGCGTACGAAAAGAGCAGCGAAGCCGCGAAGGGAGAGGGCGTTCGCGTGTCGACGGTGGTGAGCTTCAGGCTCCGACTCTCGACCTTGCGCAGCACGTCGACCAGGCCGCGCAGATCGAAGACGTCGCGCATGCACTCGCGGTAGGTCTCGAGGAGGATCGGAAACGAGGGATAGCGCACGGCGACCGCCAAGAGGTCGGCGGCGCGCTTGCGCTGGGCCCACAGCGGCGTTCGCTTTCCGGGCATGCGGCGCGGCAGGAGCAGCGCGCGGCCGGCGGCCTCGCGGAACCTGCCGGCGAAGAGCGAGGTGTCGCCGAGCGTGCTCATGAGCATCGACTCGGCCTCGTCGGCGGAAGGAAAGAGAGCCACGAGATCGGGGGGGGCGCCCACGTCCTGGAAGCGAAACACGATGCCGTCGTCGCTGGTCACCGGCTCCACGTCGAGCCCCAGCACCTGCATGGCCTTGCTGCGTATGCACATGGCGAGCGGCGCGTGCACGCGGTTGCCCAAGGGCGAGAGCAGGCACACCCGGTAGTCGCCCAGCTCGTCGCGAAAGCGCTCCACCACCAGCGTGCGGTCCGAGGGCAGGGCGCGCGTCGCCTCCTTCTGCTCGCCCACGTACTCGAGCAGCGCGTCGACCGCCGGGCCGTCGAGATCGCCTTCCAGCGACGCGCGTGCGGCCACGTCCGTTTTTTCGCCCAACGAGCGCACCAGCGCGCCCACCGCCATGCCCAGCTCCAGGCTGCGGCCCAGGCCATCGCCGCGCCAGAAGGGCATCTTTCCCGGCTCTCCCGGCGCGGGCGTCACCAGCACTTTGTCGCGGGTGATCTCCGCCACGCGCCACGACGAGGCACCGAGGAGGATGACCTCGCCCTGGCGCGTCTCGAAGACCATCTCCTCGTCGAGCTCGCCCACCCGCCGGCTGGTCTTGCCCTCTTGCTCCGCGAGCGCCACGGTGTAGAGGCCGCGGTCGGGAATGGTGCCTACATTGGTGACCGCCAGGAGCCGGGCGCCTTTTCGCGCGCGCAGGCCTCCGCGCGGCCGGTCCCACACGATGCGCGGCGCGAGCTCCGCGAACTCGGTGGACGGGTAGCGCCCGGCCAGCATATCGAGGACGCCGTCGAAGCTCGCGCGCGGTAGCTCGGCGAAAGGCGCCGCTCGGCGCACCAGCGCAAACAGCTCCTCGACGTTCCAATCGTCGACCGCCACCATGCCCACCACGTGCTGCGAAAGCACGTCGAGGGGGTTTCTCGGATAGAACGTGGCCTCCACTTCCAGGCTGCGCATGCGCCGCAGCGCCGCGGTGCACGCCACCAGATCGCCCTTGTGCTTGGGAATGAGAATGCCCTCGGGCACGCCGGTGACCGCGTGGTTCGAGCGCCCCACGCGCTGCAGACCCGACGAGACGCTGGGGGGCGATTCGATCTGCACCACCAGCTCCACGGCGCCGATATCGAGCCCCAGCTCCATCGACGCGGTGGCCACGATGCACGGTAGCTCGCCCGATTTGAGCGCCTCTTCGGCGCGGCTCCGCTCCTCGCGCGAAAGCGAGCCGTGGTGGGCGAGGGCGATCTCGCGATCCGCATGCTCGTTGATGGCCTGTGTGATGCGCTCTGCCAGGCGCCGGCTGTTCACGAAGATCATCGTGGTGCGGTGAGAGAGCACCAGCTCGCTGAGCCGCGGCACGATGGTCTCCCACGCCGAGGCGGGGCGCGTGGGCTGGTCTTCGTCGACGGCGCCCGGCAGCTCCGCGGCGGGCATCTCGATGTGCAGCTTGGTCTCGCGCTTGCGACCGGCGTCGACGATGGTGACCGGACGCGGTACGCCGTCGTCGCCGAAGCCGCCGAGGAGCCGCGCCACCTCGTCGAGCGGCCGCTGCGTCGCCGAGAGCCCGATGCGCTGCAGCGGGGGGCGCTCCCCGCGAACGGCCTCCAGGCGCTCGAGACCCAAAAAGAAGTGCGCGCCGCGCTTGGTGGCGGCCATGGCGTGAATCTCGTCGACGATGACCGTGCGCACCGACGCGAGCCCCTCGCGCGCCCGCGAGGTGAGCATGAGGCACAGCGACTCGGGGGTGGTGATGAGAATGTCGGGCGGCGACTTGACGATGGCGGCCCGCTCCTTGGCCGGCGTGTCGCCGCTGCGCACCGCGATGCGCGGGGTGTGGAACGGCTGACCGGCCCGCAGCGCCGCCTCGGTGATGCCCACCAGCGGCGCGCGGAGGTTTCGCTCCACGTCGACCGCCAGCGACTTGAGCGGTGAAACGTAGAGAATGCGGCAGCGCGCGCCTGGCTCCGGTACCGGGTCGAAGAGGAGCCCGTCGATGGCCGCCAGAAACGCCGCCAGCGTCTTGCCCGAGCCGGTGGGCGCGAAGAGGAGCGTCGACTCCCCCGAGAGGATGGGGCCGAACGCTTGGGTCTGGGCCAGCGTGGCGCGCTCGAACGTGCCTTCGAACCAGGCGCGGGTGGGCCCGCGGAATCGCGCGTCGAGCTTCATCGGGCAACGCTCTGGCAGCGGGGGCAGTAGTACGTGGAGCGCTGCTGCTCGCCCTGGCGCCGCATCTCGATGGCCTCGCCGCAGGTGACGCACGGCATGCCCTTGCGGCGATACACGAAGAGGCGCTTCTGCGGATCGAGGGCACCCAGGCGGGTGGTGCGCATGCGCATGCGGGGCAGCACCTTGGGCGCGTCCGGCGCGCCGACCGGACCTTGCACGTTGTACTGCATGAGCATACGGGCATCGGCGAGGATGGCGCCGAGCTTCGCGTCGTCGATGCTGGCCACCGGCGCGAAGGGGTCGACCTTCTGGCGGAAGAGCACCTCGCTCTTGTAGACGTTGCCGATGCCCGCCACCAGCCGCTGGTCCATGACCGCTTCGCCGATGGGCAGGCGCGGCCTTGCGCGCAAGCGTGCGAGGGGTTCGCCGGGGTCGAACTCGGCGCCCAGAAGATCGCTCCCGAGGCTGCGAAAATAGGGGTCGACGGCGAGCGTGCGGCTCTTCAAAAGGCGCGCCTTGGGCGCCCAGTGACCGACCACCTCGAGCCCCTCGACCCGCAACACGAACGCCACGCTCGGACCGAGGCGGGCCGGGCCATGGCCGGCGCGGGTGCGCACCGACCCGTGCATGCCGAGGTGCACGTGGAGCGCGTAGCCGTTGTCGAAGTGCACCAGCAGGTTTTTGCCGCGCGCCTCGACGGTGACGACGCGGCTGCCCACGAAGCCTCGCAGCGGGGCTTCGCTTCGGGCGAGGAGCAGCTCCGCCACCGGGAGCCCCAACAGCGCGGGGCGAAGCTTACTGGCCAGCCTGTGGAGCGTGTCCCCTTCGGGCATGGGCTTTTCTTAGCACCGCGCGCGCGGCTTCACGAGACCGGCGCTCAGGCTCGGCGCGGCCGTGGAGGCAGGTTCGGGATCTTCGGCGGCGCCGCGGTCGCGCCATCGGTGGCCGCCGCCGCGATCACGGTCTCGACTACCCAGGCGCGGAGGATGCGGTCGAGGCGGAATTGGCGGCGTTCGCCCTTGTCGAGATCGTCGCAGTTGAGCAGTGTCTCGCTGCGCTCCATCACCACCGTAACGAGGCGAACGCGGCGGCGGGTGATGGCGTGGTTCTGCCCCAGGTACTCGATGTCGAGCGCGGCGCCCTCGAACCAGGCGCGCTCCAGCGCGTCGCGCACCTTGGCGTCTGCCGTGAGCGCGGGCACGCCCACGAAGCGGAGGCCCTCCATGAGGCCGAGCAGCTCGCGCTGCGCAGAGGTAGAGAGCGCGCCCCGCACCTTGTCGAGGCCGCCTTCCAGCGTCTTCACGAAGGGCAAGAGTCGCATCTCGGTGGCCCACCTTCCGACCGTCAGCAGCAGCGCCGCCTCGCGCGCCGAGAAGCTCACCGGCGGCAGCGAGTAGTTGCGGTCGAGGGCGTAGCCGCCGCCGCGACCGCGGTCGGCGCCGAGCGGAAGCGACGCGTCGCGGAGCGCGTCGAGGTCTCGGTACATGGTGCGCAGGGTGACGCCGAAGCGCTCCGCCAGCGCCCCCGCCGTGACGCCGGTGCGCCGCCCACGAAGGTACTCCACGATGGCAAAGAGGCGCGCTTGACGTCGCATCGGCGCAATCCTGACACAAAACTGTCAGGCTGGGGAGGCGCCTCCGGCAGGTCGCCACCAGAGGGTGAAGTCGGCCTCGCCGGCGGCGTCCACGCGGTCTACGGTGACGCCCCCGTGCGCTTTGCACACGTCGAGCATGGCTTCGAGGCCGCCCTGGAGGCTGCTGATGTGCACGGTCAATGGCCATTGGGCCGCGGGAAAGCCCCGGAGCTCGATGCGGTGCCGGTGCTCCGACTCACGCACGCCGGTGAGCTCGCCCAGGCCCTCGGTGAGGTGGCGATAGAGCCGGTTCGACTGGCTCGCCAGCGCGTGCGGTGAGTTGCCGAACAGCGTGGCCGCCATCCCCACAAAGGTCCGGAGAATCGCTCGCTCCGCGGTGTCGCCCAGGGCGCCGCGCCAGCACGCTACCGTGCGCACGTCGCCCAGGGTCGCCGCCACGCTCTGCGCAAGGCGCATGTGCAGGCTCACATCGGTCCAGGCGAACGCGGTGGCGGCGCGAAGTTCTTCGAGCACCTCGCGGCCCCCGACCGCGAGCGTCACCCGCGAAAGCTCCTCTTCGCTCGCCGCGCGCACGAACGACCGGAGCAAGGCTTGCGAGACTGCGGCGCGAATCCTTCCGTCTTTCACGAGCCTTCCTTATCCCACGAAGCGCCCTCGGCTGCACCGTGGCTTGCCAAATATCCCTGGCGGATGGACCGCGACTGGGTTACCGACATGTAATGAACTGGCGGTACCTGCTCCCGGCATCTTTCTCGGCGATGGCACTGGTTCTCGCGTGCGGGACCGCGGAGACCACGGACGACGAAGACGACGAGAAGGGTCCCGACCTCGCGGACCAAGACCTCACTGTGCCGCGCGCCGCGGGACCGCTCGAGTTCGCCGAACCGTGCCGCGCGGGCAAGCGCCTTACCATCGCCGCGGTGGGCGACGTGCTCTTGCACTCGCCGCTCCAGAAGCAGGCCTACGAGCGCGGCTTCGACAGTCTCTGGACCGGCGTCACCCGCATCGTCGGGCAAGCCGACCTCACCTACGCGAACTTCGAAGGCCCGGCCGCCGCCGGAGTGAACAGCTCCGGGCAAGCGGTGCGCGATCCGGGGCTGGTGTTCGACAACGCTGTCTACACCAGCTATCCGATGTTCAACTACAACCCGGGGCTCATCCCGGCGCTGCAGACCTTGGGCGTCGACGTGGTCTCCACCGCCAACAACCACGCCATGGACCGTCGGTCGCTCGGCGCCGACAAGACCATCGAGGCCATGAAGGAGCACGGGCTGCCTTTCACCGGCACCCGCCCCTCTACCGAGCCCGATGCGCCGCGCTACGCCATCACCGAGAAAAACGGCTTCAAGATCGGCTGGATCGCCTGCTCCTTCAGCACCAACGGCATTCCCGATCCCAAGAAGCAGGTGCTCATGTGCTTCACCGATACCGCGGAAATTGAGCGCACCATCGCCGATCTGAAGGCCCGCACCGACGCAGTCATCGTCACGCCGCACTGGGGCGTCGAGTACGTGTACACGCCGGGCAAGGATCAGAAAGACCTGGCCAAGCGGTTCATCAACGCCGGCGCCCTGGCGGTCTTCGGCGGTCACCCGCACGTGGTGCAGCCGTGGGAGAAGGTCACCGCCGCCGACGGGCGCGAGGGCTTCGTCATCTACTCGCTCGGCAATTTCGTGAGCGGCCAGACCCCCACGCCCCGCCGCGCTTCGCTGGTGCTCTATCTGGGGCTCACCAAGGATGTCGCCGGCAAGGTGACCATCAACGGCGTGCGGTACGTGCCGCTCACCATGCGCAGCTGGACGGTAGAGCCCTCGGACAAGGCGCAGAGCTCGAGCGAAACCCGCAACCTGGTGGAGACCATGTTCGGCAAGTGGAACGCCATGGGCTCTGCCGACGCGCTCACCACCACGCCCACCTGCCGCTGAACGCTGAACGCTGAGCAGGGCGCACGCCACACGCGCGCGCCCCTCGACGCACTAGGTGGGGCGGATGAGCTGCGAGCCCATGGCGAAGCCTTGCGGATACTCGTAGTGAAGCAGCGCGCGCACGTGATGCTCCGAGTGCCGGGCGCACCATTGGGTCTTGCCGGCGGTCTGTTCGCGCACGTGCGCGCAGTCGGGGCAGAGCGGCTCGATGGTGGGGACCTTGGCGTCGGCGTACTGCAGCGGCCTGATCACCATCACCGGGCACTTGGCCTTGCGCACCACTTGTTCGGCCACCGAGCCCAGGAAGAAGCGCTTGATGCCCTTGTAGTCGTGGCTGCCCACCACCAAGAAGGCCGCCAGCGTGCGGTTCGCGGTCTCGAGGATGGCATCGACCGGCTCGGCCCGCACGAGATGCGAGGTCACGGGACCCGAAAACAGCGCCGCGGCGCTCCGGCACGCGGCATCGAGGGTGGCGCGACCCTCGGTCAGCTCGGTCTCGGAGCTCTGGGTCGCCACGGGCCCGCCCACCACGTCGGACACGGCGACGGGAATGACGGCGTGCACGATGTGCAGCGCGACCGGCGCGTCGCTCTTTTGACCGGCGGCAAAGCGCGCGGCGTTCTCCACGACCTCCGCAGATGCGGACGTACCGTCGGTTGCAGCAAGAATGACCAGGGGCAGAGATGGGTTCACGGCATGACCTCCGCTGACCCCGCTGCATCTGTGATGCCAGCACACACTTCACGCACTTTGCGCGGCGCGCGCGAAATGCCCACGCAAGTTGCATGCACAATTTGCAGGGCGCGCATCTCGTGCGGCATGGGGCGGGGCGGCTGCGCCGTGCGCGCACGATCGCCCCAACGAAAGCCCGTTTCCGGTACCTCTGGTGATGGCACGCCCGATGCGTATACTTGGCGCATGAAGCGTATCCTCGTTGCCCTCGATGCCTCGCCCCGCGCCGTGCTCGTCCTCGACGCTGCCGTCGATCTCGCGCGGAGGACCGGCGCCAAGGTCACGATGTTCCGCTCGGTGTCGCTGCCGCCAGAGATCCCCACGCAGCTCTACATGTCGAGCGACGGCGACCTGAAGCAGCTGCTCACCGACACCGCGCGCAAGGAGCTCGAGGCGCTCAGCACCAAGGTGCCCGCGGAGCTCCTTGAGGCCATCACCGTGGAGGTGGCGTCGCCATGGGACGGCATCTGCCGGGCCGGCAAGGCCATCGAAGCGGACCTCATCATCGTCGGATCGCACGGCTACCACGGCCTCGACCGGATTCTCGGCACCACCGCCGCCAAGGTGGTCAACCACGCCGACCGCTCGGTGCTGGTGGTCCGCAACGCGATTCCCTGATCGCCGTCACACTTCCGGGGCCGCGCGCGATGTTCCTTCGTGCGCAGTTATTCGCTCGTCCTCGTCGCGGCCCTGGCCTGCCACTCTCCAGAGCGATCGCCTTCGCCCCGGGCCGACGTTGCTGCGCCATCGACGCAGCGCGAGGTAGCGCCGCCCGAGCCCTTGCCCGCGCCTGCGCCAACGACAACGACAACGACGCATGCGCGGCCCGCGAAGGTGGAGCGGCTTCCGGTGGAGCACGACATCCCCGCGTTCGTCGTGCGTGCGGAATTGGAGCCGGGCGCCCCGCGCCTGGCGTTCCTGCCCGGCGTTTGCTCCAGCGCCTACGCGTACCTGCTGGCGTTTCCTGAGGCGGCGCGGGCGCACGGTGGCGCGGTGGCCATCGACGGCGATCGGCCTTGCGTCGGGTCGCCGGGCTTTCGGAGCTTCTCCTGGGACGCGAAGATGCAAGATGCACGCATTTCGGAGGCGCTGCGGGCGGCCGGCGCCGGAGCGCCGCCGGAGGGCATCACGCTGGTGGGGTACTCGGCCGGGGCCGGCATCGGCGAGCAGATGGCGCAGCGGTGGCCCGAGCGCTACCGAAGGTTGGTGCTCATCGGGGCGCCGTCCGACCCTTCGGTGCAGCGCCTGGTCCATGCCGAGGGCGTGGTCACCATGTCGTGCGCCCGCGACGTGCCTGGCCGCATGAAGAGCGCTGCGTCGCGGCTGCGCGCCGCAGGGGTGCCCGCCACCTACATCGAGATGCCGGGGTGCACCCACGGCATGCTGGCGGAGGCCGAGGAGCGTCTGGGCGAGGCGTTTCGCTGGCTCGAGGCCAACGCGCGCAAGGGACCGGCGACGCCTCGTTGAGCTTCATGATTGAAACCCCGCTCGGCCAGCGGCTACCCTCGGCAGGATGCTGAGCCACGACGCAGAGCTGCGCGATCTCTTGCTCCGCACCCGCACCATCGCCGTCCTTGGCATCAAGACCTCGGCGCAGGCCGGGCAGCCGGCCTACGACGTGCCCGCGTACATGCAGAGCGCGGGCTACCGCATCGTGCCGGTGCCGGTGTATTACCCGGAGATCACGCAGATTCTGGGCGAGCCGGTGGTGCGCGATCTCACAGCGGTGGCGCCCGACATGGTGAACGTATTTCGGAAGCCGTCGGATCTGATGGCGCACCTTCCGGCGCTCCGAACGCTTCGCCCGAAGTCGGTGTGGCTTCAGCGGGGCATCCACCACGCGGAGCTGGAGCGCGCCCTCGAAGATGCCGGCATCGCAGTGGTGAGCGACAGGTGCATTCTGGTGGAGCACGCCCGGCTCATCGGCGCCGGCGCCGGCTGAAGCCGGGGGCCGCGCCTCAGGAATCGCGCCAGAGCGCGATGCCGCCCAGGAGCCCCGCCACGTTGTCGGCGATCTTCACGTTGGCCGGAAGCTCGATCGTGAGCTTCTTGGCGTTGCCGCCGCCGAGGTACACGGTGGTGGGGTTGAACACCGGCTGAATCTGGGCGATGACCCGCCCCACCCGGCGATTCCAGGTCTTTTTGCCCACCTCTTCCAGCGCCTTCGCGCCGATGTACTCCTCGTAGGTCTTGCCCTTGCGGAACGGATGGTGGGCCAGCTCCAGGTTCGGCACGTACCGGCCGTCGACGAAGAGCGCGAAGCCCATGCCGGTGCCCAGCGTCAGCACCAGCTCGGTGCCTTTGCCGCCCACGATGCCGAAGCCCTGCACGCCGGCGTCGTTGAGGGCGCGCACGGGCTTGCCGAAGCGGCGCTTGAGCGTGTCGACCAACGGGAAGCCCTTCCACTCGGCGCCCAGGTTCGGCGCACTGTGGGTCACGCCGTCGACCACCACTCCGGGAAAGCCCACCGATACGCGATCGTAGGCACCCAGCGGCGCTGCTACGCGTTCGAGCACTTCGAGAACCGCTTCCGGCGTCGAAGGCTTGGGCGTCTCTTCGCGCGCGCGATCGGTGAGCGGAGCGCCCGCGTGATCGAGAATGAGGGCTTTGAGGCCGGTGCCTCCGATGTCGATCGCCAGTGTCCGCGCGCGTTGGGCCATGCAGGCATCCTACGCGAACAAACGGCGCAGGCTACAGGCGCCTACTTCACGCGATCGCCGAACCGGCGCATGAAGGCGTCCTCTTCCGGCGAAAGTAGGCCGCGGGCGACTCCCTCGATGTTCTCGTCGAGCTCCTTCTCGCTGCCGGGGCCGGTGAGCACCACGTCGACGTGGGGATTCGAGAGACAGAATCGGTAGCAATCGGCGGCGCTGGGGACCGGCTCCTCCCAGCTCGAAGGCCGCTTGATGAGCTTCTTCCACGAGGTTGCTGTGTAGGCCACGACGGCCGTGCGCCTGCCGCCTGCTTGCTTGGCGGGCAGATGCGGAAAGATGTCGCGCTCGGCGCCCGGGTGGGCGGCGTTGTAGCGAATCATCAGCAGATCGAGCGCCTCGTCTTGCGCCAGCGTGGCCGCACGCGGTCGGTCGTGGATGCTGATGCCGAAGCGGCGAATCTTGCCTTCGTCCTTGAGCTTGACCATGGCCTCGCGGGTGGCGTCGCTGTAGGCCGCGCCCACGCCTACCCAGAAGAGGTGGAATACGTCGATGTAGTCGGTGCCGAGGGCCTTGAGCACCGACTCGACGCCGCGGCGCACCGAGCCGCCGAAGTAACCGAGGGTGGTGCCCGACGCGAGCACCAGGCCCTCGCGGTTCTTCTTCAAGCCCTCGGCCACCGCTGCGCGGACTTTTCCGGTGCGCATCGAGGTGTACATTACGTAGTTGAGGCCGCGTTCGAGGCCGGCGCTGAAGCCCTTGGCGTCGATACCGTAGTTGCACGCCAACCCGAGCCGGTGGACGCGCTTGCCGATGCCGGGAACGTCGCGCTGCAAAAATTCGTTCACGGGCACTTTCGATGCTCCGGCGCCAACATCGGTCGCGCCCGACCCGGGCGATGGGGAGAAGTTTCCATACCCAAGTGATGGTACCGTGCAGTCCTCCATGGCGCACCGCGAGATTGCCGACCTCGAAGCGAAGATCCGTCACCACAACCAGCTCTACTGGGACAAGAACGCCCCGGAGATCAGCGACTACGACTACGACGCGCTGGTGCGCCGCCTGCGCGAGCTCTCGCCGCAGTCGACGGTGCTGGACGCGATGGGCCCTTCGCGGGCGGCGCTGGGCACGGCGTTCCGGCACAACGAGGCCATGCTCTCGCTCGACAAGTGTTACTCGCCCGAGGAGCTCGCCGAGTGGACCGCCTCGTTCGAGGGCGAGGTGGTGGGCACGCCCAAGTTCGACGGCATCGCCTGCTCGCTGCACTACGACGAGAAGGGCCACCTGAAAGTGGCTGCCACCCGCGGCGACGGCCAGGTGGGCGACGACGTGACGCAGAACGTGTTGCGCATCCAAGACGTTCCGCGGCGCATTGGCGAGGGCCCGCGCGAGGTGCGGGGCGAGATTTACATGCGCCTCTCGGTGTTCGCCAAGTTCAAGGAAGAGGGCATGGCCAACCCGCGCAACCTCACCGCCGGCGCGGTAAAGCTCAAGGACGCAGAAAAGTCTGCAGCCTACAACCTTTCCTTTGCTGCCTACGACATCGTGGGCACCGACGATCAGACCCAAGAGGCCGAGCTCGAGCGCCTGGTGCGCTGGGGCTTTCCGCCGGTAGACCACGTGCTGGTGCGCAAAGAGAAGGCCTTCGAGGCCTTCGAGGCCTTCGCCAAGCGACGGCCCACTCTCGACTACGAGATCGACGGCGTGGTCTTCAAGGTCAACGCCCTCAAGGAGCAGCGGCGGCTGGGCGAGACGGCGCATCACCCGCGCTACGCGCTGGCCTACAAGTTTCAGGGCGACGCCGGCATCTCGACCTTGCGCGAGGTGGAGTGGTCGGTGGCCCGCACCGGCGCCATCACCCCGGTGGCGATCGTCGATCCGGTGGCGCTCTCGGGCGTCACGGTGACGCGCGCGTCGCTCCACAACGTGGCCTTCATCGACCGTCTGGGCCTCACCCTTGGCGCCAAGGTGACGCTGGTGCGGCGCGGCGGCGTCATTCCCAACGTCGAGCACGTGACCGAGCCCGGCGATCGGCCGGTGGAGATCCCCACCACGTGCCCCAGCTGCGGCGGCAGCGTCACCCGCATTCGCGACTTTCTCTACTGCGACAACCCGCAGTCGTGCCGCCACGCGGTGGTGGGCCAACTGCTGCATTTCTCGGCCACCACCGACATGCTGGGCTTCGGCGACGTCATCGTGGAGCAGGCCTACGACGCCAAGCTGCTCACCGGGCCCCAAGACTTTTACGCGCTCGACGTGGCGAGCCTGATGAAGCTCGGTCGCGCCGGTGAGAAGCTGGCCAAGAAGCTGGTGGCCGAGGTGGACAAGAAGCGCGTGCTCGAGCTCGCGGTGTTCCTGCGCGCCCTCGGCATCTCGGAGCTGGGCAAGAACGTCTCCGGCATCCTCGCCTCGCGCTACCGCACGCTCGACGCGGTGCTCGCCGTCACCGAAGAGGAGCTGGCGGCCACCCACGGCATCGGCGAGACCATCGCCAAGAGCGTGGTGCAGGGGCTCGCCGCCATGCGCCCGACCATCGACGCGCTGCGCGCGCACATCACGTTCGCCGAGGAGAAGGCCAAAGCCGAGGGGCCGCTCACCGGAACGTCGTTCGTGTTCACCGGCAAGATGGTGGCCTTCGCGCGCAGCGAGGGCGAAAAGCGCGTGCGCGAGCGGGGTGGCGACGTGCTCTCGAGCGTTACCAAGAACCTCACCTACCTGGTGGTTGGCGCCGACAAATCGGGCCCCAAGTCGACCAAAGAGAAGGCGGCCGACAAGCTGCTGGCCCAAGGCGCCACCCTGCAGATCATCGGCGAGGATGCGTTTCTGGCGATGATTCAGTCTTGAGCGCGCGGCGCCAGCGCAGCACCTGCCCGAGCAAGAGCAGCCCCACGCCGAGGCCCACCAGCACGTCGGCCACGTTGAAGATCGGCCAGTGCGGCAGGCGAATGAAGTCTACCACCACGCCGCGCACCGCGCGGTCCACCACGTTGCCCACGCCGCCGGCGAGCGCCGTTGCGTAGCCGATGTGCTCGAGCGTCGACGACGCGTGGCGCCGCCGCCACCAATGCACGGCCACCGCGATCATGCCGAGCGCAGCCAGCGCCACCAGCGCCGTCACCTTGTAGGGCGAGGCCAGATTCGCGGTGAGGCTGAAAGCGGCGTCGGGGTTCTCCGCGTAGTGAAGGTCGAGCACGCCGCGGACCACGCTCACGTCGTGCCCAGGCAAGAGGGCGTGCGCCGCGATCTTGGTGGCGTGATCACACCCCACGAGGAGCAGCGCAAGGAGAACGACGAGGCATCTTCGGACCATGGCCGGGCAACCCCGGACGGCGCCGCATTGTTCCCGCCTACGAAACGTCGACGAGCTTCATGGCGCCGGCGTAGTAGCGCTCGCCGCTGGCGGCGCCGCGGGGAAAAGTGGCCTCGACGAAGGCGCGGTCGGCGTCGTCGAGCACGAGGCTCGCAGCGTCCTGATTTTCGTGGAGGTGGGGCAAGCGGCGGCTACCGGGGATCGCGGCAACGCCTTGGGCGAGGAGCCAGGCCAGACCGAGCTGCGCGGCGGTTGCGCCTTGCTTGCTGGCGTGGTCATCGAGCTTCTGTGCGAGGGCCTGGTTGTGGGCGAAGTGCTCCTTCTGAAAGCGCGGAAAGCGTCGTCGCCCGTCGTCTTTGGGGTAGGCGTTCGAGGGCTTTGCGCGACCGGTGAGAAAGCCGCGACCGAGCGGCGCGTAGGCCACGAAGCCCACGCCGAGCTCGCGGCACGCGGGCAAGACCTCGGCTTCCACGCCGCGTTCCCACAGCGAGTACTCCGACTGCACCGCAGCGATGGGGTGCGCCGCGTGGGCGCGCCGCAGGGTGGCCGCGGAGACTTCCGAGAGGCCGATGGCCCGCACCTTGCCGGCCCGCACCAGCTCTCCCATGGCCCCCACGGTCTCTTCCACCGGCACCGCGCGGTCCAGGCGGTGCAGATAGAAGAGATCGATGCGCTCTACACCGAGCCGTCGGAGCGAGGCTTCACACACCGCGCGCGCGTGCTCCGGGCGACCGTCGGTGCCGGCCACCGCGCCCTTGTCGTCGATGCGGAAGCCGAACTTGGTGGCGATCACCAGACCCTCGCGCTTGCCGGTGCCGCGGAGCACCCGGCCCACCAGCTCTTCGTTGGTGAAGGGTCCGTACACCTCGGCCGTATCGAAGTGGGTGACGCCGCGCTCCACCGCGGCGAGGAGCGTCGCCTCGGCCTCGGCGAGGTCGGCCTGGCCGTAGCCCCAGCTCATGCCCATGCAGCCGAGCCCCAGCGCAGGCACCCGCAAGGGACCGAGCGTTACGTGGTTCATGGGGCCTCGTGTACCGACCGGCGGGCCGTGACGTCAACCGCCGCGCGCGCTATCGTCGACGCCATGGCATCGATTGGCATCGCGGAGCTCCTGGTGGTGGGATTCATTTTCCTCCTGGTCATCGGCGTGCCGCTGGCGGTGGTGCTCTTCCTGGTGCTGCGGAAGAAGCCCGGGGCGTCGTGAGAATGAACCAAATGAACGAAATCGGTAAAAGTGGTGGTGTGCTGGTGGGAGCGCGGTTAAGCTCCGGCTCGTGCTCGCCCGTCGCCTTGCCCTCGTACTCGCGCCGCTGGCCCTAACGCTCTTTGCGGGAGCCGCGCACGCGGCCTGCCCCGACGAACGCGACCAGATCCTCTGCGAACCGCACGCAGGCCTGTTCGTGCCGGCGGTGAGCGGCAATGCCTTCTTCGCCCACGGGTTGGGGGCGCACTATGGCGCCGGTCTCGAGCTGGTGCTCTTTACCTGGAAGAGCCCGGTCGACACCGCGGGGCCCTCCGACGGCAAGATTCGCTTCGATGCGGCCTTGCTCGTCTCCGAGCGCGACAGCGCGCGGGTGATGGTGCCGTTTCGGCTGGGCGCGGCGCTCTCTTTCGAGGGCACCGCCACCCGCAGCTTTCTGGTTCCCTACTACGCGTTCGACGTCGGCGCGCTCTACGAGAGCGAGCTGCACACGCGGCTCTTCGCCGACGCCGGGCTCGGCCTGTACGTGCTCCACACGCGCACCCTGAGCGTAGACCTCGAGGGCACCTATCAGATCCCCTTCAGCGCGGTGGCGGAGCTTCACGGACCGAAGCTTCAGCTCACCGCTTCCTTCGCACTCTGGTGAGGCATCGATGACTCGACTTCGCGTGAACGGCCGGCCGGTAGAGGTCGACGCCCCGACCGACACACCGCTTCTGTGGATCTTGCGAGAAGAGCTGCACCTCACGGGCACCAAGTTCGGTTGCGGTATGGCGCTCTGCGGCGCGTGCACCGTGCACCTGGAAGGGGAGCCGGTGCGCGCGTGCATGGCCACCCTGGGCGAGGCCGAGGGCAAGAGTGTGATTACCATCGAGGGCCTTGGCCAAGGCGGCCTTCACCCGGTGCAAGAAGCCTGGCTGGAGGAGAACGTTCCCCAGTGCGGCTACTGCCAGTCTGGGCAGATCATGAGCGCGGTGTCGCTCCTCCGAAAGAAGCCGCGACCCACCGACGACGACATCGATCACGCGCTCTCTGCCAACCTCTGCCGGTGCGGTACCTACGTGCGCATTCGCCGGGCGGTGCACCGCGCTGCCGAGAAGATGGGGCGTGAGCCATGAGCGAAGGCGAGCTGGGCCGTCGGGGTTTTTTGCATGTGGCGACGCTGGTGGGCGGCGCCTTCGCGTTGGGCTTCGAGCTACCCGGCTGCATGCCCGCCAACATGCCGCCGCGGGCCGGCGGCGATTTCGTGCCCAACGCCTGGATTCGCATCACCACCACCGACCGCATCGTGTTCGCGCTCGACCGCGTGGAGATGGGGCAGGGCACCAGCACCTCGCATGCGACCTTGGTGGCGGAAGAGCTCGACGTGGACCCCAAACGCATCGAGGTGGTGGCCGCCGCCGCCCACCGCGCCTACGACAATCCAGATCCGCAGCTGGGATTCCAGATCACCGGCGGAAGCTCCAGCGTGCGCGAGTCGTTTCTTCCGCTGCGGCAGGCCGGGGCGGTGGCCCGCGAGATGCTGCGACAGGCGGGCGCCCGCACCTGGGGTGTGGCCGCTTCCGAGTGCGTGGCCGCCGACGGCGAGGTGGTGCACGCCCCCAGCGGGCGCCGGGCTCGCTACGGCGCGCTGGCCGCGGTGGCGGCGACGCTGCCCATTCCCAAGAACGCTCCGCTCAAAGACCCCTCGGCCTTTCGCTTCATCGGCAAGCGGGTCGACCGCCTCGACGCGCGCACCAAGGTCGATGGCAGCAGCGTCTACGGCATCGACGTCGAGCTCCCGGGGCTTCTCACCGCCGTGGTCGTGCGATCGCCCACCCTGGGCGGCAAGCTCACGACCTTCGACGCACGGGCGGTGCGGGCGCAGCCGGGGATCGTCGAGGTGGTGGAGATCCCCTCCGGCGTGGCCATCGTCGCCACCCACTACTACCGCGCCGCCGCCGCTCGAAAGTACTTGCAGACTGCATGGGACGAAGCCAAGCGCACCAGCACCGACGGCCTGCGCGCCGCCTACGATGCGCGCCTCGACCACGGGGCCGACGTGGTGGCCGCGCGCGGCTCGCTTGCGGCGGCGTTCGAGCGCGCCAGCAAGGTGGTAGAGGCGCGCTACGAAATTCCCTACCTGGCCCATGCCACGATGGAGCCCCAGAACGCCACCGTGCGCCTCACCGGCGAGCTGTGCGAAATATGGGCGCCCACCCAGGCGCCCGGCCTGGCGCGCGAGGCGGCGCGGCGCATCACCGGCCTCGCCTACGAGCAAATTCACATCCACACCACGATGATCGGCGGCGGCTTCGGTCGGCGCTTGGCGCAGGACTACGTGACCGAGGCCTTGCACCTGGCGGTCCGCATTCGCGCGCTCGGCAAGCCGGTGAAGGTGATCTGGTCGCGGGAGGACGACATGGAGAACGACGTGTATCGCCCCATGTCGGCCCACGCGCTTCGGGGCGCGGTGGGCGCGGTGGGCGCGTCGGCGAAGGGCGAGGCGCCTCGCGCCATCGGGTGGACGCACCGCATCGTTTCGCAATCGATCGTGGCGCAGGTGGGGCGCGAGTGGGGGCAGGCGATTCCGCCCAGCGCGCTCCCGCAGATTCTGAAGCTGGCTGCCGGGCGCAGCGCGGGGGCGCTCTACGGCACCAACACGCTCACCGATTCGAGCAGCCACGAGGGCGCGTCCGACCTTCCCTACATAGATGCCATCGGCGCATTTCGCGCCGAGTACGCCATCGTCGAGACCGGCGTGCCGGTGGGCTTCTGGCGCAGCGTGGGGCACTCCGAGAACTGCTTCGTGGTGGAGAGCTTCATGGACGAGCTGGCCCATGCCGCGGCGCAAGATCCGCTGGCCTTTCGACTGGCCCACCTTCCCCAGGGCTCACGCACCCATGGAGTGCTCGCTCTCGCGGGAAAGATGGCCGGCTGGGGCACGCCGCTGCCGGCGGGCGTGTTTCGCGGCGTCGCGCTCACCCATGCGTTCAAGAGCTTCTGCGCCCAGGTCGCCGAGGTCTCGGTGACGGGCGCGTCGATTCGCGTCCACCGCGTGGTGGCCGCGGTGGACTGCGGGCAGGTGGTCAATCCCGACATCGTGCGCGCGCAGGTGGAGGGGGCCATCGCCTTCGGCCTCTCCGCCGCGCTGCACCAGGCGATTCACATCGAGCACGGTCACGTGAAGGAAAAGAACTTTCACCAGTTCAAGGTGCTGCGCATGCACGAGATGCCTCAGGTCGAGGTTCACATCGTTTCCAGCGCCTCTCCGCCTACCGGCATTGGGGAGCCGGGCGTGCCGCCCATCGCCCCGGCGGTGGCCAACGCGGTGTTCGCCGCCACCGGGAAACGACTGCGCAAGCTGCCGCTTCTTCCGGCGCTGCAGGAGGCGCAAAGGTGAGCGAGCTCTTCACGATTCTCGAGCGCTACGCCGCTGCGCGCGCTTCGAACGAAGCGAGCGTGCTGCATCTGGCCACGCTGGCGCGCACCGCGGGCTCCACCTACCGGCGCCCCGGCGCGCGCACGCTCTTCGTCGGCGACGAAACGGTGGGCCTGGTGAGCGGCGGCTGCATCGAAGCCGATCTCGCGCTCCGCCGCACCCTGGATGGGCCGACGGTGGCGCTGCACCGGTACGATCTCGACGGCGAGGCCGATCTTCTCTTCGGCTTCGGCACCGGCTGCAAGGGTACCCTGGAGATTCTCCTCGAGCGCTGCGATCTGCGGCGCGACGATCACGCGCTGGCAGACCTCGCGCGGGCCTACCGGGGCTCGCGCGATCCCGGCACCTGCTTTCACTCGCTCGCCCCGGAGACGCTGGGCGCGCGAACGTTCCTTCCGGGCGCGGGCACGGGCGGCGGCGTGGAGGGCCTTCGCGAGCGGCTCCCCACCCGCACCCGGGTGGCGTTCTTCGGCGCCGCGCCCGACGTGATTCCGCTCCTCCAGCTGTGCGGGACGCTCGGCTGGGAGCGATGGGTGGTGGACCATCGCCCGCACTTCCTCGCGCAGCTGCCCGCGGCGCTGGTGGAAGAGCGTCGAATCGCCCACGGCGCCGAGGGCCTTCGCCCCATCGCCGCCAGCGAGGGCTTCGATGCGGCGCTGCTCATGACCCACAGCCTGGAGGCCGATGCCGAGGCCCTCCAGGGGCTCTCCGAAAACCCGGCCCCGCCGGCGTACGTGGGCCTCCTGGGGCCGGTCGCACGCCGCGAAGCGCTCGTGTCGCGCCTCGCGCCGGGTGCGCGCGCACGTCTTGCGATGCACGGGCCGGCCGGGCTCGATCTCGGCGGCGATGGCCCAGAGGCGGTGGCGCTGGCCATCGTGGCCGAGATGCACGCGCGTCTCCACGCCGCCTCGGGCGCCGCGCTCCATCTGCGGAAAGGACCGATTCATGGCCATGCAGCCTGATCTCCCTGCGCTCCACGCGGTGGTGCTCGCCGCCGGCGCGTCGGAGCGCTTCGGCTCGCCCAAGGCGCTGGCAACCTACGGCGGCCTCACGCTCCTGGAGCGCGCCATCGCCGAGGTCTCGGCGGTGGTCACGGCGCCGGGCCGCGTAATGGTGGTGGTGGGCGCGCACGGCGAACGGCTTGCGCCGCAAGCGCGGGCCCAAGGCGCGCACGTGGTGTGGTGCCCCGAGTGGCGGGGCGGCATGGTGGCCTCGCTCCAGGCGGCGGTGCGCGAGGCGGCGGCGCGCGGGGCTTCGGCCCTGCTGGTGAGCGCAGTCGACCAGCCAACCGCCACACGCGTGCACTTTGCATCCATGTGCGCGATGCATCGAGAAGGGGCCACCTTGGTCGCCAGCGGCTACGAAGGCGCCATGGGGATCCCCGTGTTGTTCGGCGCGGCGCATTTCGCGGAGCTGCAGGCGCTCCCGGAAGGCGCGCGGGGCAAAGAGGTGCTGGCGGCGCACCGAGGCCAGCCGCATGCGGCGGTGGTCGCATTGGCCGCCGGCGGCCTCGACGTGGATACGCCGGCGGATCTTGCGCGCCTTCCGCCGCCGGAGGTGCGCTCGTGAGCCGCCGCTTTCGGGCGCCGCTCGCGCTGCTGGTCGCGGGCCTGGTGCTGGCGGGCGCAACGCACACGCGTACGTCTCCGGCCGACGCCCCGAGCCCGGGCGAGGTGGCCTATGGGACCCTGCACGCGGTGCTCCTCTCGCCGCGGTGCCGGAACTGCCATCCGCAGGGCGACGCGCCGCTCCACGGCGACGACGGCGCTCCGCACAGCATGAACGTGAGCCGCGCCAGTCCTCCCGCCGGCCTTCCGTGCACCACCTGCCATCGCACGCAGAACGGCAAGATCCCAGGTTCGCCGCCCGGGGTGCCCAACTGGCACATGCCGCCGAAAGACATGCCCCTGGTGTTCGAGGGCAAACGCCCGCGCGAGCTCTGCGAGCAACTGAAAGATCCCACGCGCAACGGCGGGCGGGTGGGCGACGCGGTGATCGAGCACCTGCGCCACGATCCTCTGGTGCTGTGGGCCTGGGCGCCGGGGCCCGGGCGCGCGCCGCCTCCGGTGTCGCATGCGGCGGTGGTGAAGGCCGCCCAGACCTGGGTCGAAGCCGGGATGCCGTGTCCGCCGTGATCGAAGGGCCGAGGTGCCCCGAGCGCGCACACTTTCCGGCGCTCGGCGAAGCGGGCTTCGTGTACCTCGACGCGGCTGCCACCACGCTGGTGCCTGACGCCGTCATCGATGTGGTGTCGGGCGTGTATCGTCGGGGCCTCACTGGCGTGCACCGCGGCGTTCACGCACGCGCGGCGGAGGCCACGCAGGCCTACGAAGACGCACGGAGGGCCATCGGCCATGCGGTGGGCGCGGCCGCCGAGCAGGTGGTTCTCGGGCGGGGTACCACCGAGGCCCTCAACGTGGTGGCGCGGGGCGTCGCGGAGTCGCAGCTGGGGCCCGGCGACGAGGTGCTGGTGAGCGCGCTCGATCACCACGCCCATCTCGTTTCCTGGCAGCGTGCCGCGGCGCGGGCCTCGGCGCGGCTGGTCGTGGCGCCGGTCGATGTCCAGGGGGTGCTGGCCGCCTCGAGCGTGGTAGCGCGCATCAACGCGCGCACCCGGGTGGTGGCGCTGCCCCACGTGTCGAACGTCACTGGCGCCGTCCTCGACGCGCACCCGATTGCGCGGGCGGCCCGAGCCCACGGCGCGCTCTTCGTCCTCGACGGCGCGCAGGCGGCGCCGCATCTGCGGGTCGACGTGCGCGAGCTCGGCTGCGATGCGTACGCCTTCGGCGCGCACAAGGTTTATGGCCCCAACGGCGTGGGCGCGCTGGTGGCCTCGGAGGCGCTGCTCGCGGCACTCCCCCCGCTGCACGGCGGCGGACACATGGTGGTCTCGGTCGACGAGACCAGCGCCACGCTCGCTTCGGGGCCGGCGCGGCACGAGGCAGGAACGGCCAACGTCGAGGGCGCGCTCGGCTTCGCCGCGGGGCTCGCGTTCTTGGCCAGTGCGCGGGCGCGCGGCGCCGAGGCCCGGGAACGAAAACTGCTCGGGGCGCTGCTCGAAGGCCTGGCGGCGCTGCCGTTCGTTCGGGTGCTAGGCGCGGAAGGTCCGCGGGTGGGCATCGTCTCGTTCGGGGTAGACGGCGCGCATCCGCACGACGTGGCGAGTCTGCTCGACGGCGAGGGCGTCGCAGTGCGCGCAGGACGCATGTGCGCGCAGCCGTTTTTTGCCCAAGTGGGCGTTTGCGACGCGCTGCGCGTTTCACTCTCGGTGCACAGCGACGAAGCGGACCTGGCAACGTTCTTCGGCGCCCTCGAGCGGGCCGCAGGCGCGCTGCGATGAATCCGGCGCTCGATGCACTCTACAAGCAACAGGTGCTGGCCCGGGGGAAGGTGCCGCAGTTTCGCAGGCCGCCAGAGCCGGGTGCAGTCACCGCCGTGGGCGACAACCCGCTCTGCGGCGATCGCATCACCCTCGCCTGGAGCCCGGCCAGTGGCGCGCTCTCGTTCGAGGGGCGCGCCTGCCTCCTCTGCGTGGCCTCGGCCGATCTCGCCTGCGAGCACGCCGCAGGTCGGCCGCTCCTGCGTGCGCACGCGGAAGGCTTTCTGGCGGCGCTCGCCTCGGGCGACTTCGGCGCGTTGCCACCGTCGCTCGGTGCATTCGCGGCGGCGCGCGGCGTGCCGGTGCGCCTCGGCTGCGTGCGCCTACCGTGGGAGACTCTGCAGAGGGTCGAAGTGATCTCAGCGGCCCTTGCCGCAGGCGGTCTTCTGTAGCTCGGCGTAGATGAAATCGGCGAAGAGGCGCACCCGCTGCGGCACGAAGCGCGTGGTGGGCTGCACCAGATGAAAGTCGATGCCGTGAAGGGCGTAGTCCGGAAGCACGCGCGCAAGGCGCTTCTGCGCCACGTCTTTGTACACCAGGAACTCCGGCATCATGGCGATGCCCAGGCCGCGCAGCGCCAGCTCGCGGACGTAGGTGAAATCGTCGCCGCCGAGCGGGCCGGTCACCTCCACCGTCTCGGCGCCGCGAGGACCGTGGAACGTGATGCGGCAGCGATCGTCCTTGGGGCGAAAGAGGATATTGGCGTGGGCCGTGAGATCGCTCAGCGTCTTCGGCTTGCCCTGGCTAGCGAGGTACTTGGGCGTGGCCACCAGGATGCTCTCCACCTTGCCCACGCGCCGCGCGCCGAGGCTCGAGTCGGCGAGCTTGCCGACGCGGAGCGCGATGTCGATGCCCTCGGCCACCAGGTCCACGCGCCGTTGAGAAAACTCGGCGTCGACGCGAATCGACGGATACTTCTTGGCGAAGGCGGCGACCATGTCGGGCAAGAGGGCAAGACCGATATCCAGCGGCGCGCTGAAGCGCACGGTACCGGCGGGCGAGGTCTGCGCGTTCTTGGCGGCGCTCTCGGCGTCGCGCAGCGCCTCCAGGGCCAGCCCCGCGCGCGCATAGTACGTGGCGCCCACGTCGGTGAGGTGGAGCGCCCGCGTGGTGCGGCGCAGGAGGCGTACGCCCAGCTCCTCTTCCAGCTTGGCGATGCGGCGGCTCACGCCCGACTTGGGAAGACCCAGCTGCGCCGCGGCCTTGGAGAAGCTTTGGAGCTGCACGACCTTCACGAAGGTGGCGATGGCGTCGAGATGCATTGTTCGCAGATTAGGAACAATGAACCGCCACGTCTATCACTGACGCTTGGAGCGCAATGGCTTGCCCAGGCCCGCGAGCGCCAGCGCCGGCGCCAGCGCCAGCCGGTAGTAGCCGACCGCATCGTCGCCAAGGGCGATGCGCCGGGCTAGCTCGATGTAGAATGCACGCACGGGGGCCTCTTCCGCGGGCGCGCGGTTGCGCTGGGGCATGTTTGCGTACCACCAGGCGGTCTCGATGCGGAGCACGCGGTTGCGGCCGAGCGAGGCGAGGGCGCGCCAGAAGGCCTCTTCCACCGCGGGCAGGTCGGCGTCGCTCTCGGCCGCCGCCCGCAGCGTGCGGTGGTCGCCCCGGTTCAGGTGCCGGCCGGCGCGCTCCACCAGGGCCAGGCCCTGTAGGTACTGCTTCTCGAAAATCTCCGCGGCCAGCTCGGGATCGTCTGGGCAAAAGCGATAGAGCAGCATGAGCGCGCGCACGTCGGTGATCTCGCCGAAAGGGCGGACCAAGGTCTTGCCACCCTGGCGCACCTCCAGAAGCCCCATGTCGGAGAGCCGGTGCACCGCTTGACGGGCGATGATGCGCGACACGCCGAACTGCTCGGCGAGGACGCGCTCGGGCGGCAGCGCTGCGCCCTCCGGGAGCTCGCCGCGCACGATGCGCCGGGCCAGCTCCTCGAATACGTGGTCCGCCGCATGGGTGCGCGGCACTTTGGGAAATGCAGTCATAGCGTCTTCAGGTACTCGAGCACCGCGCGCCGCGTGCCTTCGTCGAGGTTCGAGAGAAAGGTGTGGCCCTGCACCCCGTATCCCGGCGTGCTTGCATCATACACGTAGTGGCCGGTGGCCAGCTTCTCGCCTGGCGCTTCGGCGTGCCATGGCGTGCCCATGCGCGCCAGATCGTACGGCCCATCGGCTTCGACCACGAACCGCCGCGGGCGCTCGGCTTCGGGCATGGCCATCACCGCGAGGCTCGGCCACTGGCCGGCGTGCCCCAGAAGACCGCGGGCCCACACGCCGATGAGCACCGGCGGCACGTAGCCGCCGGTGGGGACCACCTCGGCGATGCCCTTGGTGAGCGGCACCGCGTTGGCGGCGTCGGCGAACTCCTTGGTGACTGCGTTGGCGCGCGTGGGGTCGGTGCCCACCACGGCGAGGGGAATCACCCGTTCCTTGAAGGCGACTCGGCGTTCGCCGTCGGGGCCCAGATAGGTGCCGTGGCACCCGGCGCACTTGGCTTCGAAGGCGCTCTCCCCTCGCTGGGCGAGCGGGCGATCGAGGGTGCCGGGGTAGGGCAGCTTTCGGGAGAACTGCCGCAGATAGAGGTAGAGGCTGGTGGCGAGGTGCCGATGCGAGTCGTACCAGGCGGGGCGCGCGCCGAAGGCGAAGTCGGCTTCGCCGGCGAGGGCGGTGGGCGAGCCGATGCCGGAGCCGTCGTAGCTGAAGGTGTCGCGGTAGGGGAAGCCGACGATGTCGGGCACCTTGGCGTAGCCCGGGCGGCCGATGGCGCCGACGTGGGCGCCGTAGGCCTTGAGCGCCAGCGCGAAGCTCTCGATGGTGGCGACGCGGCCAGGGATCGCCCCCTTGGCCAGCATCTCGGCGTCCTTCTGCCTTGCCGCGGCCTTGAGGTGGAACACCTTCTCGGAGGTATCGAGGATGGGGCTCCGCATCTCGAGCGGCCACAGCAAGTTGTGCTTGTCGGCTTCTTCGCTGCAGAGCGGCGCCATGCGGCTCGCCGAGAAGCCGGCGCCGATGCGCATGAGGGCCGCGTCGTAGGCGTGCATGCGCACGCGCTTGTTGCCGAGGCCCACCACGATGCGCCGCTCGTTCGGTAAGCGCAGCTCTTCGGCGTGGCAGGCGGTGCAGTTCATCACCACGAACGAGACGCGGGTCAAGGGATCGTGGGTCAGGTGAAAGCCCACCGGAAGCGCGCTATCGGGGTCCGCGGGGTCGGCCTTCTCGGCCTTGAGGAACCCGAATTTCACGCGGAAGCCCTCGACGTCGCCGCCCAGCTCCTCGGGGTACGCGCGCAGCAGCGCGAGCCACAACGGATACGCGATGCCCGCGCCGTAGGGATCGCCCATGCCGTTCTTCGCAAAGGTCTTCGCCCCCGCCGCGGCGGAGAGCGGCGCCGGATCGTACTCCATGGGCGAAGGCATCCACTCGCCCTGAACGCGATGCGCGTTGGGCGTCCCATTGAAGGAGATCACCGGCGCGCACGCCGCCACCGCCAGACAGAAAAGAAGCCCGAATAAGGAACGCATGCCTTCTGTGTAACTTGGTTACCAAGTTAGTCAAGGCCGGACGGGGTTGGTGGCAGGGAACGCCGTGCGTCGGGGGGCATCGCGCGGAGAGCGGGCTACGCGAGCCGCCTGTGATGCGGGTAGGTAGCGGCGACCAAGTGCTTGAAGGTGAGCCCCCGCTGCGACACCCCCTCGCCGCCCGGCTCTTTGGTTGGGGAGGGGACATGCGTGCATCTTGCACGGAACGCCGTGCGTCGGGGGGCATCGCGCGGAGAGCGGGCTACGCGAGACGCCTGTGATGCGGGTAGGTAGCGGCGACCAAGTGCTTGAAGGTTAGTTTCGAGGCGGGAGCCGCGTGGACGACAGCATCAAACGCCGCATTGACGTGCGCGTGAGGAAGGCGGCGTCCACGTACGCCCGCCTCCGCTGCGACACCCCCCTCGCCGCCCGGCTCTTCGGGTCGGTTCTTCTCCTCTTGGGAAATGGCGAACGAGGACTTCGTCGGATAGGCATCGCATCGGGCGATGCGCCAGACGGCGAGCGCGGAGCGGGAGGACCAGGGAGACCAGAGGGACCAGAGGGACCAGAGGGGACGAGAGGGGACCAGAGGGACCAGGGGGACCAGAGGGACCAAAGGGACCAAAGGGACCAGAGGGACCAGAGGGACCAAAGGGACCAAAGGGACCAAAGGGACCAGAGGGACCAAAGGGACCAAAGGGACCAAAGGGACCAAAGGGACCAGAGGGACCAGAGGGACCAGGGGGGACCAGAGGGACCAGAGGGACCAGGGGGACCAGAGGGACCAGAGGGACCGCGACCAGGGGGACCAGAGGGACCAGGGGGACCAGGGGGACCAGAGGGACCAAAGGGACCAAAGGGACCAAAGGGACCAAAGGGACCAGGGGGGACCAAAGGGACCAGAGGGACCAGAGGGGAGGGACCAGGGGGACCAGGGGAGGGAACAGGCCTGCAGATGAGTGCAAGTTGCACGCATGCAAGGTACGCGGAGCTCGCCGCCCCGCCGCCCCGCTGCACCGGCGATGGTCGATGTAGAGCGATCGATGCCTCACCTCCGCGCCCTTGCCCAGAGCCCAGAGCCCAGAGCCCAGAGCCCATAGCCCATAGCCCATAGCCCAGAGCCCATAGCCCATAGCCCAGAGCCCTAGCCCAGAGCCCTAGCCCAGAGCCTTGGCCGAGACCCTCAGCCCAGAGCCTTGGCCGGGAGCCCTGCGCCCTGCGCGCTATGCCCTTAGCCCCGCGCACGCTCTGTGCCCTGCGCCTTGGGCGCGCTGCGACACTTGGCCCCTCGCCCTGCGCGGTGCGCCCTGCGCGGTGCGCCCTGCGCGGTGCGCCTTGAGCCCAGGGCCTTCTTGGTCAGCGGCCGGTGAACTTGGCTTCTCGGCGCTCGATGAAGGACAGGACGCCTTCCTTCGCGTCGTCGCTCGCCAGGATTCCCGGGAGGAGGCCGGCGAGGTGCTCGGTACCGGCCTCGAGTCCTTGCTTCACGGCCACGCGGGCGTTGGCGAGGGTGCCCTGAACGCCGAGTGGCGCTTGCTTGGCGATGAGATGTGCGAGGGCTCTTGCGCGGGTCACGTGGGTGCCGGCGGGAACGATCTCTTGCACGAGGCCGATGCGGTGCGCTTCGGCGGCGCCGAACTCCTCGCCGGTGAGCAGGAAGCGCATGGCGTTGCCCCAGCCGAGCGCGCTCGGGGCACGCAAGGTTGCGCCGCCGAACGGCAGGATGCCGCGGCCGATCTCCAGCTGGCGAAAGCGCACGGTATCGGTCGCAATGACGATGTCGGCGGCCAGCGCGAGCTCGATGGTGAGCGTGTACGAGATGCCGCTCAAGGCCAGCACCACCGGTTTGGGCACAGGTGCGCCCCAGACGCCGAAGGGATCGTACGCGCGTCCGCCGCCCAGCGCCGAAGGCCCATTGGCCGCCACCGCCGGCCCCACTTCCGCCAGATCGAGGCCGGCCGAAAAGTGGTCGCCGTGTCCAAATACCACACCCACTCGCACGTCGGGATCGTTGCCCAGCGTCTCGTACGCGGTGGCCAATGCGTCGATGGTCGCGAGGTCAAAGGCGTTGCGTTTCTCCGGGCGGTTGATGCCCAACAGGAGGACGTGCCCATCTCGTTCCACCGTGACGCGCTCTTGGCTCATGGCAACCAGCGTCCCCGAAGAACCGCGCTGCGTCAACGATGCGCCGCGGCCCGGGGGCGCACGCAGGCCAAACGGCCCCAACTAGCGCACAACCGACCGCGGCGCGGATTTTTCTCCTGGTGCTTCTCGCTGGTTGGCTTATGAACTTCCGCACGGGCCGATATCAGGTGGCCCAATACGCGACCACCCGTGCGGGGGGCAGTTGCTCGCACAGCAAGTAGGGGGTCCCGTTCTTTCGTAACGAAAAGAAAGGAATCGCGATCATGCTTTCCACACGTTCTCTTATGAGCACCCTCGGTGCAGCCCTGGCCTCGGTCGTTCTGATGGCTTGCGGCGACGACGGCTCCCCGGGCGTTCCCGGCAAAGACGGCGCTCCGGGCAACCCGGGCAAAGACGGCACCACCACCCCCGGCGGCGATCTCAGCGTCAATGGCATCACCCCCGGCCGCGTGTTCCTCGCGCGCTCCGCCACCCTCACCATCAGCGGTTTTGGTACCAAGTGGACCAAGGAAAAGCCGCCGGTCGTGGACTTCGGTGACACCGCCATCAAGGTCGACAAGATCGACGTGGCCAGCCCCACTGCCCTCATCGTCAGCATCACCGCGGGCCCCGCGGCCAAGGCCGGCTCGCACACCGTCAAGGTCGGCGACCAGACCTACGTCGGCTTCCAGGTGGAGTCGCCCATCGCCGTCACGGTGACAGGCACTATCACGCAAGGTTCTGTGGCGTTGGTCAACGTGAAGAACAAGGATGTCGAGAATCCGTTCGATACCGGTGCCGTTAATGCCGCCTACCTCGAAGGCGCGACCGCGTCCCCGCGCGTGACCCTCAACCCGGGTACGCCGCAAGTCTTTAGCGCATCCTTCACCGTGCTCACCGACGTCGACGCCAAGGTCGGCAAGGGAGATCTGGTTGTTGCCAGCGGCGCAGGGGCTTCGCCGGTGCTCTCCATCGCCCCCGGCGCACTCGAGGTCAAGGCGGCAACGCCGAAGACTCTTGCTGTGGGCACCGCTTCCACGGGCACGTTTGGGGCCGCCTTCGCGTCCACGCTCTACGAGATCTCGACGCCGGCCGATTCCCTCAACAACCTCGTCTTGACCACGACCGGCACTCTTCCCACGGGCGCAGCCCCGCGGGTGGCGCTCTTGAAGGCCCCTGGGCACTTCGCGGACCTCGTTGGCAGTGCCGCGACGCAAACGTTCCTCAACGATGGTGCGGCGACGAAATACTACGCCGTTGTCGTCGACCTCGCCGGCACGTCTGGCTATGGCTTCAGCATCATCAACGCGCAGACCGCTCCGGCGCAGGCCATTGTCGAGGCTGAGCCCAATGACTCGGTAGCCACGGCACAAGTCTCTACCGCCTATCCCTTCCTGCTCAAGGCGGCGACGCTCTCGGCGGCTGGTGACGCCGACTGGGTGAAGATCACGGCCCCGGGCGCGAAGAAGCTTCACGTCAAGACGTTGCCGGGAGACGCCCAGGCAGACACCACGCTTCGCGTCTACGCCGCCGACGGCACGACCGCCGTCACCGCACTCCTCGATGACGACTATCACGAGGACCTCCTGACGCCTGCCGACCTCGCTGCCGGCACGTATTACGTAAAGGTCGGCGCCTCGTCCTTCCAGGCGCCGGTAGCAGGGAAGAACAAGTACCTGCTGCTCGTCACGTTCGAATAGACGACAGCACAGGAAACCTGAGCGGCCGGTGCATCGCGCATCGGCCGCTTCTTTTTCGCCTCGCCTGGGACCTACCTGCGCCCCCGCTGTGTGCCAATGTCGCGTGAGACAGCCTCTGCTGGATATATCTGTACCGATGGGCGGAGAATGGTGCCTCGAACGTGCCGAAGAAACCCCAAGCATTTGATCCCAAGAACTCGCCTGACCACGAGCCCAAGGAGCGCGAGCTCAGCGAGAGCGGAGCGGGCGTGGAGAGCGTGCCTGCGCGCACGCGGCGACGGTTCTCGAGCCCGGACAAGCGCCGCATTCTGAACGCGGCGGACGCGGCCGTCGCCAGTGGCCAACGTGGCGCACTCGAGGCGCTGCTACGAAGGGAGGGCATCTACAGCTCGCACCTCGCGTCGTGGCGCCAGCAGCGTGCAGCCGAGGGCGAGGCCGGTCTGTCACCGCGCAAGCCGGGACG
>JBBQWQ010000054.1:0-54266 GCA_038210445.1 Polyangiales bacterium
CAGCCGCAGTGTGGGGCTCGGACTCTACATCGCGCGCATGATCGTGGTCGCCCACCACGGCGTCATCGAGGTCGAGTCGAGCGCGGGCAAGGGCACCTGCTTCCGCGTCGTCCTCCCCTCGCACGCGGAGCGCGGCAAGTCGGTTTAGGAGACTGGTGCTTTTCGTGAGCTACGTGGCTCTTCTGGTCCGGACGCCTGCGCGGTGGCGGCGCTGCGGAATGCGACTGCGACCATGGTCTGGTTGACGTGGAGGCCGCTATAGCTCTCGCCGTAGGTGTCGAACCCAATCGAGGCAGCGGAGCAGCTCTGTACCGCTGCGCCCAGCGCCTCGTGCGCGCCCGCCTTTTCCGCCTCCAGGGCTCGGAGAATGCAGTTGAACGAGATGAGCAGCTCGGCCTTGCCGAAGCGCGCACGGAAGGCGGCGACGTCGCGTTCGAGCGCTGGCTGCATGGCCTCGTGACCCCCGACGTCGAGTACCATCCCCTCTTCCACGGCACAGAAGAAGATGATCGAGCCATCGTCTTCGATCTTCTGAATCGAGCGGACGTAGAGCTGCCCTTCGCAGGCGAATACCACCGGATGCATGAAGGTCGCGTCGCCGGTGAGGTCGGCGGGCGCAACGCCCAGCGCTGCAGCGTAGGCGTCGCGTGCCACCCGGCCGCTGAACTCGTAGACGCGGCGCGTCTCGGGGTCGACCCGGGTCACCACCAGCGGCTGCTGGGTGGCGACGAAGTGTTGGTGCTTGAGAACGTCGCAACCGTGCGGCGCGTGCGCCAGCAAGAGCACGGCCGCGTCTTCCAGGGCTTCGCCTCCTTCGATGACGAACGTGCGCTTGAACGCCAGATCGTCGCCCGCCGAGCCGCCCGCCAGGGGAATGCCTTGTAGGTGCTCGGTGACACTGGCAGCGAGAATCTCTTCCTTGAGCGAGAGCCCGTCGGCGAAGAGCATGCAAACCCACTCGCGCGGATCGACCTCGGCAGAAGACATGGAGAGCGCAGCGGCCAAGCGCTCTACGGCTTCCTTGCCCTGCGCATCTTGGTAGGCGCGAAGTCCGCGAACGCGGGTGGTGGCCCAACGAACCTCGGGCGATACCACCGCAGTGGCCACGACGCTCCCGCGCGAGTGGCGACCATCGCTCATCTCTCCGGTGGTGGAGCACCCCGCCATGGGCACGCCGGGGAAGCGGCGCGCAAGCTCGGCGGCGATGGCTGCGGGATCTTGCTTCGTGGAAGCGAACACCAGAATGAGGCTGGGCGTGCTGCCCGCGAGGGCCCATCCGGAAACGAGCTCGTCGACCGCTTCGCATGCACCTTCGAGGAAGGAGCGACCTTGATGAATCTTCATTGTGCGCTGTCCTGAGCGAGGATGTTTTGCGGTTGACCACTCAATCGGCGGGCAGCATCGAGCACGGCCGGCTTGGGAATGAGCATGCGAATGATGGTCCCTTCCCCCATCTCCGATTCCACCACGACGCTCCCTCCGGCCTGGCGAACTGCCGCCAGAACGGCGCCCATCCCTACACCGCGACCGGAAATCTCGGTGGTCGCGGCAGCCGTAGAGAGTCGGTCTTCGAAGACCAGCTGCTGCTTATCCGTTTCCGACATGGCCAAAGCCGTCGCCGCATCCAGGAGCCCCATGGCCACTGCGCGCGCTGCGACATCTGCGCCGCGTATGCCCCGTCCGTCGTCGCTTACGGCGATGTGCCAATCGCTCACCCCCTCGGCAATATGCACTCCGATGCGCGCGACCGACGGCTTGTCGGCACGTTGGTCGAAAGGCTCGATGCCGTGGTCGATGGCATTTCGAATCAAGTGCGGCAGGACAGCGACGATGGGTGCCGTGGCAACGGCATCTACCAAGGTTTCTTCACCGGTGACGCAAAAGACCACCGGCTTTTCCAGCCGCTCGGAGAGCCCCGTTGCGAGCTGCGCAAGAGGCCCCATCAGGCGACCAAAAGGCAGAAGCTTGGTTTCAGCGGCCCATCGTTGGGCGTGGCGGATCGAGTCGGGAGATTCGGCGAGCATGTGCTCGAGGCGGTATACGCGCTCTTCGGACACCTGAAACGTCTGCCCCGAGTCGCGCAGAAAGCCCAGCACATCGATGTTCTCCTCCACGAACGCGCGCGCTGCCTTCTCCAGGCTTTCAATGTGCGCCTCCTCGATGACCTCGTGGTCCTCGATCTGGTGAGCGGTCTTCGCAATGGCGTCGAGACCGCAGGTGGCCATGTTGCCTTTGATGGTGTGAACGGCGCGGCGCACTGTCGCCTGGTCGCCGCGACCGATGGCCCTCCGGGCGGAGGCAAGCTGAGAAGCGAGCTCGGCGAGCAAGATGCGGAACCACTCCTTTTGCCGAAGGATGTTCACCAGCAGCCGGTGGTGACGCATCTCGCGCTGCGCCGCCTCCAGCTCGGTGATGTCGCTGATGGTCACCAAGATGCGATACACCGCGCCGGCGTCGTCGCGCACCGCTGCGCCGCTGATGGAGAGTGTGCGCTCACCGACGACATAGCGCGCCGGCAGCTGCCCAAGGCTCAGCTCCTCGGGCATGATGTCTTCGAATACCTGGTCGATACCGGCTTCGAGCATGACGCGCTGCCGGGCGTCGCTGGCGCCGAGCACCTCGGCGAGCGGACGCCCCCCGAGCTCGGTGCGTCCCACCAAAGCGTGGCAGCTCCGAGAGTAGTCGCCCACCACGCGGGAATCCGGACCAATGAGCAGAAAGCCGAACGATACGTTGTCGAGAATCGTGCGCACGTCGCGGGTGCGGTCGGCCACCTCGCGCTCCAGACCCTCGGCGTGGCGCTTGAGCTCCGCGCTTCGCACATCGGCCAGCTCACGCCTTCGCTCGACCGCCTCGCTGCGCCGCTGCGCTTGCTCCAGGTGCCTTTGAATCGTGGTCTTCTCGGTGCCGGCGTAGAGCCCTCGCACCTTGCGCACCAGTACCTCTACGGTTTTCTCGGCGGCCAGCGCGCGCTCTTCGAGTGAAATGGACAGCGACATGCCCCTCGGAACGGCAACTCGACGCCGCGCTGAAGCCAACGTGAGGCGAAACGACTCGGCGAGGCAAAAGTGCTCGCGGGATCCCCACGCCGCGCAACCGCATGCGCACGCTTCGGCGAGCGCAGCGAGTACGCGCGAAGGCTACAGGTGCGAGCATGCGCGCCCTGATTCACGGGTACGGCTCCACTCGGCGCCAATCCTTCCGTTGTACGGGGAGACGGGCTCTTGTTGCGAACGGCCACACCGGCCTTCGCGCAGAGAGTCGCAACCAATCCACAACACGGGGCGCGCAAACGATGAAGGTCTCTCGCGGTACGATGCACTCACGCGGCAAGACGCTGCTTCCCTGGCTCATGGTCGTAGCGCTGCCGGGCTTGGTGAGCGCCGCCTGCACCACGCAATCTACGGCCTCGCGCCAAGATCTGGCGACCAGCCGGAGCTCGCTCTTTGCCAACGGCAGCTTCGAGACCGGCGCCGCCGGTGCTGCGCCGCCTTCGTGGACCGTGGCGACCTACCTGGACCCGGGCGTGAACTATCCGCCCACCCAGCGCGCGGACCTGAACCTCTCGCCCGGCGGCACGGCGCTCACCACCATTCTATCGACCGGGGCGGGACCCGAATCGCAAGTCGACCCCACGCTCGGCGCCACGGCGTCGTTGCGTTGGCCCAAGTACGGCAGTCAGGTTGCCATCACCAACCGGCTCGGCAAGAACAAGAACGTCAATACGCTGGCGCAGACCATGACCATCTCTGCCGCCGACATCGACGGCGTGGACGGCAAGCCGCACGTGCGCTTCGTGGTGGCCCCGGTGCTGCAAAACCCTGGCCATACGCCGCAGGAGCAGCCCTATTACTGGGTCGAGCTCACCAATCTCACCACCGGCGTGACCGTGTATCGCGACTACAACGCGAGCGCCCAGCCGGGCGTTCCGTGGAAGACCAACGCCGACGGAACTGTATATTACACCGATTGGCAGCTGGTCGACATTACCTCCAAGCCCGGCGCGACCCTCACCATGGGCGACCAGGTGCAGCTCGAGGTCATCGCCGCCGGCTGCTCGCTCGGTGGCCACTGGGGCCAGGTGTATGTCGACGGCGTTGGGTCCACCATCCCCGGGCTCTTCGTTTCGGGTAGCGCCCCCGCGCAAGTCGCGGCGGGCGGTAGCCTCACGTACACGCTCACCTACACCAACGGCGGCGCCAGCGCAGTGAGCGGTGTGGTGGTCGAGCTCGATACCCCTCCCGGAGCCACCTACGCTTCGCTGGCGGCGGCCGGGCTCACCTGCACGGCGCCCGCGGTCGGCGCAGCGGGGAAGGTCTCCTGCTCGGTACCCGGAAGCGTCGCCGCCGGTGCCTCGGGTACCTTCACCGTCACGGTGACGGTCGACCCTGGGGCGCTCTACGGCTCCACCATCGTCGAGGGCAGCTTCAACACCTACGCCACGGGCGTATCGCCGTTGCTCGGAAACAAGATTATCACCGGCGTGGGCTGCAGCGCCGACGCCCAGTGCGGCGCGGGCAACTGGTGCAGCATCTCGACGTTGACCTGCAACCCGACGCTGGCCAATGGCGTGGCGGTTCCCAGCGATCCGCCGCACGCCGGGCCGGCGCTGAACGGGGCGTGCGGCTCGGGCGTGGGAGCGCTGGTGTGCACGAGCGCGGTCTGCGACGCCGGCGACAACAAGTGCGGATACGGAATCGGCGCCGGCCCCTGCACCGCAGGAAACGCGGGGACGGTGTGCCGCTCGGGAGCGTGCAGCGCCTCGGGCACCTGCATGCCAGCCGGCGGCTGCAACGTCGATGTCGACTGCAGCGGCGGCACCTGGTGCGCCGAGGCGACCCACACCTGCACGGCGAAGCTGGCAAACGGGGGTGCGATACCCACCGACCCGCCGCACACCGCACCGACCCTCAACGGCACCTGCGGCAGCGCAGCCGCTTCACTGGTTTGCGCCAGCGCGGTTTGCGACGCCGGCGACAACAAGTGCGGATACGGCAACGGCGCAGGACCGTGCACCGCAGGCACCGCTGCCGCGGTCTGCCGCTCGGGCGCCTGCAGCGTGTCGGGCACCTGCATTCCCGCCGGCGGCTGCGCCGTCGACGGCGACTGCGCCACGGCGACGCAGTGGTGCAACCTCTCGACCGCAACCTGCACCGCCAAGGTCGCAAACGGCGGCGGCATGCCCACCGACGTGGGGCACGGCGCGGCGCCGACCCTGAACGGAACCTGCTCCGCTCCGGCCGCCACCCTGGTATGCCAGGCGGCCATCTGCGACAGCGGCGACAACAAGTGCGGCCTGGCCAACGGCACCAGCTGCGCAGCCGATGCGCAATGCCGCGATAGCATCTGCTTTCCCGGCGACAGCAAGTGCGCCAAGCCGGTGGGCCAGGCGTGCGCGGCGGCCGCCGAATGCCGAAGCAACGAGTGCACGGCAGCGGGGATCTGCGACGCCGACACCGACGGCGACGGCGTATCCGACGCGACCGAGGCGACGCTCGGTACCGACCCCACCAAGAAGGACACCGACGGCGACGGCGTTCCCGACAACGTAGAGCTCTCGGCGACCGGCAGCGGCGCCGGCCCCTTCAGCAAGGTCGACACCGACGGCGACGGCATCATCGACGCGCTCGACACCGACGACGACGGCGATTCGATTCTCACCAAGGACGAGCTGGGCGCCGGGGGCGGCGGAAACCCCGTCGACACCGACGGCGATGGCAAGAAGGACTACCTGGATGCCGACGACGACAACGATGGCATCGCGACGAAAAAGGAGGTCTTCGACGCCACGGCGGCCGGCAAAGCCAGTGACATGGATGGCGACGGACAGCCCAACTGGCTCGACACCGACAGCGACGGCGACCAGGTACTCGACCAGGACGAGGCCGGCGACAAGAACGGAAACGGCGTACCCGACTACCTCGAGCCGCCCAGCCCGGTGACCCCGGCGGCATCGGCGGCGCCGACCTCTTCGGGAGCGCCGGCAGCGCGGGTCAATCTGGACCCTGGCGGCAGCCTCGAAGGCGGCTCGTGCAACGCCGGTAGCTCTGGCGCATCGGGCCTGGGTGGTACCCTTCCGCTCCTGGCGATGGTCGGCGCATCGCTCCTGCGTCGCCGGCGCAATCGGCGCTGAATTCGGCGCCGGAGCGTGAGAAGAGGCGAGAGCCGGACCCAGGTCCGGCTCTTGTTTCGTTTTGTTCGCCGACACCGGCGGTCGCTCACGCGGCGCGGTGGCCTTCGCCGTGCCGCCCCATGTGGCTAAAGTCCACAGGCGATCGGCCGTTCCTCCGGGCATGGCAGATTCGACTGAGGTCGCTCACGATCTCGCGGCACGGGCGCTCGTACTGGCGCCGGGGGATACGGCAACGCTCACGGGGCTCTACGAAGAGCTCGGGCGCTGGATCTCCGCCGCCAAGCTCGATGGAGAACTTGCAACCATCGCGGCAAGCGCCGCCGCGCATCTGGCGAAGGCCATCGGTGCCGACGAGCACGACCGCGGCGGCGACATCGACGAAGCGGCGCGGCTCCTGGCCTCGATGACTGCGCGCGAGCCCTGTGCCGCCGACGCGCCCGCGGCGATGAACACGGGGGCCAAGGCTGCCGTGGCTACCGCCGGACGCCCGATCGTCGACGACGGCTTCGAGATCTTCGAAACCGGGGTGCCGCCCGCACCCGAGGAAACGCCCCGCGCTACCATCGTCCTGGCCTCCGCCCAGGAGCGCGAGCTCATGGGCGAGTTCGTGGTCGAAGCGCGGCAGAACCTGGCCGACGCGGAAGCTGCGCTCCTCGAGCTCGAAGCGCATCCCGACGACAAGCCGGCAATCGACCGGGTCTTCCGGGCCTTCCATACGGTGAAGGGCGTCTCGGCGATGCTCGGGTTCGACGCCATCGCGGCCTTCGCGCACGCGGCCGAGAGCTTGCTCTCCCAAATTCGCACCGGCGAACTGCGCTGCACCGGTCGCAACGCGACCCTCACGCTGCGCGCCATCGACGCGCTCCGCGGATGCATCGACGGTGTGGAGAGGAGCCTCGACGGGACGAGCCCGCTCGAGCTGCCAGGCACCCTCGCGGCGCTCATCGCGGCGCTGGGCGCCCCCGATACCGGACGCGGCGCGAACACCGACCTCGCCGCGCTTTCGGCGGTCCCCATCGACGCCTCCGTCGCAAGCGAGATCGCGGGGCAACGCGCGCCCGGCAAGGCCGACGGCGACTCCGCTTGGATGCGCGTGCGCACCGACCGGCTCGACCGCCTCATCGACATGGTGGGCGAGCTGGTCATCGCGCAGTCGATGGTCTCGCAAGACCCGGTGCTGGTCATGCCCAAGCACGAGGAGTTCCGGAAGAAGGTCGCGCATGGCGCCAAAATCGTGCGTGAGCTGCAAGACCTCAGCATGAGCCTGCGCATGGTGCCCCTGAAGTCGACCTTCCAAAAGCTCAACCGAGTGGTACGCGACGTGGTGCAGCGCACGGACAAAGACGTCCGCTTCTTCACCGACGGCGACGAGACCGAGATCGACCGCAACATGGTCGACGTGGTCGCCGATCCGCTGGTGCACATGGTGCGCAATGCGGTGGACCACGGCGTGGAGAGCAACGAAGAGCGCGTCGCCGCGGGAAAGCCGGCCCAGGGCACCGTTCGTCTCTCGGCCTTCCACTCCGGCGGGCACCTGGTGCTCCGCCTCTCCGACGATGGCAAGGGCATGGACCGCAAGGCCATCGCCGCCAAGGCCATCGAGCGCGGCATCATCCGCTCCGACGCCGCCATGACCGACGACGAGGTGCTCAATCTCATCTTCGAGCCCGGCTTCTCTACCCGCGACACCGTCACCGACATCTCGGGCCGTGGCGTGGGCATGGACGTGGTGAAGCGAGGCGTCGAAGCCTTGAAGGGTCGCATCGAAACCACCACCGTGCTCGGCAAGGGCACCACCTTCACTATCCACGTTCCGCTCACACTCTCGATCACCGACGGCATGCTCGTTCGCGTCGGAAAGGAACGCTTCATTCTGCCCACGGTAGCCATTCGCACCAGCTTCCGCCCCACCAAAGACATGCTCTCCAAGGTGGCTGGTCGCGGCGAGTTCGTACGGGTGCGCGACGAGTTCGTGTCGGTGTTCCGATTGCACCACATCTTCGATATCGACGGTGCGGAGCACGATCCGACCAAAGCACTCATCGTGGTGGTGGACTACGGCGAAGGCCGCTCGGCCTTCATGGTCGACGAGCTCCTCACGCAGCAGCAAGTCGTGAGCAAAGGGTTGGCCAGCTCTCTCTTGAACGTGCCCGGCGTAGCCGGCGGCGCGATTCTGGGAGACGGCCGGGTGGGACTGATACTCGACCCCCCGGGTCTGGTCGCATTGGCGCACCAGACCAACGGGTGGGTCAACGCGGCGTGAAGGAGGATGGTATGGCGAGCAGCGAACATGGCGCGACGGTAGGTGGTAAGTACCTGACCTTCGGCTTGGGAGAAGAAGAATATGGCGTGCGCATCGAGAACGTGCACGAGATTATGGCACTTATTCCGGTGACGCGGGTTCCGCGTACCCCAGACGTGGTACTGGGCGTCATCAACCTGCGGGGCAAGATCGTACCGGTGTTCGACATGCACCGGAAGTTCGGAATGCCCGCCACCGTGCCGACGCGCCACACCTGCATCATCGTGGTCAGCGTCGACAAGATGGAAGTCGGCATCGTGGTCGACCGGGTACGCGAGGTGGTGAATATCAAGGCCGACCAGGTGGAGCCACCGCCTTCGTTCGGCGCCGATGTACCCACCGATCATCTACTCGGCATCGCCACCTCCAGCGGCGGAGCGCGGCTACTCCTGGCCATCGAGAAGGTCCTCGCGACCAGCGAAGTGGTGTCCGTGACGTCGGCGGCCGAGGCAAGCAAAGCGGCAGCGTAAACTTCGGGGACTTTTTTTTCAATCAACGTAACGGGGAATGAGGATCATCATGGCAACGAAGCAGAGTGGTACGTCGGCGAAGAAGTCGGCAGTGAAGAAGACGGCTGCAAAACGTAGCGCACCCAAGAGGAAGGCCCCCAAGGTCAAGCTGCAGGTAGCGGACTTTGCCGTATCCGACCACGCCGCGCGCGCGACCATCGCCGCCCACGGGCTGCTTCCGGAGGACATGGCGCTTCTGCTCTCCAAGCGCGACCTCGTCGGGCCAGCGTTTCCGGGCTTGCTCGACGAGTTCTATAGCAAGCTGATGGAGAACGCCGAGCTGCGCGCCATCATCGAGAAGCACTCGAGCGTCGAACGCCAACGCCCGGTCCTCGAGCGCTACCTGCGCGCGCTCTTCGACGGGCGCATCGACGAGCCGTTCCTCAAACACCGCGAGCTGGTGGGCCGCATTCACGATCGCATCGATCTGCCGGCCTCGTACTTCATCACGATGTACACAATCCTCGAAAAGCACCTGTTGGCAGCAGGTCGCGAACGCGCCAAGCTCAAGGGAGACGCCTACAAGCGCTACGAGGAGGCCGTGGTGCGCGCCCTGCGCGTAGACATGGCTCTGGTCCTCACAGCCTTCGACGAATCGCGGCGCGGACGCATGAGCGAGGTGGTCGAGGCCCGCCTCAAGCCCATCGACCGCGTCATGGCGGTTATCGAGTTCACCCCGGACGGCACGGTGATCGAGGCCAACGAGAACTTCCTGAAGACCATCGGCTACACCCTGGAAGAGATCAAGGGCAAGCATCACCGATTGTTCATGGACCCCACGCAGGCACATACCGCAGAGTACACGGAATTTTGGGCCGCCCTCGGACGCGGACAGCTTCAGGCGGGCGAGTTTCGCCGCATTGCCAAGGGCGGACGCGAGCTCTGGCTCCAATGCTCCTACAACCCGGTGTACGACCGCCAGGGCAAAGTCGTTCGCGTGGCCAAGTTCGCCACCGACGTGACCGCCGCGAAGGTCAAGAACGCCGACTACGAATCGCAGGTCAATGCCATCCACAAGGCAATGGCGGTCATCGAGTTCAATCTCGACGGAACCATCATCAGCGCGAACGAGAACTTCCTCAAGGTGGTCGGGTACAGCAAGGAAGAGGTCGTCGGTCGCCATCACCGCACCTTCGTGGACCCGGCTTACGCCGGCTCGCCCGACTACGCAGAGCTCTGGCGCCAGCTCGGCGAGGGCCGCTACCTGGCGGCCGACTTCAAGCGCGTCGCGAAGGGCGGCCGCGAAATCTGGCTCCGCGCGTCGTACAATCCCATCTTCGACCTCCACGGAAAGACCATCAAGGTAGTCAAGCTCGCCTCCGACGTGACCGAGGCGAAGGCCGCCGAAGCCAAACAGGAAGAGCTCGCGCGCGAGATCGAAAAGAACGCCAAGGCGGCAGATACCTTCCTCGATGAGGCCGGCAATGTACTGGAACGCCTCGCCAATCGTGACGTCGCCATCCGCGTGGTGGGTGAATACGACGGCAGCTACGATCGCCTCAAGGGTCTATTGAACAGCGCCGTCGAGAACCTCGACACCGCCCTTTACCAAGTCTCTTCCGCGTCCAACGAGGTCTCCACCGCCTGCGGTGAGATCACCAGCGCCAGCCAGTCGCTCGCACAAGCGACCTCGCGCAGCGCCGGCACCATCGAAGAGGTGACCTCCAATCTGCAAGAGATGACCTCGATGGCGACCCAAAACGCACGAAACTCGCAAGAGGCCCGCACCCTGGCCGACGCCGCGCGCTCTAGCGCCGACAAGGGAGCCGACAACATGCAGAAGCTCTCGCAGAGCATCGAGAAGATCAAGGCCTCTTCCGACGAGACCGCGAAGATCGTCAAGACCATCGACGACATCGCCTTTCAGACCAACTTGCTGGCGCTCAACGCGGCAGTTGAAGCGGCCCGCGCCGGCGACGCCGGGCGAGGCTTCGCGGTGGTGGCCGAAGAAGTGCGCAACCTGGCCATGCGCAGCGCCGAGGCGGCGCGCATGACCGCCCAAATGATCGAGGGCTCGGTGAAGAATGCCGAAGAGGGCGTGCAGTTCAACCGCGAGGTCATCGAAAACCTCGGGGAGATCACCTCTCGGGTGCGCCGCGTGGGCGAGGTGATGCAGGAGATCGCTGCGGCCTCCGAGGTTCAGAGCCAGACCGTCACCCAGGTGAACCAGTCGATGGACGAGCTCTCCAAGCTCACCCAGCAGAACGCGGCGACCAGCGAAGAGACCGCCAGCGCGGCAGAGGAGCTCACCGGTCAGGCCAATAGCCTCATCGAGATGGTCGGCGAGTTCATCCTCTCAGGCGGCGAAGCGCCCCAGGCGCGCACCCTGCTACGCCCGGCGATGGCCCAGACTCCCATGCGCCAGGCCCGCCCACGTCCGCCCTCGCTCCGCCCCATGCCGCCGCAGCGCGCTGCGATGGCCCAGCGCCCCCCCGCGCCGCGGAGCACGGTCAAGAGTACGGCCAACGGTACCGGCAAGCCTTCTCCGGCTGCGGTCTTCCCCCTGGACGACGACGTGCTGGGCAAGTTCTGAATCGCAGTACGAGCACATCAAGAATAGGGGTACCGCGTGAGCACAGCAACGATGGCCAGGGAAACGAACGAGACAGGCGACCTATCGGAGATCTGCGCGTTCGTGCAGCGCACCACCGGTATCCAGCTGGGCGAGCAGAAGCACATCATGGTGCGGGCTCGCCTGGCCAAGCGGCTACGGGCGCTCGGCATCCCCTCGGTTGCAGCGTATCTCCACTACGTAAAGCAGCCGGCGAACAGCGAGGAGGTAACCCACCTCATCGATGCATTGACCACGAACAAGACCTCGTTCTACCGCGAGCCGCGCCACTTCGACCTCCTCTCGGAGCGGCTCGCTCTCTTGGCGGAGCGCGGCGAGGAGCCGACCATCTGGAGCGCCGGATGCTCCTCCGGCGAGGAGCCGTACACGATGTCGTTGGTGGCGCTCCGGGCGCGCGTGCAGGCGCGCATCCTGGCCACCGACATCTCCACGCGCGTCTTGGGCATGGCCAAGGCAGGAAGGTACGCGGCCGAGGTGGTGGCCGACGTGCCGAAGGACATACAACACCGGTACTTCAAGAAAGCCGGCGCGGAGTCGGAAGTAGGCCCCGATATGCGCGCCCAGGTGTCGTTCGCGCCGCTGAACCTCCTGGGCGAGTGGCGGATGCGTGGCCCGTTCCACGTCATCTTCTGCCGCAACGTGATGATTTACTTCGACAAGGCCACGCGCGAGAAGCTGGTGGGCCGCTTCCACGCGAAGCTCGCGCCCGGCGGGCTCCTGTTCATTGGGCTCTCCGAGAGTCTCTCGGGCCTCCAGCACCCTTATCGCCTGTTGGAACCAGGAGTGTATCTGCGATGAACGCCGTCGCGTATCGCGCCCAGAGGATCGTGGTGGGCATCGCCGAAGTTCGCGTGGCATCGCGCGACGGCGACGAGCTCGTGACCTACGCGCTCGGGAGCTGTCTCGGCCTCGCGGTGTACGATCCGGTGACGCACGTCGGCGGTCTCCTCCACGCGATGCTGCCCGACCTTGCCAGCGCCCCGCACAAGGTCGGGCACGTGGCGATGTTCGTAGAAGACGGCGTCGTCGAGCTCTTGCGCCTCTGCATCGAGCGAGGCGCCGAGCGGGGCCGCCTGGTGGTGAAGGCAGCGGGGGGCGCCGCCATGAGTCAGGGGTCGCAGGGCGCGGCACGGATAGGAGATCGCAACGTAACGTCGTTGCGACGCGCATTGTGGAAGGCGGGTCTTTTGCTCACTGCAAAGGATATCGGGGGAGTTCTATCTCGAACGATGACCCTTCGCGTGGCAGACGGCAGCGTGACCGTCACCGGCGAAGGCGGCATTCGTAAGCTCTGAGGAATCATGAATAGCGAAGCAAGACGTCTGGATAGAAGCGCAGGCATGACGGTCGTCATCATCGACGACAGTTCGGTGGCTCGCACCGTTGTGGCACGCTCGCTGAACCTTTCGGGGCTGCACATCGCGCGCGTCCTCGAGGCGAGCGATGGCGAGAGCGGTCTCGAGATTCTGCGCACCGAGGAGGTGTCGCTGGCCATGGTCGACCTCAACATGCCCAAGCTCGGGGGCATGGAGCTACTGGAGCAAGTGCGCGCCGACGAGCGCATGCGGCGTATTCCCATCCTGGTGGTCTCTACCGAGGGAAGCGACACGCGCATCGCGCAGGTTCATGCCCTCAAGGCCGGCTTTCTGCGCAAGCCGTTTCAGCCGGAGGCGCTCATCGAAGAGGTGCGCGCGACGCTGGCGAGAGTGCGCAACAGCGTAGACGACACGCGGCTCTATGACCTCGCGGCGCAGGTGCTCGACGAGCTCTGCTTCTTGATTCCCGAAGCCGACGACGGCTCTCCGCTGGCCCCGGAAGATCGCGTTGTGACCGTACGCTATTCCGGGCCCACCAAGGGGCAGGTGTCGCTGCTTTTCGCGGGCATCGATCTGGCCGCCGTAGCCGGCGACATCATGGGCGTGGCGCCCGACCCGGCGCTCGCCGACGACGCGGCTGCCGAGATCGCCAATGTGGTATGCGGCCACGCACTCTCTGAGTTTTTCGGGAAGGAAGAGGTGTTTCGCCTGGCGCCGCCGCGGCCCGGCCTGCTCTCGGTCGTCGACCCCCCGGTCGCTGCCGAGGCGGTGCTTCGACTCCGCAGCGGTCATATTCGCGTGCGCCTCCACGGGTGGCTCCCGTGATCCGCGTCCTCATCGTCGACGACTCGGCCGTGGTACGGCGGGTGCTCACCGAGCAGCTCTCGCAGGAGCCCGATATCGAAGTAGTAGGCTCGGCGGTCGACCCCTTCGTGGCGCGCGATCGCATCGTGCAGCTCAAGCCCGACGTCATCACCCTCGACATCGAGATGCCGCGCATGGACGGCCTCGAGTTTCTGGAACGGCTGATGAAGCACCACCCGATGCCGGTGGTGATCGTCAGCTCGCTCTCGCTCGAAGGCAGCGACGCGGCCATGCGCGCGCTCGAGCTGGGCGCCATCGATGTTGTGCCGAAGCCGGGAAACCAGTACTCAGCGCCGGAAGCGCGCGCCGGTCTCGCGCAAGCCATCCGCGCGGCCGCGCGGTCGACTCCCCGGCCCCGGCCGGCCTCGGGGGTGCGGCGCGCAGCCAGTCCCGCGCGCGCGCTCCGCACCACCGACAAGCTGGTAGCCATCGGCGCCTCCACCGGTGGTCCGGGTGCCATCGAGCGTGTGCTCACGGGACTTCCCGTCGACATGCCGGGCGCCATCGTCGTTCAGCACATGCCAATAGGGTTCACCGGAGCGTTCGCCAAGCGACTCGACGCACTTTGCGCACTGACGGTGCGCGAGGCTCGCGACGGAGATCGCATCGCGCCGGGCCTGGTGCTCATCGCGCCCGCCGGCATTCACGCCCACGTTCAGCGGTCGGGCGCGCAGTTTGTGGTCCGGCTCAAAGACGGGCCGCGCATTCACCACCAGAAGCCCGCGGTCGACGTGCTATTCCACTCGGTGGCGCAGCAGGTGGGCCCCAACGCCGTGGGCGTGATCCTCACCGGCCTCGGTCAGGACGGCGCGGCGGGCCTTCGCGCCATGCGGGCCGCGGGCGCTCGCACCATCGCCGAGTCGGAGGCCACATGCGTGGTATACGGCATGCCGCGGGTGGCCGTGGAGATGGGCGCCGTGGAGAGCGTGCTCGCGCTCGACGACGTGGCCGACGGTATCCTGAAAGCCTGCGGCTAACACGGGGGAGGCCGAGCCATTGCCGCGTGGCGTAGTGGGCGACGCGGCGGCACCGCAGGCCGGAGGTGGGCGAGAGCGGCGGGCCGCGCAGGCCCAAACGTGTCCGTCAAAAGGACGGGAGCTCCTCGAGGTCTGGCAGTCGTGTTGAGTCCGCGCGGGCTTTGGTGGAGGCCGATCGCTTCTACCCGCGCCGCCTCGTCAAACTGAATCTTGCCGTCCTGGGGGCTTTCGGCGCTTGGAGATGTCGAGCTTGGACATGATCTCGAGGCGGGCCACCAGGGGCTGACGGTGGGCCACCTACATGCAACACGTCGGGTCGCTTTTGCTTCGCACCCGGGCGATACTCCGGCGCATGAGCAAGGCAAAGCGCGAGGCGCCCGGTGTAGTCCAAGTGGCGCTGGGAACGCAGATTCTCGGCATCGCCTGCTCCGCCGACGGAACGCGCCTGCGTGCAACGCGCATCGCGCGAGGCGGCAAGTCGGGTAGCGTCGAGCTCGACGCCCTGTCTCTCGAGGTGCTGGCGGGCACGCCTGCAACCAAGACCGCAGCCAAAAAGACCGCGGCCAAAAAGACCGCAGCCAAGGCCTGGCTGCCCGTGGCAACCGTCGACGCGCCGCTGCAAACGCGCACGCGCTCGTGGGTGGTGGGCGAGTACGGAAGAGGTCTGTTCGTCCGTACGCTGGCCGGCAAGCAGGTCGAGGCGCCGGAGCCGTTCAACGACGCCACCCTAACGGTGACCGCGTTCGCGGTGAGCGCCGATGAGAAGAGCGTGCTGGTGGGCAACTCGAGCGGCTGGGTATCGGTGTTCGACGCCGCCTCCGGTGAGGAGCGCTGGGGCCAGCGTATCCACCGCGGCCACGTCACGGCGGCTGGCTTTTCGCCCGACGGTTCGCGCATCTATACCGGTAGCGCGGGGGGCGTACTCTGCGCGGTGGCGCTGTGAGCGGTGAGCTGCGCGTTTCCCCGGTGGCGGCGCGGGGCGGGGATGCTAGTGTCGGCGTGTGCGTCTCGCAGCCATTTTCTCCGTCTCTTGCCTCTCCCTCGGCCTTGCCTGTAGCAGCGGTGATACCGCGGGCACCAGCGACGACGAAAGTGCCTATGGCGGGGAGAGCGCCGACGACAGCACGACCGAAGGCGATCTGACCTCGGCGCACGCGGTCACCAGCTTCAAGGCGCTCGAGGCGCCCATCACGCGGGTGCTCTCGCAAGACATTGCGGCCCTGCTGCCCGCCGGCGCCACGGTACCGGCACGCAGCACGCTCACGGCGACCCGCAGTCTCTCGCTCGAGGGAACGCCCGCGTACCTTGCGGTTGCCGAGCCGAGCATGCGCTCGGTGGTGCTGAAGAAGACCGATTTCGACGCCGCGGCGCCCGCGGGGAGCTCGCTCTTCACCACGACCCTCAAGGCCCATGTGCAAGCGCCGTTGACCCGCCTGCAGGTAGGCGACGCCGCGCAGGAGATGGCCGTTTCCATCGACATGTGTCAGTCGAGCAAGCCTTGGGACGTCGCGCTCTTCGACTGGCTGCGGCAGGTCGGCCGAGCGATCGGCGCGCCGGTGCCGGTGGCCATTGCCATGACCGGTGGGTGGGCCAAAGCGCACGGGCCGCAGCTGCTGCAGCTCATCGGCTGGCACGCGGCCAAGGAGCTCGACGTCGTCTGGGTGAACCACTCCTTCACGCACCCGCTCAACTGCAACGCTGCGAAGACCTCCTGCGCCTTCCTGACGGCGCCCGGCGTCGACTTCGTCGGCGAGATCACCGAGAACGAGAAGCTGCTGCTGGGGCAAGGCGCGGTGCCCAGCGCGCTCTTCCGCTTCCCCGGGCTGGTGCACGACGCTTCTCGTCGCGCGCAGCTCTCGCAGCTCTCGCTCTTCGCGCTCGACGCCGATACGTGGCTCGCCAAAGGGCAGCCCACCCACGATGGCTCGCTCATCCTGGTGCACGGCAACGGCAACGAGCCGCCGGGAATCTCCAAGTTTTTCAGCCTGGCAGAGCAAGGCCGCTGGCTCGACCAGGCCAAGGCGGGCAAGCTGCGTTTCGTATCGCCGCTGCGCGCCATCTCCGCCGCCGCGCAGTAGCCACCGCGCGCGAGCCGGAAGATAGGGCAGAACAAACCACGAGCGCGCCATGGCCCCGCAGGTGCCCGGACGCTAGCGTGAGGGTTGATGAAACGGTCACCCACGCGCCGCGCGAGCCCCCGCCCGCGACCGAAGCTCGTTACCCACCTTGCAGGCTCCGATTGGGTCGCGCTCCGGCGGTTCTCGGCCGATGTCTCGGCGCCGCGTCCGTTGCTGGTGCACGATCACGCTTCGGTGGTTTTGTACCTCGAGGGGAGCGCCACGTTCTGGATGCAGGGACTCTACACGCTCAGCCCCGGTGATCTCCTCCTCGTGCCGCCGGGCGCCCAGCACTACGCGGTCTCCGCCCGCGGCGCTCGGGCCCTCGGTATCTCAATGTGCCTATCGCGGGTGCCTGCAGCCGCGCGAGAGCCGCTGGCAGCTGCCTTCGAGGGCGTACGGCGCGGAGAATGCGCGAGTCGTCGGCTCGGTCGCGAGGCGTGCGAGTCACTCGAACGACTCTTCCTAGTTCTGGAACGGGAGCTCGCGGTGGGAGGCGCGGCCAAGAACCTGGCGGTAGACGCCTACGCGTCGCTCGTTGTCGTCGCCATCCTGCGCGCCCGCGAAGGGGCGCCCGCACCGAGCCGAACGCCAGCGAGCCCGGTGGTGGCCCGCGCGCTCGAGCTCGTGCATCGGCGCGCCTCGTCGGGCATCTCGCTGCGCGACGTGGCCGCGCATGTGGCGCGCTCGCCCGCCCACGTGGCGTCGCTGGTCAAGGACGCAACCGGCGAGACCGTGGTCGGCTGGATCACACGGGCGCGCATGGACGAGTGCAGACGCCTGCTGGGGAGCACCGACGAGAGCGTCGAGTCGGTGGGCGCACGCTGCGGTTTTGCCAGCGCCTCGCACTTTCACCGGGCCTTCAAGCGCGCCCACGGCGTCGCGCCAGGCGCCTGGCGGCTGGCCCATCGGTCTTCGCCGCTCTGAATCGTAGCTCCCCCTCTCGACCTCGAGGTACATCCATGTGGAATGAACGATATGCAACGCGCTTTGCCTCGTACGGAACCGAGCCCAACGACTTCTTGCGAGAGGTAGTGGCGCGAATCCCGGAAGGCCCGGTGCTCTGCCTGGCCGAAGGCGAGGGACGAAACGCTGTGTTCATCGCCGAGCTCGGCCACCCCACCACCGCGGTCGACCTCTCCGAGGTGGGGCTGGCCAACGCAGCCCAGCTCGCCGCCGCCCGCAACGTGACCATCACCACCGTGGTCGCCGATCTCGCGACCTACGATGTCGGCATAGAGAAGTGGGCCGGCATCGTATCCATCTGGGCGCACGTTCCCGCCGCGCTGCGGGCTCGACTTCACGCCGCCTGCGTTCGCGCTCTTCGGCCCGGCGGAGCCTTCGTGCTCGAAGCCTACACTCCGCGGCAGCTCGAGCGCGGTGGCGAAGGTGGACCGAAGGACGCGGCGCTGCTCATGACGCCCGAGGCCCTGCGCGAGGAGCTGGCGGGCCTCCGTTTCGAGCGATGCGCGGAAGCAGACCGCGACGTCGCCGAGGGCCTCTACCACCAGGGCCCGAGCACCACCGTTCAGGTCGTTGCGTTCAAACCCTGACCCGCATGCGACGGGTCGGCTCTTCAGAGATTGTCGGCAGGCCGCAGTTGCGGAGATCTAGCGGTTGTCTGCGAGCTTTCCTGAGCCGCTTTCCACCAGCTTGCGCCGGTACCAGGGCAGCGTCTGACCGGCGCGGATGCGGTACGCGATGGCGGCGATCAAAACGAGAACGAACGCGAGGGGCGGAAGGAAGAGGCTAAGGGTCCCGCAATCGCCGATCTGGCTCGAGAGCCGGCCCACGCGCACTTGGGCCACCTCGCCCACGGCGTGCGGGGTCTTGAGGGTGCTGCGCACCTTCGGAAAGTCGCCCTCCACGTCGGTGTCGTAGCCGCTCGGGTGGCCGTCCTCGTCGTGGAGCTCGTCGACCGCCGTGATGGTACCCGTGTGCGTGGTGCCCAGCGCGCGGTCGACGTAGGGCGCCATCATGCCAGCGCACGCCATGGCCACCAGAAAAAGAGCTCCCGCGAAGCGCGCGTGAAAGCGCGCCCGCTGCGCGTACCGCGCGCCGAGAGGCTCGGAAGAGATCAAGAGCGGACGCGACCGAGGCGCGCGCAGAATCTGCCCCATGCCCGCCCCGCGATACCCGCGTCCCTCGCGCGACTCGGGGTCGGGCCCGGCGGAAACCACGCCGGCGATCCATACCTGCTCGCCTTCCACCAGCTCCGCCACCTTGGTGCGAAAGTCGTCCTTCACACGGATCTTCCGGTCGAGATCGTCGACCAGATAGGCGCCGTCGGTGGGCTCCACCCGCAGGCGCGTGCCATCGGCACGCACCAGATAGAAGGGTGCAAACTCCACGCGACGGTTCGTCTCCGTCCACTTCCATGAGTAGCTTCCCGAGCTCTCCGATTCGCTACCCTGCTGGTCGATCTCCACGCGCATGGCCACCGCCGCGTCCTCGGCGCGAGCCACCTCACCTTCGTACACCGCTTCACCCTGAGCGCCGTCTACCCGCGCCGCGTCGGGCACCCGCGCCAATCGCGCATTGCGCAGCGCGCGAAACCCGGCGCGCAAGAAGAAGTACAGCGGCGTCGCCACCATGAGCAGCGCCACGACGACGGAGGTGTTGGGCGGAAGATGGCTCTGGGGAATCACGCGCATCAAGCTTCTCACGCACCTTGACCGCCGTGCAGCGAATCGGTGTCGCTTTCGCAACACCGGTAGGTGGCCAACGCGACTTGGCAGCGGCGGCTCAGTACCGCACGCTGCCCAAGAACGCGGCGAGGCGCCGTTCGTACTCCGCCGGATCGGCCTCGCGCAGAGCGCCGTGTTCGCCTACATCCGGGTACCACGCCGTCTTGGGGCCCGCATACAGCGCCACCAGATCTTCGGTTTGGTGAAAGCTCACCACCTTGTCCTGACGACCGTGGACGAACAAGACCGGCGTGGTGGACCCGAGGCGCAGCGAGTGCTCGGCGCTGGCGAGGCCATCGAAGCGACCGCGAAGCTTGGCGAGCCCGAGCATGCCGCCCATGAACCATCGGGGCGACGACTGGGCGCCGGGGAACTCGCGAACCAGGCGCTCGAAGCTGGCCATGGGGTTCTCGGCGATGGCGGCCTCGAGGCGAGGCATCTCCGGCAGCGCGATGAGCAGCGCCGCGGCGCCCACCGAGCTGCCCATGGCGAGCACGTGCGAGTAGCGCGCCGCGAGGTACAAGTACGAGGAGACCACGTCGCGTGATTCACGCGCGCCGTAGGTTTGTCCGGGAACCGGACACGGCGCCTCGCCGCTGCAGCCGAGGTCAAGCGTGAGCACGTCGAGACCGCGGCCGAGAAGGAAGCGGGCGTGGCGCGTCATCTCCCGACGGTCGGAGCCGCCGCCGTGGATGAGGAGCATCGCGCCGGACGCCGGCGGACCTCCGTTGGCAGAGGATGCCATGAGCCAGCCCGGCATGTCGTAGCCGTTCAAGGAGGGGACCTGGACCTCGGCGAAGGCGAGCGCGTGGGTGCTACGCAGGTTGCCGCAGGCCGGCCCCCAGGCCTTTTCGGCCTCCGCCGGGCACACCGCAAGATCGCGCGTGGCGCCGTGGAACGAGGGGAACAGGAGGGAGCTGCTGGCGGACCAGAGCCCAGCCGAGAGCACGACCAGCAGCGAGCAGGGCAACGCCACGGCCGCGCGCTTCTGCCATCGCTTCATGGAGCAACCTCGCGGAGCACGTCGGCGAACTTCTCGGTTCCTTCTTCCAGCATCGCCGCGAAGCCGATGGTGCCGGCCGCCTGTCTGTCGGCCATGGACTTGAAGCGCGCGACCAGGTGCCAGCGGGTGCGGGCGCCGCCATCGATCGCCTCGAGGGTGATGGTCATTTGGTTGTTCTGGGGCCCCGCTGCGTCGGGCGCGTCGTACCCGACGTTCTGCCACACCAGACGCTCCGGCGGCACCACCTCGACGAACTCGAGCTCCATGGCGAATTCATGTCCATCGGGTGTGCGCATGACATGGCGCCAGCGGCCACCCGGTCGAACGTCCATCTCGCATACCGGATTTTCGAAGCCGTGCCCGCCGTACCATTTTGCGACCTGCACCGGATCGGTGAGCGCGCTCCACACCAGCTCGCGCGGCGCATCGAGCTCGCGCTCCATGACCAAGACGGCTGCGTCGGCCGGGGCTTCCACGCGCATCGGACCCATGTTCGAACGTGCCTTGCTGCTCTTCACTTCTTCACCTTCGGCTTCTTGGTTGCTTGGATGGTCTTCAAATGGTCGGCCAGGGCATCGATGCTCCGGTCCCAGAAGCGACGGTATTGCTCGAGCCACTCGGTGGCGTCGCGGAGCGGCGCAGCTTCGAGGTGACACGGCCGCCACTGCATGTGGCGCCCGCGCGAGACGAGGCCGGCGCCTTCGAGCACCTTGAGGTGCTTGGAGACGGCGGCCAGCGACATGTCGAGCGGCGCGCCCAGCTCGGTGACCGAGGCGTCGCCCAGGGCGAGACGGGCCAGGAGCGCGCGCCTCGTGGGGTCTGCCAGCGCGTGGAGCGTGGCGCTCAGAGGGTCGATTCGCATGGGTGTTCTATAGATTCAACCGAATGGTTGTCAACCGTTTGGTTGAATTAAGATTCGACGGGTTTTGTCCGACGAAAACGCATGTCCCGAGACCCCTCCCGCAAGCGCTCGCCATCCCGCAAGTGCTCGCCCTCCCGCAAGCGCTCCCCCTCCCGTAAGCGCTCGCCCTCCCGCAAGTGCTCGCCCTCCCGCAAGTGCTCGCCATCCCGCAAGCGCTCGCCATCCCGCAAACGCTCGCCATCCCGCAAGCGCTCGCCATTGGGCTAATCGCACGGTTCAATGGCTCCGCATTCGAAAGACACCGCGTTCCCCGTTCTCCCCGAAAAAGAGAAGCACCGACACCCATCAGCCGGGCGGCGTGGGGGTGTCGCAGCGGAGGCGGGCGTACGTGGACGCCGCCTTCCCCAGGCGCACCTCTAGGGGGGCGCGGTGACTTCCGAGCAGATTGCCAGCCACCAGCTACCGCACCAGGTTGCCGATACAGGACACGCTGGTGCGGGAGCGCTGCGTGGGGCAGTCCGCGGTGTAGCGCGAGTCGAGGCGCTGGGCGGAGAAGCTCATGGTCGCGCGATCGAGGGCGTAGCTCTCGCGCACGTAGGGATCGCGACCCGCCTCGGACCCGACGGTGCGAGCGAGGCCGTCGCGCGTGCCGGTGGCGAGCAGGCCTGGCTCGGCGCTGGAGAAGATGTACTTGTACAGGCCGTCGGCGAGCACCACGCCGGTGGCCGCCGGGAGGTTGTAGTCGGCCACCGTCGAAGCAGTGACGGCCGGGTACACGTCGACCAGGACGTCTTGCGCCGCGCCATCGGCGAAGCCGCCCTCTCCGAAGCAGCCGGGTGCGCGCTGCGTGGAGCAGCCGATGGAGAACACGTGGCGCACGCCGCCACGGCACTGCGGGAAGTTGGCGGCGCCGGGAATGCACGGCGGCGCATCGGGGGCGGCGTCCTTTTGCGCGATGACGGTCTCGCTGCCGCCGTCGCCTCGGGGCGCGGCGGACCCCGCATCGTCTTCGGCGATCTGCGCCGGCGGGTCGGCCGCACCGCTGCACGCAGCGAGGACCAAGGAGAGCAGGAGCGATCGGGCTTTCATGATGCGGGTTTCCTTTCCTGGTAGCTCATGGGCACACGCCGTACGTCACCGCTCCCACCGCGATGTCCGGCGCGAACCCGCTGCATGCGCAGGCGGTGGAGCCCAGCGTGCACATCCGGCGGCAGCGGGCGTTTCCCGACGTCTCGCGGGTGCAGAAGGTGCCCGCCGCGCAGAACTTTCCTTCGCCGCAGGCGCCGCCCTCCGGCACCTCGGTGGCGGTGGTGGCGATGCAGCTCGTGTACTCGCCGCTCCAGACTCCGCACTGGCGGCGCTTGCCCACCGGCGCGTCGCCGCACGCGGTTTCGCGGGTAGGGTCGCAGGGAATGGTGCACACGCCCACGGCGCTCCCCCCGGCCGCGGCGTCGGCGGTCGCGAGACACTTCGACGGCGCGGTTCCGGCGGTCTTGCAGGCGCCGCCCACGTTGGTGCACGGCGTGCCGCACACACCGTCGTTGCACACCAGACCCGCGCCGCAGAGGGCGCCCGCCGAGCAGGCTGCACCGACCTTGCCCTCACCCGCGGTGATGCAAGCCTTGGCGCCGCCGGCCGAGACGTAGGCGCAGGTGAAGCCCGCGGCGCACCCGCACGATGGGTTCATGGTGCATGTTTCTCCTGGCGGCGGGGTGCAAGCGACCTCGCCGCCACCCTGCCCGACCGGCGCGCTGCTGCACCCGGGCCCGAAGCCGAGGAAGGCCGCCAGTGCGCTCAGAGCGATGGCCGTGGCGATGCGTGTATTCTTCATTATTTCACCGAAGGAGGAGGAGCGATGAAGCGAGCGTCGAGACCGCCCGGATAGGCGTAGCTGGTGTAGGCCCCGTAGCCGTCGACTCCCAGACCGATGGGGTGGTTGCCAGAGAGCTCGTGGACGCCGGCCTCCAGGCGCACCCGCAAGACGCCGTAGCTGCCGGAGGTAGGCTCGAGCTTGGCGGTGGAGAGCTTCTGGCCGTCGAGGAGCAGCTCGGTGTCGCGCTCGGTCAAGATGTCAGCGAACTGCGCGTCGTACCCCTTGGGCGCCAGGAACACGTAGCGCGTGCGAAACTGCTCCAGCGAGGCGTGGGTGTAGAGCGACGGATCGCCGGCGCCGCCGAAGGAATCCACAACGCTCGCGCCCAGCAGCGACGACACCACCAGGAGCTCGTGAGAGCCCTTGATCGCCAGGTTGCCTTCCACCAGTCCGCAGTTGCCCACTTCCCCGGCGTCGAGGTGCGTGGGGCATCCGGCCGGGCGACTCGGCGCGTACTCGAGCTCGGTGCCGTCGGCGTTGCCCACCAGCCGCACCCAGCGCGCGACCGGGTTGCCCAGTGGGCCCGTGGGCGCCGCCAGCAAGTACGACGAGCCCAGCGACTCGGCCGGCGGCAGCTGCTCCTCGGTGTGATCGCACGCCGGCACGCCCTCCGGCACCTGCGCGCAGGCGTGACCGGAGATGAGCTGGAACGGGTGATTGCCAGTGGCGAGGGCCCCGGAGAACGAAGCGGCGCTGCCCTCCACGTCCACCTGCGCCACGTCGCCCGCCTTCTCCAGCCGGAGCGAGAGCACGCGACCGGCGGCGGTCTTCGCCACCGTGCCGTCGACACTGCCGGCCACCGAGGCGCCGGCCGGAAGGCGGAGCGAGATGCGGGTGTCGTCGGCCAGGGCGGTGAACGAGAGCAGGCCGCCGTCGAGCGCTGCCACCCGGTAGTTCGCGCTCACCGCGGTGGCGGGAAAGAGCAACGTGGCGTCGTTGGAGAACGAGAAGCAACCGTTGGGCACGTGGCTGGTGGCGCACACGCGGTACCCGGCGCAGGCGGCGAAGCTCTTGGAGTCGTCGGGCGCGTACTGGAGCGCGTTGAACTGGTAGACCACCACCGGCGTCGAGCTCTGCAGGTGGTACGCGCCGCCCTTGGCCACCACGTTCAGGTTTTGTGCTTGGCCGTTGCCGCAGGCGTCGGCGTCGAGGCCCTTGAGCGTTCGCACCCACGGCAGCTTCACGATGCGCACCTCGCCGGCGTCTACCGTGACCTTGGTGGCGTCGATGCCGGGCCCGCTCACGCTCAGGGTCGCTGCCTCCTTACCCACGTTGGCCACCGCCACCGCGAAGTCGAAGACCGAGTCGACGGTGTTGGCGAGCACGGTCGGGTAGAAGTCGCAGCCGACGTAGCTCTTGGCGGCGGCGGCCTGGGCGCAGGTGGTCGGGTCCTGGGTGGCGGCGGGGCGCCCGCCTGTGGCGAAGATGGGCGTGGGCTCGGCGGCGCGGTCGGTAGGGGCATCGCGCGGGTCGTCGATGTCGAGCACTGTCGCGCAGCCGAGCGGAAGGCCCAGCGAGAGCATACCCAACCAGCGGGTTTTGGAAGATGACGTCATGGGGGTCCTTGGCTTCAGTAGGTCCAGGTGATGGAGGCGCCGCCGAAGTCGCGCGTCACCAGCGGCACGAGGCGGCCCTCTAGCGGCGACGCGGCGGCGGCCGCTCGCTTCTTCGGTGCCAGCACGAAGGTCAGGAGGCCTCCTGCCGCAAGAATGCCGCCGGCCACGAAGGCCACGGTGGAGACGGTCGCGAAGCGCGACGCACCGGCGAGCGCGTCACGGTCGCCAGTGGCTCCGCACACGTTGTCGGGGCACCCGGCTGCCGACTTGCGGTCCATGGCCAGACCCCCGAAGAGGCCGCCAACGCCCAGCCCGACGGCGCCGCCGAGCGCCAAACCGAGACCCAGGTACTGGCCGGTTCCCCACTGCACCGAGGGAGGCGGCGCTTCGTCGGTGGTGCGCGGCGCGGGTACCGGCGGCACGGTCCGCTCCGGCGGCGGCGCCTTGGCGGCGGCCCCGAAGTCGAAGGTGAGGGTGATCTCGTCTCCCTCCTCGGGGACCACCAGCGTGTCGTCGTGCGGAACCATGCCCGGGCTGGCGAGCCGCACCGGATAGCTTCCGGGTCGCAAATACAGGGTCGGCGCAATTTCCGTGGAAGATACACTCATCGTCCCTTCCCCCCCTCCGAAGCCCACGGTAAAGTCCGGGAGCGGCGCCTTGGTGGCGGCGTCGCGGGCCGCCACATGCACGGTCACCGACTTGCCGGTGGCCGCGAGATCGGCGCTGCACTTCTTCGCGATGGGCGGTACCCGACCGCACGCGGCGACGCACGCGCGGAGGAGCTGCACCCGGCGCGACGAGGCGAGGGGCGCTTTCTCCTCCACCGCTTGGTAGCCCTCGAAGGCATCTTCGCAGGCCTTGGAGACCTGCGCCTGCGCGGGCCCAGACAGCGTGAGGAGGGTGGCGAACGGCAAGGCAGCGAGAGCAGACTTCGTCTTCATGGGCGGCACTCCAGGCGCACGACGAGCTTTCCGTCGGCAGCTCGAACCATCGGATCGTTCTTGCAGTCCACGCGGGGGCGGGACGTGGTGACCGTCGTGGGTGCGTTGGGCGCCGTGGGCGCCGTGGGCGCGTCCGGCACCTCGAACGAGACCTCCGCCGCGCGCGACGAACGCGGCGGGCCGACGCCATGTGCGCGGTGCGCGCTCGCATCGAGCGTCGCGGCGGGACCACGCAGGCGCGGCACCAGCACCCCCGCCCCCAGCGCCACCACCGCGAGAGCGGCTACCAGCGAGGCCGTGAGGGCCACCACGCCCACGCTGCTTTTCCTGGCCGCGCGAAGCTCCGTCACGTCGTGACGCGAGGCCCGCGGCAGCGACACCGGCGCCTCGGAGGTGACCGTGGGCATCTGCGCGCGCGGCAGCGGCACCGGGGCACCCGAGCCGGCGGGCTTGGCCAGGGCGCGCAAGACGGCGTTGCGCGCCTCGACGATGGACGACGTGGGCTCGTCCATGCGCAGCGTTCCCGCGTGCAGTGCATCGTCCGGCGCAAACGCCGGAGGCGACAGCCGCAACGTGGCGTGGCTGACGTCTTGCGCGCACTCGGAGAGGAGCTCGCTCGACGAGAGCTCGATGACCCCCGACGACCCATCTTGCCCCGGCCACGCGGCCACCGTGACCGCAGTGTTCTCGGGCGGCGGCTCGCGCACGGTGAGCTTCAGATCCACCACCGCCGCGGTGCGCAGCGGGCGCAGCGACGCGGCCATGGCAGCCGCGCTCGACCACCGATCGTCGCGCTCGAACGCCACCGCGGTCTCGATGACCAGCGCCAATCCGCGCGAGAGCTCCGGAGCGAGCGCGGCCACCCGCGGGAGCGGCGCCAGCGAGCGCAGCCACCGCTCCTGGCTCGAGTCGCCGTCTACGAGTGCGCGCCCGGTGACGAGCCGAAAGAGCATGGCTCCCACCGACCAGAGGTCCGCGCGGTGGTCCACCTGCGCCTGCGCGACGATCTGCTCCGGGGCCGCGTAGCCCGGCGTCCCCATGCCGATGTGAAAGGCCTGGGTGTCGTTGTCGCTCTCGCCGGAGCGCGCGAGCCCGAAGTCGAGCACCCGGACGCGGCCGCTGGCGTCGAGAAATACGTTGGCGGGGTTGATATCGCGGTGCACCACGCCGGCCTTTCGCGCGGCTTCCAGCACCGCCAGCACCTCGAGGGTGATGGCTACCGCCTCTTGCACCGGCAAGGGACCCGGCGTTCGCGCCAGGTACTCGCGAAGGCTGGTCCCTTCCACAAAGTCCATGACCATATACGCGTCGCCGGTAGGCGGACCTTCGACGTCGATGACCCGCACCACGCCCGGATGCTTCACCTTGTTGGCGAGCATGCCCTCCTGCGCGAAGCGCCGTCGCACCGCGCCGCCCAGCTCCGGGTGAAGCACCTTGATGGCCACGGTGTCGCCGGTGAGCACGTGCGTGGCAGCGTAGACCGTGGCCATGCCGCCGCGGCCCAGCAGGCGCTCGAGGCGATAGCGACCGAGGTGCGTTCCGATGCGCGCGTGAAGTTCGTCCATGTCGAAGGACCCTTCCGCAAGGATCGCGCCGCGCCTTCTCGCGCGAGATTCCCCATGTTCTCCGCATGCGAGCAGAGACGAGCCCTCGTCGTGACGAAGCTTCGTCGTCTGCTGCTACGCTCACGCGCATGGAAGCCAGCAGCCCCTGGGCCCTCGAGACGACCATTCGCGTGGCCTGGGGCGACATGGACGCCTTCGCCCACGTGAACCACACGGTCTACTTGCGCTGGTTCGAGACCGCGCGCATCGAGTGGTTCCAGCTCGTGGAGTTTCCCGAAGGCGGCCACGCCGGCGACTGCGGCCCTATCCTCAAGACCGTGAGCGCGGTGTACGAAGCGCAGGTGAAGTACCCCGACACGGTGGTGGTGCGTGTGCGCGCCGAGGCGCCCGGCCGCACCTCGGTGAAGCTCATGTACGAGGTGGAGAGCGCGGCCCATGGCGGCGTGGTCGCGCGGGGCGACTCGGTGGTGGTGCTGGTCGAGGGCGGGAAGCCGGCGCCCATTCCCGAGGAGCTCCGTGCGCGATTCGCCCGAAAACGAGGCTAGCAGCCCGGCCTCGTACGACCATTTCGCACCAAGTGCGCGCATGTGGTTGAAGACCGACCCGCAGTGAGCTACTCCGTGCACATGAAGCTCGCTAGCCTGGCCGTCCTTGGTGCTCTGACGGCAGCGTGCGGCGGCGCGCCCGACGAAAGCACGGGCGCGGACGAGGCAGCGGTCTCCACCACGCGCGTGCTCCTGGCGCCGCTCACCGAGGCTTCGCGCGTCTCCTGCCGCGAGGCCGCACAAGCCGTGTATTGCTCCGAGACCGAGGCCCGCGCCGCCATCGCTGCGTGCAGCCCGGGGGCCGCATCCGCGGTGACCTTCGACGTACGCAAGGGCGCCTGCCGCAAGGGCGATCGCGTGTATCCCACCGCCGCCAGCTGCGCCCAGCCGCAGGAGCTCAACTGCGCGTTCTACGCGGGCTGCCTCGAGCGCTCCATTTCCTGCGGCAACGGCGGCTACGCCCTGGCCTTCGGCGAGAAGTACTGCACGGCGTTCCGCTCTGCGCGCCTGTCGGCGGCCGGCCAAAAGTGGATGGGCGGCGTGATGCACTGCCTGCAAGAAGAGCTGGTGCCGGTGCTGCCCGGTCGCTTCGCCCAGAGCCGCGCCGACGCTGCCACCTGCACGCGCACCTTCGACGCTGCCTTCGCCTCGCACCCCCGCTGCTACGCCGCCGAAGACAACTCCATCTGCTTCTTGCCGGTGGCCGATCTCTTCGCCATCACGCACACCATCGGCCTCGAGGAGCTCTTCACCCGCCGCACCGCCGGCCAGGTGCTCTCCACCGCCGCCCTGTGCGTGGGGCAGATCACCTCGCGCCTCTTCGGCTTCGGCCGCGCCTCGGCCCAGCGCAGCCGCGACGAACGCGTCCAGCTCGAAGAGCAGCGCGATTTCTGGACCGCGGAAACCTCTCGAGAAGAGAATCGCTAGAGCACCGAACAGGTTGAAGACCGAGGTTGGCGCTCGTCAGCGGTCGCGACAGGCGGCCACGATGGCGTCGCGAAAGCTCGCGAGCGTGCGCACGCCAAAGAGCGCCGCTTCGGGCCCGGCAAAAGCGGCCTCGACCACGCCCGCCACCACCTCTGGCGGCGCATCGCGACGGAGCGTAGCGAGCGAGGCGTCGAGGCGCCGCACCGCATCGCGGCTGCTCATGAAGATACCTGCACCATGCAGGCGACCGTCGAGGCGCCGCACGCCCACCTTGCCCATGGCTTCTTCCACCGAGGCCAGGTACGTGGGCTCCGGCGCGAGCAGCTCGGCGACGCCCTGCACCGACTTCACGCAGCCGAGCGCGTACTCCTTCTCGTAGGCCGCGGCCACCACCCGCAGCACTTCGCCAGGTTCGCAGGGGGCGCCCCGCAGCTGCACCAACGAGGCGGCGTCGGCCCCGGCGAAGGAAGGCCACGGGCGCGCGGCGAACGGCGCGTCGACCCCCACGAAGGCTTCCACCAGGCAGCGGCGCGTCGCCTCGTCGTAGCCGAAGGCCACCGCCGCGAGCGGTCTCTTCCCGGCGCTCACCCAGTCGCGACCGAAGTAGTTCGCCTTGACCCCGAAGGTGGAAAGCGCGCGCAGCAGCGGCCGCACGTAGCGGTTCAGGAGCCGCGGCGCGTCGCACGCCACCAGCGCCCCAGGCTCGCGCAGCGAGAGCCCCAGGTACAGGTCTCCCGGATGCAGCGTCACGGTGCCGCCGCCGGTCCCCCGGCGAAAGGCAGGAATCTCGTCCTCGGCAGCGCCGGCCCACGGCTCGAAGGCGCCGACCAGCTCCGCGCGGCCCAGCACCTCGGTCACCACGAGCTGCGCTGCGCCCTCGAGCGGCAGGTCGAGCGCGCGCCGGGAGTGGGCGGCAATGCTGGAGGCGGGCGACGCGTGGGCGGTCATGGGAGGCGACAGGCTACATGCGCGAGAGCCTTCTCCGAAGCCTCTAGGTCAGGTAGGGCATCCAACCCAACGCTCCCGCTCCACCGAGGCAAATTGCATGCACAAGGAAACTTCCACGTTCACCATCCACGTTGAACTTTCCGCGGAATTCGACGAGAACTACGCCGGTGACAACGACGGTTACGCGTGGCTCGAGCGCTTTCGCGGTCGCGTTCAACCGAAGCTCCTGCGCGCGGTGTACGACGCCATTCGCGCCGACGAAGCCTTCCAGGCAGTGCCCACGTCGCGCGGCCGCAGCCCCGACGAGCACGCGACGATCGCTGTAACCTACAAGGATTCATGAACGACCGCCGCATCGAGGACATTCGCTTCGCCGACGTCATGACGTTCCTGGCGGTGCATCGCAACCGCTCGGTCACGGCGGCGGCGCGCGAGCTCTCGGTGACGGCGTCTCAGGTGAGCAAGGCCATCGCAAGGCTCGAGTCGGCGCTGCGCACGCCGCTGTTCATTCGCGGTACCCGGGGCGTGGCACCGAGCCCCACCGCCATTCGTCTCATTCCGCGCCTCGAAGAGCTGGTGGCCAAGGCCCGCGATCTGGAGCGACAGGACGAGACCGACGAGCAGCTGTGCATCGCCGCCCCATCCTACCTCTGCATGGGCTTCTTCGGCGCGGTGGTCAACGCCCTCCCCACGGCCCGCGTACGCTGCCTCGAGGTGGGCCCGGCCTTCATTCGCGCCTACGCCAGCGAGAATATGTTCCAGGTGGCGCTCACCCTGGGCGAGCAACGGCTCACGCCGGCCTGGGTAAGCCAGTCGGTGGGCGAGGTGCGCTCCAGCCTGTTCACCACCAAGAAGATTGCGGCCGAGATCGGCCCCAAGGCCACCGCCGAAGCGGTGCGCAAGGTTCCCTTCGTCATCCCGCTTTACAACGCGGGCGGCGAGTTCTTGCCGGGCGACGACGGCTGCCCGCTGGCGCGAGAAGACCGCATCCGCGGCCACGAGGCCGCCACCTATGGGGTCGCCCTGGAAATCGCCGCCTACGCCGACATGCTGGTGTTTGGCCCGGTGAACGCGGCGCGGGCCTACGTCGAGGCTTCTCGATTGGTCGAAGTTCCCGTAAAGGGCTGGCGCGTGACCAGCGATCTTTACCTTCACGCCAACGCCAACCGGGTCATGGGCCCGGTGCACAAGCGCCTGATCAAGGCGCTGGAAGAGGCGGTCAAGCTCACCGCCCTGCCGGAGCCCGTCGAGACATGATCACCGACCTCGAACCGATGCGCGACCGGTGCATCTCGCTCCTCCAGGAGCTCATTCGCATTCCCTCGGTGAACCGCGGCAGCTTCGACGTGAGCGACGGCAACGAGCGCCCCTGCGCCGAGCTCCTCGCCGCCTTCTTGCGCGAGGCCGGCCTCGAGCCCAAGCTCCTCGAGGGCGAAAAGAACCGCACCAACCTGGTGGCGCGCATCAAGGGCACCGGCAAGAAGCCGCCGCTGCTCCTCAACGCCCACCTCGACGTCGTGGAAGCCGACGAGACCGAATGGTCGCGCCCGCCTTTTTCCGGCGACATTCACGACGGCTACGTGTGGGGCCGCGGCGCCATCGACATGAAGCACATGGCGGCGATGAGCGCCTGCACGCTCGCCCTCTTGGCCGCGCGCAAGGAGCCCTTGGACCGCGACGTCATCTTCGCCGGGGTGGCCGACGAAGAAGCCGGGTGCCGCCGCGGGGCCACCTACCTGGTGAACGAGCACCCCGACGAAGTGCGTGCAGAATACATGCTCGGCGAAGTGGGCGCGTTCTCGCTCTACTTCATGGGTCACACCTTCTACCCCATCCAGGTGGCCGAGAAGGGCACCTGCTGGGTCGAGGCCAAGCTCACCGGCGACGCCGGCCACGGCTCCATGCCCAACCCCGAGAGCGCGGTCATCAAGCTCGGGCGCGCCCTCTCGCGGCTCGGGAAAAAGCGGCTTCCGGTGCACCCCACGGCGGTGGTGGAGCGGTTCGTTCACGGGCTGTCGGCGAACATGCCGCGGGCCCAGCGGGCCATCATGCGGCGCCTCACCACGCCCCAGGTGGCAGGGCTCATCCTCGATACGCTGGTGCGCGACCCTTCGCAGCGGCGCTCGTTCGGCGCCATGCTCTCCAACACCGCGTCGCCCACCGTGGTGCGTGCCGGCAGCAAAACCAACGTCATCCCCGGCTTCGCCACCGTAGAGATCGACGGCCGCACGCTCCCCGGGCAGACCGACGCCGCGTTCCTCAGCGAGCTGCGCGATGCGCTGGGCGAAGACGCGGAGCTGCGCGTGATGCACTCGGCGCCGCCCGTCGAGGCCTCGTCAGAAACGCTGCTTTTTGGGCATCTTTCCGCGCAAATTCGCAAGCACGACCCGCTCGGAACCCCGCTCCCGTATCTCATCCCCGGCTTCACCGACGCCAAGGCGTACTCGCGCCTCGGCACCCACTGCTACGGCTTCTCGCCGGTGCGCTTCGACCCCACCGCCGACATCGCGTTCACCCGCATGTACCACGGCAAAGACGAGCGCGTTCCGGTCGACGGTCTGCGTTGGGGGTTCGGCGTTCTCTACGACACCGTGCTCTCGTTCTGCCGCGCGAGCTGACGTCAAGAGCCGAGACGATGGAAACGATTGCGACCCGGCTCGGGGGGCGCCGGTTTGGCCTGCGGCTTCGTGTGTGCCGATGTCGGCGAGACGCACGGCAGCCGGCAAAAGAAGGCAGTTCAGCCACTTGGCGCAGCGCCGGCGCAGGCTCGCGAAGGCCCCCCACGGCCGGCCCGAGGCAAAAGAGAAAAGCTCTCGGAACCGCTACCCATTGCGTCGCGGCACCCCATTCATATAGAACCGAGTGAGGTCTTCACGACTCGTCGAGTCGCACGAGGGCCGCGCGAACCCGCAGTAATGCGTCGGGAGGCATCGGATGGTCAATCCGCAGATGGTGATGTACGAGGAGGAGTTCAATCAGATCCAGACGGTCGTCGACCGGTTGGTTCGTGACGCGAACGCCAAGGTCGTCGCCATCGTCGACAAGAATGGGCAGCTCATCGCCGGTGGTGGAGACATCGACAACGTCGACACGACGAGTCTCGCGTCCCTCCTCGCTGGCAACGTGGCCGCGACCGGTGGGATGGCGAAACTACTCAAGGAAAATGAGTTTGCGACGCAGTTCCACGAGGGCGAGAAGGCCAACATCTACATTCAGCTGGTGGGCCGGCAGGTCATCGTGGTCGTCATCTTCGACGCCCGCAGCAGCCTCGGTCTGGTTCGTCTCCGCGTCAAAAAGGGCGGCGACGAGCTGAACAACATCTTCGAAGAGCTCGCGAAGAAGGTGTCCCAGCCCGGCAAGGACTCTCCCTTCGCCGAGATCACCGACGAAGACATCGACAACCTTTTCAATGACTGAGTTCGCGCGCGGAGTCGTCCGATGAGCTTCATCAACTACATGGCGCGGGAGATCAACTGCAAGCTCGTGTACTACGGGCCGGGTCTCTGCGGCAAAACGACGAATCTGCAGTACATCTACGAGCGCACGAACCCCGAAGCGAAGGGCAAGATGATCAGCCTCGCGACGGAAACGGAGCGAACGCTGTTCTTCGACTTCCTGCCCCTCTCGCTCGGCGAGATTCGCGGGTTCAAGACGCGCTTCCACCTCTACACCGTCCCGGGGCAGGTCTTCTACGACGCCTCGCGCAAGCTCATCTTGAAGGGCGTCGACGGCGTCATCTTCGTGGCCGACTCGCAGATTGAGCGAACGGAAGCGAACCTCGAGTCGGTAGAAAACCTGCGCGGCAACCTGGCCGAGCAGGGCTACTCGCTCGACAAGCTTCCGTACGTCATCCAGTACAACAAGCGCGACCTCCCCAACGTCGCCTCGGTGGAAGAGCTTCGCCAGATGCTCAACCCCACCAACCAGCCGGACTTCGAAGCCGTCGCACGCACCGGCGTGGGCGTCTTCGATACTCTCAAGGCCGTGGCCAAGCTCGTACTCACCGAGCTCCGCAAGGGCGGCACCTGAGCCGTTCGCCGACTGACGCGAGGCGAGCGCGTTCGCGCAGCGCCGGCGAAATACGGGGATTGAGTCGAGAAGAGCGGACCCTGCGCGACGGTCCGCTGTTTGCTTTTTTGGCGTAGCCGCTGCGCGAGCAGGTGGCGCGCAACTCGAGCTTGGGGCGGCCGACAAGGGTCCCATGAACCTCTCCCTCCTCGGCTCGGTGCTGCTGGTCTCTTCTTTCCTCGCCACCGCGGCCTGCTCCGCCGGTGGCGAATCCGCCGGGGGCGGCACCATGGATTCGCCCGGCGCTGCCAGCGGCACCACCGACATGGGCCTGGTGACCCACTGCGCCGGCGACTACCTCTGCACCTACGACGGCGCGGTGACGCCCACCACCCTCGAGCGCGAGGGCGGCAAGTGCATGGCGGGCAAGGTCAGCCTCTCGCCCGACGGCGTCGCCACCATGCCCGACGGCACCAAGCTCGACTGGCGCGGCGATCGCAATGCCTTCTCGATCTGCGAGGGCTCCGCCTGCATGAACTGCAAGAACACTTCGCCGGTGACCGCTCCTGCCTCGGGCAGCAGCAGCAGCGGCGGCGGCGCAGCCGCGAGCGGCTCGTGCACCGGCCATCTCTCCTGCAATTCGTCGCCCCCCTGCGGCCCCCTTGGTTGCAACATGCACACGCACTACCACTACGACGGCAGCGGCAACGTCAGCTACACCGACTACTCCTGCGACGGCAGCCCCAGCTCGCAGTGCGAAGACAACCACTACGAGAGCACCTGCAAGGCCACCTCCGGCTGCACCTGGAAGTAGTGAGCGGACAAAACGCCGAAGCCCCGGACCGAAAGGTTCGGGGCTTTTCAACGCAAGTGGCGGCGCGCAAGAGCGCGCCTGGCGCTCAGCGCTTGCCGACTTGGTACACGCGACCGCGACGACCCCTGTCCTTGGCCGCCAGCTTGGCCTTGTAACGCTTCGACTTCGAGCGGTTCGACTTGCGCGGAACCTTGGAAAGAATGAGATACATGAAAGACTCCTGGCAACGTGGTCGGGGCAGGTGGAGTTAGTCGATCTTCCGGGCGATCACAAGAGAACTGGCCGACGCAGGCAATTCACTTGGGAGGACAACTACTTAGCCCCCGTATCCAGGTGTCCAGCAGAGCGCTCCCAGAGGCGTCGAGGGTGCGACTCCCGAGGGGTGGAAACGGCGGCATCCGGGAGGCGTTCTGCGCGCGCAGGCGGAGGAGAGTCAGCGACTGCTCCGGGGCACCGGGCTTGACGAGCCGCGCGCCCGGGACGCCGAGATCACCGGCCACCGGCTCGGCATCACAGGCGCCGGCGTTGGCCCAGGGCGTCGTGTAGAGCCAGTTTGCAGTGCCGCGGCCGGGCCCCGCCGGCCGATGGCAGAAGGAGCAGTTGGTGTGGAGGTACGCGCGGGCTCGAGCGTCCACGGGCGCCGCACCGAACGGATCGGGCAGCGCCGGAAGGCTTTGCGGATCGCCCAGCTTGGCGTCGAAGAGCCCGATGTGCTCCAACGTCGCGAGCTGGTTCGAGATGCGATTCGTTGCATCATACACGAAATCGCGATTGAGCTGCGCGATCTCCAGCCCCAGCGTTCGCCCGGCGGCCTTGGTATGACACTGCAAACACTGCCCGGAGCTGGGATAGGTCCAGTTTTGGCCGCCCACGCGCGCGGTGCGACCACCGCGCACCAGGGTGGCGTCGGTCTGGGCGTCGTCCCAGGCGTAGGTGTAGCCGGCCCAATCGCCATCCTGGTGGCGCATGAAGAGCCGCGTCTCGATGCGCTTGCCGGCGAGCGTGAAGTCTTTGCGGAGCACGGAGCCCACGGGGAGATCGAAGTCGCCGTTCGCGTCCACGGCGATGGTGGCGTCGTCGGGGACCGCCAGGTACCGGCGCTTGTCGGCGGCGTCCGACCAGAAGGGCGCGTTCACGTCGTAGGGCAGGAGCCCCGGTGCGGGCTCGAGCGGCCGGCCCGGGGCTGCGCAGCCGGTCTTGCTCAGGCGGTCGGGAAAGGCGTCGAGGGGCTGCGGGCCCGCGGGCACCAGCTTGTACAGGAGCCACGAGTTGAAGCCGGTCATCACCAGCTCGCCGTCGGCGGTTTGCCCCAGGTTCGAGATGGGCGTCTTAGCGTCGGCCAGCTCGCGCACGCTCACAGCGCCGGCCGCGTCGTAGCCCATGCCGTAGATCTTTCCGCTGTAGAAGTCGGCGAACACGTAGGTGCCATAGAGCGAGGCGATCTTGCTGCCGCGATACACGAAGCCGCCGATGACCGCGAGATCGGAGCCGTGGGCGTAGTCGTAGACCGGCTCGATGAGCCCTGCGGTGGGGCAGTCCACTTGCGGCTCATGGCAGTGGGCGCCTTCGCGGATGGGCCATCCGTAGTTGCCGCCCAGCTCCACGCGGTTGATCTCCTCGTAGCTGATCTCGCCCACGTCGCCCACCCAGAGATCGCCGGTCGCGCGATCGAAGCTAAAGCGCCACGGATTGCGAAAGCCCCTGGCGTACACCTCGGGCCTCCCACCGCCGGCGGCGTACGGGTTGCTGGGCGGAATGGTGTAGCTGCCGTCGTTCTCGAGGTGGATGCGCAGCACCTTGCCCTGCAGGTAGGCGGGGTCTTGCGCGCGCTCGGGCGTGAGCAGCCCATCGCCCGGTGCAAGATACAGGTTTCCGTCGGGGCCAAACTCGAGGGTCCCGCCGGCGTGGGCGAAGCCCGGCTGGTCGAAGGAGAATACCTCGCGCTCGAAGGTGAACGTGTCGAGGGTGACATTGGCTTGAAAGCGCGACACCACCATGCGGTAGCCGCCGGGTAGCGAGCCGCCGCTGGTGGCGTACGAGAGATACACCCGGCGATTGGTGGCCCACTGCGGATCGAAGGCGAGCCCCAAAATGCCGAGCTCGTTCTCGTAGACGATGGGCACAGTGACCACGTCTTCGATGGTGGATGCGGTGGGCGAGCTACCAATGCGCACCACTTTGCCCTCCGAGTGCTCGAGCACGTAGAAGTGCGTGGGATCGTCGGGCGCCTGGAAGATGCCCACCGGGAAAATAATCTCCGGGAGGGCGGGCGAGATGAGCTCCACCGCCAACGGTGACGGCGACGGCGGTTTGTCGGGAACGCGGCACGTCGCGTTCTTGGGTCGTGCGTCGAGCCCGAAGGGAGCCCGGGTGGGGGGCGCCGCGGCGTCTGCGGAAGCGTCGGCCCGCGCCCCGTCGGGGAGCGCTGCGTCAGCGCGGGTCGGGACTTCGCCATCGCTCGCACACGCTGCGAAGGCGACCCCCACCGTCGCGGCCAAGGCCATGCGGACGACACCGAAGACGGGGACCGGACGCGCCATCTGTCGAAGGTAGCAGCAGTGTGGCCGACGCGCAGGAGTGGTAGGCTCTGGGGCGGTGAGAGGCGCGCGGTCCTGCAAGTGTTGGGTGCTCGTGGGGTGCGTCGTCGGCTGCTCGCGGCCCGAGGCTGGCGCCCCAGTCCGTGCGGTGCCCGACGCAGGCATTGCCGCCATCGCACCGAGCGCCGCCCCGCAGAGCCGCAAAGACTCCACCCTGCCCAAGGGTATCGAGTGTATTATGCACCATTATGAAGTAGAGCTCGACCTGCCCGGGCGCGCCCTGATCACCAAGGCGGGCGATCGCATTGCCTTCGACGACGGGCGCAGCAAGACCGCCGAGCAGCGGCTGGAGACGCCCGACGCGAAGGACGTGTTCGCCTTGCCCTACCCGGCGCGCGGCGCGGCCATCGCCCCGCCCAAGGCGCCCGACGAAGACCCCGGTCGGATACGGGTAGAGGCTTTTTTTCGCGCCACCTACGGCGCCAACGCCCGGGAAGTGGAGGCGCGACTCACCACCGTGACCGTAGGCGGCATACGCATGCGGGTGCACCAGCGCGTGAAGGAGCCGTTCCTCAACGTTGCGGCGCGGCTGGAGCCGCTCCTGAAAGACCCCGAGGTGCGCAAGTTCTTCGACGACATCGGCGGCACCTACAACTATCGAAAGATCGCCGGAACCGATCGCATGAGCGCCCACGCCTATGGCATCGCGGTCGACCTGGCGGTGAAGCACAGCGCCTACTGGCGCAACGGCGGCGCCTGGAGCAACCGCCTGCCGCAGACCCTGGTCGACGCCTTCGAGGCCGAGGGGTTCGTGTGGGGCGGCCGATGGGCCCACTTCGACACGATGCATTTCGAGTACCGCCCCGAGCTCTTCGAAGAGGGCTGCTGAGCCGACGAGCGCGCCTCTGGTGCGCCGGGGCCTCCCGTACTAAGGAACCGAGAACCAGCATGCACCACGTAAGGCTCATCCACGAATTCCGCTTCGAAGCCGCCCACCGCTTGCCCAAGGTCCCCGCCGGCCACAAGTGCGCGCGTCTTCACGGCCACTCCTTCAAGGTGGAGCTCTCCATCAGCGGCAAGACCAACCCCGAGACCGGTTGGTTCATGGACTTCGGCGACCTGTTCGAGATCTGGCGCCCGGTCTACGACACGCTCGACCACAACTACCTGAACGAGGTTCCCGGCCTCGAGAACCCCACCAGCGAGATTCTGGTGAAGTGGATCTGGGACAAGATGAAGCCCACCCTGCCCTCGCTCGAGCAGGTAACCTTGTTCGAGACCTGCGACGCGCGCTGCGAATATCGAGGAGAGTGATGGGCAAGGCTCTGGTGTGCCGCTGTGAGGACGTGACCTTGACCGAGCTCGAGGACGCCATCGCCCGCGGCCACCGGGACCTCGAGTCACTCAAACGCTACACGGGCTTCGGCACCGGCTTCTGCCAGGGAAAGTCGTGCGTCGCCACGTGTGCGCGCATTCTCTCGGAGAAGGGTGGGCACGCGGCAGATCCCATCACGCCGCGGCCGCCCTACCACCCGCTGCGGCTCGCCGATCTGGCCGGCCTCGGCGCCATCGCCGACGGCGACGCCAAGGGCGACCCGACGCCGCGCTGAGGCGTCCGCGAACGGCATTGCGCAGGCCGCTGCGAAACGCGAACTGGTTGAATCAGTGGTCCACATTGGGATTGCCGGAATCTGCTGGTCTTTCTCGCATCGGCCGCCGGGCTCGGGCCTTGCAGCCGGGAGCACATGCGAAAGTGGCAACACGAATGCGCGCGGCTTTTGCGGTCGGGCGCGGCGGGGCTCCTCGCCACCGGCGTCGACCTGGTCGTGCTGTACCTGCTCTCGTCGGCGCTCCACCTGGGGCCGCGGCTCTCGAGCGTGCCCGCGCTGGTGGCCGGCGGGGTCGCCAACTTTTTCGGAAACCGCCACTTCGCGTTCCGCGCTACCTCGGGGCCGCTCGCGAAACAAGCTGCACTCTACACTATTGTGGAGGTGGTGGCGCTGGCCATGAACGGGCTCCTGTACGACGGCGTGCTGCGCGCCTTCCCGGCGGCGGCTCCGCTCTATCTGGGCGTGCGCATCGTTACCAGTCACCTGGTATTTCTGGGCTTCAGCTATCCGCTGTGGCGCCGCATCTTTCGCGGCGGCAGGTTCGATTCACCCGAGCCCGTGTGATACGAACGAGGCATGAGCGTTTTCGTCGACGGTCTGCTTCGGGGTCAAGTCGCGCTGGTCACCGGCGGGGGTAGCGGCATCGGCGCCGGCATCGCCGTTCGTTTGGCCAAGCAGGGCGCGAAGGTGGCGCTCCTCGGGCGCACCGCCGAGAAGCTCACGAGCATCGCCAAGATCATCGACGACGCGGGGGGCGAAGCGATGACCTTGCCCTGCGACGTGCGGCAGGCGGCGCTGCTCGACGCCGCCGTGAGCCAGGTCGTGCAGAAGTGGGGGCGCCTCGACATCCTGGTCAACAGCGCTGCCGGCAACTTTCTTTCGCCGGCGGCCGCGCTCAGCGCCAACGGCTTCCGGGCGGTCATCGACATCGATCTCTGTGGCACCTTCAACGCATGCCGCGCCGCCTTTCCGCACCTGGAAAAGAACGGCGGCAACATCGTCAACATCACCGCCACCCAGGCCAACATTCCCACGCCGCTGCAGTGCCACGCCGGCGCGGCCAAGGCGGGCATCGAGAAGCTCACCCGAGACCTGGCCCTCGAGTGGGCGCGCATGAAGATTCGCGTGAACGCGGTGGCCCCCGGCCCCATCGAAGGCACCGAGGGCATGTCGCGGCTGGCGCCCCAGGGAGAAGCCGCGGAGACCTTGCGCAAGCGGGTGCCGCTCGGGCGCTGGGGCACCATCGAAGAGATCTGCGAGACCGTGACCTTCCTCGTTTCGCCGGCGGGCGCCTACGTCACCGGCACCACGTTCTTGGTCGACGGCGGCACTTCGCTCCTGGGCGCGGCGCCGTTCCTCGAGCTGATGGTGTAGCGACGCGGTGGCTTGCAACAGCACTCCGGTCACTCTACGTTCTCGACGGGATGACGAAGCTGGTGAGCGCCGATACGAAGTGCTGGGCGTGCGCGCACACGTCGACGCAAATTGTCCATGCTTCGGTGAACGTGGCGCTCGATCCCGCGCTGAAGGAGCGGGTGGTTTCGGGCGAGATCTTCGCGTTTCGATGTCCGAGCTGCCAGCACGTCACGCACGCGCAGTACGACTGCCTCTACCACGACGTATCGAAGGCGCTAATGCTCAACCTGTTGAGTCCTGAGGACGCCGACAAGACGGTCCACGCGCTGGCGGGGGCGCTCGACGCGCTACCTCAGCGCGAGCTCTACACTCTCCGCATCGTCCATTCCGTGCAGGATCTCTGCGAGAAGATCTTCATTTACGATGCCGAGCTAAACGACGGCATCGTAGAGCTCTTGAAGGGACTCCTGCCGGGGCAGGACGAAGAGCTGAAGGGCTCACAGCTGCGCTTTCACACACTTGACGAATCGGGTGCGCTGGTCTTCGCAGTGGTCCGCTCCGGTACACATGTACAGTTCACCGACGTTCCGCGCGACTACTACGACGCGGTTCGCACCAAAGCGTTTGCAGACCTGGAGAATGCCACGCACAAGGGCGGTACGTGGCTCAGGGTCGACCGAAACTTCGTGGCGCAGTACCTGACGAACCGCAACCAGCGGCCGCCCCAGTAGGGCACGGAGAGCTCGTACTTCGCGCGCGGTCTTTCCGTGGAGATGCCTTCCAAGCAGAATCAGTCCGCAGGAGGCGGAGTGCGTGACGACGGGCGAGCCTCATCGTGGCTGCGGTCGACGAGGCGCACGAGCCGGGCGAGCTGCTCACGCTCGCGGCGCCGGGCCCGCAGCATGAGCCCCAGCGCCGCAGTGGCGAAGACCGCGACCCACGGCACATTGGCGAGGTTGGCGGGAGCGCTCTGTCGACACGTGCAACCGGAGTCGGCGGGCGCGGCAGCGCTGGTGCTGCCATTGCCGCACGGGTTGAACTTGGGGTCGGAGAACGTGTCGGTCTTGAGAAGGCTGGGCACCGATGCCTGCGCGCCGGCCTGAAGCTGCAAATCGGCTTGGCTGCAGTTCTCACCGGTGAGCTCGGCGTGGAGGCGCGTTACCCAGATGGATCCCGCGCGCATCCCAGAGATCGCCAGCGTGTCGTCGGTGAAGTCTTCGCAAGCGACCTTGCGGCACATGCGCGGCGGAGGCACGGGCCCAGCTTCGGAAGGCGAAGCGTCGGAGGTCTCTTCCCCGCCATCGGCGGCCTCGCCCGCGTCGGCGCTCGTGCCCGCGTCGACCGTCGACGGCTCGTCGCACGGCACCATAATGGTGCCCAGCTGCCGGCACGCGTTGCGATACGAAGCGGTGGCGGCGTTGATGGGGTCGAGCGGAACACCAGGGCTCACCGCAGACTCCGTGACCCAGGTGCGGCCGTCGCCAGCGGCGAGCGCGCTCTCCAAGAGCGTCCGGTAGTTCGACCTTCCCGCGGTGGCGTCCCAGGTGAGCTTGGCGGAGTCTATGGTGGCGTTGGGAAAGTTCTTGGCTTCGACCCTCCCCTCGGTGACCACGAAGAGGTTCAGCCCCACTTTGGCGCCGATGCCCGCGGCGACCATGCGCAGCGGCAGCGCATACGAAGCGCCGGGAGTGACCACCCGAACCGGCTGCATGGCCCGAACCCCCTGCCCGGGTCGTAGCTTCAGCGCGAGAAAGTCGAAGCCCTCGCGGGTGTACGCCACCAGCGTGGGCACGATCGCGTCGGGGATGACGAAGCCGTTGTCCTTGAGCCAGAGCGAGATGGCTTCGCCGCGATCGGAGCGCACGATGACGCTCTGGTACGGCCCCACCACCGACTGCCCCACCACCTCCACGCCTTGGCCGGCGTCGTAGGCGCCGCCGCCACTGCTGGAGCCCCCCGCGAAGCGGCTGTTGTCGGCGCTGGTCGGAGAGGTCGAAGAAGCGCACCCGCCGCTGCCAACGCCGGAGCTCCCGCCGCCGCCGCCGCAGGAGACGTCGGGGCCCTTCACGCTCACCTTGGTGGCAAGATCGAGCGCGCTGATCCACTCGTCGCGCGCCAGCTCCACCCGCGTGCCGGTGCGCACCGGCAGAACCCAGGCGAACTCCGCCGGATCGCCGGTGTACTTCACCTGATCCCAGAGCACCGTCTGGTTCTTGGCAATGGAGAGCACCATCCGATGGTCGGTGACGAAACTGGTGCTCTCGTCGGTGGCAGCGTGGAAGCAGCCACCGCACGCGTCCGAACGTGTAGGATGCACGAATATCGACACCGCGACGGAGGCAGCAAACGCGAGACGGGAAGCGCAAGCGAAGGTCATCCCGACGCTTTAGCAAGGGATGTGCCGAGGCTCCGTCGGCGGGTTTGGTGTCGGTATCGCCTTAGCGGGCGCGGAGTCCCATGATCCGCCTGTCGCGGGGATGCGCCGTTGGCATGCAGAGGCTCAGCCCGCCACCGGCTCCGCCAGGTCGGCCGTAGGCGCCTTTGCGCGCTCTGCCACCGCGAGCGAGAGGATGAGCAGCGACACCGCCACGAACAGGCTGTCGGCGCCCAGCAAGTGCAGGAGCTGCGTGGGCACCGGCGCCAGGAGCACCAAGTTGACGACGCCCAGGCACACCTGCATGAGGATGACCAAGGAGACGGCGTTGCTGGTGCGGGTGACCCAGCGATCCTTCGGGTGACGCTTGGCGACGCCGCTCGCGTAGAGCGCGAGCACCACGGCGACGATGATGGCGATGAGCGGATGGAAGAGGCGGAGCTGGATGAAGATGTGGCCGTTGCCGGAGAGATCTTGCTCCACGCCTTCTTGCAGCGACTTCGACGGAAACAGCGTGTCGCCGAGCGCCGCCACGCCGCCGCTCATGCCCACCGGCAAGATGGCCAGGATGGCCAGCCCCGCCGCCCGCGCCTGGGAGCCGAGCGAACGAAGCCGAGGGTTGGTGCCGGTGGTGGCCGCAAACGCGGTGGCGGCGATGGCGCCCAGCAGGAAGAACGTATTGACCAGATGAAGACACATGGAGAGTGCACGCTTCATCGACGCGTCGTGCGCCACCAGCTCGAAGAGCACCAGGGCTGCGCCAAGCAGCGCCTCGCTGAACATGAAGAGCGTGGAGACGACCGCGAAGCGGCGAACCGGCGAGCCCTGGGGAAAGCGCAGAAACGCCACCACCAGCATGCCGAGCACCAAGACGAGCGCGATGCCGCTGGTGGCCCGATGGGCGAACTCGACGAACATCTCGGTGCTCTTGGGCATGGGGAGCACTTCGCCGTCGCACTTGGGCCAGTGCCGACCGCAGCCAGCGCCGGAGCCCGACGCGCGAACGTAGGCGCCCCACACCACCACCAGAAAGTTGTAGGCGAGGACGCCCCAGGCAAATTTTGCGTATCGGGAGAGCGGCGCGCTCGGCATGGCGGGCATGATCTAGGCCCATATCGCGCGGGTCGCAAGGCAGTGCGCGCGAATCGGCGCTCAACGGCGGATGGCGACGACCAGGTCCGCGAGGTTGCTTCCGGTGGGGCCGGTGCGCAGCAGATCGCCGGCGCGGTCGAGGTACGGGTAGGCATCGTGGCCCGCGAGGGCTGCGGCCCCGCCGGGCCCCCCACGAGCCACGGTCGCGCCGTCGACGATGGCGCCGGCGGCATCGGTGGGACCATCGCGACCATCGGTGCCAATGGCGGCAAGGGCAAGGTCGGGGTTGCCGGCGGCGCGCAGCGCGAATGCCAGCGAAAGCTCCTGATTGCGACCGCCGAGGCCTGGGGCCTCGCCCAGCGTCACCGTGGTCTCCCCCACGCGCACCTCCGCCGTTCCTGCGCGGCCGTGCTCCGCGAGCGCGGCGCCCACCCGTGCCGCCTCCCCTTCTAGCCTCGGCCCACGCAGTGCCGCGAGACCGCGCGCCGCGAGCCTGCGGGTGGCGGCTTCCGCCAGCGTCTCGGCGTCGGCGAGCACCACATAGTCGTCGCTGGCTTGGTCCTTCACCGTGGGGCCGCTACCGATCACGCGTGGATCGTTGGATGCCACGTCGGAGAGCGCGAGGGTGACGACGCGCGCCCGCGTCGCCTCCGCGAGCCCGCCGGCTTTGAAGCGCGAGAGGCTTCGGCGCACCTGGTTGATGTCTTCGATGGGCGCGCCGCTGGCGAGGAGCGTGCGCGTCTTCGCTTGCAGCGCTTGCAGCGAGACGCCCGGGCGCAGCGCCTCGCAGAGCGCGGAAGCGCCGCCCGATAGGAGGAAGATACACAGATCGTCCGGCCCCAGCGCTGCGGCGCACGCGAGCAAGGCCTCGCCGGCGCGAAGGCTGTCGTCGCCGGGAACCGGATGGCTCCCCACCGCGACGTCGGTGTGGCGGAGCGGATAGCGGCCGTCTTCGCCGGTGACCACCAGACCCCGCGCCAGGCGATCGCCCAACAGCTCCTCACAGGCCACCGCCATGGCGCCGGAGGCCTTGCCGGCGCCCAGGAGCACCACCCGACGAAAGCCACGTAGCTCGAGCGTGCGGGGTCCAACGTGCAGGCTTCCGGCAGCGGCGTCGAACCGGAGCGCCGAAGCGGTGAGCGCGGTGGCGTGGACGTCGGCGAGCACCTCGCGGACCACCTCCGCCAGGAGCGCGCGAGCCTCCACCCGAGGCCTCAGCAGCCGCCGTTGCAGCGCTGGGAGAGGTCTTGGCAGGTGGTGGCCGGTGCAGGTTGCACCGATTGCGTAGCGTAATTGAGGAGCAGGAGCGGCGCCGACGTGCCTGCCCCCACGTTGGTCACCAGGCACCCGAGAAGAAAATCTTGTCCGCCGCGCTTGGCAATGCCCACGAAGGCGCGGATGCCGAAGCCCACGTCGAGCGCATCGGCCTTGCCGCCCAGGACGTCGCACGGACTCCGCGGCGCGCTCTGGGCGATGACCGTGCCGATGTCCTGGTTGTTGCGCTTCTTCACCAGCGCCTCGTTGCAGAACGTAGCTTCACGGCCCTTGGCGTCGTACACCTGCACCTCCACGGTCTCGGTGGCCACCGCGATGGCGGTGGAGGCGAAGCCGAGCTGATAGGTGGCCGGAGGAGCGGCGCTGGAGGAGCTGCACGCCGCAGCAAGAAACGAGAGAGCGGCGCCCGCGCCGAGGAAACGCTTGGTCATTGGATCTCTTCGGCCCTGATCTTCTCGCCGGTGGTCTTGAGGGCGTTGCCCTCGACGCGCCACACCGTGAAGTCCTCCTTCACGTTGCCGTAGTCGTCAAAGTCGACCGGACCAGAGGCTCCTTTGTAGTCGATGTCCTCGCCGCGGCGAATGGCGGCGATGGCCTCGGGAATGGACGACGGGGTGAACACCGTTCCTTGCCGCGAGACCTCGAAGAGCGCGTCACGGACCTTCACGCGATCGGTCGCGGTGCCGGCTTTTTCGATGGCAAGCAGGATGAGCATGGCGCCGTCGTAGGTGTTGGCGGTGTTGCGCGCCAGCGCGCCGGCTCCCTCGGCGGGAAACTGCGCCACATACTGGCGGCGGAACTCGTTGTACTCCGGCGTATCGGGTGTGGGGTCGACCACGATGCCGATGACGCCCTCGGCAGCCGACGGCGAGCTCGCGTCGGTGGGGTTCGCACGCGCCTGGGTCACGAAAGCCGAGGTGAAGAGCACGTGCCAGGTGATCACGTAGGTCTTGTCCCAATCGGCGAACTTTGGGTCGTTGGTCTTGGGAAACGCGTTCTTGTAGTCGCGCATGAACTGGGCGCCCACCGGCGAGAACACGAAGAGCCCGAGGCAGTCGTAGGTGGGCGAGGCGCCCGGAACGATGAGCTGCGCGATCTCGGCTTTGTAGTCGCTGGCCACCTCGGTCTTGACCTTGATCTCCTTCACCAGACTGCCGCCGCGGAGGCCCAGCTCTTGCCGGATGGCATCGGCGTACGAGTTGCCGGTGGCGTCGTCGGAGATGATCGCCGCCATGCGCTTGCACGCGGCCTTCCCACTGGGCCCCTTGGCCGCCACGTCGGCCAGCACGCGCCCCTGGATGTCGGCGGCGGGGACGGTGCGGAAGAAGTAGCGGTCCTTCGCCGGCTGCGCTGTGGTGAGCGACGTCGCCACCACCGTGGAGGAGAGGAGAATGGTCTTGGCGTCGAAGAACTTGGGCGCGATGGCCGCACCTGGCGTGCTGGTGGTGGGCCCGATGGCCGCCACCACGCCAGCGCCCAGGAAGCGATCGGCGGCGGCGGTGGCGAGGTCGACCTTGGAGCCATCGTCCTCGAAGCGGAACTCGACGCGCTTGCCCAGCACCCCTCCGGCGGCGTTGATCTGCCACTCGGCGACCCGGGCCGCGTTCTTGAGCGGCGGCCCCACCGAGCTATCGGAGCCGGTGAGCGATTGCAGAACGCCTATCACCAGCGGGGCGCCGGCATCGAAAGACTCGGGCGCCGCGGTGCTGCTGCAGGCCGACGGAAGCGAAGCTGCGAGCGCCGCGAAGACGACCGGAGAAGCCGCGCGAAGAAAGCGGTTCAGCATGCCTGGGAGTGTAGCAAGTCTTGGGCGCGCGGAGGAAAACCGTGCGCAAACGGCTCCGCCGCGGGCTCAGGGGGTGCGGATACCCAGCGGCGGCGGGCCGGGAATGACCAGCTTTTCCGACTGTTCCTCGGCGGCCGGCCGGAGCGACTCGACGGCCTCGGCCAGATCCGTGATGTCGATGAAGGTGTGCGGGAGCAGCGAGGGCAGAGGCGGCGGCACGCGGGCCGATTCGCCGGCGGCGCGCAGGAGAACCGTGCGCACGTCGAGCAGCGTCTTCACCTTTGGGTCGAAGAGATCGTACTCCGCGCGCATGAAGGTATCGAGCTCGCGGGCGGCTGCGAGGAGCACGTCGCGCATGGCGTCGAGGCCCTCGGTGAGCGTGGAGAGCGCCTGCGGCGGTGTGCTCGGTGCGTGCGCCGGACGGGGCATGGACGAAGCTTCGCGAAGGTCGGCGATCTCGCGTTCAAGGCGCGCGCAATGCGTGAGGAGGCGCCCCAGTTCCTCCGCGGGGTTGTCCGCCGCGGCCTCGGTGATGCGAGGAAAGCCCCGAGGGGCCGACGACGCGTGCGCGCGGGGCAGCGTCGACGCACGCACAGAGGGCGCGCGAGACGGCGCGCGAGAAGCGCGCTTGGGCGCAGCGGACGTGCGTTTCGCGGCGGGCGCGGAGGGAGAGGTTTCGCGCTTGCCGCCGGCGGATCGCTTGGGAGCCACGGATCCCCCCTTGGCCTCGGCCCCGACGGAGCGCTTGGACTTGACGGGAGGCTTGGAGGTCCGTTTGGCGGCCATGGGGTGGAGAATGTACAAGAACGCCGGGCCGCGCCCGCGCCTTTCTGGCATGGGAGCGGCGTTTCCGCGGGCGCCGTGGGCGGCGTGCCAGGAGACCGATCGCCGCGCCCTTCAGGGAGCGCCAGAGTGTGCCAACACTCTCGATTTCTACTATCATTTCGAGCATTCTATTTCGGCACACATCATGCAGCAAAGTGTGCCATGAAACGTCCTCTCGCGGCCTTTGCTGTTCTTGCTCTGCTCGTCACCGCCTGCGCGGGTCGAGCCATCGACAACCTCGGCAGCAGCAGCGGCGGGAGCAGCAGTGGCGGGAGCAGCAGCGGCAGCTTGGGAGATGGTGGACGCCGGGACGGCCAGGTGCCTAGCCGCGAGCCCAAGGACCACCGGCCGGCGCACCTCGACTGTCCCGGAGCGGCGCCAGCACCCGGCGGCGTCGGCGGAACCGGGACCGGCGGTGCGGGCGCTCCCTGCCCGCCCTCGGATCCCTCGCTCGACAAGTGCAAGTCGGACGGAGAGTGCCGCGGCGGGAGCAACGGCCACTGCGTGGACCAGTGCGGGGCAGGCCGCCAGTGCATCTACGACCAGTGCCAGGCCGACAGCGACTGCAAGGGCCGCGTCTGCGCGTGCGCGGGCAGCGTGGGCAGCTCGAGCAGCGTCAACATCTGCCATGGCGACGGCAACTGTCAGGTGGACGCCGACTGCGGACCGAACAACTACTGCTCGCCGTCGTACGGCGGCTGCGGCAACTTCGGAGGCAAGCAGTTCTTCTGCCACGCGGCCGGCGACGAGTGCATCGACGACGCCGACTGCGCCAGCGGCTCCGACTGCCGCTACCAGCCAGCCGTCGGCCACTGGAAGTGCGATACCCAGCATTGCGCAGGCTGAGCTGAACTAGTCTGCGGGCATGCGCAGATTCTTGCAGGTCACGCTCCTCGCGAGCACGCCGTCCCTTCTCTTCGCCTGCCACAAGGACACGCCCAGCGGCGCCGGCGGGAGTGCCAGCGCGAGCACCGCCAACACCGCCAGCACCGCCGACGCGTCGACGCACACCGACGGCACCGAAGCGGTGGGCGAGAACGTGGATTCTCCGGCGAGCTTCGGCTTGCCGGAGCCGCCGCAGCTCGCGCCCGGGCCGCTGCGCGTGAAGGGCTACCCCGACAACGTGCGCAACGGCATGAACGATCCCGCAGACTGGGCAGGCTTCACCAAGGACGGCGCCGAGCTCGGCTACTGCGCGACGTTGGGGGGCAAGGTTCCGGTCACCGAGATCTGCAACACCATCGATCGCAAGAGCAAGCTCATCACCCGCACGAACGAGAACCGCGCCCAGCAGCACGACAACAAGCTGGCCGAGGACCTGAAGAAGTGGCGCGACGCCAGTGGCCTCACCGAGCTCAAGCCCACCTCACCCACCGTGCAAAAGCCGCCGGCGCTCACCGGCAACTGGCCCTTCACCGACATCGCGGTGGAGGTGATGGTGGCTGGCTCCACCGCCACCAAGAAGGGTGACATGACGCCGGCCTCGGTGAGGCTGGGCGGCGCGGTGGGCGACGAGGCCCCGGTCTTTCCTTTCACCCTGGCCAGCAACCCCAAGCCCCAGGCGCCGCCGCACTTTGCGGTGCTCAACTTTTTCGCGCTCTCGCCCGGTGGCAAGGAGCTGGGCGCGCTGGGGCACTTCAACGCCTGCGAATACTGCGACTCGTTCGACATCAAGCGCTGGACCGTGGGCGCCTTCGCTGCCGGCATTTACAACGACACCGGCTTCCGTCACCACGGCAAGAAGGAGTACGCCAAGGCCGCCGAGTACTTCCTCAAGGCCGTCTTTGCCGACCCGGGCGCCAAGCTCCCGGCCTACAACCTGGCCAGCGCCTACGGCCGCATGAAGGACCCCCATACGCAAGCCGCGCTCAAGCTCGCCATCGCCCGCGGCGGTGACGCCACCAAGAAGCGCGCGCCCAAGGACGCCGACTTCGAGCTGGTGAAGAACGAGCCCTGGTTCCTCCAGCTCACGCAGTAGATCAGCCGCCGCCGCCGCCGCTGCGGCCGGGCGAGCTCGGCCCCACGTGGATCGGGCGCGCGCGGACACCGCCGAAGCCGCCCAGCGATCTCTGGTAGAACCACGGGCTGCTGAGGAGGGTCACCCGTGGACGCACCCACATGGCGCGCCCCACGAAGGCGCGCGGCCAGCTGGCGTCGCGCTGGAGGCCGCGGAGCCACTTTAGGTCCACCATGTAGATGCCGATGCCGTGCGACTGGTACGCCAGGAAGATGCCGTTGAGGTCGTCCTCTTCCTTGTCGGTGTCGTCCAGGTCTTCGACCACGTACATGACCCGAGAGATGCCGGCCTCGCGCAGCGCCTCGGGCGACGGCAAATCGGCCGCTCCCAGCCCGTAGCGGTTGTCGTAGGTGTCTTCGTCGACCTCGTCGTCGCGGTACGCGAGGCGCCACGAGTCGAGCATGAAAACCGGGTGTCGCTCCAGCGCGTCGGCGCCCGCAGGGCGGTCGAGCTTGGGTGCAAATTGCACGCAACCCGCGAGCGTTTCTTCTGCCGGCACCATGCCGCTGGCGTCGGGCCAATTGTTGAACGTGAGCACCGGCGATACCGGCGCTGCAGCGCGCAGCGAGAGCGTGGCGCCGAAGGCCACCGAGGCGGCGCCGCGAAGGTCGACCAGCCACAGTACGCCCTTGGGGAGCGCGGTCTGCGCCACGTGTTGGGCGGCGTCGGCGGCCTCGCGCACCACCTCGAGATCGCGCACGTCGGGCAGCTCGCTATCGGGCGCCATGGAATCGAGTGACGTGAGCAAGGTCACCTTCGAGTAGCGCCCCCACGGGTCTTCGGTAGGAAGGCGCCAGCGCTCCGAAACGGTGGCGGCGCTCGGCAGCGGCATGGCGCGCGGCGGCGGCACCGGCTCGCCCCAGTAGGCGACGCTCACCGAAGGCGTCCACGGGCGCAGCGAACATGCGGCGCTCAGCAGCGCCAGCGGCAGGACGCGCCTCATACCGGCCCTTCTCCCGTCGCTCCGGAGGCGCGACCTACCGTCGCTCCGGAGGCGCGAGCCTCACGGTGGTCGACGAAAACCGGCACCACCAGCGCATCGTGGGTGGCGTGGCTCACCTCGGTGAGGCGCGCGAAGTAGCCGGTGAAGGCGCCGTTCTGCACGTAGGCGCCCAGGGTCACGAAGCGCGGGCCGTGGGGCGTGGGCACCATGCGCTGGTGCACGAAGCGCTGGGCCAGCCAGGTCTCGCCACGGGTCGCGCGCGCGGTGGTGTCGCGCACAATCTCCGCCCACTCGGCCTTGCTGTGGAGCGGCCCCACGAATACTTCGTCGCCCACCCGGCCGAGCGCCCGCTTGATGACCCACTCGCCGCGATTTTGCACGAGATCGCGGGTCTCCGGGAACTGCAAGGCATAGGTGGCCGGCACGTGCGGCGTGCGCTCGCACATGGGCACCAGCGAAGCCTTCGACTGCGCATAAATGTGCGAGAAGCTCGAGAGCGTGCGCAAGGTACCGGCGCGCACCGCCGCCACGAACGCCGGCACCGTGCGCAGGCCTTCCATGTACTCGAGGGGGAAGTAGCGATACAGCACCGCCACGTCGATGCCGCGCAGCTGGAGCCCGCGAGCCCCGTCGTCGCCGACGCGCGGCTTGATCGCCGTAATGGGTGCGCGATACACGCGTGCCTGACGCGCCCGCAGCGCGCGCTCCAAAAATGCGCAGACCTGAAGGTCTTCGGCGTACGCAGTGGCGTAGGTGAGCACGATGGCGCCGCGCGGGCATCCCGGGCCACCGGCCAGGGCCAAGAGCTCGTCAACCAGGGCGTCCACCATGACGGTCGGATCGTGGAGGCCGGTGACGCCAATACGGCGCGCCAGGCGCGGCAGGGCCACCGTCTCGTTGTGCCCGCCCGGGCAGTCGGCGTTCACCTCGCACGCGTGAAATGCGCCGTCCTCGCCGAACAGGAGGTCGACCCGGCACAGGCCGCGGGTATCGCCGGCCTCCCACGAAGCCTGCGCCAGGGCGCGCATGTCTGGGTGAAGGCCGTAGCGCGCCGCTTCGCGCGCATCGACGAGCGCCGCCTGTCCGGCTGCATGGGCGGCCGCGGCCACCGCTTCTGCGGCGCACACCGCGTCGCGGTGGGTATCGGGCGAGAGCACCAGCGGCGTGAGCCCCACCCGGGGGTAGCCGCTCACGAACGCGTCCCACACCAGAAACTCCTCGCCCAGAGCCCGTACGATGTGTGCATCTTGCATGGGATCGCGGGCCACGCTCCGCACCTCGCCGAAGCGCACCGGCATGGCGCTCACGGGGTCCTCGCGCCGAGGGTGCCGAAGAGCTGCGGATCTTCGGCGCCCAGGCCGTAGAACGTGACGCCCACGTCGGCCGGGAGCACCTCGTGCGACCAGAGCGAGAGCGCGAGGCCGGTGGAGTCGGCGTCGTCGTACCACACCTGGTGGCCCTCACCGGTGGCGGCCTGGTAGCCGAAGTGGAGCGTGCCGGCGGCGGTGCGCTCCACCTGCGAGCTGCGGAGCGCCGCGGAGAGGCCGCGCGCCTCGAGGTAGCTCACGCCGCGCGGGCCCTTGGGCCCAAAGTCGACGCCGTAGAGCGGAAACGAAATGTCGACCGGGTGCCCCGGCGCCATCTTCTGCGCGAGCCTCACGGCATCGACGGCCCAGCCGGTGTCGATGGTGGGGCCCGGCGCCTGCTCGGAAAAATCGAGGGTCATGATCCGGAACAGATCGGTTCGCTGCGCCAAGAGCGGCACGTCGAAGGCGTCGCCCCCGGGCAAATCGCTGGGCGTGGTGACCGAAGGCGGCAGGAGCACGCCCAGCTTGGCGGCGGGCCGCACCGCGAGCGAGAGCTCGCCCACGAACGCGGTGAGCGGCGCACGCGCGGCGTTTTCGAGCTTTTGGAGGTCGACCTCCAGGCCGTCGGCCAAGCGCGCCCGCTGCCCGAGCGCCGCCACCCAGGCCGCGCGCAAGGTGGTATCGGCGAGGAAGGCGCCGGTCTGGGCGCCGTCGTAGCGGGCGCCGGTCTCGTCGGTGAAGCTGACGCCCAGGTGTACGCGGTAACCTTGGGCGCGCAGCTGCGTCACCACCCGCGAGAGCTCCGCGAGGGCGCTGGGATCGCTGGGCCCCACGTCGCCGTTGGCCCGGGGCACCAGGCACAAAAGCAGAACCGTCTGCACCACCCGGCGGGTCGCCGGCGCCGCAAGCGTCGCGTCTTGCCATGTATCGACCCCGCAGCCATCGACCACCACGGTGCCTGCGCGCTTCGGAAGCGCGGTGCCCTCGGCCAGCGCGTCGGTGCGCACGACGTCGCTGGTTTGCCAGCAGCCACCGAGGGAGAACGCGGCGAGCGCGACGGCCAAGAGCGAGCGTGCGTGCTTCATGATCCGAGCTCCACTTTCAAGGAGAGCGCGAGGCCGTTGAGCCAGCGCCCTTCGAAGATGCTGGGGGTGACCACCAGGCACGCCCGGCGGTAGGGGTCGAGGCGCCGACAGGCCTCACCCTCGAAGCGCACGGCGCCCCAGAGGATGCGCGTGCCGCTGAGCGGCGTGAATGCGTTGCCCTCGAGCACTGCGGTGCTGAGCGAGGGCATGAACGCAATGTACGGCAGGATGCGGAAGCCGTAGGAGAAGCGGCGATCGGTCTGGCGAAAGCCCAGGCCGAGGAAGCTCGCGTCGACGCGGTAGCCGGTGGAAGGCGACACCCGCGCCACCGAGCCGGCGATGTTGGTGAGCACGTCGGGCATGGGGCCCACCGGCGCATAGACACCCACCGAGAGAATCGGGAGCACCCAGCGATCGTCGAGGGTGAACGCGAAGCCGCCCTCGAGGCCCACGAACGTCATGGGGTTGCCCATGGCGACGCTGGCGTCCGAAGGGTAGAAGCGCAGATCGGTGCTCGCCGCGTCGCGGAGCACGCCGGCCGGCAGCGACGGCATATGCTGGAGCGTGAGGCGCAGGGAGATCTCGCCGGCGCTGCGTCCGCGGTTGCGGGCCGCAGCGGAGTGGGGCGCAGCCAACAAGCTCGCTGCCGCGAGTGCGGCGGCGAGAGAAACGCGAACCGTGAAAGAACGTCTCACCCCCGAAGTATTGCAAACGAATTGCCCGATTACGTCCAGTTAATGTGTTCCCGACGAACCTTTCATGCGGCCGCAACCTTTCGCGGCCGTAGACGCCCCTGGACAACCCCCGCGATCGTCGTGTAGAGATTCACCTATTCGCGTCGCTAGCTCAGCTGGATAGAGCGTTGGTCTCCGAAGCCGAAGGTCGTAAGTTCGAATCTTACGCGACGCGCCAATCAGAAACGGTTACGAACTTTCGGTGACCCGCAGGGCCGGAAGCGCGTGACCGCGCTGGGGGCGTTGGAATTCGCGGGGCGCGGCTCTCGGGTCGCTCTCCACAAAAGAGCAGGCGATCCGTGTAGGGTGCACGCGAGTGCTCGGTTTACCGGTCGCGAGGGCGCTCTCCGGGGCAAACTCGGGGAGACGAAGTGACCCGCGGCTCCGGAGGAGAGACCCACGGCTACGGAGGTTGGTCTCCGGAGCGGTGGGTCGGTGACCCGGCGGTACGGAGAGCGTGGCGTAAGGCGTGGAGATCGTTGAGGGGCCGGCCTTCGCACCACAGACGCGGTTCGTAAGCGTTACTGCATGGGGTTCATGCGTGGGGTGCACCACGGCGCTCAACGTTCAGTCCTCACCCAGCATGCAGGCCATGTGCGTGAGCAGAGAGCCGCAGGCAGAGCCGAGGAGGACCCCGAGCGCATCGTCCATTTCCCGTTCGCAGACTGCGCTTGCCCCGTTTCGTGGACAGTTGACTAAGCTATCTTTCTGTACTCTGCACGCATACGTTCTTCAAGAAACTTTTCCTCAAAATCCATTGGGCTGAGGTAGCCAAGGGTCGAATGGCGACGACGTCGATTGTAGAA
>JBBQWQ010000055.1:0-53614 GCA_038210445.1 Polyangiales bacterium
TCCGAGCTCCGATTCGGGGATCCCGACGCTCAGCCAACAACGGCGCCGGAGCGACGAGCCCTGAACGATGACCGGACACGCGCCCAGGGGGCTGGTGCAGCGCCCGACCCAATTTCGCGTCGGTGCGAAAAACACCAGCCACCTAGATGACTGGTGCTTTTAGGTAACCCTTCCGGTCCGGGAGGCTGCACGGAGGCTGACAAGCGTCAAGCAGGAGATTGAGGGTTTTTCGTCAAGACCGAGGGAGGCCAAGGAGGAGCGCGCGGAACGAACTCCTGTTCGTGAGCACGTCCGACGCCGGCATACCCGAAGGTATTGACGAAAAACACCAGTCTCCTAGCGTTTGGGGTGGTCGCTTACGGTGCCACTGGTCACTTCGGTGCGGTCGTCCGGCTCGGGATCGCTCTGGTAGTTGCGGCTTGGGGCCCGGGCCTTGATGTTCGCCATGACCGCGCGCACGTCGCGAAACGCCTCGAGCGCAACGCGCGCCGACTGAAACCGGCGATCGCGCTCGCGCGCCATGATTTTGGCCAGGAAGGACTCGACGGCGCTCGGCCAGTCGTCGCCGGTCACCGACTCGAGGGTCGGCGGATCGCGGTCGAGCTTGAGCGCGATGAGGGTGACGGCGTTGGTGCCCTCGAACGGAAGGCGCCCAGCCAGCGCCCGGAAGCACACCGCGCCCAGCGCGTAGAGATCGGCGCGCTCGTCGACCCGCGCCGAGCCGCGCACCTGCTCCGGGGCCATGTACGCGAAGCTGCCTAGGGTGGCGTCGAAGGCGGTGAGCGAAGGCTCGTTCTTCTTCTGCACTTCGCTCCGTACCTTGGAGACGCCGAAGTCGAGGATCCGTGTGCGTTCGTAGACCGGGCCGCCACCCGAGTGCGCCGTGACATCGCTCGGCATGTCGGTGCGCGGCCGCTGGAGTCGCTCGATGAACAGGTTCGCCGGCTTGATATCTCGGTGAATAACCCCCGCCGCGTGGGCCGCATCGAGGCCCTGGAAGGCGTCGTCGACGATGGGCGCGGCCTCGGCGAAGGAGAGGTATTGCTCGCGCTTCACGCGCACGTCGAGGGGCTCGCCCTCGAGCTGCTCGAAGGCGATCCACAAGCGGCCGTCGCGCTCCTTGCCGGCGCGCAAGATGCGCGCGACGTAGGGCGATTTGATCTGCGAGGCGATGTCGGCCTCGCGCTGGAAGCGGGCCACCAGATCCGGGTCGCGTTGGGCCTTCTCGTGGAGAACCTTGAGCGCCACCCGCTCCCCGGCCGGGCCCTCTGCAGCGTAGACAGCCCCCATCCCCCCCTGACCGAGGAGACCTTTCACAGTGTACGTGCCGCCGAAGACCGACCCGGCGGCGTGGCTTGGATCGGCCATCTCCGGGATTCTAGCATTCTTTTCGCGAGGCTGGGAACCGGGAAGATTGCGATGCGCCGCGCCGTTGGCTGTTGAACAAGCGCGGAACCACACTTATGTTTTTCCAACGCCCGCGCGAAATTGCCTCGGTACCTCGAGCGACTGGCCACGGGAACCTCAGTAGAGAAGGGAGCTTGGCTCATACCCATGCGTAGCGAGAAAGACGTGGAGGCCTACTTGGGCCGGCTCGGGCGACGCTTCGAGACCGTCGACGTGAAAGGTGCGGGCACGAGCACGACCTTCGTGCTCCGCTCGGACAAGACGCAAGCGGCGGTGGCGGTGCGGGTAGACGCCCCGCTGGTGGTGGCCCGGGTCGACATCGGCGACGCCAAGTCGAACGAGCCGCTGAAGCTCTTCCGATTGCTCCTCGAGGCCAACGCGGGCTCGCTCATTCATACGAGCTTCGGTTTGGAGGGCGATCACATCGTGCTCTCGGCGGCGCTCGAGCTGGAGAACCTCGACTTCAACGAGTTCGAGGCTGTCCTCGACGAGATCGACCTCACCCTCGCCCGCGAAGTCCCCAGGCTTCGCGAGCTGACCCAACCTTCCTGACTCGGGCAAGCCAAAGACCATGGGAATTTTCAGCCGCCTCGCGCAGCTCATCAAATCCAACCTCAACGACCTGATCAGCAAGTCCGAAGACCCGGAGAAGATGCTGAACCAGGTCGTTCTGGACATGAACAACCAGCTCGTCGAAGCCAAGAAGCAGGTCGCTTCTTCCATCGCCGACGAGAAGCGCCTCGCCAAGCAGTTCGAGCAAGAAGCCGCCAACTCTGCCGAGTGGGAGCGCCGCGCCATGATGGCCCTCCGGGCCGGCAACGAAGAGCTGGCGAAAGAAGCCCTTTCGCGCAAGCGCGAGCACGACGCGCTGGTGACCACCTTCAAGGACCAGCACACCAAGCAGAAGAACGCCGTCGAGCAGCTGAAGAAGGCGCTCCGGATGCTCAACGACAAGATCGAGGAGGCGAAGCGCAAGAAGAACGTCCTCATCGCGCGGAAGAAGCGCGCCGAGGCGCAGAAGGCGATTCAGGAGACCATGCACGGTCTCAAGGACCAGAGCGCCTTCGAGACCTTCGACCGCATGTCGCAGAAGATCGACCAGATCGAGGCCGAGGCCGAGGCCGGCGCCGAGATTCAGGAGGAGTACACGGGCGACGTGCTGGCGAGCCAGTTTGCCAACCTCGAGAAGCGCGCTGGCGCCGACGACGATCTGACCGCGCTCAAGCGCAAGATGGGGCTCGCGCCGCCGGAAGAGGTGGAGGCGCCGGTGGAGCCGGTGCAGGCGCGCGTGCAGGCGCCCGCGGAGCCCACCCCTGCCCACTCGCAGACGGAGCAAGACGAACTGGCGGCCGCGCTCGAAGAGCTCGAGGCCGAGCAGGTTCAGGAGCAAAAGAAGGCAGCTCGCTAGGAGACTGGTGTTTTTGGCCGATACCTTCGGGATGCCGGCGCCTTGCGTCCTCACGAGAAGGGAGAGTGAGCGACCGGCGCTGCCCCCAGCGAACGCGCCTCCCTCGGTCTCGGCCAAAAACCCTCAGTCTCCTGCTTGGCGGTCTCCGCCGCCGCGCAGCCTCCCGGACCGGAAGAGCCAGGCAGCTCACGAAAAAAAGTACCCCTGGACTCCCTGCGCGAGCGCCGAAGCGAAACCTTACGGCCCGAGAAACCAGATGTGAAAGTCGCGGTATGCGTCGGCCTGCGCCCGCAGGGTGATCCGCGCGTCTTCGGGGCACGCGATGGCGCCCAGCAGGTACACCCACGCGCTGCCGGGGGTCGCCGCCCGCTGCAGCGTGGTTTCGTTTCCACCGCAGCGAACTACGATGGGCGCCTCTGCGGCGGGGCTTTCGAGGGGCCCGCCATCGCTTTCGCGTCTCGGGCGATCGGTGCGTACGACCAGTGCTGAAGCCCGGGCATGCACGGCGATGGTCTCCAGCGTGGCGCGGGGAATGATGCGTCCTGCATCGAAAAGGCGACGCCCGTCTTCCTCGAGGATGGCCACGTCCATCCAGCCGCCTTCGGGAGCCGGTGAGCGATAGCCATGGGCCCGCTCGCTCACCACGTCGCCCACGTCTACCTCGTCCACGACGGCGCGCCCGGCGAGCACGCTTGCGGGCGGAAGACGCTCGCCGAGGCCCTCCCACTCGGCGCGGTACAGCACCTTGGCGGGGCCCCCGGAGATGACGTTGCGTCCGAGCGTGATGCGGAACGTCTCGCGGCCGAAGTTCTGGGTGATGGTGGGAAACCACTCGGGGAAGACCGCGAGGTAGGTGGGGCGCGCGCTCTCCGGCAGGCGCTCGATGAGCTCCAGTACCGCGCCCTCGCCGTAGGTTGCGGCGCGGGTGAACGGCAGGTGTCCGTAGGCGCCGAGCCCAAGGGCGTCGAGCGCATGCCGCTCCGACACGTAGGGAATGGCGCCGGCGTCGCCGATGAGAACCACGTCGCGGCTGCCGGTATGGGCCCGCAGGTACTCGCCCATCCGCACCTGCTGGTCGTGGATGTTGCCCGATGCGCCGGCGAAGAACTCCACCTGGTGCGGATATCGACCCAGCGCAGAAGCCGCGCAGGCGAGCGCCGCGAGGACGCCTGCCGCGCGGACGACGCTATTTCGCCGGCGCCGCACGGCCTCGCCCAGGCCGAGGCCGATGGCCATGGTCAAGAGCGCCACGGCCGGGACGTAGTAGCGAAAGTTCTGAAAACGGGCGGCATTGTTGGTGGACACCACGAGCGTCCAGAGCAGCGCCGACACGATGAGCGTGCCCGCGAGCGCCCGCGTGCGGCGGAACCACAGCGGCACCAGCGTGAGCGCCACCGGCAACCATCGCAGCTCGCGCAGCGACGAGGTCTCGCGGTCGAAGAAGGCCCACTTGGCGGCGAGCAGGTTGAGGACGAACTCTCGCGTCTTGTCGAACGGGCGCAGGTACGGCTGCTCCGACAGCAGCTTCAGAATGGCGCCCGCCGCCTGCGCGTCGCCGGTCATGGCGCGATGGGTGGCCGCCAGCGCGATCGTGAAGAGGGCGGCCGGCGCGGCGACGCGCAAGAATGCGGCCACGCCCGAGTGGCTCCGGGCGTGCCGCGCCACGTAGGTGGCCATGGGACCCACCACGAACACCGCCTCCGGCCGGAGCATGACGAGCAACATCCCCAGGAGCCCGGCGCGCATCGTCGCGGTCTTTCTTCGCCACGCCTCGGCGTGTGCGGCCTCGTGCGCGGCCACCACGAAGTACCCGAGCGCCGCCAGGAAGGCCGCCACCTCCATGCCCGAGAAGAGCGTGAATGCGACGATTCCTACCGATAGCAGGAGCGCGCCCGTGACGAGCGCCGGTCCGGGCCCGAGCAGGCGCCGGAGCGAGGCGAAGAACGAAACGAGGCTCACCACGGCCACGATCGCCGCGAAGACGGCGAGCAACGATCCACGAAAACCCACCAGGTAGCCCGCGGCGAGCAGGAAGGGGTACAGCGGCGAGCTCTCGCCGGAGGAGTAGCCTTGCCCGGAGATCCACTCGAACGGGTGGCCCTCGGCGACGGAGCGGGCGTAGTTGAAGTGGATGAAGACGTCGTCGAGAGGAACCGGGAACGCGCCGCCGGTCGCGCGCAGGCCCGGCACCCAGAAGGCCAGGGCGCTTCCCAGCACCAGGAGCAGACTCAGGAAGGCAAAGCGGTTTCGGGTCAAGTGCGCTTCTCTCGCGGCGAGCCTGTCTTTGTACTACATCCGGCTCCGCCATGAACGACGACGCTCGAGATCGCACGCACTGGGAAGCGGTGGAGGAAGCCACCGAGCTCTTGAACGAGGAGCGCTTCCACGAGGCCCTCGTGGTCTTGCGCGACGTCATCACCCAAGACCCGCTCAACCCCTATGGGTTCCACTTCCTGGGTATCGCGCTGTTCGAGGTGGGTGAGCTCGAGCCTGCCCGCGACGCGTACCGCGCCTGCCTTCGGCTCGCCCCGCAGCACCTCGGCGCGCGCATCGCGGTTTGCCACGTGCTGCGCACGCTCGGCGACACCCGCGAGGCGGTCAAGGAGGGCCTTGCGGCCCTCAGTCAGGCGCCTGGCGACTCCGACGCGCTGCACGCCGTGGGGCTCGCCTACGTGGCTCGTGGCGACCGGGTGGCGGCCCGCCGGTACCTCGAGGCGTTCCTCGAGGCCCGTCCGGAGTTCGAGGTGGCCACCGAGGTGCGGGCTATCCTCGCCGGCCTCGATCAGCCGCTGACGAACTGACGCGAAAAGACGAAAGGGCTTCGGCGCGATGCCGAAGCCCTCTTTTGCCCGAGAAAGGTGGGCTCAGGTCTGTTCGCAGTTCTCGAAGCGGAAGTTGACGGACCCGTTGCAGACCTTGGGCGGGTCTTGATCGCCGAGGGTCGCCTTGGTGCAGGTGACCTTGCCCCAGATGCGGCCGGGAGCGATGTCCGGGAGCTTGGTGACTTTGCCGTCGACCGTCGCGTCGTAGGTTCCGCCCGGGTGAAACGCGGTGAACTCGCAGTCGTCCTGGCTGAAGCGACCGTAGTCGCTCCGCGCGAACACCGCCTGCACCTTGCTCGTACCGTCGAGGGTCACGTTGGCGTTGGAGAAGCGCACGCTGCCTTCGCCGACCAGGCTCGCCTCGGCGGTGAACGCGAAGGTGTTTCCGGTCTGGGTGACGCGGCAGCGGACGGTGACGCCCTTACCCTCGTAGGTGGTTCCGTCCTGCACCGGCTGCGTTACCGGAATGTCCGGGCGCGAGAGGTTGCCGATGTTGAGCCAGTCGCCCGACGCCGGGCAGTTCGGAGCCCCGAGCTTGCCGAGGGTGGCCTCGACCACGCCGCGCGGGGGCTGCGGCGCGGGGTCGGAGCAGGCGCTCGCGACGAGGATTGCAGTGGTGATCAGGGCCAGCGTACGAGCCATCGTCTTTGCCATGGTGCGGGTCTCCGAGATGAAGCGGAAGATATGCGGCACAGGATAGCGCAGGTTCGTGGCCCTGTCCGCGAAATGCGGTTTTTGGCCGGTGCGACCGCAAAGCACGCCGAATGCGAGCGAGCCCTTCATAGGAGCTGGTCGAGCACCTCCTTGGCCGATGCTGCACGCGCCGAGGAATCGAACGCGAGCAGCCGCGCCAGCGCCGCTTCGACGCGGGGTGGCAAGGCCGACAGCGGCTGCAGATCGACCGGCTCCTCGGCGGCTTCGAGGAGCAGCGCCGGCCCCTCTCGGCGGCGCGCGGGAAGGCCGGTGAAGCGCGCGTAGAAGATGGCGCCGAGGGCGAAAAGGTCGGTCTGCACGGTGCGCGCACCTTCTCGCGCCGACTCTGGCGCGGCGAAGGGGAGGGTGCCGCGATACGCCCCGTCGTGGGGGGGGCCCCCGCCGCGGAAGCTGGCGAGCTCGAAGTCCACCACCGTGACGTGGCACGGCAGGCGACCGCCTGCGCTTTGAACGAGCAGATTCTCGGGGCTCAGGTCGCCGTGAACCACCTGGAGCGGACCTTCGCCGTCGGCTGCGTTGTGCACGGCATGAATCGCGCGAAGCGCTTCGGTGAGCTCGCGGAGTGGTTCGTCTGCGGCGCCCGGCGCCCGACTCCCCACCGCGCGCCCGGCCGCCATCTCGGTGATGAGAAACGGCCCTGCCTCATCGACCCCTTCGGCCACCGGCGCGGCGGTGTGGCCGCAGCCTGCCAGTAGGTGCAAAATGCATGCTTCTCGGGTGAGCATGTCGCGCGCCTCGGCGACCCCGCGGTGCGCGGAAGCCAAGCGCTTGGCGAAGAAACGTGCGGCCTCGGGCCGCGCCACGACCGCGTCGCGCGCCACGACCGCAGTGCGGGCGGTGATCGGATGCACCAGAACGAAGCCCGCCGGGGGGAGGAACACCTGCCCATGCTACCACCGCTTGCGCGGGCATTAAGACATTGGGATTCTTGTGGCGCTGGAACCAAGGGCGCTTCAAGGTAGCCGCTCATGCGCCGCTTTGGTCTTCTTGCCCTCCTTCTCCTTGCGTGCAGCTCCGCCACACTTCAGCCCGCGCCCTCCAGCTCTTCCGGTGAGCCGGAAGCGGACGCCGAGGCGGTCGTGGACGGGGCGCGCGGTGCCGACGGCGCGCTGCCGGACGGCGGGGTGCCGGTCACGCCCCCCAGCACCGGGGTTCGCGTGGTGGTGGAGCCGAGCGACAGCGCGGGCGCGTTGCTGGCTGCCATCCGCGGCGCCAAGACGTCGGTGCACGTCATCATGTACCTCTTCACCAACGACACGTTCCTGAGTGCGCTCATCGCCCAGAAGGACGCCGGTCGTGAGGTGAAGGTGATCCTCAACCAGAACTTTCCGTTTCCGGCCGACAGCAACGATGCAGCCTACAACCAGCTGAAGAGCGCGGGCGTGAACGTGGTGTGGGCGCCTCCGGGCTTCACGTACACCCACGAGAAGGGCGTGTTCATCGACGGCAAGGAGGCGTGGATCATGACCATGAACCTCACCCGCACCTCGCCCTTCGACAACCGCGAGTACCTGGTGGTCGACAGCCAGCCCAACGACGTGGCCGAGGCCGAGGCCATTTTTGGCGCCGATTTCGGTCGCCAGGCGTTCACGCTTGCGAGCCGGCTGGTGGTCTCGCCGATCAACGCCCGTGCCCGGCTCCTGGGGCTGGTCCGGAGTGCCAGGTCGACCATCGACATCTCGGCCGAGGCGCTCTCCGACGCGGAGCTGGTGACGGCGCTCATCGACCAGCAGAAGGCGGGGGTCGCGGTTCGCGCGGTGGTGGACGGCACGTCGGCGACGCAGCCCTCCACGAGCGCGGCGCTCGGTCGCCTGAAACGCGGCAACGTGGCGGTGAAGAGCATGAACGGCCTCGATTCGCACGCCAAGGCGGTGGTCGTCGACGGCGCCACCGCGTACGTCGGGTCCATCAACTTCACCAAGACTTCGATGGACGAAAACCGCGAGCTCGGCGTCATCTTCTCGGAGCCGACCAGCGTCGGCACCGTCAAGAGCACGCTCGCCCGCGACTTTGCCGGCGGCACCGCGCTCTGACCGAAGCGGCGCAGGATGGCTTGCGCCGGACCGCGGGTTGAGGTAGGAATTCCGCGTCACGGTGGCCGTAGCTCAGTTGGTAGAGCGCTGGATTGTGGTTTCAGCTGTCGCGGGTTCAATCCCCGTCGGTCACCCCGAAAGTCCCTGAAAAAGCGGGCCGAACGTCTGAAGGGCGGTCGGCCCGTCGCGTTTCTGCTATCGCGACGCCGAAGGGTAGGGGTTGGGGCGGGGGCCCGTGCTGTGCGCCGCTCCGGTCATGGGCCCGGAGATTGCGCCCTTGGGCGTCGCGGCGGGCTTGGCGGCCCCGCCGACCGGGTGGCCCGCGGCGTGGAGCGTGGCCTGCGGGGCGAGGGTGCCCGTGGCCTCGGGGCTCGTCGCGGCAGGAAGGAGCTCGCGGGCGGACGCCAACGACAATGCGGAACGGGTCGGAGGCGCAAGTCGCTCCGGGGCGATGGTGGCGCTCTCGACGCCCCGGAGCCGTGCGCTGAGAATCCACCCGCCGGCGCCCAGGACCGAGAGCAGAAGGAGCGTAGCCATGCCGGTCCAGAGCGGGCGCACGGTAGACGCCTGGGTGCTCGCGGGCGCCTGCACATCGCGGCGGGTGGGCGAATCGTCGGGGAAAGGAGCCGCGAGCTTCTGGGTCTGGTCGCTGGCGGGCGCTCGCACCGGAGCATGGGCGGCCGTGCGCGCCGAGAGCCTGGCGGGCTCAACGTCGCCCGCGCTGGCCTCGGGGGGCGCCGCGCGCAAGCTCTTGCTGCGGGCATCGAGCGTCTCGCGCAGCGATTCGGGGAAGGAGCGGGCGATGATGGCGGCCCCGACCTCGATGCCGTGGCCGTCGGCGAAGGCCAGTAGCGCGTCGGCGACCGCGTCGGCGGTGGTGAACCGGTCGCTCGGCTTCCGGGCCAGACACTTTTCGAGGATTGCATCGAGCCCATCGAGCGCGACACTTGCGGCCTTCGACGAAACCTTCGGAATCGGCATCGACAGGATTTTCGCGAGCACGTCGGGCTCCCGCTCCGAACGGAACAGGCGCCTTCGGGTCACCGCTTCCCAGAGCATGATGCCGAGCGCGAAGATGTCGGCGCGGCGGTCCATGGGCTCTCCGCGAATGTACTCCGGGGCCAGATAGCCGATCTTTCCCTTTAGAATGCCCTCGGTGGTGGAGCTCTCGCCGCCGTGGAGCAGGGCTTTGGCCAGGCCGAAATCGGCGAGCTTGGCCACGCCCGCGCGGTCTACCAGGACGTTCTGCGGCGACACGTCGCGGTGCACCAGGCCCATGGGCGACTCGTCTTCGCCCTTCAGCTCGTGGACCGCGTGGAGGCCGCGCGCGGCGTCGACGACTACGCTCAGCGCGGCGCCGAGCATGCTCGCGCCCCCCTCCTTGGTCCAGGTGCGGATGAGGTCCGCGAAGGTGACCCCGTCTACCAGCTCCATGACCAAGGAGGGGACGCCCTCGTGCACCACCACGTCGTGCACCGCGGTCACATTGGGGTGGCGGAGCCGCGCCGCGATGGTCGCCTCCCTACGAAACGCGGCCTCGAACTCGGGATCGTCGAGCAAGTGCGGGTGGGGCTTCTTGAGCGCCACCGTGCGCGCCACGCCGAGCGCGCCTTCGGAACGTGCAACATACACGGTCGCATGGCCGCCCGACGCGAGCTTGGAGAGAACGTGGTAGGTGGTCATGGAAGGTCGAGCTTCAGACTCAGGTCTGCGCGTCCAAAGCCGGCGGCGACCCCGATTCTCGCCTTGGGAAGCGACGGAACGACGAACACCTCCACCGCGAGCGTCGCCAGGCCCAGCGCCGCGGTGACCGCGATGAGCACGTTGGTGCGCGTCTGCGCCGCACTACCGCGATCGGCGACGCCCTGGCAGTCGGGGGAAACCGGGGCGGTTGTGGCCACGTCGGCGGCGCAGCCTCCGTCGCGGAACGAGCCGCGCTTCGCGACCACGTCGATGCCCGAGACGATGGTCGCGGCCAGCGAGGCTACCGTGAGCCCGGCGCCCACGAAGACCACCGCGCGGAAGGTGGAGCGGCGGCCGGAGACGTCGTCGGGCACCACGTTCACGGCGTCGGTGGGCGCATGGGGCCTAAGCCAGCGGGTCTCGCCGGCGGAGAGGACGAAGGCCAACGTTTGCTCGGCTCCGTCGCGGTGCACCACTGCCGTGTGCCTTCCCGCCGCCATGTAGCGGGCGCTGCCGGCGTCGTCGTCCGGCGCCGCATCGAGCGCGACGCGACAGAGGGTCGCGCCGGCGCAGTCGACCGATACCGAGCCCACGCGATCGCGGAACGCCGAACGTACGCGCTGGACGGCCGCCGCCGTGCGCGCGTCGACCTTGCGACCCTCGGCCCGGAGCGTGAGGTTCATGGCGAAGGCCGCGTCGGCGTCGATGGCCGCTTCGTCGAGCGCGGCCTCGAGCGCCTCGTCGCTCGGCGCCGCGGCGTCGGCAATGGCGAACGCCCGAGCGGCCGCCTTGTGGTCACCGCTCGCGTGCGCTTTCAGCCCCTGCTCGTAGGCCACACGCGCCCGCGCCTGTGCGTCGCTCTCGGCCCGCGCCGGCCGCGCCGACGCGAGGAGGAGCGGGAGCAAAATCCCGGCCCATGCGCCATACCTCCGCGCACGCGATCGCATGGCCCGAGCCTAGTACCCTGGCCCCGAGAAATCGACCGCATGCACGCGGCGCCGCGAGGAAAACCGGCCCACGCCGACGTGCTAACCTGCACCTCCTACCGTGGACCCCTGGGCTTTTCTTCGTCGACTCTGCGCTCTCGGCTTCGCGCTTCTGGGCGGGGCTTGCGCCTTCGACTGGGCGGTGCGGAGCGCGCCCGAGCGTGGCCCCGACGGCGCCGCGCCGGACCTCGACAGTGGCCTGGAGGCGAGCGCGCCTGGCGATGCCGAGGTGGCCGATGCCGGAGAGGCTGGGAGCGCCTGCGATGCCTTGGTGGCCGCCGTAGTGGCCGCGCGCGCCAAGGCGCGAACGTGCCAGATCGCCACCGGTCAGTGCGCCACCAAGGCCAAGGACGAGTGCGACTGCGACGTCTTCATCGCCGAAGCGGGAACCACCGCCGCCGCAGCGTTCGCCGACCAGGCCGCGCAGGCCAAGGCCGCGGGCTGCCTCGCCCAATGCCCGGCCTCGTGCCCCACGCTTCCGGTCACCGGCGGATGCGTGCAGAAACCAAGTACCCTTTTCGAGTGCTCGCCCTGAGGCCCGCTCAGTCGGCGAGATCGCGCGGATCGAGCCCGAGATCGGCAGGTCGCACCCCGAGGCGTACGATGAGCCGCTGCAGGAAGCGGCGACTCACGCCGGCCAGCTCGGCCGCGTGGGTGATGTTGCCGCTCGCCCGGGCGAGGACGCTCTTCACGTAGAGCATCTCGAAGTTCTCGGTCCACGCGATGCGTGCATCCTTCAGCGGAAGGTGGAGCGGCGGCAGCTCTTCGATGCGCGCCTCGAGATCCGGCGGTCTTCGCACCGGCCCCGGGCGGATGGTGCCGAGCAGCATGGCCCGCTCGATGACGTGCTTGAGCTCGCGCACGTTGCCAGGAAAGCTTCGATGGTGAAGACGCGTGAGGAAGGCCTCCGGGAGCTCTCCGTCGCCGCCGCGGGCCTGGAAAAAATGGGTGGCCAGCAGCGCGATGTCGTCGGGGCGAGAGCGCAGCGGCGGCAGCACGATCTCCACCACCGCCAGTCGGTAATACAGGTCTTCGCGAAAAGTGCCCTCGTTGACGCACAGATCGAGCGGCCGGTTGGTGGCCGCGAGCACGCGTACGTCGACCGGTCGCACGGTGTTGCTTCCCACCCGGCGCAGCGTGCGGGTCTCGAGCACGCGCAGGAGCTTGGCCTGCATGGCCAGCGGTAGCTCGCCCAGCTCGTCGAGGAACAGCGTTCCGCCGTCGGCCTCCTCGAAGACGCCGGCGCGATCGCCGATGGCGCCGCTGAAGGAACCCTTCACGTGACCGAACAGCTCGGCCTCGAACAGGTTCTCCGGGATGGTGCTGCAGTCGATGGCCACGAAGGGGCCCTGCGCGCGCTTGGAGGCGCTGTGGACGCTGCGGGCTACCACCTCCTTGCCGGTGCCGGTCTCGCCGCGGATGAGCAACGTGCTGTCGCTGGGGGCCAGGCGCTCCAGGATGGCGTAGATGCGCCGCATCTCGATGCTCTTGCCGAGGAGCTCCCCGAAGGCGTCGCTGTCGGAGAGCTCCACGTAGTCGGCGTCGTCGACGTCGGCTTCGATGCGCACCGCGCTGCCACCCATGGAGAGCACCGTGCCCGGCGGCACCTCGGCTTCCAGGATGCGCATGCCGGCGGAGACGGTGCCGTTGGTGCTCCCGGTGTCGCGCACCAAGATGCTCTTGGCGCGCAGCCGCACCTCGCAGTGGAGGCGCGAAACCGCGCGGTCGGCGAGCGTCAGGTCGCAACTTTGCGAAGACCCGATGCGCGCAGCAGCGCCCGCAGGCACATGGACGCGGATGCCGCGCGAGGGGCCATCAACCACCACCAGCTCCACGCTGAGCGCCCGAGGCCGAGCCGCGGCGCGACCGCGATCGACGCGGGTCGTGGTGTCGTCGGGGAAATCGTCTTCCGCCATGACCCGTCAGCCTAGCATTGCTAGCCCGCGCGGTCATGGGAGCACTCCGCGCACGCCCACGATGAGGTTTCGTTCGCCGGTGTCGTCGATGCCCTTCTGGTTCTGCCACCAGTAGGAGACGCGCGCGTCGATGGCAAAGTGGGGGTGGACCCAGAAGGTGCCGCCCAGGTTTGCGTAGCGCAGGGTGGTGACCACGCCGTCGCCGATCTCGTACTGCACCTGCTGAAACTGCGCGCCCACGCCGTCTGTGCACTCGTGCTCGCAGGTGAAACGCTTGGCCAGGTTCACGTCGACGCCGCCGCCCAGGTTGATGGCCTGGTAGCGATCCGGCGACCGCGTGGCCACATTGTTGGGGATGAGCGTGTCGTTGCGGGTGTAGGCGGCGCTGGCGAAGGGCACCACCATGCCGAACTTTCCCCGCACCGTGCCGCGCAGGTTGTACCCGCGCACGTGGTCGTTGTTGGGGGTATTGGTGTTGGTATCGATGGCGAACCCCTGGAAGGCCACCTTGGCGTCGACGTACTCGGAATTGAAGAGCACCGAGGGGGTAAGCACCATGGCGTGAAAGGTGTCGTCGGGAAAGTGGTTGGGCCCCTGGTTCACCGCCTGGTAGGCCTGGGTGTAAATGCGCTCGAAGGGCGGATAGGTGCCGCCCACCATGAGCGTGGCGGTATTCGACACCGGGTTGCCGGCGTTGAAGGTGAGCCCCACCCGGAGCATGCCGGGCACGATGTCGACCACGCCCCGTACGCCGTTGCCCAGGTTGTAGCCGCTGTAGAGCAAAGGATCGCGGGTGGCGGTGTCTTGAACGAATGTACCTTGCACGTAGTTCGAGATGTAGTCGACCGAGGCCTCGTCGACCAAGCGTCCCGCTTCGAGGGTGAACCGGCCGAAGGTGGCGCGCAGCATCTGCTGGCGCACCTGGAGGGCCGCCTGACCCTCGTAGGCCGAGGTTCCATGCAGGCCGATGCCGCCGCTGGCCATGAGCTCGCTCTGCACCATGAAGTGGTCGGTGTAACGCGCGAGGAGACCGAAGCGGCCGATCGCGAAGGTGACCACGCGGTCCTGGCGGGTCTCACCCTCGCGGTTCTGTACGTTGTCGTACTTGATGCCCGCGGCGATGCCCACGTAGGGCGTGATGGTGAACTTGGGCCGGGCTCTTCCTTCGCCCGCCTTCGATGCATCGGTCTTCACGTCGCCGGTGGAGGGGTCGACGGCGTCGATGCGGGGCGACTCGCTCTTGGGCGCTTCGGGCTTGGGCTCGTCCTTGGGGGGGGCCTTCACGCCTTCGCCGCCCTCGGCGGTGGGCTCGTCGGCCTGGCGTTTGGCCTGACGGATCTGCGCGTGCGCCGCGCTCGCCCAGGCGAAGGCCACCACGAAAAGAAGATACTTCATCACGGCACCGCGACAGCTTGGGTGATGAGGTCGAGCGCGGCGCTACTGCGAAGAGCCCCGTAGTGGTTCTTGAAGATTCCGTTGAAGAAGTAGCCGGTGTCGTCGTTGTCGGTGAGCTCGACGGTCTTGTTGTCGGCGCCCTTGAGCGCGCTGGCGCCCTCGGACACGAACTCGTCCTGGTAGGTGCCCTCCTTGACGTCGCGCATGACGAGCGTGAGGTAGCGAACCTTGTGGTCGCCGCAGACGCCGCTCTGACCATAGGCGGTCTTGCCATCGGCGCACGGCGTCTCCCAGGCCCCGTTGGGTCCGTTGTTGGGCCGGGAAATGTCGGTGTCTTGGAAGGCCGTTCGATCGCCGAGCTCGCAGGCAATCTTGCCGCGCATGGTGGGGTTGGGACCGCACAGCTTGCGGAAGGTGGAGACGCCGTGGTGGCCGCCGGCGGCGTACACCAACTGCGAGATGCGCTCGTAGGGCTTCTTCTTCTCTCGATGCAGGCGCCGGAGCGCGTCGCGGATGATGGTGGGCCCCACCGAGAAGCCGACCAGCGCGATCTTGCGACCGGGGTTGGCGCCGAGCACCGAGTCGATGAAGTGCTGGGTGATGGGCACCGCCCAGGCGTGGTCGAAGTTCTGCGCTGCGTTCTCGGTGTCGTTGTTGCCCGCCGGGTCGTCGCTCTTGTCCTTCCGAAAGTCGACCGCGTACACGCGGTACCCGGCGCCGGAGAGGCGCTCCGCCAGCATGGGCTTGGCGTCTACCTTGTCGGCCGGAAACTTCTCGTAGTCGGCAGGCGACGATGAGTTGCCGTGGATGAGGAGCACGATGGGCTTGCCGGCGTCCTCGTTTGCCACCGGGTAGGCCTTGGCAGCGCACCTGTAGCCGGGGATGACGGCCGCTGGGTAGGCCAGGCCGTCGGTGGTGCACCCGGGATGGCTCGCGAGATCGCGGTACTTGATGCCAGGGGAATCAGCGCTGCCTGAGTTCTGCGAGGGATCGTCGCCGGCCACGGTGGAGGCTGCGTCGGAGGTGCCGGCGTCACCGCGGGCCACCGAAGCGTCGGAGACCAGGCAGCCGCCGAGGGTCGTCGTGAGGACGAGATACGCGTGTAGAGTACATAGTTTCATGGTGCATCCAAGGCAGGAGAAGGGGGCTCGGCGTCTTCGCAGGTGTCGCGCACGGAGCGCTTGCGCCCGCCGAGCACCAAGATGACCAGGGAGAGCTCGAGTACGCTGCTCACCACCAGGATCGATTTCCCGAGCGACCAGTGGAGGGTCTGCGACAGCGAGGCGGTGAAGAGCGGGACGAAGCCGGCGAAGAACGCGCCCACGTGGTAGACGATGCCCACCAGGCGCGCGCGGCCCTCGGCCGGGAACATCGAGGTGAGCAGCATGGGGGTGACGCCGGAGAACCCCGCCCCGAACGCGCCGCCCAGGAAGGCGCCGATGCTCATGTGGCCCTCGACGTGGCCCACGTAGAACGGCAGGGCGAACACCGACAGCGCGGCGGGAAGCGCGAGCGCCAGGGTGACGCTCTTTTTGGCGGCGATGGTGCCGCACACCACCGAGCCAAGCATCATGCCCACGTTGAAGATGGCTACCAGAATGGCGATGCCGCGCTCGTCTTGGGCGTGCTCGAGCTTGAGCATCGTCGGGTAGAGGCCGGTGATGGCGTAGTACGCACCGAAGCCGGCGCTCATGGCGAAGCAGCCCCAGAGGGTGCGGCCGAGGAGGCCCTCGTTCTTCTTGAAAAGCTGGAGTAGGCCAAGGTTGCCGCCGGCCTTCTTCACTGCGTTCTTCCACTCCGAGCTCTCGGGCACCCAGGCTCGGAGCGGGAGCACCAGCAGCGCGGGCATGGCGGTGACCACGAAGAGCGCACGCCAGCCGAAGCGCGGCACGATGATGGCCGAGGCGACCGCCGCGAGAAGGTAGCCGACGGCCCAGCTGCCCTGGAGCACGCCGGAGGCGATGCCCTTGGTCTTGGCCGGCCAGTTCTCCATGGCCAGCGTGGTGCCAGACGTCCACTCGGCGCCCATGCCGAGGCCGAACAGCGTGCGAAGAACGATGATGGCCAGAAAGCTTGGGGCCATAGCGATGGCGCCGTCGCACACCGCGAACCACACCACCGACACCAGGAGCGGAAGCTTGCGGCCCCACTTGTCGGCGGCCTTGCCGGCGATGAATCCGCCCACCAGGCGCATGAGCAAGGTGAGGGCGATGGTGCCGGTGCTGGCGGTGTGCTTGACGCCGAACTCTTTCTCGATGTGGGGCATCACCAGCAGGAACACCGTGAAGTCGAAGGCGTCCATCACCCAGCCCACCCAAGCCGCGCCGAAGGAGATGAGCTGGCTCTTGTTGGGAATGCCGGAGCGGTCGATGGCCACGGCTCAGCCCGCCCTTCGAACGGCGCGGGCCTGGCCGCGGCGACGCAGGACCAGCGCGACGCCGATTGCGCACGCGGTGGCAAGCCAGGGAAGCGAGTGTTCCGAAGACGCGTGCATACTGCATGTGCTTCCGGAGCTCTTGGGATCGTTCCCGCCGGACGAGGACGACGAGCCGCCGCCATCGCCGCCATTGCCGCCATCGCCGCCGGAGCTGGAGGACGCCACGCCGGAGGAGCCCCCGTCGCTGCCCGCGGCGCCCGAGCTGGAGCTGGACGCGCCGCCGCCACCCACGATGCCGAAGAACTCGCTGACCCGCTTGGCCGCGCAGATGCCCTTGTCGAGGGCGAACGAGCCGGCCACGCCGCAGCCAGAGCCGGGGACCACCGGGACGCCGTGGTCCATGCCGGGGATCTCGTAGCTCTCCACCACGATCTTGCCGCCGCCGTCCTTGTAGACGTCGTGCTTGGCGCCATCGACCGTGTCGCTCATGCTCGGCGTCTCGGCTACGCCTTGCAGGTTTGTCCACTGCCGCACGATCTGCGAGCGGTTGAGGGGGCCCACCGTGTTGTCGGCGGAGCCTTGCCACACCGACATGCGCGGCCAGGGGCCGGCGTAGCCGGAGTATGCGGCGCGCACGCGATCGCCCCAGTCTTGTGCGGGCTTGTCCTTGCCCGGCTTCTGGCAGCCGGAGACCTCGACGTACGTGGTGGTGCAGTTGAACGGGATGCCGGAGAGCGAAGCCGCTCCGGCGAACACATCGGGCCAGGTGGCGGCCGCGAGCACCGCCTCCGCGCCGCCCGCGGAGAAGCCCGCCACGAAGACGCGCTTGGGGTCGGTACCGTGGTCGGCTATCATCTTGTCGACCATCTGCTTGAGCGAGAGGTTCTCGCCTTGCCCGCGCTGGAGGTTCTGCGGGTTGCCGAACTCGCCGGCCCAGTTGAAGCAGCGGAGCGAGTTGTTGGCGGTCTGCTGCTCCGGGTACACCACCGCGAAGCCGTTGGCGTCGGCCAGCTCGTCGAAGCCGAACTTGGCCGCATCGGCAGCGCCCTGCGTGCACCCGTGCAGCACCAGCACCAGCGGCGCACTGGCGGCCAGGCCAGCGGGTACGTGCTTGTACATCTTGAGCGCGCCGGGGTTGGAGCCGAAGCCCGTCACCTCCACCGGCGCCGTGAGCGCCATGCTCTGGCGTCCAAGATCGGCGGCTTCGGGGGCTTCCGCGCTGCACGCGGCGAGGAGCGAGAGCGTGGGTAGAGAGAGTGCTGCTGCGGTTCGCATGATGGCGCCCTGAGCAGCCAGCGTGCCAAGTGACAGCGCGGTAAAATACCCGCGGCTTACAGGCGCTGACGTCGTCACCGCGTCAGCGGCGACGCGGAGCGCAGGGCGCTGCGGGCGCGTCGATGGCGACGCGTTTCCAGCAAAGAACCTCGATATTGGCGTCATTTGCGCGGTGCGCAATGCGGCACGCGATCTGCTTTGCGGAGACCCATGAAGCTCTGCATCCTCGCTACCTCGACTCTGCTCCTCGCGGCGTGCTCCAGCGGCACCCGCGGCTCCGAAGACGGCGTCTACGGCGCGGGCTCCTCCGGCCACGGAAGCTCCGGCGCGGCAGGCTCGAGCGGCTCGAGCGGCACGGGCGCTGCGGGCGGCACCGGCGCGCCGCCCGCGGCCGGCGACATGGAGGTGAAGGACTTCGGCGAGAGCGCTGGGCTCAAGATGTTCGTGCACGTGCCCGCGAACGTGAAGGCGGGCGCGCCGGTGGTGGTGGCGATGCACGGCTGCACCCAGACCGCAGCGGCGTATGCGGGCGCGGGATGGAATACCCTCGCCGATGCCCGAGGGTTCTACGTCGTGTATCCGGAGCAGCAGCTGGCGAACAACTTCAACCGATGCTTCCGCTGGTTCGAAGCCGCGCACACGGCGCGTGGGAGCGGTGAGCCTGCGGCCATCGCCGCCATGGTCGAGCACGTGCAGAGGACCTTCGGCGCAGGCAAGGCCTACGTCACCGGGCTCTCGGCCGGTGGCGCCATGACCGCGGTCATGCTGGCAACCTATCCCGACGTGTTCGAAGCGGGCTCCGTGCTCAGCGGCCTGCCGTACCATTGCGCCACCAGCCAGACCGATGCCTACAGCTGCATGAACCCTGGCAAGAGCAAGACCCCGCAAGCGTGGGGCGATCTCCTGCGCGCCGCAGCCTCCGGCAATGCGCCGCGGCTCCAGGTCTGGCACGGCGACGCCGACTACACCGTGCGGCCCATGAACCAGGCGGAGCTCGCCAAGCAGTTTGCGAACGCGCAGGGGATCGACGGCGTCACACCCACCAGCGAGACCCTCGGCCGCGCGACGCGCAAGATTTACAAAGACGCGAGCGGCACGCCACGCGTGGAGACCTTCACCGTGTCGGGCATGGGCCACGGAACCCCGGTCGACCCCAAGGGTGGCTGCGGCACTGCCGGCGCCTACATCCTCGACACGGGTCTCTGCTCGACCCGGTACGCCGCCGACTTTTTCGGCATCTGAATACTCACCCGCTGCGCGCCCGAGAGCGCACCGCTTGGCGGCGAAACGGGGCGACGTTTCGTTGGGCAATGCTATGGTTGCCGCACCGTGTCATTCCGCCGAGCCGTTCTTCCGCTGGTCGTTCTTGCTGCCGCCGCTGCTTGCTCCGACGAGGTCCCGACCACACCCGACGGGGGCAGCGCGTCGTCGAGCGGAGGCAGCTCATCGTCGAGCGGCGGAAGCTCGTCGTCGAGCGGCGGAAGCTCGTCGAGCTCTTCGTCCGGCGGCTCCAGCGGATCGAGCGGCGGCGACGGCGGCATCGATTTCGCGGAAGTGACGAGCTTCGGTGCGAACCCCGGTGGCCTCAAGATGTTCCTGCACGCGCCGCCCCGAGCCGCCGCCGGCGCCGGCGTGGTGGTGGTCCTGCACGGCTGCACGCAAACCGCCGCCGATGTGCGCGCCATCGGCTGGGAGGCGCTGGCCGACGCCCGCGGGTTCTACGTGGTCTACGCCGAGCAAACAGTCGGCAACAACGTGAGCCGCTGCTTTCGCTGGTGGGAGCCAGCGCAGACGCAGCGCGGCGGAGAGGCCGCGTCCATTGCCGGCATGGCCGCGCACGTCGCCACCGCGTACGGCACCACACGGGCGTTCGTCACCGGCCTTTCGTCGGGCGGCGCCATGGCCGTGGCGCTGCTGGCAAACTACGCCGATCGCTTCTCCGCCGGCTCGGCGTTCGCCGGGATTCCCTACGGCTGCGCCACCAGCCTGTTCGATTCCATTGGCTGTACGAGCGGCGTCTCCAAGTCCGCCGACACCTGGGGTACGCTGGTGCGCGATGCGCTCGCCGCGAACCCCGCGCCGCGCATCCAGCTCTGGCAAGGGAGCTCCGACTTCACGGTGCGCCCGGCCAACTTGCCGGAGCTGGTCAAGCAGTGGACCAACGTGCACGGGCTGACCACCACCGCCACCGCGACCGACGCGGTGGGCACTGCGATCCGCAAGCGCTATGGCGCCACCACCGCGGTAGAGGCTTTCGACGTTCAGGGCATGGACCACGGCGTGCCGGTGGACCCCAAGGGCGGGTGCGGCAAGGCAGGACCCTACGCGCTCGACGTGGGGATCTGCGGCGCCGGCGCTGCGGCTGACTTCTTCAAGCTGTAGACTGCACGGGATTCGCTGCCCCCAGTAGGTCGCTCATCGCTCGCCCGAGCGGGGCCTCGGCCATGGCATGGGCGCGAGCGCGGAGCAACGTGCGCGCCGGCAATCCGCGCGGGAAGGCGCCGCGGCGAAGGGCTTCGTACACGTCGCCCGAAGGGCGGTAGGCGTCGAGCACGACCTTCGCCGCCTCGGTCGATGCGCCCCGCCCCACGATGTCCAGAGTCAGCGCCAGCAGATCGTCTGCAGCCCGAACGGCCATGGGCAGGTCGTCCCGGTGCCGCGCGTCGAAGTCGATGGTCCGCGCCACCGCGCCGTCGAACACGAAGTTCCCGAGGTTGGCGTCGCCGTGGCTGAGGCCGCGCTCGTGAAGCTTGCGTAGCGCCCGGGCCACCGCCAGGAGCGCTGGCCGCGCGAGGCGATCGCGCTGCAGTAACGCGCACAGATCGTCACCGGGGAAGCGCGGCACCTCCACGCCCCGCGCAATGGGCAGAACCTCCACGTCGTGGAGCTGGCGATACATTTGGCCCTCCCACGCTTGCCAGTCGGCGACCGCCGGGAACATGTGGAACGAAGCCCCGGCCTGGCGAAAATAGGCATTCCCGAGGGCGATGACCGGACCGAGACCGCGCTTGCGAGTCTTCCGAACCCGCGCTTCTTGGACCTCGATGCGGTGCACGCGCACCCGGGCAACGGCGCCGACGAACGCGTCAAGTGCGTGCAAGGTACACTCCTCCGGTGATCATCGCCGCACCCACCAAGCTCTGCCAGGTCGGCATCTTCTGGGTCACCGCCCAGGCCGCTCCGATGACAAGCACGTAGCGCAGTGACGACACGCTGGTGGCGCGGAAGAGCGAGTCCTTCTCCAGCACCATCATCCACAGCACAGACGAGGCGGCCCAGGCGAGGATGGCGCTGATGCCCCAGGCCGAAAGTGCCGACCGCACGAGCCCCAGCTTCTGGTCCACGGCGAACTTCATGGCGACGTGGCCGTACACGGTGGTTGCGAAGAACAAGGCCCAGTTAAGAGGGGCGGGGATCACGTTCATGGTCGAAGGTCTCCGTACCAGAGCACCACTGCGGTCGCGCCCTCGCACCAGGCACGGACCGGGCTGCCGTGCGCGACGACGCCGCCCACGAGCATCCAGCCGGCCAGGGGAATGACCGTGCACATGGCGGCGACGGTGCCTCCGGCGCGCACCATCGTTCTTCGAGAATGCGTCCACGGCGAAGGCGCGCCGCGCACCACGGCAGGCATCAGGAACACGCCCTGCACCTCGACCGCGTAGAAGCCGAGCACGAACCCCACCGGGGCGAGCGCCGGGTGCAGGCATGCGCCGAGCGCGCCCGCGGCGAGGCCGACGGCGGCGGCGCTCCCGTACTTGACCCACGAGAGTCGCGCGGCGCGGGCCGCCGCAGCATCGTCGATGGTCTGACCGAGCGCCCGGGCCATCCAACGGGCGCCGCCTTCGAAGCCCCGGCGCTCGCCGGGCTGCGGCGCGAGATCGCCCTCACGGTAGCGAACCTGCGCCCGGGCGAGGAGGCTCGCGGCCCTTGAGAAATAGCCAGCGCTCACCACGCGCGCACGAAGCAAAAGTGTATCCACGCCAAAAGCGCGCTCGCCTGGCCCATGGTCAGCACGCGATGCAGGCGGGTCTCCTCCGCACTACAGCGGCGCCGGTGAAACACCAGCTCGTCGTAGCAAACGAGCACCACCACCAGCACCGTCTGCGCCACCACGGGAACGAGCAGCCAGCGCGCCCGCAGCGCGGTCGCCGCGAGCATCATCGCGAAGAGCGGTAGCCCGCCGAACACCAGCGCGATGCGCTCTGCGCGCCGTTCCGGACCACCGATAGCCACGCCCAGGCGCCGATGAAGACGCCAGTCGAGAATACCTGCCAACGATGCGGCGCCGCCCGCGACGGCGATGATCCAGAGCTCCCACGGATAGTGCAGCGGCGACTGGCGCAGCCAGGCGAAGCGCTCGCCGAACGACGCGACCACCAGGCTGACCGCGAACGCCGCGCCCGGCGTCAGCGAGGCGATGAGATTGCCGGGGCCGGAGAGGCCCTTTGCTCTCCGCGCCGCGATTTCGACGCCGAGGGCTCCTATGTGCCGCTGCATCGCCCCAGTCTACGGTTGGCGCGGGCCGCCGTCCGCAACGTCTTGGTGGGTGGGCGAAAACCGGTGGCGAACGGTCGCGCGCTTCAGGCGACGGGCGTACGCACGCTAGCCTCTACCGTCACGTTCGGGTCGACGGAGATGGTCTTGTCGGCGTTCACCGTGAGCTTGAGGTGTGCGAGCGACGCGGGCGCCGGCCCGCTCAGGCGCTTGCCGTCGAGCGTGTACTTGGACCCGTGGCAATCGCACACGAGGCTCTCCGCGCTAACGATTCCGTACGCCTTCAGGTCGCATCGCTCGTGGGTGCAGAGGCTGGTCATGGCGTAGAGGCCGCCGTCGTCGCGCCCCACCAGAGTGGTCCCTGGTCCGCGAACGAGCGTTCCCGGAAGTACGTCGGCCACCTTCGGGCTCCCGGTTCCCGGTACACCCACGACGCCGCCGGACGATGAGGAGCTGGCGTTGGGGTCGGAGCCATTGCACGCCGGAAGCGTGGCTGCCAGCGCCGCGCCACCGATGACCTGGAGAAATCGCCGACGCTCGTTCATCGTTTCAGTATACGTGCCCGCCCTCTCGGCGGGCGATGATTCGCGCGCGGTGCTGCGCCACCAAGAGGCCCATGAAGAAGACCGTCGCGGCGCGAATCACGGCAGCTTCCGGTCCGCCGCCTGCAAAGCTCAGCGCGCCAAATAGCAGACCCGCCGCGCCGAAGATCGCCACCGTGAGCCGGTAGCGGCGCGCGGCCTCCTTGCTCCAGGGCCAAGGTCGAGGCAGCTTCGGCAATCGCCGGACGTAGCGCGCGAGCAGCCACAGCGAGAGCAATGCGCCGACGATGGACGACCCGTGGTGCAGCAGCGAGAAGCGCAGGACGAGCGCGTGGTCCGTCTCGTAGATGCGATCCTTCAGCAGGCTCCAGCGCCCCACGAAGGTGCCCTCCGGATGGGTGGTCCCGTCCCACAGCACGTGGGTGAGCGCGCCGAAGCCTGCGCACGCTGCGGTCTTCCACCACGGGTGCCGGGCCTGTGCCAGGTGAGCAAAGGCCGCGAGCCGCGCAGGGCCGTAGACCGCGATGCCGGGCGCCACGCCGTAGCGAAGGAGCGGCAGCAGGCTCAGCGTCATGGGCACGCTCCAGTAGAGAATGCCAGCGAAGGAGTGAGAAGCCACGCGCAGCTCGGGCAGAAGCAGGTACGCGATGTCGGGCCCCATGCTGCCCAGAACGAGCGCCGCGCCATCGAACCAGCCAGGCCGCGCCACCTTGAGCGGGAGCACCGCAGCCTGATGCGAGAGAAACGTGAAGGGCAACGCGCGGGCGGCTGCGCGCTAGCGCGGCACCGCGGGGATGACCACTTGGTTGATGGTCTGAATGCTGGCGCCGGCCGGATACGCGTAGCTCACCGCCTCCGAGAAAAATCCAGTCGATTGCGCGGAGCCCCAGCCCCATACCGTGAGCCCGAACGGCGCGTCGCTTTTGGCCTCGTGCCTACCGTTGTCGCAGGTGCCCTGCTTCTGGAAGTTGCCGGTCACCAGATCGACGCGGGTGTACTCGTAGTCGGGCCCCGCCGGCTGCCAGCCGCCAATGTTGCCGACGCAGTCGAGGTTCACGTCCTTGAAGGTGCCGTCGGCGCCCTTCTTGCGCACGAAGACCAGGTTGGTCTCCGGGTATGTGGGGTCGGTGAAAAAGATGTAGGATGCAAGGTACTGGTCCGGCGGGATCACGTTCACGAACTCGGGATCGCCGGCGCAGCCCTGCGGAGCTCCTTGGCCGGGCACCGCGCAGCCGGTCATGTAGGAGGCGAAGAAGAACGGGTGCTTGTCGTCCTGGGCGGTGATCACGAAGGGCCCGGCTGCGTTGAACTCGGCCACCTGCCCAGAACCGATGATCGCCGGCGCCCCCGGCTGCGGCGGAGTGTAGGTGAGCGTGGTGCCGTCGACGGCGCCGACGATGCGCCAGGGCGGCGACTCTTCGACCCCCGGATGCCGATTGCGATACCGCGCGGCCACATAGCGATACCCGAGCGCGCGAACCGGCGGCACTTGCTGGTGCATACCGTCGCAGGCAACCGGCCCCTTCGGAACCTGCGAGCACTCGTTGCCGGCCCAGCTACCGATGGGCTTGTTGGCCTTGATGATGCTGCCGGTGAGGTCTGCCTGCTGCTCCAGCTGGATGTACTGCCCCTTGTTCAGGTTGTACGTGACCGGCACGCCCTTGCCGGTACCTGCCACGCCGCCGCCGCCCAGGATCGCCTGCGAAGGGCTCACCGTCACTTGCGTGCCGTCCTCTGCGGCGACGATGCCGAGCCAGGGGTAGGCGCCGCTGATGGTCTCTGGGTAGGCCGTCACGCCGACGTAGTTGTCGCCCCATGCGGTGGAGGGGATGAGCAGCGTCGCCGAGCTGACCGCGGTGGAGCCGCCGCCGTAGGGGAAGATGTCGTACGCAACGACCGGCGCGTCGGTCTTGATGCGGAACGCCTGACCGATGCCAGTGCCCTTGAAGGCCACCGGGCCGGTGGCCGACTGCGTGCCGCTCGGGCACGCGCCGCCTTCGCGGTTCAGGAGCACCAACGCCACCGCGCCCGGAGGAATCACCGATCCGGTGAGCGGCTTGTAGGTGATCGCCGACCCGGTGCCGGTTGGCAAGTACCCGACCAGGCTGGCGTCGTAGGTCTGCGCGCCGCGCTCCAGCGTCACCTTTACCGGCGAGCCCCAGGTGTTGGCGATGAACGCGCCGGTGCACGAGGTGGAACCCGAGAAGAAGGGGGGAGGATACACGTAGTAGTCGCAACCCACGGAGCTCTTGGCGTTGGCCGCGGCGTCGCATGCGGGCACGCACTTGCCGTCGGCGCCGCAGCCTTGGTCGGGCGGGCACGTGGAGAGCGTTCGACCATTGCAATCCACCAGCGCGTGCAAATCGCTCGAGCACTGGGCCTTGCAGTTGGGGTTCGCGGCGTCTGCGGTGCCGAGAAGGTCTGCGTCGGGGCCCGGTTGCACCGTGCTGCCGTCTGTACCGTCGTCTCCGAATCCGTTGCTCGACGATCCCTTGCAGGATGCGAACAGGGCGAAGGAAGCAAACCCGAGGGTCGCGACGACGGCGAGGGGTGCGGAGCGCATCGGCTCACCGTATCACTAGCCGCGCGCAGGGAAGAGCTTTCGCTGGGCACGCGCCGCGGCGTTTGCAGGCCTCCCACAAGTCGGCCGCCGCGGTGCGAGTGCACCATACATGCGAGCTGCGTCTCCGAATTTGCGGCGCTACCCGACTTGCTTCCAGCCGGCGTGGCTCTTCGCTGCGTACCCGACGTCTGCGTCGTCGGGCGCCCGCGCGAGGCTGAAGGACTCGCCGAAAGTGCCTCGCACCGCCGCGCCGAGATCGCGCTCCAAGGCCGGCAGATCGTAGCCGCCCTCCAGGACCATGGCGAAGCGGCCCGCCGCGTGGCGCTCGGCGACCTTGTAGAGCTCCCGGCTCATCCATCCGAAGGCGTTCTCCGAGAGCTCCATCTCCGCGAGGGGATCTTCCACGGCGCCGTCGAAGCCGGCGCTCACGATGACCAGCTCCGGGGCGTACTCGTCGAGCACCGGGAGCACCACGCGTTCGAAGGCTGCGCGATACACGGAGTCGCCTCCGCCGGCGCCGAGCGGCACGTTGACGGTGTAGCCGGCGCCTTCGCCGACGCCCTTCTCGGAGAGGCTGCCGGTGCCCGGGTAGAAGGGAAACTGGTGCGTCGAGACGTAGAGCACCGAGGGATCGTCGTAGAAGATCTCCTGCGTGCCGTTGCCGTGGTGCACGTCGAAATCCATGATAGCCACCCGGCGGATACCGCGCGCGCGGGCTGCACGCGCCGCGATGGCGACGTTGTTAAGCAGGCAAAAGCCCATCGCCTGCGCGCGCCGCGCGTGATGCCCCGGCGGCCGCACCAGTGCCAGGCCTCGGCGTGCGGCCGGGTCTGCTTCGTCGACAATGCGCTCCACAAGATCCGTAACGCCGCCGGCGGCGCGGCGCGCCACGTCGACGCTGCGCTCCGTAAGGTACGTGTCGGCGTCGAGATAGCCGTCTTGGCCCTCCTGGCCGAGAAGGGCCTCGAGGAACGCAGGGTCGTGGGCGCGGGCCGCCTCCTCGAGGGAGATGAGGCGCGGCGCGACGGTCTGCCACGCCACGGTGCCGGCCAGACCTTTCAGCGCGGCTTCTGCGGCCCACAAGCGCTCCGGCCGCTCTGGGTGGTAGCCCTTCGGCGCATGGGCCCGAAAGACCGGGTCGTCCAGGAGAAAAGCCTTCGGAAGCGTTGCCAAAGCCTGAGTACTCTAGCGCGGCGCGCGCAGAACCTTCGGAAAAATGACGCGCTGCGGGGTGGGGACCGCCCGTTTCCGGCGTCGCGCAGGCACAGCCAGCGTCACCGACCGCCGTGCGCTTGGGCGGGAGAGGGGCGTTGTTGCAGTGCAAATGCCACGGGTGATAGCCTCCGTACCATGCGCGGCCAATGTGGCCGCGCGCCTCCATCACCCCAAGAAATCCGCGGGCATGCGAACGAAGATCATCGCTGTAAACGCCATCATCTTGGCCATCGTTGGCCTTTTGGCCTTCGTGGTCGTGCGCCAAACGCTGGCAGGATCGCTGAACAACAGCACCGTCCTCACGGCCCGCGCGAGGCAAGATGCCACGACCGCCGCGGCGCGCCTCCAACTCGATGCTCTCCAGCTCGAGCGCTGGCTGGCGGTGAAGGCGCAGGAACCTGCCTCCCAAGAAGTGCTCTCGCGCTCCACCGCCGAAGCCCGTGGCGACGCTGCCACCGCCGTGTGCGACCGCATGGTCACCGACGCCAAGTCGATGGGCACCGCGCCGGCCCTGGTGCTGGTGGTCGATGCCGCCGGCCGGGTGGTGGGTCGCAACGGCTCGACGCTCTCCCGTGGCGACGACGTCGGCACCCTGTATCCAGCCCTCAAGGCCGCCCTGGCCAAGGGCGCGTCGGGGTCCGACGTGTGGCTCAACCCCGCCCGTAACGACCAGTACGTCGTCTCTTACGCGCCCATTCGCGACACCGCCGGCAAGGTGGTGGGCGAGGTCGTGCTTGGCGTCACGCTCACCGATCAGCTCTCTCGGGTGGCCGAGGGCACCAGCGGCCAGGCCCTGGTGCTGGCCCTCTCGTCGGGCAACGAAGCCAAGCCCGCCGCGTCGAAGGCGACCTCCGACGACGCCAAGAAGAAGATCGAAGAATCCGGCATGGCGCTCGCGAAGGGCGCCATGACCTCCGGGCACGCGACCTCGGGCGACGCGGGTGGGCTCGCCGCCGCCGCAGTTCCCCTCGAGACGCTCGGCGACGGTCACCGCGCCGCGCTGGTCGCCGCGGCCCCCGCGGCCCTGGTGGAGGGCACCGACTCGATACCGTTCTCCATCCTCGGCGTCATCGTGCTCGGCATCGTCATGGTGGTGGCCGCCGGCTGGATGCTCGGCACGTACATCTCCCAGCCCATCGCCACCCTCGAAGAGGGCCTCCTTGCCATCATCAATGGCCAGAACGACAAGCGCTTCAACCTCGAGCACCCAGACCTGGGCGGGCTCGCCTTCCGCATCGATCAGCTCTTGAACAAGCTCATGGGCATCGAGGAAGACACCACCGACGCCGAGGGACGGGTCTCCAACAGCTCCATCGTGCCCGCGCCCACCTTCCGCGATCTCGAGGACCGGCAGCCGGACCCCACCAACGATCCCGCGTATGCGCTACGCCTCGCCAACGAGCAGCCAGAGACCTACTACGCGCGCATTTACGGCGAGTACATCACCGCCAAGAAGGCGCTCGGCGAGGCCACCGACCACATCACGGAAGAGACGTTCCGCACGCGCATCCAGGGGATGGAGCGCGACGCCAGCCAGAAGCACGGCCGCCCGGTGCGCTACCACGTCAAGCCCAGCGGGAAGGAAGTGGTGCTGCTGGCGGTTCCCCTGACCTGAGCTTCGCGCACCCCGCAACGGCAAAAGAAGGCCCGCAAATTCGCGGGCCTTGCCGTTGCACGATTCGTACACACATTGCGGCCGCTGTGGTTCGCAGCACTTGCAGGAGACGACGTGGGCTTCTTCGATATTTTCAAGAGCGGTAAGAAAGACGGCAGCAAGAAGACCAACGCCGCCGACAAGTGGGCCGGTTCGGCCACCGACAAGCGGGCACAGGCTTACGATCGCCAGGAGGCCATCAACGAGCTGGTGAAGCTCGGTTCCAAGGAGGCGGTGGCCGTTCTCCTCAAGCGCTTCACCTTCGTGGTCGACCCTTCCATCACCGATCAGGAAGAGAAGGACTCGGCCTTTCACGGCATCATTCAAGCCGGGCCCGAGGCGCTGGAGCCGATTCGCAGCTTCGCCACCAAGGCCGAGAGCCTTGCCTGGCCCATGCGCGCCATGAAGGAGCTCCTCGGCGAAGAGGATCTGGTGCTCGAGCTGGTGGAGTGGCTCTCCAAGTGGGACACCGACTACGCCAAGTTCATCGACCCGAAGGTGCAGCTGCTCACCGCGCTACAGGACTACAAGCACGAGAAGATCTTCGAGGCGGTGGCGCCGTTTCTCGACGACGCCAACGAGACCGCGCGCTACCACGCTGCGGCAACCGTTCTCGCGCAAGAGAACCCCGAGGCCATCGAGCCCCTCCTCGACCTCTTCGCCGGCGAAGAGAGCGTGCGCATTCGCAGCCGCATCGCCGACGGCTTCATCCAGCGAGGCTGGGTGGTGCCCAACGAGCGCCTCGACCTCATCCGCAAGTCGCTGCCGGAAGACTTCAACTTGAACGGTGAAGGGCGCTTCACGCGCCGCTAGGTGGCTGGTGTTTTTCGTGGACGACCTAGCTCTTCCGGTCCGGGAGGCTGCGCGCCGGCGGAAAGCGCCAACGCAGGAGACTGAGGGTTTTTGGCCGAGACCGAGGGAGGCGCGTTCGCTGGGGGCAGCGCCCGGAACGAACTTCTGTTCGTGAGGACGGGAGGCGCCGGCATCCCGAAGGTATCGGCCAAAAACACCAGTCTCCTAGCGCACCGGCACGTTCGACCGCCGAGCGTGTTCGGCGAACGAGAGCGGCCGATGCTGGGATGCATCGGCCCCGTTGTGGACTCGCGTGCCCGTTGGCTCGTTGACCGCGGTTTCCTGCGCCGGGGCCTGGGTGCTGCGTGGTGGTGGGGCACAAAACGAAAAAGGCCGGTGCATACTGCACCGACCTCTTTCCGTGGAGCAGGGAGCTCGCTTACTCGCTGACCTTCAGGTCCGGGAAGGAGAAGCCCACGAAGAGCGACACCATCTGGTTGAACTTGAAGGTGCGATCCTGGGAGTCGACCTTGTTGTCGGGGAAGTTGCCATTGTTGCCCGTGCCCTTGGTGTCGAAGCCCGCGCGATTCCACTCGAAGGGGAGTGCGCGGTACTCAGCGCCGAAGGAGAGCAGGCGACCCGTGTAGAACGTGAGGCCCAGACCGAACGTCGGCGCGATCGCCACCCGGCTGTTCATCTCGTGGTTCACGGTGCAGTTCTTGGCGCCGGTGCCGGTGCAGTCGGCGCGCTCGCTAAGGCCCACGAAGGCCGCACCAAGGTGGAAGTACAGGTCGACGTCGGGGAACACGGCGCGGAAGAGGCCGAGCTTGCCGCGGAACGGCGAGAAGGTCACTTGCGGCACCGCGAACCAGGTCATCTTCGCGGTCTGCTCGCCGAAGTCTTTCACGCCCGCCGTCACCTTGGAGGGGTCGGGGATGTTGACGTTGGTCTGCGGGACGCGCGGCGACTTCGCCTGAATCTGGTCCGAGAGGTCGGTGTTGTAGCTGATGAGGCCGTAGCCGCCCCACACGCCGAATCCGAGCCACTCCTTGATGTTGTAGTGCGCCCGAAGGCCCACCACCATGGTGCGGCGGTATTCGTCGAGGAGTGAGAAAGAGAAGGTCGGCGCCACTTCGAAGCGCCCTTCGCGGTGCAAGCGGAGCTTGCGCACGTTGGGAGCGCCGGCGAGCGGGCCGGTGAGCTGAATTTCCTGGGCCTTGGCTTCGGTTTCCGAAGCAGCCAGGGCGCCCACTGCGGCGAGCCCGAGCGACGTACCCACGACCCATTGCCTAACCATGTTCTTCGCGCTCATTTGGGCAACCGGTATTCCCAGGAGAAGGGCAGGAAGATGCTGATACCGAGCTGTGCCTGCACGTTGTTGGTGAGCTGGCTGTCACCGGTCCACTTGGAGGGGTCGGTCTGATCGGACTGCTTGGTGGGGACCACCGTGCTCTCGATGCGCTCCGGATAGATGTAGTCCCGGATTTCCGCAGTTGCCGCGAACCAGCGGTTGAAGAACACGCGAAGGCCGATGCCCGCGTTGAACGCGATGCGCGCCTGGTAGTCGAACTTGCGGTTGTCGGGATCGATGACCGCGATCGGGCGCGTCCAGAGGGCTCCAACGCCGCCTACGACGTATGCGTCGTAGTGGAAGATGAAGTCGCCGATGGAGGCGAACTTTCCGTAGACCGGCACGTACGTCATGTTCGCGTTGGCGCCGAGGAGATACTCGTTCAGCGGGACGGCGACGCGGGTAGCGCGGCGGTTCTGGAAGTTGAATTCGGAGTCGACGTTCAACCCACCGTAGTAGTTGAAGTTGGCGCCCACCGCGAGAACGTCGGAGATGTACCAGTTGGCCGCGATGCCGGGGCCAACGTGGCTGACGAACTGGTCGTTCAGCGACAACGCGAAGTACGGGTTCACCTCGAAGCGGTGGTACTTGAGCGCGTAGATCTGTTGAACCGCGACGATGTCGGCTTTGACCTCGGCATTCGCATTGGCCTTCGGAACGTCGGCACCTTTGCCGCATCCTGGGGCCGTCGGATCGACGTCGCAGATACCGCCACCGGTAGGGTTATCCGATCCACCGGCCGGAGGGTCGGTAGTACCGGCGCCTGCAGGGTCCGCAGGCTTGTCGGCCGGCTTGTCTCCAGGTTTTTCATCGAGCTCAATATCGCCGCCAGAGGCAGCGGCGGGCGTTCCCGGCTTTGGGTTTTTGCCTCCCCCGCCTTTGGGCTGCGCCAATGCGCCCGACGGCACCATTAGTGCCGCGGCCATGAGGAGCCACCATCGAGCCTGCTTCATCGTTACCCCTTCCATCGACTGGGTGACCAACTCAGGTTTGCGTCGTGTGCTCCCGACTTCGAGCGACTGCGATGCGGTGCGGCGTAAGATGCTAAAAAAGCTCATGATTCCGCTCACCATGCGAAAGCGGGCGGACTATAACACGTGTGATTTCGCGCAATCAATCGAAAGTTGCGGATGAGATCGAGACAGTGGTGAGAGTGCACTTTGTACACTCTCACGACGTGCTCGCTTCATCGCTCTCGCGACTGAAAAGGGCTTCGACGAAGTCTCCGGCGTCGAACTCGCGGAGGTCTTCCGCGCGCTCGCCGAGGCCGATGTACCGTACCGGTACCTTGAGCTCGTCGGAGATGGCCAGCACGATACCGCCCTTGGCGGTTCCGTCGAGCTTGGTGAGGATGATGCCCGTAAGGTCGAGCGCATCCTTGAAGAGGGCTGCTTGGTTCATGGCATTTTGACCGGTTGTGGCGTCGAGCACGAGGAGCGTTTCGTGGGGAGCGCCTTCGTACGCCTTACCGATGGTCTTGCGGACTTTTTTGATCTCGTCCATGAGATTGACCTTCGTGTGGAGGCGGCCGGCGGTGTCGATGAGGAGCACGTCGACGCCGGCCTCCTTGGCCTTGGTGGTGGCTTCGAACGCCACGCTGCCCGGGTCCGCGCCTTCTTTCCCCTTCACGACCTCGGCCGAGACGCGCTTGCCCCACACTTCGAGCTGCTGCACGGCGGCGGCGCGGAACGTATCGCCAGCCGCCAGCATGACCTTTTTGCCATCGCCGGTGAGGCGGGTGGCGAGCTTGCCGATGGTGGTGGTCTTGCCCACTCCGTTCACGCCCACCATGAGCACCACGCTGGGGGTGTGCTTCATCGAGAGACCAGGGCTGGCCGCAGGGCCCTCGAGGATTTCGCGAGCTTCGCGCTTGAGCGCAGCCCACACCGCGTCGGCGTCCTTGAGCTCTTTCTTTTCGAGCTTTTCCTTGAGCCGGCCGAGAATCGCCTGGGTGGTGGCGGGGCCTACGTCGCTCGTGAGCATGATCTCCTCGAGCTCACCGACGATGGAGGGGTCGATCTCTTTCTTGCCGGTGAAGAGATCGGCGATCCGCGCCATGAAGCCCTTGCGGGTGGCGGTGAGGCCCTTTTTCAGGCCGCTCAGATCTTTGGAGCTCTTGGGCGGTGGAACCGACGCCCCTGCGCGCGTGGGCGCTTCCGCCTTGGTGATCGGCGTCTCGGCCTTCGTCGGCGGGGGCTCTTCCGAGGGCGGCGGCGCTTCCGCTTTCGGCTCGCGAGCCTTGAGCTCGGCCTTCTCGGCTGGCGCCTTGCCGGGCGCCGGCTTCTTCTCGTCGAGCGCGGGCTTCTTCGGCGCGCTCTCGACGCGCGGCGCTTCGCCCGCCGGCTTCTTCCGGAGGAAGAGGTAGGCGACCACGCCGAGGAGCAGAATTCCGAGAATGACGGCGACGACGATCCGTTCCATCGAGCCTCTTGCGAGCGCGAAAAGCCGCGCGGGGGACGGACCCTATCGAGCTTCCGCTGCAATGTCGAGGGTGCTCGCGCCTACTTCCCTTTCGGCCTTTCTGGGGCCATGGGGCACCCGCCGAATTCTCTGCGTCGAGGTCCTAGGGCACCGGCTCTTCGAAGGTGACGCACCAGTTCTGAAGCTCGTTGCCGTAGTTCGACGGGGTGGCGTCGGAGTCACGAAGATTGCCGCGAACGCCGGTGGTGGGGCCCGGCGCGGTCGAGCCTCCCACGCGGGTGTAGGCGTAGCGCACTACGCGGCTGGCGCCGACGGGAGCTGCTGCCAGCGTGATCTGCACCGTGTCGGGTGCGGTTACTGCGACTGCGGTGATGGCCGGCGGGGCGCCGCTCGCATCGGAGTATTCGAACCCATAGTTGCCGGGATTGGTAACCCGCGTGGTGTCGAGCACGATGGGCGGCGCCGGCACCAGGAACTTTACCGTGATGACGTTGCCGGCGCGGGTAACCGTGCTCGGACGCAGCGGCTCCCAGGGCTGCCCGGTGAGGGTGACCTTGGCGTAGGCCTTGGCGAAGTATTCGCCGAGCCGGCGGTTCGACACGTTGGAGAAGTGCAGCGCGTCGCCGAACACCAGGGGGTAGGTAGGCGCCACCAAGACGACCTTACCGGGTGCACGCTTGTGCGCCAGGTACTGGTCGCGCGTCACTGCGCTGAAGGTCACCGCGGCGTCGCCGACCCACGAGTGCATTTGTGCGACGTAGAGCGGCACCGGAACCGTTTGCCCAGTGACGCCGCGGATTGCCGTTTCGTAGTCGCTCTGCAGCTCGATCATCGCGTCGGCGTAGTTCTTGATCTTGCCCGGCGTGCCATCGGCGCCGGCCATGGGATACAGCGTTGCATAGCCGTAGTGGTCCGACTCGCCGTGGATGATGGTGACGCCGCGGACCGCGTAGCTCAGGCCGGCCGCGCTGGCGAGGCGCAGACCGTCGGTCGCCTGCATGAGCCCTTCCGAGAAAGGCAGCACGTAGGCCTTGCCGGGGAACCAGCCGGGGCAGCCGCCCTTGCGAATGCACGGGTAGGCGTTGCCGCTCCGGCCGTGCAGGGAAACCATGACGTCCTGGGTGGTCGCCACCGGGTTGCCGGCGAGGTAAAGATCGCGCGCGAGCCGCGAGGCCTGGTTGCCGAGGCCGCTCGACATGGTCTCGATGGCGTAGTTGAAAAACCTGTCGCCCTCGGTGAGCGGCACCAGCGAGGTGGGCGTATCGTAGCCAAGGCAGCCGTTGCCGTCGCAGTTGAGCGAGGTCATGACGCCGGCGTTGAACATCTTGTTGTTGAACGGTTGCGTGGTGCTGAGCACCGGACTGCCGCCGTTGGCCACCGAGTTGCTCTGCCCCGTGGAGAGCACGTGGTTAAGGCCGAACAGGTAGACGTTGGGGCAGGTGCCGCCGGTGCACATGCCGTTGTCGCAGTCGCGGGGCAGGACGCAGCTCATGGCCGGCTTGCACTTGGGCGCGCCGGTGGAGATGCCCCCGCAGTCGACGTCGCTCTCGTCGCCGTTCTTGATGCCGTCGGTGGAGGTCGGGGCCTGGCAAACGTTGCCGGTGCACACGCCGCTTCTGCAATCGCTCGCCGCCACGCACGCTTTGGCGTCGGTGCACTTGGGGGCGCTGGTCGAGGTGCCCCCGCAGTCGACGTCGGTCTCGTCGCCGTTCTTGACGCCGTCGGTGGCGGTGGGCGCCTGGCAAACGCCGCCGGTGCACACGCCGCTTGTGCAATCTGCAGGCAGCTTGCACGCTTTGGTGTCGGCGCATTTGGGGGCGCTGGTCGAGGCGCCGCCGCAGTCGACGTCGGTCTCGTCGCCGTTCTTGACGCCGTCGGTAGCGGTGGGCGCCTGGCATACGCCGCCGGTGCACACGCCGCTTGTGCAATCGCGCGCGAGGAGACAGGCCTTGGCGTCGTCGCACTGGGGGGCCGCGGCGCCGCCGCAGTCGATGTCGGTCTCGTCGGCGTTCTGGATGCCGTCGGTCGACGATGGCCCTCGGCACACACCCAAAAGGCAGAGGTTGGTGGTGCAGTCGGCGGCCTTGGCGCAGGTCTTTCCGAGATCGCACTTGGGGGCGCCGGTGGAGGTGCCGCCGCAGTCGACGTCGGTCTCGTCGCCGTTCTTGATCCCGTCGTCGGGCCGCGGCGGGCGCGCCGTATCGGCCGCGACGTCGGGCGCGCTGGCGTCGTTCTTCGGCGCAGCGTCGAAGGCAACGGTGGCATCGGCGCCGGCGCCGGCGTCGCGCGACCCTGGGCCACCGACGTCCAAGCTGATGCCGCACGCCACGGGCGCGCAGAGCAGCGCCGCGAAGGGAACCCGAGTCAGTGCGCGACGAACGATGCCCATGCGCCCAGGGTAGAGCACCGATCGGCTGAATCTGTCGGCTTTTCGTAGATTTACTTCGCGGCGCGGCGTTGCTCCTCCTCTCCGAGCAGCAGTAGGCGTCGTCGTCGCGCCTTGCGCCGCTCGCAACTATCCGAAGATCCTCGGTCTTCAACCTGTTCGGTGCGCTAGCAGGCGCAGGGCGCCCGTGCGGACCCCTGCATACATGCGTCAACTATCCGGATCGTTACGCTTTTCGGCGATGCGCGCGACCACCGCCGCACGCGCCACCCGTTCCTGGTCGGAAGGCTCCGCAAGGGCCGCTGCCACCGGCGGCGCGATGGGCATTTGCGGTCGCGCCTCCTCGGCCCAAGCCTCCACCGCAGCGTCGACTTCCTCGCCGCCGTAGGCCGCATGCTCCACCCGGTCGGCCCATTCGACGAGGCGATCGCCATCAGGAACCGAGGCCTTGCGTGCATGCGCGCGAAGCTCGCCCGGCGTCGGGTCGCCGCCGCCGCGCAGCGACCAGCGCGCATACTCGACCAAACGATCGAGGAGCTTTCGCCGTCGCGCAACCAGCGCCACGCGCAGCTCGCCAAAGCCGGGGGCCGGCTGGGTCAGACGTGCGAAGAGCCTGCCCTCGGCCGTCAGCATGAGCCCTTGGGGGCGCGCAGCTTCAGAAGCCGGGTAGCCCTCGGGGAGCGCCATGCGAAACGCGCCCTGGGCGTCGGTTTCGGTGCGGCACAGAGGCTCGGTCTCGGTGAAGGCGATGCGTTCGAGCCGAACCGTGGCGCCAGCAAGCGGCTCACCGGTGTGCGCGTCGACCACCCGTCCACTCCACACCGGGTCGGCGCCTTTCGCGGCGGGCGCGACGACCACCATCTCCGGCACCGGTTCGCGTTCGCGCGTTTGCGGCGCGGCTGGCGCTTTCCGCCGCTCCATGCGCCCGAGCACGAGCCACCCGAAGACGAGGGCCGCCGCCAGCACCAAGGGCAGGCGCCGAAGAAAGCTCGGCCCGTGCACCGGCACCGAGACCCGGAGTGGTTCGCCGGGGTCGAACGCGCCGTGGGCCGATGCGTACCGCAACGTCATGGGAACCGCCTCGTCCTTCTCCCACGCGAAGGTGGCGACGACGGTGGCGGTGCCGGTCTCGGAAACGGTGGCGGCCCCCACTACCGTGGTCCCCACGCGCGCCTCGATGGTACCGCCGGGCACCACGCCGCCTCGCCACTTCACCTGCACGGCGAGCGGAATGCCTTCTTCGGCGACGCCGCTCGGTACCGGGCCGTCGAGGCTCACTTGCACGTGCGCGCGCCGGTCGATGGGAAACGACACCTTGGTGTTGCCCACCGCTTCGTTGCCGTCGAAGCGCGCACGAACCTCGCCCTTGCCGGGTGGACCAAGCTCCGACGTGTCGACGCGAAACGACGCGCGGCCACCGGAGTCGGTGCTGGCGGTCGCGATGGTCTTGCCGTGCTCGTTCTCGAGGATGACGGCGATGCCGCCTTCGCCGTGCAGCGATCCGTCTTCCTGGGTGCTCGCCACCACGGCGACGGTCCACATCGGTTCGTCCAGCGACACCACGCGCGGGGTCGGCGCGAAGGCGAGCGCGAGCGTACGACGGCCGAGGTCTACCGGGAGGTCTGCGTCGGCGCCGCCCACCAGTGGCCCACCGGCGTAGGCCAGCTTCACCACGAAGGGGAGGGGCGGAAGCGTGACGAGGACGCAGAACCGCCCTTGCTCGTCGGTTCGGAGATCGAGCGCGCCGCCTCGATGCGACACCGACGTCGCGTCGCGGGCGGAGCAGGTGGTCGCACTCGCAAGGCCTGCGGCCAAGGCGCTCTGCGCTTCGGCAGCCGACGCAGAGAGCGTGGCGAGAACGTGCTCCCCGTGAAAGGGGTTGCTGCCGTCGTCCACGAGTTGACCGCGCACCTCGAGCTTGCCGCCGCTGCGCGACGCGCTCGCCTGGATGCGGCTACCGCCTCGCAGCTGCACGCGGGTCGCAGCGGCAGGCGAAGCGAACAAAACGAGGGCAAGAAACGAGGCGAACAGCGGCCAGGCAGACCAGGAGAGCGGGCGCGGCGGAGGCAGGGCCAAGGCCCGGGAGGATAGCGCGACTCGCGCGCGCTGTCTTTTCCCTTGGCAGGCTACTTGGCGACCAGAATCTTGCGGAACGACGTTCGCGCGTAGCCGGCAGCCCGCGCCGCCGAGCTCAGATTGTTGCCATGCGAGCGAAGGAGCGCCTTGGCGAGAGAGGGGGTCAAGCTCATGGCCGTGGGGCTCGGGCTACGCCGCATCGCGCGCTCCACGTGCTCCACGTCCAGGCGCGCGATCTCGGGGCCGGCGACGTCGGCTGCGCGCAGGAGGGCGTTCCTCAGCTCGCGCACGTTGCCTTCCCAGTCGTGGCTGGTGAGCCGCGCCGCAGCCGCCGAGGTGAGCGAGCGCGCGCCGATCTCGCCGCTGGCCGCGCGGAGGAGCGCCTTGGCGATGGGAACGATATCGGAGCGGCGGTCGCGGAGCGCCGGGAGCCGCACCACGAAGACCTCCAGGCGGTGGAAGAGATCCCGACGAAAGGCATGAGACTCCACCCGCTCGCCGAGCGATACGTGGGTCGCCGCCACCACCCGGGCGTCGGGCCGCTGGGTCTTGCCGCCGCCGACCCGGCGGACGTCGTAGCCGTCGAGGGCCCGCAGGAGCTTCGGCTGCGCGTCGAGCGGGAGCTCACCTATCTCGTCGAGAAAGAGCGTGCCGCCGTCGGCTTCCTCGAAGGCGCCGGCGCGGCGTGCCACCGCGCCGGTGAAAGCCCCGCGCTCGTGCCCGAACAGCTCGGTCTCCACCAGCTCGCGCGGCATGGTCGCCACATTGAGCGCCACGAACGGTGCCGAGGCGCGCCGCCCTTCTGAGTGCAGCGCGCGCGCAACCAGCTCCTTGCCGGTGCCGGTCTCTCCGCAGACCAGCACCGGGGCCGACAGCGAGGCGAGCCGACGCACCTGCGCCGCCACGCGCCGCATGGCGGGCGACGCGCCGGAAAGACCGGGCAGGGGCGGCGCTGCCGGACCTTGGTCCTCTTCGTCGCAGCCGTCGAACACCGCCACCGAGAGCGTGCTCGAGCCGATGGTCAGAACGGTGCCCGGCCCGCATACCGCGGAAGTGATGCGCGCCGCACCCACGTAGGTGCCGTTGCGCGAGTCGAGATCGCGCACGTACACCCAACCATCGCGCACCGTGAGCTCGCAGTGCAGCGAGCTCACGGTCTCGTCGGCAACCCGCACCTGCGCCCGCCGAGACGTTCCGAAGGTGACGGGGCTGTCGTCGAACAGCGGGAGGCGCCGCAGGGCCTCGTCGTCTTGCAGCTCGATTACGAAGGCCTCGGTGCGGCACGCCGGCAGGACCTCGACAGTGCTCGCAGAAGGGTAGTCGCCATGGTCTTCGTTCATCGCATTGCTCCGGAGAAGTGGGTGAAAGTGTCTCTCCGTCCATCGGCTCCGCCGAGGTGGCGTTGCGAAAATAGTACGCGCTGCACGCGCGCGGCCCGCCGCGCGTGAAGAACTCCGAACAATGTCCCGGGCCTGCGCCGCTGAGAAAAAGAAGAGCCCCGCGGGCTCACGAAGAGCGCGCGGGGCGGGTGCGGCGAACGGTTGTTCAGCCGGCGCGTGCGATCAGGTACCGCCTTCGCCCACGCCGATGCCGAGCGACTTTCGCAGCTGCAAGTATTGCTCGCTCACCGAGAAGATGAGGAGCTCCTTCAGCTTCTCGCTGGGCGACAGATCGCCCGGGAGCTGCGGTTCGGCGGCGATGATCTTCTTGGCGATGTCGAGATCGCCGCAGAGGAGCAGACCGGCCCGGGCCGCGGTGACTTCCACCACCTGCATCCAGCGCTTGAGGTCGGCCTTGGCGCCGTCGTCTACGAACTTCTGAACCACGATTCGGAGGGAGTCGCGTTCCATGGGTCGCATGGTCTTGGCCAGCTCCATCGCGAACCCGTTGACGGCTTGCGCCATGTCCGGGGGTACGTTGAAGTCCGAGAGGATGATCTTGATGCCCGCGAAGAGCACCACCTTCAGCTCGGCCAGGGTCGGGAACAGGCTCTTGATGTAGTGCTCTCCGCGGTAGCCCGACAGGTGCTTGCCGACGATGAACGTGAGCTCTTGCGGCGTGAAGCCGGTGAGCACGGTCTGCCCCGCGACGCTGGCAGGCGGCGACGAGGGTACCGACATGAGCGCGCCGGGAACGTCGTTGCGGACGTACAGCTCCGGCTGGGGAACCCCGAGCACCTGCGCCGCCCACCCGAAGGTCTTGGCGAAGGTGACGGTGCTGGTGGCCGGGTCTTGCCGGAACCGCGGATCGAGCGACGGGAGCTGCTTGGCGCGGGCCAAGGCCTGGGTCTTGGCGACGATGGCCGCGGGGGTCACCATCTCGAAGATCTTGCCGACGAAGATGCTCTCGTCCTTGTGGAAGAGGTTCTTCACCCACTGCTCGTTGTCGAGGCGGCTCTTCACCTGCACCATGCCGCGCGGGCGATAGTCCTCGAAGAAGCGCCGCTCGTCCTCGTCGGCCTTGCCGAGGAAGGAGAGCGCCGCACACAAGGTCCAGGCGCGATCGTAGTCGTGGATCTTGAGGGCCAGGCGGTAGAGGCTGCGGTACGGGTCGACCCGCATCGGATCACGCTGGAGGACGATCCAGTGCTCGCCGATGGCCGCTTCGACCTGGTCGGTGACCTCGTAGAGCTCGGCCAGAATCTGCCGCTCCACCGCCTCGTCGGGCTTGTAGCGCGTCGCCATCTTGAAGGCCTCGATGGCGCTGTTCGGATCCTGCAGGCGGTCGCGGTAGATGAGACCGAGGTTGTGCCACAAGTTCCACTCCAGGTCGGCGTTCTGGGTGCCGGCGGTGGAGAGGCGGCGGAGCATCTTTCGGAACGCGCGCTCGAGCGCCTTCCAGTCCTTCTGCGTGGTGAGGATCTTGTTGATGCGCTCGAAGGCCTCGAGGTACTGCGGGTTCAGGTCGAGCGCTTCGTTGAAGAGCTCCACCGCGCGCTCGAGGTCGTTCTCCTTGTCGCGGTACAGCTGCGCGATGGTGAAGATGAACTTGCTCTTGCGAACCGTGTCCTTCTCCAGATCGGCGATGCCCTGGATGGTGTCGATCATCTTCGACCACATCTCGGACTGCGGATACAGCGTGAGCAGCTTGTTGAGCAGCGGCAAGTCGGCGGGCTTGAGGTCCTTCGCCTCTTCGAATGCCTCGATGGCGCGGCCCGGGTTCTTGTCGTTGTCGGCCCAGATGTCGCCGATTTCGAGCAGCATCTTGAAGCGTTCGTCGCCCTCGACGATGTCGTCGAGAATCTGGCGCTTGTACGCCACGACCTGCTTCCAGTCCTTGAGCTCGGTGTAAATTGCAACCAACGCTTCGAGGGTGGGGCGGTGCGTGGAGAGAACTCCCAGCGCCTTCTCGAAGTTGTTGATGGCTTGCTTGGGCTGGCCCTGCTCCTTCTTGATGGCACCGAGCCGGTAGTAGACGTCGGCGCGGGCCTCGACGTCGGACTCGTCCAGCGCGGTGAGCACCTTCTGGTAGTTGGTGAGGGCGCCTGCCCAGTCGCGCAGGCGGAAGCTCACGTCGGCCAGGCCACGAATGGTCTCCTGGTCGGTGAGGTCCAGCTGGTGCGCAGCGTTGTAGGCCTTGAGGGCCTTGTCGTCTTTGCCCAGAGCTGCGCAGACCTTGCCGAGCTTCTTGTTGAGCTCGTGCTGCTCCGCACGCTCGCGCTTGGCCGCTTTGCGGGTGAGCAGATCGAGGAGCGGTTCGGCGCGGGCCCATTGCTCGGTGGCGATGAACTCGTCGGCGAGAGGCGCCGCCGCCTCTTCGTTCTCGGGGTCGGCTTCGCTCGCCGCTTCCCACGCCAGCACCGCGCTGTCGTGGTCTTGCAGCATGTCTTCGCGCACCCGACCGAGCTCCACGAGAAGGCGCGCGCGCTGCCGCGGGGCCGTGGTGTAGCTCTGCTCCTGGTCGATGTACCGTGCAGCCTTGTCGTAGTCGGCGTTGTCGAGGGCGATTTGCCGAAGGGCCGAGAGGGTGGGAATGTGGCTGGGGTCGAGGTCGAGCGCGAGCTCGTACTTGTCCTGCGCCGAGACGCGGTCTCCCAGCTTCTCGTCGAGGGCCTTACCGATGCGGTAGTACGACTCGACGCGTTGCTTGGAGTCGGTGGAGAGCTCCGCGACGCGGGTCATGTACTCGACGGCCTGGGCCGCGTCGCCGGACTTGTCGTAGAGCTTGGAGAGCGCTTCGAGGGCCGGGACGTTGGTGTCGTCGATGTCGATGATGTTGCGGTAGGCGTCGATGGCGCGGTCCGCGTCTTGAAGCTCGTCGGACTGCACCTGGGCGATGCTGCCGTACAGCTCCACCTTGGTGCCGCGGTCGAGGGTGGCGGCGATGTGACGCTCGTAGCCGCTCAGCAGCTCGGGCCACATGCGCAGCTTGCGGTAGTTTCGCTCGAGGGCGAAGTACGCGTCCTCGTTGTCTTGGTCGATCTCCAGCACCTGCTCCAGGCGGGCAGCGGCGATGTCGGACTTGAGGAACTTGTCTTCCTGGAGGTGCGCCAGGTGCATGAGCACGTCGGCGCGCTCCCGCTCCGTGGTCACCACTTCGAGCTCCGCTTCGAGGGTGCGCACCAGGTCGGGCCACTGCTCGAGGTCGGAGTACACCCGGGAGAGGCCCCGGAGTGCCATGATGTTGTGGACGTCGATCTCCAGGACTTCGCGGTAGGTCTGAGCGGCCTTCTGCTTGTCGGGAACCTGCGTCTCGTACAGAGAGCCGACCCGCAGCTTGGTCTGCGCGACGTCTTCTGGATTCTTGAGCGCCGGCACCTTGCGGGTGAGGACGTCGACGAGCTCGCGGTTGAGGCCGCGCGCCACGTAGATGCGCTCCAGTTGCTCGAGGGCGGGGAGGAAGTTTCCGTCCACCTTTAGGGCGCGCTGGAAGTACTGGACCGCCTGGTCCGTCTGGTTCATCTGGCTGTCGAGCAGCTCGCCCAGCTCCGTGAGGATCTCTTTCTGATCCGCGTCGGTGACGGCGACGTCGAGGCCCTTGGTGAGCGCTTCGCCGTACTTTTGGTAGTTGCCGCTCTTGCGATAGAGCTGCGCCATCTGCCGGATCGCGCCCACGTTGTTGGGCTCGAGCTTGACGATCTCGGCGTACATCGGCTGGGCGTAGTCGGGGCGATTGAGGTCGTCGCCGTACCACTTGGCCAGGTGGAGGCAGAGGCGAATCTTGCGGCGCGCCTCCTTCTCGTTCTTGAGCCAGCCGTTGACGGTGTTGAGCACCTCGGGCCAGCGCCGCGTCTCGTGGGCAACGGTCTCGAGGTACTTCGCTGTCTCCCGGTCGAAGATGTCGAGCTCCAGGGCCTGCATGAGCGCGTCGAGGGCCTGGTTCTTGTCGTCGAGACGCTCCTCGAAGACCTTGGCGATCTTGCGGAGCAGCTCGGTCTTTTCCGAGACCTCTTCTCGCGTGTCGAGACGCGCGAGGTAGAGCTCGAGAAGGGGTTCCCAGCGTTTACCTGCAGTATGCAGCTTTTCCAGTTCGGCGTAGGCCTCGTCGTGCGCGCCGTCGAGCTCGACAATCTTTTGCCAGGCCGGAGTTGCGCCGTCGGGGTTCTCGATGGGCGAAACCCAGAGCGCTGCAGCGCCGCGGTACTCTTCGATCTTCGCGGCGGGGTCCTCCAAGACTGCAGCGCGCTGCATCTTGACGTCCACCACGTCGTTCCACTTTTCTTCACCGCGGTACAGGCGCTCGAGGGCGTCGAAGGCTTCGAAGTCGGGACCGACCTCGAGGAGCTTGCGCCAGGCGTCGGCGGCATCGAAGGGCTGCGCAAGCGCGCCTTCGTAGGTCTTGGCGAGCTCGCGGAAGACTTCCCGCGCCTCCTCCTCGTCGAGGTGGTTGCTGGCGCGGTCCACGGTCATGTGGAGCGCGTTGACCAACTCGTGCGGGTCCTGCTGACGGCGACGAATGGCGATGACCGAGCGGAGGGCCGCCAGGTTCGACACGTCGATGTCGAGGACGCGGTTCCAATCCTCGAGCGCGAGATCGTCGCGCTGGAGCTTGTCGGTGAAGGTCCGGGCCCGGCGGGTGAGGATGTTCACTCGGTCTTCGTCGGAGGCGGCGATGTCCGCCTGACGATCGAGGACGTCGACGAGGTCGCGCCAGTTCTGACGGGTCTCGTACAGGTTGGCGAGGGCGCCCAGGGCTTCGGCGTCTTCTCCGCGCTGGTCGAGGACCAACTTCCAGGTGTCGATGGCGCGTTCGGGCTCACCCAGGTGGGTGGCAGCGAGGTGCGCGATCTTCGCGTGGATGTCGGCTTCGCTGCCGGTGCCACGTACGGTCTCGAGCTCGCGCTCGTAGACCTCGTTGAGCTCACGGTAGGCTCCGGTGGACTCGTAGATGCGCGAGAGGGCCTGCACGGCGCCCTCGTGCGTCTTGTCGAGCTCGTCGAAGATCTTCCGGTACGAGACGGTGGCGTTGGCCACGTCGTTGAGGCGCGTCTCGTAGGCCTCGCCGAGGCGGGCGTAGAGCTCGATGAGCTCCAGCTTTTCGGCGGTGGCCTTGACCCGCATCTCGAGGATGCCGGCAAGCTCCGGCCACGACTCCATCGAGGTGTAGATGCGATCGAGGTTGGTGAGCGCGTCTTGATCGGTGCCATCACGACCGAGCACGTAGGCGAAGGTCTCTTCGGCCTTGGTGATGTCGCCCAGCTCATCTTCGAACGTGCGCGCGAGGCGCAGGCCGATGAGCTTCTGTACCGCTAGGTTCTCGTGCTGGGTGAGGATATCGGCGTAGGCGTTGGCTGCGGTCTCGAAGCCAGCGTCGACGGTGGGGGCGAGGCGCTGAATCTCTTCGCCAGAGCGCTCGTCGGCCGGAAACTCCATGAGCGCCCGGACGAAGACGCCAAGGGTCTTGGCTGAGTCGCCCAGCTTGTCTTCGTAGAGCGACGCGATGGCGTAGTAGTCCTGGAGGCGTTCCTCCTGGCCTACCGTGTGCGCCAGCCGAGCCTCGTAGACCACACCGAGCTTTTCCCATTCGCTCGCCGCGGAGTAGATGGGCTCGAGAATTTGCGCGATCTCCGACTGCTTGGTGCCCGAAGCGAAGAGCGCTTCTACGGCCGCCAGGGTGGCCTCGTGACCGGGGTTGCTCTCCAAAACTTCGCGGTACGCGCCCAGGGCGCTGTCGATATCGGCGAGCCTGGTCTGGTAGATGGCGCCCAGGCGGTGCCGGAATTCCAGCGCCTCCGTTGCGTCTTCTGCGGTCTCGGCCTCGCGGGCCACGATGGCTGCCAGCTCGCGCCACTTCTCGGTGACCGAGTAGAGGCGATCGAGGGAGCGGAGCGCCACGATGTTGCTGGCGTCGACGTCGAGCACGCGGCGGAAGCGCACGATGGCGCCGTCGAGATTGTCGAGCTGGACCTCGTAGATTTGCGCGACGCGGAGACAGAGCTCCACGAAACGGTCCGGGGTCTCTGCCAGCTTGTCGAGCTCGGCATCGTACAGGGCAGCGATGTCGGGCCAGCGGTTGACCATGGAGCCGATGCGCTCCAGGCTGCCCAGCGTTTGCTCGTTCGAGCTATCGAAGGCCACCGCGCGTGCGTAGGTGTCGAAGGCGGTGTTGGGATTCTCGACCGCCTCTTCGTACAGGCGCGCGATGCGGTGGAGGAGGTCCACCTTGGCGAACGGCTCGTCGGTGTTGCGTACCTGCACCTCGTGAACCGAGATGAGGCGCGGCCAATCGCCGCCCGACTCGTAGATGGGCTCGAGGACCGAGGCCGCGGCCATGGGCTCCTTGGCGCCGTCCTTGAGGCCTTCGAGCGCCGCAAGGGTGGGGGCGTGATCCGGCTGCTGCTGCAGGATCTCGCGGTACAGCTCCACCGAGCGCGGGGTGTCTTCCAGGCGCTTTTCGTAGATCTCCGCGATGCGGTAGTGGAAGCTGATGGCCTCCTGCGGATCGCCGGTCATCTCCGCTTCACGCGTGAGGACGCTCAAGAGCTCGGGCCAGTTCTGGGCCTGCTCGTAAAGAACATCGAGGCGCGAGAGCGCCTGGAGGTCGTCGGGATCGAGCTCGAGGATCTTGTTGTAGGTGTCGATCGCCTGCGGCACGTCCGAGAGCTCGCGCTCGTAGACCGCGCCGACCTGGTAGTAGATGCGCTTTTTCTCTTCGGGGTCGGCTACCAGATCGACCTTCCGGGCGTACACGGAGAGAAGGTCGGCCCAGCGCGAGAGACCCAGGTAGCGGCGAATGAGCGCGTCGAGCGCACGCACGTCGTCGCCGTCGAAGTCCAGCACGCGCTTGTAAACCGCGATGGCCTCGTCCGGTCGCTCGAGGACGTCTTCCTCGATGCCGGCAGCTTGGAAGAGAGCTTCCTTCTTGTCTTGGGGCTCCTCGAGGATGTCGCTCTTCTGCTGGAGCGCGAGGGAGAGATCGGCCCAGCGCTGGGTGCCGCGGAAGAGCCGCTCGAGCGCCTGGGCGGCGCCCAGGTTGAGCGGATCGATGCCCAGCACTGTGCGGTAGTGAACGATGGCGGTGTCGACGTTGCCGATGTCCTCCTCGTGGAGGCGCGCGCTCATCGTGTAGAGCGAGCTTGCCAGTGCAACGTCGGGCTCGGGCTGGGCAGCGGCTTCTCGACCCAACGCTTCATACACGTCGGCGAGGTCCTGGAAACGACCGGTGCTGCGGGCCACGCGGTCGATGCTTCCCTGGGTGGTCTCGTTGGCGGGCTCCTCACGGAGCGCGCGGGCGAGGGTCGTGAAGGCCGCCTGCGGATCGCTGGCCGCGTCTTCGTAGAGCTCGGCGATCTGGTGGAGCAGCTCCACCCGGCGCGTCGAGTCGCCTCCGTGCTTGACCTGCACTTCGTGGACGACGATGAGCTTCTGGTGATCGCCGAGTTGGCGATACATGGGCTCCAGAAGATCGGCGATGGTGAGCTCGTACTCGGGGCGGGTGCCCAGGCGTTCGAGCGCCTGGAACGCCTGCTCGTTGCGCAGATCGCGCTCGAGCACCGAGCGGTAGCCTTCGATGGCTTGCTCGACCTGCCCCATGGAGGTCTCGTGCAGTTCCGCGAGGCGGAGCATGAGCGCGACCTGCCCCTGATCGGTGGTGGCGAGCGCCAGCTGGGCTTCCAGGTTCTGCGCCAGCTCCGGCCACATTTTCTGGCGCGTGAAGAGCTGGTCGAGCGCGAGCAGAGCGTTGCTGCTGGCAGGGTCGAGCTCCAGAACCTTTCGGTAGGAGGCGACGGCGTCTTCCGGACGACCGAGGCGTTGGTCGTAGATCTCGGCGATCTTGCCGTAGAGCGCCTCTTGGGCGGCCACGTCTTGATCGAGGTCTACGCGGCGCTCGATGACCGAGATGAGGTCGAGCCAGCGCTGCGTGCGCGTGTACAAAGCCTCGAGGGCAGAGAGGGCTTCCTCGTCTCCCGCGTCGAGCGCGAGCATACGGGTATACCCGCGCGCCGCTTCGTCCACTTGGCCGAGCTGGGCGTCGTGAATTTCGGCGGTGCGCATCCAGTAGAGGCGCGCGAGCTGGGCGTCGGAGAGGCCGTCGGCCACCTCCTGGTACAGCGTGACGAGCTCCTTCCACTTGGTGGAGGTGGCGGCCGTCTGTTCGATTTCGCGGCGCGTTTCCGCGAGCTCCGGCTCGTCCTTCAGGGCGGCGGCGAGGGCACGGAATGCACGGTCGGCGTCGGCCAGATGCTCGGAGGCGATGCGCGCCACCTTGCGTTCGAGCTGAACCTTCTTTTTGGTCTCGGTCTCGCTCTGGCTAAGGATCTCGAGGGTAGCGACGAGCTTCTTCCAATCGCCGCGCTCTTCGTAGATGGACTCGAGGATGGCAGCGGCTTCGGCCCGTAGCTCTTCGTTCTGGAGCAGGGCCTCCAAAGCTTCGCGGGCTTGGTCGTGGCCTGGGGCCAGGAAGAGAATCTCGCGGTAGTTCTCGAGTGCGCTTCGAGACTCTCCCAGGTGCCGCTCCAGGGTTTGCCCCAGGCGGTACTTGAGGTCGATGAGCTCTTTCTCGGCTACGTCGAGCTCGATGCGGCGGCGCAGCGTGTCGGCGTAGGGCTCCCAACGGCCGAGGGCGCCGTAGAGTCGATCGAGCGCCGCGAGGGCAGGGCCTTCGGCGGGCTCGTCTTCCAGGATCGCGTTGTAGGTGTCGATGGCTTTGTCGACGTCCTTGACCTCGTTCTCGAAGAGCTTGGCGATCTCGTACTGGATCGCCTTGCGCTCCTGCGGGTCGTTCGCGAGATCGCGCTTCTTCTCGTAGATCTCCAGGAGATCGGCGTAGCGCGAGGTTTGCCGGTAGAGGCGCTCCAACGCGCCCAGGGCGGCGCCGTTTTCGCTGTCGGCGTCGTAGACCGCACGATAGGCGGCGAGCGCGTCGTCCACACGACCGAGCTCCTCCACCAAGACGCGGCCGAGGCGCAGACGCAGACGCACTGCGGCTTCGCCGTCGACGGTGTCGTCGATGGCGCGCTGGTAGGCGCCGATGACGCTCTCCCAACCCTTGGTGGCGCGGGCTGCGCGCTCGAGGTCGGCGGCCGACTGGTCGTCCTCCGACGAGAGCGAGAATGCGGTCAGGTACCGCTGCGAAGCCTTCTCGGGATCCTTGACCTTGCCCTCGTAGAGCGCGGCCACTTCACGAAGGAGCGGCACCTTGGCGGCGGCGTCTTCCTCGTGCTGCAGCTTCACTTCGATGGCGTTGGCGAGTGCCTTGGCGTTGCCCGCCGCCGTGTAGATGGGGATGAGCGCTTCGGCCGCGCGCAGGTTCGAGGTGTCGAGCTCGAGCACCTTCTCGTAGGCCTTGGCCGCGCGATCGACCTTCTGCTTCTTGTCCGCCCACAGGTCGGCGATCTTGAAGAGCAGGGCGATCTTGGCGTCGACACGGGCTTCTTTGCTCTCTTGCTGCTCGAGAACGCGGATGAACTCGTCCCACTTGCCGGTCTCGGCGTAGAAGACCTCGAGGTCGTCCCACATCCCCAGCGCGAGGTATTTCTTCTTCAGTGCCTCCTGCGCCTTGCGATCGTTGGGATCGAGGGTGAGGAGCGCACGCCAGGCATTCACGGCGCCTTCGTCGTTGTTCAGACGATCGCCGTAAATTGTGCCGAGCTTGGTGAGAATCTGGACCCGCTGCGCCGTGTCGTAGGTGATCTCGGCTTGCTTCTCGAGAATCTCGGCGAGCTTGTCGAACTCCTTGGAGCGCTCGTACAGCTGCGAGAGCGCGGCGAGCGCGTCGACGTTGGAATCGTCGGTGGCGAGCACCTCGTTCCATAGCTCGATGCAAACCTCCGGCTTCTTCACGCGCTCGGTGGCGAGCTTGGCGATGTCGAGGAACTTGGAGGCGCGCGCCGAGCCCTCCAGGCGCTCCGCCTCACGTCGCTCGAGACCGAGGAGCTTGTCCCAGTCGCGGCGCTTCTCGTACATCTGGCGCAGGTATTCGATGGCCGTTTGGTTGTCCGGCTCGAGGAGAACGACCTGCTCGTAGGCCTTCACGGCCTCGGCTTGGTTGGCGAACTTGCCGACGTAGAGGTCGGCGGCTTTCATGTAGTATGCAACTTTTTCGGACGGATCGGCGACCGCGCCCGCCAGTTGCACCAGCGTCTTCACGTACTCGTTGTAACGCTTGGCGGCTTCCTGCTTCTCCGCCTGCGAAAGGAGAGCTGCAATGGCGCCTTCGTCTGCGGGGCCGGACGGCGGGGCCGGTACCTGCGCCGCGGCCACCGCGACGGCGGCGGGCGGTTCGGGAGTAGGTTCCGGAGCGGCTTCTGCCACCGGCGGGGCGGCCGGGGTGTACGCAGGCTGCTCGATGACCGGAACCGGTGCCGCCGCGACCGCGACCGGGCTCACGTCGATTTCGTCGCCGTCGATGGCAACCGGGATGCTGTCGCCGCTGCGCTGCGTGGTCGGTAGGTCGGGCGGGGGCGCATGGGTCTGCAGCTCGTTCGGCGGCGGAGCCGTCGGCGAGGTGAAGTTGGGCGGCGAGAGCTTCTCGCCGATCTGCGCCTCGAACAGCTGCAGCTGCGGGTGCGCAGGGGCCACCGCAGAGAGTCGCTCGAAGGCGGTGCGCGCGCGAATCAAGTTGCCCAGCTGACGCCACGCAATGGTCGCGGCTTGCGCCAGCATGTACGAAGCGCTTCCGTTCTCGCCGGCCCGTGACGCGGCCTCTTCGGCGAGCGTAAGCACGCGCTCCCAGTCGCCGGACTTCTTTCCGTACGCGTCGCGCAGGAACTGGAAGGCTCCTTCGCTGGTGGGGTCGAGCTTCACCGCGTCTTCGAGGAAGCGGGCGCCGACGTCGGGTTGCTGATGCCGCCCGAGCCACCGCGTACCGAAGGCGAGGGCGTAGCGCGCGCGATCGGTGCGCGAGCCGTCACCGCTCAGAAGCTCGGTCTGAATCGCCTCCAGGGCCTCCAAGCGGCCTGCTTCGCCGAGCAACCCTTCGAAGAGGGCCGCGGCTTCGTTGGAGAGGGGATCTGCAGTGTAGGCCTCTTGCAGAACGGGCTCGACGTCGGCCGGCGAAAAGCGGCGCGTGATGCGCGCGGCGCGCACGTAAAGGCGTGCTCGCTCGGCGCCACTGGCGGCCTGCGCGCGACGCGCGATCTCGGCGACGTGGGACTTCCACGACCCGCTCTCGGCCTGCACGTCTTCCAGGCAGGCACGGGCCTCCTGGCTGACGCCGCCGCTGGCGGTCAAGGCGCGCGCGTAGGTCGCGGTGGCCTTGTCGTAGTCGCCCAGATCGGAGAGCACGTCGCCCAGCTCGCAGAGGAGCTGACTCGTGTGCTCTGCATCCTTCTCGGTCTTGAGCTCAAGCTCGACGAGCTTCTGCACCATGTTGAGCTTGCCAAGCTCCCAGTACACCTCACGCGCGGCTTCGAGAGCCTCGGTGAGCTGGGGATTGAGCTTGTAAGCGTCTTGAAAGTGCTTCAGCGCCTTGACGGCGGCGAGGAACTTGGTTTTGAGAATCCGACCGGCGCGCAAGTGAGCGGCCGCCTTTTCGGCGTTGGACACGTCCGCGCTCGAGATACCTTTCTCGAGCTCCTCGACGATGCCTTGCCAATCACGAATGTTCTCGAGCTGCGTGAGACGATCCTGATCCATGGATCCCCTTCTGGTTTCCATATGCACGAGCCGGAAGCGAAGGACTCCTCGGCGAAATTCTGCGGGCCCTGAAGCTACCAGAGCCGTGTGGTGAACTTCACCCATGAAAATGAGATTTTACGGATGACCCTCCGGGGAGGCCGGCAGGACCACGGCTGCGACCACGGCCGGGAGCACGGCTGGGCCCCCCAAGAGCCCCGCCAGACGTGCACGCACCGCCGATACGAGCCCATTTCGGGTGCGATGACCGCAGACGTGCGGAGGCCACGGTCATCGGCGGACCCAAAGACCTCTGGCGACGCCCAGCCGCCTTCGACACATTCCCGAAACAAAGAAGCCCGGCGGCGAGCCGAGCTTCAGCGTGTCTGTCGATCGGTCGCGAGCTTCCGCTACTGCAGCTGGCCACCGACGGAGGTGGCGATCTGCTGCGCCTGCGAGCACTGATCGGCGTAGCGCGCCGCGGCGGCGCCCCGGCACACGACCTTCTGGAACGACGCGAGCTGCTGAACGGCTTCGCTCTTGCGCGGGGGATTGGTGTGCGCGTACGCGGCGCCGAGGTTGAAGAAGGCAATGGCCTGGCCCGGCTCGGTGCAGTTGCCACACGCCTTGCGCGCCGCCTCGTAGGAGCTGACGGCGCCCGAGAGGTTGCCCTTCTTCTCCTGCACATCGCCGAGGAGGCTGTGCAGGTTGAAGAGATGCTTGTCGCCGTCTTTGGCGAACGAAAGGCCTTCCTTCAGCACTTGCTCGCCGTTGTCGAGGAGGTTGAGGCGAATGTAGAGCTCCGCCAGCGGCCCGTAGTACTGCGTCTCGTCCGGCTTGGTAGAGATGGCTTTGGAGTAATTGGCGAGCGCGCCGTTCTCGTCATCGAGGTGCAGCTGCACTTCGGCGAGCTCGAAGTATGCGTCGGCGAGGTTGGGATCCTTCTTGATCGCCTCTTCGAGGGGGCCCTTGGCTTCGGACCAGCTTGCGCCGCCAGCGCCCTTCGCCGCGCCGGCCTGACGGGCCAGCGCCATGCCGTGGTAGTAGTTGTACGTGGCGTACGTGGGGGCTTTTTTCTCGGCCTTGGAGCAGGTCTCCACGACCTTCGGCCAGCTCTCCTTCTTCACGTACATTTGAATGAGCCGCCACAGGATACGGTGATTGTCCGGATCCAGGTTTGCGGCTTGCTCGTACTTCGAGATCGCCTCATCGGGGTTCGAAGTCTTTGCCTTGTCCCCCTCGTTGGAGAGGTTGACGGCATCGATAGAGCTGCGGTTGCAACCCATCGCGAAGACAGTCATGGCGGCGGCGATCCAAAGTCCAGAGCTCTTCATGCGGGGGCGGAGTCTACGGAAGAGACCTAAACAAACCAAGGCAAAAGTTGCCGTTCGCGCGGTACCGATGAGGCTCGAAAAGAGCGGTGACGGTGGAAGCGCGATCTCGTTCTCGCTTGGGTCGCCTCTCACGGTCCTTGCTGCCGCCTGCTACTCGTAGCGCAGCGCGTAGCGCACGACCGCCCGCCCTTCCGGGGGCGGAGGAAAGGAGACCGCGCGGAGCGCGTCGAGAATGCAGCGCGCCTCGTCGCCGACGATGGTCGAGTCCGCGTCGGCGGTCGTCCTGCCCACGGAGCCGTCGCGCTCGATGGTGAAGGAGAGCTCCAGGCGGGCGGAAAGATTGGGGCAGCAGCGGAGGTAAGCCTCGGCGCAGCGACGGAACGCGCCGCCCGCGCCGCGCAGGGTGGCTTGAATCTGCGCCGGGTAGTGCGGCGCGGTCGTGGCTATCGGACTTGCTGGGGCGACGGTCCGCTCGCGCAGCGCCGCCAGGCCCGCGTCGAAGCGGAGTGTCACCTCGACCGCGTTGGGTGCGCGCCGTGGCGGCGGCAAGCGGAGGGCCTTCACGGCGTCGACGGCGCAGCGCGCTTCCGAATCGCCGAGAGTGGTTTCGAGCACCCGCGTCGCCACCACCGCGCCGTTGGCATCGATGGTCAGGCGCAGACGCATCACGTCCGCGAGCCCGTCGGGTCGGCAGGAGACCCAGGCCGCACGGCTGCGGTCGAGCGCTGCGGCCACATCGCGCGCGTGGGAGGGAGCACCGACGGTCGATGCGCGAGCAAGCCCCAGGGTTCCCCCGCCGGTGTCGCCGCCGCCCGAGGGCGCACCCGCGTCGCCACCCGCGGCGGTAGCGGATGAGCCCGCGTTGTTGTCCGTTGTTGTGTAGTATGCACCCTTATATTCCGCACGCGGGGCGCCTCCACAAGCGCTCACGGCGAGGACGACGCCCATGATCACCGGCCCACACGCCGCAAAAGAAAAGAGCCGCAACCGAAGCTGCGGCTCTCTCGAACCTCTTGCGAGGTTCATCCTTCAATCACCGGGGTTGAAGATGATCGGGTACACGACGGTGACGATGCCGCCTTCCGGTTGCGGGAAGGACAGGTTACCGAAGCCGCGGACCACGCAACCCACCACGCCTTGATCCGGGAGATCCGAGCCGCCGTCGGAGGCCGTGGAGACGGCGCCGCTACGGTCGATGACGAAGCGAACCGAGACGCGACCCTGGAGGTTCGGGTTCGTGCGCAGACCGTTCTCGTAGCAGAGACGGAAGCGACCGAAGTTCTGGCGAACCACGCGCTGGACGATCTCCGGCGGTAGCCGGCCGTTGACGCTGGTGGCCCCCTGACGAAGCGAACCGCGACGCGACCCGCCAGGTTCGGGTTGGTTCGCATTCCATTCTCGTAGCAAAGACGGAAACGACCGAAGTTCTGACGAACGATGCGCTGGATGACCTCCGGCGGCAGTCGTCCGTTCACCTGCGTCGCGCCCTGACGGAGCGAGGGGCTCTTGGTTTGGTGCGCACCGCCGAGCTTGCCGTGACCGTTGCCGAAGCCGTTTCCGGTTCCAGTTCCGGCGCCGTGGCCGAGCGTTCCGATGTTGCCGAGGCCGATGCCCTCGCCACGACCGCCGCCGCCTTCGCCGACGCCGGAGAGGCCGAGGCCGCCCGCGCCGAAGGAGTCGCCGATGGCATCGCCCCACATGTTGCCGCGGGCCGACATCGGATCGTTGCCGAGAGAGTCGTCGCGACCCCACGGCGCCGTCGGAGCGTTCGG
>JBBQWQ010000056.1:0-52802 GCA_038210445.1 Polyangiales bacterium
CGCCTATTTTCCCTTGTTTCCGAGCGCTAGGAGGGCGCTAGGCGACTGGTGTTTTTCGTCGGCTACGTGGCTCTTCCGGTCCGGGAGACTGCGCGGCGGCGGAGAGCGCCAAGCAGGAGACTGAGTGTTTTTGGCCGAGACCGAGGGAGGCCAAGGAGGCTCGCCCGGAGCGAACTCCTGTTCGTGAGGACGGCCGACGCCGGCATCCCGAAGGTATCGGCCAAAAACACCAGTCTCCTCCTAGGCGGGCGCAGGCACGCGTGCGAGCCACTGCTGCACGAGCTCGCGGCCCACGCTGGAGTCGCCGGTCATGATGCGGTGCCCCAGCACGTCGGGTGCGAGGACCTTCACGTCGTCGACATGCACGAAGTGGCGGCCGGCGAAGAGCGAGCGCGCCTGGCAAGCGCGGGCGAGCATGAGGCTCGAGCGCGGCGAGAGCGAGCGCAGGTTCCTCGAATCCTGACGGATGGCGCCCATCAAGGTAACGATGTAGTTGCGAATTTCGGGTGCAACATACACTCGCTTGGCGGTGGCCTGCCAATCGCGCACGTCTTCCATGGTCACCACGGGCGTGATGTCGGCCAGGATGGGGTTGGGTGCCAGGTGCACCTCCAGCATCTGCGCCTCGGCTTGGGGCGGCGGGTAGCCCACCGACAGCATCATCATGAAGCGGTCCATCTGCGCCGCCGGCAAGGCATAGGTGCCCTCGTCGTCGAGCGGGTTCATGGTGGCCAGCGTCACGAAGGGCGGCTCGATCTTGTGGGTGGTGCCCTCTACCGTCACCTGCCGCTCCTCCATCACCTCGAGCAGCGCAGACTGGGTCTTGGGCGGGGCGCGGTTGATCTCGTCGGCCAACAGCACGTTGGTGAACACCGGGCCTTTCACGAACTCGAAGGCCTTGCTGCGCACGTTGAATACGTTGCTGCCGGTAATATCCATGGGCAAGATATCGGGTGTAAATTGCACGCGTCGAAAGGTACCCGAGACGCTGGCGGCAAAGGCCTTGGCCATCATGGTCTTGCCCACCCCCGGTACGTCGCGGAACAGGATGTGCCCCGATGCGGCGATGGCCCAGAGCATGCGTTCGATCACCTCGTCCTTGCCCAGGATGACCTGCCGCATGTTGTGGTGCACCCGGCGGAATTGCTCCACGCAACGTGCGACATGATTGGCGTCGGGCGCAGGCGCGGCGGGGTTGGCAGGAGGCGCCGGGGGCTGCCAGGGCGCGGCGCCACCCATCTGCGAAGGATGCGGAGGATGCGGAGGATGCGGAGGATGCGGAGCGGGCTGCCCCATCTGCGACGGATGCGGGGCCTGCGGAGCTTGCGGGGCTTGCGGAGCGTGAGGAGGCGTCCCGAACGGGGGTTGGCTCATGGCGGGTGCCTCACCTTATAGCTTCGTATTCTCCCACCGTCCCGGAAGAAGGTAGTTGCGAAACCCGAGCCAGGCCCGCCTCGCGAGCGACGTGTTGCGTCTCTGCAGCTCTACCAGCTGCGCCCGCGCATAGTCCTCGGGGATTCGCCATTCCGTGCAATATGCATATATCATCCGTGCTTCGGCGGCGTCGGGCAGGCCGTCGATCATCGCCACTGCGCACATTTCCCCCACCAGCGCTTGGCGAAGCTCCGGGGGAATCAGCGCAGCGTAGTCGAGCGGGTAGTACACGATCATCTCGGCATCGGTCGCGGGTTCCAGACCGTAGCGTTTCAAGCAGGTGTCGATGTACCAGCGCTCCTCCACGTCGACGATGCCGTCTGCTGCTGCAACGCTCGCCAGCGGATAGAGGAGCGCGCGGCTCACCCGATTGGTGGGCGGCGAAGACGCGACCGATACCGGCCCGAACCGCTGCACCGGCAGCTCGGCCTCGGTGGGCACGACCAGGGGAACGTTGCGAACCCGCTCCGAGGTGGGCGCTCGCTCCGACTTCGGGCCCACCGTCGCCGCGCTGCCGCCGGCGCGGGCGAACGGGTCGCAGACCACGGCGAGCGGCTCCCCGCGCTGGTACGCGCCGAACAGCGCGGCCATGTCGACCTCCACCAGGGTGCCCAGCAGGAAGTCTCGAAAGTCCTTCTCGGAGATCGCTTGCGCGTGGGCGGCTGCCCAGCGGCGCAGCGCGCCGTCGAGCTCGTGAACCGATGCGAAACGGTCGGCGCCCCGACACAGAGGGCACGCCCCGCCGTCGTCGCTCCATTCGGCCAAACCCGAGAGCTCGAGGCAGCAGGTGCTGCAATACTCGGCCGCAGGGTCTATTCGCGCAGCTGCGTCGTTGCTCATCGCAAGGGCTAGAAACGGACGAAGACCACCGATTTGGTGGGCGTGAGGAAGGCGCCGGTGGTGTTCACGGCCATGGAGCTGACGGTGGTGAACCCGTCGAGAATCGTGTCGGGGGTGCCGCCCGCGGTAGACACCCGCGACACGGTGCCTGCCTTGGCGTCGAAGAAGAAGAGGTTGTTGCCTTCGCGCGTGAGCACCGTGGGCGTTCCCACCCCCGAGATGAGCGGGGTGGTCTTGCCCGACACCACGTCGACCCGCACGATACCGCCCGGTGTGGTGCCCAGTAGCGATGCACCGTCGGGCGCCACCACGATGGGACCGAGCCCGCCCACCACCGAGCCGATGACCTCGCCCGCGCCGCCGGTGCTGGTGGCGGCGGCACGAATCACACTGCCGCTGCCGCCCGCGTCGAGGGCGGCGAACACCTGGCCATTGCTCACCACCACCGCGTGCTCTCCGTAGGTGCCCACCACCGACTGGCCGATGGTGACCGCGCTGGCGGCGGCGGGCTTTCGCCGAAGCGACACGCCGCCCGCACTGGTAGAGAGCCAGAACAGATCGCTCTTGTCGGCGACGAGCGACCCCGGTGCTTCGTCCTCCGTTCCGGTCGCTACCGCGACCAGCGTCGAGCCTTGCACGCGGTAGATGCCGGGGAGCGTAGCGCCGTCGCCGGCAATGGAAACGAACAGCGCCCCCGAGCCGTCGATCGCGATCGAGGTGGGGCCCGCGATGTTCTTGGCGAGGATCTCGGGCGCGCCCGAGGGGAGCGCGGCGCGTTGGATGGAGCCGAGCGTGGCGCCACCACCCTTGTCGATCCAGAACACGTGCGAGCTGGTGAGGAGCAGCGAAGAAGGCGCCACTTGCGTATCGGAGAGGGTGATCACCTGCCCCCCGTCGCGCGAAATGCTCGCATCCGAACTTCCCGACGAGGAGGCTGCACCGCCTCCGCTGGACCCACCGCCGATGATCGGCGCGCGATTGGCCCTATCGCTGCATGCGGCGACCATCGCGAGCCCGGAGGCGACCACCAGCAATAAGGAACGACAACCCATCACGGGACTATGCGCCCAGGCCGACCTGGCCGCAACTTCTGGCAAAGAGCGCGCGAACGCAACGGTGCAAAGGTCGCCCACTGCGGGTAGTGTGGCCGCGGTGTCGCGCATCGCCCAGGTCGTCGCCGCGTTGGTCGCCCGTTTTCCCGGCGCTCGGGAAATTCCACTGGATGCGGTGGGCGAAGAGGCCGCCCGCTTCGGGCTGGCCAACGACGAGGTGGAGCCGGTCTTCGTCGAGCTGGAAACGCGCGGCGTCCACGTTTCTGCGCCCAGCGGCGGCCGCGGCGAGGCGAACCTTCAGCTCGTTCTCACGGCCGCCCGTGGCCTGCGCGAGGCCTACGGACGCACCCCGAGCACCACCGAGCTCGCGGCAGCCACCGGCCTCTCTGCGGGCGACGTTCGTCAGGCGCTGGCCCTCGCCAAGGTGCTCCAGCGTCGGTAGCGCGGCGGGTGAAGGCGTGCTCGGGTCTCTCCGAACCGTCTGTGGCTTCTCCTTTGCGCGCACGTGGGGTAGCTTCGGGGCGTGCGAATCGGGCGCCCATGGGCGGCAGCAATTGGGGTCGGGCTCACACTGGGGGCCGTGCGGCTGGGGTGGTTCTTGCTTCGGGAGCAGGTCGAGACCCATGGCCACACCACACCGTGCGGAAGCCTGGTGTGGCGCAGCACCTCCGAGGTGCATCAACCGGCTCTGTGGGGCCGCACCTGGACCACCAGCACGAGTCGTCTCGAGCGCGTCAACGGTACGGTGCTCGTCGACGACGTCGAGGTGTTCGCGTGCCGCTTCCTCGAAGGCTCGGTGGCGGTGGTGCAGCGCCACGCGCCGGAGAATCAGGACGTTCGCTTCTACGACACCAGCAGCGGCGCCCTGCGAAAGTCGGTGCACGTGCAGCATCGAGTCGACGCCCTGAGCTTTTCGCAACGAGGTAGCATGATGGCCGCCTTCGGGAGCGAGCCCGCCGCCACCGCCCTTTCGCTCACCGACCTCGCCAGCGACAAGCCCGCTGCGCTGCTCTCGCGCGATCCCGGTCTGCTCACCACCGGGCATGGGTGGTCGGAGAAGGATCGCTTCTGCTGGATTCAAGGCAAGCGCCCGAGCATCGACGAGAACGGCAACGCCGAGCTCTGGTGCTGGAGCTCGAAGGAGGGCGCCGCCAGCGTCAACCTGGTGGCCTGGGGCGGCGGCGGCACCTCCGCCCCGTGGGTCGGCTATCACGCCTCGGTGCCGCATCTCTGCGGCGAAGACCTCAAGCCCCAGGACCTCGAATGCCGGGGTATCCCCCGCCCAGAGTAGCGCCCGGTACCCCGCCTTCGCCAGCGTGCGCGCGTTTGCGCTACGTGCGAAGGTAGCGCGCGATCAGAGCGGGAATTTCTGCCCGCAGCCGGCGTTGCCGTCGGTGGGGAGCCAGCCCTGCGCGTCGCATCGGTACCACTTGTTGTCGCGGCGCGATTCGACGCAGGTGTTGCCGGCCACCGTGCGTTGCAAGGTCGAGCTGAAGCAGGTGATCGCCGGCGCCGGAGCGCCCTGCAGCAGCCGGTGACCCTCGAGGTACGCGTTGTACTCGCGGCTCGTGGTTTGTTTGGTGGGGTTCTTCACGAAGCACTTGGCCGAATTGGGCGCAGCACCCTCGGGACACCCGGCGGCGACCCAGGTGCAGGTCTTCTTCTGCGGAATGCCGTTCACCTTGGTGCAGCGAAACTGCTGCTCGCACTTCTGAAAGTCGCACTCCAGGCTGTAGTCGTTGCGGGTGCGCATGGGCGAAAAGGCCGCGTTGGTGGCCACCGCGTTCTCGAGCCCCGCCTTGCACTGGGTAAACCATGCGGGGTCCTTGCTGCGGGTGCAGAAGAAGTCGGCGAGCACTTCCTTGAAGTCCGCTTCCGAAGAGGTGCGGTCGAGGGCTTTCTCGGCGACGAAGGCGTACATGCTGGCGGCCATGCCCTTCACGCAGGCCTTGTCGGCATCGGGGAAGTCGCAGAAGAACTTGTAGTACCCGAGCCCGTACTGCATCCCCAAATCCTGGTTCGACCACACGCCCCAGTAGGGCGCGTCTTGGGGCTTCATGCGAATGCACGCGCCGCCCGAGCAACGCGGCGCCTCACCGGCTCCGAAGGAAACGTTGTTGGTGGCGGGGCGGGTGAGCGTCGGCGGAAAGTACCCGTCGTCGTTCACGTAGAAGTGGTTGTCGCTCTTGAGCTCTTGAAAGTTGCTGGCGGTGAGCGCGCCCGAGACCGGAACCGCCCACATTTTGGAGAGCTGCGGCGCCGCTTCCACCGCGCCGTTGCAGCCGTTGAGGGTCACGTAGGGAGCCACGTCGCGGGCAAAGTTGTCCTTGAGAATATTGGCGTTGCCGGGCAGCGACGCGCTGAGCACGCGGCCGTCGCCGCTGGCCTCGAGCAGGACGCCGAAGGGCGAGGAGTGGCCGAAAAAGTCCACGCTGGCGATGCGCTTGAAGCGGTCGAGCGCCTGGATGAGCTTGTCGCTGGTGAGCCGCGAGAGGTCCGAGAGCAGGATACCGTCGCCGAAGGGCTCGTCGCGCACGATGGCGGAGCCGGTGGCGGTCACGGTGCGATCGGTGACGTCCTTGGTAATGAACAAGACGATCTGCTGATCCGGATACAGCCGCGCGTAGCGCCGCGCTCGCGCCGTGGCCGCATGGAGCGGGAGCTCTCCGAGCTTGTCGGAGTCGCCCACCAGGAGCACCCGGGTCGTGCGGGTGAGGTCGATGTTGCCGCGCTGGTTGAAGGTCGCCACCAGATCGTCGTCGGTGACGTCATCATCAGCGGCCGGGTCGGCGGCGCAGCCGGGCGTAAGGGCGGCAAGGGCAACGGCGAACAGGAGCGAGGAGGCTTTCCACATGGCTAACTTACCTGAGCGCACATCTCGTGCCAGCCGTACGGCAAGACTGGAACTGTGTCTTATCCATAGCTTAGGCGCCCTGCATTCCGCCTTCGATGGAACCACGGATCCCCAGGGTCGGTACCCGACGATCCACCTCGGGCGAGGTCCGCCGTCGCCGGCCGGCCAGGGCACCTTATCGAGGGGGATACAGTCTTCTATGAGAATCTCGCCTGGCGGACGGTCCGGAGAGCCGGAACCACAGATTCGTGGGAAACCGGTGGCGCGCGATCACTGGCATCGCCCGTGCATTCGTCGATGGCGCGGGTTCGATTCCCGCGAGTCTTCTCCGACCGGGCCGCTGCGCACGTTGGGAGCCCGAGCTCGCTCGGTTTCTCCTTCCGTGTTCGCGTGCGGCATCACGAGGGCTCGACTGATGGTTTCAGCCGCTCGACTGTATCGAGCACCGGACAAAATCCGCCACCCCGTTACGTGAGCGCCCATGGGCGCGGCTTCGGACTCGCAGCAGGGCACATCCCGCCTGCCGCGAGAACGCATCAAAGAACCCATCACCGTCCCACGTGCTCCGCTGGGTCGGGCCATCTCGCGCGCGTCTCCCGGGCCTTCCCGTGAAGCGCCCGAGCCCGCCCGACCTACGAGCCCGCGGCACGGCAACGGAGCTCGCTCCCGATGGTTCGAAGAGGCGGCCGAAGCCGCGCCCGGACGGCCTTCGTCGGCGCTCTTTTCTCTCTCTATCGATCTCTCCCTTTCCGCAGGTGTTTCATGTTTTCCCGCATTCGCGTCGACGTTACCGAACGAGTCATTCTGAGCCGCGGCGGCCTTCCGGTGGGCGCGTTTGGCCCGGGCGAGCACTGGGTGTTCGGCTTCGGCTGGACGGTGCAGCGATTGCCTGCGCACGCGATTCTGTTCGTTGCGGCGCCGGAAGTGCGCGCGGTGCTGCCGGAGGATTGGTACGGCGAGGTAGAGGTGGCGCCGCACGAGCGCGCCGTGCTGTACCACGACGGCCGTCCGCGCTTCTTCCTGCGCCCGGGCGTGCACCGCTACTGGAAGATCGACGCCTCGGTGCGCGTCGAGATGCTCTCGGTGCTCGCACCGATGCCGCCTCTTTCCAGCGAGCTCACGCAGCTCATTCCCGCGAACGAATATGTAGAGTGCACGATTCGCGAGTACGAGCGTGGCCTGGAGTACGTCGCCGGCAGCATGGCGCGGGTCCTTGCGCCGGGCCGCCACGTGCGCTGGTCGCACCCGGAGGCGCGGGTCGAGATGCGCGCCGTCGACATGCGGCGCACGCAGGTCGCCCTCGCAGGTCAGGAGCTGATGACCAAAGACAAGGTCACCTTGCGGCTCTCGCTCACGCTGGAGTTCGCGGTGGTCGACCCGGTGGCGGCAGCGCACGCAGTACAAGACGTGAAGGAGGCGCTGTACCTCATCGTGCAGCTGGCGAGCCGCGACTACGTGGCAGCCACCACCCTCGACGAGCTGCTCTCGGCACGCGACGCCATGGCGCAGTTTCTGGAGACCGAGGCTCGCGCCAAGAGCGCGTCGTTCGGCGTCGAAGTGGTGCGCGTGGGCGTGAAAGACGTGGTGCTTCCGGGCGAGATGAAGACGCTGCTCAACCGGGTCATCGAGGCGGAGAAGGAGGCCATGGCCAACATCATCTCGCGTCGCGAGGAGACGGCGGCGATGCGCGCGCTGGCGAGCACCGCGCGCATCATGGCCGAGCAGCCGCTCATCATGCGTTTGAAGGAGCTCGAAACCCTGAAGGAGATCGCCGCCCACGTGAAGGAAGTGAAGGTGGTGGTAGGCAAGGACGGCCTCTCCGCGCTCTTCCCCACCGTAGCTTCGTAGAGGTCATCGAACGGCGCGCGGAGCATGGGGGCGCTGTCATCACCCCGGTGCTCCGCGCTCTTCTGCGCTAGCCTCGCTTCATGCGCGTAGGTCTCGTCCTCTCCGTCGCCGCGACGTGCCTGGGGTTGGTCACATGTGGCGGGGCGTCGTGCCTCTCGGTGCTCAACTTCGAGCCGCCGCACCCCCATCACACCATTTCGGTGGCCGACGCGACGGCGCATCCGGAGCGCGCGCGCTACGAAGTTCCGCCGGGGCCCGAGCGCGACATGTCGATCTCGGTGTACCCGAGCAGCGGCACCTGCACGCTGGAGGTCCGCGACGCTGCGGGCAAGGTGCTGCGGCAGAGCAAAGGAGGGCTGTGCCTGGCGGGGCTCACCGGGCATCCGGGCGAGTCGTGGTCTCTGGCGGCCACCTCGTCGGCGCCCAACGCCGAGATCCAGATCGCCGCCGAGAACCCCATCTTTCCCACGCCGCTGAAGCAAGTGGCCGAGGGGAGCGCGCTCCTGACGGCCATCGGGATCGTCAGCTTCGTCGCGGCGCTGGCGCTCGGCCGCAAGCGCGCGCCAGGCTGAATCACCGAAGGGGCCCGCGGCATCGGTGATACGAAAGAGAGCGTGCAGGCCCGGAGCCGTATTGCCGCGGCGTTCTCGCTGGCCGAAAATGCCCGGCGCCTGGTTTCGCCGCGCGGCGACCAGGTGCCCGCGATCACCGGGCTGCGAGCCCTCGCCGTCTTGTGGGTGCTCCTGCAGCACGTGCAGCAGGGCTTGCGTCCGCTGGGGATGGTTCCGGCCGGCGCCTACTTCTTGAGCCGGCCGCTGTTGCGCCTCGGCTGGGCAGGGAACCTCGGCGTCGACGTCTTCTTCGTCATCAGCGGCTACCTCATCGGCGGCATGCTCATGCGCGAGCGCGAAGCGACCGGGCGCATCTCGTTCGGGTCCTTTTATCTGCGGCGCGCGATGCGCATCGTGCCGGCCTATGGCCTCGCCATCGCCCTCAATCTCGCGCTGGGCTCCCCCAACCCCGAGAGCGCCTGGGCCAACGTGTTGTTCGTGAACAACTTCCTGCCATTCACGCGGCAGTTCATGGCGCACACCTGGTCGCTCGCCATCGAAGAGCAGTTCTATGCGCTCTTCCCGCTCTGGCTCCTCGCGCTCTACGCCGCGGCGCCTCGGCTCCGCACGCCCTTCCTGGTGGCCACCGTGCTGGGCTTCGCGGCAGTGGCGGTGGCTCTGGTGCTGCACCATGGCCTGGAGGTCTCGCTGGTGCGCCCCAACGTCGCCGAGTTTTGGCGCTACATGGACGTCTTCTTCGTGAAGCCCTACGCGCGCTTTGGTGCGCTCTTCGTGGGCGTGCTGGTGGTGCACCTGGAGCGCGCGACCTCGGCGGTGAAGGCGCTCGAGCGTCGCCCCATCGTCGCTGGCGCGGCGGCGGCGATGGCGTTCGCGGCCATGGCGTTCGTGGCGTTCGTATTTCCCGAGACCCGCGGTCCGGGCGGCGAAAAGCTCCTCCTCGGCAGCCTGGGGCTCGCCCTCAACAGCTACGTGTTCGCGGCGGCGGTCGGATATCTGCTGCTGGTTTCCCGCGCGCGTTCCGGCGTGGGGCGCGCGCTCGCGGCGGTCCTCGGCGCGCGCGTGTTGCACCCCATCGCGCAGCTCTCCTACGCCGCCTACTTGTTCCACCCCCTGTGCATGGCGCCGCTCTTGCCGCGACTGGGCTTCGATCTGGCCTCTCCGTATGTCTCCTTCGCGCGCTCCGTGTCTGGGTCGCTCGTGGCAAGCTTCGCGGCGGCGGCGGTGGTGCACCTGCTGGTGGAGCTGCCGCTGATGAAGCTGCGCCCAGCGCAGGCCACCGCACGCGCCGCGCGCCGCTAGCACTGCCGTGACCTCGAGGACTTCCCGTCCTTTCGACGGACACGGTTTGACCTTCCGCGAATTCCCGGCGGTCTCGCCGCTTCGGTCCCGCTGCCGCGGTGCGACTGCAACGTACATGCGAGTCCACCGCGAATCTCTCGCAGTACTGCGAAGGCGTCGATGGGCGCGCTCAGATGCCGCCGATGACGTCCACCACCCGGAGCTTTCGTCCGAAGTAGCGGTTGGCATCTACACGGTTCATCTCCGACGACCAGAATCGAACGCGCGCCGCGAGAACGCCGGCTTCGACGATGGCGCGGCGCTGGAGCACCCCGGCTTCGTCGGTGGCGGTGTCGAGCGGTAGCGGCGTCACCGCGCGCCGCGCCAGCGCGCCGGCGTCGCGCCCGATGGCCGCCCAGTAGCTCGGGCGTGCGCCGAACTGCGTCATGTAGCCGCGCACGTCGATGTCGCTGACGTCGTCGGGGCGCGCCGCGAGCACCGGCACGATGCCGGCACCCACGGTGAGCACGCGAACCTTGGCGATGCGCGGATCGCCGTGGGGAATGCCGGCCTCGAGGGTGGTGGCGAGGAAGCGCTTCTTCGGCCCGCCGGGCTGCAGCGTGCGCGCGTACTCGAGCGCGAGATCGCGAAGGCACTCGGAGGGTGCGGCCACCAGCCAACTGCCATTCTCGCGGTCCGGCGCGCGCACGGGAAATCGTGGGAGTCCCACCCCTTGATCGGGTGCGTCGCAGGAAATCGCCGGGCTGACCAGCGGCAGCGAAGGCGCCACCAGCGCGAGCACGTTGGTGGCGTCGGGCGGGTGCTCCTCGAGCATCGAGAGGCGCGTCGTCCCTTCCTTTTTCACGGCTTCTGCCAGCGCAGAGAGCTGGTCTTCGATGGTCTCTCCGAGCACCACGCCGTGCGCCACCGGCGTGCCTTTGGTGGGCGCCGCCAGGGCCATCACGGTGAGCCCGAGCGCATCGCCCCACGCCATGGCTCGCGCCGCGCTCGCTGCGTCGAACCCGCCGATGACCACCGCTGCGCCCTCGCCCGCCAGCTCCTCGAGAGCGGCATCGAAGCGCTCGAGGTTGTCGCCGGCGTCGCGCGTGACGAGGCGGATGCCGTCGCGCTTGAGCGGGTCGGGCTGCGGCAGCCCCAGCGCCCAGGAAACGCCGCGAATCACCTCCGCCGCCTCGCTGTTGTGCACCACGTTGTCGCCCGGAAGCAGAATGCCGATGGTGCGCCCTTGCACGGTGCGCAGCCCGCGGGTCGACGATGCCAACTCCTGCAACGCTTCGGAGCCCGCGCGCACCGGCGCACTCCCGTTGCTCGGCTCGAGGAGCCAGCGCGCCAGGGCGGAGTCGTTCTTCTCCACCGCGATGACGCCCAGGCGGTCGGCGAGGGCGCCGCGCAGCTCCTTGCTGTAGCCCGAGCTCTTGCCGCGCTCGCGCATCGAGCGGTAGGTGGCCTCGAGCACGGTGCGGGGCGTCGCCTGCAGGAGCTCGTCGACCCGCGCGCGCACGCGTTCGTGCTCCTCGCCGCTGGCCTCGGTGAGCCAGGCGTCCATGTACGCGATGGCCTCGAACTCCAGGTGCGACTCCATGGCGGCCAGCGTCAGTTCCTCCAGGAACAGGTCGCGGCCCACCGGGTCGACCAGCTTGCCCACCAGCGGGCGAAGGAGATCGAGCGCTGCCTCCGGCTGCCTTTTGACCCGGAGAATGTGGGCGCGCACGGTGACCATGAGGTCGCTGGTGGTGCCCTCGCCCTCGACCACGTTCGCGTCGAGGAGCCGCTCGGCCGCGGGTACGTCGTTGCGACCGATGGCCAGCACCGCCGCGTAGGCTCGCACGAGGGGGGTGGCGGCGTCGTTGGGGTAGGTCGAGAGGAACGCCACGACGCTCTTGGTGAGCCGCTGGGTCACGTCCTCGTGGCCGCGCGCCGCCCAGTCGCGCTGTACCTCCGCCAGCAGCGTCTGCGATTCGAGGCTGGAGGCCACGCGGGGCGAAGGGCGAGCTTCTTGTGCGGCGCCGCAAGCGACCACCACCGAAGCGAGGAGCAGGGCGCGGCCCACGCGAAGCATGCGGCCACGATACTCGGTCAGGGGCCCAGCCGCACGTCGAAGTGGATGATGCGCGTGTCTTGGGTCGCGTGCCACGGGTTGGGCACGACGCGCCGGAACGCCTCGGCCACGCAGCGCGCCACGGCCGGCTCGCCGGTATTGTCGCCGCTGGGCCCGAGGAGCGCGATCTTGTGATCGTTCGCAGCAATCTCCGGCCCGTGGACCATGATCTGGATGCGCACGGTGGTGGCCTGACCCGCAGGAACGCAGGCCCGTGCGGCGGGCGCGGCCGCGGAGGCGACCTTGACGAACGCGCTGGGCTCCAGCCCCTCGGGCACCGTGCTCGGGTAGAAGATGGAGATGCCCGGCTTCGCCACGGCCGCCCCCGCGGTGGGGCCGGGAGGCGGGCCGCTCGACGCGGGAACGGCGGTGGGCTGCGCCGGGATCGCCGTCTGCGCCGCCACCGGCATACCGCTCGACGCCATCCCCGGAAGACCGTGAATCGTCACCAACGGGTCGCGCCGGGTCGGACCATCGATGCGCGCACCGTCGACCGTGAGCTCGTTGGTGCCGCCGAGGTCGAGGGCCCAGCGCGAGCCGCCGAGGCTTCCGCCGTGGAGCGTGGTGGAACCGGTGAGCGTGGTGCGAAGCCCGGTGATGCCGCCGCCCACGTCGGTGTCGGTCATCGTGAGGTCGACGTTGGCCACCGCCAGGGCCGTTCCGCTGGCGGTGATCTTCGACTTGCGAAAGTTCATGGTGCCGGGGCCCCCTGCGCGAACCCCATCGGGCGCCTGCACGGTGGCGCCATCGAGCGTGAGGTTCACCGAGTTGGCAAAGTCAAACGCGACGCTGTCTGCGACGATGCTGCCGCCGCGCATCACCACGTGACCGGAATTCCCACGAACGCCGATGGGACCTCGAATCGTCGTGTCGACGAGAAACAGATCGCAGTTGTCGTCGATGCTGAGCGCGGGGCCGTCTTTCACCTCGAAGGTGGCCTTTTCAAAGCGAAGGGTGTCGTTGTCCTTACAGACCTGTGTGGTGGTGAAGGTGCCGGTACGGGTGACCGTGGCCACCGGAGGAATCGACACGCCCGCGCGTGACGGAGACGACGAAGACGGGCGTTCTGCCTCCGCGCGCGGCTCCGTGCGATGACGGAGCGCGAAGAAGAGCGCGACCCCGGCCATCACCGCGAACGCGCCCAGCAGGCCCAAGGCGAGCCCCCACCTGCGACCCGCGGGCAGTGCGCCGGTGGTGGTGGCGGCGGGCCCGAAGCCCTGCGGGGTCGGGTTGGCGGCGGTGTAGAGCGGGGCGCTCGCATACCTCGCCGGCGCCGGCGTCACGAGGCCCGCGAGATTGGGCGGCGGCGGCGAGGACGAGATGCGCGGCATGAGCTCGGTGCGCGGCGAGTAGGGCGCGCTCTGGGTGGCGATTTCGGCCATGATGTTGCCGCTCATGGCGGAGAGAGCCGCGCGAAACGTCTCCGCAGAAGCGAAGCGAGCGTCGGGATCGCGCAGGAGCGCACGATCGAGCGCATGCACCAGGGCCGGCGGCGCATGCGGCACGCGGATCGAGAGCGATGGAGCGCGCTCGCGCATGACGCGGCTCAGCAGTTGCGCGAAGTCGGATTCCGGAAACGGCCGCTCACCGGCGGCCATGCGGTAGATGGTCACCGCCGCCGCATACAGGTCGGCGCGAAGGTCGACCGGCCCGGCGCCGTATTGTTCCGGCGCCATGTAGCCGGGCGTGCCCACCCAGCTTCCCTGCGAAGAAGCGCTCACCTGCACCATGCTCGACTTGCTGATGCCGAAGTCGAGGATCTTCAGGGTACCGTCGGGGAGCACCAGCAGGTTGCCTGGCTTGATGTCGCGGTGCACCACGCCCACCGCATGGGCCGCGCCCAGTCCATCCAAAAGCTGGGTGGCGAGGGCGAGCACCATGGGCAGCGGCAGCACCCGAGTTTGCGCCAGCATTTGCTCGATGGAGGCGCCCTCCACCAGCTCCATGGCGATGAATGCGGCGCCGTCCACCACGCCGGCGTCGAACACCTGGACGATGTTGCGATGGCGCAGCGTCGCGAGAATCTGCGCCTCGCGCACCAGGTGGTTCGAGCTTTGCCCGGCCACCGCGGCCGATGGGCGGAGCATCTTCAGCGCCACCACCTGCCGCGTGTGCATGTGGCGGGCGCGGTACACGGCGCCGAAGCCGCCGCGACCGATGATGCTCTCGACCCAGTAGCGATCGATGGCGTGCGGCGTCACCATGCCGGTACCCGCGTCATGAACGCTCATCTCGCGGGCTCGCGAGATTCGATGGGCGCGGGCGAAGGAGCCATGGCTCCTTCAGGGTAGCACCGAGAGCGAACATTCGCCGGCTCAGAGGAAGCTGACGACGATGTAGAGAATGCCCATGACGATGGCGAGGAAGCCGAGGGGGATCTGCACCGTCGCCAGCTTTCCGCGAATGGCCTGGCCCTTCTCGATGGCCACCTGATTGCCGCCCATGGCGTACTTGGTGATGAGACCGAACGCGAGCAGGAAGCCCACCAAGAGATCGGCCACCGCGACCAGCGCTTCGAACACGAAGTTGAGGACGCCCATCTCGGCCATGTGCGGCAGGCCGCGGACGACGGCGATGGTCTCCCAAATGCCCCACACGAACATGACGGCGCCGATCCAGCCCTGGTAGGGCACCATCTTGTCGATGAGGTCTTTGGCGTTCGCCTTCATCTTCGCGATGACGCTCGAAGCCGCCAGAATTCCGCCTGCACACGTGATTGCTCCACCGACGATTGCGCTCATGATTTTTGTCCTCGTGACTCGTTTGCGCGGCCCGAAGCGGTGCCGGCGAAAGCTCTTACGCAAACGCGAGGCCACGACATTACGTCCGCTTTTCGAGCACTTACGCCAGCCTCTTCGGGTTTCTTGCCGGCAAGGGGTTGCGCAAAGAGGCAAGATCTACGCATGCTCCGTGGGTGACTCGGGACGGCACTACCATTCGTGGCGAAGGCGGACCCCCGTCGGATCTCTCCCTGGTGGCGGTGCACCGCGACGGCGCCAAGACGCTGCGCGTGGTGGAGGGCACCGAGCTGGTGGTGGGCCGCGCCTATCCCGCCGACATGGTGATCGCCGACCCCAGCCTTTCGCGCACCCACGCGCGGGTGCACGTCTCGCGGCTGGAGCTGCGCGTCGAAGACCTGGGCTCCACCAACGGCACCTGGCTCGACGGGCGCCGCGTGGCGCAGGCGCGGGTGCGCGCGGGTGAGCCGATTCGTTTGGGCGACGTGACGCTGGTGCTGCAGTCGACGGTGGCAGCCGTGCCCGGCATCGACGGCTACGATCGCTTCGCCGGCTGGCTAGAGCAAGAAATCGTGCGCGCCAGGACCTTCGGGCGCCCGCTGGCGCTCCTCAGCGTGGGCGCACGGCAGCCGGTCAAGGGCACCTCGACCATGGGCGCCCAGGTGAGTGCATGGTCGCGCATCACCGCCTTGCTTCGTCCGGTCGATCGCACGGGCCTGTACTCATCGGCCGAAATTCTGGTGGGTCTGCCGGAGACGCCGCGCGGAGCCGCCGAAGGCCTTGCCGCGCGCATCCAGGCGGAGAACCCGTCGATGCGTGTAAACCTCACGGTGTTTCCAGAAGACGGCGTGACCCTGGAGGAGCTGCTCGCCAACGCCCGCGACGGCCGCCGCGGCGGCGCAGCCCCCATTCCTGCCCGCATCGTCGAGAGCGAGGAGATGCGCCGGGTGCGCTCCGAGGTCACGCGGGTCGCAGCTTCGGTGCTTCCCATCCTCATCTTGGGAGAGACCGGCGTCGGCAAGGAGCTACTGGCGCGTGAGGTGCACGAGAAGAGCCCGCGCAAGGCCGGCCCCTTCTTCGCCTTCAACTGCGCGTCGGTGCCGCCCACCCTGGTGGAGTCGGTGCTCTTCGGACACGAGCGCGGCGCCTTCACCGGCGCCGACAAGACCACCCGCGGCGTCTTCGAGCTGGCCCACGGCGGCACGCTGTTCCTGGATGAAGTGGGCGAGCTGGGGCTCCCTACCCAGGCGGCGCTCCTACGGGTTCTCGAGACCAAGCGCTTCACCAAGGTGGGGAGCGAACGCGAGCTCGAGGTCGACGTGCGCATCGTGGCCGCCACCCATCGCGACCTCGAGAGCATGGTGGGCGTCGGGCAGTTCCGTCAAGATTTGCTGTTCCGCCTAGAGACCGTGGCGGTGCGTGTTCCGCCGCTGCGCGCCCGCACCGCGGAGATCGCGGGCCTCGCGCACCTTTTTCTGGAAGAGGCCAACGCCACCAACGGCCGCAGCATTCTTGGCTTCACCGACGAGGCAGGCGCCGCGCTGCAAAGACACGGCTGGCCGGGCAACGTTCGCGAGCTGAAGAACGCGGTCTTCCGCGCCGCGGTCATCGCCAACGGCGATCGCATCGAGCTGGTCGACTTGCCGGAGCGCGTGCGCAAGTCGTCGCCGGCGCCGGTTGAAGAGCCCATCTCGGGCAGTATGCCGCCACCGGGTGTCGACCCGAATCCAGGCGGCGACCCCAACCTGGCTTACAAGGATCGCGTTCGCGTCGAGATGCAGCGCTACGAGACCGCGCTCATTCTCGATGCCTTGCGCCGCAGCGACGGCAACCAGACCGCCGCCGCCGCCGCCCTCAAGATCCCGGTTCGCACACTCGCCCACAAGATGAAAGAGCTGGGCATCAAGAAGGGCTTTTGAGGTGAGGCCTGCGGCATCCACGAGCGATGCGGAGGACTTTGGCGCCGCCTACCTCCGCCCTTGGGGTACCCTGCGCGCGGAGGCGATGTACGATGCTTGAGCGTTTGCACCTGAGGAATGTGGGCCCCGCGCGGGAGATGGCGATGGACCTGGCGCCCAGGTTGAACCTCATCACTGGAGACAACGGGCTCGGGAAGAGCTTCCTGCTGGATGTGGCCTGGTGGGTGCTAACGCGAACGTGGGCGCGCGAGATGGCCATGCCTCGCCGCGTCTCGCGGAAGCTCGGCGGGAAGGCCGGCAAGCCAATCAATTTCATCAGCTACGCAAAGGCCAGCATTGCGTACTCGTATACGAAGCAGACGAAGGGATCTTTCGAGTACGAAAGCTTCTACGATCCGGCGGATGCGCATTGGAAGGTAAAGCCAAGCCGCCCGGCAATACCCGGGCTGGTTCTGTACGCACAGGTCGATGGCGGCTTCTCTGTTTGGGATCCAACACAGAACTACTGGACCACAGACGCACCGGATCGCCCGAGCTCCTTTCTTTTCTCCTCCGAGGAGGTTTGGAAGGGCAATGCGCACTGTAAGGGGCTTATTAGTGACTGGGCGCTGTGGCAAAATGGCAACGAGGAGCCATTTCGCATTCTGAAGGAAGTGCTGGCGCTCTTGTCGCCTACGCCCACAGAAAAGCTCGAGCCGGGCGAGCTACGGCGTATCACTGTTAGTGATCCAAATCGGTACCCCACCCTCAGAATGCCTTACGGCGACGAGGTTCCCGTTATTCACGCCTCCGCGGGAATGCGCCGTGTGATCGCGCTCGCGTATCTTCTGACGTGGGTGTGGCAGCAGCATGTTGAAAATGCCGAGCTCCGCAACAAGCGGCCCACGCGTGAGGTCGTATTCCTCATCGATGAAATCGAGGGACACTTACACCCGCAGTGGCAGCGTCGTATCGTTCCGGCGCTCCTCAAGGTGATGGACGCACTCACGGGCAAGCACGGGTCAACCGTTCAACTCATGACAGCGACCCACTCACCGCTTGTGCTCGCGTCGGTCGAGCCGTTTTTCGACACAACGAAGGATGCCTGGTTCGACCTCGACCTAGATGCCGAGGACAAGACGGTATCATTGGAGAAGCGGACCTTCGCTAGACAGGGAGAAGCGGGGATGTGGCTGACGAGCGAAGCCTTCGACATGAGGAGCTCGCGGAGCGTCGAAGCCGAGCAGGCACTCGAAGACGCGTCCAAACTATTGAGCAAGTCGAAGGTTGACCCGCGCGCAGCGAGGGCCCTCGACGCCAAGCTGCGTAGGGTGCTCGGAGAGACAGATTCGTTCTGGACGCGTTGGCGATTCGTGGGCGAGACGCAGGGCTGGCTCAAGCCCGCGGTTCAGCAGAAGCGAGACAGCAAGCGCCCATGATTCCGGTCAAGCTGCAGGGTGAGCCGAAAACGTTCGCCAAACGGGTGCGTGCCCCTGGAGTAAGTTGGCTCAAGACCAACTCTGTCGCCGCGAACGGGCCCGTACCCAAAGGGTTGAAGCTCCCGCCGTACTGGAGGGAATGTCTCAAGGATCTACACGATAGCTATGATGGGGTATGCGCGTATATTTGCGTATACATCGAGAGGTGCGTGGGCGGCACTTCGGTCGATCACTTTGTGGCAAAATCGAAAGCGCCCCACCAGGCTTACGAATGGGACAACTACCGCCTTGCGTGCACGACGATGAACTCGCGAAAACGCGACTACTCGACGGTCCTTGACCCATTCACCCTTCCTCCAGATACATTCCATCTCGAGCTCGTGACCGGCAGAATTTATCCCAATCCAACACTGTCTGCTGGGGACAAGGCAAAGGCGAATGAGACAATCCGCCGCCTGAAGCTCGACGATCCCTGCCGCGAGATTCGTTCGCGGCGATACGACGACTATCTCGGGCTTCGACGCGACAACCAAACCGCGGCCGAAAGCCACTTGAGGAGATACTCTCCCTTCATTTGGTACGAGGCAAAGCGACAGGGGCTGCTGTAGTCCTGGAATCTCCGTCACTTCGCGGATGAGCGGACAGGCGACAGCACCGCTATTCCCTGAGGTAGCGCGTCTTCGGGTTCTCGCGGCGCCAGATGACCATATCCATCAGGTAGTGGTGTAGGTTCACCACCACGTAGATGGCGGCAAAATACGGGGTGGCGCCGAGATCGGTGAAGCGCGCCTTCTTCTTGTCCACCAGCAGCGCGTCGAGCGCCTGCGGCAACCCGTGAAACACCACGAGCCCCAGAACGAGTGCGGTGGCCGCGAGCAGGCCCAGCCGCGCCGCGCGCGACATCTCGAAGCGCGGCGGCCCCTCCTTCTCTTTCGCCTCGTTGCCTTTCAAGAGGCGCACCATGAACAGGTACTGAATCGAGTGCAGCGCCGGGGTCACGTAACGCACCAGCGGATCGATGCTCGAGTAGATGCTCCACGCCCACACGCTCGCGAGCAGCGCCACCAACGGCGTGGCGATGGGCAAGCGTCCTTCGCGCCGCCACTTCCGCGCGAGCACCACCAACAGCACGGCACTGGAGGCCAGCAGCGCGCCGAACGTGATGCGCTCGAGGAGCAGCGAACGCGCCCATGTAGTGAACACCACGCCCTTCTCTTCCACCTCGGTCCCCGGATCGGCCGGGCTCGCCCAGGCGTAGGCCCAGCCCGCATAGCAATGCGCCAGGATGGCCCAGCGTTCGCGCGCCGAATAGAACACGCCGCGGCGCGCCGAGAGCGCCGTCATCACGCCGAAGCCTTGCTTGACGTAGTGAAAGCCCACCAGCAGGAACATGAGCTGAATCTCGGCGCCGAGCAGCGGCGCCGACTTGGTGGCGAGCGAGAGCGCGGCCCACCCCACGAGGAGCAGCGGCGCCAGCACGCCCGCCAACCAGTAGCGAATGCGAAGGGCCGGCGGAAAGGCGGTTCCAAAGGTGCGCGCGCGCGCGTCTTCGTAAAAGAGGCTGTAGGTCACCGTGAAGTGCGGATCGTTGATGAGGTGGGCTGCGTGGAACATGGTGAAGCCCACCGCGTAGTCTGCCGCGTCGAGGCCGAGCGTGCGCCGCATCACCCACGAGAGCGGATAGAGAAGCGGGGTGATGCCCCCGGCCAAGAGAAACTCGCCAATGCGTGCCCCGAAGCGAGATTCCGCGGGGGCGCCCGTCATGGCACGTCCGTGGCCGGCGGGGCGCTGGCCTTGGCCCGCAGCATCACCGACGCGGCGCCTCCCAGAACCAGCAAGCCGCCCACCGCGGTGTTGAGCCCCAGCTTCTGACCGAACAGCCACGCGGCGAGGAGCACCGCCACCACCGGCTCGAGCAGCGTGAGCAGCGTCGCATGCGCGGCGCGGATGCGCGCGAGCCCTCGAAGGAACAAGAGCCCTGCCACCGCCCCCAAGAGCACCGAGCCCGCCAGCAGCCACGCAATGGCGTTCATGCCCAGCGCCGGCGCGTGGGCGGGGACGCGCAGGTAGGCGATGGGAATGGCCACAGCGCCATGAAAGCAGAGCACCTGGGCCGGCGAGAACCACGTTCCCAGGTACTTGTTGGAAAGCACGTTCGACGCGTAAAAGAGCGCGCTGGCCGAGCCCAGCAAGGCTCCCAGAATATCTGCATGCTGCACTGAAGTTCGCCACGGGGCGAGCAGCACGAAGAGCCCCACGAAGCCCACCGCGGTCGCGCCCAACGTGCGCTTCTCGAACGCCTCGCGCAGCACGAAGGGCGAGGCCAGCGCCACCAGCAGCGGCGTAAGATAGTGCGTGAGCACTGCAACCGCCACCGAGGTCTTCTGGTAGGCGCCGAAGAAGCACAGCACGTTGCCGGCGTCGCTCACGCCGAGCCAGGCCATGAGGAGCCACGGGCCCGGCGTGCGCGGCAGCCGCGTACGAAACGAGAACGGCAGCGTCACCAGGCTCATCACCACCAGCGGAAACACGCTCTCGATGGCCGGATCGATGGGCCCTTCGGCCTCGGCGTGGCGCAGAAAGAACGGCCAAAGGCCCCACCCCATGGCGGCGAGGCAGACCATCACGTACCCGCGGAGCGCGCCGTTCGACTTCAAGGCTCGCTGGCAATAGCCCATGCGCGCGCGTTCCGCCGAGGGAAAGCGCTACTTCTTCTTGAGCTCGTGCAGGATGATCGAGTTGCCTTCGCTGTCGGCGATGGTCGCCATGCGGCATACCGGCGAGGCGATACCCTCGCTGCGGAACTTCACGCCTTTGGTCTTGAGCTGGGCGGTGAGCGCGTCGAGATCGTCGACCTCGAAGGCGATGCTCCCGCCCGCGCCGTTGCTGGGCGTTTCGTCTTCGCTCTTGGAGCCGGGGTTCTTGAAGAGCGCAAGGCAGCCGCCGCCGGGCAAGTCGTACTCCGTCCACACGCCGTTTGGCGCATGGCTGCCCACCGTGAGGCCGAGCGTTTCTTCGTAGAACGCCCGCGCGCGCTGGGTGTTCTTCACCGGAAACATGGTGAACGCGACTTTCTTGATCATGCGAGCCTCGCTACTTGCAGCTGACGGTTCCCTTGACGTCGGTGCCTTCGCCGCCCCGCAGCGCCGCGTCGCAGGCGGAGCCGAAGAGGGCTACTTGGCCGTAGCTCTGGTCGACCCAGTCCCAGCCGTCTTGGCGGGTGGTGTCGCGGTTGATGCGCGCGCCATTGATCTCGATGGTGATGGCGTTGGGATCGGTGGGCGCCGAGGGCGTGACATACGTGCACTCGGAGATGCTGGCCTGGATCTCGGTGAGCGACTTTTCGAGCTCGGCCGCAGAGAGCGCCTCGTAGTAGCGCGGCGTTCCGGTGCGCGGCCGGGCGCCGGCCACGGCCATGCGATCGAGGGTGCGGGCATACACCGGATCGGACGCGCCGAGCCCGATGACGAAGGTGGGAATCTTCTCGGTGTCGGCCGCCTGCTGAATAACCTGCACCGTGCGGTTGTCGTCGAGGCACCGGCTGGGACCGTCCTGCGGATCTTGCCGGCAGGTGTTGGCGTCGACTTGCGTGCAAACGCAGGTGCGAAAATCGAGGGCGTCGTTGCAGTTGGGCGCGCCATCGGTGGCGAGCACCATGTAGCGAGAGATGACCCTTCGCGCGCCGTTCTTGAGATAGGTGACGGCGGACTTGATGGCGTCGGCGGTGGGCGTTCCACCGAGCGGCCGGGTGGCGTCGAACACCCCCAGAACGTCGGCGGCGGTGGCCTTCTTCGGCGGCACGTCGGCGGTTGACTGCACAATGCACGCATCGGCGGCGCTGCCCCCGCCGGGATCGAACGGGTCGGGAAAGAACTTGGCGCCGATCTCGATGCGACCTTCGAGGGTGGTGAGCACCGGGTCGAGCCCGCGCTGGAGAATCCGCCAGCGGGAGTCGGGCCGAGGCGGCTGGTTGCCGTTGGGATCGGGGTCGGTGCCGTCGAGGAGAAAGCGCATGGACCCGGAGCGGTCGATGACGAACATGAGCTGCGCCGCGGCGCGGTCGAGCTTGAACGTTCCCGGCGTGCAGGAGACCACCGGCGCATCGGGGCCAGCGTCCTTGCCCACCACCACCGGAGGGTCGGTGTTCAAGAGCCCGGTGCGGGACCCACACGCCACGCCGGCAGCGGCCGCGGCAGCAATCACGACCCAAGCATAAGAACGGTGCGGCATACCGCACGCATGGTAGCGCGGAGGGGGGTGGCGGCGAGCCCTATTTTGGCGGGTCTTCGCTTCCACATTGGCAACGCGCGGGGGGCGGCGAAAAGCGGGTACGAATTTGCGCGGGTCGGTACTACCCTCGCCCACCATGAACGCACTGAAGCTGCCCCCCGGGATCGTCACTGGCAACGCCCTCCGCGACCTGTACGCCTACTGCAAGAGCGCCCAGTGCGCGCTGCCGGCGGTCAACGTCATCGGTAGCCACACGGCCAACGCTGCGCTGGCGGCGGCCAAGCAGGCGAAGAGCCCCGTCATCATCCAGTATTCGCACGGCGGCGCGCAGTTCAACGCCGGCAAGTCCCTCGACAACGCGCAGCACCAGGCTTCGATCGCCGGCTCCATCGCTGGCGCGCACCACGTTCGCACGCTGGCTCTCGCCTACGGCGTTCCGGTCATTCTCCACACCGACCACTGCGCCAAGAAGCTGCTCCCCTGGGTCGACGGCGTCATCACCGCGGGCGAGGCCCACTTCAAGCAAACGGGTGCGCCGCTCTTCAGCTCGCACATGCTCGATCTCTCGGAGCAGTCGCTGGCCGAGAACCTGGAGATCTCGAAGCAGTACCTGACGCGCATGGCGAAGATCGACATGACCCTGGAGATCGAGCTGGGGGTCACCGGCGGCGAAGAAGACGGCGTCGACAACGCCGGCGTCGACAACTCGAAGCTCTACACGCAACCGGAAGACGTGCTGGCCGCCTACGACGCACTCTCGCCGGTGGGCTCGTTCATCGTGGCCGCGTCGTTCGGCAACACCCACGGCGTGTACGCCCCGGGCAACGTGAAGCTCACCCCGAAGATCCTCGCCAACAGCCAGGCCCGGGTGAAAGCCGATCGCAAGACCGACGACAAGCCGGTCACCTTCGTGTTCCACGGCGGCTCCGGCTCGAGCCCCGACGAGATTCGCGAGGCCGTCTCCTACGGCGTAGTGAAGATGAACATCGACACCGATACCCAGTGGGCGTTCCTCCACCCCATCAAGTCGTACATGGACGAGAAAAGCGACTACCTGAAGAGCCAGCTCGGCAACCCCGAAGGCGCCGACAAGCCCAACAAGAAGCACATCGATCCGCGCGGCTGGATGTACCTCGGCGAGAAGGGCATGACCGCCCGCCTGGTGCAGGCGTTTCAGGACCTGGGCGCGACAGGCAAGTTCGAGATCTGATCAGTCAGCCAGTGCGCGGGCGATGTCATCCCTTCGGAGGACGGCGCGCCCGCGCCTCGCTGTGATACGTCGGGGGGATGAATATCGGGATCCGCGCGCTGGTCGTCCTCATTCTCACCGCTTGTACGTTGGTCGCCTGTGGGGGCCCGGAAGGCGCGCTCCGCACCAAGGCGGCGCACGAATTCAACTGCACCGAGCCGCAGGTCCAGATCGAGCGCATTCCCGGCGGCATCCTCGAGTACCACGCGGCCGGCTGCGGAAAGCAGCGCAACTACATCTGCCCCAGCAACGAAGGCTGCGAAGCCCGCGGCCCCGTGAACCCCAGCTGACCGGCAACGCTTGGCGCGCACCAACATCGTGCGTGCTCAGCACACGGCATGCCTCGACGATACCCGCCGGGTCCTGTTGCTGTAGCTGCCGTATCACGGATAGGCGGGCACGAGGATCCCCACCGCCATCACCAGACCGATCATGCGCGCCACGTACCCGCTGCTGCTACGCACCATAGCCCGCCTCCTTGTCTACGTAGCCCGATGAAAGACTGTTTCCGAACGCGTCGAAGAATACTTCGATGCCGACAGGTATCTTCTCGCCGCACGCATCGCTAAGGGGGATCCGGGCCGAGAATCGGCCGCCGCTTGGCTGAGTGAGGAAAACTGCACAGAAGCTCCCTTCCGTTCCGGTCACTGCGCCCTTCCACGTAAGACACCCTGGGCCACCATCCGCCGGCTCTATGCACAAGGGTGGGGTGCACGCACCTGTCGTCGAGACGGTCGACATGGCCTGTGCGACATCGACGTGAACCAACAGGACAGGAGCGCCCGGCTTGCATGGCCGGCCTGGCTGCGGCGAACACGCGAGCATGATCCCGCAGAGAACCGCCTTTGCCCCTGTTCTCATAGCGTCGACGATACGCCGCTCCCGTACCGCACACCGCGCGAAATGACAGCGACATCCACGCCCTCCCAACCGTATATGCGAGGATATCGAGGCTCGAATCGGGGCGCACGCGAATTCGACGAAGAGGTTGTCGGCCCTTCTACGTCGAGCGTTGGCGACGGCGGCGAACGAGGGCTGCGCCGAACACCGCGAGCGCGACCAGGGCGAGGACCGGTGTCGAGCCGGGCGTTGTCGCGCAACCGCCGCTGTCGTCCGCAGCGGGCGGGGTGGGCGTGCTCCCCGCGTCGTCGTTCGTAGCCGCGTCGGGAAGCGAGGTGCCGGCGTCGTTCGCGGATGCCGCGTCGGCAGAAGAAGCGTCGCTCGCGCTCGCATCTGCTGCGCCGGCGTCAGCGGGCGTGGGCGGCGGCGGAACGTAGGTGCCGCCGGGCGAGACCATGGTCACGGTCACCCGCAGGTTCGACGGCATGTACATCGCCGAGACGGTGGGGCCCACGTTCTCGGGTGCCGGCTTGCCGTTCTTGTCGTCTTTCAGAATGAGCGCCACCTTGGCCACGCCCTTGGTCCAGTCCACGGTGGAGAACTGGTAGAAGTTGGGCATCGGGGTGGTCCAGTCGTACACGCCTGGTGCCGTGTACGTCGGCGCCTGGTCGGTGCAGGCGTAGCTGCCGGCGTTGGCCTCGAAGCAGATCTGAAAGCGCGTGGGCGCGGCGCTCGGCTTGGTGAAGACCTCCAGCCGTACGTGCGCGGTGCCGCCCGCCGTGTAGTTCACCGGCGCCACCCAGTTGAGGGGCGTCTGCGCCGAGGGCGGCACGCGGAGATGCGAGTCGGTGGTGGTGGTCGCCGAGTGCGTGTAGGTTACATCGGTAACCACGAACTGCGCAGCCCAGGCCGGCGCGGGGAGAGCGAACATCGCACACGTGGCGAAGGCAGCAACCAAGCGAGCGGAACGCACCATGATGGCAGCATAGCGTGAGCTGCGCCGCCGCGCGCTCTTGGAAATCGTAGTCCGCAGCGCTTCGACGGCGTCGAGGTCTGATACCCTCGCGGGATGCTGCGACCCTTCGCCTTTGCCCTGTTCGCTGGTTCCCTGATGGCATGCGGAAAGACCTCGCCGCCCGCCGAAGCGCCCGCGACCGCAGCCGCAGCCACCGCAGCCACTGGCGCCCCGGCGGCATCCGGCGACGCGGTCACCATCGCGCCGCCCTCCGCTGCAGGGGCGGTCGCGAGCGACGACGCGCCGGCCGACGCAGCGGGCCAAGGCGTCGGCGCGACCGTCGCCGCCGCGCCCAGCGGCTGGCACCCGGGCGCCAAGGTCAAGGGGCCGTCGCTTCGCCAGGGCATCATCGTCGTGAACGGGCGCCTGCCGCCGGAGGTGATCCAGCGCATCTTGCGCAGCCACTTTGGTGTATTCCGCAAGTGTTACGAGGCGGCGCTGCAGCGCGCCCCGAAGCTCGAGGGTCGCGTGACGACGAAGTTCGTGATCGCGCGCGACGGCAAGGTGAGCAGCGCGGCCGATGGCGGGTCCGACGTGGGCGACGCGCAGATGGTCGCCTGCGTCGTCGACGACATCGGGAAGCTCAACTTTCCCCAGCCGGAGGGCGGCATCGTCACCGTCGTGTATCCGGTCCTCTTTCAGAACCCGCAGTAGCTAGCGCCTGGGCCGACTCCGTGCATGATGCACGATTCGCTCGACCACCTGCTTCAGCGCCGGCTCGTTCCAGCGCTCGCGGAGCCCGGCCACATAGAAGCCGCAGGCGGCGAACAGCGAAGTGACGTCGCGCGCCACCACGCCGGGGTGGGCGACTCCATGGCCGGGGAGCAACGAGACGAACGACGCGCCGAGGCCTGCGCGCACGTAGGCAAGGGCTGAAGCCTTCCCGTCGACCTCCACGCGGATCGAGGCGCCGAGGGGCCCGAGGCGCTCCATGATGCGCGCCCGGGTGCGCGACGACGCGCCGTAGAGGACCAGCGGCGTGGCCGCCAGGCGCTCGGGGGTGATACGCGCGCGCTCCTTGGCGAGCGGATGCGCCTTGGGTAGCAGCGCCCACACGCGATCGTCGGCGAGACGAATGCTCGCGAACCCGGGCGGTGGTCCCTCGCCGCGCACCACGCCGATATCCACGTCTCGCCCGCGCAAGAGGCGCTCGCATGCGGCGCCCCCGGCGCGGCGCACGGCGATCTGCGGCGCGATCTCGGACCGCTCCAGGTCCACCAGCACCTTGGGGAGCACCTCGGTGGTGATGGTGCCGGTGCACGCCACCACGATGCGTTCGGGCGCTCCGGCAACTTCCGCCGGGAGCCGACTCGCAGCGGCCACCAGCGCAGCAGCGCGCAAGGCCAGCCGAGCGCCGGCGGCGGTGGGTCGAAGGTTCGCGCCGCGCCCAACCAGGAGCGGGATCCGCGCCCAGGCGGCCAACGTTTGCATGCGCCGACGCAGTACGCTGCGGTCGACCGCGAGCTCGCGCGCCGCTTGCTCGAAGGCGCCGCGACCGCCGCCGGCAACCTGCCGCAGGAGGACCAGCAAGGAACGTAGATGCTCCAGCAGATCGCCCGGGTAGATACTGGTGGCCATTCTTTTATGATGCACCGAATGCACCATGTTGTGGCAAACGTTGCGTAGCACGCATCATCCGGGACGCTACGCTCGGTAGATGGTTCCCACCACGCTGGTCGTCCTGGTCGTTGTGCCGCATCCCTGCCCGTCGCTCCGGAGGCGCGAGCCTCACGATGGCCGCTACCTCGTGGTGGAGGAGCGCGACGGAACCTTCTACCTCCCGGCGGGCCGGGTGGAGCCGGGCGAGAGCCTGGTCGCGGCGGCGGTGCGCGAGACGGCCGAGGAGGCCGGCGTCGCCATCGGACTCCGGGGGCTACTCGGCTTCGATCACGAAGAGACCCCCGGGCGCCGCAAGATGCGCTTCGCGTTCGTGGGTCATCTTGCCATCGACACGCCCCCCAAGAGCCGACCCGACGGCCACAGCCGAGGCGCGGCGTGGCGAACGAAGGAGGAGCTCGCCACCCTGCCCTTGCGGGCGCCCGAGGTGCTCACCTGGATCGAACGCTACGAGAGCGGAGCCCCGCTCCTGCCGTGCAGCGCCTACGAGTGGTTCGGGCCGCCCGCGCCGGCCGCCTGGAGCGCCCGCCTCGGAGAACGCGCATAGGTTGCGCGAAGTGGCTCGATCACCCAGAAAACCGTGCCGCAGGGCGCCGCTCCGGGTACCATCGCGGCCTTGACTCCCGAGTGCCAATTTCCTAAGCCAATCGACGACATGGCCCCACGCTGTGGAAGAACCGAGGCGCGGACGTGAGCACGTGGACGGCGGATCGCCGCGCGTTCCTCCTCCGCAAGTTGCACTCGCTCACCGGCGTGGTGCCGGTGGGGGCCTTTCTGGTGGAGCACTTGTGGACCAATGCCACAGCGCTGGGCGGGCAGGCGCAGTTCAACGAAGCGGTCCTGACCATCCAGCGCATCCCCATGCTGCCGGTGGTGGAGACCTTGTTCATCTTCGCGCCGCTGACCTTTCACGCCGCGTACGGGGTGTGGCTCTCGCGGCAAGCCAAGCCGAACGTTGCGCACTACACGTATTCGCGGAACTGGGCCTACCTGCTCCAGCGCATCACCGGGGTGCTCACGTTCCTGTTCATTCTCGTGCACTTGTGGGACTACCGCATCCAGAAGTGGCTCTACGGAATGTCCACCGAGTCGTTCTATCCGGAGCTGGCCAAGCACCTGAGCGACGTGCGCTACGGCGTCCCCTGGTACGGCATCCTCTATCTCGTGGGCGTCGCCTCGGCAGTGTTCCACTTCGCGAACGGGCTCGTGGGCTTCTGCGCCTCCTGGGGCATCACCACCACGCGCCGGGCCCAGAGCCGCGCCACGGTTCTGTTCGGCATCTTCGGCTTCGTGCTTTTTCTTCTCGGAGCGAACACCGTCCTCTACTTTGCGACGGGAACGCGACTATATATCCCCATGGGCGACACCCCCGCGCCGAGCTGCGCCCCAGATACGTCGACCCGCTCGCCCGCCCGCTGAGAGTTACCGTTCGGAGTACAAGCCATGGCCTCGAAAAGTCTGACCCGCACCGATAGTGGAAAAACCAGGCGCGTGATCGTCGTCGGCGGAGGCCTCGCGGGCCTCACCACGGTCATCAAGCTCTGCGAGGCCGGCGTGCCGGTCGACCTCTTCTCGCTGGTCCCGGTCAAGCGCTCGCACTCGGTGTGCGCCCAGGGCGGCATCAACGCCAGCGTGAACACCAAGGGCGAAGGCGACTCCCCCCGGGTGCACCTCGAAGAAACCGTGTACGGCGGCGACTTTCTCGCCAACCAGCCGCCGGTCAAGGGCATGGCCGACGCCGCCCCCGGCATCGTCTACATGCTCGACCGCATGGGCGTGCCCTTCAACCGCACCGCCGAGGGGCTCCTCGACTTCCGTCGCTTCGGCGGCACGCTCGTTCACCGCACCGCAGTCGCCGGCGCCACCACTGGGCAGCAGCTGCTCTACGCGCTCGACGAGCAGGTACGCCGCTACGAGACGGTCGACGTCGAAGACGAGAAGGGCATCCTCGTCAAAGGCGAGAAGATGGTCCGGAAGTTCGAGTTCTGGGACTTTCTCTCGCTGGTGCAAGACGACAACGGCCGCGCCATCGGCATCGTCGCCCAAGACCTGAAGTCGATGGAGATCGACTCCTTCGTCGGCGAAGCAGTGTGCCTCGCCACCGGCGGTCCGGGCATCGTGTTCGGCAAGTCGACCAACAGCGTCATCAACACCGGCACCGCCGCGAGCGCCGTCTACCAGCAGGGCGCCTGCTACGCCAACGGCGAGTTCATCCAGATTCACCCCACCGCCATCCCCGGCGCCGACAAGCTGCGCCTCATCTCCGAGAGCGCCCGCGGCGAAGGTGGCCGCGTGTGGGTACCCAAGGACGCGAAGGAGCGGCGCCGCGGCAAGGACGTCCCCGAGAAGGACCGCGACTACTTCCTCGAAGCCAAGTATCCCGGCTACGGCAACTTGGTGCCCCGCGACATCGCCGCCCGCGAGCTCTTCCTCAAGTGCTTTCACGAAGGCAAGGGCGTCTACAACGACAAGAGCCAGAAGAACGAGCTCGAAGTTTACCTGGATCTTACACACATTCCGGAGCCCACGCTGCGCCGGAAGCTCGCGGGCATTCTGGAGATCTACGAGAAGTTCGTGGGCGAGGACCCCTACCACAACCCCATGCGCGTGTTCCCGGCGGTGCACTACTCGATGGGCGGCCTGTGGGTCGACTTCGAGCGCCGCGAGGACGGCGGACTGGTGCGCGGCTCGGCCCGCAACCAGGCCACCAACATCGAGGGCCTCTACGCCGCGGGCGAATGTGAATACCAGTACCACGGCGCCAACCGCCTGGGCGCCAACTCGCTCCTCTCGTGCATCTACGCCGGCCTCGAGGCCGGTCCGTCGATTGCCACGTACATCAAGGGACTTGGCAAGAGCTCGTTCGACATGGGCTCATCGGTCTTCGACAAGGCCGAAACCCACGAGAAGGCCAAGTACCAGGCCATCCTCAAGATGGACGGCAAAGAGAACGCCTACAAGCTCCACGAAGAGCTCACCATCATGATGCTCCGCGACTGCACCATCGAACGACACAACGCGGTGCTCGACAAGGTCATCGCCAAGGTCGACGAGGTGGAAGAGCGCTCGAAGAACATTGGCGTCACCGACACCTCGGGCCGCGCCAACATGGGCGCGCAGTTCATTCGCCACCTCAAGAACATGGTGGTGCTGGCGCGGGTCATCGCCCAGGGCGCAAGAAACCGCGACGAATCGCGCGGCGCGCACTACAAGCCCGACTTCAAGCAGCGCGACGACGAGAACTGGCAGCGCACCACCCTCGCCTTCTACGGCGAGAACGGCAACAAGAGCGACGTGAAGTACGTGCGCGAGTTCGACTACAACGTGGCCGGCAAACCGCTCCACGCGACCGACCAAGTGGATGTTTCGCTCGTCACTCCGCGCGCGCGCAAATACGAGACTGCGGGCGCTGCCAGCGCCGTCGCGGCAACCGCCCCCAAGGACGACAAGAGCGCCAAAGAGGGCAAGAAGGAAACCCAGGCCCAGCCCTGAGCCTTCGGCTCTCTGTCGTTCCCGTACGTTCCCGAATCAGTGTCCCAGCAAAGGTTTAGTGTCATGGCGAAACGCGTCGTTCGGCTCAAGGTACTTCGGCAGGATGGCCCCCACGCTCCGGAGACGAAGCGGTGGGAGGAGTTCGAAGTTCCGTGGGAGCCGCAGATGAACGTCATCAGCTCGCTGATGTCGGTGCAGAAGAGCCCGGTCACCACCGACGGAAAGTCGGTAGCGCCCGTGGTGTGGGAAAGCGGGTGCCTCGAAGAGGTGTGCGGCGCTTGCACCATGATCGTCAACGGGAAGGTGCGCCAGTCGTGCACCGCGCTCATCGACCAAATTGCCCCCAACGGCGAGGTGGTGACGCTCGAGCCGATGACCAAGTTCCCGCTCGTACGCGACCTCATCGTCGACCGCTCGACCATGTTCGAGTCGCTCAAGCGCGTGAAGGCGTGGGTCAACCTGGACGGCTCGCACGAGCTCGGGCCCGGTCCCCGCCAATCGCAGGAGAACCAGGAAGAGGCCTACCCGCTCTCCCGTTGCATGACCTGCGGCTGCTGCCTCGAGGCCTGCCCGCAGATCAACGCCACCAGCAAGTTCATCGGCCCCGCCGCCATCAGCCAGGTGCGCCTTTTCAACCTGCACCCGAGCGGAAAGATGCACGCGGCCGAGCGCCTGGAGACGCTCATGGGCGAAGGCGGCGTCGCCGACTGCGGCAAGGCGCAGAACTGCGTCGAGGTGTGTCCGAAGGAGATTCCCCTGGTCGACTCCATCGCCCAGGTCTCCCGGCAGACCACCAAGCACATGCTCTTTGGCTGGCTGCTGAAGTAGAGCGCTGCCATAGCGAACGGGCGCGGCTGCGGCAAACGCGGTAGTCGCGCCCTTCGCACGTCTGGCCCATTCTTTTCGCCCTCGAGCCTTGGTAGTCTCCGGTGCAATGTCCGACGAGCCGCAGGAGCTAGGTCCCGGAGCACGACTGCTCGGGCGGTTCGAGCTGCGCGCGGTCATCGGCGAAGGCGGCATGGGCGTGGTGTGGGCCGCCACCGACCTGGTGACCACCAAGCCGGTGGCGCTCAAGTTCCACAAGACCGAGGGCAGGGCCGACGAGCGCACCCAGGCGCGCTTCATGCGCGAAGCGCAATCGGCGATGAGCGTGCGGCATCCCAACGTGGCGCCGGTGCATGCGGTGCTCTCGACCCCCGGGGGCGTGCCCTTCCTGGTGATGGATCTGCTCACCGGCGAGTCGCTGCGGCAGCGGCTCGAGCGCTCTCCCGCGCTCACCGTCCCCGAGGTACTGCGCATCATGACGCGGGTGTGCGCCGCGGTAGAGGCCGCCCACGCGCTGCAGATCATCCACCGCGATCTCAAGCCAGAGAACATCTTCCTCGCCAGCAGCGACGTGCAGGTGCTCGACTTTGGCATCGCCAAGCGCCTCCCGCGATCAGGCTTCGGCGACGCTGAGACTGCGCTCACCTCGGCCGGAGCCTTCCTCGGCACCCCCTGCTACATGGCGCCCGAGCAGATCTACGGCGAAGAGCTCGACGAGCGGGCCGACGTGTGGGCCCTCGGCATCGTGCTTTACGAGTGTCTGTCGGGCGTGCTCCCCACTGCCGGAGGCCTGGGGCACACCTTGAAGATCATCACCCGCGACGGCGTGAAGCCACTGCGCGAAGTTGCGCCGCAGGTGCCGCTGCCGCTGTCCGAGATCGTGATGCAGATGCTCTCGCTCAAGCCCGATCAGCGGCCCTCCGTGGCGCAGGTGCGGCAGGTGCTCGAAGGCGCGCGCCCGGCGTACCCGTCGGGAAGCTCGCCGGTGGCGCCCGGACGCTCGGTCGCCGCGCCGCCCAACGTGAACGCGCCGCGGCCGCGGCTCTCGCGTGTGGGGCTCGCACTGGCCGCTGTCTCCTTCGCGCTCGTGGGCGCGCTCGTGTACTGGAACGCCGACAGCGGGGCGACGACCGAGCCGAGCGCTCGGCCGGTGAGGAGCGCACCAAGCACTCCGGAGCCGTTGGTGCTCGCTCCCTCTGCATCGAACGAGAACGTGCCGCTGCTGATCTCGTCGCCGCCCGTGCCCACCCGACCCATCGATGGTCGCGTGCTCAATTTCACTGCGGGGGCCATGACCCCGAACGGCATGACCAACGACAAAGCGGTGCTCGCCGCGCTGGGCAAGCTCATGCCGACCCTGAAGGAGTGCATGGCGGCCCAGGCAGAGGCCGGCGCCATGTGGTCGGTGGGCGGCTCGCTCATGTGGTACCCCGACCGAGAGATGGAGGTCGTCGTCGTGCGGAGGCGCGAGGACGCCCCCGACACTACGCAGGAAGGCGAGGACATGGCGAAATGTGCCCAGACCAAGATCAAGTCTTGGGTCATTCCTACGCTTGCCTTTTCCAGGGACGCGAAGCGCGCGTCGGTACACTTCTGGGCGGGCTACGCCCCCATGCCTCAGCCCAAGGAGCCACCGTCACCATGAAGCTTCCCTCCTCTCTCGGGCTCGCCTCAGCCATGATGTGGCTCGGCTGCACAGGCGAAGCGCGCCCCAAGGTCGCATCACCCGCGCCGCCTGCTTCAGAGAGCGCTGCGGTGCGCGTCGCCACGCCCAATGCGTCGGCCATGCCCACCGCGAAGGCTCGAGAGCCGGCGCCACCGTGCGCACACCAGCGCCCCTTCACTTTCGACGACAAGACCGTGGCGCTGCCGGCCCCCTACGACGCGTTCACCCCCTGTCAGGCGCTGGCGGCGATTTTTCCCGACTACGACGGCAAAAACGAAAGCTCCGCCACGGCGGGCGGGCCGGTGCGCATTTACAGCGTGCGCCGCTGGGACACCACGGGGCGCACCTTGCTCGGCGTCGTGTACTACGTGGGCGAAGACGTCGGCGAGTCGTTCGTGTGCGGGCAGTGCCAGGTGAATGCCAACCTGGTGGCGCTGGAGAGAGAGGGCGATCGCCTGCGCGTCGCGGCAAAGGCCAAGGCGACCTGGAGGCCGAAGAACAGCGAAGCGCTCTTCAGCGGCCTGGCGGAGCTGGCCCCCGCGCCCATCGCGGTGGGCGAAAAGGAAGCGCTGCTGGCCATGCGCACCGACTGGTCGACCGGCAAGCCCGGCTCCTGGCGCTCGCTTTCGCTCTATCGTCTAGAGGGCACCGAGCTGTCGCTCGTGTTCAGCGAGCAAGACGAATGGTCGGCGAGCGGCATGGGCACCGTAGACGACGAAGTCGTCGCGTCGGAGCTCACCGTCGAGCCCCGACCCGGCGAGCTCGGCGATCTTCGCGTGAAGGTAACCGATCGCCGCTGTCACGTCGACATCACGAAGGACGAGCCCGACACGGTGTGCGGCAAGGCGGTGCCGGTGGGCAGCCAGCGCTGGCGCTTCGCGGGAAAAGCCTACAAGCGCGTCGAGGGCAACCCCACGCCGCTACCGAAACTGCTGCACAAACTGTGGGGTTTGTGACGTTCCTCCAGGCGCCGCGCAACCTTCCCGATGCGTGGCCGATGGGCAAGGAATGCGGGTCTCTGCGATATCCTCCGGCCTCATTCAGCGCGTTTGCCGCAACTTCGAAGGCCCCACCCACAGCGCCCACGTCACGCAGGCCCCACGCGCCGCAGACCACATCCCCCACGGGCGGGTAGCCGCGACCCGAACCAAGTTCAGCGATCTGCTCTCGCAAAAAGCAACGCAGCAGCGCGCGGACGGGGGCGACGGGGGCGACGCGGCGGCGGCGGCCAAGCCCACCCACGCGGCGCACGGCGGCCCGGGTGGCACCGTGAAAGCGCAGCGGACGCGCCCGAACCCCGGCGAGCTCACCACCGAGCTGATGCAAGCGTGGCCCGGGCTCACCCACGAGGGCGCGCGCACCCTGGCCGCGCAGTCGGGTCTGGAGACCGGCGACTTCAGCCACTGCTACAATTGGAACTTCGGCAACGTAAAGGCCTCGGCCGGCGAGCCGCACATGTACCTCGACCACGTGTGGGAGGGGATGACGCCCGAAGCATTCGCGAAGGCGAAGGCCGGTCCCCTCGGACACCTGGTTCACGCCGATACCGCCGGTCAGGGCGCGCACCCGGTAGACGGCAACCACGTTCGCGTGATCTTCGATGCGCCGCACCCGCAGTGCCGCTTCCGCGCCTACAGCCGCGAACAGGGCGTGGAAGCCTTTGCGAGCACCATGAAGGCCCACGCCGCCAAGGACCCGGCATTTCTCGACGCGCTCAACGCCGGCGACGCCAAGAGCGTGGCCCATATTCTCAAGCGCCACGGCTACTACACCGGCTCCGAGTCGGCCTACGCTGCAGGCATCGCCTTGCGCATGCGAGGCGCGGCCGCCCCCAGCGCCGTGCTCCGCGCCTGAGGCCCTGCTTGCTGGGCTCGTGCCGCGAGGCTGGCGTCGACGGGGTTGCGCTCGGCCGGAGCAATGCCGTAGAAGCGATCGATGGTCGCCTCACCTCCTTTCGCTTCGTCCGCGACGGGAAGAGTGCTCTTCGTCGACGACGAGCCGGCGAACGTAGAGCTGTTCCGCCTGCAGTTCGAGACCCGCTTCAACCTGGCAACCGCGGCCAATGCTGCGGAAGGCCTCGAGATTCTATCGACGTCGGGGGTCGACGTTCTGGTCTCCGACGAACGCATGCCCGGCATGCGCGGGGTCGACTTGCTGGCGATGGCAGCCCAGCGGTGGCCCGACGTCGTGCGCATCATCGTCTCTGCCTACGGCGATGCGGCGCGCCTGCTAGCAGCCATCAACCACGGCCACGCCCACGAATACGTGCTCAAGCCGTGGGATGCCGCCGAGCTCGGCGCTTGCATCGGTCGCGCCCTGGTGGTGGCCGCGAGGAGGCGCGCGCTCACCGAAACTGCCTCGCGCGCCCTGCATGCAGAGGCCGACGTCGCTGCGCCGTACGAGCTCGGCGGCATCATCGGCCGCGACAGCGGGCTCGCCGCGACCTTGGCGGTGGCGGCCCGCGCGGCCCGCGCAGCCGTACCGGTGCTGGTGGAGGGTGAGCACGGCACCGGCAAGGAGCTGGTGGCCCGCTTCGTTCATGCAGAGTCGGGCCGGCCGGGGCCTTTTTTGCGAGCGTCTTGCGCGCATGTTGCGCCGGAGCGCCTCGCGGTCGACCTCTTCGGCGTGGAGTCGGCCGAGGGGTTCGCCCGCGGTCGCCTGGAGGCCGCCAAAGACGGCACCATCTTCCTCGACGACGTGTGCGAGCTCCCGCTTCCGCTGCAGGCTCGCATCGCGCGCATGCTCGACGAAGGCACCTTCGATCGCATCGGTGGCGCGACCCCGGTTCCGTTCGCGGCGCGCATGGTCGCTTCTACCCACCGCGAGCTGGAGAAGCTGGTGGCAAGCGGCGCGTTCGTGCGGGAGCTGGCCTATCACTTCACCGTGCGTGTGCCGGTTCCGCCGCTGCGTGAGCGGGGCGGCGACGTGGTGGCGTTGGCCCGGCACTTCGCGGAAAAGCACGTGCTCCCGGGCGAAGCGCAGCGGCTCATCGATCCCGTGGCGCTGGCCTCGCTCGAAGAATACGGGTGGCCGGGCAACGTGCGCGAGCTCGAGAGCATCATCGCGCGCGCGGTCGCGCTGGCCACGGGTCCCGCGCTCACCCTGGACGATCTGGCGTTTCGCCTGGATCTCCCAGCGGTCGCGGTATCGCCGAAGGAGGAGGCAAGGAGCGCCGAGGCGGTGGAGCTGCGTCGTCTCTTGCTAGCGCACGGAGGAAACCTGACCCGCGCGGCGCGCGCGGTGGGCGTTCCCCGGACCACGCTGCTCAGCCGCGCAAAGAAGCTCGGGCTCCTGCCGTGAAGCGAGACGCCACGATGCGAGGGCTGCGCAACGCCCTCCCCTTCGTGGCAGCGCTTCTGGTGGCGGCGCTGCTAGTGGCGCTCGCGAGCCGGCGAAACGCGCCCGGCGTGCGCGGTGCGGACGGCGTGCCCGACGTGCAGGCCACGCGGGTCGAGGTTTTGGAAGACGCCGCGGGCGCGATGCGCCCCGAAAGCATCGGCGACCGCGCGTTCGTGCCCTGGGACGGCGCGCGCGCCAACCGCGGCTACACCGCGTCGACCTTCTGGATGCGCCTGCTGCTGACCAACCCGTCGAAGGCGGCGCGCAGCGCGGTGCTGGAGCTGAGCCAGACGCCGGAGCACGCGGAGCTCTACGACGAGCACGGCACGCTCCTGGAGGCGAGCGGCACTGCGCTCCCCTTCTACGCGAGGCCCGTGCAGCATACACACATTTCGTTTCGTCTGATACTCGGACCCGGGGAGTCGCGCACGGTCCTGGTTCGACTCGACTCGCGTGACAACATGACGCTGGCGCCGAAGGTGTGGTCGGAAGAGGCCTTTGTGTCTTCGCTGGCCGGCCGCCGCATCGTCGACGGTATCTACTACGGCGTCCTCATCGGCCTCGGCATCTACAACCTGTTTTTGGCGTACGCCACCCGCGACCGGGCGTATGTGGCCTACGTGGTGTTCCAGGCGACCACCGCGCTTTCCATCGCGGCCATCGACAAGTACGCCTTTCAGTACCTGTGGCCGGCGCACCCGGTGTGGGCGCTCCGCTCGGAGCAGGTGCTCGATTTGGCAGCGCTGGCGGCGGCGCTTTTCTGCGCCCGGTGGCTGCTCGATACGCGGCGCTTCGCCCCCGGCTTCGACCGCCTTTTCCGGGTGCTAGGACCGATAGTGTTGCTGCTGGCGGCGGGCGCCAGCGCGCTCGATCCCTTTCCCGCCATGCTCATGGGCGTCGCCGCGACCTTCGGGCTCGGCGTGTGTTTGCTGGTGATCGCCGCCACCGTGGTGACGTTGCGCGGCAACCCCAACGGGCGCATCTTCTTCGTGGGCTGGGGGTTGCTACTGGTGGGCGTGGTGGGCGCGGGCCTCAACGCCATGGGGGTGGTCGAGGGCTTCGTGGGGTTCTCGCTGCTCAAGGCAGGGTCGGCAGCCGAAGCGATTCTTCTCTCGCTGGGTCTGGCGGCCCGCATCCGTGCGGCGCAGCGCGCTCGGGCCGACGCGCAAGACGCGCTGCTGGTGGAGCGCTCGCTCCGCATCGACGCGCTGGCGCAGCTGGTAGGCGGCGTGGCGCACGAGCTGGGCAATCCCCTGAACTTCGCGCGCGGCGGCGCAGCAGCCCTGGCTCCGGCGCTGGCCGAGCTGGGCGAAGCGGAAGGAGGTCGCGCACGGCGCGCCCTGGGCCTGGTCGACGCCGGGCTCAATCGCATCGCCCGCATGGTGGAGCATCTTCGCGCCGATCTGGGCGGCCGCAGCACCGAGGCCGCGCGCGTCGACCTGGTCTCCGAGCTCGACGAGAGCCTCGAAGCGCTCGCACCCTGGCTGGCGGCGCGCGAGGTGGTGGTTCGACGTTCTTCGCCCGCCTCCCTTCACGTGCTGGCCCGGCGCGGCGACCTCGCGCAGGTTTTCTCGAACCTGCTGCGCAACGGCGCAGACGCCATGCCCAGCGGCGGCACGCTCACCGTCAGCGTAACCCGCGCAGGGCGACGCGCGGAGGTCTCGGTGGTCGACGAGGGACCGGGGGTGGCTGGCGACGTCGCCGAGCGCATCTTCGAGCCCTTCTTCACCACCCGCGCCGACGCCCAGGAAGCCGGCATGGGTCTCGGCCTCTTCGTGGCGCGCCAGATCGTGGCGCGCTGGGGTGGGTCGCTCGTACTGGAAGCAAGCCCACGCGGGGCGGCGTTCGTGGTCTCGGTGCCGCTCGACGGCGCGGATGACGCCGCCGACTCGGCGGAGGTCGCGCCGCTGCGTCGCGACGGGTAGAGGAGCGAGCGCGCGCACGCCTTCGCGCTCCTTCTGAACGCAACTTTGCGTCACTGGAACGCTAGATGGCGTAGGGTGCTTTCGTGGCCCGCACCGTTGCCGTGAAGAAACCGACGCCCGAAAGGGCCTTCACACTGCGGCCTGCGGCGCTCACCGCCAAAGAGCGTGCGGTGACCGAGCCGCGGGCGCTCACGGCGATGCTGGCGGAGCACGCGAAGGCGCTCTTGGCCGACGGCCAGCTGGAGCACGCGCAGAAGCGCGCGACCCGAGCGCATGCGATGGCCGAAGAGCTGGGCGATCCGGCGCTCCTGCGCGCCACGCTGCGCACGCGCATCGAGACGCTGCGCGGAATCGCCACGCGCGCAACCCTGACCGACACGCTCACCCGAGCGCTCTTGAAGGTGCTCGAGGCGCAGCCCGACGACACGCGGCGAGAGCGCGCTGCCTTGTGGGAGTCGCTGGGCGGCCAGCCCTGGTGGATCGAGCGAGGTCCTTCGCTGGAGAGCGCGGCCTTCGAGGCCAATGTGCAGCGCGCGCTGGGGCTCTATCGCGCCGCGTATGGCGACGGCCTGGGCGCCGAGGCCGACATCGCCCGCACCCTCACGCTCCTGCGCAAGAGCCTCGAAGAACGACGCGACATCGAGGCGCGGGGCCGGCTCTTCGCCGAGGTGGCCAAGTGGCCGCCGGTGCTCCGCGCCAGCCTCAAGGCCTCGGGCCTCGACTTTCCCGGCTGAACCAGCGCTGTCACGGCTGCGTCAGGAGCCCCAGCGGCGCGTGAACCGTCGCCCGGACGATGCTACTTTCGAGGCATGAACCGCCCGCCGCGCTTCGGGCGCGCTGCTGCTCTTCTGGCGCTCGCCGGCTTCACCCTCGGTCCGGTGTACGACAGCATTCACACCTACAGTGGCGCGACCTGGTACCCGGCGCCGCAGCTGCTGCGGAACGTCTGGTGGTGCCCGCCGTTGTTCGCAGCGGCCTCCGTCGCCATCGGCATGCCGCGACTTCTGCAAGATACACGCATATATCCCGATCTGCGCCCGCCCCGTCGCGGCGCCCTTGCCGGCGCCTTCGCCGTCTTCACCGCCGCCTACCTGGCAAGCGGATGGCTCCCGGTGCACTGGGCAGCGCTTACGGCGCTGATCACGGCGGCCTTCCTGGTGAGCGCGATGGCCTTCGACTCGCTGCCGCGCGCGCTCCCGGGCGCCCTCGGTGCGGCGCTGGGGGGCTGGTTCGTGGAATGGAACCTCACGCGCAACGGGCTCTTCAGCCATCGAGACCAGCAGCTCGGCACGGTGGCCGCCTGGATTCCGCCGCTCTACGCGTGCGCATCGGTAGCGGTGGGCGCGCTCGCACGGCGGCTCGCATTTGCCGCGCCGGCGCGGGAGGAACCATCGTCGCCGCATGCCGAGCCAAAAGCGGCGAGCGACGCGCTCACTTCAGGATGACGACGACGCCCTTGGCGCAGTAGCCGAAGCAGCCGCTGCGGTCGTCGGACCAGTTGGCGGCCACGTCGTAGGTGTGCTTGACACCCACCGGGTACTCCACCTGAATCTTCCAGGGGGCCATCTGCAGGTGCTCCGGACCGCGGCCCACGTTCACGAACGCGAACTCGCCGGTCGCCGGCGTGGTGCGCGAGTACAGCTCGTCGATGCCGTACTGGTCGCCCTTGTCGGTGACCCGGCGGACAATGGCGCCCTTCACCGGCTTGCTCTCGGCGTCGAGCACCTTGCCGTCGACCTCGTGGCGGTACTCGTAGTCCTTGCAAGATACAAGGAACACCAGGCCCAGGGTGACGCCCCGGAGGCTTGCGCCTCTGGAGCGACGGAAGAGGGTTCGCTTCATCGCAATCTCTTCCTACCAGGCCGCGCCGGCTTCGAGAAGTGGTAGGGGTAGAAGGATGAGCGACCTGCGCTTTCCTGGGTTCTCCGCCGAGGGCTCTCGCTTCTTTCGGACCCTCGCCAAGAAGCAGGACCGCGACTGGTTCAAGGCCCACCAGGCCGAGTTCGAGGCCTTGTGGAAGAGCCCGATGGAGGGGCTCATGGCCGAGCTCGCGGCGGCCCTCGACCCGGTGTATCCGACGCTCGATCTCGCGCCGCCCAAGGTGTTCCGCATTCACCGCGACGTGCGCTTCTCGGCCGACAAGAGCCCCTACAAGACCAACATTGCCGGCATCCTCAGCGTGGCCGGAGGCGGCAGCGGAGCGGGCGCCGTCACCGAGGGCGCCGCCGCCATCTACGCGCACTTCGGCGTCGAGAACCTCGCCGCCGCCGGGCAGTTCAACCTCTCGACCGAAGGCCTCGCGCGCTACCGGGCAGCGGTCGTCGCCGAGCCTACCGGCAAGGAGATCGCCGGCCTGGTAAAGCGGCTGGTCAAGGGCGGCTTTCGACCCATGGCCATGAGCAGCCTGAAGAAGGCGCCAAAGGGCGTCGACCCGAACCATCCGCGGGCCGACCTCCTACGCTTGAAGGGCCTGGCGGTGTCGTTTCCGCCGATACCCGGGGAGCTCCTCCACGATCGCAAGCTGCTGGGCTGGCTGGTGAAGCAGGCCAAGGCAGCGGCGCCCCTGGTGGAGTGGATGGCCTACACCACACGCTAACGAGCCTCTGTTCTTTCCGAGCGCGGCTCGTGTATCGTGATGCGGTGCGCGTCTCGTCTAGAGCCTTGGCCAGCCGGCGTGGAGCCCTCGGGGTGCTCGCGCTTTGCGCGGCGATGGCGCCGGGGCTGGCCTGGGCGCAAGACGCGAAGCCTACCGATGCGCCGTCGAAGGATCTGACCGCGGCCGACGTGAACTTCGAGAGCGACAAGGCGGTCATCGAAGAGACGCTGCCCACGCCGCCCCCGGAGGCGCCCGCGATTGCGCCGCGGCACAAGGGCGTGGTGCTCGACGCGAACGCCGGCGCGCTGTTCTTCCTGGGTCAGATGGGAAAGGTCGCGACCCCCGCGCCGCACTTTCGCATCATGCTCGGCTACGAGCTCTTCAACTGGCTCATGCTCTTCGGCGAGGGGGAGTTGGCGTTCTCGACCACCGCCCGCGCGGAAGACCAGCCCTACACCCGCGCCTTTCCCATCTACGGGTTCGGCGGCGGCGCACGCGGCACCGTGCACATCACGCCGCGGGTCGCGCTCTTCGCCGAGGCCTCGCTGGGCTTCTTGCAAGCCGATATCGCCCACGGGGCGCTGGCCAACCTGGGCCTCGCCAACGCCGAGAAGCTCGGCTTCTTCCTGGGCGGCCGCGGCGGCTTCGAGTGGTACCAGCTCGACCGCCACTTCGCGCTGGGGCTCGGCTCCGGGGTGCGCCTCGCCACCGGCTTCTCGCGCCAAGGCGGCAGCTCCGATACGCCGCTCCTCCTCGAGACGCAAGCCACGCTCCGCTACACGTTTTAGGGCCGGGCCTGCCCGATGTAACGAAGGGGCCGCGCGCGCGTAGCTACCTGCAGAGGCTCCCATGAACCACGTTTCTTCGATCGCTGCGCTGGTCCTTGCTTCACTCGCCGCGGTCGGCTGCCGGTCGACCTCGAGCGACGGCTTTGCCTCGAGCAAGCCCACCGCAGCCCCCACCGCGATGACGGCCGACCGCGTGTACCCCAAGCCCTCGGAGGCGGAGCTCGCGCGCACGCTCTCGAAGCTGCAGTACCAGGTGTCGCAAGAGGGCGGCACCGAGCCGCCGTTCCAGAACGCCTACTGGGACAACCACGAGGCGGGCCTCTACGTGGACGTGGCCAGCGGCGAGCCGCTCTTCGCCAGCACCGACAAGTTCGACTCTGGCACTGGCTGGCCCAGCTTCTCGAAGCCCGTGCAATCTACACACGTCATCTCCAAGACCGACGACACCCATGGCATGACCCGCACCGAGGTGCGCTCGCGCGACGGCAATTCGCACCTGGGGCACGTGTTCGACGACGGTCCGGCGCCCACCGGCCTTCGCTACTGCATCAACTCGGCTTCGCTGCGCTTCGTTCCTGCGGCGCGCCTGGAGGCCGAGGGCTACGGCGCGTTCAAGGCGCTCTTCGCGGGCCCCGGCGCCTCGCTTCCGCCGCCTTCGGCCACCCACAATGCGTGCAACTTCCCCAAGCCGGGCGAGCGGCCCGGCTGCGCGACCTCGCTCGCCACGGTGGTGCTCAGCGGCGACGCGAACGTCGAAGCTCGGCTCCGCGACGTGCCAGGCGTGCTCGAGACGACCACCGGAAAGATTGGCGCCGCCACAGCCCAGCCGGCGGTGCGCGTGGTGTACGATCCGGTGAAGCTCAGCTACTCCACCCTTCTCGAGCGATGGTCGAAGGCCACGCCCGAGGGCCGCGCGGTGTACGTGTACGGGCCGGCGGCCGAGCAAAAGGCGCTGACCCAGGCCATGAGCGAGCGAACGGCCACGCGAATCGCCTTGCTGGATCCGGCACCGCCCTTCGTTCGCTGATTTTAGCCAGCGAATACGGTCCTTTACAGGGGCGAGCGGGGAGACTCTCTTGACTTTATTTGATTCATATCTAATTAGATGTGAATCGAAATGAAGCTGAGCGAAGTCTTCGATGCGCTGGGCGACGACACCCGCCGAAAGATCCTGCGCCTCCTTCGGGAGCGCTCGATGACGGCGGGCGAGATCGCCGACGAGTTCCACCTCTCGAAGCCGACCCTCTCGCACCACTTCCGGGTGCTGCGGGCGGCGAACCTGGTGCGGAGCGAGCGCCGCGGCAATTCCATTCACTACGCGCTGCAGAGCAACGTGGTGGAAGACGCCGCCATGGAGCTGTTCGACCTTTTGAAGGGCGCGCGGCCCGTCCCCGCGCCCGAGGAGCCAGAGTCGTGAAAACGGTAGATGTGTTCGCGTTGGGTGCAATCGCAGGTGCGGTGGCCATCACCGGCCTGCTGTACGCGCAACTTCCGGAAACGGTGGCGACGCACTGGGGCGCCGACGGCGTTGCCAATGGCTTCATGCCGCGGGCGGCAGCGGCTTCGTTCGGGCCGGGCTTCGCGCTCGCGCTGTGGCTGCTTCTTCGCGTTGCGGTCCCGCGCCTTGCCCGCGGCGCCACGACATCGGGCGTGCTGCCGCTCCTTTCGGCTGCCACCTCGAGCTTCGTGCTGGCCACCCACGGCGTCATTCTCTACGCCGCCGTCCGCGGATCGGTCGCACCGGCCATGCCGTTTCTGGCGGTGGCCATCGGAGGCCTGTCGCTCCTGCTCGGGCTCATCATGCCGCGGGTGCGCAAGAACCCGTTCGTCGGGGTGCGCACGTATTGGACGCTCACCTCCGACGAAAACTGGGCGCGCACCCACCGCTTCGCCGGCTACGCGTTCGTGGCGGCGTCGCTCGTGTGCTTCGGCGCAACCGCGGTCTCGGGTGTGCGTTCGGTGCTGGTGGCGGGGTTCGCCATCGGCGCCGCGGGCGTGGCCTCTGCGGTGTTCAGCTACCTGCTCGCTCGGCGCCTGGAGCGGCACTGACAGCGCGGATACCGATCACGGCACGCGGAGGCATACGCCGAAGATCTTCCCCTGAATGGTGATGGGCTGGCACTTGTCGCCGGGGGCCGTGCACTCCGCGTCCGTCTCGCACGCGACGGCGTCGCTCGGTCCGCAGGGCGCCTGCGAGCATCGCGTCACCCGGCCGTCGGAGGGCGCGCCGCCGTCGCCCAGGGCCAGGGTGGCCGGACACGAAGCCCGATTGCGAATGTCGAGGAAGTTCGGGACGCAACAGCGGGAGCCCCCGCTCGGGCAGTCTTTGGCGCGATCGCACTCCCACAGCGCCGCCTTGGCGGTCACGCAGGTGTCAAGCGCGGTGGCGCCCTTGTCGATGCAAGAGCCCACCAGCGTATTGCCCCCCTGCAGCGAAACGCAGCACACCTGGAAGATGGGCTTGCAGCGGGTGTCGGAGAAGCACTGAATGCCGCTGGCGGTGGGGACGGTGCAGGTGGACGCATCGCCGGCGGCGCCGTCGCTCGCGGTGGGGGCATCGCTTTGCGAGGCGGCATCCGACGAAAACTGCCCGGTGCTCACCGGGGGATCGCCGGAGCACGCGGCGACCCCGCTGGCTCCCATCACGCATACCGCCGCAAGACGAATCACGAGCTGCGAAACACACATGTCGCGAGCGTCGCGCACTTCTTCGGGATCGACAACCGAGAAGGGAGCGCCGAGCAAAACACTGGAAAATCTCGCGGCAAAATGACCAACGCGCTGCCGCGGGGGGCGACAGCGCGCGAAGTGCGTGAACCTTACACGGAGCTACTTCTTCGGAGCAGGCCCCTTGGGCGCCGGGCCCTTGGGTGCGGGCCCCTTGGCGTCGCCGGCCTTCACCACGTCGACCTTGAAGAGGCCGAGCTGGGTCATCATCTCGGTGCTGTTCTGGTAGCTCCACACCCGGGCCACCTTGCCGTCTTTGATCTTCAAGACGTCGACCGCGTGCACAGTGACCGGCTTCTTGGTGGGCTGCACCGACCCGATGGCGCCCTTGTTGGTGCCCGTCATGGTGTACTCCACCACGGCGCTGTCGCCCACGCCCACCACCAGACCGGGGGTGATCTTGGCGTCGGGGAAAGCCTTGAAGAACGCGCCGAAGGCCTTCTTGGCGTCGGCCTTGCCCTTCACCGTGTTGAGGTGAAGCAGGCCATCGACCTCGACCGTATCGGCCAAGAGCTTTTCGTAGTCGGCGTCGGCCTTCTTGTCGTAGGCCGCCAGCACTGCCTTGGCGATCTCTTCGGACTTGGCGTCTTCGGCGCCCTTCGACGTGATGACGTCGGTGGAGTCGGGAATGGCGGGAATGACCCGGGCCTTCTCCTTGGTAGCGCCCAGCTGGGTGGCCACCGTGCCGAGGTCGCCGTAGCGGCGCTCGGTCTTCACCTTGCCGTCGTCGTCGAAGGAGACGATGCTAAGGCCGTAGTGGCCAATCTGGTTCTCGGTGCCCTTCACGCCGAAGAGCTCGCCCGAGTGGGTGCCGTTGATGACCCACTCGAGGACCACGGTCTTGTCCTTCATCCATACCCGGTTGAAGCCGAGCTTGATCTTGGAGAAGGTCTTGAACCACTCCTCCATGTTGCTCTCGACCTGGGCGCGGCCCGCCACGTCGTTGAGGCCGACTACGCTGATGACCGCGTCGTCGGCGTACACGCCCGCAAACTTCTTGGCGTCGTGGCCGTTGAGGCCCTCGCCCGCGTTCTTCATGGCGTCGCGCTGCATGTCGGCCATGGGGGGCTTCGGCGCGGGCGCAGGCGTGGTGGCCACCGGCTCCGGGGTGGTGGCCGCGGCCGTCACGGTGGGCATGGGCGACACCGGGGGCGGAACTTGCTGCTCCTCGCCACCACAGGCCACCAGAACGAGCGTGCCGAAGATGAAACCCTTACGCATCCGAGAACCTCCGAGGAATTTCCGAAGCGCCACTTCATCGGAACCCGCGCGCAAGGTCAAGCGGCGCCGCTCTCGCTGCGGCCATCGGGCGCGGTCGGCCAAGCGCACACGATGAAATCGGATGCAACAAAGCAGGTAAAAACCATGCGCATGGACGCCGTCGCTACGCTGCGCGGGGAGCGCGAAGAGTGGTGGGTACGGGCGCGCATCTCCTGTAGGGTGCCGCCACCCCTATGAGCCTCGGTGTCCACTTTGCCCTCTCCGCTGCCGACTGCAAAAAGCTCCGGGGGCTCGACGATCCGGGCGCCCGGCAGGAGCTCATCTCGGAGGACCTGGAAGAGAAGTACCTGGCTTCCGAGACATGGTCGTTCCAGCTCGACAAAGCGTGGGACGCACTGCATCGGTCGCTCACCGATGGCCAGCTCCTGTATGCGACGGGGCCCTTCCCCCTCGCCTATGCCGTGCTGGGCGGCGAATCCCTCGATGCGGGCGAGGACTACACGGCGTGTCTCCTCACGCCGGAGCAGGTGAGCGAGGTGGCGACCGCGCTCGCGGCAGTGACCGAGCCCTGGCTCCGGAAGCGCTACTTCGCGCTCGACGCGAAACAGTACGGATCGCCCGTCACCGAGGAAGACTTCGCGTACGTCTGGTCGAGCTTTCAGGGCCTGCCGGCGTTCTTCGAGCGCGCCGCCGCGGCGAAGCGCGCGGTGCTTTTCAGCGTCGACTGTTAGGTTTCGCGATTCGCCGTGGCAGGACCAAACCGTGGCGGGGATGAGAGATCGCGTCCGGCGTCCCTGATCTCGGGCGGTAGCCGCGCGCCCGGCGCGCGACGTTCGGTGCTACTCTAATGGCATGGTGAACCCCGCCTACCGGCTCCTCGACGCGGAGGAGTTCTTCGAGATCGACTTCGGCGCGGAGCGCAAGGCCGAGCTCGATCAGGGCGTGATCCGCATGATGGCCGGCGGAACCCGTGCGCACGCGCGGGTGCAGGCGAATCTCCTCGCCTGGCTACGTACGGCGCTCCGTGGCTCGGGGTGCAGGCCGTACGGGTCGGACATGGCGATCAAGACCAGCCGGCTCTCGGTACGTTACCCAGACGTGAGCGTGGTTTGCGGCGACGCTGCGGCTGCGGAAGACGACGACCGGGTGTGCTTCGAACATGCGAGTGCCGTGTTCGAGATTCTGTCGCCGTCCACCGCGGAGTACGACGCGACGGTCAAGCTGCGGGAGTATCAGCAGATCGATGCGGTGCAGACGATCGTGCTCCTCGATCCGGAGTCGGAGCAAGTGCGCGTCGTGCAGAGGCTGGGGCCGCAGTCGTGGCGCGACGACACCCTGCCGGGTTCGGCCGACGTGGGGCTGTCGTCGCTCGGACTCACGATTCCGCACGCCGAAGTCTTTTCGCGAGCGTAGCTATCGCAGCAGGCGCTCGAGCAGCGCGACCGCCTCGGGGGCCTCGGTTCCCGCGTACACGATGCGATGGTCGGAGGCCCGCGCGGCGGCCCGGCCACGCTCGACGAATAGACTGACCGCCTCGGTGGGCGGCGCGTCGCCGCGGAGTAGGAAGCCAACGCGAACGTTCTCGCTGCGCAGCCGGAGCGTGCCGTACACCTCGAGCCCGTCCCGGCGACGGATGCGAATCGGCCCGAGCGTACCCGAGGCTGCGCGCTGCGCCGCCACCAGGAAGCGTAGGTTGGCGGTGAGGATCCTCGAGAGATAGAACGCGCCCCAGTAAAAGAGCTCGGGCGAAACTGCCGCGGACGAAGCGAGGAGCGCCTGCGCGCCTGCGATGATGGGCTCGTCGGCGAGAAGGAAGGTGGGCGCATCGGCCGCGGCGTCCTTCGCTTTGCGGGCCTTGGTCTTCGTGGGCGCCTGCCCGTAGGCGAGCCAGCACTGGAGCGAAATGCGCGCGTCGCGCGGGTCGTCGGAGGCCACCTTCACCGGCGTAACGCGATGGGGCGTCTTGCTGGGGAAGACGAGCAGGCGATTGTGGCGAAAGGCGATCTTCTTCTCGTCGCCGCCGTAGGCCAGCACCAGATCGCCGCCGCGCACCTTCTCGGGATTCGCCGCGAGAAACACCACCGCCGTGAGGTTCACACCGGCGCCCTCGTCTTCGTGAAAATCGTAGCGATCGCCGGTCATGTAGCTCGACACCTGCAGGTGCGGAGCCCAGCAGTTGGGGATGATCTGAAAGAGCGGCTCGCGCGCCTGCTCGTAGGCGCTCACCAGCGGCGGCGACCACAGACCTTCACGAAAGAGCCGCAGCGTCTTCGAGCCCTCGGCAATCCACACCGCGCGATTCTTCCGGCGCTCGCTGGCGAGGAACAGCGACTGCCCGTCGTGGCCGATCTCGCGAACCAGGCCGGGCTCGAGCTTACCTTCGAGAGAAGCGACCTCGGCGAAGATGGTCTTCAGCGCCGACGCAGAGAAGAAGTCGTCCACCAGCAGGTGGGCCCGCGGCCGCTCGTGCTCGATGTTCATGGCTTTCAGCTGCGGCGGCTCATGACGGCTTCGCCCACCTCGAACATGCGAACGGCGCGAGCCGGCAAATCGACGGTGAACGCGCCGTGGGCCTTGCGGAGCTCGGGCCGCGAGGGATCGAGCACGTCGAGCAAGGTTTGCGCGCCCGACACGGCAACGCTCACCACCAGCTTGTCGCGCGTGGGGTTCATGACGAACACCACCTTCGGCGCGCCGGCCGCGTCTTCGTGGACGCTTACGTGGGCTTGCTCGTGGTCCACCGTGAAGGTGGGGAGGCTGAGCTCCTCGATCTTGCGCGCCACCAGGCGGTCGACGGTGACCACGTCGTCGAGCGGCTCGAGCTCCAGGCCGCGGACGTCGGCCGGCTGGGCCAGCGCGCGCATGGACCCATCGCGCTCGGGCACGCGAGGGCCAATGGTGACGTGAACGCCGCCCCGGGCGATGGCGCGCAGCGATTCGAAGAAGGGGAGCTTCACCCCGCCGGCCAGCGCGCAAACCACCCACGCGGCGCCCTTGGCGCTCTCTTCGAGCGCCTCGCCGCCGGCGTACGCATACGGCACGCCGCGCAGGGTGAGCGCTCGCTCGAAGGCGCGCAGGTACTCTTCGGCCATCGACATGGGCGACTCGCCGAGGCCGAAGTCGTCTTCCAGACAGCTCTGCTGAAAGCTCGCGCCGGAGACGTTGAAGGCAGCCGGCGTGATGGGCCCGAAGGCGTGCGCGGCGCGGGCCAGGCGGCGAATGGAACGCGGCATCACGAGGCGCACCGGCGCCCGGCGCCGAAGCGTGTGAAACTGGGTTCGATCCAGGGCCGCGAGCAGCGCCTTGTAGCGATCGGCCAGCGGCCGCGGCGAGCCGTGCACGTCGATGGGCGCGCCCACCCAGCGATCGCGATCCACCGCCATGTACAAGCTGAAGCCCCGGAGCCCATAGGCCATGGCCGCAAGAATGGTGTAGAGTGAATCTTCTTCGTCCATGGGCGCGAAGAACGGGGGAAAGCCCACGCCCACCTCGGCGCCGTAGGCCGGTTGCCCTACGCCTTCGCAGCGGCTGGCGAGCTCGGTGGTGCGGCGCGCCAGGATGGCGTGCGCCTCGGGGGTGGCGTGGTGGTAGTAGTCGAGGGCCACGATGTCGATGGCCTTGCCCATGCGCATGGGGTTGAGCGGCGTGGCCGCCTCGCCGAGCGGCATGTTGTGCATGGTGGGCAAGTGGAAGCCCGCCTCTTCGAGGGCCCGGGCGAAGCGCCGGAGCGCGCCCGAAAGCAGCTCCTCGTGGAACTCCACCCAGTCCATGTGGCGCACCAGATCTTCCGGCACCTTGGCCTCGAAGCGCTTGGGCGGCTCCACCGCGGCGAACTGCAGGAGCGCGTCGTTCCACGCGGCGCGAAGGCCGTGGATGCTGGCGTACTTCTCCCGGAGAAAATCTCGAAATAGGCGAATCGCGTCGGGGTGGTAGTCCTGATCGTACGGTCCGTCGCGAAAGTAGAGGGCGCCCTCGTTGTCGACCTGCACCATGACGATGGGGCCGTTCGGATACTGCAGATCGGCGAGCTCCTTGCCCACCGCCTCGAACCAGCGCGCCGTCTCCTCGTGGAACACATCGCTGGCGTAGCTCGGCACCGGAAAGGCCAGCGGCACCATGGGCAGCATCACCTTGTTGCCGCGGGGCGTCTTCGCTTGGCACGAGTCGGTCCACACCACGCGTTCGGGCACGCCGAAATACGTGAGCTCTGCATTGATGTGGGGGCCGGGCCGCAGCACCACGTAGAGCTCGCGCTGGTGGCACATTTCGACGAACGCGCGCACGTCGAGCCACGGTTTCTGCGAGCCCTGGTGCCCAAAGTCGAAGGTCTCCTTCGAGACCTCGTGAACGCCCCACGGCACGTAGATGTCGACGATGCGGAGGCCCATGGCCTTCATGGCGTCGAGGCCCTTGCCCCACTCTTCGCGGGCGTGGCGGAAGTAGTGCATGGCGCCGCCATAGAGCGGCAGCACGGGGGTCTCTCCGCCGAGCGAGAGACCATGGGGATGGACTTTGACGGTGCGTTCTTCCGAAGCCATGGAGGGGGCCTGACTTTACACCAGCGCCCTGGGGCTCCGCTGGGGAAGATGGGCTATACTCACCCCACGGCCGCCGCAGCCTCACTCCTTGCGCCGCAGTCCCCCGGCCCTCACGCCGAGCTCCCCGAGCAGCGTATCGCCATCAATGGGGTGAGCTGGGAAGACTATGTCATCCTCCGTGAGGCGCTCGATACGCCCGGACTGCGCAGGACCTATTGCCAAGGAGTGCTCGAGATCAGGGTGCCTTCACGGGAGCACCCGGCTTTTGGAGCTCTGTGCGCTCGAGAAGGATTTGCCGCTCGTCGGGTACGGCTCCACCACCTTCCGCAAGGAAGCCGCGGAGCGCGGCGCGGAGCCCGACGCGTGCTACCGCGTCGGCACGATGATGAAGGATGGCGAGTTCCCGGACAAGTAGTCAGCCGGGATAGCGAACCAGGGCCTGGCTATCCCCGAAGCGCACGGTGAGGGTCGCGCCGGGCCGAAGGCGCCCCTTCTCGGCGAACTGCCGCAGATTGAGGCGCAGCGCACCCACGTAGAGCATGCCGGGCGGGGGCGGCGCCGTCGGACGCTCCGCGAAGACCACGTTGCCCCCCGCCACGCGATCGGTGAGCGTGTACGTGGCGGGCGTGCCGTCGGGAAAGGTCACCGTCCAGGAGAGGGGACTCGAGGGCGCCGGGAGTCGGAACGCCACGACCAGGATGGCCCCCTGGAACACGGCGTTCACGCCATCGGTGCCGGCGGCCGGCTGAAGACTCTTGCACGCGTCGTAGTCCACGCGCGCGAACAGCAGCGTGCTTCCGCTCGCGTCGGGGTTGTTGGCGGTCTCTGCCAGGAGGACCGGGTCGGGTACGGAGTCGATCACGGGCCCATTGTGGCCGGGTGGCAGCGCGCCGCAAGCGCCAGCGGGGATGGGCGCTTCGGGCGCCTTAGCCCCCCCCGTCGCCGAGGCGCCGCCCCCGCAACCGATGGACGTAAAGAGGGCGAGGGAGGCGAGCGAGAGAGGGCGCATGAGGGCAAAACGATACGGGCTCCGGGCCTTCGGACCAAGGACTACGGCGCCGGATCGAAGATGCGACCGTTGCTCATGAGGGTAGCGGTGGACATCTTGAAGTTGCCGATGAGGCTCGGGTAGCGATCCACGACCCTGCGCTCGAGCAGCTCGGTGGTGAAGAACACCGCCACCGCCAGCGTCCCCTCGACGTAGGAGCCGCCCATTCCGAACACGGTGTTCACGCCGTACTTCTGGGCGAATGTCTGTTCGGGGATCACCGAGCGGCCGCGTTCGTCCCTGGCGGTAGATGCATTTTGCACGTAAAACGCAGCGTTCAGGCCGCCGGGCAGGAGTCGGGTAACCACGGGACCACCGTCGATCGGGGCCGCGACCTTGATCTGGAGATCGCCGAGGAGCTTGGCGAGCATGGGCGCGCTGGCCACGTGGTCGGCGTCGAGGAGCGGAATCGCGCGGTGCCCCACCGAGCTCTGGCGATCGTTCCAGGCGGCCTCGCGCCCGCGAGAGCCCACCAGCACCAGGCAGGGCGTGGCGTCGCCGAGGCGGGCGTCGCCTCGCACCAGCGCCCGCGCAAACGCCTGCTCCGCCGCCGGCAAGCGCGCAAAAGGCAGCACCAGGAACACGCGACCGAGAACGATCGACTCGAACGTTGCGGCCATCTGCGCAACGAACTGGCGCGCCGCCGCCTCGACGCTCGGCGCGGCGAGGAACCCCAAGGTTTCGCGAAGCGCATTGATCTCGGGGAAGGAGGCAGAGGCGAGCGTTCCCATCCCGCGTTTCTACCACGGGCTCGCCGAAGTGCGATGGCTCGGCCGCGCTAAGGGATTCCCGACCGGACCTCCGCCAAGATTGCCGAAGCCAGATCGCGCACCTGGGGGTCCATCTGCGCGACCCAGGCCTGGACCTTGGGCAAGTCTTCTCGCGGAAACGCCAGTCGAGGCCGACGCGCCAGGATGCGGAAGAGCCGCTCGGCGATGACCGCCTCGGCGCAGTCGTGAATGTCGACCCCGTGGCGCAGGAGCGCGGAGCGGAGCTCTGCGGCGCGGACTGCCTCCTCGGGCTTGCCCCAGCGCGTGGCGTCGAAGGCCACCTCGTGCGCCAGCGACTCGAGATAGCCAGTGCGCCGGTCGGCCTCCAGGGCGAGCGTGCGGTCGAGGAGGATCTCCACGCCCACGTGCGCAATGGCGCGGGCGCTGCCGCGATCCATGGCGGCATCGGTGAGCCAGGTGAACGAGGCCGACGACGCCCGCAAGAAAGACGGCGCCCCGTGAAACGCTTCGTCGGTGGCGTGATGGAAGGCGATGCCTTCGGTGACCTCGGCGCTCTCGGCGGTCGGTACCTTGGCCCGCAGCATAGAGGCGAAGTCGGGCAGCATCGACCCCACCACGAACGCGTGACCTTTCCCCCGCTCCATCGCCATCACCGCGTGCCCGAAGAAGTTCACCCAGGGATTGTAGCATCGCCGTGCGCGACGTTGATATGCATGTCCCCTCCCGCAAGCGGGGAGGCGAGACGTCATCCCGAACCTCAGACGTCATCCCGAACGCGAGACGTCATCCCGAACGCGAGACGTCATCCCGAACGCGAGACGTCATCCCGAACGCGAGACGTCATCCCGAACGCGAGACGTCATCCCGAACGGAGTGAGGGACC
>JBBQWQ010000057.1:0-52520 GCA_038210445.1 Polyangiales bacterium
GGTCGTCGTGCTTCGGCGATCCACCAAGGCTCATGCACGTATTTCGCTGAAACCGCCCGCGGAACGCCACTGCATTCGCGTGGAATCACGCGGGATCACATAGGGCAACGTGGGATCACGTATCGTCACGAAAAACACCAGCCTCCTAGGGGCAACTGAAGTAGGCGGCAGCATCGGCGATGATGGGCGCGCTGTCGGCGCCCGCGTCGAGCAAGTTGTCACATCCGCCCGGAATCGGCGGCACATCCGTCTCCGGCACGCGGGTTCCCATGTACGCCGGATCGGCATCGAACGGCAGAGCCACCGAGAGCGCGTCGCACGGAGCCGGCGGCGATTGGTTGTCGAACTTGGGAATCTGCGCGATGTCGCGACCGGCGCAGACCTCGTCCTTGACGGTACGGAAGAGCAGGACGTTCAGCGGATCGCGCGGGTCGCAGATGGAGGGCGCGCCGGGGCCGCGCGGGATCGACCCGAGCGCCAGCGTGAGGTCCTGGGCGCGGATGCGCCCCGCGAAGAGCCCGTTGGTGAGCCGGTACCGGAACGCGCGAGGGGAACCGAAGGGCACCGGTTGGCCGCTCTGGTCGAGCAGCACCACGTCTGCGGAGACCACCAGATCGTTGATGGGAAGGTCGAAGGGGCCGAGCCGCAGCTTCAGGGGCACCGCGCCGCGCGCCACCAGCTTTCCGTCGCGGACGTAGGCGGAGTCGATGCGCAAGGTGGGCACGAACCCGCCGCGCTCCGACGGTTCGAACAAGGTTTTCTGCTGCGACACCTGCCACGCATCGCAACCGTTCCACTCGGGGGGACGATACGAGGGTCCGGCGTCGCCGCCGTCTCCCGCGTCGCGCGGTCCCCCGTCGCGCGGTCCCCCGTCGGGCGGTCCCCCGTCGGCCAGCCCCGCGTCCTGCGCGAAGCAGAACGGATCGTCCGGCTTGGCGTAAGGCGCTTCGCTGGCGAAGGCGTCCACGAACCCGAAGCCGACCGCGGGATCGTCGCGCTGCCCGTTGTAGTTGGACAGGTGCACGATGAGCGTCGAAACGCCGGTTCGAATGCGCTTGTTCACGGCGAGCGCTTCGTCGAGATTGATCCCAGCGGCCGCATACTTGAGCGACAGGCGCACCAGCGAGTTGTCGACGCCGCCGCCGAAGTCGCAATCGCTATTGGGCGTGGTGGTGGCGCACGACGAACCCGTGCGCAGGCCCTGCGGGCTGCAGGTGCAGGTGCCATCCAGGTTGTAGCCTTGCGCCGCGCCGGCCTCCGGCGCGCCGGCGTCACCGCTGCCGGAGAAGTAGATGTGATGCACCGCTGCAAACGCGAGGAGCTTGGTCTCGTTGGGGTCGTCGGTAGCGTCGGGCCGCTCCGGGGGCAGCACCGGGTTGCAGAGGTCCACCACCGGCGCGCCGCTGTCTGGAGGACTCTGCTGCGGATCCTCGAGGCCGATGAGGAGCTGGCAGGCGACCGCCGAGGCCGCGACGATGGCCGCGACGAGGACGAGCCTGGCCTTCAAAACACGCCTCCGGCGCTCAATCCGAAGGCGCCCTGTCCCAACAGCGGCGCCACGCGGGTGCGCCCCTGCTTTCCTTCTTCCTTGCCTGCGCCCTTCGCGGTCAAGAACAGCGCCGCGCCGACGCCGCCAAAGACCAGCCCCACCGGCACCAAAACGTTCGCGACGTTGGCGAAGGTGTTGGCTCGCGTATGCGCGCTGGCCGCGTCCTGGTAGCGGGCGCCGGTGCATCCTTCCGGATTGCTGCATTCTGCAGCTTTCGACGCTTGCCCCACCGCCAGCACGCCAAACACACCGCCGCCCAGGAGCGTGGCCACGCCGACGCCTCCGACCACCAGGCCTGCGGTGCGCTGGGCGCGCGCGCTGGCAACGCGCTCCGCCTGGTCGAACGCGATGCCTTCCTTGCCCCCTCCGGCGCCTGGATTCGCGGACGGAGGCCGGGCTGCTACCGGGGCGTCGACCAGCGCGAGAATCTGCACCGATACGGTCTGTTTGGCGTCGTCCACCAGGACCTTGGTGACGAAGTCGCGCTTGCCCGAAGCGCGGGCGACGATCTGATGCGTCCCCGGGTCGACGGCGAGCGACACCACGCGACTCGCCTTGGGGCCGGCGTCCGCGTCGATGACCGCCGAGGGGACCATCACACCGTCGACCACCACGGTGATGGACGGCAGCCATACCGAAGGGAGGATGACAATCTTGAGGTACGACAGCCGCGGCTCCAGCGCCTGCCAGTGCTCGCGCGCCAGCTTCACGCGATCGGCGCGGTTGGCAGACGCCGCCATGCCCTCCACCTTGCGGTACTCGCCCCAGGCGGTAGCGACCTTGCCGATTTGCTCATGGCATCCGGCGAGATTCAGCAGCGTGCCCTGCTTGCTGGGGTCGATTTTGTAGCTGCCCTCGAAGAGGCGGCAGGCGCGCGGGTAGTCCGGCGGCGAGGCGGCCATGGCGGCGAGACCCTGATTGAAGAGGTCCTCGGCCATCCGCTGCTCGTCGTCTGCGCGTGCATCGAGGCACACCAGGGAGACCGCCAGAATGACCGCCACACGACGCATGGGAAGGAGCGTATCGGAGCGCTTCCGGCAAATCCAGGTTGGCCCATCAGCGCGCCCGACGGCGAACGGTCAGTAGGGCGTATTCTCCAGGTGTACACGGGGGCCTGACGCGCTGGAAGAGGCGGTCGGACTTGCCGACGGCACGCGCGACGGGCGCGAAGGCGGACGGACGCGAAGGCTCGGCGGCGCGCCAGCGGACCGGGCCTCCGCGACCTGCGAGGCGGTCACCGCGGGGAGCGCGGAGAGCGCGGGGAGCGCAGGCACTGGCTCGGAGGCGAGTGGCGCGTTGGTGGTGATGGCGGCGGAGGGCTCGCTGCGCGCCAAGGGTCTCGATCGCAAGACGATCAAGGCCGAGACCATCATCCCCACGATGAGGATGCCGGCGGCGAGGAGCCAGCGAAAGAACGCGCGCCGGCCGGCGTCACCGCCCAGGCCCGGCATCGTCGGCTCGGTGCGCGACGCCTCGAAGGCAGCGCGACCGGAAGAGTCGTCGGGCAACCCTGCGCCGAACGCCGGGGGAAGCGCTGCCAGCACCGCGCCAGAGCGCCCGGCGACGAACGCCGAGAGCAGCGCCGAGAGCTCCGCCACGCTGCCCACGCGTCGGTCGCGATTCTTCACCAGGCACCGGAGCACGATCTCTTCGAGCGCGGGCGGCACCTGGGGCGCCCGCGCTCGCAGCGACGGCGGAGCGTCGGCCACAATGGCTGCCAGGATCGCACCGCCGTTGTCGCCGGTGAATGGCGGCGCGCCGCAAAGGAGCTCGTAGAGAACGATGCCGAGCGCCCAGACGTCGGCGCGGGCATCGACGTGCTTGGCCGAGCGCACCTGCTCCGGCGACATGTACGTCGGCGATCCGAACACCGCCGACGTCTCGGTGAGCTTGCCCTGGTGCGCGTCGTGATGCGCGAGGGCTTTCGAGATGCCGAAGTCTACGACCTTGATGATGCGGCCGCAGCGAATGAGGTTCGAGGGCTTAATGTCGCGATGCACAATGCCGAGCGCGTGCGCCTCGCCCACGCCGGCGCACGCTTGCAACACCGCATCCACGGCCTCGCTCACCGGCAGCGGTCCTTGCCCGTCGACGATGTGACCCAGGTCTTGCCCGTCCAGGTATTCCATGACGAAGTACGGCGGCACCACGGCGTCACCGCCGCCGGTCTCGAACACCCGCACCACGTGCGGGCTGCGAATGCGCGCCGTGGCCTGCGCCTCGCGTAGAAAGCGCGCCACGCACTCGGCGTCGGTGGCGAGCTGCGGAAGCAGGCACTTCACGGCCACCGATGCGCCACTGTCGAGGGTCCGCGCTTCGTACACGTACCCCATGCCCCCGACGCCGATGATGCGGTGAATGCGAAAGCGCCCTTGCAGAACCTGCCCCTGCTTGAGAGGTGAGTTCGCCACCGCAACATCGCGCGGGCTCCCCATCGGGACCGTTTTGTCGGCGTACGCAGACACGTAGAAGGTCAGTGTATCATCTCCGAGGCACGAGGCTCCGATGGAGCAACGCGATGTGGGAAACGGTACGACAGCACCGAGCCCTCGAGCGCGTAGGGCGCGCACCCCGGTGCGTAGTGTCCTACGCGAAAAGGCCGCCGCGGCGGGGCATCTCGAACGCGTCGCGGACCGCATCGGGAATGCGCGCGGGGCGCGATCGGGCGAAGTCGATCATCACCCAGGTGGTGAGGCTCCGCGCGATGACGCCCGCGCCCTCCATCTCGAACACCATCTCCCGGGTGCAGCTCACGCCAGCCGCGTCGACAATGCGCGTGCTCGCAGAAATGGCGTCCCCGGCCCGTACGGAGCGCAGGTAGTCGATCTCGTGGCGCCGCAGAACGAACACCGAGCCCATGCGCTGATACGCGGAAAAATCGAGCCCCACCGCCGAGGAGTGCGCGACGGCCACCTCTTGCACCCAGCGCACATAGGCGGTGTTGTTGGCGTGGCCGAGCTCGTCCATGTCCGAAGCCGGGACCACGAACGTGTGGCGAAACGTGCGCGCGGCGGACATGTCTCGCACTTACTCGAAAACTTGGCAGGCCGCGCATGGTTTGTGCTTTCTATCCCGTCACATGTTGCTCACCTTGATGTTGGGTGGCCGCCAAAAACGAGGCGGCACCGACCTGCGCGTGGAAGCCAACGAGGCGCTCTCCACGTTGCGCGAGGTGGTCCTCATGCCCCGCGACCTGGCGCCGGTTCTCCCGCAGACCGAGCACCACGACGACGTGGTGGTGCTGGTGCACGGCTTCTTCGCCAGCGCGGGCGTGTTCCGTCCGCTTCGCCACAAGCTCGAGCGCGAGCTCGGCGCCAAGGTCGCGAGCTTCTCGCACCCGCCCGGCGCTGGCGTTCGGAGCATCGCGCGAAGCCTGGCCAAGCTCGTCGATCGCATCCCAGAAAATACCCGCATCCACATCGTCGGCCACAGCCTGGGCGGCGTGGTGGCGCGATGGTACGTGCAGGAGCTCGGCGGCTATGCGCGGGTGACGCAGACGTTCTCGCTCGGCAGCCCCTTCCGCGGGACCCGCGTCGCGCATCCCTTCCCGTTCCTGGTGGGCGCCGACCTTCATACCAAGAGCCGCTTGCTCCAGCGCCTTCGCGACCGCGCCCACGAAGTTCGCGTCCCGCACACTTCGATCCTGGGCGACGCCGATCGCCTCATCGTCCCGCAAGACAGCGCCATTCTCCCCAGCGGCGACGTGGCGCTCTTCACCGGCCTCGGCCACAACGCGCTGCTCTACGACAAGCGCGTGCAAGCGCTCATCGCCGACCGCGTGAAGACGGTTCGCCCGCTGGCCTGAGCACGCGGCGACCGCGGTATGCTACCGGGGTGAAAGATCAACTCGCCCTCTTCGCGGGTGGCGCAGACGACGCGGCGGTGGAGCCGGTGGTCGATGCGCGCGATGTCGAGCTGCGCGCAGCGCTGCCGGAGCACCTTCGCTTCGGCACCTGCACCTGGACCTTCCCCGGCTGGCGAGGCATCGTCTACGCCGGCGCTCCGTCGGAGGCGAAGCTGCGCGAGACCGGCCTTCGCGCCTATGCGCGCTTCCCACTCTTTCGTACGGTGAGCATCGATCGCGCCTTCTACGAGCCGCTCTCAGCGGAGACCCTCGACGGCTATGCCCAGGGATTGCCGCCAGACTTCCGCGCCATGGCCAAGATGTGGAGCGAGGTCGTGACCTACGTTCCCAAGCACGGCCCACAAGCCGGCAAGGTGAACCCCCACTTTCTCTCGGCCGAGGCGGCGGCGCACGTGGTGGCGGCGTACCGCGGCGCGTTTCGCGCGCATACCGGCCCGTTCACGCTCGAGATCCCCCCCGTCCCCAACGGCGCGCTCCCGGCGCGCGCCTTCCATGCGAAGCTCGAAACATTCTTGCAGCGCTTGCCGCACGACTTTCGCTACGCGGTGGAGCTCCGCAACCGCGCCTACTTCACCCCCCCCTACCTGGCCATCTTGCGCGCCCATCGGGTGGCCCACGTGTTCAACTTCTGGACCGGCATGCCGGAGCTGCGCGTGCAGCTGGCGGCGCCGGGGGCCATCACCACCGACTTCGTGGTGTCGCGGCTGCTCTTGCCTCCCTTCGCGCGCTATGCCGAGAAGAAGGTGGAATATGCACCTTTCAATCGCATCGCGCGGGTCGAAGCCGCCATGCGCGAAGATGTCGTCGACCTGGTTCGCCAGGCCACCGAGGCAGGCTCGCTACCGGTGTACGTGGTGGTGAACAACAAGGCCGAGGGCTGCGCGCCGCTCACCGTACGCGCCCTCCAAGAAGCTGTGGTGGCCCGGTTCCCGGGGCACCGACGCGGCTGAGAAAGCCTACTTGGGGCAGTCGGGCAGGCTGTCGACGAACAGGTTCCCAGCGCACAGCGCAAAGGCGCGCGGGCAGCTGCCGGCATCGAACGAGAGTGATGCGCCGGTGCACTTCGTCTTCATCTGGGTCGCCAGCGCGTCGGACGACTCGTAGACGCCGAGGAAGATGTCGGAGACGCCGTCGGGCCCCTTGGCCGCGTCGTAGGTGACGGACCGCGCCACGCAGCCGGCGACGTCGCCGGCCTCGCAGGTGGCGCAGTACGCGTCGGCGAGCCCACGCTGCGCAGTAGAGAGCGACGACTCGGCATAGGTGTCGTACTCACAGGCGTGGCGAACCTTGGGCACGCAGTTGTCCTGCGTCATGCAGCGGAGGCGCGCCGCGTGGAGCTGGGCGCTCTCGGTGGGCTCCGCCAGCGCGCACCAGGCGAGGAACTTGTCGGCGCAGTTGGGCGTGTCGCCGCAGCCTTGCGTGTACGCCTGGTAGGTTTCGCAGTGGCTCTTGCCAGCCGCATCGACGCCGGCGTCGCGCGGGCGCGCGGCATCGGAAGTACCCCCGGCGTCGCCCAGCGTGGGAACAACCTCGGTCTTCTCCGTGCTGCACGCGAGTGCGGTCAGCACGAAGGAGAGCCCCAGCGTCCGAGCGGCGCGCCGAATCACGTGGCGTCGGCGGTGCGCGAGGGGCGCTTGGAGCCCTTGCCGGTCGCCTTGGCGCGATCGTTCATCCGCGCGTCGATCCACTCGGTGAGCGGCGCCGCTACGTAGATGCTCGAGTAGGTACCAGCGATGATGCCGATGACCATGGCCAGCGCGAAGTCCTTGATGACGCCGGTGCCCCAGATGAAGAAGGCGAGCACCGACAACATGGTGGCGCCCGAGGTGAGGATGGTGCGCGAGAGCGTCTCGGAGACGCTCATGTTGATGACCGTCGCGAACGATTTGCCCTTGTAGCGCGCCAGGTTCTCGCGAATGCGGTCGTACACGACGACGGTGTCGTTCATGGAGTAGCCCACGATGGTGAGCACCGCTGCGATGGTGGAGAGCGTAATCTCCTTCTTGAGCAGGATGAACACACCGAGCACCACCATGGCGTCGTGCACGGACGCGAGAATGACGCCCGGGGCGAACCGCAGATCGAAGCGGAAGGCCAGGTAGAGCATGATGAACACGATGGCGATGGCCACCGAGTTGCGTGCGCTGTCGCGGAGCTGCTTGCCCGCCTTGCCGCCGACCCATTCCACGCGCAGCGCGTGTTCGGGAACGACTTCCTGGCCGAGCTTGTCGCGGAGCGAGTTGATGAGCTCGTCGCCGGTCGACTGAAGCTGAATTTCGACGCGGTGATCGCGGGGGCTTATCTCGCGCGGATTGGTATCGGAGACGCGGAGGCGTACGCCGGGGACGGTCTTCACCTGCTCGGCGATCTTGGCGATGTCGGGCTTCACGTCGTAGCGCGTGGAGATCTTGTCGCCGCCGTTGGAGAACTTGACCTCGGTGGCGCGCGTGCCTTCCGGGCACTTCACCGGGTCGAGGGTCTTCTGGTCTTCGGCGTTGCACAGGGCCTTGATGAGGTCGGCCTTGGTAGCGTCGGTGACGTTGCTGACCTCTTGAACGCGCAAGATGAAGTGGTTGGGAATGTTGTCCTTCACCTCCAGCACCTCGGCGCCCTTGAACTTGCCGGAGCCTTCGACGGCGCTGCGAATGGCCTCGGAGCCGATGTTCTGCTTGAAGCCAATCTCGACCTCGGTACCACCGCGGAAGTCGGTGCCGTAGTTGGGGCCGGGATAGAACATCAAGATGGTGGAGATGACGACCAGCGCGACGCTCAGGATGATCCAGAACCTCCGCTGCTTCATGAAGTCGTACTGCTTGCCGGGCTTGAAGAACTCCATGACTACACCTTGATCCCCACGCTGAGCTCTTTGACCTTGGCTCCACGCACCCAGTAATCGAACACGAGGCGAGTGCAGAATACACCCGTGAAGAGGCTGGCGATGATGCCTACGATGAGCGTGATCGCGAAGCCCTTCACCGGACCCGAGCCGTACTGCGCGAGGATGAGACCGGAGATGCCGATGGTGACGTGACCGTCGAGAATGGAGGAGAAGGCCTTGTCGTAGCCGGCCTCGACTGCGGCACGGGCGCTGCGACCGGCGCGAAGCTCTTCGCGGATGCGCTCGTTGATGAGCACGTTGGCGTCGACCGCCATACCGATGGTGAGCGCGAGGCCCGCGATGCCCGGCAGCGTCATGGTGGCGCTGAAGGAGGCCAGGATGGCCATCTGGATGAGCAGGTTGAAGAGCACCGCCACGTCGGCCACGATGCCGGATTTTCGGTAGTAGGCGAGCATGAACAGGAGCACCAGGCCGGAGCCGCCCAGGGCGCCGACGATGGCCTTGGAGATGGCGTCCTCACCGAGGGTGGGGCCGATCTGGGTCTCGGTCTCCAGGGTGATGGGGGCCGGAAGCGCACCGGAACGCAGCACCAGCTCCAGCTTCTTCGCGTCTTCCAACTGCTTCTGCGGATCGCCCGAGCCCATGGTGATGCTGGCATGGCCACCGGCGATCTTGGTGCGGATGACCGGCATCGACTGGATGACATCGTCGAGCACGATGGCGAAGCGGCGACCGGTGTTGGCGCCGGTCACTTCTTCGAAGCGATCGCCGCCGCCGGGCGTGAAAGCCAGGGAGACCGAGTACTGGTTGTTGGAGTCGGGCGGCGCGATGTTGGCGTCGGTGATGTCTTGACCGGTCACGTCGGAGCGCGAGTATAGGTACCAGCCCTCCCAGCCGATCTCCTTCGTGACGTTGGTGTCCTCGTCGTAGTCGATGCGCGCCTCGAAGCTGACCTGGTGGTCATCCGGCACGTTCAGCGTCTGGACCCACTTTTTGAAGCGGTCGCGGCACTGGGTCATGGTCTCGTCGTCGCGGCGCTTCATGAACGCGTAGTTGCGCTCGACGCTCTTGCCGGGACCGGCGGGCACGCTCACCTTGTTGATGGTGATGCGCTCGGCCTCGTCGGAGGGGGCGGTGGCGAAGAAGTCGTTCTCCACGTCCACCATCTTGAACTCGAGGCGAGCGGTAGTTCGAAGGGTCTCTTTGATGCTCTCGAAGGACTTCTTCTCCTGGCCGGGCACCTCGACGATGACGTTCTCGTCGCGCACAGTGACGCTGGCTTCGCGGAGGCCGAGCTCGTCGACGCGGCGGTTGACGGTGTCCTTCGCCTGGTTGACGGCGCGGTCACGAATCTGCGTCTCCACCTCGGCCTTGATCTTGAAGGCCACTTCGGTTTCGGTGCTGCCGTTCTGTCGGGCCAGGTCGCTGGTGAACTTCTTGAGGAAGCGGTCGTCGATCTTCGCCTTCATGTCCGCCGCGTCGGCGAACTTCAGACGAATGAGCGCGGCGTCATTCTGTGGGGTAGAGACCGTGACTTTGTCCTTGAGCTTGTCGAGGGTCTCCATGCGGAGAATGCCGTCGCCCGAGTGGAACTGAAAGGCCACCGCCAGGTCGTGCCGCATCTCGTCGGCGAAGTGATCGCGCTTGTCGCGGATCGCCTCTTCCACCTCGACGGTGTACACGAGCCGCGCGCCACCCTGGAGGTCGAGGCCCTTGACCATGCCGAAGTGGATGCGGTCGCGCACGTACGCCGGGCACGGCAGCTTGCCACTGCTCATGGTGGAGAGCGTCGGCCAGAAGGAGACGAACGCCAGAATGAACGTGCTGGCGACGAACCCCACCTTGGCGCGCCATGCTCCGTCCATCACCGGGAGCATGGAAACGAGCCCCCAGATAGCGATGCACGAGCAGACGACGATGCCCCAGAAGGTATCGGTCCGGAAAAACGCGTACGCGCCACCGAGGGCCGCGAGCGTGACGATGATCGAGTTCCGCTTCGAAGAGTTCATTTCTTGTCGGCTGTTGCCTTGGCTTCTTTGAGATCCGCGAGCGCCTTGTCGTCCTTCGCGGGGGTGGCGGCATCGACCAGCGGGCTGATGCTACCGGGCAGCATCTGCACCGTGATTCCCGGCGCGAGCTTCACCTTGGCGACCTTTTCGTCGATGTCGACGAGCTCGCCGATGAGGCCGGAAGTAGAGACGACGCGCTCGCCCTTCTTCATGGACTTGCGGGCCTCTTGCTCCTTCTTCTGGCGACGGTTGCTCATGAAGAGGATGACCGCCATGACGGCGAACATCGGGAGCACCGTGTACATCATGCTGGGCGGCGAGCCGGCCGCGGCAGGCGCGGAAGCCGGCTGCGCGGTACCCGCATTGGTGGCGGGAGCTTGATCGGTTCCGGGTACGTTCTGGAAGAGCAGCATGAGATTCGCTCCGGGCCACTCCGCCTGCGTTGGGGCGGAGAGCAATGCATCGAGGGGGTCCCGCAGGCGGGAATTTTCGCGGAGGCAAAAATTCGAGCAGAACTGCGGATGCAGCACTGCAGGGAACCGCGGGATAGCCCGTGTAATTCCGGGCGTCAAGCTGTGCAGGTGGTCCCGATGGAGACACTGTAGGTCTTAGTGCGCAAGAAGTGCGCAAGAACTACGCTACTGCGCGGCGTCTTTCGCGCACCGAAAGCCGACGCCGGGGCCGGCCTCGAGGGCGGAGCCCCAGTTGCGCGCGGTGGTCCGGGCGAACGCCGGCGGAAGCAGCCAGCTGCCGCCACGGAGCACGTGGTTCGGCCCCGGGTGGGTGGGCGCGAGGCCCACCGGCAGCGTCGCCGACACCACGCGCGGCGGGCCGTCGAATACGTCGTCGGTCCATTCTTCGACGTTGCCGGCGAGGTCGAGCACGCCGTAGGGGCTGGCGCCGCTGGGGTACGAGCCCACCCGTGCGGGGCGGCCTTCGGTGCAGGTCTTCCCGGTGGCGTCGTGACGCAGCGTGGCCGCGTAGCCGCAGTGGGAGCCAGGAGCGCCCCATGGGAAGCGAATCGATTGGGTTCCGCGGGCCGCGAGCTCCCACTCCGCCTCCCGCGGAAGGCGCTTGCCGGCGGCGCGGCAGAAGGCAGCCGCGCTCTCGAACGGCACGCACGAGATGGGGAGCTCACGCTCTCGGGTGCGGTAGGTGCAGAGCTCGCTGGTCTTCGAGGGCTCTTTACAGGCCTTGCGATCGACGCAGGCGCGGTAGGCCTCGACGGTCACTTCGGTGCGGTCGATCCAAAACGCAGGCACCATCACCTTGTGCGCCGGCCGCTCGCCCTCGGCGGCGCGTTTGTCCGACGACCCCATGGTGAAGGTGCCGCCCGGTATCCGCAACATGCCATCTTTCTCGGGCACCGCGACGCGCACCACCTTGGGCTTCGGGGCGGACGCGCTTGCAGTAGCGGTGGGCGCGGAGCCCTCGTCGGGATCGTCGTCATGATGGGGCGCCTGCGCGGAGGCGACGCCCAGACCCGCCCCAAGAAAGCACAACGTGGCCGCGGTGAGGGTAGCCCGCCGCATCGCTCAGAGATCGGCCGCGTCTGGGTGGACCTCGGAACCGGGAACCGGCGGATCGAGATTCGCCGGCACCGGCGCGGTAGCTTTCGCGGGGCTTGCGGCGGTGGCGTCTTCGGCGAAGCGCACGCACACCGCGACCCCGTTCAGGCGGCCTGCGCCGATGGCGATCTGTGTTCGCACCAGGGCGTCGCACCCGAGGAGATGCGCGCGATGCGTGAGCGCGTCCATGACGTCGCCCATGGTGACCCCTGCGGCCTGCACCTGCAGCATGGCCACGTCGTAGTAGGGCTGTGTGACGCGGTCCTTGGGAAAGTAGACGCGTACCGCGGCGGTGCGCGGCGCCTCCGGCACTCGGAGCAGAACCGTCGAGACCTCGAGGTGCCCGCACCCGAAAGCGAGCAAGCCCAGGAGCACCAAGGTGGCCATGCGCTTCATGGCGCCTCCGCGTGCGAAGTCACGGCCGGCGCGGCGGGCACGAAGGCGCGCCCGCGGAGCGTCAGGGTCATGAGCTCGGCGCTGGTCACGACGACCCGCGAAGCGAAGCACATGCCGCGTTCCATCCCGCCGCGCGCAGGGCGATAGCCGCAGGGTACGGCATAGCTCTCGGTGTGCGGCACCGGTACGATGTCGAAGCGCGTCTCGGCGCTGTCGAGCACGGCGATGGTGCCGCCCAGCTGGGTGACTTTGCGCACGAATACCGGGAGGAGGGCGTCGACGGTGGCCTCGCCCTCCACCGCGTGCACCTCCACGACCCCGACCTGCTCCGCCCCTGGCGGCATGACGCCGGAGGCGTAGAGCGCGACCACCCCCATGTACGGCGGCGGGCTCGCGGCCCCGGTGCGCATCGCCGAGCCGCCCACCGACGAGCAGCCGGCAGAGGCCATCGCCGCAGCGAGGGTGAGGGCTAAGGTCCATCGAGGCATGACGGATCAGATGATGGGCCCTGCGCGGCGTTCCGGCAACCGCGCCGTGGAAACGTCACTCGTCGCCGGAGGCCGCCCGCGGAACCTCGCCGGACCCACTGCCGACGACGCCCGAGCGAGGGGCGTCGGTGGTGGGACGCATGAGCCTGGCGCGGCTGGAGTGAGGCGGAACGGCCTGGGGCGGCGCCTGGGGCGGGACCGCGGCATGGGCCGGCGGCGGCAGCGTGCGCATCTTGGCGGGCGCGGCGGAGAGGGCCCGGACGCCATCGGGCATGGCCATCCGGCTGGTGCCGGCGAAGACGCCTCCATTCTGGATCTGGAAGCTCTTCATGGTGACGTCACCGACGATGCGGCCGGACGGACCGATCTCCAGGTGCCCTTCGCACACCACGTCGCCCTCTACGTGCCCCAGCACGACCACGCTGCTGGCGCGCACGTTACCGAGCAGCTCGCCTTCCTCGCCGATGGTCACCACCCCGCGGGAGACCACCGTGCCGTCCATCGAGCCGTCGATGCGAAACCCCAGCTCGGCCTCGATGTCGCCGCGGACCCGCGTTCCCTTGGCGATGACGTTCTCGGTGGGAGCTGCAACCGCGGCCACGACGACAGGCTTCTTGAACCACGAAAGCATGGGCGAACCTCCAGGGCGAAAGAACCAGTGTGCGCTCTTCCTTCAGCGCGATCGACAGCGCCGCCTCGAAGGCCCACAGAATTGGCGGACACTCACCCAGGACCGCACCCACAGTGAGTTTCGATGTTTTCGTATATACCAAAACACAGATACTCGTAACCGCACGGCATCGCAGTGGAATGCGTCCCGTCACTGTCGGTCATTCGGTTACAGGCGGTTGGCGGCGACTTCCGCGAGCTCGCTGCGCTCACCCTTCGAAAGCACGATGTGGGCGGCCATGTTCTCGCCACGGAACTTGTCGGCGGCGATGGTGAGCCCATTGGAGGCGCTGTCGACGTACGGGTTGTCGATCTGGTACGGGTCCCCGGTGAGGACGATCTTCGTGCCGTCGCCGGAGCGGGTGATGATGGTCTTCACCTCGTGGGGCGTGAGGTTCTGCGCCTCGTCGACGATCATGAACTGGGCCGGTAGCGAGCGACCGCGAATGTACGTGAGCGGCTCCACCTGCAGCTGCCCGCTCTCGAGCAACTCGGCGTAGGCGCGCGGCCCCTTGCGCGTGCCCGAGGAGAACAAGAACTCCAGGTTGTCGAAAATGGGCTGCATCCACGGGCTGAGCTTCTCGTCGACGTCGCCCGGGAGAAACCCGATGTCACGCCCCAACGGCATCACCGGGCGCGACACCAACATGCGGGTGTATACGCCGTCGTCGACGGTGCACTTCAAGCCAGCTGCGAGCGCCAGAAGCGTCTTGCCGGTGCCGGCCTTGCCCACCAGGGTCACCAAGCGAATGTTCTCGTCGAGCAGGAGGTCGAGCGCGAAGCTCTGCTCCTTGTTGCGCGGACGCACGCCCATGACCCCCTCGCGCGGGGTGCGCAGCGCCACCACTTCCTTGCGCACGCCGTCGTAGCGACCGAGCGCCGTGTGCGACGGGTTCTTGTCGTCGCGAAGCAGAATGCACGTATTGGGGTGCACCGAGAGCTCGTCGATCTTGATGAAGCCATCTTCGAAGAACTTGTCGATGAGCGCCGCCGACAGCTCCACTTCCTTGATTCCGGAGTCGAGATCGTCGGCCTCCACCCGCTGGTTCTCGTAGGTCTCTGCCACCATACCCAGGGCGTCGGCGCGAATGCGCAGGTTGGTATCCATGGTGACGAACACCGTGGGGCGGCCGCCGTCTTGCTCGCGAATGTCGAACGCGGTCTGCAGAATCGCCTGGTCCATGGCTGCCTTGTCGATGGCGCTGGGAAGCTCCGGGCGTTTGGACGGCACCGCCACCAGAAGCGTTCCGCCAGACTCGAGCTTCACGCCCTTCGACAGCGAGCCGCCGCTCTCGCGCAAATCGTCGAGCAGTCGGGCGATCTGCCGCGCATTGCGGCCGCGCTCCGAGCCTTCGCGTTTGAACTGGTCCACCTCTTCGATGCAGTAGATGGGGATGATGACGTCGTTGTCTTCGAAGCGAAAGATCGCGCGGGGGTCGTGAAGGAGGACGTTGGTGTCGAGGACGTAGTTCTTTTTCATGGGCGAAGGCCAGCGCGAGTATGTCCGAGAATCGCCCCCGCGGGACACCGAAAAACGCGCGGAGCGGCGCTGGGCGTGATGCAAAGACGGGGCCGCCCCCGCCGGTGGCCCGGAGTATCATGGGCCGATGGCGCGCTTCGCCCCGACCGATCTCGCCACGCTCCTCGCCGCGACCAGCCGCCTCCTCGCCGCCTGTACACCCGCCAATATGGGGAGCGAGCGGAGACGCCTGGAGGCGGAAGCGGCCCACGGTCGCTTCCTGATGCCGGCGTTTTCGTACGCCGCAGCGCCGTCGTCGGCGGCCGCGACGGAGTGGGCGAACGCGCTCGCCGTGCGACCTGGCACGGGCGCTCTTCTCAGCGAGCGTCTGGAAGAGATTCGCCTGGAAGGTGCCATCGCGGCCGCAGCGGGAACCCCTGCCCTGGTTCCCCTCGCAGCGCTGCGCTTCGGCGCCCCGTCGAACGAGGCCGACGCGCTGGTGCGAGGATGGGAAGCGGACGCGGCACTCGCCATGACCCCCGCGCCGCCCGCCGACTGCGAGACCGACGGCCCCGAGCCCAGCTCGCTGGCTTCCGCGCTCAAGCGGCGCATCTTCGAAGAGCAGCTCGACTTTCGCGTGGCCGTCCACCCAGACCTCTTGGCGCTCGCCGCGACCGGTGCAGACTGCATCTATGTCGCGCAGGGCCTGCGCCTTTCGGGAGAAGACGTCCGGCGCACGGTGGTGCACGAGATCGAGGGCCACGCCGCCCCCCGCGCCCGCGCCCGCCGCCTCGGCTACCCCATCCTCTCGCTGGGTACCCGCGGTGGCCACGACGAGCAGGAGGGCTTCGCGCTGCTGTGCGAGGAGCGCGCCGGTTGCCTCACCGATCGCCGCCGGGGCGAGCTGGCGCTTCGACATCGGGCGGTCGTGCGCATGCTCGAAGGGGCGACCTTTGCCGACGTCACACGCTGGCTGGTGGAGGAGCGCAGCCGCACGCCAGCCCAGGCAGTTCGCCTCGCGCTCCGCATCTTCCGCGGCTCCGACGGCACATTTCCCGGGCTCGGTCGTGAACGCGTGTACCTTGCATCATTCGTGAGGGTTCGGCGGCACCTGGCAGAGCTCCCGGCCGACGAGGCGCTGCTGCGTTCCGGGCAGGTTTCCCTGGCCGCGCTTCCGGAGCTGCGAAACCTCCTGTCGGGCGACGGCGCCGCTCACGTATAGTCGCCCCATGACCGTCGACCTGCACGATCCCTTCGACCGCTCCGCGATAGACCTCGCGCGCCTCGTCGCCGAAGGTGCGGTCTCCAGCGAGGAGCTCACCCGGAGCTACCTCGACCGCATCGAGCGTCTCGATCCCCAGCTGCACGCCTTCGTCACCGTCGGTCGACGCCGCGCCATCTTCGCGGCGCGAAGGCGCGACAACGCGCGCAAGGGGCTCGCTCAGCTGCCGCCCTTCTTCGGCGTGCCGACGGGCATCAAAGACCTGAACTTCGTCCGCGACTTCCCCACCCGCTTCGGCTCCGCCGGCGCGCGCATGCCGTTCTTGCCCCTGGACGACGCGCTCACCCGCCGCATGCGCGCCGCCGGCTTCGTCATCGTCGGCAAGCTCGCCACCTCGGAGCTGGGCGCGCTTCCGATCACCGAGCCCACCACCCATCCGCCCACGGTCACGCCTTGGAACACCGGGCGCAGTGCCGGTGGTTCGAGCGGGGGCAGTGGCTCCGCGGTGGCCGCCGGCCTGGTCCCCATCGCGCCCGGCAGCGACGGCGCCGGGTCGATTCGCATCCCTGCCGCATTCAATGGCATCGTCGGCGTCAAGCCCTCCCGCGGCCGCGTGGCCAACGCATTTGGCCGGCCCGATCGCACCATCCTATACACCGACGGCCCGCTGGCGCGCTCGGTCCTCGACGCCGCCCACCTGCTCGACGCGCTCGCCGGGATCAGCGTCGGCCGCCCCTCGTGGGCGCCCTTGCCCGAGGCCTCGTTCGCCACCTTGAGCGAGGGCCGCAGCGCCCGGCCTTCACGGCCGCTGCGGGTGCGCGTATCGCTCTCGCATGGACTCGGCCCCACCGACCCCGACGTGGCGGCGGCGGTCGGGCGGGTGGCCGACGCGCTGAGCGCGCTCGGCCACGACGTCATCGCGGCTCCCTGGTTCGACGCTGCGCTCGAGACGTTCGTCCCGGTGTGGCAGCACACCATGGTTGAGTCGCGCATCATCGTCTCGTCGCGCAAGCTCGCGCCGGTGGCCACCTGGCTGCGCAAAGCAGGCAGCCGCGTCACTACCGAAGCCGCCGAGGCGCGCAAGGCAGAGCTTTTGGCCGCAATCCTCGCGTGGTTCGGCGACGCCGATGTCTGGGTTTCCCCCACCGTGGCTACGGTCGCCCCGCCGATCGGGCTCGGCCAAGGCGAAGACGGCGCCGCGGCTTTCTATCGCTGCGCGCCCCTCGGCGGCTTCACAGCGCCGTTCAACATCTCGGGCCAGCCTGCTCTTTCACTGCCGGTAGGCCTCGACCGCGACGGACTCCCTATGGGCGTCCAGCTCGCCGGCCGCCTGTACCAAGAAGGCACGCTGCTCGCCGTCGCCCGACGCCTCGAACAGACGTTTCCACCGCGGGCGCCCAATCTACGGTGAGGAGGTAGCGCGGGGCACGCACACGGTGGCGGTGGCTCCGCCCGCCGCCGCGGTCGCCGCTTGCGTCTTGCATTCGTACCCTACGCGGCAATCTTCGCTGCGCCCGGCGGTTGCGCATCGACCGAGGCAGTAGCTGGTGGCGCCGAAGAACACGCAGTCGGCGCCGTCGGGGCAAGAGCCCTGACAACGCACGGTGCACAGCGTACCCGGCGCATCGAGAAGGCACTGGTACTCGGGCTTGGCGCACGTTCCGCCGGCGCAGCTCTGACCGATGGTGCCGTTGTCGCCAGCCGCGCCGCGCGCGTAGCCGATGACCGGGGCGTAGCGTTGCCACAGATTCCACACCAGCCAGGTGCCACCCTTCTTCACGCCCACGATGGGCTCGTATTGATACATGGCCGCGGTGGCCGCATTGGCCGGCGTGAGCTTGGTGCCGTCGTAGGTGAGGCCCAGCTGTCCGGGCCCCCATCCGCCGTCGGTGAGGCCGTTGCCGCCCAGAATCTGATCGAGGCTTGTACGGAGCGCGCTCCCGAGACAGTTGAGCTGCTTGTCGAGGCCGGCGAATGCCGCGTCGCAGGTACCCCGGCCGTTGCACCCACAGCCGAACACGTACTCGACGCGATTGGCGTCGCTCGGGTAGTAGCGCTCCCCCACCAGACCCTGCGATGCCTGCATGCGCACCAGGAAGATGAGCGGGTTGAGCTCGTACTTCTGGGCCGCCCGCACGATGGCGTCGGACGCGCGCACGCCGTTGGAAGCGTACGTGGCGAGGAACGAAGGCCTGCCGTAGGGCGTTTTCTCGAAGAACGCGTCGATGCTCTCCTTGCCGAGGGTGCCCTTGTCGAGCAGCTCCTCGTCGGTCTCGATGATGAGCTGCGCATCGAACGGAAGCCCCTCTGGCGCCGTGAGATCACTTGGCTGGAGCACCGTCGCTGCGGGCGGGTCTGCGGAGCACGCGACCACTGCGGCCGCCGCGGCCGCGAGCAGAGCCACGGCCGCTGCCAAAGCGGGCGCTCGCGAGAGGAAGATCATCGTTCCCCGGAGAGTGCCGCACGGTCGCCCCGAACGCCAGCTACTTCACGTGAACCGGGAAGTCCGTCCACACCGCGCCGCCGCGGTTGTCTCTCACCACCGTCCAGAGCGTGCCGGTGCCGGGTATCGCCGGTGGCAGGTATCGAATGGCGGTGTCGCCAACCTTGCCGGTGCGGGTGTCGTAGAGCAGCCGCGCGTCGCCATCGAAGGTGCCGGCGGTGGCGAAGAAGGAGGCCCACACGAGCTCGCGGAGCGGAGCTCCGTCTACGTCTTTCTCGCCCTCGTTGAGCTCGTTGCTGGCAGCCGGCACCAGGACGTCGACCTTGAGCTCCGGGCAGTCCTTGAGCTTGTCCACATCCTTCGCGGCGCAACGGTCGACGGTGATGCCGACCTTGGGGTCGATGGGCGCGCCCTGGAACGTAAGCCCTTCGATGACCGGGTTGGTATTCACACGGTTGGCGTACGCATAGATGCGGGTAAGTCCGATCACGTACTCACTGGGCGGGAGCGCCTCGCCGTACTCGTCGACGCACGTGATGGGCACCTGTTGCACGCCCTTGCTCGGGTCGACGTCGGCGATGAGGATGCGGCCGGCGCACACGATGTTGAAGAGGATGGCCAGGCCGTAGGGCTCTCCAGACTTTCGCGGGATGATGACGTTGTCGGGCATCTTGAACGAGTAGGTAGGACCCTGCGGCAAGAAGCGCGTGACGTCTTGACCGGGCCGAAGCTGCCCGAGCGGGCCCTGCCCTCCGGTGGACGACGAGCCCCCGCCGGCTCCCGTGAAGCACAGGTAGTAAAGGTCTTCCGGCGGGTTGATGCAGGGGATGGGAATCCACGCGGTGACCACCGGCCGAGGCTTTTCGACCCGACCGTCGGCCACGAGCAGCTCGAGGTTCACGGTTTCGCCGGGCTTGGCGTAGGGCTTGTCGGCGCGCGTCGAGAGAATGCGCACACCATCCACTTTGTTCTGCGGATCGAAGTCGGTGTTGCCACAGGCGACGGCCGAAGCGAGGGCAGCGAAGGCGAGAAGAAGGCGTTTCATCAGAGCTCTCCCCGAAGACCGATGCTGGGGATGATCGGAATGCTTTGTCCGTTGGTGCGCAAGGTCGAGTTATAATTGTAGGAGATCCCTTCGACGTTCGCCTGGTTGTAGGCGTTCAAAAGGTCGAGGTAGGCGGAGAGCTTCCACGCCTTGAATTGCCAGCTCTTGTCGACGCGAACATCGAGCTGGTGGAACACCGGCAGCCGCTCGCCGTTGGTGGGATAGCTGATGGGCAGGTAGGCGCCGGCGTTCTCGTCGAAGAAGCCATACTGACGAGGCGTGGTGAGGCTGCCGGAGATGAGCCGGAAGCGAGCGCCAATCTCCCAGCCGCGGCCGAGCTGATAGCTGCCGAGCAGCGTGAGGATGTGCGTCTGATCAAACTGAAAGAGCCGCTGCGGCTCCGACGGGGAATCTTGACGAACGCTGCGGGAGAGCGTGTAGGCGAGGAAGCCAAAGAACTTCGCGTCGGGCTTGTAGCGGAGCAAGGTTTCGAGGCCGAACGAGTAGCCAAAGCCGCCGTTGCCGACGCGCGGAACGACCAGGTTGTCGAGGTCGCGGTAGAACCCCTCGACGGAGACCTCGAATTGCTTCGTGAACTCGCGCTCCACGCCGAGGCTGTAGTGGATCGCGCGGTTGGACGAGAGGCCGGGGATGCCGAACACGGCGTTCGTTTCCTGCGGCTGCGGCGGTTGCTGAAACACACCGATGCCGCCCTTGATGGTGGTGCGAGGAAACCCCCGGGTAACGTCCTGCCGTACGACGAGTCGCGGCGAGACGTCCCACTTCTTGGTGTCCTTGGCGTAGTCGAGACGAACGCCGGTCACGATGCGTCCACCGGCCCAAGGCGTGATCTCGAGCTCGTCGTACACCGCCGGGCGGTAGAAGGTTGCGCTCTCCTCGAGCACCAGCGGAGGTCGCGCCAAGAAGGGGCCTCCCGGCGGCTCACCGGGCCGGGGCGGCGGCGGAAGCCGGATTGAAATGTCGTAAGGCGCCCACAGCCAGTCGATGCCGGCGTTCATGGTGACGCCCTTGGCCAGCTTCTGCGAAAGCTCTGCCCGCAAGGTGACCGGGTAGGTCTTGATCTTGAAGTAGTTGTCGCCGAGATTGAACTCCACGGCGTCTTTGCCGGAGGCCGCCACCACGCGCACCTCGGTGTTGTCGGAGATGCGGTTCCGATAACGCGCCTGAAAGCGAAAGAAGCCGGTGCCCAAGCTGGCGCTGCCCGCCGCTGTAGGTTCCGAGGCGTTGGGGCGCTTGAGTAGGATCGCGAGCCGATCGTCGGAGCCGAAGAACATGAAACGAAGGGACTGCTTCTTATCGAAGTCCTTGTTGATGACGGCTTGATAGTCGTAGTACACGGGCGCGGTGGTGACGCCCGCGCCGGTCGCGTCGAGCACCGGCCCCAGCCAGGCATCGAACCACGAGCGACGGCCGGCCACCGCAAAGCTCCAGCCCTTGCCCAGGAACGGAATGGGCCCTTCGGCCATGAGCCGCGCGTCGATGAGATCGACCTGCGCCAGGCCGTGCAGCTTGTCCGATTTCGGTGCGCGCACGCCGACGTCGACGATGCCTCCAGTGACTCGGCCGTACTGCGAGCTGAAGTTACCGGGGTAAAAGTCGATCTTCTCGAGCATCTCGGTGGGGATCACCGAAGAGAGGCCGCCGAAGTGGTACACCAGCGGAATCAGCGTGCCGTCCACGAACACGTTGGTCTCGTTGGGCGCTGCGCCGCGGACGATGAGCAGGCCCGCGAGGCCCGGCGGGCGCGCTACGCCGGGAAAATTCTGGATGGCCCGAAGGGCGTCGCCGTTGGTACCGGGAATGCGCGAAAGCTCCCGCTGCTCGAAGGTGCGCTTCGTCACCTCGCGCGGTGGCTTCACGCCCCGCACGTTCACTTCCTCGATGTCGTCGTCCTTGGGCTTCGGCGCCCCGGCGTCGGCCACCGGCGCCGCCGGCGCCACACCCTCGAGGCGGAGCGTGAGGCGCGTCTCCGCCGCGGGCTCCACCTCTTCCGCGCTGGTGGTCGCGACGAACGCGTCCTTCTGCACCGCGATGTCGTAGCGCCCGAAGGGCAGGTCGGCGACTTCCCAGTTGCCATCGGCGGCGGTGGTGGCGGCGTGGGGTTGCCCGTCGGGGCCCGTGACGGTGACCGCTGCGCCCGCGATCGGCTTGTCGTCGGCCCGCGAGAACACGCGCCCGGAGAGCTTGCCTTTGGGCACCGGGAATTCGATGCGGTACTTGATCTTGGCGGCGATCGGCTGACCGTTCTTGGCAGCCGGCGCAAACACCAGCTTGCGGCCCGCATCGACGGCGCTCTCGTCGAAGCCGTTGCCCTGCGGCGCCTCCGGTGTGGCCTTGGTGACGGCGCCGCTCGGGTCGATCTCCAGGATGAGCACCACCGTCACGGGCGCGCGAACCTTGGCGTCCAGAGCCTGCTTCGGGTACTGCGCGCCGTCGTCTTTCTTGAGTACCGGCGGCGTGAGCACCGGCGCGGCGGGCGCAGCAGGCGGGGGAGCCGCGGGCGGGGGCTGCGTCGGCTGCGCCTCCGCAGAAGCGGCGCCGAGCAGCACCGTCAGGAGGGTGGAAACGGAAGCGACGCCAAGGAGCCTTTGGGACACGGGACGGACCATAAACGTTGACGGGCCCTGGGAAAAGACTGTTTCGACCGGCCTTCGATGGTCAACGTGGCGAAAGCGTTGCGAAACCGGATGGTGTATAGGCCCAAGGGTGCTCCGAAGGCTGCGAGCTTGGGCTCCTTTCGCGCAGAAGCTCGACCCTTGGGTCTATGCCCTCTGGGCCGGCTTCGTGGCGCTCGCCTCGGCCCGATTGTTCTACGGCTACATGCTCAAGCAGACCGAGGGCGAGTGGAGCGCTCCCCTCGACGACGTCTTCATCCACTTCGACTACGCGCGCCAAGCGGCCCGCGGCCACCCCTTTGAATGGGCGCCCGGCAACGGCGTTTCGTCAGGCAACACCAGCCTCACCTACCCCTTTGTGCTGGCCCTCGGCTGGGTCCTCGGCTTCCAGGGCGAGCGCCTCATGGTGTTCGCGGCTCTGGTCGCCTGCCTGAGCGTCTTCGCGCTGCTGCTGGTCTCGCGCGCGGCGTTCCTGGCGGCCCTCGAAGCGAAAGGTCCCCGCGGCGCGCAAGACAGGCCCAACCTTGCCGCACGCGCCGCGAGCTTCCTGGTTCCGCCGGTGATGCTGGGCGTGGGCGCCCTCGACTGGTCGCTCTGGAGCGGCATGGAGGTCGCGTTCTTCCTCTTCACCTGGGGCCTCGCGTTCACCGCCTACCTCGCCACGCGCACCCGCGACTGGCGGCAGTATCGGCGCGCCGCGTGGCTGCTGGGGCTCGCCTGCGCCCTCATGTGCGTCACCCGCCCCGAGGCGGCCATGACCACCGCGTGCTTCGGTCTCTTCGCGGCGGCGAATGCGCCATCCAGCGGTCGCATCGGCCGCATCGCCACGCTGGTCCGGGTGGGGCTGCCCAGCCTCGCCTTGCTGGCGCTGCAAGCGCTCATGAACCGCCATTTCACCGGCGAGACCACCGCCAACGGCGCGCTGGTGAAGCTTGCACTCTACAACCCATACCTGACCTTCGAGGCGCGCTGGGTCGACTTCTGCGCCAACCTGCGGCACGCCGTATTCAAGAACCTCGAGTATCATTTCGCCGACGAGCCGCTCTACGGCCCCATCGTGCCCTTCCTGGCCTTGTTCGCGTTGGCGTCGAAGCGCACCCGTCGCATCGCCCTTCTTCTGTGGACGCAAGTACTCTCGTGGCTGCTCATCGTGGGCCTCAACGGCCAGGTGCGATGGCAAAACGAGCGTTACACGATGCCCGCGGTGGCCTGGCTCCTCCTCCTCGCCGCCATCGGCGCCGGCGCGCTCCTGCATCGCGCGCCGCGCTTCGGGGTGGTGGTCAGCGCGGTGGCGGGGTTCGTCTTTGCCCACATGCTGGGGGTCGCCGGGCGACCGCCCGGGAGCGAACCGGCGCTGCACACCTCCCTGCTCGTCGCCCTCGGCGCGGCCCTCGGCGCCGCGCTGGTCGTGCGGTTCCGCCCTGGCCGCGCCGCCCTCGCCGCCGCGCTCCTCTACGTCGCCCACGACCACCAGGTGGCGAAGATGCGCGACCAGAAGTGGTTCTTCGGGCGCGCCTCGCGAAACATTCGCGATCAGCAGACGACCCTCGGTCGCTGGCTCCGCACGCTCCCTGAAGCGCAGCGGGCCACGCCGCCCCGAGTGCTGGTGGGCGACGCCGGCGCCATTCTCTACGCCTCCGACTTCCGCGGCCTCGACCTCATCGGCCTCGGCGGCTACCACGACCTTCCCTTCGCTCGGGCCCTCGGCCAGGGCCTGGGCGCCAGCATCGAGCTCATCGAGCGCATGCCCGATCGCGACCGCCCCGAGCTGCTCGCGATCTTCCCCAGCTGGTGGGGCACGCTGCCCACCTGGTTCTCGAGCGAGGTCATTCGCCGCTTTCCCATCGAAGGCAACGTCATCTGCGGCGACTTCGAGCACGTGGTGTACCGCGCAGACTGGCACCTTCTCGGAACTGGCGAGGCGCTTCGGCGGCTGCCCGCCGGCACCACCCAGGTCAAAGACACCCTCGACACTGGCGACCTGGTCTCGGAGCGGGCGCACCGATACAGCTGGACGCCGGTGAAGAACGGCTTCGCGACCATGAAGATCCTCCCCGACCCCAGCGAGCCCGACAAAGACATGTTCGACGGCGGGCGCGAGGTGTGGGAGGGCAAGGCCGAGCGCTTCGAGCTGCGCAACCTGGTGCCCGGGCGCGACGCCCATCTCATCGTCCGCAGCGCGCCGGAGCACGAAGCCAACGTGCGCGTTCTGGTGGACGGCAGCGAGATCGCGCGGTCTCGCTTCGTGCCCGCGGGCGGCTTCGTGGAGCGCCCGCTCCGCATTCCCGGCGCCGCCGTCCGCGAGCGCATCACGGTCACCCTCGAGAACGACGGCCCCGGCATGTTCACAGACTACCACGTGTATATTACACAGTAGCGCGCTTCTCTCACATCGGTGTCGCGCGAAGTCCCGGCCGCGCGCCGCCGGTCCGTGGTAACGGTGCGACCGTGTCCTCGCTCCTGGCGAAAGCGATCGGTTCCTGGGGCGCTCCCCTCGACCTGTTCGCGTGGGGCGCGGTGCTGCTGGCCTTGCTGCTGGCGTTCCCGCAGGTGCTTCGCGCCCTGGTGTCGATGGACCGCCGAGTGTTTCTGGCGCTGGTAGGGGCGGCGGCCTTCGGCGCGTCGGCGGCGTACGTCGCGGTGTACCTTCGCGGGGGTCCGCGCATCATCGACGCCACCAGCTACTTTCTCCAGGGGCGCGCGCTCTCCGAGGGCCACCTCGCATGGCCGGTCGACGCCGAGTCGACCAGCGTGCGCGGCCGCTTTCTCTACTACCGAGAAGATACAGGGACGCTCACCGGCATCTTCCCGCCCGGCTATCCGGCGCTGCTCGCGCTGGGCTTTTTGGTCCATGCGCCCATGGGGGTGGGCCCGCTCCTCGCCGCCGCACTGGTGTGGGCCACCTTCACGCTGGCCCGCGAGATGGCGCTCGACCGTGACGATGCCGAGGCCATAGGGCGCGTCGCTGCGCTCCTGTCACTCGCCTCCGGCGCGCTGCGCTATCACACCGCCGACACCATGAGCCACGGCCTCTCCGCCCTGTGCATCACGGTCGCGCTCACGGCGCTGCTGCGCGCCCGCCGCTCCGACGACGCCTTGCACCCGCTGCTCGCCGGCGTGGCCGCCGGATGCGTGCTGTGTACACGTTTCGGCTCGTTTCTCGGCATCGCCTTGGTGTGCATTCTTTCGCTGGCAACCAGCTCCGGGCGCATCAAGAAGCTCGTGTCGTTCGGGGTGGCGCTGGTCCCCTTTGCGCTGCTCCTGGTGGCGGTGCAGCGACTGCAGACCGGCGATCTCACGTCGACGCAAAGCGCCTACTACGCGGTGGCCGATGGTCCCCCCGGGTGCTTCCGCTACGGCTTCGGCGCGGGCATCGGCTGCACCTACGAGCACCGAGACTTCGTCCGCGCCAACGTCGGCCAAGCCTACGACGCCATGGCCGCCCTGCGGGTCACCGGCCGCCGGCTGTTCATGCATCTGCAAGACGCCGCAAACTTCGGCCCGCTGCTCTTGCTCCTGCCTTTCGCGCTGCGGGAGGGTCGCGCTCGCCTGGTGGCCCTGGCGCTCGTCGGACAGGTGCTCGCCTACGCGCCCTTCTACTTCGATGGCAACTACCCGGGCGGCGGCGCGCGCTTGCTGGCCGACGTGCTCCCGGCGGAGCACGCGCTCCTGGCGTTGGCCCTCGCCGTGGTGCTCCCGCGGCGCTCGCTCGCGGGGAAGGCCTCGTGGGTGCTCGCGCTCTCGCTCTCGGCCTTCTCGCTCCACGCTTCGTTCGACCACCGGCAGCTGCGCGATCGCGAGCTCGGGCGTCCGTACTTCGCCGACGCCGATCTCGCGCCCATCCAGGCCTCCCATGCGCTGGTGTTCGTGGAGACCGACCACGCCATGAACCTGGCCTACGATCCCGACGAGCGCTTTCACCGGATCGCGCGCTACCGCGGCGACGGCTACGACAGCGCGCTCTTCGAGGCGCTGCGCCGCCCGCCCACCTACCGGCTGGCAGCCGACCGCCGCCTGGTGCCGTATGTTCCGGCGCCGCTCACCGGCCCCGTGCGCTTCGAAGGCGAGTCGAGCTTTCCCGTGCTCAGCCAAGACGCCGCGGTGGCGACGCCGGAGTGGAGCCCCGGATGCGCCAGCAGCGGCCGGGTGCTCCACGTGGCCACGGTGGGCGCCGGCCGGGGCCGAGTCCGCTTCACGCTGCCGGGCTCGCCGGTGACGCGCACCCTCGCGCCCCAGATCGTCCGCTCCGCGGGCACCGGCACCGTGCGCCTGATCGCGCGGGGCGCCGCCCCCACGAGTGCGCTCACCTGGGACTTCGATCAGCCACCGGGTGCCCCGGAATGCCTCACCTGGCCTCCGCGTTCGATGCCGCCATCAGGCAGCGAGCCCATCGACGTGGAGGTCGAAGTGCGCGCCGGCGCTCTCGACCTCGACGCGTTCCTGGCCGAGCCGTCTCGTACGGGCGGCGCGCAATAAACCGTCAGCCGAGCAAAATCCACTGAGACTGTGCGCACTTGCCGTGCAGTAGGGGGGCGATTTTTCTGTTGCACTCGTTCGAATAGCCAGAGATTCTCAAGTGGTTCGCCCGAAGCGGCAACGCGGCAGGCGAAGGAGAGGAGAGGCGCACGCGATGACCAAGAGTGAATTGATTGACGCGCTCGCGACTCGGAGCTCGCTCACCAAAGCGAGGGCCGAGTTGGTCGTCAATTGCGTCTTCGACACCATGACAGAGGCCCTCCAGCGGGGGGAGGGCATCGAGATCCGCGGCTTCGGGAGCTTCTCGGTGCGCCACTACGAGGCCTACTCGGGGCGCAATCCGCGCACCGGTGAGCCGAAGCCGGTGCCGGCCAAGCGCCTGCCCTTCTTCAAGGTGGGCAAAGAGCTGAAGGTTCTCGTGGATCAGAGCCGCTCGGTGGGCCCCATCGTGGGCGGCGCCGACGGCAAAGACGAGTAGCGCGCGCCGCTCGAGCAGGTCCCTCGAAGCGGAGCGAATCTGGTAACTTGGACGGCGATGAGCTTTCCTCCCGTTCAAGATCAGTTGGCGTTGTTGCTCCGGGGCGTCGTCGATGTTCACGTGAAAGCGGAGCTCGAGGAGCGACTCACCGAGTCGTACAAGTCGGGCAAACCTCTCCGCGTCAAAGCCGGCTTTGATCCCACGCGTCCGGACCTGCACGTAGGGCACTCGGTCCTCATGGCCAAGATGCGCCAGTTCCAAGACCTGGGTCACACCGCCATTCTGTTGGTCGGGGAGTTCACCGCCATGGTGGGCGATCCCACAGGGCAGAACGATTTGCGCCCTCGCCTCACGCGTGAGGATGTTCAGGCTTCGGCCAAGACCTACACCGAGCAGGCGTTCAAGATCCTCGACAAGGACCGCACCGAGCTCCGCACCAACTCCGAGTGGCTCGACACGCTCACCGCCGCCAACATGGTCGAGCTCATGGCGCGCATGACCGTGTCGCGCATGCTGGAGCGCAACGATTTTGCAAAACGCTACGCCGAGCAGAAGCCCATCTTCCAGCACGAGTTCCTGTACCCGCTGCTCCAGGGCTACGACTCGGTGGCCCTCGAGAACGACGTCGAGCTCGGCGGCACCGACCAGCTCTTCAATCTGCTGGTGGGCCGTGACATCATGCCGAAGTACGGCAAGCGCCCGCAGATCGTCATCACCACCCCGCTCCTCGAAGGCACCGACGCCAAGATCGAGAACGGCAAGATTACCGGCAAAAAGATGTCGAAGAGCGCCGGCAACTACATCGGCCTCACCGATCCCGCCACCGACATTTTCCGCAAGGTGATGCAGATCGACGACGACGTCATCTTTCGTTACTTCGAGCTCCTCTCCACCCGCAGCAACGCCGAGCTCGAAGGCCTCAAGGCCGATCGCGCTTCGGGCAAGAATCCCATGGAGATCAAGGCGCTCTTCGCCCGCGAGCTGGTCACCCGCCTGCACGACGCGGCGGCGGCCGAGGCTGCAGAAGCGGCCTTCAAGAACGTCTACTCCAAAGACGCGGTACCCGACGATGTGGCGGAGCACACCTTCGCCACCGACGGCCCCACCTTGTGGATCGCCAAGGCGCTGGTGCTCGCCGGCCTCGTGAAGTCGAGCGGCGAAGGCAAGCGGCTGGTGGAGCAGGGCGGCGTCGAAGTCGACCAGGCGCGCATCACCGACGGCCAGTTTCAGCTCCAGAAGGGCACTTCGTATCTGCTGCGGGTGGGCTCGAAGAATCGCCGCTTTGCCCGCGTGCACGTCGCGTGAAACGGCGGGCGTTCCTGCTCTGCGCGCCGGGGCTGGTGCTCGCCTGCGGGGGTGCAGCGCCAAAGCTTGCCGTGCCCACGGTGCGAGAAACGACGCTGCGTCTCTCTCCGCTCACCGAGCTGCTCCAAGCGCCGGGCATGGTGTGGATGCTCGACGCTGGCCCCAAGCGCATGCGTGAAGCCGGCCTCGAGGCCGCGGTCTCTCGCATCGTCACCGCGCGCGCCTTCGACGACTTCAAGGGGCGCAACGGCGGCGTCGACCTGCGCGAGATGGACGAAGTGATGGTGGCGTCGTACGGAGGCGTCACCGTGTCCGGCGTGCGCGGGCTCCTCGACCCCGGCGCGGTGGAGCGCGCCTTCTCCAGTCGCGCCAGCGCCGTCGACGCGCGCGCCATCGACCACGCGCCCGACGTCGCCGAGGACCGCATCGTCCGCGTCTTCGGCATGCTGCGCGGCGTGCGCACCCAGGTGTGCACCCTGGGCAGGTCGGCGGCGCTCCTCGAAGAGGGCACCCTGGGGCCGGTCCGCGCCGCCGTGGCCTTCGCCCAGGGCAAGCTCAAGCGAACCAAGCCTGCGCTCCACACGCGGCCGCTCGACCGCGTTGCCGAGCTCCTGGGCGACGCGCCGCTGCGCTTCTTTGCGCCCGGCCCGTTCGAGGGCGAGTGGAGCAAGGCCGCCGGCGGGATTCTCGCAGCGACCACCGCCTTCGGCGCGCGCGCGGTCATGGTGGAGGGCACGCTCATGTTCTCGTTCGTCTTCACCGGCACCGAAGCCCAGAGCTGGGACCGCGACGCCGAGGCGGTGCAGAAGCGCCTGAGCGCCGCCTTCGACGTCATCAGCCAAAGTGATCTGGGCAAGCTCGCCCGGGCCGACAAGCCCAAGGTGAGCGCCACCACGCGCATCGACAAGGACGCCCTCTGGCTCCACGTCGGCTACGATCCTGCGCTTTTGGCCGAGGGCATTCACGCCGCGCTCGACGCCGAGATCTCCGAGATCTTGGCAAAGTGACGCAAGGTCGGCGTTTGTAACACTCGGGAGAGACTTCGAACCCCTGGCGTCTTTTCACAGCGCCGCGTTGGGCTTGGCGACCGCAGCAAGCCCCACCCCCGCAGCTTGCGGTGCCGCCGCACCGACAATCACGCCAATCGACAATAGCTTGGACTTCCGCAAGTTCCGGCGGTCTCGCCGCTTCCGTCTCGCTGCCGCGGTGCGCCAGCGACGCACACGCGAATCTGCCGCGCATCTCTCGCCGTAGAACGAGGCTCCACGCATCGTACATTGACGCCGAGGGCACTCCTTGTTAGAAGGCGAGCGCCCATGGTGCGTTTACTGGCTGCAAAAAAACCTGCGACGAAGAAACCCGCCCCCGCAGCCAAGAAGCCCGCGCCGAAGGCTCCCAAGCCCTCGAAGCCGGCCAAGGCGCCGAGCAAGGCGCCGCCCGCCAAGCCGTCGGGGAAGATCCCCGCTGCCAAGCCGTCGGGAAAGATTCCCCCGCCCAAGCCGTCGGGAAAGATTCCCCCGCCCAAGCCTTCGAGCAGGGCCGTGGTCGTGAAGGCGCCGCCGGCGCCCATCTCGAACCACAACACAGCGCCCACGCCCGGTAGGCCCATCCCGAAGATGCCGCCGGCGCCCTCGCGTCCGCTGAGCCCGCCCCGGTCGGTGTCGTCGCCGCCCGCCGCGCCCACCTCGATTCCGATGCCGCCGCGCCCGCCGGGCCCGCCGCTGCTCCGCAAGATCACCCACCTCGAGAGCGCGCAGACGGGCATCAAGCTCACGCTCAAGATGGGCGACAAGGCCGTGCACCCGCGCCACGGCGTCGGTGAGGTCATCGCCATCGAGACCCGCGATCTCGGCGGCTCCAAGGGCGAGTTCTACGTCCTTCGCCTGCTCGACGACGCCACCAAGAAGATCATGGTGCCGGTGAACGCCGCCGCCTCCAACTCCGGCCTCCGCGCCATCATGAGCCCCAGCGAAGCCGACACGGTGCTCGAGACCATGCGCGCCAAGGAAGTGGCCGTGAACGAGCACCCCTGGAGCCGTCGCTTCCGCGCCTACACCGAGATGATCAACAGCGGATCCCCCTACGAGGTGGCCAAGGTCATGCGCGACATGTACCGGCTCAAGTTCGACAAGGACCTCTCCTTCGGCGAACGCCGGCTCCTCGACCAAGCGCGCAGCCTCCTCATGAAGGAACTTTCCCTCGCCAAGGGTATTCTCGAAGAGGAGCTCCAGGCGGAGGTCGCCAAGATCTTCGAGCTCCCGGTGGCCGCCGTTCCCCCGGTCGTGCCGCCCGCCAGCTAGTCCGTCCCGAGCTCCCCAGCTCCCCGAAAAGCCCCGCAAATCGCGGGGCTTTTTGCGTTCACGCACGCAGCAGGGCCGCCTTCTCCGTCTGCTGTTGTGTCTGGCGAATCTCCTTCACCAGCTCAGTCATCTTCACCACCGACTGGGATGCGGCATCCGCCTCCTTCATGAACCGTTCGTACGACCGATGACTGATCTTGGAGTCGTTCTCGGCCTGCGCCGCGCGGATGCCGGCGCGATCCCCGGCAAACTTGTAGACCGCGTTCAGGACTTCGCCTCCGCCCTGGGTAAACTTGGAGAGACCGTCCCACTCTTTGGCGTTTCCCTGCCAACCGTTGAACAGGCAGGCGCCGCTCGCAACCGCCATGGCCCCAGACGCCATCGTGCCGATGCCGTTCGCCATGCCTGCGGCAAAGTTCGCCTCGGCCTGTTCCTTCTTGGCCTCGATGGCTCTGGCGTCGGCTGCGTCTTCCGCGCGCGCCATCGCGTCAGCCTGCTCCGTCTCCGACTGCCGCTTCTGCGCAGCGTTCTTGATGAACACTTTCCCAAGCTCCGCTGCGACATCTCCGATATTGCCGACCCCCGAGGACGCCTCGGGCAGAAGAGACGGCGGTGCTTTTGCCGGCGCCCCACTCTGAATCGGACCCGTGGCCGCATGTTCCACGCCCACTGCACCGCCGCTGCTCCGCGTACCGTCCACCGTTCGAACACCCATGACATCCTCTCTTTCAATACTGAGTACGAAGTTACGCAAAACGTATTTGTGCAATATCTGACTGTAGTTGCTGTCGCTCGAAGATCGCTCCAGCCAATGACTCGAGGGCACGCTGATAGCTGGCTGCAACCTCACGAATTCCGGAGACCACGCGTTCCGTTTGGCGGTCCAACTTCTTCATGGCATTCTTTTGTTCGTCGGCAGCTATCATGTGACCCGCGGCGGCCTTTTCTCGCACCGCTTGGTCGATCTGCCCTGCACCGACTGCAACCTGGCTCGCACCACGTACGACCTGGGCGGCGGCAGCAGCAGCTTTGGCGGCAGCAGCAGCTTTGGCAGCAGCAGCAGACTTGGCAGCACCGCTCGCAGCACCGCCCGCGCCGGCAACTGCGCCACCGACGCTTCCTCCGACGCTCATGGCGATAGTTGCTCCCGAGACTCCGATACGAATCCACCCGGCAGCTTCCTCGCTTACACCCACCTTCTCGAGCAAGTGAAGCTTGCTATCCACCATCGACGCAGCGGACACACTCGCGGCAACGACCGCTAGCACGAGTAAGGCCGTACAGGATCCGGCCGACGCAATCGACAACCCTGTCGCGCCGGCAATGACGATGCTCTGCTTCGTCACATCGTACGCCTGCATCACCTCGTCCTTGCCGGTTGCGTCCGCAGCGCCCTGAAATCGCGCTTTGAGGCTAGAGCTGCCAGCAGCCACGTCATACGTCCCCGCAATCTCTTTCTTGCCGGACGCTTCGCTTGCCAACGTCGCAGCAGCGTTCAACATCGCGTCGGGCCTAACCACATCGTATGCGATTGTGAATACCTCGCAGCCCGTAGCCTCGGTCAGTTTGCTCGCCAAGTCTTGGAGCGGATTCCCGCCGACCACCATGTCCGTGGCGGTATCGACGACGCTCATCACTGCACCCAAGAAGCCGCCTTCTCGTTCTTCCTTCGCCTTCCGGAGCTCCTCGTCATGTGCTTTTTGGGCCTCGGCCCGTTCTACGCCGTTCGCCGAAACGTTCTTCATCCGTGCAGCAATTTCCGAGTCCTTGTTCTTGGACGTAGTGCGGTACAGGACAGTCAAGACATCATCTCCCAAGCCTTCGGGCACCTTCGGAAGGATCGCGCGAGGTGGGGTGCCGTTTGCGCGACTGCCACCCGACGGCGATGTGTCATCGGTCATCGCGGACGCGCGACCACGAGAAGCGGTGGCGTCAATTGAACCTCGACTCATGTCCCAATCCTTTCCAACTCATATTCAACGAGCATTGCCTCTTCATCGTCGTTCGCTTCTTGTTTGGCTGCTGCGAGTATGTCGCGCTGCCGATCGACGTCGTCGTCTTCACTGCACAGCCGCGCGCACGCCAACAAGCAACGAGACTTTCGCTCCGCGATTTGCGCGCCCGCCCCGTAGATTTCCATGGCGAGGTCCATCTCGTTCAAGGACTCGTGGCAGTACCCCAATCCGAGCCAGCCTCTTTCGTCGCCCGGATCTCCGACGAGAAGCATCCTGAAGAAGGCCGCAGCGTCGGAGAATCTCTCTCTATCCAAGAAGTAGTGGCCAGCCGCGTACAGTGAATCCTGCGTACGACCCGCAGCCCTTGTCATACTCCAACTTTGATTCGCGTTCATAGCGACAGGCCTCTATTGTCAGATGTTCTTGCAAGCCGTCATGGCGGATTCATCCACCTTGTTCAAGATGCTCGTAGTTAGTTGAAGCAGCTGCGCTCGCTTCGACATGAGCTGCTGGATATCGATCATTTCCAACTCCGAGTTGGTTCCGCAGCTTTTGACTGCGCTATCGAGACTCTGCTTCACCGATTCGATGTCGTCTTTGGAGCACTTGCCGTCCACACCTCCGTGCAGGTCTTCGGTGAGCTTTCCCTTCGCAGCGCGCAAGGAGTCAGCGGTAGCGGTGTCTCCGGTCTTCTCCGCCAGCGCAATTTCCTGGTCGAGCTCAGCCGCCAGCGCGTTCACAGTGTCCGCGCTGTCCTTGATTTCCCCTCCCGTCACGCCTTTGAGCTTCGCAAGAGTGTCGCTGATCTTGGCCTGCAGGTTGCCGCGGTCCTGTTGCATCTGAAGGCGACGCTTGACGTCGGAGTCGATGTCACTCATTCGGCTCTGGCAGACGAGGAGAAGCCCCTCGACGCTGAGCCCCTTGGTTTGGTCGATCATCCGACCTACAGCGCCCACAGCTTGATTGTTCGATACCGATTCCATGATGTACTCGCTTTCTATTGGTGATTCGTCTGCGGTTTCGGATCTCAGCCCCGAAGGGCGAAGATCTGAGGGAAGGGTGAAGCCGATGCGCGGCTGGGCAGCTCCTCTGCGTCCAGTTCCGCGATTCGACTGGTGAACTCCGCTGGAACCTCCTGGGTAGCCAGCCTCCAGTCCGACCGGGCCTGTTCGAGGCTGGCTTCGAGCGCCTCGTCCTGTGCCTTGAGTTGTGCCGCAATCTCTTTGAGTCGCTCGTCCATGTGCATCTCCGTTTGCTCTTGCAGACCCCTTCGGTCCGCCCGGGGCAGAGTTGCGTCAGCCCGGATGATTTGCAAAATTCTCAGTAAATTCATGAACCTACAATTCACAAGAAAGGGGCGCACGTTCGGCACTGCTCCTGCAACTGTCGAACGTCTGCGCCGACAGGAGGGGGTGGATGCGCAGCCCCCGAGCGCCTCCATCACGCTTCCCCACTTCAGAAGGACTAAGATGAACTCAATCGACGCGGCGGCTCGGCGACACTTTGACTACGCGGATACCGACGTGCCCGAGCGCGCGGCGGGGCGCTCGCTGCCGGCGGCGCGGTCGCGGACGGAGGCGGCGCACCTGGATGCGGCGCCTCCGGTGCAACCGGGATGGATCGCCAAGGTGGCCGTAGAGAAGAAGGAACATGGTTTCTTGGCGGCGCTCGGATCGTTCTTCTCGGGGCTCGGCGGCGCGCTGTTCGGCGCCGGGCGCGCGATCTTTGAGGGGGCGTGGGACACCATCACCGCAATTCCCAAGGCGATGTTCTCCAATCCGCGCAGCGTCGGCGATGTCTTCAAGAAGGCACTGGTCGGCCTCGTGGCCGTCATCACGACGCCGATTGCGCGCGGAATTCAGGCGGTTCAGTATCTCACGGGTACCCAGGCTCCGGAGCGTCCGCTCACGGCGCGCGAGCAAGCGCTCGCCCGGAAGATCTTCGGCAAGAGCCTCGATGTGTCAGCAGTGCGCGTGCATGACGGCGACGCCGGGATCGTAGAGACCACCGGACGCGCGCTCACGTTCGGCAACGACATTTATACGAAGCGGCTCGGCGCGACGCGGGGCGACGCCGGCTACCGCGCAGTGCTCATGCACGAGATGACGCACGCATGGCAGTACCAGCAAACCGGGATCGGCTATGCGGCGCGCTCTCTCGGCGCGCAGGGCAGCAAGGCTGGGTACGACTGGACCATCGGCTGCTTCAATCGCGTTCCCTTCCGCGACCTGAACCCCGAGCAGCAGGCCCACCTCATCGAGGATGCGGTCGAGGCGGGTTACTTCGACGAGCCCAACGCCGAGAACAAGCCCTTCCTGCCGGACGGCGTCGACTGTACCGCGTACTTGAAAGCCGCACTGCACGACATTCGCGAGGGCCGCGGGGCCTGAGCTTCCCTCCCATTTCTCTTCGAGCCCCGGGCGCGCGTTTGCCGCCACGGGGCTTCGATTTGTGGCATCGTAGGGCGCTCATGAAGCTCTATACGAAGACCGGCGACGACGGCACCACGGGACTCTTTGGCGGCGCCCGTGTGAAGAAGACCGCGACCCGGGTAGACGCGTACGGCACCGTCGACGAGCTCAACGCGACCATCGGCTTCGCGCGCACCACCGGCCTCGAGGCCGAGGCCGAGGCGATCCTCGGCGCGGTGCAAGTGGACCTCTTCACGCTCGGCGCGGAGCTCGCCTGCGTGCCCGGCAAGGAAGAGAAGATGGGCATGAAGCTCCTCGACGAAGCCGACGCCGCGCGTCTCGAGGCAGCCATCGACCAGGCAGAGGGCGCGCTCCCGCCGCTCAAGTCCTTCGTGCTCCCGGGCGGCTCTGCGCAGGCGGCGGCGCTGCACGTGGCACGGACCGTGTGTCGCCGCGCCGAGCGAGGCGTCCTCGCCATCGACGACGCGCCGCCCCGCACCGACGTCGTCATCTACCTCAATCGGCTGAGCGATCTGCTCTTCTCGCTGGCTCGTCTGGAGAACCTGAAGAAGGGCGTCTCCGACGTGCCGTGGGTCCCTCGCAAAGACTGAGCGCGCGCCGCGCAGGGGATACGCATGTCCCCTCCCCCGGCCCCTCCCGCTTCGCGAGAGGGGAGGCGAGAGGGCCGCGGTTGCCCCGCCGCCTCTCGACGCCGCTCTCCCCTCAGGCGGCTTCGGCTTCCATCATAGAGGCCAGCATCTTGCGGCCGCGGTGCAGGCGGCTCATCACGGTGCCGACCGGAACGTCGAGCTCACCGGCGGCGTCGCGGTAGCTGCGGGCTTCGAGGTCGACCAGCGTGATGACGCGGCGGAAGCCTTCCGGGAGCGAAGAGAGCTTCTCTTCGGTCTTCGCGGTGAGCCGCGAGGTCACGTCCGGCGCAGCGAACGGATCGCGGGTGGTCCAGGCCACCGGGTCCACGGTCATGCGACGGAGCGCGTTGCGCTCGCGGCGGCTCTTGCGATAGCGCGTAACGAACACGCTGAAGAGAATCTGCTGCGCCCAGGCCCGCAGGTTGGTACCCCGCTCGTACTGCGCCTGAAAGCGCATGGCGCGCTCCACCGTGTCTTGCACCAGATCGTCGGCGCCCGCCGCGCTCTGCGCCAGACGCAGCGCGCGAATGCGCAGCTCCGGCAGCAAGGTCACGAGCCCCTCGCGAAAGCCTTTCTCGCACACGGCGGTAACGGGACGCTTCGAAGGAATCGTGCTGCAAGACGGGACGTTCATGATTCTGCCTCCGCATCCTCGTAGAGCAACCCATGTGCCGCCGCGCCCACGCTCGCAACCACTGGATTCCTCGGCCTATTGGCCACGAGCCGCGGCTTCCGTGTGTCTCCCCGCCCGCGGCGTGTGTTTTCCGCAACGCACTCACCCTGTCGCACACGGCGGTTCTCGGCTAGCGAAGCGAAGCGAGGACCGCAGGGACTGCTTCCGCCAGCTCGTGCGCGAGCAGCCCGCGATCGGCGCCCCCGTGCGCCGCGGCCCACGCCTCCGCCGCACGGCCATGCGCCCACGCGGCTGCGGCGGCCGCTTCCACCGGGCTCGCCCCCGAGGCCGCGAAGGCGCCCACCATCCCCGCGAGCACGTCGCCAGACCCCGCCGTGCCCAGGGCCGGGGTGCCACTCGCGTTCACCCAGACGAAGCGCCCGTCGCCCGGCAAGGTCGCGGTGTCGGCCACCAACGTGCGCGGGCCCTTGAGCGCCACCGTGGCGCCACTCTGCTCGGCCGCATCGCGCACCGCGCCGAAGCGATCGGCCTCGATGGCCTCGGCTGTGCGCTTCAGGAGGCGGGCGAGCTCACCGCTGTGGGGCGTGAGAATCACGTTCGTTCCCGCCAGGCGGCCGAGGCCCATGTCGGCAAGCAGGGTCAATCCGTCGGCGTCGAGCACCACCGTGCCTTTGAACGTATCGAGTATGTGCTCAACCACCGTGCGCGCCCGGGCATCGAGCCCGAGGCCCGGCCCCACCACGAGCACGCGCTTCTTCAGGTAGAGGCGCTCGAGATCGTCGGCCAAGGTCTCGGCGCGCAGCGCATGCTGCATGATTTCCGGCGCGAAGGTGGCGCCCTCGGCCAGCGTAGCCACCGTGACGAGCCCGGCCCCGGCGCGCAGTGCGGCGTGCGCGGTGAGCCAAGCGGCGCCGGTTTTGCCTGCGGAGCCGCCCACCACGGCCACGTGTCCGTTGGTGTACTTGTGAGCGTTCTTGGCCCGCGGCGCGAGAATGCGCGCAACGTCGCGGGCCTCGGTGCGACCGCAGGTGGGGAGCGAGAACGTCGAGGGCACGCCGATGTCGACGGTGTGCAGCTCGCCCACCCGTTCGATGGCGGCGCCCCCGAAGTGGCCGCATTTCTCGAACGCGAACGTGATGGTGTGGTGGGCGACGACCGCCTCGCGACCCATGACTTGGCCGGTGTTGGCGTGGAGCCCGGAAGGGATGTCGAGGGCGACCACCAGCTTGCCGCGGTTGATGGCGCGAACCGCTTCGAGCGCCGCGTCTTCGAGCGGGCGATCGAGGCCAGTGCCGAAGAGAGCGTCGACCACGATGGCCGAGGACGCCACCACCTCGTCGAGACCGAAGCTCGAGCGCACCTTGCCGCCGAGCGCCTCGTAGGCTGCGCGCTGGGCCTTGGCGTCGGGCGTGATGCGGGCGTCCGAGCCTATCTGCACCACCGTCACGGAAAAGCCTCGGGTGTGCAGACGCCGCGCCACCACCCAGCCGTCGCCCCCGTTGTTGCCGGTCCCACACACCACCAGCGCCGCGTCGCCGGCGGTGGCGATGCGCTGCTCGATGAGCTCGGCGGCGCCGCGCCCAGCGTTCTCCATGAGCACGATGCTGGGAACGCCCGCCGCGATGTGGTGCGCATCGAAGGCGCGCATCTCCTCGCGAGATAGGACGGGGATCAAGGCGCTCTCCGCTCCAAGATGACCACGGCGCAGGCCACGCCTGCGTCGTGGGAGATGCTCACGTGCCAGGTGTCGGCGCCGTAGCTCTGGGCGAGCTCCAGCGCCTTGCGATGAAGGTCGAGCCGCGGGCGCCCGTTGGGGAGTGATCGAATCTCGACGTCGTGCCAGGGAACGCCGCGCGCGCCGTCGAGCACCTTGGACAGCGCTTCCTTGGCCGCGAATCGACCGGCGAGCGCCAGCCCCGGTTCGCGCGCGCCGAGGTCGGCGCGCTCGTCTGGACTGCAGATGCGATCGAAGAAGCGATCGCCGTGCCGCGAAAGAGCCTTTCGCATGCGATCGATGGAACATACATCGATGCCGACGCCGACGATCATCCCGGCGGAAAAGCGATGGCCGCGCGCATCTCGAGGACAGCGTCGCGGAGCGAAAGAAAGACGGCGTCTGCGATGATGGCGTGACCGATGTTGAGCTCGACGATCTCTTTCACGGTGACGAGCTTGGGCACGTTACCGCGGGTGAGGCCGTGGCCGGCCGCCACCTCGATACCCATCTCGTGCGCCATCTTGGCGGCGCTACGGAGGCGAAAGAGCTCGTTTTCGCCGCCGTCGGCGTGGGCGTAGTCGCCGGTGTGGAGCTCGATCTGTTCGACGCCAGCCTTGTGCGCGGCCTCGATCTGCACCGGGTCTGGCGCGATGAAGAGGCTCACGCGGATCTTCGCGCCGCGCAGGCGATCGATGGCCCGCTGAAGCGCAGCGCCGCCGCCCACCACGTCGAGGCCGCCCTCGGTGGTGCGCTCCTCGCGCCGCTCGGGCACCAGCGTGACCACGTTGGGGTGCACGCGCGCAGCGATGGCCACCATCTCGTCGGTGGCGCCCATCTCCAGGTTGAAGGTCTGAGCGCGCGAATCGAGGAGCTCCTTCAAGAGCTCCACGTCGGGGTCCTTGATATGCCGGCGGTCTTCGCGCAGGTGCGCGGTGATGCCGTCGGCGCCGGCGTCGAGGCAGATGGCCGCGCCCTCGATGGGATCGGGGTACGGCGTGCCGCGCGCGTTGCGCAGGGTGGCGATGTGGTCGACGTTGACGTGGAGACGTACGGGGTTCACGGATGGGCTCTCAATCGCCTTCAGCGTTGTTTTCCGACAGCTCGTCGTCGTTCTTGGGGGTGGCCTGGTACTCGCCGCTCGGGCCGTCGCGGCGAACCACGAAGACCTTGCGGCCCACGGTGTCGGGGTTCTCGCGCGCTATCACGGTGATGACGTTCACGCCGGGCCGGAGCGGCACCTGCGCGTCGAAGGTCATCTTCTTGGGGTCGGCGCCGTTCTTGTTGGAGCGGTAGAACACCTTGCGGCCTCCGGCGAACACGTAGCCGTCCATGAGGCGCGCGGTGTCGGTGGCGAAGCCGGTGACCTTGATGAACGGGTCGCGGGTGGCAAGCACCGGCGGCTCCACTTCGATGGAGGGCGGCATGTGCGCCATCACCTCTTCGAAGGGCACCACCGCGGCGGCCGTGCCGCCGTCTTCGACCTCGCTGCGCCGGGCAAAGGCGAACCGGCTCTCACCGAGGTTCAGCTTCACGAAGTCGCCCGCGGAGGCTTGCACCTGCGCGGCGGTTCCGGGCGCCAGGCGACCCACCACGCGGGCCGTAGAATCGGGCGATTCGTAGAGCGCCGCGCCGCCCGCCTTGGCCTTGAAGGTGCCGCTCGCCGCGCTCATGGCGGCGGGAAGCGCGATGGGCATGCGCACCTTCTCGACCACGCTCTCACGAAGATCGCGATCGGAGATGGTGAGCTCGACCTTGGCCTCGGTGTCGGCCAGCTGCGATTCGATGTCGAAGGTAAAGAGGACCTTCTTGCTCTCGCCGGGCGCCAGGTTCGAGATGTCGAAGCGACCTTCGTGCAGCAGAACGCCGTCGCCAGAGAGGTTTCGGAGGTTGGCCTGGGTCTCGAAGCTCTTGCCCTTGCCGATGTTCTTCACGGTCACGTACATGGCGTAGCTCTCGCCCTTCTGGGCGCGGCCGTCGCCGTTGCCCTTCTTGGAGTCGAGCACGTGATAGCTGTAGGCGAAGACCGGACGGTCGAGCGCCTTCACGGTGATCTGGGCCTGAGGCGAGGCGGGCACGCGGCCGCGGGCCTCGTCGAACTTGAGGGTGATCCAGTCGGAGCGCGTGGTCATGTCGCGCGGGATCTTGCACACGCGGGGAGCGTCTTTGGGGAGCGCCGCAGTGGAGCCGGCCTTCTTGCCCTCTTTTTCGCACCAGCCCATGGGCGCCGACACGGTGCGGCTCTTGCCGGGCTCGAGCTTTCCGAAGACGAACTCCTTGTTGTCGAAGAGCGGATCGTCGCTCTTGGAGACGGCGTTGAGTCGGTAGAGCGGCGTCGTGCCTTTGTTGGTGACGGTGAGCTTCACGTTCACCGACTCGCCAGCAGTGACCACGTTGCCCGGACGATCGCTCTCGACCTTGACCTCGACGTTGGCCGGCGGCGCGCCCGGCGCGGCTTGCGCCACGTCGGCCGGCGCGTCGTTCCAGTCGATGCCCAGCTGCGCCAGGTTGGCGGTGGCCTTGGCCAGCTCCGCCGCGCGCACCTCGGCCACCACTTGCTTGGCCTGCTTCACCTGCTCCGGGCGCTTGCCGGGCGTGACCTTGGCCGCGAGATCGCGGGCAAAGCGGATGGGGAAATCCATCTTGAAGTTGTCGTCGAGCTCACCGCCGCGATCGCGGAGCTCGTCGCGCTCGTCTTGGCCGAGAAAATAGCGCACCGTCTCCAAAGGCTTTTGCCCAGCGCGAATGCTGGCGTTGGTGAGGCTGCGCGCGAGATCGCGCTCCTTGACGAGGCCGCTGTCGACGGTGAGGTCCATCTCCAGAAGGTCCGGCGTCATGGGGTCGAGCTCGATGTCCGGCGTCACGCCGGTGCCCTGAATGGAGATGTCGCCCGGCTCGGTGAGGTACTGCGCGATGGTGAGCTTGAGCGCCGCCTTGTCGGGGAGCTCGTTGAACACCAACTGCACGCTCCCTTTGCCGAAGGTGGTCTCGCCCACGATGATGGCGCGATCGTGGTTCTTCATGGCGCCGGCGACGATCTCGCTGGCGCTGGCCGAGGTGCCGCTCACCAGGAGCACGATGGGATAGTTGGGCTCGGTGCCATCGGCGTGCGCGACCTTCTCGTCGCGACCTTCGCTGGGGTTGCCCACGGTGGCCACGATGGGGCCTTCGCTCACGAACTTGTCGACCACGCGCGCCGACTGGTCCAGGAGACCGCCGGGGTTGCCGCGCAAGTCGAGGACCAGGCCCTTGATCTCGCCGCCACGGCGGAGCTCCGCCAGGCCGGCCTCCAGATCGTTGGCGGTGTTCGACTGGAACTGCTTGAGGCGCACGTAGCCGATGCCGCCGTCGAGGGCCTTGGCTTCAACGCTCTTCACCTTGATGAGCTCGCGCTGGAGCTCGAACGGGCGAACGCCTTGCCAGCCGCCTTCGCCGTCGCGATGCACCCACACCGTGACCTTGCTGCCGGGCGTGCCGCGGAGGTGGTTCACCGCCTCGTTGAGCCCCATGTTCAGGGTCGATTCGTTGTTGATCTTGGTGATGCGATCGTAGCGCTTGAGCCCGGCGCGCCCGGCCGGGGTGCCCGGCATGGGGTTCATGACGGTGAGCTGCTGATCGCGAATGGAGATGACGATGCCGAGCCCACCGAACTGGCCAGTGGTGCTGGCGTTCATGTCTTTGTACGCCTCCGGCGAGAGGAGCACGCTGTGCGGATCGAGCGTGTGGAGCATGCCGTTGCAGGCCGCGTACTCCACCTCGCGCAGATCGACCTCGGTGCCCTTCAGGTTCTCCTGGATGAAGGCGAAGATCTCCCGGAGCTTGGCGCTCACGTCCCAGGGGCCGAGGACGCCGTCGACCTTGAACTCCTTCTCCTGGGTATCGACCCGCACCTTCACGGTGGGCGAGCCATCTTCGTGAAGGACGATGACCTGGGCCACGTCGCGCTGCACGAAGTTGAGCGCCGACAGGAGCATGTCTTTGGGTCGGACGCGCTTGGGGTCGACGTAGCGATCGCGCACCGTCTTGAGCACCTCGTTGACCACGCGAACCTGCGTGAGATCGTAGGGGCCCTTGTCTTTCGCGGCCGCGTTGGCCGCGGCCAGACCATTCCAAAGGCCGCCGCCGTGGAGGCGGAGCGCGAGGAGCGCCGAGATGGTGAAGGCCCCGAACAGCACGAAGAGACGAGAAAAGCGCGCGAGGAATCGCATTGGCGGAAAGTATAGGGATTTCGCCAGCGCTTACGTCGTCAAAAGCGGGTTCCGGCGGATCCAGGCGGCATCCCGCAAAGGACCCAGTGCGCACGCGCAACTGCATGAAACCACGTACACCTACATTGGCATCGAGATTGCATCTGTCCAGAACCATGAAGCTTCTCCGCGCGCTCCCGCTTCTCTTCCTCGCTCTCACCGCCGCGTGCTCGGGCGGCGCCGAGGGCGACGACGGCAGCGAGGACGAGTTGCGCAAGAAGCGCGGCATCCAGTTGGTGGTGACCGTCGACTGGGAAGGGTCGGACCTCGAGGAAGCGAACCTGCGGGCCATGGAGGCCTTCCACCAGAGGTTCCCCGACGTGAAGCTGGTGCAGTTCCTGAATGCTGCATATTACACCAAACCCGGCGCGGTGCCGGCCAAGGTGACGGCGCAAATTCAGCGAGGGCTCGGCGCGAAGGACGAGCGCGGCCTGCACATCCACGGCTGGAAGCGCCTCTTCGAAGCGTCCGGCGCCACCTTCCTCGCCACCCCCAACTTCTGGGGCACGAATGAGCTCTCCGACAGCTGCACCTACGACTGCGGCCACGAGGTTCCGCTCAATGCCTACTCGAGCGCCGAGCTGCAGAAGGTGGTGCGCTTCAGCGTGAAGACGCTCTCGGCGCAGGGCTTCGGCGAAGCCCAGAGCTTTCGCTGCGGCGGCTGGATGGCCGCCGACTCGGTGATGACCGCGCTCCGGGCCGAGGGCTTTCGCTACGAGCACTCGGCGGTGCCGGCCAAATTCCTCCAGGGCGAGATTGGCACCCTGCCCCTGTGGCGCTGGGTCGACGCGCTGTGGGCTGGCACCAGCGAGCTGTCGCAGCCGCAGAAGCTAAAGGGCCCGGCCGACGGGCTCACCGAGATCGCCGACAACGGCGCCTTGGCCGATTACGTCACCGCCGACGAGATGGTGAGCGTGTACGAAGCCAACCAGCGCGCGTTCCTTGCTGATCGCACCAAGTCGCGCGTGGTCTCCATCGGCTTTCACCAGGAGACCGCGGCGCGCTACCTCGGGCGGGTGGAAGAGGCGCTCACGCGCATGTATGCATCGGCAAAAGCCGCCAACGTGCCGGTGGTGAGCAGCACGTCGAGCGAAGTCACGGTTCGCTAGCGGGGACAACCTCGGCTGCGTCGCCGCGGTAGGCCGACTTCACCTCGCGCGCGGCGGCGCCTTCGGTGTCGAGTACGCCTTCCCAGCGGGCGATGACCGCCGAGGCCAGGCCGTTGCCGGTGAGGTTGATGGCCGAGCGCGCCATGTCCATGATCTCGTCCACCGCGAGGATCATGGCGACGCCAGCCTCGCCCGGGATACCGAAGCCCTGGCAGGTGCCGGCGATGATCACCAGCGTGGCGCGCGGCACGCCGGCCACGCCCTTCGAGGTGAGCATGAAGGTGAGCACCATGGTGATCTGGCTGGTGAGCGACATGTGAACGCCCGCCGCCTGGGCGATGGTGAGCGAAGCCAGCACCAGGTAGAGGGTGGAGCCGTCGAGGTTGAACGAGTAGCCGGTGGGGATGACGAAGCTCGCCACCCGCCGCGGCACGCCGAAGGCCTCCATCTCCTCGAGGAGCCGCGGGAGCGCCGCCTCGCTCGAAGCGGTGCTGAAGGCGGTGAGCGCCGGCCCGCGAATATGCCGAAGAAAGCGGCGCACGGGAATGCGTGCAATCCACATGATGGGCAAGAACACCGCGAAGAACAGCAGCAGCAGCGCTCCGTACAGACTCGCCACCAGCACCGCGTAGCTCTTGAGCAAGTGGAACACCGCGGACCACCCCTTCACGACCGCGTGGTCGATCTCCTGGCCCGCCGCCATGTGGCTCACGTTGTAGGCCATGGCGCCGAAGACGCCGAGCGGCGTCAGCTTCATCACCATGTCGGTGTACTTGAACATGACCTGCGAGACGCCTTCGAAGAAGCGCAGCACCGGCTTGCCCGCCTCGCCGGCGCGCACGAGCGCGATGGCGAAGATGGACGAGAAGATGACGACCGGGAGGATGTCGCCTTCTGCCGCGTGCTTGACCAGGTTGGTGGGTAACGCGTGGAGGGCGATGTCCCAGCCGTTCTTCGGCGTGGCGAGCGCGATGTGCGCGTCGGCCTTGAGCGGCATGCCCTCGCCCGGCTTCACCACGTTGGCGATGAGCAGCCCGATGCCGAGCGCAAGGGTGGTGACCACCTCGAAGTAGAGCAGCGCCTTGGCCCCCATGCGGCCCACTGCGCGCACGTCGCCGGTTTGCGCAATGCCCACCACGATGGTGGAGATGAGCAGGGGAACGATGATCCCCTTGATGAGGCCGATGAAGGCCTTGGAGAGGAACTGGAAGAAGTGGAAGACGATGGGGTGCGTGTCTTCGGGGAAGAGGCCGCCGGCGAGCACGCCCAGCACCAGCCCTCCGAAGATGAACGCGGTACCGAGTCGGTGCGGAGGGGACTTCTCCTTGCCCGGGGCCTTGGTCATGCCGGCGAGCTTACAGGAGGGCGCGCGGCTTTCGCACCTTCGGCTTCAGCCAGCCTCCGTCAGAAGCAGCCCGGGTGCGCGCCGGAGAGCGTGGCGCGTCCGTCGCTTCCGGTGCGGCAGCGCGAGTTGGCCGCACACTGCCATCCGCCGACGATCGCCAGGCCTTTGCACTCATACGAGCTGTAGGTCTGGAGCTCAGAGCAGTACCAACCGTCGGCCTTGCCGTCGCAGTTGTCTTGCGAGAGCGCGCCGGCGTCGGAGGTGGGAGGGGTCGGCTGGCAAGAGGCGGCGTTCGAGCCCGGCGCGCGCAGCCCGTAGGCGATGGGGCTCCTGCCCGCGGTGCGCACGTGGGTGAAGCCTTGGTTGTCGACCGCCAGCGGCAGCGAGCCCTGAAAGCCGGCGAACATGTACACGTGGTCGGGGTGTCCGGGCCGGCCCTTGCGGTCCTTGGTGACGATGACGTCGCCCGGCCGCAGGTCCTCGCGGTTGCGAATCACCGTCCAGCCGCGGCCCTTGAGCGCGTCGCGAAACCCTTCGGTGCCGGTGTTCACCGGCACGTCGCCGCCGCTCTGGCGAATCGCGTGGCTGAGCCAGGTGGCGCACCCGTTCTTGCGCGTGCCCAGGGTTTTGAAGCCGGCGCGCGAGACCGCGCTGTAGCCGGCGCGGCTCGTGTAGTATGCAAGCATCTTGGCATTGAGGCCTTCGCACTCGGTGCCGAGCAGCGAGATGCCCCGGGTGCCCAGACGGATGGCGGCGTCTTCGTCGGGCAGCGGCGCCACGAACTTCTTCTCGAAGCGCATGGCAGCGCACGTGCCGCCGCCGCCGAGGGCGACGCAGCGGTCGACCATGGTGCGGTCGACCGGGCCGTACACATACTGCGCGTCGGCGCACACTCCGAGCTCCGCATCGATGCCGGTGCCGGCCGGGCAGGTCTCGCTCCCGCGGAAGCGGCTCGCCTGGGCGCTCGGCCAGTTGGCGCTGTCGCAGTCGACGCCGCCGCCCGCCTTGCACGCGCTCACCATGGCGGCAGAGAAGGGACCGACGGCGCGGCCGCTCTCAACGCAGAAGCCGCTGGATTCGTCGAAGCGAGAGCTACCCGGGCACGACGCGGTCTCCGGCGTGGCGAACCACAGCGTCGTGGAGGCGAGCTCGTCGGCCGTCTCGTCGACCTCTGCGCCCTGCTCGATGTCGGCAGCGTTCTCCGCCGGATCGGCCGAGCTGCTCCCGCACCCCACTGCGAAGACGGTGCACAGCGAAGCCGCGAGGAGAGCCGAGAAAACGCGCATCCACAGAGTGGAGCACGGAGCGTGCCACCTGCGTCAGTGGTATTTCCCGCCAAGATGAGCGGAAGACGCGGCCCCTCGACCTCCGCGTGGATCGCGTCGGATCCGACCCCCGGAGCGCGCACTTCGGCTTTTTCATGGGTGCGCAGCCGCCGCTGCGCTCTCCGCAGCGCGCCGGGGCCAGCGTCCGAGAGCCCATGCCGCGGTGTCGTCGAAAGCGCGCGCAGCGGGCGTTGCGGCTACCCCGAAGGCGCTCCGGAAGCGTTGGTCCGACACCACGTAGGGAAGCTCCCACTGGTAGACCATCTCCACCATCTCGGCCATCTCCGGGACGAACAGACCGAGCGCACGGAGCACGAAGGTGGGCACGCGGGTGGTGCCGGCGCGCACGCCGAGTGCGCGCGCCATGTGCTCGAGCGCCACAGAGGTGGGCTCCGACACCGACGCCGGGAGCATCCACACCTTGCCGAGCGCGTCGTCTCGGGTGCCGAGCAGTCGAAGCCCCTCGGCCACGTCCGGACCATAGGAGTAGCTGTGCGGCATCGATGCGTCGCCGAAGGTCTCGGCCGCCTTGCCCGCGAGCACGCGCTGGTAGTAGCGCTCGCCGAAGATGGCGGCCAACGTGACGCCCGGTCCGAAGAAATCGCTGGCGCGCCCCAGCACCAGACGCACGTCGCCGTTTCGATGCGCCGCGAGCATCTCCTCCCCGAGGCGCGCGCGAAGCTCGCCCTTCTTGCTGCAGGGGTTCGCTGCCGAATCTTCGTCGAGGGGCCCGGTGGGGCGACCGTACGCGTAGAGGTTGTCGAGAACCACCAGCTTGGCGCCGCTGCGGGCGGCACCTTCGACCGTGCCGCGCACGAGCTGCGGGAGCTCTTGGGGCCAGCGGTGGTAGGGCGGGCAGACGCACTGGTAGGCGACGCTCGCTCCCTGCATCGCCTCTGCCGCAAATGCGGCGTCGGAGAGATCGCCGCTCCGCCACTCGAGCCCCGCGGCCGCTGCGCCGGCTGGCCCCCGACGTACCTGACGGACCCGATGGCCGAGGGCGAGGAGGCGCTGCGCAAGGAGGGTTCCGATCTGACCGGCGCCCAGGACCACATGAAGCTCGCGAGAGGTTTCCATGGCAGCAAGATGGTACTTGCGCTGCCGCATGGCCACGCCCATGTTTGCAAGGTACGATTGCATCTATGCAACCCCGAGAGACGCCGCCGTGGGACGACGTTCGCATCTTCCTCGCGCTCATGCGCGAAGGCACCCTGGGCGGCGCCGCGCGTCGCTTGGCCATCGACGCTTCCACCGTGAGTCGGCGCCTGGCGGCGCTAGAGCAGCGGCTGGGCGGCGCCCTCTTCGAGCGCACCCGCGAGGGGCTCGCCGCCGGCGCCCGCGCGGAGCAGCTACTGCCGGCCGCCGAGGAGATGGAGGCCGGGCTTCTGCATTTCACGCGCGGCGCCGCGGAGATCGAGGCCCGCCCAGAAGGTACAGTACGGGTCACGGTGCCGCCCGGCATCGCGGACCTGGTCATAGCGCCGCGCCTCGCTGAGCTGCGCCGCCTTCACCCCGGCATCCAGGTGGTGCTCGACGCGTCGGTACGGGTGGCCAACCTAACGCGGCAGGAGGCCGACATCGCCGTGCGCACGGTGCCCTCGCAAGGCGCGCAGCTGGTGACCCAGAAGCTCCTCGCCACGCGATGGGTGCTGGGTGGGTCGCCGGCGCTGGTGAAGGAGCTGGGGCGGCTCCGCAGCTGGGACGATGCACCTTACATTGATTGGGGCGACGATCTCGCGCATCTGCCCGCTGCGCGCTGGCTGCAAAAGCGCGCGCCCAAGGCCCTTCGCCCGCTCCGAACCAGCCACTTCGGCTCCCAGCTGGCCGCCGCCGAGGCGGGCCTGGGTCTGCTCCTGCTGGTGGAGCCCTACTTTGCGCTGCGGCCGCTGGTACGCGCCCGGCTCTCGCCCGCGCTGGCCCGCGAGTCGGAAGCATGGCCCGAGGAGCACGCCTGGCTCGTCACCCACCGCGCGCTGCGGTCGATTCCCCGGGTGGCGGTGGTGTGGGACTTTCTCCGGCGCGTCGTCGCCCTGCCCGCTCAGCCCTTGCGAATCACCGCGACGTAGAAGCCCGCGAGGTACGCAGCCCGGGTGTCGGCCAGTGCCGTCTCGGCCCAGCGGAGCGCGGTGCGGAGGCCCGGAACCTTCCAGAAGGCGGCGGCCGGCGTCACGATGCGCACGCCGCGAATGGTCTCGACCTTGGTGCCCGGCGGGAGGATGCGCGGCAACACCCAAGGAGGATCAAAACGCGTGTACACTGCACTCTCCTTGGTGCCCTGGGCGGAGATCTTGCCGGCCGGCCCCAGCGTCTTGGCCAGCCCCCGGAACGACACTGGGTTGTAGAACTCGGCCAGAATCAGGCCGCCCGGCCGGGTAACCCGGGCCATCTCGCGGAGCGCCCGACCGATCTCGGGCACGTGCGCCAGCACCTTGAAAGAGCACGTCACGTCGAAGGAGGCGTCGTCGAAGGGGAGATCGGTGACGCTGCCCTCGCACACGTCGAGCCCCCGCTGCTGGGCGAGCTCGAGCATGCCGGGCGAGAGGTCGATGCCCTTGGCGGTCTTCGCGAAACGGGCGATGCGCTCGAGGATGAGGCCGGTGCCGCAGCCACATTCGAGCACGTCGGCCGAGCGCCCGTAGCGCTCCACCAGCGAGACCTCGAGATCGTCGAGCATGGCGTGATAGCCGCGATCGTCGTTGGGACGGCGGTGGCGCTCGTAGCCCTTGGAGAACTCGTCGTAGTAGGCGCGGGTCGCGTCGAGGTTGGTTTCCGTAGGCGTCATGGCGAAGGCACCCTTAGCACTACTGCGCGACCTCGAGGAATCACCGTCATTTCGGCGGATACGTTTTACCGTCGCGACCCGCCGCTCGCACCGAGTACCGCCCCACGGCAAGCCTTGGCCTTCCACGAATTCCGGCGGCCTCGCCGCTTCGGTCTCGCTGCCGCAGTGCGACTGCAACATACATGCGAATCGGACGCGCGCATCTAACAGTAGAATGCATTCGCGCAGGCTCTACTTGGGGGGGCAGAGGCGCCGCTCCAGGAAAGTGGCGGTGGCGTCGCCGTAGAGAATCCACAGGGCCCCCAAGGAGTCGGTGGCCATGGCGACATCGGCATAGGGGCGGCCAGTCGAGACGATGCCCAGGCTGGTGAAGACGCCCTTGGTGTCGAGACGGCCGAGCTCGAGCACCCGCGGCGAAGTTGGCTGCGCGTTCTCCGGACGCACCCGGACGAGGAACGCCCCGCTGGTGGCGATGGGCGCCGGGTCGAGCCCGTTGGGGTACGGCGAAGCCGCCGCGCCCATGTCCTCTCTCGGCGGATCCTCGATGCGCACCGAGAGCATCGAGAACTTGTAGACGTCTTCAGCGATGGGCACGAGACCGAACACGTCGTTGGGTGAAAGCACTGCCAGCGTGCCGGTGATGCCGCGGTCGGGCGGTCCGCCCACGAAGACCACCGCGTCTTTGCGCACCTCGGCTTTGCCGCCGGCCCAGGCGATGTGCCGGCTGTGCACCGGCGTCATGGCGGCGCGGGCGTCGAGGTAGAGCGCGACCACCGACTCGGCGCGGGGCGCCAGATCGAGCCAGGTGGCGCCGCTGCCGTCTTCCGACAGCTTGGTGGGCGGCTCCGCGTCCACCGCAGCCCACGCTTCGAGGGTGCTGCCTTCGGCGGTCTTGCGCGCGGCGAGGTACCCCACCACGCTGTGCTCGCCAGCGAGCGCCGCCGCGGCGATGCGCGTCGACGGGCGCCCCTTGGCCACCTCTTTTCCCTCGCCACCGGCCAGCGGCGTTCGCATGATGGCGCCGGCACTGCCGAGACAATACACGTATTTTCCGCCCACCGCGCAGGCTGGCCAGGTGACGGCATAGGGGCTCACCGGCGCCGTCGGCTTGGGCGCCGGGGCGCTGAGCGGCGCGATGGGCACGCGGGTGGTCTTGGGCCTTCCCGCTTCGTTGAGCACCAGCTCCAGGTATCCCTCGCGAGGCCGAAGCGCCGCGGGGCCGCGGAAAGGCTGCTCCTCCGGCCCGTACAGGAGCCGGCAGGCGCTGGCCCCGTCATGCCCATCGAGGCCGCGGCTGCCGCTGGGCCTCCCTGCGTCGGCCGGCGGCCCAGCGTCGAGGACAGGGGGCGGAGCCGCATCGCGCGGGCCCCAGAGCTCCGGCTCGCGGCGGCCGGCGTCGACGTGCACGCGCGGTTTTGGCGGCGGAGGATCTTTGCAGGCAACCGCCAGCGCTGCGAGAACGCCGAGGCCGAGGAGTGGATGCAAGCGCACGTCGAGCCACATACGTTTGCCGGCTCAGCGCCCCGCGCGCAAGAGGATGCCGAGGATCATGCTCAGCACCGAGATGATGATGCCGGCGGTGGCGAGGCCCTGGCCGCGAATGGCGCCGCCCGACCGGTTGCACTCGTTGTATCCCATGATGGAGAAGACGAGGCCCAGGAGCCCGCAGAAGAAAGAGAGAACGAACCCCACGATGGCCCAGGTGGAATAGCTGCCGCCCCCGCCCGCCGCGTACGACGGCGCATACGGCAGAACCGCCTGCGGCGGACCGTAGCCCGGCGCCGGCGCCGAGGGGAACCCGTAGCCCCCCATCGGCGGCCCCGCTTGCGGAGCTCGCGAAGCGCGCGCCCCTTGGCTCACCTTGTAGAGCTCGTGGCGATCGAACCAGGTGCCGTGGTGGCCGCAGACGTCGATCTCGGCGCCCATGCGCTGCATGCGCTGGGCCGGGTTGCTGCAAACGGGGCAGGCCACCGGCTGCGTCTTGTCGACGTCGCGGGTGGCCGCCGAGGTCACGCGATGGAGCAGCTCCTGGGCAGCGTCGGACATGCCCTCGAGCGCCGTTTTCGACCCATCGATGTCGAGCCAGACGCCGCCGCACGCGCCGCACCCGTGCAGGGTGAGGTCCGGGGCACGACCGGCGAACAAGGGCGTGCTGCAGCGAGGACAGGCGAGCGCGTTTTCCATGGGCCCATCGAAGCTCCATTCGCGCCGTGATGCAACGTGGGGCGCTCGACAAAACGAAAGCAGCGCCGTCGGTGAAAGCCGAGGCGCCGCAGTCGTGGGGCTTTCCGAATCAGAGAGCGGCGGTGGGCGCGCCGTCTTTGAGGAGGCCAGAGATGGTTGCGATGGCGCGCTGCGCGTTCGACTTCGAAACGTACGACTCACCCTTGGCGATGATCTCGCCGTTCTGGGCCACCAGGCGGATGGCGAACTGGCCGTCGACGGTCTCGATGATCTGGAAGTTCGCGGCGCTCTGGCCGTTGGCCTTCACCGAGGCGACGCCGCTCTGGGCCGCGGACTTGGACGAGTAGCCCTCGGAGCCGAGGACGATCTCGCCGTTGCCAGCGCGGAGGCGGAAGTAGTTCTGCTTGTTCTCGCCGACGAAGAGCTCGAAGCGCTCCTGACGAACGGCGGGGCGGGTCTCGGGGGTGGCGCCGAGGACCTTGATGAGCGCCTGCACCGTTCGCGTGGCGCGCGTCGCGCTCGACTTGGTGGTGTAGGTCTCGCTGGTGGCGATGATCTCGCCGTTGCCAGCCTTGAGGTTGAAGTAGTACTCGCCATTCTTGGCGGGGAGGATCACGAAGCTCTTCGCGTCGACACCGTTCTGGATGACCGACCGGACGCCGCCATCGCGGGAGGTCGTGCTCTTGTAGCCCTCGGAACGCAAGACGTTCTCGCCGTTGCCGGCCACGAGGTCGAAGTAGAACTGACCGTCCAGGCCGGTGAAGGTCTCGAAGCGCGCGGTGCGCGAGACAATTTCGGCGCTGTCTTCCTGAACCGACTCATCGGCTTCGCCGCTGCAGGCCACGAGGGAAATGGAAACGAGGGCGAGGGCAGCGAGGCGGGTGATGTGGGTGAACATTGTAAACTCCGAGTACCGAAAATCTCCTGGCGTAATGACACCGGCCCTCGCCCCACACGCAGTGGGACGCGAGAATCGATGGGGCCTCCGCGAGGTTCAGCGTCGAAACTATTTCGACGGGGTCGGGGATCGCAGACACCTTTCGCGCGGCGAGAACCTCACCGCGACGCACAGGTGGGATTAGCAGGCGCTCATGTAGGTGCAAGTGGAAAGTAGTGTACTTTTCCGTCACCACCACCTGCGCACGGGAAATACCGTGTACTTTCCGATGCCTGCACCGAAGTTTTTTTCCGCGAGGCCTGACGATTCCGTGCGACCCAAGCGCGACCGTTGCGTACTGGGGGGAAGGTGGGGCTGCGCGCGCCGGCCCCCAACGGGCGCGGTCAGGAACCCGGGGGCGGAATCTGGAGCGCGCGCTTGGCTTCGCCGGTCTCGTCGAGGGCGTACACCTCTTCGTGAAAGTCGGCCACGCGGTAGCCCGGCATCTGGGCGTTCACCCGAATGAGCACTTTGCCCTCG
>JBBQWQ010000058.1:0-51578 GCA_038210445.1 Polyangiales bacterium
CCCCCCGCTGCGCCCGCCCCGGCCCCGCGTGGCACGAAGGCGAGCCCAAGGCTGGCCTGCCCCTCGGCCCCGTCGCTCACAGCCAGCCCGGCCCCCTCGGCGTTCGCGGCGGCGGGCGCCCGAAGGCGTGGAAGCGGCGGAACGTCGGCCCGCGCAGGTAGCGAGAAGGTGAGCGCGGCAGCGAGCGCCGCAGCGGAAGGCAGGGCCGCACTCGCCGCGGCCGGCATTCTACGCCGGGGCATCATGGACGCACCTGCGGGAGCCGACGCCGCGCCTCGCCCACACGCGCGGCCACGTCGCCGTACGCCCAAGCCAGGAACGCAACGTTTTGCTCGACCAAGAGCGCGTGCCCGGTCTGGTCTGCGATGCGCGCCACCACTTGTTCATACCAGCACTGGACGGGCCCCGGAAGGTCTGGGGCGCCGGTCTCGGCGATGTTGGCGCAAGCGCAGTGGCCCCCGCAGCGATCGCGGATGGCGCAAGGACCGCATTCCTCGGCGGCCGGTCCGCGCGCAGGCAGTGGGAGGTCGACGAAGCCGCCGTCGAGGTGGCCGATGCGCCGCTTCGGGTCGCGGTCTTCGCCCACCAGCCGATCGCAGGGGTAGAGGAACCCCGAGGGTGCGACAGCCACGCTGCTGCGGCCGACCGCGCACGCGTCGGCTTGCCGGAGGCCGCCGGCCACCGCGGCGGCGATCTTGTTCTCGAGCGCCGGAAGCCGAAACGGCGCGCCCTGGCGATAGGCGTCGGCCCAGGCGATGGCCACCGCCACCAGCTCGCGCTCCCACCGGTCGAGCTGTGCGTCGGTGAAGGAGGCGTCGAAGGCCGGGTTCAAATGGATGCGTAGTGCACCCATATCGCGGAGCGCCCGAACGCTGGCGGACAGGTAGGCGACGTTGGCCGGCGCGACTACCGCCACCACGTCGGAGAGCCAACCTCCTGCGCGCAGCGCCTCGAGACCTCGCACCGCTGCGCCGTAGCTCGACTGCCCGCCGGTGCGGGGGCGGGTGGCCTCGTGGGCCTCGCGGGTGCCGTCGATCGACAGCGTGGCGACGATACCGAGCGCCTTCAGCTCCGCCACCAGGGCGTCGTCGACCAGCGTGCCGTTGGTGGTGATCTGCATGCGCAGCGCCACGCCGGAGTTGGCGGCCATCTCCCGGGCGCGACGCGCAACCTGGACGAGCAGCGCCCGCTCCAGCAGGGGCTCGCCGCCGAAGAAGCCAACATCGAGCGCGCCGACGCCCTTGGCCGCTGCGAAGCCGAGCTCGAGGGCACGCGCCGCCGTGGGCCAGCCCATGGTGCCCGCGTGGTGCTCGCCCATGTAGCAGTAGCTGCAGGCGAGGTTGCACGCGTGCGTGAGCGTGAGCGAGAGGTGATACGGCCGCACGCAGGGATGGTAGCAAAAAACGGGAGCCGGAAAGGTGGCGCCGCGAGATACTGCTGGGAAATGGCCTCGTTCTTCGCTTCACCGCCTTCGCCCCCTTCGCTGCCTCCTGGGCCCCGCGGCCCCGCCGCGTCGCTCCGCATGTTTCGCGATTTCTCGCGCTGCCCGCCCAAGCAGTGCCGCGTGGCCCTCGATCGCTACGGCGATGTGGTTTCCTTCGAGCTGTTCGGCGCGCGCGTGGTGGTGGTGGGCGATCCGCAGGTAGCGGGCGAGATCATGCAAGACAGAGACGACGCATTCAGCAAAGACTGGGTCACCCGAGGGCTGAAGCTGTTTCTGGGCGAGGGCCTCCTGACCAGCGAGGGTGAGCTGTGGAAGCGCCAGCGCAAGCTCATTGCGCCGTCGCTCAGCAAAAAGCAGATCGCCGGATACGGCGACACCATGGTGGCGTGCACCAAGCAGTGGCTCGACACGAGGCAGGTGGGGGCAACCCACGACGTTCACGAGGAGATGACCGAGGTCACCCTCGACATCGTGGTGAAGACCCTCTTCGGCACCGACATGGGCACTGGCCATGCCGACGTGGGGCACGCCATGGACCGCGTGATGTCGGACTTTCAGGAGGTGGTGCAGACCTGGCGGCAGTTCTTTCCCGAGTGGGTTCCGTTCGCTGCCCGCCGGCGCACAGTGAAGACCGCGCGATCGCTCGATCGCGTGCTCTACGCCATCATCAAGAAGCGGCGCGAGGGCGGCGAGCTGGGTGACGACTTGCTGTCACGCCTGCTTGCGGCCCGCGACGACGGCGGCGGGCGCATGAGCGACGAACAACTACGGGACGAGGCCATCACGCTCTTCGTGGCAGGCCACGAGACCACCGCCAACGCGCTCTCCTTCGCGCTCTTGCTGCTGGCCGAGCACCCGAACGTCGACGCCAAGATGCACGCCGAGGTGTCGCGGGTGCTGGGCGGGCGCGACGCGACGTCCGCCGACGTGGCCTCCCTGCCCTACCTCGACGCGGTGCTGCGGGAGACCTTGCGGCTCCGGCCTCCTGCCCACATCTTCGGGCGCGAGGCGCTGCGTGACGTCGCCGTGGGGCCGTACCTCTTTCCAAAGCGCTCCACGGTGCTCATCTCGCCCTGGGCTCTGCACCACGACGCGCGGTTCTTTCCCGACCCCTATGCGTTCCGGCCGGAGCGTTGGCTCGACGGCTCGACGTCGAGCCTCCCCAAGCACGCGTACCTGCCGTTCGGAGGGGGCGCGCGCGTATGCATCGGCAACCACTTCGCGATGATGGAGGCCGCGCTGGTGCTGGCCACCGCGGCGGCGCGCTTTCGCTTCGAGCGCACCTCGTCGGAGCCGGTGGACCTTCAGGCAGCGGTGACGCTGCGGCCGCGCGGGGCACTGGGGCTCCGCGCGGTGCGGCGCTGACGAAGCGTCAGCCGGCGACCGGGGCGATGGCCTTCCGGTAGACGCGGTAGGTCTTGTACTTTTTGCCGCCCATGGAACGAATGCCCAGGTTCACCGGCTGATCGTCCTCGCGGGTCCAGGAGAGCTCGCTCCACTCGTAGCCCTTCTCCATGCCGCGCTTCGCCACTTCGACGTACATGGCGGCGGAGAGGCCGGCGTACTTCTTGAGGTTGGCGCCGGTGCGAAGCTCCTTCTTGATGCCGAGCATCATGAGGCGCGTCGACCGCGGGTGCTTCCACTTGAGGCGGTAGAGCACCTTGAGCCAGTTGAGGGGCAAGAGCTTGCCGCTCAGGTCTTTGATGACGTCGTTGATGTTGGGCAGCATGATGCACATGCCCATGGCCTCGCCATTCACCTCGGCCATGAAGGCCAGGTCTTTGTCGAGGATGAGGCGCATGTCGGCGACGATCTTCTTCACCTCGTCGGGCAGCGCGGGCACGAAGCACCACTTGCCGGTCCAGGCGTCGTTGTAGATGTCCATGATGGCGTCCATCTCGCGCGCCAGGTTCTTGGTGTCGATGGAGCGAAGGCGAACCTCCGGCATCTTCTTCACCTCTTCGTAGGCCTTGATGACCCGCGCGGGGAAGCCCTCTTCGCGGGTGTACTTGAAGGCGAAGAGGTCTTTCTCCTTCTCGAGGCCCACCTTCTCGCACAGCTCGCTCTGGTACTTGCGCGAGTGGGCCATCATCATCGCCGGCGGAGTGTCGAAGCCCTCGATGAGCACGCCGACCTCTTCGTTCACGTAGAGCGAGAAGGGCCCGATCATGCGCTTCATGCCGCGCTTGCGCAGCCAGTTCTCAGCCGCGTCGAGAAGCTTTTGCGCGACTTCGACGTCGTCGATGGTGTCGAAGAAGCCGAAGAAACCGGTATCGTCCTTCCAAATGCGAAGGTGCTCGCGGTCGATCTGCGCCGAGCAACGGCCCACCAATCGGCCGTCCTTCCAAGCGGTGAAGAGCGTCACTTCGGCTCGCTTGAAGAACGGATTCTTCTTGGGGCTCAGGCGCTCGCGCAGCTCGAAGTCAAGCGGCGGTACCCAGTTGGGATCGCCGCGAAACACCTCGTGACCCGCGTCGATGAAGGGTTTGATGTCTCCGCGGGGATGATGCTCTCGAATGATGACGGCCATGGCGAGACGAGGCTGTAACACGGCTGTTTCAGGGAGACGAGAGGTTCGAGCGCCGGTACGGACCTTGCGGAGAGCTACCTCCAGGAGGCTTTCCCATGCGAACGATGCGGCTCGTGCTCTCGGCTCTGGTGACGATTTCGGCGGTTTGTGCCTGTTCCGATGACTATGCGTCGCCGGAGGAGGGGGGCGACGCCGGGGGCACGCTCCGGGCGGACACGGGCGCGCCCGCACCCGCGCCGGCACCCACCACGCCTTCGAGCGGAAAGGACGCGGGGCGCACCGATGCCACGTCCGACGCGGCGGCGGTCGATGCGGCAGACGGTTCCGTGGCGCTTCCGGTGACCACCTGCACCACCGATGCGATCGCCGCGGGCGCCGCCAACCAGCGCTGCCGTGCGGCCAACGCCACGGTGGTGGCCGGCGGCACACCGCTCGCGGGAACCTATCTGCTGACCAGCGTCACCAGTGGCAGCTACTGCTCCGCCGCCGGCTACTACATCGGCTGGGCCACGCTCTACACAGATTCGTCGTCGCACGTGTTCTTCCGCTACAACGTCGGCACCCGCGCGGTCATCTCCGACCCGCTCACCAAACACGAAGGCACGAGCTACCTGACCCACGACGCCGCCGGCGCCTACACGCGCACCGAGCTCTGCGACGCCGCCAGCAAAAACACCGCAGCAAGCGGCACGCTCTCGATGACCGGCAACGTGCTCACCTTCACCACCGCCGCCGGTCAGGAGCAGTGGACCCGGCAGTAGCGCGCAACCGCCACGGGAGCGCTCGCGCCGCGCCACCCGACGCGCGAGCTCCGGCTGATTGGCGTACACCCGGCGGAGCCGCGGATATCACGCCGCGGCCCGAGGCCCGACTCGCGCTCATAGCTCCAGCAGGTCGAGTCCGTCCGAACCGAGGACGCCGGTGGCCAGCTCACGGATGCGCGCGTGGTGCGTGAGGTAGACGATCTCGACAGTCGGGGCGAGCTCGCCAAACAGCCGCAGCGCGGCCGCCGCGCGATCGTCGTCGAAGTGCACGAGCACGTCGTCGAGCACCAGGGGCAGTGGCAGAGTGGCGCCGCCCGCCTGCACCGAGAGGGCGGCCATGCGCAGGCCGAGGTAGAGCTGGTCGCGCGTTCCCTCGCTGAGCCCGGGCGTCCCCACCTCTTCTCCGCTTGGGCGCACGCATCGCAAGGTGATCTCGTCTTTTTCGTCCCACCCCACCACGATGCGCGAAAACGAGCCGCCGGTGAGGGTCTCGAAGAAGCGGCTGGCACGATCGAGGATGGGTGCCTGATAGGCCTGCCGGTAGCGCTCGAACTCCTTGGCCAACAGCACCGCGCTCAGCTTCTTGACGGCGTATCCATGGGCCAAGTCCTCGACGCGCGCCAGGAGACTCTCGGCCTCTTCGGCCTGCTCCGTGGCTTTGGCCTGGGGCACCCGAAGGCTGTCGAGCCCGAGCCGAAGGCTTCGCAACTGGGTCTTGATGCGGTCGAGCTCCTCGCCGGCGTCTTCCACCGCGGCCTCGCCCTCGCGCAGCAGCTGGTCGATGTCGGCGCCCGACTCTTCGGCCTTTCGCACGTCGCGCTGGAGGTCGGCCATCGAAGCGCCGTCACCCACGTTGCGCAGGGCGCTCTCGAGGTCCATGCGGCGGGCGCGATCGCTGCGGGCCTTGCGCAGACGCAAGAGCTCCACCGCCGCGGCGTCCTCGTCGACCTTGCCGGTGCGAGCGACCAGCGCCCGCGCGCGATCGTTCGCGCCCTTTTGCACCAGCGTCGCCTCGTCGAGGGCGGCCCGCGCCTGGAGCACCTTCGCGTCCACCGAGCGTTGCTTCTCGTGGGCACCCAGGGCCTCGTCGAGGTGCGCCCGGAGCAGCGCCAGCCGCGCCTCGGCGGCCGTCGCCGGACCGCCCGCAGCAGAGAGCGCGGTGAAGAGCGCCTCGACCTGGCGCTCGAAATCGCCGATGCGCGCCGAGGTTTCGTCGAACTCACGCTCCAATGGAAGGAGACGCGACTCGAGGGCCGAGAGCTCGGTGAGGCGCCGTACCGCGCTCGCGGCCTCGAGCGGCAGCGCCGTGGCCGGCAAGCCCAACTGCGGCACGAGCTGGCGAAAGCGCGCATCGACGGCGCGCCATTGTTGCTCGTGGCGGAGCAGCTTTCGTTCGTCGTCGGCAACTTGCTCTTCCAGCGCTTGGCGGCGGGCGGCGTTCGTCGCGCGCACACGCTCGTGCTCGCGCTCGTCGCGAAGCAGAACGCGGCCCGCCTCCACGCGCGGCGCGTCTTCGGAGTCTGCGGCCACATCGCCCTGCGCGGACGGGGGAAGTGCCGAAACCAAGGCGGCGCGGGCGCGGGCGAAGGTATCGTCGAGCCGCGCGAGCTCCTCGCCCAAGGTGGCGAGCTCTTCCTCGGCGCGGGCCACGTCGGCACACGCAGCCTCGCGTAGCCGCAGGGCCTCCACCGAGGAGACCTCGGAGCCGCGCAAAAGGTCGGCGAGCGATGCCTCGGCCTCCTTGCGGCGCACCTCCAGCGCTATGAGCTCGGCCGCCAGGAGCTCAGCCGACTCCTGCGCTGCGTGCTCCTCGTCGACCAGCCGCGCCCGCTCGGAAATGCGACCCGACTCGCGGCGCATGTCGTCGACGAGGCGGTCGGCGTCGGCGATGGCGCGAACCAGCTCGGCCCGATTTTCCTGGGTGGCTTGCGCGGCAATGGCGTCGCGATCGCGCCGAGCCTGCGCGAGCTCTTCGCCGGTGGGAACGGCGAACGCTGCTTGAAAACGCGTACGCGCGCGCGCGGCGGCGAGGGTTCGCTCGCGCTGCTCGGTGAGGCGACCTCGAAGGCGGTCCTCGGCGGAGCGCGCCTCGGCGATCTCGCGCTCGCTGCGATCAACGCGTTCACGCGAGGGGAACCCAGGCGAAAGCGCACGAGCGACGGTGAAGCCGGGCGGCCCCGCCTGCTCGAGCCGTTGGTCGCGTCGTTCCCGCGCCTTGTGCAAGCGCGTAGCGAGCGCACGCCGCGCCTGCCGCTGCTCTTCTCGCTCGAAGCGTCCGAGCGCCGCTTCGAGGACGGCCACGTCTACCGGAGCCGGCGGCGGATCTGCCGGCACCTTTTCGAGCCGCTCGACGTTCACGTCGCGGCTCTGGGAGATCTCCTCTTTGGCAGCGCGCAAGGCCTCGAGCTCGTCGCCGAGCGCCCGCGCTTCCCGAAGGAGGGCGGGGTCGGCCACCGCCTCGGCGCCGAGCTCCCGGCGAAGCTTGGTTTGGGTGTTGCGCAGCGCCTCGAGCTCGGTGCTGCGTTGGGTCCGGCGATCGCGATCCTCGCGATAGCGTCCGAGGAGGAGCTCGAGGGCGACGATCTCGTTCTTGCGCTGCAACAACGCTTCGTCTACGGCAAGGGTCGCGCGCTCGGCCGAGAGCACCACCGTCTGGGTGGTGAGCTCGCGAATGCGATCTTCGGCCGCGCGACGCTCGGATTGGGCCGCGCGCAGGTCGTCGACCGCCGCGTCGGGAACGGTGCCGTCGTCGGGTGCCTCGGCGCTCGCCGAAAGGCCTTCCCACTCCCGCAGCATGGGCGCCGTGCGTTTCACGCGCCGCAGGCGCGCCAGCTCCACCTCATGCGCGCGCACCTCTGCCTCCTTGGCCAGGCGGCGCTCTTCCTGCTCGCGGAGCGACGCCTCCTGGGCCAGCACCGTCTCCGGCATCATCTCCAGCTCGCGCACCTTGGCCTTGGCCTCGTTCCACCCCTTGAGGGCGGCGTTGAGGGGCGGCTTTTGGCCCTTGGGAACGAAGAGCTTCTCGGCTTCGTCGACCAGCGACTTGTGCACTTCGTGAACCTTCCGGCCCCCCAAGCTCGCCTGGAACAGGCTGGCACCCACCTCGCCGCGGCCCGACGCCAACGCTTCGCCGCCGGCGCGCAAAGTGACGTGATCGAGGCTGAAGGTGAGGCCGAAGACCTCCTTGCCGACGCCGGCGAGCAGACTGCGCAGCTCGGCTTCGTCGGCCGCGCTTCCATCGGCGCGAAGCAAAGTGTTCTTCAGGCCCTTTCGGCGAACGAAGACGTGAGGCTCACCGTCGAGGCCGGTCACGGTTGCGCCGATGCGCAGCTCCTTGTGCGTGTGCGCGTCGTCGGTACGGTGGTCGATGCCGTACAGAAACGCGCCGATGCCCCGCCGCGTCGTGCTCTTGCCTGCCTCGTTCTTGCCGTACACCAGGTGCAGCCGGTGGCGCGGCGAGAAGACCAGCTCACGCTCGTGAAAGTGACCCCACGAATGGAAGACCAGGCGTTCGAACCTCATGGTTCGTCGCCCGCCCCGCCCGCGCCGCCCAGAAGCGAGAGCCGAAGCGCCAGGAGCTCCGTCACCTCGTCGCGCAGACGGTCGCGTCGAAGCATGCCGCGGAGCTCCTTCGGGAGCTGCGCCTCGAAGGCGTCGAGCTCGACGGCGAAGTCCTGGGCTACCGTGCTGTCGCCGGTGCCGCGCAGATAGCGCAAGAGATGGCCGGCGGCGTCTTCCCGCTGCTCGAGGGCGCCCATGTCGACCTCGCCGCGGGATTCCACGCGCACCTTTTCGACCCACACGTCGCCGGCTTCATTGGCCGCGCCGCGCACCTCTCCCACGAAGGCGTCGCCTTCCACCGCGATTCGTCCGTGCGCGCGCCCGTGCCCGCGAACGACCACGCGCACCGCATGCAGGTGGTCGGGCAGCTCGGCCCGCAACTCGCGAAACATGGGGCGTAGCCCATCGACCACGTCGGCGGGTGTCTCCGCGCCGGCGATATCGACCTCCAGGACCGACCACCGGAGCACGTCGAGGTCTCGGTGCGCGACCGATGCGATGCGCCCGCCTTCGACCGTGACCAGGCTCGCACCCTTGCCGCCGGTCTCGCGGGCGTGGCGCCCCTGGAGGTTGCCGGGGTACACGATCCACGGCGAGCTCGGGCCGCCTTCGGCGACCACCTCCCGGGCGTGTACGTGGCCCAGCGCCCAGTAGTCGTAGCCCTTGGCGGAGAGCCCGCGAACCGTGCAGGGTGCATACGGTTCGTGCCCCTCGCGGCCGTCGAGCGAGGTGTGGAGCATGCCGATGTTGAGCAAGGCTGCGTCGGGCTCCGGGTAGGCCTTCGAGAGATCGCTCTGCACCTTGCCTTCGGGAAAGCTCTGGCCGTGGATGGCAACCTCGCCGATGCGCACGGTCTCCGGGCGCGCCGACGCCAGCTCGTGCACGTGCTCCGGCAAGCGCAGGTGCTTGGTGATGACGTTCTTGGCGTCGTGGTTGCCACGCAACATCACCACCCGCGTCCCCGACTCGCGGAGCCGCAGGAGCTCGCTGGCGAAGAAGAGCCCCGTGTTGTAGTCGCGCCAGTCGCGATCGTACGTGTCGCCGGCCAGCAGCAGAAACGCGGCCTGTTCGCGCAAGCACAAGCTCACCAGGTTTTCGAAGGCACGCCGGGTGGCCGCCCGCATACGCTCGTGCGGAGCGCCTGGATACCGCTCGAGGCCCCGGAGCGGGCTGTCGAGGTGGACATCGGCCGCGTGGACGAACTTCACCGCCAGGTCTCTACCACGCCGCGCCCGAGTTGCGGACGTCGCTGTTTTCGAGGCGTAAGGGCGCAGATCGCGTGGGGAACATTTGCGTGCGCGCGGGCATCCGGTAAAAGCGCAGCGTGGGTCATTCTTTCAGGCGCCCGTCGGTGCGCGAGGTGTTCGGCCTGACGCCGTTCGGCGTTCGTGCGCGGCAAGCGCTGGTGGCGCTTCGTGGGGCGGAGCACGTGCCTCCGTCGCGCTTCGATCGGTCGAGCTTGCGCATGCTCCAACCGCGCATCTCGCTGGCGCTTTGGGCCGGGCGTTTTCCGGTGCCGCGCAAGGCCATCGTCACCATCCTGTTCAACCACCGGCAGACGCCTGTGGAGGACGGCTGGTCGGTGCGGCGCACGCAGGTTCTCGACTTTCGCGGCGGACAACTGACGTACGACAGCCACAACGGCACCGACTTCGCCATTCCCGTAGGCACGCTGGTCACGGCGCCGGCGCCCGGGCAGGTGGTCCGCGTATACAGCGAGTTCAACCGCGGCGGCACCAAGATACAGCTCGATCACGGCGACGGCCTCATGACCACGTCGGGGCACCTGGCGCGGGCGCTCGTCTGCGAGGGCGACGTGGTGCGCCGCGGTGAGCCGATCGCGATCTCCGGCTACAGCGGCCTCGACGGCTTCGCCACCTTTCCCTGGGGCGTTCCCCACGTGCACTTCAACGTGTGGCTCAACGGCGTCCCGGTCGACCCGTTCGCGCGCACCGCGGCCGGCACAGAAGAAGAGCCGAGCCTGTGGCTGGGTGGCGCGCCCCGCCCCGCGCCGGAGGGGAGCGATCTCGAGGGGCTTGCGACAACCGCCTTTGACGACGCCGCAGTGCGCGCCGTTATCGAGGGGTGCCGCAGCGAAGAAACGCGAGCTCGCCTCGGTTCCCTCGCAGACCCTCGGGTCCGCGGCGCCTACCTGGTCTCCGAGATGAACTACTATCCCACGCGCTTCGCTCTTGCGACGAACGTGTATACTACACTTTTTTCACGCAAGCCGCGCCTCACGATGCCGTTTCGGCCTTGCGACGTAGACGGCTTCGTGTTCGGCGACGCGCGTTGACGCGCGGATGCGTCAGAGCGCGAAACAGTAGATAGAGCCTCGCCCGCCGCCGGAGGCCACGCTGTTGTTTCCGGCGTTGGCGCAGCCGGACGTCGCGTGCGCGGCGTTCCACGAGGTGGGCGCCGCTCCGCCGCCCGCGCGGTTGCTGTGGCCGACCATGGTGGTGACGTTGGTGGCGGCGCTGGTCCAGTTGGAGCAATTGGTGGGCGAAGATGCGCCTGCGGCGGTGGTGCCAGTGAGAATGTCGTGCAGCACCGGCGCCGCCGCCGGCACCTGGGCTCCGAGCTCGTCGAGGCTGTTGGCGAGGTTCAGCAGGTTGTTGGCCCCGCCCTCGTCGTGGAGCTGGGCCACGGTCGCGGCGATCATCACGCCCTTGGCGTTGTAGAACGGACCAGTGCCAATGCGGCTGCGGGCGGTGACGGCGTTGGTGCTTAGGTAGGCGCGCCAGGTCTTCGCGCCCAGCACCGGCGATACCGCCTGCGCCAGACCCTTGCAGAATGCATCGGCTCCGGCGAGGCCGTCGGCATCGCCCGCGGCGGCGCGAAAGTCGCCACCCTTGCCGTTGCCCTTGCTGCTCACGAAGAAGTTCATGGCCGCCGAAATGCCGCCGTCGGGCCCCACCCAGCCACCGGCGTCCGGGCCCGCGTCGCTGGGTGCGTTCGCGTCGAGTCCGCCGGAATCGGTGAGGCCGCCGCTGCTGCTGCTGGCGCCCCCGGACGAGCTGCTGCCGCTGCCGCTGCTCGACGAGGAGCTGCTGGTCTGCTCCGGATCGTTCGAGCAGGCGTAGGCGAGCACCGTCGCAAGGGCAGTTCCGGCAACGAGAATCGATGTGGTTCGCGACATGTGGGCTCCTCCAGCAAGGCCCCGAGATGGGGGCGGCGAATGCATACTACCTCGGGCCGGGCGCGCGATCGACCCGGTTCGTTTTCGGCAGCGTCCAGATAGGCATTCTCGGCCCGGGTGCGCCTCCCACGCACGAAAACGTGGTAGTTCAAGGGCATGAAGCGCACGGCATGGGCGATCACTCTGGCGGCGTGCGGGGCCGCAGAAACCAACGTACCGCCGCCGGCGACGCCGCCGCCGCCCGTGGCCACCAGCGCCCCCACGGCCTCTGCGACCGAGCCTCGGACGACGGCTTCGAGTGCGCCCTCCAAACCCAAGCCGGTGGACCCGGCGCTGGCGCCGTTCTTCGATGGAACCTGGAAGGTCCCGTCGGAGGCGCGGCTCGCCCCCGGCAACTGCAGGTCCGGCGACGCCGCAGAGTGCTTTCGCCTGGGCGCCACTTGGGAAGCGTTCCGCATCACCGAGGGCAAGCCGGCTCCGCTGCGCTTTCAGGAGGCATCGCGCTTCTACAACCTCGGCTGCAAGGCCCTCGGACGCGCGCCCTGCGAGCCCGCAGTGCGGGCCGACGCCAAACGCGAGACGCTCGAGAAGGCCGACGACAAGATACGCTCGAGCCTCACCTGCCAGATGGCCATCGACAACATGGCGCGCATGCAGGAGGCCATCGACGCCCGGCGCATCTTCCGCGACGACTGCCTGGCCAAGCTCGCCCCCGCCTGCGTGAAGACGCTGGAGGCAGTGACCGCGGTGGCGAGCACCTCGGGCGTGGCCGCCATGGTGGGCATGGGCTGCGGCGAGGAGCACTACTGCAAGGTGCTGGCGCCGGAGAAACCGACCTACTGCGCGCTCTCCAAGGCCGACCGCAACAGACCCGACAAGACCCGCGGGCCGGTGGTCGATCTGCTGGTGGCAGCGCTCCTCCACGAGCTCGCCGAAGGCCCTGCGCTGGCGCCCAAGATTCGCGCCGGCGTGGACGCCTACTTCGCAGTAAAGTGAGCATCTGACGCGCGGCGCAGTAGTGCGAATTCTACTGCGAGAGGTGCGCGTCAGATTCGCATGTATGTTGCAGTCGAACCGCGGCAGCGTGACCGAAGCGGCGAGACCGCCGGACTCTTCTCTCCACCACGAGACGGCGGAGGACGTCGACAAACGCCCTTTGCGGGAGCTTCAAGAGCCTGCGCGAGGGCCCACCCCAGCGAAGGCGCAGACGAGGCCCGCCACACACACGCCTCCAGCGGCGCACGGCTGCGCGCCTGGAGCGCCATCGACTCGGGCGCCTGCTCCATGAGGCCTTCGACGGTCTTCGCGGATGCTTGCTGCGCGCTCAGAAAGACCCGGTCGAAGGCCTTCTTATCCTGGGCGGTCGCGAAGGTCCAAACGTGTCCGGCGAAAGGACGGGAGTTCCTTGAGCTCTCGCAGAAGTGCTAAAGGTGCGCGCGTGCGATACGAAGGCAAGCTGTACCGGCCGCCGTCCGAGGCCGACGCGTACATCGTGCAGGCCACCATCGGGTGCTCCTGGAACAAGTGCACCTATTGCGACATGTACCGGGAGAAAGAGTTCCGGGTGCGCGATCTCGCCGAGACGCTGGAGGACATCGCCATCGCAGGGCGCCGCTTCGGGCACCGCACGTCGAAGGTTTTCGTAGCCGACGGCGACGCTCTGGTGCTGCCGATGGACCACTGGCGCGCCATCCTGGGCGCCACCGCGCGCGCCTTCTCGGGCCTGCGTCGCGTCTCTTGCTACGCCATGGCCAAGAACGTCCTCGGCAAGACGCCCGAGGAGCTGGCAGAGCTGCGGGCGCTGGGTCTGGCGATGCTCTACATGGGTCCGGAGTCGGGCGACGACCTGGTGCTCAAGCGCATCGCCAAGGGGCAGGACCACGCAGCCCACGTGGAGGCAGCGGCCCGCGCCCACGCGGCCGAGATGAAGCTCAGCGTCATCGCGCTTCTGGGCATCGGGGGCGATCGCCAAGACGAGCACGCACGCGCCACCGCCGACCTCGTGACCGCCATGAACCCGGCCTTCTTCTCGGCGCTGACCGTGACGGTGGTAGAGGGTACGCCGCTCGCCACCCTGCAAGCGCGCGGCAAGTTCGAAGTGCCGGCAGTGCCCTCGCTCCTCCGCGAGCTCCGCACCATGGTCTCTCTTGCGCGCCCCACCCAAGCCGTGTTCCGCACCAACCACGCCTCCAACTATCTGCCGCTGGGCGGCGTGTTGCCCCACGATAGCGAGCGCATCGTTGCGGTCATCGACGCCGCGCTCGCCGGCCAGGTGCGCCTTCGGAGCGAAGCGCACCGAGGGTTGTAGCTCACGCGGCGAGCGCCGCGCGCGCCTCCGCCTCCACGAACCAGCCGTCGCCGAACTCGTGGGTGAGAAACCCTCGGCGCTCGCTCTCTTCGATCGCGTAGCGCAGATCGCCGGCCGGCCGGAACGCCTCGAGGAGCCCAAAGTGGCTCACGCCCTCCTCGTGCACACCGGTGTAGATGGCCGAGACCACGCGCAGCGGTGAAGCTGCACCGAGCCGCAGGTCGGTCTCGAAGCGCCCGGCCTCGAGCCGCCCGCCGCCGCGGAGCGCGTTGCCCTCCAGGGCCCGCGCCACGGTGGTGCCAAGCGCGACGATGCGCCGGCCTTGCGCCCGCGCGACCTGCACCGCGTCCACCGTGGCCTGCGGCAGCTCGTAGCGCTCGGGCAGCGGCAGCGCGGCGTCGAGGCGCGCGTCACCGGTAGAAGAAAGGCCCGCCGCGTGGGTGAGGGTCGCGATGGCCACACCCTTGGCGCGGAGGCGCCGGAGCGCCGGCACGCTGGTCATGTACGAGGCCGAGGGCGCTTCCACCGCCCACGGGCGCCCGGCCAGGGGAGTCTGCACGTCCCACAGGTCCAGGGGTCGCTCGATGTATGCATACTGCACAGGATGCCCCTCCGCGTAGGCCACCTGGACCGCCGGCGCATCAAGCTCCACCGTGAGCAGCCGCAGGAACTGCGGGTCCACGTGGGTCACGCGCGCCCTGCTGGTCCGCAGCTCCAGCACATCGCCCGGCCGCAGCACCGGCGGCGCCGGGCGGTCCTCGGTGCGCATGTGATGGTCCCCGCCGCCGAAGAGCACCACCCGCGCCACGTGGCCCTCTGGCGGCGACACCAAGCGCAGCTCGAGTCGCGCGCCGCGAAAGCGCGCAAAGAGCGAAGCCGGCAAGGTGGCCGCGTCGTTCACCACCAAGAGATCGCCCGCGTGAAGAAAGTCTTCGAAGGCGCGCTCCTCGTAGCCAGGTACCCCGAGAATGCGCGGCCCCTTTGCGCCCTCGGCACGCGGGCCGGTGGCGGGGCTCATGCTTCCCCCAGGGCGACGCGACGACTGCCGGTGGCAGCCTTCGGCAGCACCATCGCCACGATGGCCTCGGCCACCGCGTCGGGCCGAGCCAACGTGGCGGGATCGGCATCGGGCATTGCATCTCGATGCATGGCGGTATCCATCTCTCCCGGGTCGACCGAGAGGAACCTCACCTCCGGCACCTCGGCCGCGAAGCTGCGCATCAGGTGGTCGGCGGCGGCCTTGCTCACACCGTAGGCGCCCCACCCGGGGTACGCGCTGGTGGCCGCATCGGAAGAGACGAACACCACGCTGGGGCTCGACTCCGGTCGCAGCGTCATGGAACCGAGGAGCGCCTTGGTGAGGCGAAACGGCCCCAGCAGGTTGGTCTCCAGCACCGCCTGGAAGGCCTCGCACGAGAGCGAGGAGAGCTCGGGCATCGGCAGCGGCCCCAAGGTCGATGCATTGTGCACCAGCGTATCGATGGGCCCCGCGAGCTCCTCGGCCATGGCAGCGATCCGGTGGATGTCCTTCTTGTTGCCGACGTCGAACGCAATCCCGTGAACGTCGAGGCCCTCCTTGCGCAGCCCGCGCACCGCGGCGTCGAGGCGCTTGGCGTCGCGCGCTACCACTACCACCTTCGCCTCGCGCACGCCGAAGCTGCGCGCCAGCGAAAGCCCCAACCCTCGACTTCCCCCGGTGATGAGCACTCGTTTCATGATGCGTTCCTCCATGCAGGGCATCATGCATCCGTTGGACCCAAAGATTGGCCAGCGTGACAAACCATGGGATCCAATTCATTGTATGGGCATGAGCGAAGGTGATCGTGCCCACGCGCTGGGCGAGAACGTGAAGAAGCTGCGCGAGACACGCGGCCTCACCCAGCGGCAAATGGCCGCCATCGCGGGCTTACCGAGGGCCACCTGGTCGCACCTGGAGTCGGGCGGCGCCAATCCTACCCTCTCGGTGCTCGACCGGGTGGCCACTGCGTTTCAGGTGACCCTGGAAGAGCTGGTGGCCACACCCCGCGGCGACGCCCGCCGGTACCCCAAAGGGTCGCTCCCGGTGAAGCTCCGGGGCGGCGCGATGATTCACAAGCTGCTGCCGGATCCCATTCCCGGCATGGACATCGATCGCTTCGAGCTGCCGCCCGGCGTGCGCATGGCCGGCGTGCCTCACACGCCCGGCACCCGCGAATACCTGGCAGTGGAGCAGGGCACCATGGAGCTGGTGGCGTCTGGCGAGCGCTTCGAGCTCGCCGCCGGAGACGTGGTGGCCTTTCGCGGTGATCAGCGGCACAGCTACGGCAACCCCGGCAAGGCGAAGGCCATCGCCTACTCGGTGGTCATCCTCGCGCGCTGAGCTCGTGCAGGCCGCGGTTGGCCCCGCCACGGCCGCCAAACCCATGACGCGGCGGGGCGCCGACCCGGCCAAACCCACGAAAGTCATGGGCGCGGAGAGCGGCATCGTCGTTGCAGCATGCATCGATATGGATGTCGACGATCGGGCATGGCTCGGAGACCCCGCGGCGCAGCCCCGGAAGAGTCACTTACCGGGCAGCGCTGCAAGCGACGCACGGGTAAGCGGGGCGCGGCCACTTCCGGCCGCAGCTGCCATGGTCTTGACGCTCACCGGGAGCCCCAACGGCGATGCGCCCGCGGTCGCCCACGCCATCGAGAGCGACGCGGCCCTGGCCTCGCGGGTGCTGCGGCTCCTCAACAGGTTGGCGTTCGGGCTGCGCAGTCGATGCAGCTCCATCCGCCGGGCGCTCCGCGATCGCTATCCGGCGCGGGCGGCGCGCGTCCAAGCCCACGCGCAGTCTACCCAGCCGTCGCGCGCTGGGCCCATCTCGCGGATGCCCGCGGAAGAAGATGTATGCGCCTTCTGCGACAACGCCGCTTTCGGTGTACAGTGCACCATCTGCGACATTCTGCTGTGCCAGGGCCACCGAATGGGGAGCGGCGCAGCGGTGTGTGAGCGGTGCGAAGATCTCTTCCGGCACGAACTGGCAGAGCAACGCGTTCTCGATCTGCCGATGTCGCTCATCGTCATCGGCGCGGCTATCGGCTTCGCCCTCCTGGCCGCCGCCGCGCGCGGCTACGCCTGGGGCGCCGCGCTATTCGCATTGGGGCTTTTCGCCTGGGCCGCGCACAACCTGCGCCGGCGCCTCCAGCTCCGGCGGGCCTTCCTGAGTGCCCCGAACACCAGCTCCGCCCCCCCGGCTTCGCTCTACCCGCCGCGGCCTTCGAACGCCCCGAGGCCCTGACTGCGCCGAGGCCCGAAGCTACGTGAGCCGATTTGCCGCCTTCGGGTGCTCTTGGTCACGAACGTTGTGGCTCGACATTCGAAATGCTCAGATGCGGGCCGCTGGCCGCCTCGCGAGTGAACGTGAATGACGGCGCCAGCTTCGGCATCGACTCGGAGGAGGCATTCGGATGTATCTGGTTACCGGCGGCGCAGGGTTCATCGGTTCGTCGATCGTGGAAGAGCTCCTTCGAGCCGGCGAAAAGGTGCGGGTCATCGACGACTTTTCCACCGGTCGTCGCGCGAACCTGGAGCCTTTCCTGGGAAAGTTCGAGCTCTTCGAGGGCAGCATCTGCGACCCTGAGCTGGTCGCCAAGGCCACCCGCGGCGTCGAGGTGGTGTTCCACCAGGCGGCGATGCCATCGGTATCGCGTTCGGTGGAGGCGCCCCAGCCCTCGATGTTCGTCAACGTGCAGGGCACCACCACCGTGCTCGACGTGGCCCGCCGCGAGAACGTGCGCCGGGTCATCTTCGCCGCCAGCTCGTCCGCCTACGGCAACACCAAGGAGCTGCCCAAGGTGGAGACCATGATCCCCCAGCCGCTCTCGCCCTACGCGGTGGCCAAGTTCACCGGCGAGCACCTCATGCGTGTATTCCACAATCTTTACGGCATCGAGACGCTCAGCCTCCGGTACTTCAACGTCTTCGGCCCCCGGCAAGACCCCACCAGCCAGTACGCAGCGGTCATCCCCAACTTCATCACCGCCGCCATCCGCAAGGAGAAGCCCAAAGTCTTCGGCGACGGCGAGCAAACCCGCGATTTTTGCTTCATCGAGAACACCGTGGGCGCCAACCTCCTCGCCGCCAGCACCAAGAACAAGCTCACCGGGCAGGTGATCAACGTGGCCTGCGGCGACCGCATCTCGCTCAACGATCTGCTGCGCTACATCGGCGAAGAGGCGGGGCACGATCTGGTGGCCGACTACGCCCCGGAGCGGGCCGGAGACGTACGCGATTCGCTGGCCGACATCGGCGCCGCCCAAGCGCTCATCGGCTACGAGCCCAAGGTCCGCGTGAAGGAGGGCCTCGCCCGCACCTTCGCCGCGTTCAAGACCTTCACCAGCTAAAGCGCTCCGAGCCCAAGTAGTGCTAGACGAGGAGGCGTGCGTCGCCTCGTGCTCCTCGTTTCGCTCTGCATTGCTTGCCTCTTGGGCAGCGCTGGCACGTCATGGGGCGCTCCCCTCCCGCTGCCGGTGCCCATCGCTTCGGCCACCGCAACCGCGAAGGAGCCCGAGGAGGCGGCCCCGGACTCGCCGCGGGCCAGCATCGGGCGCTACCTCGAAGCGTGCCGCCAGGGCGACTACAAAGAAGCCGCGCGCTACCTCGACGTTCCCGCGAGCCTCGCCGCGCGCGCACCGGAGCTGGCGCAGGAGCTCTACGCGGTCCTCAACCGCAACCTGAACGTCGACGTCGATCTGCTCGACCCCAGCTCCGCGGGCCGCACCGACGACGGCCTTCCAACCGGCACCGACGAGCTCGGTCGCTTCCACGACAAGGCGAAGCGCATCGTATCGATTCGCATCGTGCGCACCGAGTCCAAGGGCGATCCCCGCTGGGTGTTCTCGCAGGCCACGGTGCAGCACGTCGACGAGTGGTACGAGGCCCTCGGTGATCGCTGGCTACGCGCGCACCTGCCCGCGATACTCCAGCGCGAAGGGCCAGAGTCGCTCCTCCTGTGGCAGTGCATCGCCCTCCCGCTGCTGCTCCTGGCCGCCTACGCAGTGGCGCGCTTTGCCGCGCTCCTGGCGGGCGCCGTCTTTCGCCGCATCGCGAAGAAGCAAGGCCGCCAGTGGCTCGAGCGGGTGCTCAGGGGCGCCCGCGGCCCCTTCGTGCTTGCGGTCATGCTGGTGGGCTTCGTGTTCGTCACGCCCTACCTGTCGCTGTATCTGGCGGCGGAGGCGTTCGTGGGGCGACTGGTGCGGGCCGCCGCGCTCGGCGCGTTCTTCTGGGCGCTGGTGCGCGGCGCCATCCTCTTCGGCGACGGCCTGAAGGATCGCCAGGGTAGCAAACCCAGCTGGATCGCCCTCACGCAGCTCGGCCAGAAGGCCGCGCGCATCGTCATCATCGTCGTTGGCAGCGTGGTGGTGCTCTCGGAGCTGGGGTACCCGGTGGCGAGCCTCATCGCGGGTCTCGGCATCGGGGGCATCGCCTTCGCGCTTGCGGCACAGAAGACCGTAGAGAATCTGTTCGGCTCGGCGTCGATCTTGGCGGACCAACCGTTTCGGGTGGGCGAGGCCTTGCGGGTCGACGGCATCGAGGGGACGGTGGAGCTCATCGGGCTCCGTTCCACCCGCATTCGCACCGCCGAACGCACACTGGTCATCATTCCCAACGGCAAGCTCGCAGACATGCGCATCGAGGCCTTCGCGGCGCGCGATCGCTTTCGTTTCGCGGCCCGGCTGCCGCTCGAGCCCACCACGCCGCGCGCCAAGGTCGAGGCGCTGCTGGTGGCGCTCGGCGCCATCCTCGAAGCCGAGAAGAAAATGCGCAAGGACGACCGCCTGGTGTGCGTGAGGAGCCTGAGCGAGACCGCCCTCGAGGTGGAAATCGCAGGCTACCTCGAGGTGGAGAGCTTCACGGCGTTCGCAGAGCTGCGAACGCGGCTCCTCTTGACCATCGCCGAAGCCCTCGCCGCCACCGGCACTGCACTCACCACGCCGGCGGTCTCCGCTGTCGCGACGGCGCCCCGGCCCGCCTGAAACGCGGCGCTCAGAGGCCGCCGCGGAGCAGCACCACCGCGACGATGAGCACTGCCAGCACCGCGAAGAACGCAAAGAGGCCCAACGGCAACCAAGGCGAGACGCGCGCGGGCGCCCTGCTCGCATAGGGCGGCGGGGGCGACGACGCGAGCGGCGGCGGCGCGGTGGAGGGCCACGGAGAGCCGGAGGCCGAACCCGACGGCGACCCGGGCGGCGCGCTCGGAAATGCGCCGTGCAGCGGCTGCGGATGCGCAGTTGCATAGGCCTGCACCGCCAGCGGCGGCGGCGTGTAGGCGAGCGATGCCTGCGGCGGAGGCGTGTACGAGGGCATGGGCTGCACGACCGGCGGTACCGCGCTCGGCACCACCACCGGCGGAAACGGCGACGCCGCATAGGTGGGAGGCGGGAGCTGCACCGGTGGCGGGGCGCTGAGGAGCGTAGAGACCACCGGAGGCGCGGGCGTGGTCTCGATGACCACCGACGGCAACGCCGGAGCCTCCGGCTGCGGCGCGCTCGGAATGTACACCGGAGAAGCCTGTGTAGGCTGCAAGGGTTTTGGTGCAGGCGCCGCATGCCCCGGCGCGGTGGCGGGCGCACTACCCACGAAGGGGCTTCCGAACGATGACGCCGGCGAAAGGCCGGCAAGGCGAGGCCCCGACGGATTCGGTGGGCGCACGAGCGCGGCCAGGTCGGCCGCCGAGGCGCTCGGGCGGGGCGCCGGGATGGCCGGCTCCTCCACGCGTACCGGCGCTTCGTCGGTGATGAATTCCTCCGGCGAGACGTCGGCCGCTTCTTCGTCGTCTTCGATCTCCGCTTCTTCGCGGTACGAGATGGGCGCCGCTTCGGGCTCCGCAGACACCGGCGGCGTCCAGGCAGGAGGTGAGGGCGACGGCGACAGCGACGGCGCCCGCTGCGGGAGCGGCGACGGCGGCGGCAAGGGGCCGGGGGGCGAAGACGCACGGAGCGCGGTCATGCGGGTAGACGGCGGCGGCGTCGCAGGAGAGGACGGCGGCGGATACGCGGGCAGCGGCGCGCGGAGCGGCAGCGCACGCTCGGAAATGCGGCGCGTCACCGGCGGCGGCGGCGAGAGCGCGCGACCACGGGCCAGCGGCGGCTCCTCCGGCGCCGAGGGGCGTTCGAGCGTAGGTTCGCTCGAGAGCGGCGAGGGAATGGCCGCGCCCGATGCGCGCTCGAGCTCGAGCACCGCGTCACGCACGTCGGACTCGCGCACCATAAGGTGGGTTGCGTCGGCGCTGTTGTCGTGGGGCCGCGCGACTTCGGGCGCGTCGTCGAAGTCGGGCTCTGCGTCGCCGCCCGGAAGCTGTCGCACCGTGGGCGCTGCCGGTACCACGCCCGCGGAGATGCCGGCCCGTTCCTGCAGCCGCGGGTTGGGCGCCTGCGGCGTGGGCGCCAGAAGCGGCGCGGCGGCTTCGCGCTCTTCCACCGCGTCGGAGATCTCGGCGACCTCCAGCCACGGGCGCCACTTCACCTCGATGGGCCCCCGAACCAGCGCGTCGCGCGGCACCTTGCCGGCCACGATGCCCTTCACCAGCAGCGCCGTCCCCACCGGCCCCACGTGGTCGCCGTTGTCGTTGTAGACGAACCACGCGCTCTCGAGGGCGTTGCTGCGGGCGAACACCAACGTCTCGAAGATGTCTTCTTCCTTCTTGGTCATGTCACATCACACGAAGGAAGACGAGGAGCCACGCCAGGAGCCCGATGCCCGGCACCACCCCGGCCGCCGCCGAGTACATCAGCTCCGCGGCCCGGTCGTTCTTTTTCTCGTCGAAGCGAACCATGGCCACGCTGAAGCCGATGTTCACGAGATAGACGAAGTAGGTGGCGATGAGGAACTTGTCGAGGCGCGTCAGGTAGCCGAGGGGCGGCAGCGCCGAGGTGGCCGACACATGGAACATGACCACGGTCATGAGGCCGCCAGTGGCTGCGGTGAGTCGCGAAGCGGCGCTCTTGGGCTTGAGCAGGAGCGTGAAGCCCATGACGAAGATCATGAAGATGGCCGGCACGATGCTCTTGAAGAAAGCCGAGATGCGCGGCCGCGTGATGTGCGCTGAGAACTCGAGCTCGGTCACCTTGTGCTGGGCGTCGAGGGCGTGCGTCCGAAGCTTGCCGTCGAAGCTCGCGACGTCCCACCCCGCCAGGCGCACCTCCGGGTCGAGCTTGGTCTCTGCGGCGTCGAGCTCGAGGGTGGAGCCCAGGTTCTTGTCGACCAGCGAGATGGGCAGCGTGTGCGCGTCGAAGGGAAACTCCGAAAGGTCGACGTACCCGATGAGCTCCGCGCGAATGCGGTACTCCTGGTGCAGCTTGTCGTCGAGCACCCGCTCCTTGCCCGTAAGCTTCCCGTTGGTCACGTCGAGGTCGGGCTCGCAGGGCTCGCGCGCGCAGTGCGCCGTGACGTAGAACTCCGCCTGAAACGAGCCCGGGCCCACCTCGAACTTGCCGAGGCTCACCAGCTCGATCCCCACACGCACGGTCTGGGCTGCCTGCGGCGGGTGCTCCTCGCGAGGGTCGGCGCTTGCGGAGGGCGCGGGCGGCGGCGCCTCTGCGGCCGATGCCGCGGGCCGGTGGGCGGGCAGCGCCGATGCCGTGGCCGAGGTCGACGCTCCCGTCAGGAACGCCGAGACCGCGATGAGGAAGAGCAGAAAGGCGCGCATGAAGGCTCGGTAGACGCGCCGCAGACCGCGGTGGCGCGGGGAGGTCGAACGAGGTCGACCGCGTGGGTCGACGGGACAGCGGACTTAGTCGGCCTTCTTCGGCGGGGGCCCGAGCTGAATGCGCTCGCCCGCGTACGAACCGATGAGCGTGAAGAGGACGCCGATGGTGGCCATGACCACGTAAAGGAAGGGCGGCATGGTGCGCACGGTTTGGCTCTGCACCAGAAGATAAGTAGACGGAATCGCTACAATAAAACTGCCGATCACCGGCTCGATGAAGGTGCGACCCGGGGAGATGAGCCCGATGAGCACGCCGCCCACGAACCAGATGGGGATGCAGGCGATCATGCCGTTGCCCCCCTCGAAGTCGACCGCCGAGATGAGCATGGGAATGCCGAAGACCACCGCTGCGGTGAGGACGCCCTGCACCAGGATGGCGATGCCCATCCACTTGAGGTCGACGCCGTCTTGCTGGTAGCGCCGGTCGCGCGGGTCGTCGGCAATGCGGGTCTTGCCGATCTCCTCGAGCTTGGCGCCACACGAAGCGCAGCGGACGGAGCCGGAGGGGTTGTTGGCGAACCCGCAGGACATGCAGGTGATCATTTTTTGCGACGAAGTACGCGCGGCCATGGACCTAACACCCGAGTCGGAAGGTGAGCTGCTCGCCGGAGAGTGGCGATTTCCAAGGGTATGCTGTTTTGGTCGGTTCCAACAACGTTTTCAACGCGCACGCCCGTCGCCCGTGGAAAGGTAGGGCTTCCGCGAAGGCTCGGGCGCCGCAAGCCTTCCTCGAAGGCTTTCGAGGTGTTGCGCCGATTGGCGCCGGAGCGTAAGATTTCATGGAACCACGCCCCCTCGGGGGTGTCTCTCCAAAGGCCATGGCAACGGACCTCGTGCAAGAGTCGTCGCATCACGACGCCGAAGAGGTGGACGAGGAGCTGCTCGAGCTTCCGGACCCGCCGCGCCAGGAACGCACCTGGACGGTGGTGCTGATGGTCGTGGCCGCCATCGCGTCGATCACCATGGCAGTGGCCATTCGCCGCGACGTGGCCTTCGCGTTCGGGCCGGCGACTCCGCAAAATGTGGGCGAGCTCTCGGGCGTCGCCGGCACCAGCCTTCAGGAGAACGCCTTCGTTCGCGCCCACGGAACGCTCGGCGCGGGGGGCGCCATTCGCTTCGAACGGCCGCTCGTAGAGGGCAGCTACCGCGTCGCGCCGGTGGCGGGCCGTACCGACCTCTGGGTCGAGATGCGCGTACCGGAGGGCGGCGAAAACGGCCGCTTCGTCCCCGATGCCGAGTTCACCGGCCGCGTGGTTCGCCTGAGCGGCGCTGGCCTCAAACACCGGGCGCTCGACGGCGCTGTTTCCAACGCACTGGGCGAAAGAGCTCCCGAAGGCGCCTGGCTCATCGTCAGCGACGAAACGCCGCGCGGCGCGCGCAGCTCCATTGCTCTCGCCCTCATGTGCCTGGTGTTCGCGGTGTGGAACGTGGCCGCCATCGCCCGGCTCTTCCGTAAAGTCCGCGAGTAGCGGGCGCGCGCCTCATCCGAGCTTGGCGAGGGCCTCGCGCACGCCGCGCACATGCTTGTCGGCGGAGAGCTCGGCGGCGATCATGGCAGCGATCTTTCCCTGTTTGTCGATGACGTAGGTGATGCGCTTGGTCATGCCGATGAGCGATCGCAGGCCCCCAAAGGCGCCGTAGCTGCGGGCGAGCGACTTGTCCTCGTCGGCGAGGAGCGGAAACTTCACGTCGTACTTGGCGCTGAATTTTCCGTGCGATTCGTTTGAATCGGCGGACACGCCCACCACCACCGAGTGCTCGTCGCCCATTTCCTGGGCAAGGTCGCGGAACCCGCAGGTTTCTTTGGTGCACACCGGGGTGAAATCAGCCGGGTAAAAGTAGAGCACCACGTTCTTCTTGCCGCGGTAGTCCGAAAGACGAACCCGGGTACCGTCGTGGGCCACGCGATCGAAGGCCGGAGCTTCATCACCAATTTGCATGCCGCTTGGATGCCGGACCTGCGGGGGCCCAGGCAACAACAATCATGGGCGCAGGCGTAGGCCCGTGATATAGACCGCACATCTGTCGCGGGCGCCCCCGGAAAGGTCCGGCCGCCGTTGACAGCCCAAGGGGCGCGTGCTTTATTCCGCGCCCCACCGCACCTCGGTCTTCCGAAGACCGCACCTTCCGCGAGTTTGAAGCCCATGAACACCGTGCCCACCATCGCCGCAATCGAGAAAGCCCAACTCCGCGAAGGAATTCCGGATTTCCGTGTCGGCGACACGGTTCGCGTGCACTACAAGATCGTCGAAGGCGACAAAGACCGCATCCAGGTCTTCCAGGGCGTCGTTCTCAAGCGCCACCGCGCCGGCGCGCGCAGCACCTTCACGGTCCGCAAGATCAGCTTCAACGTGGGCGTCGAGCGCGTTTTCCTGACCCACTCTCCCCGCATCGACAAGGTCGAGATTGTCGCCCGCGGCGTGGTGCGTCGTGGCCGCCTCTTCTACTTGCGCGATCTTCAGGGCAAGGCCGCCCGCGTTCGCGACCAGAAGGACAACTGAGCCACAGCTCAGCCCGCAAGCACGCCGCGCTCACCTGGTGAGTGCGGCGTTCCGCTTTTGTGCGCCGCCCGGCGGCTGACAAGCGCCAAGCAGGAGACTGAGTGCTTTTCGTGAGCTAGGCAATTCTTCCGCTCCGGGAGACTGCACGGCGGCTGACAAGCGCCAAGCAGGAGACTGAGGGTTTTTGGCCGAGACCGAGGGAGGCGCGTTCGCTGGGGGCAGCGCCGGTCGCTCGCTCTCTCTTCTCGTGAGGACGGCCGACGCCGACCCCCCGAAGGTATCGGCCAAAACACCAGTCTCCTAGCGCCAGGTCTCTTTTGCGACGAGCTCAACGAGCTTGTCGGCCGCGGCGCGGGCGCCGGCGCCTTTGCCGGAGACCTTGTTGAAGAGAATGCTGAAGGCGACGGGACCCTTGCCGGAGGGGCCGAGCACGTAGCCAGAGAGCGCGATGACGTCGTCGAGGGTGCCGGTCTTGGCGCGCACGACGCGAGTAGCGCGGAGGTTGCGGAAGCGCTTGGCGAGGGTGCCGTCGACGCCGCCGATGGCGAGCTGGGCCAAAAACTCGGTCTGCAGCGACGAGTCGCGGTAGGCGTGACGCAGGAGCGTGACCACGCTGTGGGCGGTGACGCGGTTGGCGTCGAAGAGGCCGGAGCCGTTCTTGATGACCAGCCCGGTATCGCCCAGGTGGTTCTTTTCGAGCCACTTGGTGCAGATGTCGGCGCTCTCTGCGCTCTTGGCCGGGCGGCCGCGGGCCTCGGCGGAAATCGACTTGAACACCATCTCCGCGTAAAAATTGTCGCTTTGCTTGCCGAGCGCGTACAGCAGGCTCGAGAGCGGCTCCGACTCGTGGCGCCAGAGCATGTTGCCCTTGGTGCCGCTCCCGAGCTTCACCTCGCCCGCCACCTTGATGCCCTGCGCCTCGAGGGTGTGCTTGAGCACGAAGCCCGCGAGGAGCTGCGGATCATCGACGCGACGCGTGTATCGTGCAACTTTCGAATCTTGCGAGATGGCGCCGGAGACGGTGGCCTTGAGGCGCTTGCCGGCGGGCGCCAGAAGGAGCCCCACGGTGTCGGCGCCGGAATCGACGGTCTTGATGCTGCCCTCGACGTCGACGAACCCTGGGGGGTCGAAGGAGAACGAAGCGGCTCCCTCGCCGCTGCTGGGCCGCACCGTGAGGGTCACCGTGTTCTCGTTGACCGCCACCGCGCTCACCGGCGCCCGGAACGAAGCCCACTCGTTGGGCTGCTGATCGAAAGCGGGCGGCGTGGTCTGGTCGTCGAAGAAGCGCTGGTCGACCATGATGTCGCCGTCGACCTTGCGCACGCCGCGGGCGTACAAATCGCGTGCCATCTGCACGAAGTGCTCGGTCTCGAGCGAAGGGTCGCCGAAGCCGCGAAGCACCAGGTTGTCGGCGTTGGCAGACTTGACGTTCCCGTGGAGCGACGTTTGGTAGCGGTGGTTGCCGTGCAGGGTGGCCAGTGCGCAAGCTGCAGTATACACCTTTGCGTTGGAGGCCGGGTTGAGCACCGCGTGCTCGCCGGTCTTGGCCAGCACCTTGCCCGAGACCACGTCCATGATCTCGATGCCCACCGCCGCGTCTTTCAGCGTCTTGTCGCTGGCCAGGGCGCGCACCGCGGCGTCGAATACCGGGTTGATGTCGGCGGGCGCGGCGGGCGCGGCCGGCGGAGGCGCGGGCGCCGCCGCACTTGCGGAAGGGGCGGGCGCGTCGGCAGCCGCCGGCGCAACACCCGCGGGACCGAAGAAGAGCGCCCCCGCGAAGAGGACGGCCGGGAGTACGCGCCGCATGCCCATGGCTTAGACCCTTCGGCGGCGTCGGCAAAGTCTTTTCCCATCGGAAAAGCCGCGGTCAGGGGGGAGGGCCGAACACCAGGGCGGCGTTGGTGCCCCCGAAACCGAAGGAGTTGGAGAGCGCGTAGTGAACCTTTCGTTCACGCGCCACCCGCGGGACGAGATCGAGATCGCAGCCTTCGCTCGGGGTGTGGAGATTCAGCGTGGGGGGCAGCACACCGTCGCGCATGGCGAGCACGGTGAAGATGGCCTCGACCGCGCCGGCAGCCCCGAGCAGGTGCCCAGTGGCCGACTTGGTCGACGACATGGCGAGCTTCTTTGCGTGCGCACCGAAGAGCGCCTTGGCGGCGACAATCTCCACCGGATCGCCCACCGGCGTGGAGGTGGCGTGGGCGTTGATGTAATCGACGAGCGAGGGATCGATACCGGCCCGACGAATGGCCGCGGCCATGGCCCGCCGGGCTCCGCCGCCTTCGGGGTCGGGCATGGTGATGTGGTACGCGTCGCCCGAGAGCCCGTAGCCAAGGAGCTCTCCATAGATGCGTGCCCCGCGCCGCTTGGCGTGCTCGAGCTCTTCGAGGACGACGACGCCAGCCCCTTCGCCGATGACGAACCCGTCGCGATCGACGTCCCAGGGCCGCGAGGCTTCGGCCGGGCGCTCATTGAACGCGGTCGACATGGCGCGCATGATGCAGAATCCAGCCATGGTGAGGCGACACGTGGCGGCCTCGGTTCCTCCCGCCACCATGACGTCGGCATCGTCGAGGGCAATGAGGCGCGCCGCATCGCCGAGCGCGTGGGCGCCGGTGGCGCAGGCGGTGACCACCGCGTGATTGGGCCCTTTGAAGCCATGGCGGATGGACACATAGCCAGCGGCCTCGTTAACCAGGCTGCCGGGAATGAAATACGGTGAGAGGCGCCGCGGTCCCTGCTCGTGGAGCTTCACCGCGCTCTCGGCGATGAGCGGGAGGCCGCCGATGCCGGAGCCGATGAGTACGCCGGTGCGCTCGCGCTCGGGCTCGGACGCGTCGTGCCAGCCGGCGTCGCGCACCGCTTCCTCGGCCGCCGCAGCGGCGAAGAGGATGAAGGTGTCGAAGCGCCGGACCTCTTTGCTCGATACCACCGCGAGCGGATCGAACCCGCCCGGCCCCCGCGGAACCACGCCGCCGATTTTGCTCGGCAGATCGGAGACGTCGAAGTCTTCGAGAACGCGAACGCCGGACTCGCCTTCGAGGAGCCGCTTCCAGCTCTGGTTCACCGAGGCGCCGAGCGGCGAGACCATGCCCATGCCGGTGACGACCACGCGCCTCACGGGCGCACCCGTGCGGCGCCAAGGACGACGCTGCGGACGGCGCGCGGCGCGGCGACTTCGGCTGCACCGAGCACACCCTCGGCGCCCAGCACCACCGGCGCTTCGAGCCCGCGTCGCAAGCGCCTGCGGGCAGCGGGCCCGGCGCGAAGCGCGACCATTCCTGGGCCCAGTGCGCGACCGGTGCGGCGGTCGACCAACGCTGGCTCCACCGGGGCGCCGGTGATGGCGCACACGCACTCGATGGCGACGCCCTCTTCCGCGAGCCAGCGATTGCCCCACGCAGCGAGGGAGAGCAGCACCGGCAAGAAGTCTTGGCCCTTTTCCGTTAGCGCATATGCGTAGCGGCGGGGCCGCTCGGTGTAGGCGTAGCGCTGGAGGAGCCCGTGCTCGGTGAGCGCTGCCAGCCGGCGCGTCAGCGTATTGGGGGCGATGCCCAGCAGCTCCTCGAAGTCGTGGAAGCGGCGCGCACCGAGGAAGGCATTGCGCAGGATGAGCATGCTCCACCAATCGCCGGTCTGGTCGAGCGAGCGGGCGATGGGGCACTGCATGGCGGCGAAGCTCGCGTGTTGCATGGGTAGCTCGTAGGTCAGTTACTATCGTCATGCAAGTCACGAGGGAGAATTCTTCGGAAGGACGGCGACGTCTGCTATCGCTGGGCGGTGGCCCCCTCGCCCCTTCGCGCTGCTTCGCTCGCCGTGGGCGCGCTCGCGTTCGCGCTCGCGCTTCCACCCAGCTGCCACGCGCGCACCGACGAGGCCACGCGCCCGTTCGAGGTGCTGGTGTCGACCGAGGTGGAGACCCTCGATCCCCGGGTCTCCACCGATGCGGTTTCGGTGCGCGTCAGCCGTCTGGTGCACGCGGGGCTATTTCGGCTCGACGGTGAGACGCTGGAGCCGGTGCCGTATGTGGCCAAGAGCTTCGCGTGGGAGGATGCGCTCACGCTCCGGGTCGAGCTCCGCGACGACGTGCGGTTCAACGACGGCGCGCTGGTGACGCCTGCCGACGTCATCGCGACGCTCGCCGCCTTCGCCAGCAAAACGTCGCGACACCGGCGCGTGGTCGAGGCCATCGCCAGCACTGAAGAGGCCGGTCCGCGCTCGGTGCGCGTGCGCCTTCGCGAGGCGCACGGCACGCTGCTGTCGGATCTGGAGCTTCCGGTGCTCCGCAAGGTCGACGCCGAGCGCGAGAGCGGCGCGACCCGTCTCGACGCGCTCGACGCGCTCGACGGCCTCGGTCCCTTTCGGGTGCAGCGGGCCAGCCGCGGCGAGGTGCTGCTCGAGCCGCGCGCGAACGGGGCGCTTCCGGAGCCGCGCCACGCGGTGGTCATCCGCACCGTGCGCGACGAGAACGCACGGGCGCTGCGCATGCGCGGCGGGCAGGCCGACGTCGCGGTGAACGCGTTCTCGCCGACTCTGCTGCCGGCCATGGGCGACAAGGCAGAGATCAGCGAGCGACCGGCAGCGAACCTGACGTATGTGCTGGTGCGATGGGATGGCCGCGTCGACGAGCGACTGCGCCACGTGCTCTCGCTCACCCTCGACCGCCAGCGCATCACCAGCACCCTGCTGGGGGGGCGCGCAGTTCCCGCGCGCTCGCTGCTTCCGCCGATGCACTGGGCCTTCGCCGACACCGACACCGCCGGCGCATACACTCTCGACCCCGCGCGGGCCCGAGCCCTGCTCGCCGAGGGTGGCTACCGCACCGACGGAAGCGATCCGCGACTCCACTTCACGCTGCTCACCTCGACCGATCGCCTGCGCACCAGCATCGCGCGGGTTCTCGCCCAGGATCTGAAGGCGTACGGCATCGACCTCGACGTGACGCCGCTCGAGCTGGGCGCGATGATCGCGCGGCTTTCCAGCGGCGACTTCGAGCTGGCGATCTTGCAGATGCCGGAGCTCACCGAGCCCAACGCGCTCAAGACGTTCCTCCACAGCTCGCTGCCGCCCCCTCTCGGCGTCAACCGCGGGCGAGCCCACGACGCAGCGCTCGATGCCGCGCTCGACGAGGGCGAACGACTCTTCGAAAAAAGCGATCGCAAGCGCGCCTACGCACGGGCAGAGGTGCGGGCTTCGCAGGTGCTGCCCATCATCCCGCTGTGGCACGAGAACCACGTCACGGTGTCGAGCCCGCGCGCGCGGGGGTTTCGGCCCAGCGCCGAAGGCCGCTGGCTGGGGCTTGCCGGACTGCCTTGACGTCTACGTACCGAGCGGTGCGCGGCTTACTCGGTGGCTTGGGGGCGGCGCTTGGCGAAGCAGGTTGGGCAGCGCCAAGACATGCGAAGTGAGCCGTCGGCGCCGACGTTGCGCAGGAGGCGCCAGCCGTGGACCGCGCTGATGAGCGTGTAGTCGGTCTCGGTCCTGGGGGCGGGCGCGCCGCAGGCCCCGCACTGTCGCCCGTCTTTCGGCGGGACGGTCATCGCTTGCTCACGCCGCGCCCTCGGCGGCGCTCTGCTGCGCCCGCTCGATGCTCTCGAAGAGAGCGCGGAAGTTGCCGTAGCCGAACCCGGGATCGCCGGCGCGCTGGATGATCTCGTAGAAGAACGGGCCGGCCCGCGACTCGTCGTAGAGCACCGCCGCTTCGCGCATGAAGATCTGGAGCATGTACTTGTCGTTGGCGCCGTCGACCAGGATCTGCAGCCGCTCCAGCTCCTTCAGCTCTTCTTTCACGTTGGTGATGCCGAGCTGGGCAAGGCGCGCCGGAAGATCGTCGAAATACGACTGCGGCGTGCCCATGAAGTCGACCCCGCGGGTCTTCAGCTCCTCGACGCAAGAGATGATGTTGCTGACCGCGAAGGCAATGTGTTGCACGCCGGCGCCGGCGTTGTCGTCGACGAACTTGGCGATTTGCGAGTCGCGATAGAACGGCCGCAGCGGCTCGTTGGTGGCAAACTTCACGCCGCTCTCCGGGTCCCACATGACGATGGAGCGAAGGCCGGAGCCGGAGGCGCGCGACTTGGCGACGTCGAGGGTGTGAAAACTGATGTCCCAGAAGGGTTCGAAGCCCAGCACCTCCTTGTACCAGCCGACGATGGGCTGCATGGTGAGGCCGTTGGACGTGATGTGGTCGATGGACGTGATGCCGAACATGTTGGGCGGTCGGCTGGCGTTGCCACTGCCCACGTCGACGAACCCCGGGGCGAAGGCCGCGTAGTTCTTGCGCTCCACGAAGCGGAACGCGACTTCGCCGAGGGGCGTGGCGATTTCCACGCTGCGGTAGGTGCCGCCGGTCTCGTCTCGCGCCTCGAGGGGGTCGGCGAGGAGGGTGCCACCACGCGACTCGAGGACGCGCACGGTCTCGTCGAGGTCCTCCACGCGGAATGCCAGGCTCATGATGCCTGCCGGGTGCCGCTTGAGGTAACGGGCCGCCTTGGAACCTTGGCTCAGCGCCGTCGAGACGCATACGCGCACGTCGCCCGCACCGAACACGGTGGAGAGCTGCCCGCTGCGGCCCACCAACTCGTCGCTGGCCTTGGCGATCTCCTTGAAGTCCAAGCGGTCGGCGTAGAACTTACGGGAGCGATCGAGGTTCTCGACGACGAAGTGGAATGAATCGTAGCCGATGATGCCGACGCCTTTGGACATGCCGCGGAGTCTGCCATAGACGGCAAACGGAACCAAGGCATGGGACCGCGATTTCGCGCCTTTCCGCGAGGTTTTGTCAGGGTGCTACGCAGGCGCCGTTGCGGCAGGCGGTTCCGCCCTGGCACCGGTTGTCGCAGGCGCCGCAGTGGAGGGGCGAGATGCTCACGTTGGTGCAGTAGTTGGGCATGTCACCCCAGCAATGATCGTACTTTCCGAACGCGTCGAAGGTCACCCGGGCCAGGACGGCGCAGTTCACGCAGCGCGATTTCTTCTGCGTCGGGTCGAAGGCGCACTTCTCGTCGGCGCCGCACTTCACCCCGCAGGCGCCGCAGCTCTCGGGTCCGTTCAGGTTGAAGCACCCGCGCCCATCGCACGACTCCCAGCCCGACATGCACGCGCACTTTCCGGAGACGCACTGAGCCCGGGCGCCGCACTCGTTGTCTTTGATGCAGATGAAGTCCTTGGAGGCGGCCGATTTGCCGGCGTCGGAGACGGGACGCACGGGCGGCATGGATCGATTGGTTGCGGTGGGCCGTACGTCGGCCACCACCGGCGTCGGAGGCGAAGTGGACGCGCTCGCCGGCGCGGTGAAGGTAGCCGCGCTGGCGTCGACGCCCGAAGGCGGGAGCTGCGGCGCTACCTGGGCGCTGGGCCGTGTGGCCACGTACACCACCGCCGCCGCCCCCATGGCGAAGCCCGCGATTCCCAGCCCCGCGCCGAACACCAGCGGACCGCGAGAGCTGCGCGGCGGCACGGTCACGGTCGTCGTACCGGTGTGGCCGCCCTGGAAATTCGGCGGCGGCGACGAGACGATCTCTGCGGGCGGGCCGGAAGCGCGAGTGGTTCCGGCGAGCAGCGTATGCGCGCCACTGGCCGGCGTCATCGCGGTGGCTTCGAACGCGCTCGGGCTGGTGTCGCGGATCTCGGGCGACGGGAAGAGACCGGGGGCGAGCACGGCATAGGGCTGCGAGGGACCCAGCTCGCGGCGGCGGATCCAGGCGTCGAGGGAGGCGCCCATGGCCTCGGCGCTCTGCGGCCTGCGCACCGCGTCGGGCGAGAGCGCCTGCTCCACCACGGCGGCGAGCTCGGGGTCCACGTGCGGCGCCACCGTGGCCAGCGGATCGACGCGTCCGAGCGCCAGCGACCGCAGCACCGCCAGCGCGTTGCTCCCTTGGAACGGCAGGCGCCCAGAGAGTGCATAGTACATGCATGCGCCGAGCGAGAAAATGTCGCTTCGGGCGTCGGTCTCCGACCCCGACGCCTGCTCCGGCGACATGTACAGGATGGAGCCGATGACCAACCCCTCGCGGGTGAGCGGGTCGAGCCCGTCGCGTTCCAGCTTGGCGATGCCGAAGTCCACCAGCTTCACGGTCTCGCCCATGGTGGGCGAGGGGCAGAGGAAGACGTTCTCGGGCTTGATGTCGCGGTGCACGATGCCGGCCGCGTGGGCCGCGGCGAGTGCATGGAGGACCTGCCTCCCGATGCGCGCGAGCCGAAGCGGTTCGATGCGCCCCTCGGCGTCGATGGCATCGGAGAGCGGCAGGCCGTCGAGGAGCTCCATCACGAGGAAGGCCGGCTCCGACGGGTTCACCTGGAAGTCGGTGACCTGCACGATGTGCGTGTTGCGGAGCGCGGCCGCCGACCGGGCCTCGCGCTGAAACCGCTGCAGGCCCTCTGGGTGGGTGGCCGCCGGGTGGAGCACCTTGACCGCGACCTTGCGCTGCAGGTCCAGCTGAACCGCTTCGTACACCGCACCCATGCCGCCCTCGCCGAGGCGTCGCACGAGCCGGTAGCGCCCACCGAGGACGCGGCCGGAGAGGTCTTCACTCACCATCGTAGAGTAGTCCAGTTCGCCCCAACGCCCGAGGCGGGAATGCGACCGCGCGGTGATTTCCCGCGGGCTGGCCGCAGGAATGCGATTGCGGCCCCGATCGAATGGCCCCAAGCTGGGCCGCATGGATCCCAACGCCGAACCTTCGGCCCCGATTCCCGAAACTGCGGCGGAAAGCCCGGTCCCCGTGGGGACCTTCCGCTCTCCGGACCAGGTGGCGATGCACCGCAATCGCTCGCACGCGCGGGGTCAGCGGCTGGTCGGCCAGAGTACCCTGCTCCTGGCCGTCTCGGCCCTCGTACTTTTCGGCGGGTGCGGCGCCGGTATCGCACTCAAAACAACCGCGCTCTCGATCGCTGCCGTGGTGCTGGGCATGGTGCTGCTGGTGGTGTCGGCCATCGTGGGCACCGTGGGGCGCGCGCTGCAGGGTCGCGTGGTCTGAGGAGGCGCCGCGCGCAATCGGCGCGGGCGCAAGATCTTCGGTGAGAAACGAAAGATCGGACGCCAACACGCACGGGCACTCGCCATGACCGGACCTTTATGCTACCTCGGGCTTCCGTGCTGATGAAGCGCTTCGCTCTTCGCGAAGTGCAGCCACACGGAGGCAACCCTCGATGAGTCGCAAACCCACGAAGTACGTGTTCGTCACGGGAGGCGTCGTCTCGTCCATCGGGAAAGGCCTCGCAAGCGCCGCCATCGGCGCGCTCCTCGAAGCGCGAGGACTGCGCGTCACGCACGTGAAGCTGGATCCGTACATCAACGTCGATCCCGGCACCATGAGCCCGTACCAGCACGGCGAGGTCTACGTGACCGACGACGGCGCCGAGACGGACCTCGACCTCGGCCACTACGAGCGCTTCACCTCGGCGCGGCTCACCCGCGCCAACAACCTCACCTCCGGTCGCATCTACGAAGCGGTCATCTCCAAGGAGCGACGGGGCGAGTACCTGGGCGCGACCGTGCAGGTGATCCCGCACGTCACCGACGAGATGAAGACCCGCGTGCGCCAGGCCACCGAAGACGCCGACGTGGCGATCATCGAAGTGGGCGGCACCGTCGGCGACATCGAGTCGCTGCCGTTCCTCGAGGCCATTCGCCAAATGAAGGTGGAAGCCGGCGCGCAAAACGCGCTGTCGCTCCACGTCACGCTGGTGCCTTACATCGAGACCGCGGGCGAGCTGAAGACCAAGCCCACGCAGCACTCGGTGAAGGAGATGCGCGAGATCGGCATCCAGCCCGACATCCTGCTCTGCCGCACCAAGACCGCGCTGAACAAGGCCACCAAGGACAAGATCGCCCTCTTCTCCAACGTCGCCGTCGAGGCGGTCATCTCCACCATCGACGTCTCGTGCATCTACGAGCTGCCGCGGGTGCTCCACGAAGAAGGCCTCGACGAGCTCATCGCCGAGCGCCTCAATATCTGGAGCCGCCAGCCCGATCTCTCCGACTGGAACCGCATCGTCGATCGCTTCAAGAAGCCCCAAAAGGGCAGCGTGCGCATCGGCGTGGTGGGCAAGTACGTGCACCTTAAGGACGCCTACAAGTCGCTCCACGAAGCGCTGGTGCACGGCGGCCTGGAGAACGACTGCAAGGTCGAGCTCGAGTACGTCGACTCCGAGGAAGTGGAGCGCCAAGGGCCCGACTCGCTGCTCGGCCACCTCGACGCCATTCTGGTCCCCGGCGGCTTCGGCGATCGCGGCGTGGAGGGCAAGATCCAGGCGATCGGCTACGCCCGAACCAACAAGCTCCCGTTCTTCGGCATTTGCCTCGGCATGCAGTTGGCTGTGGTGGAGTTCGCGCGCAACGTGGCCGGGCTCGACGGCGCCAACTCGGCGGAGTTCGACATCCACGCCAAGCACCCGGTCATCGACCTGCTCCCGGAGCAGCGCAACCAGACCAACAAGGGCGCGACCATGCGCCTCGGCGCCTTCCCCTGCGTGCTCACCGCCGGCACGCGCGCGGCCGAGGCCTACGGCACCCTCGAAATTTCCGAGCGCCACCGGCACCGGTACGAGTTCGCCAACGCCTACAAGGAAACGCTCTCCCAGGCGGGGCTCATTCTTTCCGGCACGTCGCCCGACAAGAAGCTGGTGGAGATGATCGAGCTGTCCGATCACCCCTACTTCGTCGCCTGCCAGTTTCACCCGGAGTTCAAGTCGGGGCCGCTCAAGCCGCACCCGCTGTTCTCCCGCTTCGTGAAGGCCGCCATGGATCGCCAGGCGCTCCGCAACAAGCTCGTGAGTGAGGCTCGCAAGAGCTCGCACCAGGTAACCAACCCGAACTGACTCTGTTCTCTTGGGAGAATGGCGCTCCTCGTTCGACGCAAGCTTGCTGCCTCCGGCGATTGCCAAAGAGGGGCCTCGGTGTTTCACCTGGCGTTCTTCGACGACGTGCTTCGGGTGGTCGACGTCGCGACCAGCGCTACGGGGTTCGTTTTGAGCTGAGAGAGACCGGGCTGCTCGCCAACGCAGGCGGCGCGGCGGTCGCGTCGAACGAACGACGCCTGCGGGAGGGACCGAGTTTGGCCTCCCCCCGCGCGTGCGGGAGGGGCCGAGTTTGGCCTCCCCTCCCGCCATTGTGCTGATCTGAGCCTGTGACGCGAGGCTGGCCACTCTCGCGGGTGGTGACGCCCCCGCGCACGTGCACGAGCGCGCGTACCGTGACGGCCACGACCACGAGCACGCGGCACGAGCGCGTCGCCGGAGAGTGGGAGGCGGGCGAAGAGGCGCTCATTGGATACGCGAGTCCCCTCCCCCGGCCCCTCCTGCGCGCGCGCAAGCGGGAGGTAGGCGGAGCCGCGCGATCAGAAGCCGACGTTGAAGCCGAGGCGTAGGCCCCAGATTTGCTCGGCGCGCGGGTGGAGCGCGGGCGTGCCGTAGAAGATGCCAAGGAAGGGCGAGATCTTCCGGCCGAAGTAACGAACGTGGGGCATGAGCGTGTAGCGCGAGCGGGCGTCGTCGGGCGCGCTGCCGTCGAGCACGTAAATCTGCGTGATCTCGACGCCGGGCATGACGTGATCGCCGAGGTGAATGCCGCCGTACACCACGGTGGTGGCGGTGGTCGATTGCGTGGCCCGCTCCGAGAGCTCGACGGAGGCATCGAGGGTCTGCCGGAGCTGAAACGTAAGGAGCGCGAGATCGACGCGCAGATCGAGCACCGGCGAGATGGCGAAGGCCTTGGGCGTGAACGACACGCGATCGTCGACGCGCACCGAGCGCGCGGCCCGGGCGACGTCGGCGGAGGTGCCGTCGCGGCCGAACCATGCGGTGGGCGCCACGGCCAAGAGCCCCGCCGAGAACGCGATGCCGTGGCCGGAGAACCAGGAGACGCGAAACGACGTGGTGAAGTTGCCGGAGATGAGCGCGCTGCTGGGGGTGCGGCCTTCGACCGACTCGCCGGATGCTGCGGAGTAGCGCCACCCCAGGTGAATCCACGGCTCGAAGATGGGGATCTCCAGGGCCACCGAGTTGACCATCACCCGCGCCCGAGAAGAGCCTGGGTAGGGCTCGAGGGTGGCAAAGGCCGACTCCACGTGAGCCTCGGCGCGTGTGGTGTCGAGGGTGGGCAGCGAGGGCGGCGAGGCGTGCGGAACCTCGGCGACGGCGACGTGGGCGAAGGTGGTGCTCGCCAGGCACGCAGCCGCCACCCGGACCGTCCGCGTCCGCGGCAGCGATCTCCATCGCAACGTGCGTGCGCCGGGCCTCACGCTTGACTCGTACCAGCCCCGGGCAGCCGCATAAAGCTCGTTCCTTCGGTACCGGCGCCCGGTATCGTTCGCACAGCAAGGTGATTACCGCATTTTTCTCCCGCGTGGGCGGCGCCGCCGAAGGCTTCGTTCGGCGCTTCATGCCCGATCCATTCGTGCTGGTGCTCCTGCTCACGCTGGTGTCGCTGGGGCTCGGGCTCGCGGTGATGCCGGCAGAAGGCGGCCTCTGGGACCGTGGCGCCACGCTGGTATCGGCCTGGACCGCAGGCTTCGGGAATCCCGAGATTCTGAAGTTCGGTCTGCAGATCATCCTCATCGTGGTCACCGGTGAGGCCATCGCCGAGAGCCCGCCGGCGCGCGCGGGCCTGGCATGGCTCACCGCGCTGCCCAAGAGCCCACGAGGGGCGGTGCTTCTGGTTTCGTCGTTCGCGGTGCTCACCGGTTGGGTGCACTGGGGCTTCGGGCTGGTGGCCAGCGCGCTGCTGGCGCGCGAGGTGGGTCGGTCGCTCCGGGTGCGGGGCATAAAGGTGCATTATGCACTCTTGGGCACCGGCGCCTATACCTCGATGCTGCTGTGGCACGCCGGGCTCACCGCGAGCGCGCCGCTGCTCATGAACACCGAGAAGAACTTCGTGAGCGAAGCCCTGGGGCTCACGGGTCACAAGATCCCGCTCACCGAGACCATCCTCGCGCCCTACAATCTGGTGGCCTGCGCAGTGCTGGCGCTGATAGTGCCGCCGCTGGTGTGGGCCATGCACCCGAAGGAGGTGGTGGAGGCGCCGGCGGATCTGGCGGCGGCCACGGTGGAGGCCGACGAGCCAGAGCGCAAAGACGCGCCTACCCCCGCCGAGCGGGTCGATCGCAGCCGCGTGCTCACGCTGGGGGTGGGCGTTTTGGGGCTCACTTTCCTGGTGCGGCACATTCGCGACAACGGCTTCGACCTGAACCATAACGTGGTCAACGTGTCGTTCCTCATGCTGGGAATGGCGCTGCACCGAAGCCCGGTCGCCTACGCGCGCGCCATCGCCAAGAGCACCCGCGGGGTCTCCGGGGTGGTGCTGCAGTTCCCGTTCTACGGCGGCATCTTGGCGGTGATGAACAAGACCGGACTCTCGGAGCGCATCGCGCACCTCTTCATCGCCGGGGCCAACGCGCGCACGCTTCCGCTCATGACGTTCCTGGCATCGATCGTCACCAAGAGCTTCGTTCCCTCGGGCGCCGGCGAGTGGGCGGTAGAGGGCCCGGTGATGCTCAAAGCGGCCAAGGAGCTAGGCGCGCCGTACGGAAAGATCACCATGGCGGTGGCCTACGGCAACATGCTCGGGAACATGTATCAGCCCTTCTGGAGCCTGCCGCTGCTCGGGCTCATGGGGCTCCGCGCGAAGGACATCATGGGGTTCTGTTTGATCCTGTTCGTGGTGTGCTTGCCCATCTTGGGGCTGGCGCTCTGGCTCTAGCGGCGTGTGCAATATACACACATCGTGAACGACTGCGGCTGCAGCGCTCGAGCAGCGCTACGCGCGGGTGATGGCCGCGGCGGCGAGGGCCTGGGTGAGGGCTTGGTGGGTGCGGGCGTGGCCGGGTCGACGCGCGGTGATGCGACCCTGGGGCACGCCGCCGTGGAGGACGAGATCGCCGAGCAGGTCGAGGAGCTTGTGCCGCGCGGGCTCGTCCGGGTGGAACGGCGCGCCGGCAGCGAGGATGGTGTCGCCGACGATGACGAAGTGCTCGGGCTCCAGGTGGGTGGCGATGCCGAGGGCCGCGTAGGCCTCGAGATCGCGGGCGAAGGCGAAGGTGCGAGCGGGCGCGATGCGGGCGCGAAAGTCGAGCGGGTCGCCTTGGTACATGGCGGTGGCGACGAGCCGCGCGTCATCGGTCACCAGGGTGCTCTCGACGACGATCGCGGGGTCGGGCTCGAAGGCATAGTCGCTCCCCGCCACGTGCGCCGTGAAGGCGCGCACGATGCGCGTGGGGGGTGCCGAGGAAGGAACGCCCAGGCGCGTGAGGGCTTCGGCGAAGAGCGCGGCGGTGCCGTCGAGGAGTGGCACCTCGGGGCCCCGGACCGTGATCAAAACCCCGTGATACGCCTGCAGCCCGGCGATGGCGGCAAACAGATGCTCCACCGTGCGCAGCTCGCCACCCCCCGGAAGCGCCAGCGTGGACGACAGGGGCGACCGGCCGGGGCGAAAGTCGGCCAGCGTTGCCACCCCGCCGAGCGCCTGGACGGTCAACGGGCCGTCGTGGCGTTCCAAGGTGAGCGTGCAGTGAACGCCGGTAAAGAGCCCGGTACCGGCCAGGGTGATGGACATGGGGGACGACGAACCGAAGCGCGGGGAGGGTCGCCCCCGGACCGGGTTGGCCCGGGAGTCTGGTCTCTGCTTGCCCCGTGGCCCCACGTTTTGTAAAGGAAATGGCCATGGCGAACAAGCGCGTCGAGCTCATCATCCGGGGCCGGGTTCAGGGCGTGTTTTTTCGCGCCGCGGCGCAGCGCGAGGCGCGCCGCCTGGGCATCACCGGATTCGTGAAGAACCGAACCGACGGCAGCGTGGAGATCACCGCCGAGGGCGAAGAAGACTCCATCAAGGAGCTCACCGGCTGGTCGAATCACGGTCCCTCGGCCGCGCGGGTCGACAACGTCGACGTTCGCTGGCGCGGCTACACCGGCGATTTCCCCGAGTTCAGCATCATCGACTGAGCGAGAGAATGGCGCCGGCACGTGCGGCGTTTTCTTCGTAGCATGCGCAATACCCCCATTCTTCTGGTCGCGTTTCTGTGGGCCTCGGCTGCCGCTGCCGAGCCGCAGGCAGCGGCTACCGGGAGCGCCGCCGGGTCGGCTTCAGCGAGCGCCCCCGCACCGACCGGTGCCGAAGGCCGCGCCGCGCTCTCGCAAGACGAGCTCTCGGCCATGCTTGCCAAGGTCACGGGCGACGCCGAGATGCCGGCGCGTCAGGCTGCGGTGAAGGAGGTGATCGCGCTCGGGCAAGACGCGCTTCCGGCCATTCACAAACGGCTCGAAGCGGAGCGGCGGACCTCCACCATCGGCGTCTCCAACGCCATGAAGGCGCTGAAGGAAGACAACGAAGGGCGGATGAACGCCGACGGCTTCGATCTGGTGGAAGCCGTGTTTCGCGCGAAGCGAAAGGACGCCGGCGCCAAGACCATTCTGGTGACCGCCACCCTCATTCGCACCCTGGCCCGCATCGGCTCCACCGCGGCAACGCGCGAGCTGGTGGCCCTCACCGACGATCACGGAGGGGCATTCCGGCCGGAGATCACCCGGCAGGTGAAGGCCCTGGGCGAGGTGTTCGTGCCGGCGCTCATCGAGGCGCGACGCTCGTCGCAAGAGATTCGCCGCTGGGCCAACCTGCAGCTCGAGGGGCTCGGCAAGAAGACCGCCGGTGACGCGGCGCAGGTGAAGAGCAGCCAGGTGCTCTGCGACGTGCTCCGCGCCTTCGGGAACATCCACGACGTCGAGGCCCTGGCGGTCATCTTGAGCTTCGTGAACAGCGATCGCGCGCAGGTTCGCGCAGCCGCGCGAGAAGCGCTCGCCAGCTACGGCGGCGACGGCTTGTGGAAGCTGCGCGAGGCCTACCAAAACCTCACCGGCAAGCCCACGCCCGACGGCTGGGGCGCCGAGCAAGTGGCCAAGGAGCTGTTTCTCGCCTACGACCGCGTGCGCCTGCAGGAAGTGTACGATCTGCTCGAGAGCGGCCTCAAGAAGCAGAAGGACGGCGATCTCGACGGCGCCGCGCAGGACTTCGACAAGGTGCTCGCACGGCAGCCGCTCCTCGACCGCCGCAGCGAGATGGTCGCCGGCTACATGGCCTATGGCGCCAAGAACGCCGAAGCCGACCGCACCAAGGCGCTCGCGGTGTATCGCAAGGCCGCGCGCCTCGATCCCGACAAGGACCGCAAAGCCCAGATCGACAGCCAGATCGCCTACCTCGAAGCGATGGATCTGGAAACCCGCGGCGTCTACGACGCCGCAATGTTCAAAAGCGCCCTCCAGCTCGACCCCACCAACGACAAGGCCCGCGCCGAGCTCGAGCGCATCGAGTTCGACGCCGACGCCAAGCAAGAGAAGAGCCGCCGGGTCTTCGCCGGCATCGCCGTCCTGGTCATCGCCATCCTCGGCATCTTCGCCGTAGGCGCCCGCCGCCTAACCCGCCTATCCCCCACCTAGCCCCCACCTAGCCCCCGCTTGCGAGCGCGAAGCGCAAGCGCGCACCCACGCACCCACCCCGGCGAGCGCGAAGCGCAAGCGCAAGCGCGCACCCACGCACCCACCCCGGCGAGCGCGAAGCGCAAGCGCGCACCCACGCACCCACCCCGGCGAGCGCGAAGCGCAAGCGCGCACCCCCCTTGCGAGCGCGAAGCGCAAGCGCGCACCCAACCCCCTTGCGAGCGCGAAGCGCAAGCGCGCACCCACGCACCCACCCCGACCGAACGCCACCGAAGTAGGGGGAATTTCGGGGCGAGACCGAGCGCGGCCAAGGAGGAGCGCCCGGAACGTACTCCTGTACGTGAGGACGTCCGACGCCGGCCCCGCGAAGGTATCGCCCCGAAATTCCCCCTACTTCTCGCAGTAGCCGAAAGAGCAGCGCGGCCGCTCACTCGAGCAGGCGGTGTTGTCGGTGCAGGGCTTGCACTCGGGGCGACCGGCGCCCGAGGGGTTGGCGAGATCGAAGGCGCACTCGCAGCCGAGGTTGGGCTTGAACGGGCGAAGCGGGCCGCCTTCCTTGTCGCGGGTGACGCGCATGGCGCACTGGGGCACGAGGCCAGCGATCTTCTGCGCGCTGAAAACGTCGGCGATGGGGGTCGGGTACTCCTTGCGATTGGTCATCGCAAGGACGAGGTTCTTCACCGCATCGACGCCGCGGCCGCCGAGCCCGTTGTTGGTCTGGGCGCCGATGATCTCGCCGCCGATGGTGGTGCGAGCGTACACGTGCAGCGAGACCCAGATGTAGTAGTGGCCGTCGCGAATGTTGAACTTGTCGTAGGCGGTGGGGTTGGCGTCTGGGTAGAACGCCACCGGCTGCCCGAAGTGCTGGTAGGCCATGGTCTTGAGGGAGCCGCGGCCCGCTTGCGTATCGACGATCTCGGAGGACGAGATGCCGATGGTCTTGGTGGGGTCGGTCGAGCTCTCGACCACCGTCTTCATCTTGCTGGAGCCGCCGGAGTCGGTGCCTTTGAAGCGATCGGCGGGGATTCCCAGCGTCTGCGCCATGATGTTCTGGTTGCCGGAGCTGGCGGTGCGCCGGAAGATGAAGCGCTCGTCGAGCCACGGCTCTACCGGGTGCTGCGCGCCGCCAAAGCCGTAGACGCGATAGGCCGCTTCGCCGCTGATGGCTTCTTGGTTGGGCGCGGAGCCTATGCGCGGGGCGATGAACACCACCGGGTTGGCGGGGCCGAGGAAGTCGGAGACGTCGTTGGGTAGGTTGACTTTACACGTTTCCGGAAACAGCGAGCTGGGCGACAAGTCGGCCGCGCGCTCGGTGGTGACGTAGCAGTCTTTGGTGGTGCCGTCGGCGGGCACGAAGTACTTCACCGGGCCAGCGAACTTGGTGTTGCCGCTGACGATGGCGTCGATGGCGGCGCAGGAGCTCACCTCGCGGAAGTAGAGCGAGGCCTGACCGGCCATGGCGCGGGCGATGACGTCGAACGGATAGCCGGTGGCGCCCACTACCAGCACCGGGTTGGGCACCTCGGTGAAGGTGCACTCGGCCAGGCCCGCGTCGTTGCCCAGCACCGGGGGCACGATGCTGCCGGTGTCGGCGGCGCCGGCGTCGAGGCCGTCGATGGCGGGCTTGGGGGCCGCGGGGTCGAACCCGGGGATGCGCGCGGCGTTGTCGAAGGGCGCGAACTGCGCGGTGGTGCAGGCCGAGAGGAGCTGCTCCGAGGTGGTGGGCTCACAGCGCCAGCAGCCCTTGCCGTTGAAGCCGTTGGGGTCCACGCAGCCGCCGTCGTCGGCCCGCGCGTCGACGCCGCCACCGTCGCCGAAGGCCGAGGCATCGCCGCCCACCGAGAAATCGGAGAGCCCGAGGATGGCGTTGCACCCTAGCGAGATGCCGCAAATCACGAGCCCCAAGAAGAAGAGCCCTGCCAACGTGCCCGACAGCGTTCGCTTCATCGCGGCCGAGCGTATCTGCGAATCGCGGGCCAGGGATAGAAAAGGAAATCGTGCATTGTCCATTCATGCCCGTTCGGGAGCCCGAACGGAGAAAGAGGCCGCGTGTGACATCCGTTTGCACACGAGGTGGGCTCGCGCGCGCACCTGGCGGCGGAATGCGCGCGTGTGGGGCGGTCTCGACGCTGCAGGCCGCCACCCTCAGTGTGAACGGGCGCCCGGCTATCGACAGCGTGGTGCGCGGGGCGATTGCTTTCGGAGCCGGCGCCTGCTGTCATTTGGGCGGAAGTGGGGTCTGACCTATGAGCGAGCAAGCACCGTCTCGGGAGCTCAAGCTGGTGAGCGGAACCATCAAGCGTGTGGAATCGGAAGCCGTGAAGGACCCAGGCGCTGTCTTGCGCATGGGCCCTGTCTCCGTGGGCGACGTCATCAACGGGCGCTACCTGGTGGAACGCGAGCTGGGCATCGGCGGCGTCGGCATCGTGTACGCGGCCCGCAACATCGAGCTCGACGAGCAGGTGGCGCTCAAGTTCCTGCGCAACGAGGCCATGACCGACACCGGCATCGTGGCGCGCTTCGCCCGCGAGGCCAAGGCCGCGGTGAGCATCAAGAGCGAGTACGTGGCCACCGTGTACGACGTGGGCATGCTGCCCAACGGCGTGCCCTTCTTCGTCATGGAGTATCTGGAGGGGAAGAACTTCACGGCGGTGCTGGAGGAGCGCGGGAGCCTAGCGCCGCAAGAAGCTGCAGAGTACACGCTTCAGGTGTGCGAGGCGCTGGCCATGGCCCACTCCAAGGGCATCGTCCACCGCGATATCAAGCCCGACAACCTGATGCTCACCGAGCGGGCCACCGGCATGCACATCGTCAAGGTGCTCGACTTCGGCATCTCCAAGGCGGCCCTCACCGGTCAGCTGTTTGGCGAGAACCTGCCGATGGTCACCACCTCGAACCTCATGGGAACGCCCATGTACATGTCGCCGGAGCAGGTGCGCTGTCAGGACAATGTCGACGTCCGTTGCGACGTATGGTCGCTGGGCATGGTGCTCTACGAGATGATCACCGGCTCGGTGCCGTTCCACGCCACCACGGTTCCCGAGCTGTGCGCGGCCATTCTCGAAGCGCAGCCGGACCCCATCGAGGCTTTTCGCCGCGACGTCCCCTCGGGCCTCAGCGAGGTCATTTACAAGTGCCTGGAAAAGGACGCCGACAAGCGCTTCCAGAACATCGCCGAGCTGGCCATGGCGCTCCTGCCCTTCGCGCCCAAGCGGGCGCGCCTGTGCGCCGAGCGCGCCGTCTCGGTGCTGGCCGCCACCGGGCGCATCTCCAGCAACATGAAGATCGAGAGCACCGCGCCCAGCGCCATGGAGAGCGGTCCGCAGCCGGTGCTGGCGATTCCGCTGGCCGCCGCGGTGCCGAGCTTTTCGGAAACACCATCGGCCCGTCTGCGCTCGGCCCCGCCGAACGCGGGGGTATCGATGACGCCGCTGGTCTCCGCGCCGCCCACCGTGCTCTCGGGCGCTCCGGCCGAGTGGCAGCCCGCTCGACGCCGCATGCTCCCCATCGCCATCGTGGCGGGGGTGGCGGTCGTGCTCCTCGTGGGCGGCGTCACCGCCGGCATCCTGGCCACGCGTTCGTCACCCAGCGCGGCCAGTGGGAGCTCTGCGAGCGCTCCGCCAAGCGCGGTGGCCATCCCGGCTACGACCACCGCGCAGGGCTTCGGCGGCCCCGCCATCACCGGCGACGCGCAGGGCGGCGGGCAAGCCATAGCGCCCACCGGACCAGCGCCTACCGGAAAGGTCGTGCTCCAAAACGGCAAGGCGCCGCCGTATCGCTGGCCCGGTGCCGGTGGCCCGGCCGCCGCAGTCGCGCCCGCGCATCCTTCCGCCGCCGTCACCCAAGCGGCCAGTGTGCCTGCGTCGAATCCCGTCGCGGCGCCGGCGAAGCCCAAGCCCACCGATCCCGATATTGGATATTGATTCATGACGATGACCAACGCCCGCTCGCGCACCCTGGCCGGAACCCTCGCCTTCTCTCTCGCGTCGTTTGCGCTGGCCCCAAGCGCCCGAGCCGACGACGCCGCCGCGGGCGATGTGGCAGCCGCTCGTGAGCTGGGCATCGCCGGCGTGAAGCTGGCCGACGCCGGCAACTGCGCCGAGGCCATCGACAAGCTGGCCCGCTCGGAAAAGATGTATCATGCACCTTCTATTCTGGAGCGCTTGGGTGAGTGCCAAGTGCAGACCGGCAAGGTGGTCGAGGGCACAGAGAACCTGAACCGGGTGGTGCGCGAGAACCTGCCGCCCACCGCGCCGCCGGTGTTCCTCGCGGCGCAGGAGCGCGCGCGGCAAGCGCTGGCCGAGGCCAAGCCGAAGATCGCCAAGCTGAAGATCGCGGTGGCCGCCCCCGCCGGCGCCGACTTCGCGGTGACCATCGACGGCACGCCGGTTCCTGGCGCCAACCTCAACGTCGACAGGCCGGTGGACCCCGGGCCGCACGTGGTGGAGGTTACCGGCAACGGCTACAAGAAGGCCTCGGCCAAGGTGACGCTGGGCCCCGGCGCGGTAGACTCGGTGGCCATCACGCTGGAGCGCGACCCCAACGCCAAGAAAGAGGTCCCGCCCGGTGACGATCGCAACGGTACCTCGCCCTCGCGCGAGGAACGGGGCAGCTCCAAGGTGCCCGCCATCGTGGCCTTCAGCGTAGGCGGCGCGGGCATCGTCACCGGCGTGGTGTTCGGCGTGCTGGCCGCGGGCAAGCGTTCAGACCTCGACGGCGCCTGCCCCAACAAGGTGTGTCCTTCGTCGCAGGAGAGCAATCTCGACTCGGCCAAGACGTTCGGCTGGGTCTCCACCATCGGCTTTGGCGTCGGCATCGTCGGCGCAGCGGTGGGCACGGTGCTCCTCTTCACCGGGGGCAAGGCAGAGGCCTCGGTGCGCGGCGTGCGCGTGCAGCCCACGCTCGGGCTCGGCAGCGCGGGCTTCGCCGGCTCCTTCTGATCTGGGAAAATGAAAGAAGGCCCGCTGCTCTTCCGAGCGGCGGGCCTTTTCTCATCGCTCCAGAGGCGCGAGCCTCTGGCTTTCGTGCGTCGAGATTACTTCTCGGCGACGACTTCGGTCTTCTCGGCCTTGGCTTCGCCAACCCACTCGATGATCGAGAGGGGAGCGTTGTCGCCGCGGCGCTGACCGACCTTGATGATGCGGGTATAGCCGCCCGAGCGCTCGGCAAAGCGCTTGGAGAGCTCGGCGACGACCTTCTCGACCAGGTCGACCTTCTTCGGCTCGCCGCCCTTTTCGACGCGGGTGCCCCAGCGCGGAAGGTAGGCGCCGATAAAGCGGTGCGCTGCGAGGCGCTTGGCCTTGTCGGCCTCGGAGAGCTTGTCTTGCGTGGTGTAGGCGACCGGACCGAGGCGCTTGGCCTTGGTGATGAGGCGCTCTACGACGCGACGGAGCTCTTTGGCCTTCGCATCGGTGGTCTCGATGCGCTCGTGGAGCACGAGGTTGGCCGCGAGGTTGCGAAACATCGCGCGGCGGTGGCTGGAATTGCGATCGAACTTTCGACCCGAATTGTGGTGTCTCATCGTACTGTCCTTCTACTAATTCTGAGCCTGCTGGGTCTTCCAGCGCTCGATCATCTGGGGCCAGTTGTCGATCTTCATCCCGAGCGACAGGCCCATGTTCTGGAGAATCTCTTTGATCTCCTTGAGGCTCTTGCGGCCGAAGTTCTTGGTCTTCAGCATGTCCTGCTCGGTGCGCTGCACCAGCTCGCCAATGAGCGTGATGTTTGCATTCTGCAGGCAGTTCGCAGAGCGGACGCTGAGCTCGAGCTCGTCGACCGACCGGAACAGGTTCTCGTTGAGGGGCTCCTCTTCGGTGCCGCCAACTTGGTAGCTGGTCTCTTCGGTCTCTTCGAAGTTGATGAAGATGGTGAGCTGCTCCTTGAGGATCTTGGCGGCGAAGGCCACTGCGTCCTCAGGCTTGACGCTCCCGTTGGTCCATACTTCGAGGGTGAGCTTGTCGTAGTCCGTGACCTGACCCACGCGGGCGTTGGTGACGGTGTAGTTGACCTTGCGCACGGGCGAGAAGAGCGCGTCGATGGGGATGGTCCCGATCGGCATGTTGGCGGTCTTGTTCTTCTCGGCGGGCACGTAGCCGCGGCCCACGTTGACCGTGAGCTCCATCGCCAGGGGGCCCTTCTTGTCGAGGGTAGCGATGAGGTGATCGGGGTTGAGCACCTGGAGGCCTTCGGGGACGGCGACGTCTTTGCCGGTGACCGCGCCAGGGCCTTCTTTGTCGATGCGAACCGTGTAGGTCTTCGGGGTGGCGGCCTTGAAGACCACTTCCTTCAGGTTGAGGATGATGTCGGTGACATCTTCGACCACGTCGCCAACGCTGGTGAACTCGTGCAGCGCGCCGTCGATGCGCACGGCCGTGGTGGCCGAGCCCTGGAGCGACGAGAGGAGAACGCGACGGAGCGAGTTGCCGAGCGTGATGCCGTAGCCGCGCTCGAGGGGCTCGCACGTGAACTTGCCGTAGAACTCCGTGAGGGTCTCGTGCTCCACCTGGATTCCGCGGGGCCGAATCAGATCGCGCCAGTTGCGTGCCAACATGTTCATGCGTTGTGCTCCTTCGTGTCTCTTGGTTTACGCGGTGATCCCGATGCGCCTTTGAACCTGCTCGCCGGTCGCTTCCGTCACCTGCCCGTATTGCTGCAGTGTCCGAACGTAATTTTTCGAGGGAAACCGCGGCGCCGACGTCGCGAAGAGCGAGGCCGGCGCGGCGCGGACGCGAATCAGCGCGAGTAGTACTCGACGATGAGCTGCTCGCGAATCTCGGGCTCGTTCATTTCTTCGCGAACGATCGAGCCCTTGACGGTGCCGGCGAAGTTCGCCTTGTCGAGCTCGAGCCAGCTCATCATCGGGCGACGCTCGACCTGGGCGAGCGAGGCGACGACGGCGGCGATCTTGCGGCTCTCTTCGCGAATCTCGATCTTGTCGTTGGGCTTGAGGAGCACCGACGGGATGTTGACGCGCTTGCCGTTGACGAGGATGTGGTTGTGCTTCACCAGCTGGCGGGCGCCCGAGCGGGTGACCGCGAAGCCGAGGCGGTGCACGACGTTGTCGAGGCGAGACTCGAGGAGGCCCAGCATCTCTTCGCCGGTGCGGCCCTTACGGCGGGTCGCGTCGAAGTAGTACTTCCGGAACTGCTTCTCGACGAGGCCGTACACGCGGCGGAGCTTTTGCTTCTCGCGGAGGCGGACGGCGTACTCGGAGAGCTTGATGCGGGCTTGACCGTGCTGACCCGGCGGATAGGCGCGGCGGGTGAACGAGCACTTTTCCGTTTGGCAGCGATCGCCCTTCAGGAAGAGCTTCATGCCCTCGCGGCGGCAGAGCTTGCAAACGGGACCAGTATAACGAGCCATTCTTCGATTCCTTTTTCGAGAGGAGAAACCTGCAGAGTGCAAGCTTCTCGAAAAACCGGTTTACGCTTTCGCTTCATCCCGGCGTGCCCCTCCCGGTCGAAACCGTGCGAGGAGCGGGACCACCCAACCGGAGAACCATCCGGAACTTTGGGGGGACGCGCTTTTTAGCCCGACCGGGGAGAAAGGCAAGGGTTTGTGTGGGGCCCGCGTCGGCGCCGATTTCTACCATGGTTTCGCGCTGTTGAAAGGGCGACCGCGGGCAGTGCGAAGGCAGAGGTCGCGGATCCACACCGGGTGGAAACGTCCGCTGGGAGGCTCGCTGGGGCATTTGGGGGGCTGGATCATCGGACCCGAACGCGTGCGGAGCGACGCCTCAGGGCGCGCGGGCGGACGCAGGATTCGCGATGCGCGGCGTTGGCACGACCGCTGCCTACGGAGAATGTATGGGTCTGCGTGACGAGCAAGCGGTTGGCGAGGACGACGCAACCTGGGTGGATTCCGCCGAACAGCGCGAAGAAAACCCAGAGCTCGCCGCCCTGCTCGCGCCCCGTCCGCGCACCGGCGTGCTCCCTGCGAAGACGAAGGTGCCGCGTCCGGCGCCGGCGCTGCCGTCGGTGGTCATCGACCGCAACGAGATGACGCTGCCGTTCCAGATGCCGGTTCATGTGGCGCGTCGTCCGGCGCCGGTGCCGGTGCGTGCGCCCGAAGAGTCGACGGTCATCATGGCCAACGTGCCGGTGGCGCCGCCTTCGCGTCCCGCTTCGCGACCGGACGTGGGCGAGCTCCCGGCGTTCGTGGCTTCGGTGGAGACGGCCATCGTCACGCCCCCTTCCCTGCGCGCAGTGTCGCTCGACGCCGACGTTCGCTTGAGCCGCCGGAGCCGCCCCGAGCCGCTCTCCAAGCGCGTGGTGGTGAGCGCCGTGTGCATGGCCATCTTCACGTTCGGCGCCGCAGTGGGGTCCATCTCGCTGGGCACGCCGGCCACCAGCCGCTCCTCGCAGCCGCACTTCGCGAATGCACTCGCCCGCGCCGAGCGAGCGCCCGCGGAGGGCTTGCCCACGACGCCCCAGGCGCCCACTGCGTGGAGCGCCGCGGACGAGGCGGCTCCGGCTCCGGCTCCGGCTCCGGCGCCGAGGCCCAAGGCCGCTGGGCGCAGCGCAACCGCTGCGGCGCCCCCCAAGGCGACCGCCGCTCCGGCACGCAGCGATAGCTCGAAGGAAGACGTGAGCAGCGCCAAGCAGACCTCGTCCGCTGCGGCGGGTGTTCTCGAAAACTCCCTGGGCGGCCGCTAATTCAGCGGCAAACGAGCTGCGTGGTCGCGGCGCCGGTGGACTGCACGGTAATCAGCACCACTTGATCGCAGGCGGGCGGCGAGAAGAGCTCGATGGCCACCACCGTGAGCGCCACCGCCACCGATCCCAGGCCGAACGAGAGCGCAAGCGCGCGAATGCGGGCCTTGCGCGGGTCCGCGCGGCGCACAAAGGTCTGCTCCTCGGGATTCTCGGCCCAGAGCTCATCGAGTGGGGCGCTGTGGGATTCAGGCATGTCGGGGGGACTTACGCGCGGGCGAAGCGGATCTTCCCTACTGGCTTCACCATGCGCGGCCGACCAGCTCACGGCGCGTTGACTTGCTTGACCTGGAGCCCGACCGGCACGGGCTGCCCGTTCACCGTCCGCCTTGCGAGGATGCGATAGGGCTTTTGCGGAAGCGATCCGCTCTCCGCGTGGCGAAAAAGCTCGCATTTGCCATCCGACCAGGTGCCGTGGACCACTTCACCGGCGACCCGCGTCTTGCCCAGCAGGACGTGCAGCGTCGACGTCACCGCCTCGCACGAAGCCTTCGAGGCCTTGGCAATCGAATCATCTGCACCCGCCAGGTTCAGCGCAATGAACTCGTTTGCATGCGAGTTGGGCTGGAACGAAACTTCCACCACGAAGTATCCGCAAGGGTCGCTCGCATAGGCGGCGTCGGGCGAGCTCGCGTAGACCGCCCACTGCGTCGCGCCCGTGGCCACAAAGTCGGGGGCTTTGGCCATGCACGCCGCAAAGATGTTGCCGGCGACTGCGACGGGGCGCCCGGTGGGCGCAGGACCCGGGGCCGGAGCCGTTGGCGCTGCCTGCGACGAAGACGCCAGAAGCACGCCAGTGATGCAAACAAGACCAAAGCGCTTCGGTAAACCCATCGCAAGACGATAGACATAGGGCGCTGACGGCGCCATTGCCAAGATGGGTGACGCGGCGAAACTTGACGTCGCTGCGAGCCACAAACCTGGGGTTTCCCTGAGTAGTGGCGGCGCGCATTGGCAAGCTCCCGGCCGCAGCGCGCGCCCCGATGACCCGCATCGTCGACCGACGCCTCGCCCACGCCAAAGCCCATGATGCGAACTTCCGTGACTCGGTGCGAGCGGCAACGCTGGCGCTTCCCTGCAGCAGATCGCCGAGGTCAACGCGGACCTTGCGCGCGAGCGCAAGGCGACGCTTCGGCCTCTAGTGCGCGCGCCTCCTTGCGCGCTACTCCGAGCAGGAGCGAGAGAGCTTCTGCCGGCTCGTCGTTTCCTCTTCGCCATGGAACGCTCCTGACGCATCTGCGCGGCTTTTGGGGTGTCCACGGAAGCGGGGGATCCTCTGGGCCGCGGAGCCGTACAACCAGGTCGCGCTCCCGACCGAGGACGAGCTCCTCGACAAGGTCGCTTATGTTGCCGCCAACCCGGTCGAGGCCGGTCTTGTGGAGAGTCCGAGGGCGTGGCCGGGCTTCGTACAGTGGATGCCGGCCGAGGGCACCGCGGCGAAGCCCGACGTGTACTTCGGCAAG
>JBBQWQ010000059.1:0-51201 GCA_038210445.1 Polyangiales bacterium
GGGGGAGGGGGCTTGGGGCCTGGGGCCTGGGGGCTCGGGTCTTGGGGCTTGGGGCCTGGGGGCTCGGGTCTTGGGGCTTGGGGCCTTGGGGGCTTGGGGGCTTGGGGCTTGGGGCTTGGGGCTTGGGGCTTGGGGCTTGGGGCTTGGGGCTTGCGGGAGGGGACAGACGTTCCAAGTGGTGTACATTGCATGTACCCATCTGCGCGAAGTTGGGCTCCGCGGCGCCTCAGTGGCCCACCCCGTACGGCACCTCGAGAGCTGCGGCGAGGGGCGCGCGCTGCGAACGCTTTTTCGTTCAGCCCTTGCGCGCACTAAGAGTGGGGGGCTTGGGGCTCGGGCCGGCGTCTTGCTTCGCGAGCGCGGCTTCCTGTGTTGCGGAGCGCGACGCCGTCGTCCGGAGCCAGCCGCGATTGCTTGGGGCAACGATGGCGCAGCCGGGCGGGCGGTCCATGCCGCGATGTAGGTTGCGCTCGCTCCTCTTTCCGCCGTTCGGCGCGACCCGATGCATGGGGCGGCGCGCGTCCTTCGTCCATCGAACATGCGACCCTCGCTTGCTTGCCTGGTGGCCTTGTCCCTTTCCGCGCTCGTTTCTCGGGCCGACGCGCAGCCCGTCGTGCGGCGCGCTACGCAGCTCATCGTCATGACCCCCTCGCCCACCCAGGCGGCGGCGCCGGGGCTTCGTCTCCGCACCATGGTGCGGCCGGCCGATCACCTGTGGATCGGGCCCGATGTTCCCGCGTTCGTCCCCCTCGAGATCGCGAGCTCCGAGCTCGATCTCCTCGACCCACGCCCGGGCGGGGGATTCGTGGCCACCTACCGCGAGCGCTTCGAAGCGTGCGGCACCGGCAAGGGCAATTGCGCTACCCTTGTGAAGGTCTTCGAGGCCGACGGCAAAGAGTCGGCCTCGGTGTCGCTCGGGCCGTTTCTCTCGCGTCGCGACCAGCTCGAGGTGCAAGACGTGCGCGTGGCCGACGGCGTCATGTACTTCAACGAGGCATGCCAGACCTACTCGCGCGAGGCTGGCGGTCGATGCTCCGCGCTGGTTGCGCTCGATCTCGCCTCCAAGAAAGTGCTGTGGCGCACGCACTCGCTGGTCTCCAACAACGAATTTCGCGTCATCGGCCCCTACATCGTCGCCGCCTATGGCTTCACCGGCGAGCCTGCACGCATCACGGTCGTCCGCCGGCAAGACGGCGCCGTCATGGACGTACGCCGCTTGCCGGGCACCAACTACGAGATGACGCCGAGCGGCGACGTGCTCTCGGTAGCTATCTACCAGAACGTGGGAATCGCCCACTTTCGGCTGGTGGGCTTCGACGGAGCAGCGCCCAAGCTGGTTCCGCTCGCGACCACGCCGCCCGATCCCCGCGAGAAGGCGAAGCCCTACGATCCGCCGCTGCAGTCGCAGAACCCCGCGCGCAGACCCTCGCGCGACGTTTTCTGACCGTCAGCGCGCCTCTGCCTTGCGCGCCAACAACGTCAACACGTCGGGAAAGTCGGAAGCCACTGCGGGGCCGATGTCCTTGGCGCCGGGACCTTCGGCGGAGACCGCGTAGGTCACCCGCGCGCCCTCGCCCTTGCGCTCGATGCGGTGCGCCACACGAATCGTCAGCGCGTCGATGGTGGTCTCGTCGACGAAGCACTCGTTCTCACGGACCTCGGTGAGGCGCGAGCGCATCGCGTCCTGGCCCGGCGCCTTCATGGTGAACGAGGTGCCGGCGGCGAACGGGCCTTCGAGCGCGACGCTCTCGATGCCCGCGTTCCACGAGGCCCAGGTGCCCACGTCGCGGAAAAGGTGCCAGATGGCCTCCGCGGACGCAGAGGTTTCGATGCTGTATTCGCCGGACCAGGTGCAGCCAGATGGGGAAGTGTTCATGAGGGGCACTGTGCCCGACCCAAGTGTCACCCTTATGTCAGGTTTGATTCTCCCACGCGCGCATTGCGCGGTGCCTTTTGCCGGGCCTACCATGAAGCACGCCATGGGGAACCACGACTCTCGAAGCACGAGTGGGTTTCCATCGCCGGCCATCGACACGCACACGCTGCGCCAGAAAGACGCCGAGGAGCTGGAAGAGGAGCGCAGCGGTCGTGCCCAGACCGTTATCTACCGTTTGGGTTCTTCGACGCTGGTGACCAAGGCGGTGGGGCATCCGGAGCTGGCCCACGCAGAGCTGCTCATTCGACGGTCTGATGCGCTCATCCGGCGGGTCGGCACCATTCGCGTTTTTCACGAATGGTTCGGGGTGACCGGGTACAAAGCCGAGGTGCGCGCGCGCCTCACGCCGTGGTCGCAGCAAACGGCACCCCAACACGACGGCGTGTACGTCGGCTCGGCCTCGCGTCTGGTGCGCATGGGCGTCACCGTGGTTCAGCTCCTGAGCGGCACGCCCATCGTTGCATTCGCCTCCCTCGCAGAGCTGGAGCGTGAGCTGACGATGGCGCTTCGAAACCCGCCGCCGCCCAGCGTTCGCCCGCGAGCGCCCTGACGCTCAAACCGAGGGCTCGGGCGCCGCTGCTGCGCCGTCGGGCTCCGCTGGCATCGCATTTTCGGTAGGGATGATGCCGCTCCCGAAGTTCTTCGCGTACACCTGCGTGAGCTCGGCTCCGAAGAACAAGATCTGCGCGGAGTAGTAGACCCACACCACGAGCGCCACCATTGAGCCAGCCGCGCCGTAGGCAGAGCCCGGCGCCGCCTTGCCCAGGTAGAGCGAGATGCCGAACTTGCCCAGCGTGAACAGCAGCGCTGTCATCAGCGCTCCGTACCACACGTCGCGAAAGGCAATCTTTGCGTCCGGCACCACCTTGAAGATGAGCCCGAACAGCCCAGTCGCCAGCACGAAGGAGACAATCAGGTTGGCCACCTGCCAGAAGGTCTCGCCGCCCGGAAGATGGGCGCCCATAAATGCGCTCACCGCGGAGAGTCCCGCCGAGAGTACGAGTGAGACCAGAAGCAGGAAAGCCACCCCCAGGACCATGGCGAAGGAGAAGAACCGATCGCGCAAGAAGCCTCCCACGCCGCGCCCGGGCTTGGGCTTCACGTTCCAGACGATGTTCATGGTTTCCTGCAGCTCGCCGAACACGCCCGAGGCGCCCACGAAGAGGATCACCACGCCCACGACTGTGCCAGCAATGCCCTTCTGTGGCGAATTTGCTTGCGCAAGGACCGCCTGAATCGCTTCGCTGGAGGCGGGCCCCATGAGACCGTGCAGCTGTCGGGCGACCTCGCCACGCGCCGCGTCCTCGCCGAAGACCAGCCCGGCCACCGACACTGCGATTACCGTTACAGGAGCCAGCGAGAGCAGCGAGTACAACGCCAGCGAAGCGGCGAGGCTCGGCGCGCGGTCGTCGAGCCACTCCGACACGGTCTGCCGGAGCAGCGCAGGCACGTCTTTCGGTCGCATGAACGGCTCGCGTGCAACCCACGTGCCTTCGACTGAAACGAACCGCTTCAACGCTCACGCTGCGACACGTCGAGTCAGACCGCGCCGTGCACTGTGACACGTTCCTAACGCCTCGCGGTGCTTATGCAACCTCATCGCAGTTGCAATTTGTTCGCCGATGGGTACGATGGTGCGAGAGTGAGCATGCGAAACACCGCCAAGACCCTGGCCAAGGCTCCCAGCCGAACTGCCGAAGATCCGAGGGCGCTCCAAGCGCTCGTTCGCGCGACCGGGCTCCGAAGTACGAGCGCGCGCATCGCAGTACTCGGCTACTTTCATCGCCACGGCGGCACCAACAGCCACGCCGAGCTCTTCACGGCACTGGCCGACCAGGGCCTCGATCGCGCCACCGTCTATCGGGTCTTGATGGACCTCTCGGAGGTCGGCATTCTCGCGCGTACCGATCTGGGCGACCACGTGTGGCGCTTCGAGCTGAAGAGCGGGCTCGAGGGGGCGGGTCACGAGGGTGGGCATCCGCACTTCGTGTGCGTCGACTGCGGCGAGGTTTCATGTCTCCCGGGTCTTTCCTTCAAGCTCGAGGGCGCGGGCCGTGCCCCCAAGTCGGTTGGCAGCAACGACGTGAGCGTTCAGCTCAAGGGTCGCTGCGACAACTGCGTTTGAGCACGCTCGTCGCTGCCCGACGGCGCCCGTGCAGTCCCGCGAGGCCGAAGCTAAGTTGAGTTAGCCGCACGCGTCGCAGCGGACAACGACCCGTAGAGCGTATTCCCTGCGCACGAGCGCTCGCGGCGCGGCAGCTTCATCCTCGAGCAGGAGACGCGCGCCCACGAGCGTAGCGGTAGCGCCGCAGCTGGAGCACAAGAGCTCGGCATCGCGAACGGCTGTCGCGTCGTAAGGGTGGGCCAGCTCGAAGCGACGGATCCGGTCGGCGTCGATCGAGCCTCGGAGGAGCTTCGCCTCGCAGAGCACGAGCAGGACGCGATAGACGGTGGCACGGTCGAAGGCTCGCTGGGCAAGGGCCTCGACCACGTCTGCGTGGGCGTGGGCGCCGGCGCGGGCGTGGAAGTAGTCGAGGACGGCCAGCCTCGCCGTGGTTCCACGGAGGCCCGCGCTGCGAAGGGCCAGCTTAAGCCGCCTCACCCTCGCCGTGCCCGCGAGCACATTGGTTTCTCGAAGCTCGGTCACCCCAGACCTCGCAGGGACACACCCGACATGAATGCAATCAATATGCAAAAGGATCTGTTGTGCGTAAGCATTCGACTTGCACAATCTAGCATGGCGGGCTAGCTACTCATGCAAAGGAGTTGCATATGAAGCGCATTCGACTTGTTAGCTTGGTTCTCGCGGCCTCTCTCCCCCTCTCCATTGCGGCCGGTTGCTCGTCGTCGAGCCCGACCCCCGCCGATGGGGGTACTGCCAGCAGCGGCGGCAGCAGCGGAACGCCAGCACAGGCAGGCCAGATCCAGGTAACCATCTCCGGCGAGGGGTTGGGGCTGGAGGGCTTCGACTTCCCCGCCGCGCCCAACCAGGAGGCCTACCTAATCGACGGCTGGGAAATGAAGTTCGAGCACTTTTACGTCTCGGTGGGCGAAATCACCGTCTCCGAAGGCCCCGATCAGAACCCTGCCGATCAGAGCGTCACAGGCGCGGCAGTTGCCAGCGTGCCCGGTTCTTTCCTCGTCGACCTCCACAAGACCGGACCTCTGCCCGGCAAGGGTGAAGGCGACAAGGCGTGGCCGCTCGCAGTCATCAAGAACCAGAACTTGGCGGGCGGGAAGGCCTTCGACAAGGCCACCAAGTACGCATTCGGGTTCTCTTCCACCGCGGCCTCGGCATCGGCCACCAAAGTGGGGCTCGACGCCTCCGACGACGCCAATCTCGCCGAGATGGTGAGCAAGGGCTACAACGTCTTCTACTTCGGAAAAGCGACCTTCAAGGGCGGCACGTGCTCGCCGGCGGCAGACCCGGGCCTGCCCAAGGAAGTGTATTTCAAGTTCGGCTTCAAGACCCCCACCAGCTTCATCAACTGCCTCAATCCCGACCTCGGACAGGGAGGCGGCGAGCCGCCGCGCGGCCTGGCCGTCAAGGAGAACGAAGCCACCGTCGCGCAGGTCACCTTCCACGCCGACCACCCGTTCTGGGACGCCATCGAGGAAGACGCGCCGCTTCGATTCAACCCGGTAGCCTACGTGGCGAAGGCCAAGAGCAAAGGCGCTTCGGCAGCAGCGCCGATCACCCTCGAAGACTTGGTGGGCGTTCCCTTCAACCCGGTAAAGCTCGGCGCCACGGCGCTGCAAGACCGCACCTGCGCGCCGGCCGACGCCCCCGCTGCTGCCGGCGACCTCAGCCTCGACCCCAAGGGCCGCACCGTGGCCGACCTCTCCGCCTTCATGTCGATCTTGCAGTCGTCGCAGGGCCACATGAATGCCGACGGTCTCTGCGCCATCAAGGCCAAGTAGCGCATGCCGAAGGGGTCGCGGTGGCTCGCGCCGCGACCCGTTCAGGCTGTTTCGACAGTCCCGTGGTGATCGCAGTGCCCATCGTGCGGGTGGTGCAGGTGCCCTGCGACGAGGTAGTCGACGTGGCCCGCGTGGGGAATGGCTTCGTGCCCGCAGCCTGCGCCGTGAACGTGCCCCTGCGCGTGCCCCGCGCATGCATGCGCGGGCGTGCAGACAACCGGGGTGGCGCCGCAGTCGTCGAGCGAACACTCATCGACGTGGCTTTCGTGGTCATGGTGCAGATGCCCATCGTGGACGTAGTCGATGTGGTCGCCGTGCCGGAGCGCCGTGTGTCCGCAGTTGGGTCCATGTGCGTGGTCGTGGGCGGGATGTGACGCGTGGTCCATGTCTCAATCTCCATCAGTTCAACGAGTGTTGAATTGATGTAGCAATTCGGCATTTGTGGGTCAAGGCGAGTCGCTCTCTATCGGTGAGTTGCATTCTAGTTGCATATCGGAGGATCGGTGGGAGCTGCAGTAGCGTCGCGAGCGATCGAAAAAGGCAGCATCCGGCGGGTAGACGAGATCTCGGGTCTCGCCGAGCTGTTCGACGATGGGGCGCACATCGTCCACTTGCGACGAACGTTGTCCGCGGCCGTTGCCGTTGAGGCCGCCCGGCTCGTGGCGCAGCCAGGCCTCCGCGTGACGGCGGTGACGCCCCTTACCAGCGCGGGACGTGCACAGCTGCACGACGGCCAAGCCGTGAGCGGTCTGGCCGACGAGCTGTGGTTCTGGGCCGAGCTCATGGGCGAGCTCACCGGATGCGCGTCGGTGGGAATTCGCTGCGCCCGGCTCGACGCTGCGATGTGCCCTCGATTCCACGTCGATCACGTGGGAGTGCGCCTGGTGACGACCTTGGTAGGACCAGGAACGGAGTACGTGGCCAGCGAGCACGTCGCTCGCGCCATGCTCGGGCACGCGGCAGGCGGCGCCTCGGACATCAACTCCGGTCTTTTGCGGCCAGGGGCGGTCGTTGCTCGGGCGGAGCCCGGCGATGTGGTGCTCATGAAGGGCGAGTCGTGGCCCGGAAACGCAGGATGCGGCGCGGTTCATCGATCGCCGCCCACGCGAGCAGACGCGCCTCGCCTGGTGGTGACCATCGACCCGCTGGCGTGACACGAGGCGCTGTTTTTTTTAGGAAAAGGTGTGGTCTGCATGAATCATTCGGTCGGTTCGGTGGGCGTATACAAGAAGAAGGCGAGCGTCGCCGAGGTCGCGTCGGTCACGCACCTCGACCGCGTCCTTCGTCGCGGTATCAACGTTTGCGTGCTGCGTCGTCGCCTGCCCGCGGAGACGTGTGCGTGGCTGGCTGACCTCGACCTCTCGGGGGAGCACGAGGCATCGGCGCAGCTGCGCGCCGATGGCGCTGGCGAGGGCGCGAAGGGGCTTTTTCGTGAGCTCGGCTCCGCCGGCGGAGCGGCGTTGATCGCCGGTGACATCGCGGGCCTGGCCAGGCGGTTCGCACGCCTCACCGGCGAGCCCGAGGTGGTGGCCTCGCTCGCCATCGTACGCACCGACAAGTGTAGAAAGTTTCACGCCGACTACAAGCCACTTCGGCTTTTGTGCACGTACCTCGGGCCGGGCACCGAGTGGGTCGACGATGCCGACGTGGATCGCGCGCATCTCGCCCAGGAGGTCGACACGGTGGAGCTCGCAAACGCGCGCATCGTTCCGTGGAGCTCACGCATTCAGCGCGCCCACGCCGGCGAAGTCGTGATCCTCAAGGGCGACCTCCATCCGGGCAACCACGGGCGGGGTGCCGTCCATCGGTCACCACCAATCCAGGCTGCCGGAGACCGTCGCCTGGTACTTACCCTCGACACGCCGGAGTGAGGCACTCAGTCGGCCAGGGTGCCAATGGCGACGACGATACCCGCCCCCACGCTCACGGCACCCGAGGTCCGCGCGATCCAGATGGGCAGCGTGGCGGCGCGGGCGCCGATCCATCGGAGTGACAGCGCGAGCAGCGTCGTGATGCCCATCATCCCGGCCACGGTGCCAGCGCCGAAGAGCCCGAGGTAGAGGAGCGCGCCCCGAACGTCGCGAAGGGTGGTGAGCGCAACGAGGGTCATGGCGGCCGAGCCCGCCAGCCCGTGAACGATGCCCACCAGGAGCGGCCTTACGGGCGAGGTCAGAATGCGCTCGCGAAGGGGCGGCTGCTCGTTCGCCTCCACCCGCTGGGTGCTCATCGCGACGAGGCCGAGGGCCACGAGCATGCATGCAACCGCGAGGTCCATCGCGGTGACCACGCGGTCCGGTACCCGCAGGCCTCCCACCAGCATGAGCGCGCCGACTCCAAGCACCGTCACTGTGTGGCCGACTCCCCAGAAGAGCCCGGTACGCACCGCGCGGCGCAGGTTGGGGTCGCGGGTCACGATGGTGCCCATGGCCACCACGTGGTCGGCATCGGTGGCGTGACGAAGGCCGAGCAGCAGCCCGAGCGTAAGCGTCGAGAGCGGCGTCACGAGGTGCGCGCGCCTTCCACTCGCCAGCAAGCGATCTCGCCCGACGCATCTGCCGTCACCACGCTCGCGTCCTTGGGGTGCCACCACACGCACTCCGGTCGGTCGGACAGGTTGGCGCGGCCGATGGGATGCAAGCCCTTGCGCGGCTCCCAAATACACAACATGCGATCGAGCGCAATGGAGGCCAGGAGGGCCTTTCGCGGGTGAAATGTCAGACCAACGATGGCTGCGCCGTGCGCCGCGAGCTCCTTTGGCATAGACCCCTCCGGCCCCTTGCCGCTGAAGTCCCACAGGCACACGCTGGGTGCGCCGCCGGTGGCGAGCATGGTGGAGTTGGCGTCCCACGCGAGGGCCTTGGGCTTCTGCGGGTACCCCGACATCTCCGAATCACGACCGGTCGGCAAGCGCCAGAAGTGAACCGAGCAGTCCTGGCTGCCGCAGGCGACGAACTGGTCGTCGGGGCTCCACGCGAGCGAGATGAGCGAGCCCTTGAACGGCAGGCGCCGAGGATTGGCGCCCGGGTCGAGCTCCCACAGGTACGCGCCTCCGTAGCAGGCGACGGCCAGCTCGGTGCCGCGGCGGTTCCACTGGAGCGCGGTAATGGTGCTGGCGTGCGCGTGGGTCTCGAGAAACGGGCGTCCGTCGGCATGCCACAGGCGGACGATTTTTCCGGAGGCGGTGGCGAGGCACTCTCCGTTGGGGCTCCAAGCCACGTGCTCCACCCAGGGCCCGGTGGCCGGAAGCTCACGGAGCACCTCACCGTCGCGGGCATAGATGCGTGTGCGGCCGTCCTGACCGCCGACGGCGATGGTCTCCGGGCCGAAGCTCACCGCCAAGACTCCGGCGCACTCCCGCCGCCAGTTCACGGTGCCGGTTTCGGCGTCGATGGCGACCAGCAGGCCGCCGCTGGTGCCCACGACCAGCATGCGCGCGTCGCGCGAGGCGGCGAGCGCGGTGGGGTAGTCATCGATGGTCGTCTTCCAGGCCGAACTGAGCTTCGAAACCTGCGCGGCAGGGCTCACGCCAAGCATGCGAGCAACCCCCGTTCCAGCCCCACGCGATCGAGATTCCGCCCGATGAACACCAGCTCGCTCGTGCGCGGCGTGTTCCCCCACGCCCTGTCTTCCCGTGCGTCGAAGAGCATGTGCACCCCCTGAAAGACGAACCGGGCGTCGCTCCCGGCCACGTTCAGGATGCCCTTCATGCGGAAGATATCGACCCCCTGTTCGCGCAAGAGCTTGCTCATCCACTTGTTCACTTTGGTCTCGTCGATCGCGCCATCCAGTCGGATTCCCACCGAGGAGATCGACGCGTCGTGGGTGTGAGCGGCAGTGTAGGTCTTGGCGAACGCCGGCGCGTGGACGCGCACGCCCTCGGCAGTTTCTCCGCGCACCGAAAGGGTGAACTCCTCCGGAAGGTGCTGAGTGTAGAGTGCATATAACCCGGCCGCGGAGATTCGAACGGGGAAGGTCTTCGCTCCCTTGGTTGCCAGCCGCAGACCCCAGTGCGTTTCCCCCGGCGAGAGGACCATTCCGGGCTCGGCCGGTCGCTCCTCGGTCGCATAGAGGCGTGCCACCGCCTCGTCATCTGCATCCGTGAGCTCTCGGGTGGCGGAGGGCACCGGTCGAATCACCAGCGACATCGACGGGTCGGGCCCGTCGTCCAGCGCCACGGTGTGCATGCCTTCTCCAAGGTCGAAGACGCCGGCCCACTCGAACGGGTACTCGGGTTCGAGGAAGGCCGGCTTCACCTCCAGAGCCCGTGAGAGGTCGAAGCCGCCCACGTCGAGCACCGCCGAAACTGGCACGTCGGCGCCTACCGACCGATGCACGCGCGCGAGGGCGTTCATCGAGCGAATGCGCTTCTCGACCTGGTCAAGTTGCTCGGGCGTGACCAGGTCGGCCTTGTTGAGGACGATCACGTCGCCGAAGGCGATCTGCTCCTTGCACTCGCTAGACTCGTCGATGTGCAGCCACACGTGCTTGGCATCGACCATCGTGATGATGCCATCGAGCTTGAACATGTCGCGCATCTCGTCATCCACGAAGAACGTCTGCGCAACCGGTCCCGGGTCTGCCATGCCGGTGGTCTCCACCAGGATGTGGTCGAACTTGTCGCGCCGCTTCATCAAGTTGCCGAGAATTCGGATGAGATCGCCGCGAACGGTGCAGCAGATGCACCCGTTGTTCATCTCGAAGATCTCCTCGTCGGCGTTGATGACCAGCGCTTGATCGATGCCGATCTCGCCGAACTCGTTCTCGATGACCGCGATCCGCTTGCCGTGGTTCTCGGAGAGAATTCGGTTGAGCAACGTGGTCTTCCCCGAGCCGAGGAAGCCAGTGAGGACCGTGACGGGGACTTTGCTGCCGCTCATGAAGCACCTCTCCCGCCAGCGGAAAGGGCTGACGGCACAAACGGACTAGCTGCGCCAGCTTCTTAATGCAATCAGTTTGTAACTACATACGGTGTGCGATTGTCGCGAGGCCGACAAGACCGAGCTCGATCGCGGCGCGGCCTTCGGCTGTTCAGGCGCCCCGCGGCAATTCACCGCAACCCCCAGAAGGCCGAGTTGAGCCACACTGCAGGCGTGAGGGCGTCCCCCCATCGAGGTCAACCATGAAGATTCGGTCCGCACTTTTGCTCCCGCCCTGTGCAGCGCTCATCACGTTCGCCTACGCCTGCTCGGACGACGCGTCGAGCGGCACCCCGTCTGCGAGCGACGCCGGGGCTAAGGCCGATGCCGCACCGCTGGTAGACGCTGCGCTACTCCAGGACTCGGCGCCGCCGCAAAAGGTAGGGCCGATAGAGCTCAAGTTCGAGGCCCGAGTGGGCGCAGAGCCCTTCGCCTGCGGCAAGACCTACGCCGGAATCGGTATGTCGTCCGCGACGGCGGCAGCCGGCGACCTTCGCTTCTTCATCCACGACGTGAGGCTGCTCCGCGGCACCGAGGAAGTTCCGGTCACGCTCGATGCAATCGCGCCGTGGCAGAGCTCGCGTCTCGCGCTGCTCGACTTCGAGAACAAGACCGGCGAATGCGAGTTCGGCACCTCTGGAACCAACGAAGTCGTCAAGGGCTCCGCGCTGGGTACCGGCTTCGATGGCATCGCTTTCAAAATTGGAGTGCCCGAGGACCTCAACCATCTCAATAAGGACATTCAGCCGGCGCCGCTTCCCGGAAGCGGTCTGAACTGGGACTGGACGAATGGCTACATCCACATTGCGGTCCAGCTGAACTCGATGAAGCTGGAGAGCGATGGTGTGGCGCGGGTCCCGCCCTTCTATTCGCACGTGGGTAGCACGCAGTGCTCCGGCGATCCTGCCGACGGCGGGACCCCGGGTTGCGCACTGAAGAACCGTCCCTCCGTACGCCTCATGGGTTTCGACCCCACGAAGAACAAGATCGTCCTCGATGCGAAGAAGCTCTACGAAGGCTCGAACATCGACGTGAATACGCCCGACACGATTCCCGGTTGCATGTCGAGCCCATCGGACCCCGAGTGCCCGGCGGTTTTCACGCGGTTCGGCCTCGACTTCGCCACCGGGCTGCCCAAGGGCTCCCCCGCGATCTTCTCGGTTGAGCCGCGATGAAATGGGCCGCGGTCGGCGCTCTGGTGGCGGCCGCGGGTCTGGGAGCCTGCGGCGGACCGAGCGCCGCCGTCGACCCTTCGCCCGGGCCCTCCCTTGATGCGTCGGATGCGACCCCGGCCTACCTCGACGGCGGCGACGGAGGCGTCGCGGATGGGGCGACGGCCTATCCATTCCCACTCCCCAAGGGGTTTCCGCCGCCCCTCGTGCCCGCCAACAATCCATTGACCAAAGAGAAGGTGGCGCTGGGTCGGCATCTCTTCTACGACAAGCGACTCTCGGCCAACGGCACGCTCTCGTGCGCGGGTTGTCACGAGCAAGCGCGGGCCTTCACCGACGGGCGCCCTCTTGGCATCGGGTCGACGGGACAGGTTCATCCCCGCAATAGCATGACGCTGGCGAATGTTGCCTATGCCGCAACCATGACGTGGGCGAACCCCGTTCTGACAACTTTGGAGCAGCAGGCGCGCGTGCCCATGTTCGGAATCGACCCGATCGTGGAGCTCGGTATACGGGGAAAGGAGACCGAGGTGCTGGGTGCCCTTCGCGCCGAGGAGAAATACTCGACTCTTTTCCCGGCGGCATTTCCCGGAGAGGCCGATGCGCTGACGCTGGACAACGTGGTACGGGCACTGGCGAGCTTTCAGCGTACGCTCATCTCGGGTCGCTCGGCCTTCGACCGCTACCGATACGACGGCGACGCGAATGCACTCACCGCGGAGCAGAAGCGCGGTCTCGAGCTGTTCGGGTCGGAGACGCTCGAGTGCTTCCACTGCCATGGTGGTTTCAACTTCACCGACGCCGTGGCCTTCGAAGGGGTGCCGGGAGAGAGGCGCTTTCACAACACGGGTCTCTACAACATCGGCGGAACAGGGGCGTTTCCGCCCGGGAATCACGGCCTCATCGAATTCACCGGCGTGGCCTCCGACATGGGCAAGTTCAAGGCGCCGACGCTGCGAAACATCGAGAAGACCGCGCCGTACATGCACGACGGATCGATTGCCACCTTGGAAGAGGTCATCGAGCACTACGCAGCCGGCGGGCGCACCATCACGTCGGGTCCCTACGCGGGCGTTGGAAAGGCGAATCCCTTCAAGAGCGGATTCATCGTGACCTTCACCATTTCTCGAGACGACAAGGCCGCAGTCGTCGCGTTCTTGCGCGCCCTTACCGACGAAGCGTTCCTCACCGATCCCTCTCTTTCGAACCCCTGGCCCCCATGAATCGAACCATCACGCCGCTCGGAGCGGCCCTCGCCCTGGTTGGCCTCATCGCGGCCTGCTCCAGCGAAGGCGCCCCCGTGAAGGCGGCGGCGGCGAGCTGTGATGCAGCCCCATGTGACGACGCGGGTGTCTCGAGCTCGAACGATGCCGCGCCACCCGACCCGGCATGTGGCCCCTACTGTGCGTGCATGGACAGTTCGTGCCGGTCAGTCAAAGGATATCCATTCGCCAACGTGGGCGCTTGCGTGGCGGCGTGCTCCGCGATGACCGCCGAGGAGCGCACCTGTTATCCGAAGTGGTGCCGGCTCGCCGAGACGACGCCCACCTCGCACATTTGCGACCACGCCGCGGGCCGACTCGGCACCGCCGAGTGCGACACACTCTGACCCAAGAGCTTACTTCGGGTCAGTGACCCTTGTCGTGCACGTGGCCGCGCATCTGGACGCCGTGCACCAGCGAAGCGCCGCCGCGAATGGCCGCCGCGACGTGCACCACTTCGGTGAGCTGATCGAGGGTGGCGCCCTTTGCGGTAGCGTCGTTGGTGTAGGCGTCGATGCAGTAGGGGCACTGCACGGCGTGGGCCACCGCCAGCGCGATGAGGCTCTTCTGCTTGGCGTCGAGCGCGCCGTCCTCGAACACCGCCGTGTACCAGCCGAAGAATTTGTCGGCGAGGTCTTTTCGGTTGTTGCCAATCTCGCCGAACTTTCCCAGGTCGGCGCGTTGGTAGTAGCTGCCATTCGCCACTTCTGCGCCTGCGCCGCAGGCTGGCGCCGCGGCAAGCCCCAAGGAAGGATCGCTGGGTCGCAGGTCGCAGCCGCTCTTGCCGCTCTGCACCGCCAAGGGACCATAGGCCACTTCGATGCACGGGGGCATGCGACCCTGCGCCTCTCGCGGATAGACCCAGTGCTTGGCCGAGACGGTGACGTGACAGCAGTACACGAGCTTGCCGTCGCCCCCCTGCGCAGCGGTGGCCCAGCCGAGCTCCTTCGCCCGCTGCGGGATGGCGTCGAAAGTGGCCTTCACGTCCGGGGTCTCAGCGCGCATGTCGATGCCGTAGTGATCGAGGAAGGGCTTCTTCCGCTTCTCGGACTCGGGGGTGGCGCGGAGATCGTCTTCGGAGACGTTGATCGACGAGAAGATGAGGTTCATGCCGCTGGGGAACGCGTATTTGACGTAGCCGTCCTTCTCGTTCTCGACGCTGCCGCCGGCCGCGCGTAGCTCCGCCGCTGGGAGCGCGTGCACCGCGTCGACCTTCACGTGCACGTGAAGGGTGTCGGCGAGCTTCATGGCCGCGGCGAGCGGGTATTGCGCATCGAAGGCTTCCATCACGTCGCGAACCTCGGCCTCGCCGAGGAGCGAGAGGGTGCGCGCCAGGTCGAGCGTCTTCTTCACCGATTGGGCTTCGAGCTTCATTCGGCAAGGCTACGAGCCCTCCCTGGGGCCCTCAAGCGCGAACGACTTGCCCTGTTTTTCCCAGGAAAACCCCGCCCCTCGTACTTTAACTTGATAATGATAACTATTTTCATTAACAAAGATGCTGCGCGCAGGTGGTGCGCGCTCACCCGAGAGGTCCCGTCCATGAAGCTCCCGCATCTCGTCTCCGTCTCCGCGCTCGCGCTCGCGCTTACCGTGGGCTGCTCGTCGTCCGACAGCGGAACCAAGACCGACGCGCAGTACAAAACCGAGGTGACGACCGGGCTGCAGACGAGCGTCGCCAAGGACATCGACGCGATGATTGCCGCCGCCACCGAGCTGCAGAACGCGGCGCCCACGCCGGCGGGTCGTGGCTGGGATGCCGCGCAAGACAAGCCCGCCATCGACGCGTTGCGCGCCGCCTGGGCCAAGGTCCGCGCCCCGTACGAACGCATCGAAGGCGCGGTGGCGCCGCTCTTTCCCGATCTCGACGTCTCTATGGACCAACGCTACGACGGCTTCCTCGAGGAGGAGATCGCCGATGGCAAGGGCGACGCGAACCTGTTTGACGATCAGGGCGTCACGGGCATGCACGCTATCGAGCGCATTCTCTGGTCCAACGCCATTCCCGCTTCGGTGGTCGACTCCGAGAAGACCCTGGAGAAGAGCGGCGTGAACCTCTACGTCGAAGCTTCGTTTCCCAAGACCGAGGCGGAGGCCAAGAGCTTCAAAGAGAAGCTGTGCGCCAAGCTGGTGGCCGACACCAAGACCCTGAAGGAGCAGTGGGCAGTCGCCGGCAAGCTCGATATCGGATATGCGTTCCGCGGCCTACAAGGCCTCATGGGCGAGCAGGCCGAGAAGGTCAAGAACGCCGCGGCCAGCCGCGAAGAATCGCGGTATTCGCAGCGAACCATGGCCGACCTCCGGGAGAACCTGGCGGGCACCATTGCCGTGTACGGCGTGTTCCGGCCCTACGTGCTCTCGCGCACCAACACCGATCCCGAGAAAGACGGCAAGACCATCGACGGCAAAATCCAAGCGGGCTTCGACAAGCTGAAGGCGGCGTATGCGGCGGTGCAAGGCGACGCCATTCCCGCGCCCCCGGTCACCTGGAAAGCGGAGGAAGGCCTCAAGCAGACCGACGCCGATCTCAAAACGCCTTTTGGCCAGCTCTTCGTCACCATCTCCAATGCGGTCGACGAAGAGGTCGAAGGCTCGGTGGGCCACGAGATGGGCCACGCCGCCGACGCGCTGGGCTTCCCCAAGCTCGCGCAGTAGACGTGCGCCGGTCTCCCGCGCGGCAACAACGCGTCGCCAAGATGGGCGTCGAAGTCAAGGACAATTGCTGCGCTCGCGGAAGGTGCGGAGGGCGGTTGATCGGGCGCTCCGGGCGCACAAGGGCGTATCATCAGACTCGATGAACCGAGCCATTTGGGCCATGCCAGTGTTGGGGATACTGCTGGCGTGCGACGAGTTCTCGGCGACCGCACCTGCGCCCTCCGGTGACGCCGCCCCCGACGCCGGACCCGACGCGGCGATCCCCAGTGACTCCGGCGCGCCAGACGCGCCGCGCGCGCGGAGCTGGAAGGCCGTGTTCGTGAGCGAGACGGCGGTGAACGGGCGCTTGGAGCCCGAGACGGGGCCGCCGGGTGGGCTCGCCGGCCCCGCCGCAGCCGACGCACTCTGCGAGCGCGAGGCGGCGGAAGCTGGCCTCGGCGGCACGTATCGCGCGGCGGTTCGCGTCGACGCCAACTTGGACGCCCAAGCGCGCCTTGGCGACGTCTCGAAGCGCCACTACGTGCCCGGTGCCAATGGGGACCAGGGCCCGCTGGTGTTCGAAGCCGACTTCTCCGCGCAAACGCTGCTGCTACCCATCAACATGACGGCGCGTGGCCAGCAGGTCTCCGATTCCGTGCGGGTCTGGACCGGAGGCTACGGGATATCCTCCGCGCCCGACTCTTGCACCGCAAGAGCCAACCTCGCGACCTGGACTTCGGCCGTGAGCACCGACGTTGGCGTCTCCGGCGAAGCGAAGTCGAACATGGGGCTCGCCCTCGTATCTTCCGGCAGCCAGTCGTCGTGCAACAGCTTCAACCGCGTGTACTGCGTAGAGAAGTAGCGCCGTGCTCCCCTCTCACCGCCGAGTCTTCGCTTGCGTCGTTGCGTGTGTATCATGCACGCGATCGCCTCCCCCCACGCAGCCAGCGGCGTCGGCCGCGTCTGCGCCCAGCGCGAGGGTCAGCGGATCCGCAGCGACTCCGACTCCCGCTGTGAAGCGAGCCATGCCGCCGGCGTTCGAGGGTCCGTCGAATCTGGTGCAGAGCATGGCGGTCACCGACGCCGGGCAGGTGCGCTTCGTGAGCACGGGCGCGCTGGTGGAGTGGACGCCGGCAACCGCCGCCACCACCAAGAGGCCTCTCCCGCTCGAGGCGCTGTACCAGACCGCTTCCAAAGCGGCTCCCCAGCTCATCTTGGGCAAAGAGGGCGAGCTCTCGCTACCGGCCATGGCAGCCCCTGCGAAGTGCTTGGCCAAGGCCGACTGCAAGGTCAACGCCGGAGCGGCCGGGGTGGACGCGGCCTTCGAGCTGGCGGGCGACGGACAAAAGGTCCTGTTCTCGGCCTGCGAGATGGCGGTGTACCCCGCTCTGTGCGCGCTGAGCGTCTTCGACTTTGCCTCCGGCGCGGTGGTGGCAAAACTATTCAGCCCCGGCTGGGTGGGCGACGTAGCGCGGCACCTTTCTCCCAAAGGCGACTACCTGGTTCTGGTGGGCATAGGGAGGACCGAGATGGTGAGCCTCGCCACCGAGAGGCGCGTCTTCTCTGCCACCTACACCATCAACGACTTTCCGCGGTATCGGTTCCTCGACGACAAGACCGTGTTGTTCTCTGCCGCCGGCAAGTTGGAAGTGGCAGACCTGAGCGCGGGCAAGGTGGTTCGCACCGAGGTGGCCCAGGAGGGCGCGACGCTCGAGCTTGCTCCCGACGGTCGACGCGTGCTCCTTCAGCGGTCGCCGGCGCCGCAGTACTCGGTGTGGAACGCGCTCACGGGCGCAACCACCAAGGCCATCAAGGTTCCGCCCCAATGCGCCGACTGCAAAGCAGAGTGGACCAGCGAGCGGCACGTACGCTTCTCGGGTATGGGCGCCGCGCACCCCGACCTGCTGTTCGACGTCGTTGCCAAGACGCACACCGAGACCGCGCCCCCCGACGAGACGGTGTTCTCGTCCGAAGGCTTCATCGTCACGCGCAACCTGTGGGACGGCTCGCTGCACGTCACCACACCCGGCGGCAAGCGCACTCCGCTCGAAGCCACCCACGACACCCCGACCTTCGCGGTGGTGGGCGGTCGCCTGTTCGCGCAGTGCTGGGCTTGGGCGCAGATCATCGAGGCCGACGCCGTCGCCCACAGCTTTCCCCGCACCGTCTTTCAGGCGCACTGAGCGCCGAAAGCCGGGTCAGCAAGCGGCTCACTCACCGAGCTCTGCTTTCACCATCATCGGGCCGCTCGCGCCCCCGATCAGCACGAGAGAAACCTGGATCCGTCGCGCGCCTGCATCGGCGGTGGCCCAGGCGGCGGGCGCCCTGGCGGCGATGGGCAGAGCGAGTGATGCGTTCGCGGCGAAGGAAATCGGTACGTCCACCGGCGCCACCGGGCTTAGCCAACCGTGGAGTCGGGCCCACGGCGCCGGGCCCGCCGATGCGCTGTCGCGATAGAAGACCGTGCCGAGGCTCCGATCTCTATCCAAGTAGTCTACACGCAATCCGAGTACGCGCGAGGGGCCCCCCGCTGCATCCGTGCGCGTGAGACGCGCCGTGAGCGCATAGGGGGCTCCGCCGGCGCCCTGGTCTGGTACTCCCCGCAGCACCACGCCGCTGAGGCCAACGCTGGTCGCATCGTTCACGGCAGCGATCAGCGCCTGACCCCGAACGTCGTAGTGTCCCATTGCGTTGGGCGCTGCGCCTTTGGCGTCGCGTTCGGTGTACGCCAGGTGCCGAGAGTACCGAGCGTGGACCATGGGCGGCGCCTTCTTCGGCGCCCCAGCTTCGACCGACACCACCGCATGCGCGGGGATGGTCAGGCCACGAATCTCGCGCACGCCGCTGGCGCCCTGCTGCAGCACCACCGCCGGCGAAACGGCGAGGTTCTTCACGACGACCGGACCTGCCAGGGCGCCCCCCGGGAGCGAGAGATCGACGACCCGCGCTTCCGCGCTTTCGTTCCACAGGAGCGCGCCGAGCTGCGCCTCGTCTGCGGCGGCGATGCCATTGAGACCCTCGGAGCCGGCCCCGGAGAACGCGATGGGACGACGCACCTCGGGCATTCGACTGAGCGCAACGATGACCTGTTGCCCCAGGATATCGGCGCGCCAGAACAGGTTGCGCGTCACGAGTACATACCCAAGGTCCGGTTGGTCCGAAAGAGCCTTCAGGTGGCCCAAGGTCCGAAGCAGTCCTTCCGGCGTACCGTAGGAGGTCTCGAAGGGGACTGTCTTGTCGAAATCCCATTCGTTCATCATGAGCGTCGCGGTATCGAAGCGGGGGTCCGCATACGCCACGCGCGCATTCTGGATTTGCTCTCCGGAAGCTTCTCCTTGGTAGTTCTGGATGGTAATGAAATCCAGCGGAGTTGGGCGTCCGTCGCTGGCCTCCTGGGCCAAGAGCGTTGCCGTCCACGTCGCGTAGTCGGCGCCGTCGATCGCGCCGCCGTTGCTGCGGCCGGACGCTGCGTTCTGTTGCGCTCCGGCGATCATGGCGTCTGCATTGCGCGCCCGCAGCGCGGTCCCGGCTTTCGTGAAGAAGGTCACGTAGCGGTCCAAGGACTGCTGGCGCGTGAGGTTGTCGCCTATCGTGTGGTCGGGCTCCTGCCAGAGGGCGAGGACCGTGGGGACGCCGTCGCTCCGCATCACCGTGTCTCCGAAGTCCGCGAAGGCGGCGGCGAGCTCGGGTACGTCGGCGGCGAGCGGTAGCGGGTAGAAGTTGCCATTGTCGGGTTTCTTCAACGACCCGTCGACCGAGAACACGTTGCCTTCGGTGGGCGTGCCCGCCAGCTGCAGAAAGTTCAACATCCCGGCGCTCCCGACCGGCGCGCGGAGGTTCGTCAGGTTCTCGTCGGTTCGCGTGCGAACCTTCCCGTTGACCCGGAAAAAGAGCGGATCTGGCCCGTGGGTCGAGGTCGCGCCGAACTTGTTGGTTCCCCACTTCGTCTCGACAAGCCCCCCGACCATGGGCGACAGCGCGCCCTCCGCGACCACCGTCGCGGCCTGGTCCTCAGGATCCTCCTCGTTCCACTCGGCGTTGAATCCCCAACGCCGAATGGTCGGAGGGAACTGAAAGGCGCCGAGGTCGATGCGGATCTGGGCGCCAGAAGCCGGCTCGCCGCCTCCTTCGCTCTTGCCACCGTCGGTGCCGAGCATGTGGCCGCCTGAGTCTGCCGGCAAAGCTTCAGAGCTCCCGCAGGCGCCGAGAAAGGAGAGGGTGAACCAAGGAAGGAGATAGCTGTTTCGCATGATGCCCAATACGCAACGCTCGTGCCGGGCGCCGCCGCCGCCGCGCCGCTCGTTTTCACGGGGCTCACCGTCGCCAAGCATGCTCCACGGCGTCACCCACCATGACGCCGGAGGTCATCAAAGCTTTCGGCAGAACGGTGCGCTGAAACCGAACCGGAGCCCGCGCGTAGAAGGCAGGTCGAGGTAGTCCCCGGCGTGCCACGATAGTTGCGAACCGTGCTACGTCGTGCTACGAATCTGTTTGTCCGTAGCACCGGAAGAGGCGGCACCCATGCAATCGCGAAGAATTCTCAGTACTTCCCTCGCCATCGGCAGCGCGCTCGCGGTCTCCGGTCTGCTCGCGCCGTTCTTCGGGTGCAGCAGCACGGGCGGCGACAGCACCACCGGCAAGCGCATCATCCTGAAGGCCCGGGTCGAGGCGCCGAGCGCGGCGTCGTTCACCAGCAAGCAGGGCTGGGCCGTCGCCCTTTCGAAGGCGGCCATCGCGACCGGCGCCTTCTACTACTACGACGGCGCGACCATCTTCGCGCAGCGTGCGGCCGCTCCCTCCGCGAACCCGCTGGCGCGCTTCTTCACCGTAGGCAACGCCTTCGCGCACCCGGGCCACTATCAAGCGGGCAACGCGCGCGGCGAGATGCTCACCGCCAGCAGCGTCGATCTCGTTGCCGGTGGCGCCGACCTGGGCGTGGGCGACGGCGTCACTGGCACCGTTCGCTCGGCCACCTTCACGTTCGGCACGCCGCCGGCGGGTCCGCAAGCGGCGAGCCTGGGCGCGCACGTGGTGGTGCTCGAAGGCAAAGCCGTGAAAGGCGTCGACACGCGGGTGTTCCGCGCCGAGATCGACGCTGCCGACATCGCCGATCTCGAGAACCGGCCCATCCTCGAGGGCTGCCCCTTTGCCGAGACGCAGCTCACCGCCGACGGCACCGTCACGCTCACCGTGAACGTGCCCATGTGGTTCGAGCTGGTGGAATTCGACCAAGTTGCCGCCAGCGTCGACGGCAAACCCGTGCTCCTGGAAGGCATCGCGCGCAACGAGCTCGTGCGCGGCCTCAAGGCCGGCGACCGATACGTATTTACCTACAGCAAATAGCCCGGTGCCGGTGCGCCGGCCCCCTTACCTCGAAGGTTCCATCATGAAACGCCTTTCTCGCGTAGCAGCCACCGCTTTGTTCGCCATCGTCGCTGCCTGCAGCAGCACCTCTTCCTCGGGTACCGGCACCCTTGCCTTCACCAGCTGGGGCGAGGAGTACATCGAGCAGGAGATCCCCCCGGTGGTCGACGGCGAGACCATCGTCGTCGACGGCTGGACCATCAAGTATTCCAAGTTCCTGGTGGTGCTGGGCAACATCAAGGTACAAGACGCCGCGGGCGCGGTGGCGGCCGAGCAGAAGGGCAGCAAACTGGTGGACCACACCAAGGCGGGCAAGAAGCCGCTGGTGACGTTCGCGAGCGTCGAGGCCAAGGCCTGGACCCACGTGAGCTACGAGATTCTCCCGGCCACGGCCGCCACCGAGCTGGCCGGTGCCAGCGAAGCCGATAAAGCGCTCATGGTGCAAGGCGGCTTCAGCGTGTACGTAGAGGCCACCGCCACTAAGGGCGCGGTTTCCAAGAGCTACAAGTGGGGCTTTCAAACCGCCACCCTCTTCGACCGCTGCAAGGCCGCCAACGTCGACGGCAAGGATGGCATCGACGGCGTGGTGGTCAAGAATGGCATCACCGACACGGTGGAGCTCACCATTCACGGCGACCACTTTTACTACGACGACTTGCAGTCTATCGATGCCAAGGTTCGCTTCGACAACATCGCGGCCGCCGACGCCGACGCCGACGGCATCGTGACCCTGGACGAGCTCGCCAAGGTCAAGCTCGCGGCCATTCCCACGACCCAGGGCAAGTATGGCACGGGCAGCGCCTCGGGCATCTCCGACCTGCGCGCCTTCGTCACCGCGCTTTCGCGCACCGTTGGCCACTTCCGCGGCGAAGGCGAGTGTTTCGCCTCGGCCAAGTAGACCTGCCTCAGAAGGTGGTGTCGGTGGCCACGCCGGCGAAGATCTCGCGGCCCGGCTCGGGAAACGAATAGCGACCTTCGACGTTGGTATCGAGGAGGTTGGTGGCGCGCAGCCAGGTGCGGAGCGTGCGTCCAAGGTCGAGGTCGATGCGCGCGTCGACCAGCACCGCGCCGCCGAGCCGCCCAGGGACGCCGCTGTCGGGGTTCAGGAACCCTTGCGCGCCGCGGTAACGTGCCACCGCCGCGCCGCGCAGGAACGGAAACGGGCGCAGCGTCACCATGGCGGTGACCCTTGGGTTCGCCGCGTAGGGCACCGGGGTGGTCGACCCTTCGCCGGTGCGCTGAGAAAGGACCGTGGCCGAGAGGGCAAGATCGACCTTCCGCAGCAGCGTGGTGCGACCGGTGAGCTCGAAGCCCACGTTGCGCCCCACGCCGACGTTCTGCAGCTGATCGACCTGAGGTGCAATGTACACCGATTGGATGAGGTCGCGAAGTTGCGCGTAGAAGACTCCGCCTGCCAGGTAGGTACGCGGAGAGAGCGCGACCGCCACGTCGAAGGAGAGGTTGGTGGCGTGCTCCGGGCCCAAGGTGGGATTCGCGGCGCGGGCGCCGAACACCGTGCTGTAGCGCTCGCGCAGGGTGGGAAAGCGCGTGCGCTGGGCCGCCGAGGCGGTGAAGGTGACGCGCTTTTGCAGCAAGTAGGAGAGGCTGCCCATGGGCCCGACGGCGGCCGACCCGTCGGGGGCTATGCCTTGGGGCGGCTGCTCCGGAAGCTCGCCGTCGAGCTGCAAGCCCGCCGTGCCCCTCAGCGTCCCGCGCAGCAGCGCGGCGTCGACCTCGGCGGCGGCGGTACCGAGCGTGGTCGCGACCCGCACCTCGGGCGCGTTGCGATCGGCGGTGGCCAGGTGCCGATCGCGCTTGAGGCCGAGCCAGGTGCGCATGGCCAGCTCGCCGCCCGCAGGGAGCGGGAACGTGACGCGTGCGCGAACGATGGCGCCCACTGTGAGATCGTCGTACGTACTGTGAAACGCCTTGGGCAGCCGCTGCGTCTGGTAGCGGGCGTCGTCGAAGGCGTCGAGCAAGTTGCCGAAGTGGCTCAGGTACACCGCCTCCGAGAGCACCAGCGATCCGTGCGCGTGCTCGTGTCGCAGCCCGAGATTCGTGGTCTCCCAGTCGGTCCAGCGCCAGTAGCGCACCGTGAGATCGCGGGTGCCGGGCGGAACGCCGTAGGCTCCCTGCACGCGAAAGATCGAGAGCGCGAGGCGCTGCTGGGGGCTCAATTCCCAGGTGGCTTTGCCAAGCACCGAGATGGCGCGATAGTCGGAATTCACGCGATCGCCTGCGTCTTGGTTGGGCAGCCGCGCGAAGTCGCCCGAGAGGGGCACCGCCCGCACGCCCTGGAGGCTACCCCCCACCACCACCGAGAGTGGCCCTTTGCGAAGATCGAGCGAGGCCGCGCTGCGCGCCGCGCGAAACGGCGCGATCTCGGTAGAGGCGCGTAGCTCCGGGGTCTCCGAGGCTTCGCGGGTGATGAGGTGCAGGGCGCCGCCGAGCCCGTTGGGGCCCATCAGAAAGGCGCCACTCCCAGATATCACGTGCACCCGCGACACCAGCTCTGCAGGAATCTTGGCGAGGTCGGCCTGGCCGTCGAATGGCACGTACATGGGAATGCCGTCGACGAACACCGCGAGGCGCCGTTGATCGAAGCCTCGGTACGAGAGAATGCGCTCGCCCCGCGAATCGCTGGAGCCGAAAAACGACGAGGAGCGCTCGAGCGATGCGCCCACGCTGGGCTGGGTGCGCGCGTCGCGGGGCTCGAGGGTCACGACCTGGGCAGCGGTGCCGCCGTCGTGGCGCGCCGATCCCTGCACCTTCACGGTCTCGACGTCGCCTTCCGGCGTCTCTTGGGCAAGGCCCAGCGAAGACCTCGCCAGGCAGAGGAGCGAGGTGGCGAGAGCGAGGGGCCTCTTCAATCGGCGCCGGCGTCTCTCGTTCCGGGCGTGGCGATGACCTTGCTCACGAAACGCACTGCGTAGCAGCCGGGCTTGCCCAGAGCGTCGTCCCATACGATCGTGCGCGTCTCTGGCACCACGTAGCCCTTGTCGAGCTCGGGGCCGTGCGTAGGCGTCTTGCAGCGATCCTTGGTGGAAGGCCGGAAGCCGTCGTCGCCCTCGAAGTCGAAGTCGAGCGAAGCGCGATCGCCGAGTGCGGCAGAGTCCCAGACCGCGCCGAGCGTGACCACCGATGTGCCCTTGTAGTCTTGCCGGGGAAGCGCGCCGAGGGCGACGTTCTTTTCTTGGCCGCCGAGCGTGAGCTTGATGGTGATCGGAGCCGCCGCTTCGTCGGTGGGCGTGGGTGCGGTCTGGCTGAGGGTCTGTCCGCCGCCTCCGCACGCCGAGCACCCCAGCTGGAGGAGCAACAGGCCGCAGGCGACGGCCAAACGAGTAACAATCGGTCCGTTCATGGACGATCGGGTAACATTAAACACCAACGAGGAACAATAGGTAGAGCGTTGCACGCAACCCGCCACCGCCCGTCCGCCCGCATTCGCGCTGGCCGCGTCGACGGTCAGTCGAAGTAGCGGATGGTGCCCGCGTGCTTCGCGTCGTAGCCGGCGATGGTCCGGAGTGCGGTACGGAAGGGCTTCGCTTGCGCCACCTCGCACGCCGCGACCGCCGCGGGCTCACCCAGATCGCGGGCGTGCAGGAGCAGATCGTAGTCCTCTTCGCCGAGCGAGAAGAACCCGAGGCCCACCCGCTCGGCCCAGGCGCTGGTGGTGAGCGCTGCGTGCGCTTCGCCCCGAAGCACCGCGAACACCGCCTCGCGATGCGAGGGATACACGGCGCCGCGGGGTCTCTCGGTCGCGAGGCCTTCCGCCGCGAGCGCAGCGTCGAACGCCACCCGTACGCCCGCCGTCGCCGGGCGAAGCGCCAGCGGCAGCGTCAGAAAGTCGGCGAGACGCCTGGGCCGCTTCTTCGCTTCGGGCGCGTACGCCAGGCCGATGTGGCGGCGCACCAGATGAATGCGTGCCAGGCGCACCTGCTGTAGCTGCTGGGGCGGATGCGCGTCGCCGTGGTAGCCGGCCATGAGCACCTGCTGCCTCTCCAGAAGCCGAAGCGCTTCGGCCCGGTCGGCCGGCACGAAGCCCACGAGGGCTCTTCCTGCCGCGGCGATGTGCGCGAGGAGCACATCGACCACCACGTCGCCGTTGGCCGCGAGGAGCGCTGCGCTTTCCGCGGGCGCAGACGCGGGCGCCACCGGCGCTTCACCGGTCTGCGACCATGCCAGCACCTCGGCCTGGAGAAAACGCCACTCGCTCCCCACCCGGCGCGCCGGCAGCCCCTGCTCCAACAGCCGGTAGATCTGCTTCGGGTGCACGCGAAGCAGCTTCGCGACCTCGGTGGTTTTCAGGAGCAGCGCTGGGTCCTTCGGCACCCCTTGTGGCTACCACGAGGGGTGGGCTACTTGCACGCGGCCTGGCACGTTCCGCCGCGGCACTCGAGCTCGTCGCCGCACTCTTCCTGGTACTTGCACGCCGCGCCCTGGACCCGTTTGGCGGTGCAGCTGCGAGGGTCGCTGTTGCCGCTGTAGGGGTTCTCGCAGAACGCGCCTTCTTCGCAGGTGCCGCCGATGCACCGCTCGCCCACGTGAGGCAACGGCAGGCAGCTCTGCGGCGCGCGGACCACGTCGCCGAGCGCGCCGCAGACGCTGCCCTTCGGGCACCCGTCGATGTACTGATCGCCCACGATGCCGCAGGGAGACCCCATAGCCAGCGTCGAGCTCGCGCAGCGACGGGTGGCTTGGTCGCAGGCGAGCCCTTGCTCGCACCCGTAGTCCGAGCAGTCTTCGCCGAGCCTGCTCGGGCGCCGTTCGCGGCAGCTCCCGGCGACGCAAGTGCCGCCCTCGGCGCACGCGAACATGGCGGTGAGTGAGGCCGGCGTGCCGTCGCGCGCGGTAGAGCACGGCTGGCCCAGCGGAATCTTGGGGCGGCACGTTCCGCTCGGCGTCCACCGCTGGTCGCCGGTACCGTCGGGGTAACAGTAGAGATCGCTGTCGCAGTCGCTGCCGCCCTTTGGTTGTATAGTGCATGTGCCGCCCACGTCTACAAATTGGGTGCGGCACCGGCCGTCGACGCAGGTGGCTGTATACGAGCACACGTCGAGCGGCCCGTCGCAGCTGGCGCCGAGCGGGCGCACGTCTTGACAGGAGCCGCAGGTGCCGCTGTCACGCGCTGCGCTGCACGCTCGGCTGCGGCACTGCTCCCCAAACGCGCACGCTTGCGCCTTCGTACGCCCGGTGGCGAGGGTCGTCGCCCCCGCGTCAGGGTTCGCTGGCGTGGCGGCGGCGCCCCCGCAGGCCACGGCAACGGCGACGAGGACAAACGCAACGGAGACGCGGATCATCATGAGCGGCCGGTACGCAATCGGCGTGCCGGCTCACGAAGCGCGAGAAATTGCCCGCACCGGCGACGGTGTTACCGCCTTGGGGATGCCATGGTTGCCGGCTGGTTACCGGCGCGAAGCCAGCGCTCAGCAGCGCGGCGAGGTGCACGCCCATTGCTACGACGACTTGCAGTCTATCGATGCCAAGACAGCGCGGCTGCCGACGCCGACAACGACGGTATGGTCACCCTGGACGAGCTCGCCAAGGTCAAGCTCGCGGCGATTCCCACCTCGGGCACCGCCGACCTGCGCGCCTTTGTCACCGCGCTTTCGCGCAAGTAGCCGTTGCTGCGTATCTGGACGATGCCGTGGGTTCACACCGCGCGCGCGCCACCCGATGCCCGCGACCGCGCGCCGTGGTACGCGGCGACTTCTTAACCGTCAGCGGGGGTACTTGTAGAGTGCCGTTTTCGAAGCAACCCAAAACGTGCTGGGCGTCGCGCATATGGAGACGAGATCTTCGCTGGTCGCCGGGCCCAGGTCGCTGGCCACGGGCGCCGTGGGGTTGCTCATGTCGACGTTCAACACTGCCCCCTTGGCGCCCACCAGAATGGCGCGGTTGTTGAGCTTCTCCATGTTCACGTAGCCCGGGGGCAGCGAGAGCTCCACCCGGGAGGTTCGCAGCTTGTCGGCGAATAGCCCCAGTGGTGAGAGCCCGTCGTTGCGCAGCGCAAGCACGCCCTGCCACGACTCGAAGCTCGAGTCGCGCATCTGCGACGAACCCGACTCGCCGAGGTAGCCGCTGGCGCCAGAGACCGCGAACACCGAGGAGGAGCCGAGCGCGGCGACCTGGCTCACGGGGTTGGTGAATCCGCAGATGCGCGGCACGTCGTCGGGCGTGGCTCCCTGCGGAGAAAAGAACAACATGGCGCAGCGGGAAAGACCGCCGTTGGAGATGTTCTCGCCGCCCATCCACACTCCGGTCGGCGACGCACTCAGGGAGACGACCTTGGTTCCGTATCCGCTCACGATGGCGCTGGACCCGTCGAAGAAGTCTTTTCGGTTCTCGGAGTACACGAGGACGCCGACGCCGGCGCCGTAGACGCTGGTGCGGGTGCCGGAGATGGCGCGAAAGTCGCCTTCCTTGATGAGCGACCACGCGCCACCCTCGAAAGCCAAGAAGCCCTGACTGGAGGCGGCGAAGACGGCAGTGTCGTCCCAGCACTCGATACCGCGAAGCTCACCGCGAGGGGGGGTCGTGACCTTCGTCCAGGCTTTGCCCGCTGGCGCGGGAGGCTCGTCGGCGGGTGGGGCCGCCGAACCGGACGATGAGGAGCTGCCTCCGCCAGGGCCGCTGCCGCCGGTCTCGGTGGTGGTCGTGGTGGAGCAGGCGACAGAAAGCGAGGCAACGAGAAGAACCGAAGAAGCAAGGAAGGATCGCATCATGGGGCCGTGTGACGCCCCCTTCTCGGAGCCTATTCAGCGGTCTCCCGGCGCAGCGCCACAACGCCACGTTTTGGCGGGCAAAGCGTGGTCGCTGCGCTCACAAGATCGCGTCGGTACGGCGTCGCCCTACTTGCATGCGGGCCGGCAGGTGCCGCCGCGACACTCGAGCCGGGCGCCGCACTCTTCCTGTTACATGCACGCGGCGCCCCGGATGCGCTTGGGGATGCCGTTGCGCGGGTCGGTGGATCACGTCGCCGACGGCGCCCTGCGGGCATCCATCGATGTAGCGGTCCCCACCAAACCGCAGGTGGAGCCAGGCCTCAGCAGGGCGGTGAGACGCAGACCCATCGCGCGCGCGCGGCGTCGCTCGTGCACGTGCACGTGACCGGGCAGCCCCCGTGGTACGTGCATGTTCGCCCGGTCTCGTCGGGGCTGCATGCCGCGTCGGCGGGGGGCGCCGCAGGACAGGTGGCTTCGCAGGTGTCGTTGCTGCACACCCAGCTCCCGCGCTCGCAGATGCACTCCGAACGGCACTTCGTGCCGAAACCGCACGAGAGGCCTTCGTCCTTCTCGTCGCAGCCGGCGGCAAGCACCGGGTGGGAGGGCGGGCAGGCCCGGCTCTCGGCATCACGCGCCGGCGCCGCGTCACGCCCGACGGGCGGCGAAGGAGGAACCGTGCCGCTATCGGCCGGCTCCTTCGTGGCCTCGGGCGAGGACGAAGCGACGCGACCGCCGCAGGCAACGAACACCACGCACGCAAGGCCAAGTACGAGCGCCCAGGACCGCATGCGTGGAACCGTACACTGGTCGACCCGGCCTCGCCACGGTGGCGTGACCGCAAGCTCAGCGGAAGAAGGTCCGGCCGATCATCAGGTCGACCGGGAGCTTGGCGCGCACCATCGCGCGGCGCCGACCGGCAGCGGGCAACGCTTCGGTCGAGCCTCCAGCAGGGGCGCTCGACCCTCGATACGCCATCGCTCCCGCGCATTGGCCGCTGCCCTTCACCGCGAGCGCCCGCTGAAGTCGATGATGAGCCAGGAGACGCCCCGCGAGCACGGACAGCGCGACGAGGGAGCTCATGCCCGCGAAAAATGCGACAATCGCCATCAAGAGCAAGCTAAGCATCGGCCCCACGCCCGCAAGCGGTGACGACCCCGACTTCGCGCGGTGGGCAGCCTGCTCGGCAGCGGTCGCAGCGCGGAACGTCGAGTACGGGTACCACCAACCGTCCTGCCAGTCCCCGTCGTCCGGAGTATCCGGGGCAGCGCGTCTATCCAGTTCTTGTCGCCGAAGCTTGCCGTCTTCTGCAACGAAGAGAGCGCCGAGCACGGCCGCAGGGAGGCTCGCGCGCTCGCCTACTTGAAGTCGACCTTCATGCCGATCTGAAACATGCGCGGAGCGCCGGGGCGGGCGCCGAAGGGGCGGCGGGCCACGAGGTAGGTCTCGTCGAGGATGTTCTTGCCGACGAAGTAGATGGAGTACCAGCTGCGCGGCTTGTAGCTGGCGCCCACGTCCATGAGAAAGTACGGGTCGGTCAGGTCTCTCAGGTACACGTCGCCCTGACCCGGCTTTTCGCGCATGTCGCCCACGTAGGTGCCGGAGACGTTGAGCGCCCAGGTGGGCGACTCGACGCCCACCTGCGCGAACAGCTGGTGCAGCGGGATGTAGGGCATTTCGTCGCCGGCCTTCACCCGACCCCAGCTGGGGTCGTCGGCTACGAAGTCTTGTTGAAAGGTGGCCGAGGTGAGCGTGTAAGATGCACGGACCGGGAGCTTGACGTCGGCCACCAGCTTGGGGGTTGCCTCGACGAACGCCTCCAGGCCCATGACGCGGGCGGCGCCGCCGGCCAGCTGGCGGTCGAGGTTCGCCGCGTTGCAGCCGCTCGACTCGGTGCACACCGAGGTGATGTTCGAGTAGTCGTTATAAAAGCCGATGAGGTCGGCGCGGAAGGTCTTGTTCGCGAAGCGCGGACCCACCTCGTAGTTCACCGACGACTCGTGCTTCTGCGCGGCCTCGCCCGGAGCGGCCGGGCTGAAGCCGCGGTACACGCTGGCCAGCACGCCGAAGTCGCGGGCCAGGCCGGCGAACACCGAGAGCCCAGGGAGCACCACGAAGTCGTAGGCGGAGCCGCTCTGGCGGGTGAGCCTATCGTCGTAGCGCGAACGAATCGACTCCACCCGGACGCCCGGATTCAAGGTGAAGCTCCGCCAGGTGATGGCGTCGACCAGGTGCATGGAGAGCGCGGTGGCCGAGGCGTTGTTGTCGGTTTCGGTGAAGCTCGAGGTGGGCACGAACTGCCCCCCTACCACCAGCTGGTCGGTGCGACCGTGAAGCCGGGTGATGCCGTCGGTGTGAATGCGAAAGCCGAGCTCGATCTTGTTGGAGACAGCGCCGATTTTGGGGCTCCAGCGAATGCTGGTTTGCACGCCAGTGGAAAAGAAGTGGCGTTCGTTGGGGCCGCGCACCACTGCCTGATCGCTGGGGGAGTCGACGGCGCGGCGGAGCAGATCGTAGCCCAGGCGATTGCCGCGCGGGTTGCCCAGCACCGTTGCGCTGTCGGCGAACGAGAGGCTCTGGAAGCGGTCCCAGGTGCGGGCCATGTTGTGGGTGTAGAATGCACTCACGATCTCGAGCTCGCGGCTCGGGCGCACCCGGTGCATCACCTCGAGCTGGGTGCGGCTGGCACGCATGGCGTCGCCGGCGCTGGCGGCGTAGCGGCGGTAGGGGTCGCGGCGAAAGTCCTCGTCGGTGAGGCCCAGGTAGGTCTCGTGCGATACCTCGCTCGAGACGCCCAGCTTCACCTCGAAGGTGTTCTGCGCCTTGTCGCTGGCGAAAGGTGTATAGCGCACCTTGGCCATCCACTCGTTGCGCGAAAAGCCTGTATCCTCGTTCGAGCCGTCGACGTGCTTGAAGCCGGTGGAGCCCAGGTGCGCACCCTGCAGCAGCACGCCGAAGGTGTCGTTGCCGTAGCCGGCGGTGAGGTCGGCCTTGCGGTAGCCGTAGGAGCCGTAGCTAAGGTCGAGGGCGCCGACCGGACTGCCGGTGGTGGGCGTTTGCCGGGTGACGAGATCGATGGCGCCGGCGATGGTCTGCGGTCCGTAGGCGATGGCGCCGGCACCCTTGAAGACGCGCACCGACTCCATGCGGCCGATGAGCGGAAAGTAGTAGGCGGCAGGGGCAGCATACGGCGCGGGGCCGAAGAGGATGCCGTCCTCCATCAGCGTGACCTTCTTGGAGCGGTCGGGGTTGGCGCCGCGCATGCCGATGTTGGGGCGGAGGCCGAAGCCGTCTTCGCCGCGCACGTACACCCCAGGCACCTGCAGGAGCACCCGATGCGGATCGGTGTGGGCCATGCGGTCCAGCTGATCCTTTCGCAGAATGTAGGCGGAGCCGGCAAGGCGCGTGGCCTTGGTACCCCCCACCGTGACCTCGGTCACCGGTTCCGGCTTCTTCGCGGGCGCGGGCTCGGGCGCCGGCGGCGCGGGCTCGGGCGCCGGAGCTGCGGCAGGTTCTGCCGCGGGCATGGTTTGCGCGCCGGCGGCGAGTGTGTGAAGAAACGCAGCCGTGAAGGCGGCCAGCGTCGTTTGGCTACGCATGAACGGGCTCGATGGAGGGCGGCGGCGCTTCGGGGCTGGGGCGAACGAACGTGCTGGGGGCGAGGCTGTCTTCGACCTGCTCGAGATCGCGGGCGTCGTCGAGCAGGAGCACCGAAGGGCGACCGTTGAGCGAGGCGCGCACCTCGGCCCGCACCGAGACCTCGTGGCCGGTGCGCTTGCGAAAGTCTTTGGCCACGTGGTGCGCCAGCTGCAGCACCAGGTCCGGCTGGGTCGAGAACTCCCGTAGCTGGCGATCGGTGAGATACGCGGCCGGCGTGGCCACGAACGTGCGGTGCGTCGCGCGGTCTTCTATCCAGTACGTGACCGAGGCGTTCTTCTCCCGGCACATCACGCGCCACGAAAAGCGCATGCCTTGCTCGTGCCACAGCACGTTGCCGCCGTAGGCCACGGAGCGAAGCGGCACCGCCACTTGCACCAGCGCATAGGCGGCGAGCAAAGCCAGCGCCGGCGCGCGAAGGCGGAGCGGAGAGGCGCTGGGCGTCGCAGGGGCCAGTTGGGCACCCTTGCGGAGCCGCGCCAGCACCGCGCGGGGCCACGACGGGTCGAAGAACACCAGCGCCGTCACCACCATGATGACCGGGAACATGCCGATGGGAAAGAGCGCCCGGGTCATGGCATGAAAGCCGATGACCGCCACGTAGGCGAAGGGCCGGGTGCGCTTCTGGAGCAAGAAGATCCAAATGGTTGCATCATACAAAAAACCCGCCCAGCTCATGAGCAGCGCGGCGCCGGGGAGCGCGAAGAGCCAGCCCACCAGCGGCAGCCCGGTGCGCGCCGCCAGCCAGATGCGCAAGGGCTCGCCGTGAAGAAGCCAGTCGGGGGTGGCCTTGGCCAGCGCCGCGAACACGTAGACGATGGCCACCTGAAAGCGCAGCACGGTGGTGCACCAGCGGGGCAGGGTGGTGCGCTTCTTGCCGAACAGCACACCGTCGAGACCCCAGGTGCGGCCGAGCGGCATGGTGGTCATGAGCAGCGCCAGCAGCGCCACCAGGTAGTAGTGGTTCAGGTAGTTGGTGACGTCCATGGCCTGCACCCAGGCGAACAGAACGAACAGGGTGACCATGGCAGGCCGGTAAAACAGGCCTGCAGCCACCATGATGCCGAGCGCGGCGAGGGCCCAGAAGATGCCGTGCACCACCGTAGCCGAGGGCACGGGCACCCAGGCGAGTGCCCAGTACTTGAAGAAGAAGCTGGGCTTCACGAACAGCTCGTCGACCCAGCCGTAATAGAGAAAGCGCCCGGCGCTCACTGTCATCATGAGCCCGAAGGCCACGCGATAGGCGGCGATGGCCGCGGCGTCGGTCTCCCGAGCGAGGGCCGCCGGCTGCGCCAAGAGCCAGGCGCGCAGGGCGTGGAAGCGCGCTCGTGGGTCAATCATTGTCGCCCTCGATGACCTTGGGGATCTCGAGATCGAGCACGGTGACGAAGTCGCTGCGCATGATGTCGGTGATCTTCTTGAGCGCGATGTACAGGTTCTGCACCACCACGCGATCGCGGGTGAGCGTGACGTCGAGGTCGGCATCGGGCACCGCGTCGACCGCGGCGATGGCCTCGTTGAAGGCGGTGGCGAGTCGCGCCGCCACGTCGCCGCGCCCCATGGCCGAGAGCAAGTCGTCGAAGCCCACGTTGCCACCGGCGGTGCAGCCGAACACCAGCATCTGTGCGCCCACCAAGTTCGCGCGAATGTGGGACTTCGAACGCTTGGCCCAGGGCGACTCGAGGGCCTCGGGGCAGGTGGGCGTATCGCACATGCGAAGGCCGCTCGGCTTGCCCAGCTTCATGTCCTTGGTCGAAATCTCGATGTAGAAAAGCGCGTCGCTGATGGTGTTGAAGGCGAACTGCTGCGATGCGAAGAGCCCCGAGGCCGAGCCGGCATTGGTGAGCTCCTTGCCGAAGTTGCCGCCGGTGGGCGCCCATGCGGTCTCGAGGGTGCGCGCCCGGGCCAGCAGATCGAGGGCGATGGCGTGGGCGTACGCGCCCTTGCGCTGGGCGAGGCCGGTGGTGCCGAGGCCGGCCCACGCGCCGCTGGTGTTGATGGCGGAGCCGGCGCCGCACACGTTGTCGGTGCCTGGGTAGAACAGCAGGTACTCAGCGGCGTAGAGGCCGCGGTTGGTGGGCGAATCGGTGGTGAAGGTGGGCTCCTCGAAGGTGCGATTCACCAGGCCCTGCTCCAGCGGGCAGCGGCTCACGGTGGGCCAGCTGTAAATCTGCGCGCGCAGATCTTGGCCGCCGGGGCTGGTGAGCGGCGCAGCAGGACCGAACTGGTAGAGCTCGCTGCGCTCCCACACGTCGATGGCGTCTTCCCACGCGGCCTTCGCCACCGCGAGGTTCTCGGGGGTGGGCGCGCTGGCAAGAGCGCCGGTTCGCCGCTCGAAGGTCTCTGCTCGCTCCCGGAAGTCGCGCGCCAGATCGTAGGCGCACGCGCCGAAGGCGCCGAGCACGCCCGCGCGGGTGAGGCCTGCATCGCCAGGGAGCGGCGCGGCGCCGGCGGGCTCGGAAACAATCCGACGACAACCGAATGTCGCGGCCCACAACGACAAGAGCACGGAACTACGGACGAACCACCGAGAGGTGACCATGTCGATGCTTCTAGCAACGCGTTTGTGATAATGCTATTGAAAATCAATATCAATTAACGATGGACCCATGGTACTGTCCCGTTGTCTCGAACTTGCAGGAGCTTTCGACATGATCCGAGGAACCCTTCTCTGTGCCACACTCTCGTCCGTCTTTGCCGCCTGGGCCTGCAGCAGCGACCCGGCTGCCACGCCCACGCCCACGCCGGGCGGTAGCGATGCCGGTGTCGATGCACCCGGCCCGAGCCCCGATGGCGCCGCGCCCATTGATGGCGGAACCGAGGCTGGTAAGCCCTTCGCGAAGCCCACGCCCTTCGCAGTTCCGCTCTCCAAGGACGGCCCGGATCAGCTGCAAGCGCTGGTGGCGGGACCCGGGGGAACATTCTACGCGGCGGGCTTCGCGGCCGAGACGCTGACCGGCCCGAAGATGCTCACGGTGGTCAAGATGACGGCCACCGGGCCGGACACTACCTTCGGGACCGCCGGCGTGGTGAAGACCGCCCTTGAGGTGGTCGGTGCCGAGGGCGAGATCGTCCTCGCGGTGCAGCCGAGCGGCAAGCTGGTGATCGCCGCTTCGGTGCCCAACGCAACCGACGCGGCGGATCGCGACGTGGCGCTGGTGCGTCTCGCCGCCACCGGCGCGCTCGACACCACCTTCGGGGTGGACGGCGTTCGCTTGCTCGACCTCAACACCGCAATCGATTCCACCCAGAACGCGCAGCGCGACGGCGCGCACGCGCTGGCCATCGGAAGCGCCGGGGAGATTTACCTGCACGCGCGCACCCGCGGCGACGGCGTGCGCACCGACTCCGACTTCGCCCTCGTCAAGCTCACCGAGGCCGGCGCCCTCGACACCACGTTCAACGCTGCAGGCACCTCGCCCGGCACGATCACCCTCGACTTCGGTTCGCCTTCGGCCAACGCGTCGCCCCGCGGCATCGTGCTCCTGGCCGACGGCAGCCTCATCGCCTCGGGCTACGCGCGTTCGTCGCTGGTGGGCAACACCGCGCAGGTGGTGCTCTACAAGGTGAGCGCCAGCACCGGCGCTGCCGTGACGGCGTTCGGCGACAACGGGCTCTCGCACGCGGTGGTGCTCACGCTCCAGACCGAGGCCTACAACATCGCGCTGCAGGGCACCAAGGTGGTGACCGGCGGCTACGGTCGCAATGTCGGCACCACCAACGACTGGGTCTCGCTGCGCTTCGACACCGTCACCGGCGCGCGCGACAGCGCGTGGGGCGGCGCGCCCAACGGCGCGGTGTTCTTCGATCCGGGCGGCAAGGCGCTCGGCTCCAACTGCCGCAACACCATCTCGCTTCCTGCCGGCAAGACCCTGCTCCTGGGCTCCACTGGGCCCACCAACACCACCACCCAGGACGCAGTCTTCGCGGTGCTCGACGCCACCGGCCGCCTCGACACTTCGTACGGGACGGGCATCATCGCGTTTCCGTTCGGCGCCGGCGAAGGCGGCAGCGACCAGTTCTGGGGCGCCGCGGTCTCTGGCGGCAAGGTGATGGTGGTCGGCTACCGGGGCGCCGGCGCCACCCAGACCGAAGCCCTCAACGACGACGCCTACAGCGTGGTCTTCCCGCTGCAGTAGAACCCGCAGGAAGGCAATAGGCTGTGAGGCCTATTGTTGCGCCGACCGCGGGCGTGGGACTGTTGAGCTTCGATGTCCATCGACCGCATTGCGCGCATCCTCGCTGCCACCGGCGACGAGTACCGCTACTTCGCCGCCATTGCTCCGACCCTCGAGGAGCTGACCCAGCTCGAAGGCGACCTCGGTCGCGCGCTTCCGGTGGACTACAGCGCCTTCATCCTGCGCTGGGGCGTGCTCATCTTCGACGTGGACGAAGCCACCTGGCGGCGGCCCGCAGCGTACGAAGTGCGGCCGCAGTGGCAGATGCACTATGCACGTTTCGTGCACGGCCTAGGCGCCTCGGCCGCCGCGGAGCTCCGGGTGATCGATGCGCGCAAGCCCTTTGCCCGCATCGACCCTGGGTTTCTGCCGATTCTCCGGAGCCCGATGTCGCGGGAGGTGGAGGGCTACGACGCCGACGACCGCTGGGTGCGCTGGGACGGATCCAGCTTCGCCTCGACGCGCCATGCGAGCTTCGTGGACGCCGTGGTGAGCTCGTTCGAGGCGCTGGTGGCCGACCGCGAGCGCCTTCGCGCGGAGCCCATCGCGCGCGCCTGACGCCGGCGTGCATATAGGCCGGTCGGCCTATGGTCATCGTGCGGCGCACAGATACGGTAGCGCTATGGTCGTCGCTCCTGCGCCCGCGCGCTCGTCACGCACTCGCCGCCTCTTCTTGCCATCGCTGGTGCTCGCCACGCTGCTGCTCCCGGGCTCGGGCGAGGCGCAGCCGGTGACGATGACGACCGCCGCCGCGCCGCAGCAGTACCCCGCGCCGGCTTCGCGCGCGCCGCTTCCGAAGCAGAACCCCGGGCAGCAAGCGAAGGAGTTCACGCGGTCCTTCGCGGCGGCGGTGCCCATTGGCCAGTGCCCCACGCCGACCCTCGCGCAGTGCAAGAGCACGGCGTACCTGGTCAGCGGTTGCGGCCAGGCGCATCAGAAGACCTGCCAGGGCCTGCTGAAGAACGACTACGTCGCGTACTACAATGCATTGCCCGGACCCGCGAACCGCCAGATGTTCCCCTACGGGACGTTGGCGCAGTTCAGCGACCTCAAGAGCGGAAAGTTCCACGGCACCGTGCCCACCAGCCCGGTCAACGTGCGCTCGAAGTCTTTCTGGGACCAAACCCGCATCGTCAACGCGCCGGCCGGCGCCAACCCCAAGACCTACGTGCCGCACCCGGATTGGGATGCGAACGGCGCGGTGGTGAACACCTGCGAAGAGTACGCCTACGAAAAGTACTACGACTGGCAACGATTCCAGGACGCCGTGACCCTGTGCAAGGGCGACTACGTCTGCGCCTACGAGGTCGCCTACGTGCTCACCGGGCCGCCCGGTATCGCCAAGCGCACGCTGAAGCGCAAGGACGGCGTCGACATGTCGGGCCAGGTGAATCCGATTGTGCCTACGCCGAAGAATGTCTTCTTCACGATGGGACCGTACGTGACGACGGCGCCGACCGGAATCGGGGCGGACGGAAAGCCGAAGCCCTACCTCGGGTACATGCTTTTTGCCGATCTCAAGACGCAGTTTCCCCAGTATGCCGCCGACCTGGATCAGCTCAAAGTGGCCCTCGACGATGGCGCCGTGTACTACGGCGCCACATCGGGCAACGGTGTCAACGCCGGCGCGGTGTACCCCAACAAGTGGGACTTCCATAGCGCCATGCGAGGCAAGACGGCCAACGTCACGGAGAACGAGTTCGAAGAGTTCGCGCGGCGTCGTGGCGACCTCGAGTTCTACGTCGCGAGCATTCGTCCGCTGGATGGCAGCGGAGGCGGCGGGCACTTCGGCCTTCGCGAGTCCGAGTTCGTTCACCCGCTCGACGAGATTTCGCAAACTTTCTATACCTACGACCCCTGGGAGCGTACCAACATGTACGCAGACGAGAGCGTGCGCACCAACGCGCTCATCAACGCCCACAAGAACGCGCTTTTGCAGAACCACGTCGCGCTCTTTGGTCCCAGCGGCGCAGCGCTCAAGTCGCCGGGCGCCAACGTGCTGCGCAACGGTGGCGGCGGGATGATCCGATCCGGCGCTGGAACTGGCGCGAGCCCTGCGGGCGCAGCGCGCGCCGCTACGCCTCGAGCGACCAAGTCGATGGCGCCCTCGGCCGTTTCGTTCATGTCGCCGCAGATCGACTGCCAATACATTGAGCCGATGGACTTGGAGGCCTGCGAGGCGAACGCCACCAACTGCAAGGGATTGGCCGGCCCCGACGCCATGCGGAACCAGAACCAGGCCAACTGGAATCAATACGCCCGCTGCAAGATCACCAACCTTACGCTGCTGGAGTGGTGGCGCCGCAAGTCTCGGGTGGCGCAGGGCTGCAACGATCGGGGTAGCTGCGGCTGCCTGGACCTGACCACCGCCGCGTGCGACTGGTCGCCCAAGATGTTCTACGACGCCTACATCGCCCAAGCGCCGGGTGACGTTAGCTACATGCGCGACGCCGACTACGACAACTGCAAGCGCTGGACGTACAGCGGATTCCCGACCGCCGCCGCAGACAAGGCCAACGGCGACGCGCTCGAGGGGTATCTCCAGCGCAAGCGCGAGGAGATCGAGAAGGTACTCAAGAAGATTCCCCAGAAGATGAACGGCAATCAAGTCATCCCCGGAGTCTTGGGTGAGGACTTCGCCGACGCGGCGCAAGAGGGTGATACCGACTCCTGGTCGGCAGGCTACAGCATGAACGCGGGGTGGGAGCTGAAGGCCGCAGAGCTCAAGCCCAAGACATCGACCGAGCCCCACAAGACCTGTCAGCTCCAGGGCAACGCCAACGCCAGCTTCGCGGTCAAGATCACCACGCCCATCGACGGCGTGATTGGCGATCTCGCGCACCTCTGGAACCACGCAGTGGACGCCGACATCTGGGTTCGAGCCAACGAGAACAAGGATCAAAAGGTGCGCTACGAGGCCCACCTGCTCATCGCCGACCAGGAGATCTTCGCCGAACCCAAGCCGTACGATAGGTACAAGAAGTTCGCCAACGGCGCGACCGGCGCGAGCTTCAGCCTGAACAAGACCTTCGAGAAGCCCTTGGTCGAGAAGCTGAGCAAGACCAAGAAGCTGACGCTGACGGTGTGGGCTGGTCCCATTCCCATCACCGGCTCGGTGTGGGCGGAGCTGAGCTATGGGGTCAACGCTATCGCCAAAGGCGAAATGGGCGCCGGTTGCAATCCCGATATGAGCAAGTTCGAAGCCAAGGCTGGTTTCGAGCCCTACTTCAACCTCTCGGGTGCGCTCAGCCTGGGCGTGGGCGTCGGCGGCATCGTCAGCGCCGGCATTCGCGGCTATCTGACGCTCATCCAGGCCAAGCTCCCGATCGTCGCCCGCACCTGGCTCAACGGCAGTGGCGCCTCGCGCAAGCTGAACTTCGGTGTCGATGCGGCGCTCGATCTCTCGAGCCTCGGTGGGCGCCTCGCGCTCTACGTGGAGTTCCTGTTCTACGAAGAAGAATGGGAGCTCGTACACTGGCGCGGGGTGCACACCAGCATTCCCATTCTGCGCGCGGTGGACGAGAAGTTCGACTTCGGCGCCCTCGCCGCCATCACGCCGTGAAACGCGCGGCGACTCCGGTCAGCGCCTTCCACGCGCTCCGGCGCCGTCCGGCGGTCATCGGCGCGGCCGTCGTCGGGTGCGTCGCGGTTGTCGCGTTCCTTCGATACGGTACGAAAGAGAGCGAAAGAATCGAGGGTGGCGCTTCGGCGCCGTCGACGACCACCCGCGCGAAAGTGGCCGACGCGGTGCCGCTGGCGCTGGCATACCGCGGTGATCGCGGCACGCTCTACGACGTGGACTGGCACGTGAGCACCACGGTGCCGGTGCGCGGGCTTCCTGCGCAGTCTACCGACGCCGCGCTGGCGGGCGTCGCGCAGGTGACGGATCTGGGTGCCGAGGGTGCCCGGCGACTTTTGGGCGTGCGTCTCTTGAGCGTGCGCTCAGCGAGCTTCGCCGCGCTGGGCAAACCGCTGTACGCCGACGCCCTCGCCGCGCAGAAGGAACTGGCAGGACAGCCCGTGATTCTCGCGCTGGGCGCAGACGGCTCGGTGGAAGACGTGTATCTCGACCGGGCCACTACGCCGCTCGCGAAAAACGTGCTCATGGCGCTGGCGCTCCACTACGGCGTGACGTTGCCCCCACGCGCGCCGGGGCCGAGCAGCGCCGCGAATGCCTACGTGGCCACCGAACCCAGCGACTTCGGCCCGGTGCCGTGGAGCTACACGCGTGCAGAAGACCGCCTCTTGAAGACCACCGAGCAGGACGAGGGGAAGGGCCGCGGTGAAGTGCGCTTCGATGGCTCGCTACCGGTAGATATCAAGATGGACCTCGCGGTGAGCCCAGCGGCCACCGACACCGCCGATATCGCCGAGCGCCCCGCCGAGGCCCACGGCTCCGCTTCGTTTCACGCAACAATGCAGGCGAACCCCGCAGCGCCGGGCGAGCCCTGGGCGCGGCCCGACCTGACCAAGCTCGAGCGTCACGCCCCCGACGCGCGCCCCACGCTCCTCGACGAGCGCGCGTCGAACCTGGCCGTTGCCAACGGCCTTACCGCAGGCGACTTGCAGTTCATGGTGGGCGCCATCGCGCGTGGCCAGAATCCGCGCAAAGGCGACCTTATTCGCGCCGCCGGGTTCATGCGCGCGAACCCCGAGTCGTGCGACGCGCTCGTCTCGCAGTTCTCGGCGCTGATGCCATTGGGGCGTGAATTCGTGCTCGATCTGCTCTCGTCGTCGGGCGACGCGAAAGCCCAGGCTGCGATGCGCGCGGTGCTGGCCACGCCGGCGGCCCACAGAGATCCGGTGCTCTACCAGCACATGCTGCAGCGCTTCTCGTTCGTGGACCACCCCAACGCGGAGTCGGTGGCGTTCGTCGCCAAGGAGTGGGCCGAGGCCAAAAGATCCAAAGACGAGGGTCTGCGTCAGGCCGCTGCCTACACGCTGGGCTCCCTCGCCTTTCACGCGAACCAGTCGGACCACGAGGCCATGGCGCAGTCCATTCTCGGGAGCCTGCTCCACGATCTCGACGCCGCGCGCGATGCGGACGAGGAGCGGGGCCTGGTGGCCTCTCTCGGCAACACCGGCATGGAAGGCGCCAAAGCGCCGGTGCTCGCGCGTGCCGCATCGAAGGACGTGCAGCTGCGATCGCAGGCTGCCACCTCGCTCCGCAAGTTCAACCAAGCCGAGGTCCGCGCGCGTCTGGTCGCGCTGGCGTGCGACGATGACTTGCAAGTTGCGCAGGCGGCGCTCCGCTCGCTCGACACCCAGAGCATCGGTGAGCCAGAGCTCTCTGCGCTCGCGGAGCGCGCCGAGCGCGGCACCATGAACACCAGCGTCGACCCCGCGCTCGTCACGTTCGTGGCGCCGCGCGCGAAGTACCGCGAGCCCGCGCTGCGCATCCTCCGCGCCGTCGACGCGCGGGTGGGCGATCGCCGGGAGCTGAAGGGCCAGGTCGACGCTGCCCTCGCCTCCATGGGCGGAACCGGCCAACCGGTCCGGTGAGGCACCACGAAATCACCTTCGTTCGCCGCGGCGATCGGCGCTGCGGCCCTCAGCGTCGAGAAGGCGGAATCGAATCGCCGTTGTCGCCGGAGTAGCCTTTGAGGCCGGCCTTCTGCAGATAGCGATAGAAGGTGGCATTCGACACCCCGAGGAGCTTGGCTGCCGCCTCGCGATTGCCGTTCACCTTTCCCAGGACGCGGGCCAGGTGCTGCCGTTGGAAGCCGAGTGTTACCTGCTCGAGGTTGCAGGTGTCGTCGTCGCGCGGCTTCGCGTTGCTGGGTAGGCCGGGCGCGTAGATCTCGCGCGGCAGAATGCCTTCTTCCACGGTGTCGCCGGTCGCCAGCACCACCGCGCGTTCGATGACGTTCGACAGCTCGCGCACGTTGCCGGGCCAGGGGTACGCCAAGAGCGCAGCCGACGCCTGGGCGGAGAATCCGCGCACCGGCCGTTGCTGTTTTCGCGCGTGAGCATCGAGGAATCGTCGGGCGAGCAAGGGGATGGCGCCCTCGCGTTCGCGGAGCGGCGGAACCTCGATGTGAACCACCTGGAGTCGGTACAGGAGATCTTGCCGAAGCGCGCCCTCATGCACGAGCTCGGCCGGATCGCGCCGCGTGGCGGCAACGATCCGCGTATCGACCCGCACCGGGCGATCGGTCCCGACCGGGACCACCTCGCCGCGCTCGATGACGCGGAGGAGCTGCGCCTGCACCACCGGGGGCAGCTCGGCGATCTCGTCGAGCAGCAGCGTCCCTCCGGAGGCGGCGGCGATCAGCCCCTCGCGTCGCGTCTCGACGTCGCCGAAGAGGATTCGCTCGAAGTTGCCTTCCGGGACCGCGCTCGTTGCGAGGGTGACGAACGGACCGCTGGCGCGCAGCGACCGCTCGTGCACGGCTCGCGCAACGAGCTCTTTCCCAGTCCCCTCTTCGCCGGTGATCAGGAGGTTCGACGGCGCGGCAGCTACCTTCTCGACGAGCGCGCAGAGGCGGTCCATGGTTGGGCCGCCGCGTAGCAGCTCGAGCGCTTCGTGACCCGCGGGCCCCTGGTGCGAGGGCGTCGCCTTGGCGCGTCCGTGGCGCCGCTGGTCGACGAAGCGCTCGATCTTGCTGTGCAGGTCGGAGAGCGATAGCGGCTTGAGGACGAAGTCGTTGGCGCCGCGACGGAGCGCCTCGACCGCAGCCTCGACCGAAGCGTACGCAGTCATGATGAACACCACGCACTCGGGGCCGGAGGCGCGCACGCGGTCGAGCACCGCGAGCCCGTCCGCGTCGTGCAACCGGAGATCGGTCACCACGAAGTCGAAGGTTCGCAGCTCGAGCTCCGCCAGCGCCTCTTCCGCCCTCTCTACGGCGATGACGGTGTGACCCTGCCGGGTCAAAAATCGCGCGATATTGTGGCACAGCGTGATCTCGTCTTCGACCACCAAGATGCGTTCAGACACGGGCCACCTCGGGCGCGCGCCGCGCCGAGCCGGCGGGCGCGGAGACGGGCAGGAGAATGGTTACGGTGGTGCCGGCCCCCGGCGTGCTCGATACCCGCAGCGAGCCACCTGCGGCGGTGACCACGCGGCTCGACACCGAGAGCCCCAGCCCCGTTCCCTGCCCCGGGGGCTTGGTGGTGAAGAGCGGTGTCATGGCCTTCGCGAGCACGTCGGGGCTCATGCCCGCGCCGCCGTCGCGCACCACCAGCTCCACGAACGACCCTCGGGCGCGGGCCTCGATGGCGAGGTCGCCGCCTTGCGGCATGGCATCGGTCGCGTTGAGGGCGAGGTTCACCAGGACGAGCACCAGATGGTCTTCCACCATGTGAATCGGTGGCAAGTTGTCGGGTACGTTGACGGTGAGCCGCACCCGGCGCCAGCGTGGATCGTGGCACACCAGGCGGAGCGAGTCGGTCACCGACGCGGCCACCGAGACCTCGGATGCGCCGGCTCGCCGCCGCCGCGCGAAGTCGACCATCTCGCGCAGCATGCGGGTCATGCGCGCCACCTGCTTCTGCAGCACCGACAGCGAGTCGCGAAAGCGCGTCACGTCGCGCTCTCCTTCGAGCAGCTCGAGCTCGCTGCTGAGCGAGGCGAGGGGATTCCCGATGTCGTGCGCGAAGCCGGCCGCGAGCAGGCCCAGGCTGGCCATCTTCTCCTGATGGCGGAGCTGCGCCTCCAAGTTGCGGTGCTCGGTCACGTCGCGTGCCACCTCGATGACGAGCCGAGGCTCGCACTCCCCTGTCACCGACGTTCGCAGCGTGTGCGACGGAATCTCGATGGACTCCTCTTGCCACACGCGCTCGGCGGCGCGCGCGCTCCGGGCGAAGGCGCGCTCGTAGCGCACGCCCAGCAACGGCCTGCCCGCGAAGCGCTCGGCGACGCGGTTGGCCTTCACCACCGTGCCGTTGCCGTCGACGACCACGATGCGCTCCGGGAGCGAGTCGAGCAAGAGCTCGGCAAAGGCCCGCGATTCGCTCAGCTCGATGGTTCTCGCCTGCACGCTGCGCTCGAGCGTGGCGAGGTGGTCCTCGAGCAGCGCATCGAACGCGTGACGCGATTGCCGAATGCTGAAGAACGTCCAGGTGCCGAGCAGGCACGCCGCGCCGGCGCCGCGGACCAGGTGCATCGCGCGCACGTGCTCGCTGAGCAAGGTCGCCAGGAGTCCTCGCTCGGCGACCTCCCAGAGCAAGAAATAGGCGCCCGTGATCGCCGCGCCCAGCAGCGCCGTTTGGACCCACAGGCCTCGCCAGTAGGCGGCGGTCCGTGGGGGAGACGGCGGCGAGGTGAGAAGCATGTCGGGTCGCCGAGCAGCCGGCGTGCCAAGCGTATTCTTGCGGCGCTTCGTCGAACGGCGACCGGGCCCGCGCAAAGGGTGCAGGGACCGCACGCGTTGCGGAGCGGGCTTTCTCGAATCTGAGAGTCAGGAAGCGAGACGCACGCACCGCGTCGTCGTCTGCCGCCGACCGACTCTCGAAAACGAGAGCCCGCGTGGAACGGGAAGTGCAGTCGTCGCGATCGTTCCCGTCGGTCGCACCCGACCTGTCACCGTCTCTGGAGGTTCATACCCATGCGCTCGCACACCATCGCTGCTTCTTTGATCCTGGCCGGAGGCGTCGTCTGTGCCGCGTTCGTGGGATGCGAGAACCAGCACGAGGCTCAGGAGAAGAAGGCCGCCGCCGGCAACCTCGGCGCCTCTGCTTCGTTGGCCGACCTCATGAAGGCGCGCAACCTCAACGAGTCCGACGTCGAGGCCGCGCTCAAGACGTATGTGCCGACCGGAAAAATGGATGAGTATTACATCTTTGCCTCGGGCGGTCAGTCGGGCAACGTCGACGTCATCGGTGTTCCCTCCATGCGCATGCTCAAGGTCATCGGCGTGTTCACGCCGGAATCGTGGCAAGGGTACGGATACGGCGGCGACTCCGACAAGGTGCTGGAAAGCGGCAACCAAGGCGCCTTCGGGTGGCCCGGCGCGCCGCACAAGATTCGCTGGGCCGACATGCACCACCCCAATCTCTCGGAGACCAAGGGCGACTACGACGGGCAGTTCCTCTTCGTGAACGACAAGGCCAACGCGCGCGTCGCGGTGGTCGACCTGGCCGACTTCTCGACCAAGCAGATCGTCGCCAATCCGCTGGCGGCCAGCGATCATGGCGGCGCCTTCGTAACCCCCAATACCGACTACGTCATCGAAACCAGCCAGTATCCTGCGCCGCTCGGCCGCGAGTACGCGCCTCTCTCGCAATACAAAGAGAAGTATCGCGGGGTGGCCATCTTCTGGAAGTTCGACCGCACCAAGGGGCGCATCGACCCGGCCCAGAGCTGGGCCCTGGAGCTGCCGCCGTACACCCAGGACCTGGCCGACGCCGGAAAGCTCGACTCCGACGGGTGGGCGTTCATCAACTCGTTCAACACCGAGATGGCCATCGGCGGAACCATCGACGGCAAACCGCCCATCGAGTCGGGCAGTAGCCAGAACGACATGGACTACCTCCACGTCATCAACTGGAAGAAGGCGGAGTCGCTGGTCGCTGCCGGCAAGGCCAAGATCATCGCCGGCATGCGCGTGCTCACCATGGACGTGAGCGCCCCGGAGGGCGTTCTCTCGCTCATCGGTGAGCCCAAGAGCCCGCATGGTTGCGACGTGACGCCCGACGGCAAGGCCATCGTCGTCGGCGGAAAGCTCGACACCCACGCCACTATCTACGACGTGGCCAAGATCAAAGCCTTGGTAGAGGCGAAAAAATACGAGGGTAAGGACGCCTACGGCGTGGGCATATTGCCCTTCAAGGACTCGATTCAGGGGCAAGTCGAGGTGGGCCTCGGGCCGCTGCACACGGTGTTCGACGACAAGGGCAATGCGTTTACCTCGGTGTTCATCGAGAGCGTGGTCGCCAAGTGGTCGTACAAAGACTTCAAGCAGCCGGTCGAGAAGCTGAAGGTCCACTACAACATTGGCCACATTCTCTCCGCCGAGGGCGACACCGTGAGCCCCGACGGCAAGTACTTGGTGGCGATGAACAAGATGTCGATGGACCGCTTTCTACCGGTGGGGCCCCTTTACCCGCAGAACTTCCAGCTGGTCGACCTCACCGGCGAGAAGATGCGCCTCATTGCCGACATGCCCATCGGCAACGCCGAGCCGCACTACTCGCAAATGATCAAGGCCGACAAGCTCAAGCCTCTCAAGGTGTACAAGCCCGGCACCAACAGCGTGACCATGAGTGTGGACCCGAATCATGCCGAGGGCGGCAAGGAGCGAATCGTGCGCAACGGCAACAAGGTGGAAGTCTTCATGACCGCCATTCGTAGCCACTTCACGCCGGACCAGATCGAAGTGGATGAGGGCGACGACGTCACCATTCACATCACCAGCTTGGAGACCGCCGAGGACCAGACGCATGGCTTCACCATCGACATGTACAACCTGAACGTGAGCCTGGAGCCTGGGAAGAACGAGAACATTTCGTTCAAGGCCGACATGCCCGGCACCTTCCCCATGTACTGCACCGAGTTCTGCTCGGCGCTGCACCTGGAGATGACCGGCTACTTCCTGGTCAAGCCGAAGAAGAAGTGAACATGAGCGCCGAAGAAAAAGCTGCGCCGCCGCGAGCAAAAGATGGCCACGTGCACCTTCACCTGGCGCCCAGCGCGAGCGAAGGCTCGAGCTCGAAGCGGGGATGGGATCGCACTCGCTGGCTGGTGGTCGTCTGCGGCGTCGCCTCGGTGCTCCTCTTCGCGATCTCGTTTTTTCGGCCGTGGTGGAGCTTCAAGCTGTACGCACCGCAGTACCCACAGGGGCTGAATCTGGAGATCTCGCTCACCGGTATGGGCGGCGACGTTCACGAGATCGATCTCCTCAATCACTACATCGGTATGAAGCACTTGGCTACGGCGGCGCAAGTGGAGCGCCACCTGGCTGGCTACGGGGTTGCCGCCATCGGGATCGTCACGTTGTCGCTGGTGATGGTCGCCGGCAAGAAGCTCAATCGACTTCTCGTGGTTCCCGCGCTGGCGTTTCCCTCTGTGTTCCTGGCCGACAGCTTTTACTGGCTCTACAGCTATGGCCACCAGCTCGACCCCAAGGCGCCGCTGCATATTGCACCCTTCACGCCGGAGATGTTCGGCAATGGGAAGATTGGACAGTTCGAGACGTTCGCCAGCCCTTCACTGGGGTTCTGGCTGGCAGTGGCGGGGGCGCTGCTGGCGGTGATCGGCGCAGTGGTGCGCTCGCGGGTGTGCGCTGGTTGTTCCCGCGCTGGAACCTGCGCAGCTGTTTGCCCACGTCTCATGGTGTTGCCCGACGCTCCGGTGAGGCCGTGAGGCGGCCGGTGGGCATGGCGGCGCGCACCTACCGGCGCTTTGGCGGCGCGAGCCTCGCCCTGCTTCTCACCGGCGGCCTATTCGGGGGTGACGCTGCGGCGTGGGCGAACCCGTACGGCGTGCCCGAGGCGTCGCGCGCGGTTTGGGCTGGCCCGCGCGACTCCGGGCTCTTTCCCGGTGCGGTGGTGGCCCGCGACTTCGAGGAGCTCGCGAGCCTGGTGGCCGATCCGCGCGGCCCACGCGACATCGCGCTGGGCGCCGGCATCTACCGCGGTGATCTGTTGGTGAAGCGGCCAGTGGCCATTCACGGCACCAAAGGCGCCATCGTGGAGGGCACTGGCTCCGGCACCGTCGTCACCGTGAAGGCGAGCGACGTGCTGCTGGAGAACGTGACGTTGCGCCACTCGGGCCGGCGACACACTCGCGAGGACGCCGGATTCAAGGCTACGGGAACAGGCGTGCGCATCGTCAACGTGCGCGTGGAGGACGCGCTCTTCGGCATCTCGCTCCAGGAGTGCACGCGCTGCGAGGTGGTTGGCGCCTGGGTGGTGGGCACCGACGACGATCCGGAGCTCCGCGGCGACGGCATCAAGCTGTGGGAGTCTCACGAGTCGCAGGTGCGCGGCTGCTTGGTGGAGCGCGCGCGCGATCTCGTGGTCTGGTACACCCGGCACGCCACGCTCGAGGACAACACCGTGCGCGAGGGGCGCTACGGAACGCACTTCATGTATGCCCACGACGCCACCGTGCGCGGGAGTCATCTCGAGGGGAACGTGGTGGGCATCTTCGTCATGTACAGCCGGCGCATGCTCCTCGAGCGCAACGTGCTTGCCGGCGCGCGCGGCGCCGCGGGAATGGGGCTCGGTTTCAAAGACAGCGACGCCATCACCGTTCGCGGTAACTGGCTGGTAGCCAACACCGCCGGCGTGTACCTCGACAACACCCCGCGCACCGCCGACGAGCCTGCCAAGTTCGAGGGAAACGTGGTGGCGCTCAACGACGTAGCCTTGCGCATGCACGGGGCCGAGGCAGGGCTCTCGTTCGAGGGGAACGAGCTCAGGCAAAATGCCGCGCTCATCGAGGTCGACGGCGGCGGCAGCGCGCTGGCGGTGGCGCTCCGCCGCAATCACTATACCGACTACGAGGGCTACGACTTGGACGGCGACGGCGTGGGCGACGTTCCCTACGAGGTGAAGGCGCTCTCGCGCGAGCTCACCGACGCGCGGCCCGCGCTCAAGTTCTTTCACGGTACATCGGCGCTGGGGCTGGTCGACGCCCTCGCACACGCGATGCCGGTGTTCGAGAGCAAGACGGTGGCGCGCGACCCCACCCCGCTCGTCCGCGCTCCGGAGATAGCCCAGCCATGATCACCCTCGCCAACGTGCGAAAAGAGTTCGGTCCGGTCGTCGCCTTGGATGCGGTGACGTTGACCATCGCCGGCGGCGAGCGCGTCGCATTCGTGGGCTCCAACGGCTCGGGCAAGACCACATTGCTCCGGGCGCTGCTGGGGCTGGTGCGGGTGGAAGGGAAGATCACCATCGGCGGAAGCGACGTGGCGCGAGAGCCAGAGCTGGCCCTGCGCACCGTGGCCTACATTCCGCAGATCGCGCCGCCCATCGAGGCTTCGGTGGCCGAGGTGGTACGGGTGCAGGCCGCGCTCCGCGGCAAGCATGTAGATGCAACCTACACGCGAGCACGCCGGCTCGGTCTCGACGTGGACGGCTGTCGAACGAAGCGCTTCCGCGATCTCTCGGGCGGCATGAAGCAGAAGCTCCTGGCAGCCATGGCGCTCTCGGCCGAGGCGCCCATCCTGGTATGCGACGAGCCCACCGCCAACCTGGACGGCGAGGCCCGGGGTGGGTTCTTCGAGCAGCTGGCGGAGCGCCCCACCAGCAGCGTGGTGGTGCTCTGCTCCCATCGCATCGAAGAGGTTCAGAAACTGGTGGGGCGGGTGGTGGAGCTGCAGGATGGTCGCCTGGTGCGCGACGCCTCGCTGGCCGAGGTGCTCCGCGACCTCGCCGCCTTCCGGGTGGAGGTGGTGCTGCGCGAAGGCGCGAGCGCTCTCGAGACGATGCTGCGGGCCCGTGGCTTCGCCGCGTCGGGCAAGGGGCGCCTGGTGGCCGAGGTACCGCAGCACGAGAAGCTCGAGCTGGTGACCCGGCTGCTGCGCGAGCACGGCGAAGCGATCACCGATCTGAGCATCGTGCCGGTGGAAGAATTGGTGCAATCTACACGCAAAACGCCGCGTCTGGTGGTGGCCTCGTGAAGCGGCGGCAGGTGCTCGCGGCGGCCTTGGGGCTGTCGATGATCGCGGCGCTAGGTTCGGCCTGCAAAGGGGCGAACGATCCCGCCGATCCGGTGTGGGGCAAGGAGCCCTGCGCGCACTGCGCCATGCTCGTGAGCGACCGACGCTACGCCGCGCAAGCTGTGGATGACGGCGATCACTTCTACTTCGACGACATTGGCTGCATGGTCCTTTGGCTCGAGGGCCGCGCCCGGGCTCGCAGCTGGGTGCGCGGCGACGGGGGCACGACCTGGGTCGACGCCGGCCGAGCCCGCTACGGGTCTGGTGCGGCCACGCCGATGGACTTCGGGTTCGAGCCGCAGGCCGACGGAGCCGTGGCGTGGGACGAGTTGCGGAGCGCCGTCCTCCGTAAGAACGGCGGGAGTCAACGATGAGCACGAGAAGCGCGACGCCCTTCCTCTTCAGGCTCGAGCTGGCAGACGCCATCCGTTCGCGCTGGGTGGTCTTCACCGGCCTGGTCTACGGCATCGTCTTCGCCGCGTTCGTGTGGCTCGGTCTGCGCGAGAGCAGCGTGCTCGGGTTCACCGGTCTCTCGCGCGTGGTGCTCAATGTCTCCAACGCGGTGGTGTTGGCGGTGCCGCTGGTAGCCTTGGTCGCCACCAGCCAGGTCATCGTCAAGGCGCGTCAGAGCGGCTTCTTCGAGCTCATGCTCTCGCAGCCAGTGCGGCGCAGCGAGTGGTTCGTGGCGGCAGTCGGGGCGCGCCTCTTGGTGGTGGTCGGGCCGCTGCTGGCGCTGTTCTTGGTGGCGCTGATCGCTTCGGCCTTCGGTGCGCAAAGAGACGCCGCGGTAGGACCCACGGTCGCACGGTGCCTGGCGGTGACGGTGGCGCTCGGGTGGGCCTTCGTAGGCGTAGGCTTCTGGATCTCTTCGGTGGCGCGCACGCCGGAGCGTGCCGTGGTGCTCGCGCTGCTGGCATGGGTGTCGGCCACCGCGCTGCACGACTTCGCGCTCATCGGGGTGATGCTTCGCTGGAAGCTCCCGCCGCAGGTGGTGTTCGTGCTGGCGGCTGCGAATCCGGTGGAAGCTGCACGCATCGCGGTGCTGAGCGGGGTTGACCCAGACCTCTCGGTGCTCGGGCCGGTGGGCTTCTGGCTCGCCAACAGGTTGGGACCGCGGATGGTGCTGGCGGTGGGCGTCGGTTGGCCGCTCGTGTTGGGCACTCTGGGTCTCTTGCGGGCCGAGCGCAATCTGGAGCGATCCGATCTGGTGGGGTGAGTGTCGTTTTTGGGGAAATCAGGAGATGAGCGTCATGAAAAAATCGATTGTAGAAGTCTCGAGTGTATTCGTGGGTGTCTTCATGGCGGCTGCGTTGGTCGCCACAGCATGCGGCAAGTCGGAGGCGCCTGCTGGTGGAGGCGGGAGCGCCGCACTGCCCACTTCGACGCCGGTCGCGGCGGTGGTGCTCGACGCCAAATCGGTGTTCAACGAGCGCTGCTCGCCCTGTCACGGTACGAGCGGCAAGGGCGATGGCCCGGCTGCCGGCGCGCTGAACCCCAAGCCGCGCAACTACACCGACAAGGCGTGGCAGACCTCGGTGACCGACGAGCAGATCAAGAAGACCATCGTCTACGGCGGCGCGGCGGTGGGCAAGAGCGCGGTCATGCCCTCGAGCCCTGATCTTGACGGAAAGCCCGAGGTGGTGGACGGGCTCGTGAAGATCGTCCGCGGCTTCGGCGCTCCCTGACGCAGTCAAGGTCACGAGCGAGCCTCGAGCGGCGCCCTACAGGCCGAAGGCTTTGCGAAAGTGGGCGTTGAGGAAGACGCTCCCGGGGTCGAGCTCGGTCCGCACCCGGAGAAAGTCGTCCCAGCGCGCATACTGCTTTCGCAGGTA
>JBBQWQ010000060.1:0-49202 GCA_038210445.1 Polyangiales bacterium
GCGGTTTGGCTTCAATGCGGCGTTTGATGCTGTCGTCCACGCGGCTCCCGCCTCGAAACTCACCTTCAAGCACTTGCTCGCCGCTACCTACCCGCATCACAGGCGGCTCGCGTAGCCCGCTCTCCGCGCGATGCCCCCCGACGCTCGGCGTTCCGTGCAACCTGCACACATGTCCCCTCCCACTTCGTGAGAGGGGAGGCGAAGAGCCGGGCGGCGTGGGGTGTCGCAGCGGAGGCGGGCGTACGTGGACGCCGCCTTCCTCACGCGCACCTCAATGCGGCGTTTGATGCTGTCGTCCAGGCGGCTCCCGCCTCGAAACTCACCTTCAAGCACTTGCTCGCCGCTACCTACCCGCATCACAGGCGGCTCGCGTAGCCCGCTCTCCGCGCGATGCCCCCCGACGCACGGCGTTCCCTGCAACTTGCACACATGTCCCCTGCCGCGAGAGGTCGTCGAAAAACCTAGGGGCTGCGGCGCTCTTCCGGCGAACGCGGCGGCACCATTCGCGCGCTCTCGCGAGATCGCGCGGCACCGCGGGGGCTCCTCGCGCAGCGCTGCGCTTCAGTGCGCGGACATGAGGGCTTTGACCTCTTCCGCGTGATCGGCGCAGTCGCGCGCCAGGATGCGGCAGGTCTTGCGGGTGCCGATGCCGGGCTGGCAGTCGGTGACGCTGGAGTCGGTGACGGCGAAGCCGCGTGACACCAGCGCATCGACCGGCGCGACGTCGGAGCGCACCGCCACCAGCATGCCGTTGTGGAACTCGAACTGCGCGGTCGCCACCGGCCCCTGCGCCTCGGTGGTGTTCCAGGTGAGCGTGAGCTCCTTGGTGGCCGCAGTGCCCCAAGTGCCCTTCTGGTCGAAGCGCTCGCGCACATCTTTCGGGGCCATTCCCAGCCGCACGCCGTGGAACACCGGCGCTTCTTTCGCGCCGCCCTGGCAGGCCGCCGCGAGCGTCAGGGCAGCGAAGAGAAGCAGCGAATGCCGAAGGATCACGATTCTCACGTAAGCCCACCCTCGGCAAAGGTCAAGACAGCGGCGCCTTCGCTTGCAGGCTCGAAGAGCCTAGCTCGGCAGCCTGGGCCTCGATGGCTTCGAGGCGGCGCGCCGTCCAGGCGGCGTCGATGGCGGGCTTGAGCACGGCCCCCTCCTTCACCGGCACCTGGCTCATGGCGTGCTCGGTGAGCGCGGTGATGGTGAGGCTGGGGTTCACCCCCAGGTTCGCTGGAATGCTGGAGCCGTCGCAGACGAAGAGCCCGGGGTGGCCGAAGACCTCGTTCTTGCCGTCGATGACGCCGGTCTCGGGGTTGGCGCCGATGGCCGCGCCGCCGAGGATGTGCGCGGTGGTCGGAATGTCGAAGAGAACCTCGGGAATGGACGAGTAGGCGATGCCCCCCTTGACGCTTCCGGCGAAGGCGCGCGCCACCTCGTGGCCCAGCGGAATGTAGGTGGGCGTCGCTGCGCCGCGCGGACGCTCGGTGTCGAAAGCCCGACGAAAGAGCCGCGTCCACTTGCGACGGAGCTTGAGCGAGATGGAGTTGTCGAGGGTTTGCATCACCAACAGGAAGATGCCGCGCTTCGCCTTGCCAAAGGGCCAGAGCGAGCGCAGGAAAGTGAGCGGCTGGGTGATCACGTTCTTCAGGTATCGCAGCGGCCGCGGAAGGCCGGGGCCGCCGTCGGTGAGCAGCGTGGCGAGCGGCGCCAGCGCGTCGGAGCCTTCGCTGTAGCGCACCACCTCGACGTGCGTGTCGTCGTCGGGGTGGAACGACGCGGTGATGGCGATGCCCTTGGAGTAGGCCACCGAGCGATCTTCGGTAGTGATCCCCAAGATGGCTTCGCTGTTGGTGCGTACCCGCTCGCCGAGACAGGCCGAAACGTTGGGCAGTGAACCCCGCTCCTTGCATTCGAGGAGGAGCTTCACGGTCCCGAGCACGCCCGCCGAGAGCACCACGTTGCGCGCGCGCACCACCTGGCGATCCTTGGCGAACCAGGCGCCGCTCTCTTCGTGCGTCACCTCGTAGCCGCCGCCCGGCAGCGCCCGCACGTTGGTCACCGTGCGCATGGGCGTCACCTGAGCGCCCATTCTTTCTGCAAAATACAGGTAATTCTTGTCGAGGGTGTTCTTGGCGCCGTAGCGGCACCCGACCATGCAACCGCCACACAGCGTGCAGCCGGTTCGCAGCGGCCCTTGGCCGTCGAAATATGGGTCGCGCGCCTTCTCCGAGGGCTCGCCGAAGTACACCGCCACCGGGGTGCGAACGTAGGAGCTGCCGCGGCCCATCTTCTTCGCGATGGTGTGGAGGATGTGATCGGGCTCGCCCTCGAAGGGATTCTGCGTGACCCCCAGCATGTACTGCCCCATACGATAGTGGGGTAAGAGGGCGGCCTTCCAGTCCTGCATGCCGGCCCACTGCGGCGCGGCGAAGAACGCGTCCGGCGGCACGTACAGGGTATTGGCGTACACCAGCGAGCCCCCGCCCACGCCGGCCCCGGAGAGGATGAACACGTCGGAGAAGAGCGACAGCCGCAGAATGCCGAAGCACTTGGCCAGGGGTAGCCACAGCGATTTGCGCATATCCCAGTTGGTCTTGGGAAAGTCTTGGGGCGCGAACCGCGCACCCCGCTCGAGCACCCGCACCGAGTAGCCCTTCTCGGCCAACCGCAGGGCCGAGACGCTGCCGCCGAAGCCGGAGCCGACCACCAAGAAATCGACGTCGAAGGAATCGCTCACCCTTCCGATGGTAGCGGAGGAACGTTCCGGGACCGAGCTTGTGTTCGACGCCCGCGGCCCGATCGTCGACCTTGCCGAAGGCCCTCCTATCGCGTGACCCGCGCCCCGCGCCTCTGCATCACAATAGATCGTCATCCGGAGGTGCAGTCTTGCGGCCCAGGCCCTTGCGCAGGAGGCAGCCCTCCGGCGCGATGGCCTCGCCCCGTCGGTAGCGGCCGAGGAGCGCGCGCGAGCGCTCGGCCAGCTCCCTGCGCACCTCGCGCCGCTTGCCCTTCACGCGGGCGATCTTCATGTCGTCGTAGCCGGTGGTGGCGTGGCGCATCCACGCGATGGTGGCGGCCTCGGCCCGGCGTTCGATGGGAATGCGCTGGGTGCGCGCCACGGTGCCGCTGCCGACCGGCGTGGCATGCGCGGCGATGGCCGCCGCGAGCCCCTCGGCCAGCGCTGCATGCACCGGGGCAAAGCACAGGAACGTGCGCACCGCCCCCCGGAAGTCTTCCACGTAGGCGCCCTGCGCCACCTCGCGCCGCGCCCGCGCGGCCTCCATCTTCCGGGCGTAGGCCGGCGTGTCGCGCTCCGCAGCCAGCTCGGCGCGAATGCGCTCGATGCGGTCGCGCGGCGCGTAGAGCCCCAGCGAGAAGACCTTGCGGCCCTTCTTCTCGGACATCGTCCACACCGGGCCCGCGAGCTTCACCCGGCGCGTGAGGCCGGGATCGCCGGGCGGGAGCAGCGTCCAATCGGAAGGCACCGCGAGCAGGGCGCCGGTTGCGTCTCGCACCGTCCCCGTCTGGGGGCCGGGGCTCACTTCTCGGGTCTCGGTCGACATGGGGTCCTCGGGCAACGTGTCCTACTCCATGTGTTCGTTCGGGTGGCGCCCACGTTGCGAGGTTTTTCGCGGCGCCGATTCGCGGGCGGCGGGGCCAAGGCGAAGGACGCGAAGGACGGTGGCGCTCCGGGCAAATCCGTGCGATCGAACGGGACCATGCGATTGGCTCCTTCTGTCTTCACCGCTGCCACCCTGCTCCTCGCCGCCGGCGCCGCCCAGGCGTTTCCGCAGTCGACCCACCCGGCGATGCTCGACGCCACGAAGGCGTCGGAGACCGCGCCGGCGAAGTTCCAGGCCAAGTTCACCACCACCAAGGGCGACGTGGTCTTCGACTGCACCCGCGACTGGGCGCCGCACGGCGTGGACCGGTTCTACAACCTGGTGAAGATCGGCTACTTCGACGACGTCGCGCTGTTTCGTATGGCCAAGGGCTTCGTGGTGCAGTGGGGCATCCACGGAAACCCCAAGGTCAACACAGTGTGGCGCGACGCGAACCTGCCGCCCGATCCGCCCAAGGAGTCGAACACCCGCGGCATGCTCACGTACGCCATGGCCGGCTCCCCCGACACGCGCTCCACGCAGCTGTTCATCAACTTCGGCGACAACTCGAGCCTCGACGGCCAGGGGTTCGCGCCCATCTGCAAGGTCACGGCCGGCATGGATATCGCCGAGTCGTTTTACAGCGAGTACGGCGAGCGCGTCACCGGAACCCAGGGCAGCATTCAGGCCAAGGGCAACGACTACCTCCACGAGAAGTGGCCGAACCTCGACTACATCAAGACCGCGATGATCGTGGGCGAGGGCAGCTCGCACCCGACGGCCGACGCGCCTGCGCCCAAGAAGGACGACGGTACCGGCGAGAGCACGGTGCCCTATGTGGTCGGAGGTCTTCTGGCGGCCGGTGCGCTGGTGTTCTTCTTGACCCGCAAGAAGGACGAGGCGCCCAAGCGCCCGGCACCCGCGCCCGCAAAGAAGAGCGACGAAGAGCCGGTTCGCAAGAAGAAGAAGAAGGCGAAGAGCGAGCCGAAGAAGCCCGACGCCGAGACGCCCGACGACCCGAGCTAGCGGCGGCAGCGCATTCTTGGGAGCGACAACTTGAGTGCGCTCTACACGCACTTTCGGGACTCCTGCTCCCTCTGCTGGGTTTTCACGGGGGTTTCAGCCTCGCCCGACAATCTGCTAGCCTAGGCTCCCTTCATGGAAGATATCCACGTCCTGCGGGAGCGCGCCCGCGTTGCGATGAGCCGCAACGCCCTCGACGAGGCGGCGAATACGCTGGTGCTCGCCGCGATGCAGACGCACGTGGCGGAGCAGGACTACCTGACGGTGCTGCGGCCACTGGCCGATACCCTGGCGCGGCGGGGCGATCCCCGGAGCGCCCTCACCGTCATGTGGTACCTCGCCCGGAGCGACGCCGACGGCTGGCGTCGGGCCTCGGCCCTTTTGCCCGGGGTGCCGCCCATCGACCGCGCGCGCACGCTGGCCGCCATGGGCGATATGGTCGGCGCCGCCCGCGAGATGGAGAACGCGGGCGTCATCGCCGCCGCCGCCATCTACCGCGAAAAGGGCAACGACTGGAACGCTGCGCGCGCGTTGTGGTCGCGTCTGGCCCAGGTGACCGGCCGCGCCGACGCGTACATCTCGGCGCTGGTGGAGTTCAACCTCGCGCGCTGCGCGACCCAGTGCAAAGACAAGCGCCAGGCCCGCGAAGCCACGGTGGCCGCGGTGCGGTTGCTCGAAGAGGCAGCCGACCATTTCGAGTCGGTGGGGCAGCGCGAGCGGGCCTTCGACTGCTTCCAGGTGCTGGTGCAGATTGGCCGCGACAGCGGCACCTTCGAAGACGTGCTCGAGGGCTACGTGAACTGCATTCGCATCCTTCGCGAAGACCACCTCAAGTACTTCGCGCTGCAATACTTCGAAGACGCGCTGGCGGCTTCACGGGAGCGAAAGGAGCTCTCCGCCGCCGCCACCCTGGCCCGCGAGGCCTCGGAGTATGCGCGTTCGCTGGGAATGAGTGCAGCTTCCACCCACTACACACTGGTGCAGGCGGAGCTTTGGCGCGAAGTAGCGAAGCTGCACCTGGAGCGGGGCGCGCCGCCGGAGATCGCCGAGAACGCCATCCTGGCCGCGGTGCTGGCCTTCGGCGAGGTGGGGCAGTTCGCCCGCGTGGGCGCGCTGTACCAGGAGCTCGCCACCATGGAGCTCGAGGCCGCGCGCCGCACCCACTACGCCCGCGCCGCCAAGCGCTACGACGGCCTGCGCGACGAGAACATCGACGCCTCTCCCCTGCCCGCGCACCTTCGGCAAGACTCGAGCTTCCCCGACGTGTGGCACGTCGACGTACTGGAGTGGGAGCAACAAGGCAGCGCCGGCGAGGCCTGCGCCGACGTGCTCCTCGACTCTCGCTGGCCCGACCTCATCCGTCGCCGGGCCATGCTCGCGCGGCTCACCGCCTTCGCAGTGGAGGGCCGCACCGAAGACGGCGGCACCAACGTGGCGCGTGCGCGCCTCGCCGACCAGCTGGCGCAACTGCAGCTCTACGCGGTGCTCTCGCCGCTCGAGAAGCTCTTCGAAGTGAAGCACCGCGACGTGAAGGTCGCAGTGCTCCGGGGCATGGCCACGCTCTTCTTCAAGCGCAGCTTCGTCACGGTGCGCAGCGGCCTCAAGGAGAGCGACAACGACGTCGTGAACGAAGCCGCCAAGGCCACCGAGGCGCTTTATTTTCAGCACGCCTTCGATCCCCTTTCGCGCATCGTGCGCGAGTCGGTTAAGCCCAACGTCCGCGCCAGCGCCCTCAAGGCCCTGGCCCGCGTCGATACCCAAGAGGCCGCCGAGTTTCTGCTGGGCATCCTCGAGCACGGCGCACCGCAAGACCGCGGCGCCGCCATCGAGGCGCTCAAGCGCGCGCGCGGCTCCCGCTTCGTAGAGCTCGCCCGGAGCGTCATCAACTCCACCACGCCCGAGGCCCAGGCCTCGATCCGCGACATCCTCCGGCAGCGGGGCATCTCAATCTGAGCGCGGCGCTCGTGGTAACGTGCCCCCATGTGTGAGCTCCTTGGGATGGAGTGCAACGTCCCCACCGACATCGTGTTCTCGTTTTCGGGGCTGGCGCTGCGCGGGGGGCTTCGGGGACCGCACTCCGATGGTTGGGGGCTGGCCCTCTACGAAGGGCGCGCGGTGCGAACGTTCCTGGAGCCAGCGGCCGCCGCCCGCTCGGCGCTCGCCGACTTCGTGCGCAAAAACCCCATCCCCACCTTGCTGGCGGTGGCCCACGTGCGGCGCAAGACGCGCGGGCGCGTTTCGCTGGAGAACACCCACCCGTTCGTGCGCGAGCTGTGGGGGCGCCAGTGGGTTTTCGCTCACAACGGCACGGTGCGCGGCGCCAAGAAGCTTCCGCTCGGTCGCTTCACGCCGGTGGGTGACACCGACAGCGAACGTGCGTTCTGCATGCTTCTTGGACGCCTCGAACGGCGCTTCGATGGCTACCCCAGGTCGCGGCGCGCGCTGTGGCAAGCCATCGCCGAGATCGGCGCCGAGCTCGGGGTGCGTGGCTCCTTCAACTTTCTCCTGGGCGACGGCGATCACCTGTACGCGCGCTGCGCCACCAAGCTGCATCACCTCGTGCGCAAGGCGCCCTTCAAGGAGGCGACCTTGGCCGACGAAGAGGTGCGCGTCGACTTCGCTTCGGTGACCACCCCGAGCGATCGCGTGGCCATCGTCGCCACCAATCCCCTCACCCGCGACGAGGTGTGGACCGCCGGGGTTCCGGGGAGCATGTGGGTCTTCCGCAATGGAAGGTTGCGCGCGACGCTGGCGGCGTAGTCGCACCGCGGCAGCCGGACCGAAGCAGGTGCGTGCGAGCGGCGAAAAGCGAAGGTCCACGCGTGTCCGCGTACGTGACGGGAATTGCTCGAGGGCTCGCCGTAGTATTAGCGTTCTCGTTCGCCGTGGACCCGCAGCGAGGCGAGGAGGCCACCCCAAAACAGGCCCATGGTGCGGATGAACGCGGGTACGTCTTCGCCGTGACGCACCGGATGATCGCCGCGAATGCTCGCCCAGCCGCGATGCACGACCGTGACCCGCGTGCCGCTCGGGCTCGGTTCGAACGACACGTCGACCTCGGTGGTCTCGTGGGGCGCGAAGTTCACCGCGCGCCAATCGAACACCAGCCGCGTCGGCGGCGCCCATACCTTGACGCGGCCCGTCTCGACCACGGTGGTCTTGCCGCTCGGCAGGTCGATGGACTCGAAGAGCCGGCCGCCGACCTTGGGCTCCAGATGCAGGATGCCGCGATGCGCGCCCGACGCTCGAAAGCGCGGGCCCCGGCGCCACCATTGGTCGATCTCGGTGGTGAAGATGGCGAACGCATCTTCCGGCGGCACGCGCACCAGAATCGACACCTTGGCCTGATCACCGGCAATCGGCACGCTCATGGGCGCCGGGGCCGGCGCTGCTCGGCGTGGGCCTTGAAGGCCTGCAGCTGATCGGTCCACAAGGCCTCGACCTCCTCGACCCACGAGCGCAGCTCGGCGAAGGGTTTTTGGCGGAGCTGGTACACGCGCACCCGCGCATCTTCCGGCAGCTCGCGCTCCTCCACCAGGCCGGTCTTGCGCAAGACGCGCAGGTGACGACTCATGGCAGGTCGGCTGGTGGCCATGGCGTCGGCGATCTCGCTGGCGCGGTACGGGCGCTTGCGCAGCAGCTCGACCACCCCGCGGCGCGTCGGATCGGCCAGCGCCGCGAGGGTGCCGTCGACGCTACTTTTCACCGGGACCCCGGAGCCGCTGCATGAACCACCACATGTGCCCTTCGGGATCGGTCGCGCCGTAGCTGCGATCGGTCCAGTAGTCTTCGCCGTAGTCGGTGGTGCTGGGCTCGCGGTGTATTGCGGCCCCTGCCTGCTTGGCCCGCGCGCAGTGGGCATCGACGTCGTCGACGTAGAGGCAGAGCGCTTGCGTGTTGCCGCCACCCACCTGCTTCGGCGACGTCTGCCGCGCCTGCCAGGCCTCCTTGCCTTCGCTGCGCGCGCCCACGCCGCCCACCATGATCATGCCCTCACCGAAGGTGAGCTCCGAGTGCTCGATGCGTCCCCCCTCGCCTTCAACCTTGAGGCGCACTTCGAAGCCGAAGGCCTTCTCGAGCCAATCGATGGCTGCTGCGGGGTCTTCGTAGTAGATCGACGACGAGATGCGGGGCCAGCCAGCGGGGGTGGGTTTCATGGTCTCTCCTGTGCGGCAAACGCAAATAATTGCCGCACTCAGTAATAGTTAACCCAATCGTTCACGACTGTCAACGTCGAGCGAGCTCCTGGCGAGACGCCGGCCGCGCGGATACCATGCATGGATGCGCTTTCTTTCGCTCGCCCCGGTGCTCGCTGTCTCGCTGTTTGGGTGCAGTGGCACGCCTCCGCAGTCGACGTCTTCGAGCTCCGGCGGCTCCTCTTCCAGCTCCGGCGGTTCGTCAGGCGCGAGCGACGCCTCCGCATCCAGCAGCTCGAGCGGCGGCGGCGGTGACGCCGGTCCCCCGAAGCGGACGGTCTTCATCGCCAGCAACTTCTCAGTCGACGGCTCGTACTTCGGAACCGATCCCGCGGCGGCCGGCCTCGGCCCGCGCAACTTCGCTTCGGCGCTGTGCAACAACACCGCGAACGGCGCCAAGCTGCCCGGAACCTACGAGGCCTGGGTCTCCGGCCCAGGCCCAGACATTCAGCCCCTCGATACCACGGCCGACTGGTATCTACCGGACGGCAAGACGCTGGTGCTCAAAGCGGGTACCCCCGCGACCGCGCTGCTGCACGCCATCGACCAGAATGCCAAGGGCGAGGCGAACACTGCGCAGTTCGTGTGGACGGGCCTTGGCCCTGGCGGCGCTGTCGCCCCCAACTGCAACGGCTGGTCCGACAAGGTGGCCATGGGCACCACCGGCGATCCCACCGCCGTCGACGCCACGTGGACCGCCTCCAAGCAGATTGGCTGCGGGCGCCTGGCAGCGTTCTACTGCTTCCAGCGCAGGTAGCGGCTACTTCAAGAGCGCGGAGACGACCGTCGGGTTCTGGTTGCGGATGGGATCGATGGCGATGCCCATGGACGTGAGGAGCGTCGCGTGGATGTCGGCCGGCCGCATCTTCACGCCGGCGGCGTCGACCTTGCCGGTCGCGGGATTGATGAGCTGGGCGCTCATGAGCTGATCGCTGGTGGCGCCAACCACCTGGTTGCCGCGAATCTTCGGCCCCGCCACGAGCGCGCTGGAGGCCAGGTGGTGGTCGCGGCCGTTGCGGGTGTTGACGAGCGGCGTGCGCGCAAAGTCGCTAAAGAGCAGCAGCGTGGTCTTGCTCCACACGCTCCCGCCGTCCTTGTGCGGGGTGTTCTTGAGCACGGTGATGAGGCGGCCCAGCGCGTCCATCGCGGTTCGAATCTTGGGAGCATGATCGGTGTCCCAGCTATCGTGGTCGTCGAGGTCGTCGGCCAACTCTACCGAGACCGCTTGCGAGATCCCCTTGGCAAGCGCCTGCGCCGCGATGGCGGCGCGTCCGCGGGGGCCGGCGAGGTCGGCCTGGGTCGAGATGCCGAGCGCGTCGAAGAGGGTTCGCACTTCCGCCGGCGGGCTGGTGAGCGAGAACTGGAAGAGCGAAGCGGCGTTCGACTTGGCCACCGAGTGCGACTTCTTGGTGAGCTCGCGGAACGTGGTCACGGCGTTGCTCTGGTCGAGCTCGTGGTGCTCGCAGGTGTCACTCTTCGCCTGGAACGCCTCGACGGCGTCTGCGCTCTTGGGGTCGAGCGCCTTGCCCAGCGGCTTGAGCACCAGCTGCAGGTCCGAGGTGCTGTTCACCGAAGTGGGCGAAGCAAAAGAAGGCAAACCCTCGTTGTACGACTCGGTGGAGACCGCCAGGTTGGGAAGAAGCGGCGTCGGGCCGCCGGCATTGGCCACCAGGGTGGTGATAGAGCTGCCACTCGCGGCAAGACCTCGCGGAAACTTTCCGGTGGTGAAGTAGCGGCGACCGACCTCGTGGGTAAGGGTCTCCATGGAGACGCCGCGCAGGAGGGCGAGATCGGCGGCGTGGTCCATGAGCGTGGAAGGCACCGCGGGACCGAAGCTGAGATTGCCGGCGCGCTGCACGCCGCTGGGATTGCCCGCGAGCAAGGTCTTGGTGGCCGCCTCGGTGACCATGTCGTAGGCGGGCATGATGCCGCTGCCACCGGCCTTGCGGGCGTTCGCTTCGGAGAACCGGGGATCGGTGTTGTCGCGCGGGTCGAGCGTCAAGAGCTGGTCCCAGCCGCCGCGCATGTAGCAGAGCAGGAAGAGCCCGGCCGAGGCGCCCGGGTCGGCGTGCGCCATGGGCACCCGACCGGCGAATTCGCGGAGGGCCACCACGCCGCCAGCGATGCCCACGACCTGCAGAAAGTTGCGTCTCGAGAAGTTCATGCGGTGCTCCTGCTATCCAAAAAAAGTTCTACGCATCGCGCGGCGATCGCTCAGTAGAGATTGAACTCCGGCGCCGTCACCAGCGCCACGCACACCGCGTTCCAGCCCTCGCGGGCCCGCAGCTTGGGGTCGGTCTCGGTGGAGGCCTTGCTCACGCTTGCGAACAGCTCGCGGAGCGGCGCCACGGTGGTGGTGTCGGTGTCGGCCACGTGCACCGCGTGAAAGCGGAGCTCCAGATAGCGCAAGTTGGCGTCGACGCCGGCGGCGTTGCTCTCGACGGTGTCGCCGAGCTCGACGTGGCGGAGCAGCGCACGCTGGGCGGGGTCGGTGCGGGTCGCGTCGGCATCGAGGCCCTGACCGCAGAGACTCCGCGCCGCGTCGTCGATGAATTTCGCATAGAGCACCGAAGGCTCGAGCGCCTCGTCGGTGGTGTCGATGTAGTCGGGCTCGCCCAGCGATCGAGCGATACTGGGGTTGGCGAGGGCCGGGTTCGCGCCGTTCTTCCAGGTGATGGGCGCGCCGGTTGCGTCGTTACCAAAGGCGATCGGCAGCGAGGCGCGGAGCTGATCGGCGCTGAGGCGCCGCGGCGATGCCGATGTACCCTGCACCTGAATCGGCGGGTGATCCACCGGGGGGGCGTTGCCCGACCCCTGCACCAGAGAATCTTCGCCATTGCCGCTGCAGGCGAAGGCCGCGATGGCGGCTGCGGGAACCAGCGCCAGGAACCATTGTGCTTTCATCGGACCCTCCGGTACTCGGGCAGCGACAGGATCCGAGCGATCAGTCGCGGGTAGTCGTAGCTCTGCGCCGCGAAGTCGGTCGCCATCTGGTCGAGGAGCGGAAGGTCTTCGGCGTGCTCCCCTTCGACCCGCAGCTCACGCTTCATCAGCCGAAGGAAAGCTGCCTTGACCACCGAGCGGGCAAAGGTACCGTCGGCCACAATGGCTTGCGCCAACTTGCGTGGGCCCTTCTCGATGTTGTCGACGTAGTCGGGGTGCTCGGCCGCGAACTGATAGGCGAGAAGCCAGCCGGGCCGCGGTGCGTCGTCGCGGGTGACGTAGAACCGCGTGCAGTATGCACTTGTGGAGCCGACGCACTCGGGGCGCCGCAAGGGAAAGGTAGCGGTGTCGTTCATGGCCGCCGACCCGGCCTCGGAGAAGCTGCCGAAGTGCGCGGCGAGGGGCTCCAGCGTCTGGTGGCAGTATTGGCAGTTGCAGCGCTTGGTGAGGTCGGGGCTGTCGTCGGAGCAACCTTGCTGCGGCTCGAGCTTGGCTGCGGGCACGAAGTACTGCCCCATGAAGGCAATACGGAAGTGGTTGGCCCGGCCGCGATCGGTCTGGAAGCGCAGCAGATAGGCGGGCATGGTGAGAACGCCGGCATGGAGCGGAGAGCGCTTGAGCGGCTTCCAGGCGTCGTCGGCGAAGTCGCGCTCCGGGAGCGCTTCACCCGGTAGCGGCGCATTGAACGTCACGCCGGTCGACCCCTGGGGCGCCAGGTTTTTGCGCCAAAAGCCCACCGGGCCGTTCTGCTCCGCGTCTTGGGCGAGGATGAGGTCGGTGTACGGCGCCTTGCCGGTGGCGACCTTGTCGGCGGCGCGGCCAAGCTGCTCGCGGAGCGCATTCTCGATGGTGTTCGCCGAGCTCCCCCCGTAGCAGAACTGCAGGTTGGGTCCGCAGCCGCAAGCCTTGTCGGCGCGGCCCTCGGGGGTGTTGCAAGCAATGCGCTTGCCCGACTTGATGACCGAGAGGGTCTCTTGCGCATCGTAGGCGCAGACCTTGAGCGAGCTGGTGGGCGCCCAGTACGGATTCACCATCCGATATCCCTCGTGGCGCTCGCCGCCGATGGCGCGCACGTTGATCGGACGAAACTCGCCGGGGAAGGCCGGGTCGAAGTCCTTCTGCTCGGTGTCGTCGCAAGTGGTATCGCGGACGCTGCGGTAGAGGTTTTCGCGCCCGGTGAGGCTGAGGGCGGTGCTTCCGCGCAGCGTGAGGTTGGTGGTCGTGTCGCCCAGCCGCACGTTGGAGATGTTGGGCCAGAGCTGATTTTCGTGGTGGCGGCGCATGGCCAGCCGGAACTCGTCGGAGGCGAGGTAGCCCTGCACCGTAGCGTCGGGCACCGTGTCGACACCGTCGAGGGCGGCATACTCTTCCACCGAGGGAATGCGCTGGCGCAGATCGAGTGAGAGCCGACGGAGCAGCTTGTATTTGTCGAGCGCGTGGGGCGCGTCGCAGGTCGCCGGTACGTCGGCGATGCCGAGGTGGGCGCGCAGCAGCACCACGGGGACGATGGCAGCGAGGACGAGGAATGTGCGTTTCATGTCTCTTTCTTCCTTCAGAGCGGCGTGCCGGTGAGGGCCCAACGAACGACCACGCGATAGTCGGCGGCGGTGAGCTTGCCCATGCTGGAGGGCGGCATCACCGGGCGACCGTCGGCCCGAAGACGCTTCACGATCTCGCCGGCCGCAGCCTTGGCGGCTTCGTACCCGTCGAAGGCGCGTATGGGTGCGCCCGCTGCGCCGCTGGCGTGGCAGCTCTGGCAGCGCTGGGCCATGAACGGCTTCACGTCGCGCTCGAAGGAGACCGGCTTGCCGGCTGCAAGCCGGGAGACCTTGCCTTCGGCGGCGACCCACAGATCGCCGTTGGCATCGAACGCGAGCTTGGCGCCGGCGGGGGCCTTACCGACCACCTGGCTTCCGGCGGCGTTCACCACCACCACGTCCGTTTCCACCACCGCGGCCAGGCCGTCGAGGCCCACCGAAACTGCGCTCACCGAACGCGCTGGGGCGCCGGGCGCCGCGAAGGTGCGCAGCGCGAGATCGCCGCCGGGGGCGCGAGCCAAGAGACCGGCGTCGGTTGCAACATACACGGTTCCGTCGACATCGCGGTCGAACCCGTGCACCGCGCCCAGGCCGACGCCCAGGCGCCGAAGACCACCGGTGTCGATGTCGGCCTCCCATGTGGACCCGCTGCCGAAGAGGAGCGCCCGGTGGCCGTCGATGCCCACTGCGGCTTCGACCTTGCCGGAGCTGATGGCCAGGGTGGTGAGGGAGCTACCGCGGCGTACGAAAGCGCCGTCGTCGCTGGAGAACCAGAGCGCTTCGCCTTCGCCCGCGCCGGTGACGTCGAGGCTGCGCACCTTGCGCCCGGTGAGCGAAGCGGTGAGCGGCGAAGGCGCCAGGGCCGAGGCGGCGTCGAGGAACAGGCCGTTGTCGCCCACCACGAACCAACCGGTCTCCCCGCGGCGCGCAAAGCCGGTGGCGGCGCCGGTGGCATTGGGCTCTCCGGCGTTCGCGACCACCGGGACCGGCGCGACCGCGTTGTCGCCGAGGAGCGTGGCGCGGAGGACGCCCTTGGAAGTACCCACGACGGCCGCGCCCTGCACGGTGCCCAGCGCCAGCGCTTGCGCGTCGCCGAGCGACACCGACGTGGCCGGCGCGAGGGTGCCCGCGGTGGGTGCGCCCTCGGTGCGCGGGATCTCGGGATCGGCGCTGGAGCTGCAGGCCGCAGCGAGGACAGAGACGACGATGGGGAAAGCGAAGCGCCGCATGGGAGAGCGCTAAGCAACCGTCGTGCCGCCTTATGCAGGGAGCCAAGTACGCGGACTTGCTCGCGTTCGAGGTCATCTCTGCGGGGCACCGCACCACCCATGATCGCGCGGCCCATGGTATGAGCCGCGAGATCACCCCGCTCTTCGCCCGAGAAAACCGCCTGCCCGCTACGTCCCCCGTCCGGCGCTCGGCGTTACGTCGATGTAACCTGCACGGAGCGCGCCACCGCTATCCACGGTACCCCCCTCGCTCTTCGCGAGGCAGGTTCGAGAAGAACCCGAGAAGCGGTGGGAGCGCTTCGGGCTCCGTGTGCCACGGCAAGATGAGCGTATAACCGCCATCGTCGCGCTCGACGCTCTCGACCGGAGTGGCCTCGAACAAGGGCTGCCAGATGGCGTGGTGGCTCGAAGCACTCGCCGGCAGTGGCAACGCGCTGGGGTGAAGGACCACGAGGCGTACGGGCCCCGCACAGTCACGGACGAACGTGGTACGCACCCGAACGTCGTATCCTGCCATCCGCCCTGCGAACCCACCGGGGCCATCCGGAAACAAGTCACAGGTAGACGCCCACGCCCGAAACTGTTCATTGCGCTTCGCTACCCACGTCAGATTGACATGCTCGATGCCGCGAGTCTGATAGCGAACGGGTCCTCGGCGCCTCATTTAGCCCTGGATGCGCCGCTGAAGGCACGGCGACGGCGGGGGCAACGGACCTTGATGGCTGCTGCACGTATCGGCGGGAGGCGGTGCATCGCTCCGGTTCGCGGGCGCAACAGGCACGCTCGCACCCCCGGCACCGGACTTACCGACCGGGCTCGGAGCTTCTTTGGAACCTCGAACGGTGCGATCGACCGTGCGCTCCTTGGGGTACGTAGCGAGCTTCGCCTTCGGCTCCTCCTCGTTCATCTCTTCGGCCACGTGCGGTGCCTCGGTGGCAACTGCAGCCCAGCCTTCTACTGCAACGTGGTGAAGCAGGGGCTCTGTCAGACCAGTGCCCGCGCTGACCACCGAGCTGACCCCGAGGCTGGCGATGCCCCCGGCGATAGCATTCCCCACCGGATCGGATTTGATAGGTCGGTCGTTGCCCTTCGTGTGGTTCAGCGCCCAAGATTGCCGCTCCGCCGCCGTGGGCACCGGCGTCATTCGCGTCTCGACGTTCCGCGAGGCAGCGCGGCGGTCTGTCATTCCTGAGGTGTTGGGCGTTTGCGTGATCCAGGCGTCACGCCGTGCTTCTTCGTCCTTCTCCCGCGCCTTGCGAGCTGCATCATCTTGCTCGGGGGTCGGCTTGCATAGCGACTCGTCATCCCTCGAGCGACTCACTCCGGCGTTTCCAGACGACGTACGACTTACCGAATCCATGGCGATGCCTCGTGAGAGACCTCTTCGGCTGGCACGCGGCAATGTTGCTCGACGGACGCTCGAAGCACGCGCGAACGCCTGCTCGCACGAAGCAGCGCCCGCCCCATGCCCACAGAGCTTGGAAGCGCCGGGAGCCTCCGGCTACCCCGCCAGGGCGCCGCTCAGGGCACGGTATCGAGCGACATGCCGGTCTGCGCGAGGGTGGTGGCTACCGGCTTGTTCCAGCGCTCGCGGAGGGGCTTGAACATGTTCTCGCCCATGAACTTGATCTGGTCGATGTGCGCCTCTTTGTTGGCGCCGGCGTAACCGAGGGCGGTGAAGAGGCCGCGCTTGGCTTCGTAGCTCGGCTGCCGGGGATCGCCGAGGAGGCTCTTCTTGGGCACGCCCAGATCGTCGAGCAGGGCCTTGGTGGTCTCGGCCACCGACGCGTACTCCACGGTGGGGATCGCGGTGTGGGTGCATACGAAGAGGCGCTGCCTCGCGACCGCTGCGCGGGCGAAGGCGAACGTTCCGCTGAGACCATCGGTGTGGATCGTACGCAGCTGCGGATTCACGAAGGCGCTGAACATGCCGTCGGCGATGAGCACGGCGTCGACCCGATCGCGCACGGCTGCCGATTGCAGCAGCGGACGAAGAGCGCCGAAGCCGGCGCTCCAAGCGGAGAGAGCCACGCGCCCGGCGGAGAGCGTCGGGGTACCGCCCATCGCCAACGTGGAGAGCGTCTTCTCGAGGATGGTCTTGAAGACCGGCTCGCCCGCGCGGGCGAAGGAGCTGTAGGCACCGGAGGTGACGCCGAGGTTGATGCTCACCACCACGGCGTTGAGCTGCGCGGTGACGAAGTTCTCTTCCTGCAGCTGCGAGCCGCCGTGAAAGTGCACGACGATGTCGGCCTTGCCATCGCGCGGCGCGAACCACGCGGGTCGGTACACCACGTAGGGCACCGAGTAGAGCCGGGTACCGCCCACCTTGGGCTCCTCGACGCGGATGATCGGGGCGTCGGCGAACGCTCGACGCGTGAGCAGCGATGCCGCCGCGAATCCCAGCAGTGTGCGGCGACCAACCTGCATGGCGACAGAGCATACAGGCGAACCGCCGCGAGGAAAGGCGGAAGCGACATCGGCGCAACGGAACGGTCGCACCCACGCCTACGTCGAGACCGTATGAGGTGCAACGAACTGCGCGTAACCCGAGCAGAAGTTTCTAGAGGGTGCGTGACCTCAGGGGGCCGGGTAGCCCGCGCCGAGTGTCTGATAGAAGGAGAGGACGGACGCGTTGTCGGGAATGCGTCGCTCTTTTTCGCCAGCGTTGTAGCCCCAGCGCGATCAGTGGATGTCCTGCGCCTCGAAGTACGTGACGAGGTCCTTCTCGTAGGCGAGCTGTCCGCCGGCGGCCGTGCTCGCACCGAACTGGTCCGCCACCAGGGGCACGTGGTGCTTGGCGCGAAAGGCCAGCGGACGGGCGAAGTACCAGGCGGCGAAGTCGGGCGAGAGGCACGCGTTCCAGTTCACGAGGTCGGCAGGCGTGGGGTCTGCCTTGGCGCGACCGGTGCGCGCGTTGAACACCAGCGGCGAGTCGTCCGGCAACTTGAACTTCTCGCCGGGGAGCACCGCGAGCAGACCGTCGTAGTTGGTGACCTTCGCTGCGGATGACCTCGCAGGTCATCCCAAGAGCGCCGTGATGACGTTGGGGGATTGAGTCTTGAAGGGGTCGATGGAGATGCCCATGGACAAGTGAAGAGGCGAAGAAGAAGCGAGGAGCGACAGGTCGGCACCCGTTCGCGCCGTGCCGCAGGGTTCACCCGAAGAATGCCGTCAAGATGCGAACGCAGAAGCCTCGACGGTGCGCCCTCGGATCGTAGGGGCCGTCGCTTCCATGCCGCGCCGCGCCGCGACGGTCGTGGCGATGGCCCTCGAACCTTGGTACCTTGAGGGGGAACGATGCGGGACCTCGGACGATACCTCGTGCTCGAGCACCTCGCCGACGGCGGCATGGCCTCGGTGCACGTCGGTGCGCTCCGCAGCGAAAGCGGCGGGCACCGGCTCGTGGCCATCAAGGCGATGCACCCTCAGCTAGCGCGACGTCCGGAGTTCCGGTCGATGTTCCTCGACGAGGCGCGCACCGTCGCGCGGGTACGGCATCCGCAGGTGGTGGCCACGCTCGACGTGCTCACCGATCGGGAAGAGGTCTTCCTGGTGATGGACTACGTGCATGGGCCCGCCCTCTCCACCGTGCTGCGGCACGTGGATGCCGGGGCGGTGCCGCTCGCCATCGCTTCGCGGCTCCTGGTCGACGTGCTGCGCGGCCTGCAGGCCGCCCACGATGCGGTGAACGATGAGGGCACGTCGCTGGGCATCGTCCATCGCGACGTCTCGCCGCACAACGTGCTGGTGAGTGAAGAGGGCCGGGCGCTCGTCATGGACTTCGGCATCGCCATGGCGTCGGACCGCAGCTACGTCACCGAGAGCGGCGAGGTGAAGGGGAAGATTGCCTACATGCCGCCAGAACAGGCGCAGGCGCAGCGGGTCGACCGGCGCGCCGACGTCTACGCGGCCGCGAGCACGCTGTTCGAGGTGCTGGTCGGCGAGCCTCCCTTCGGGCGCGGAACCATGGCGGAGACGCTGGTTCGCCTCCTGTTCGATCCGCCGCCGAGCGTGTGCGCGCGGCGCCCCGACGTTCCGCCCTCGGTCGACGCGCTCCTTGCCTGCGCCCTCTCCAAGGCGCCCGACGAACGCTTCGAATCGGCGGGCGCGTTCGCCGACGCGCTCACCGCGACGGCACCGCCTGCATCGCCGGACGAGGTGGCGGCGTGGCTCCAGCAGACGATGCAGCCGTTCTTCGCCGAACGAGCGGCCCTGGTGGAGCGAGCAACCCGCGCGAGCGCGACGGAAGCGCAACGTGGGCGGCTGGCGCGCACCTCCTCGCCCAGCCTCGCTGGCGTGACGCCCGCGATCCCGAGGCGGAAGACCGTCGGCTGGCGATGGGCCGCGCTCGCAGTGGTGGCGGCGGTGGCGGCGGTTGTGGTGGCGGCCGGCGCTTCATCTGCGGGCGGGCTCGCCGGGACGAGCGGCACTACCTCGGTCGCTCGACGCCCGGTCGCTGCTCAGGCCCAGCCCGAAGACGAGCTCGCAGCGCCTCGCAGGGCCGCCGCACTTGCGCCGGTCGTGGCCTCCGGAGCCGCGCGGGGCGATGCCCGCAAGTCCGCGGAGCCAGCGTCCACCGGCACCACCATCGCAGCCCCCGCCACCTCGCTCGCAACCAGCGCGCCACCGAAGTGCTGCATCCAGGTGGGTGCAACCTGGGAGCGCTATAGCTTGCGACCCGACTGCATCGACAATTGCCCGGCCGGAGCGCGGTGAAGCAACTCGGCTTCGGCGCGGCCCTTGCGACCCTGCTGGTGGCGACCGGAGCGCGAGCCTCCTCCACCGAGGAGCATCGCGCGCTCATGCTCGCAGGGCAATTTCTCCAGCAGGACGGAAAGCTCCTGCGCGCACAGGAGCTGTTCCAGGAAGCACAAGCCCAGCCGTGCGATGCCGACGCCGACGCGGAGTGCCCGGAGATTCGCGCCTATTGCGGTCGCAAGCTCCAGGACCTGATGCGCGAGCTCCCGAGCGCGCGCGTGCACGTGATCGACGATCGGGGCATGCCCTTGGGCAGCGCGACCACCCGCATTGGGAGCGTCCTCGTACGCGACGGCGACACCGTTTCGTTGGACCCAGGCCGCTACCTGCTGCAGGCGGAGGCGGGAGGGCGCAGTGCCTCGCGAAGCTTTGAGCTCCATCGAAGCGATCATGCCGACGTGGAGGTGATCCTCGATCTCCGGCGTACGGTCACGGCGCGGCCGGTGACCTGGCTCACCTGGGGCCTGGGCGCGGCCGCCGGTGCGGGTCTCTTGGGAGTCGCCGGCTTCGGCACCGCCACCGTCGCGCAGCAGGGGTCGTTCGCCGCGTGCAGCCCCACGTGCCCGTGGTCGAAGCGATCCGCCTACGAGACCACCATGTACGCCACCGACATCTCGCTCGCGGTTGTGGTCGCGGCAGGCATCGGCACGCTGGTGTCGTTCCTGGCTCGGCCCAGCGTGGTGCGCACCTTGCGCATCGACGTCGCGAGGGTCCGGTGAGGGTCTGCGCCGCGGTCACGATGACCATCCTGTGCGCCTGCTCGCTGGTCGCGCCGAGCAGCGACTACTTCGACGACGGCGGCGTCGAGACGGTCGCGGTGGTGGCGAACGTGCGGCAGGTTGTGGTCACGCGCGCGCTCCTCTACCTCGCGAGCGATCGGGTCTTGCTCGCGGGTGCGGCCGATGGGCTCGGCGATCGCGCCGTGGTGCGCGCCGCCGCGGGCGATCTGCGCAGCCTGGTTTCCAACGGCACCGACACCGTGGCCTGGTGCGAAGATGGCGGCGGCGCGTGGGTGCGCAGAGGCGAGGAGAGCCCTGCGCGCCTTCCGGGATCGCTGGCCTGCGCGAGCATCGCGGTCCACGGGCCCACCGTGGGCTACTTCGAGACCAGCGGCTCGCTGACGCTCCGCACCTTCGACGTCGAGCAAGGACGCATCGTCTCCGAGCGCATTGTTCGTACCTCCGACCCCTCACCGGCGCTGGTGGCGTTCTCCGGCGACGGCACCAGCTACACCGTTACGTCGCAAGGAGTCGCCCGCGAGTGCCTCCCCGACGATAGGGGCTGCGAAGACGGTCTGTGTCGCCTCGCGTCGACCACCTCGGCGTCGAGCAACCTCGCAGTCATCGGGAGCGGCGCCGACGCGCGCCCTCTGTGGGTCACCGATGTGCAAGCCGTGCTCTTTGCCCCCACCCGGACCTGCTGCGCGTTCGCCGACAAGAGCTGCGACAACGACGCGCTCAGGCAGCGGCGCGGCGTGACGTCGAGCAGCAACTACGCGGTCCGCGGCGCCACGCTCTTCGCCCTACGAGAGTCGGCGCTCCGCCGCGTCGATTCGTTCGTCGACCCCACCCAAGACGTGCTGGTGGCGAACGCGACCTCGGGCGCGCAAGTGCTCGCGCTGGGCGATCGCCATGCGTTCTTCATGGACGGCGACAAGCTCCAGCGGGTTCGCTACCGAGCTCCGTGAGTCAGCGGCACGCGTAGGGCGACAGCGAACGGGTTGTACAGCCCGGCGAAGAACCATCGCAGGCGTATCCCTGGGCGCTGCCGCAGAGCGGGTTGACGCCCGAACCGCTGCGCGAGGTCTTCGCGTATCCGGGGGAGCAGCCGGCGGTCGATGCCACCGGGCCCGACCCGCAGGCGCCCGCAGCCTGACCGGGGCCGCCGAGCTCGACGCCGTCGCAGTCGTAGTCGAACGACGTGCCGCCGCTGCTGGCGGCGTAGGGCGCACCAAAGAACGCCGTCTGACCAGGAAACGCGTTGCGCTCGCCATCGTTGCAATCGCCGCCCCGGAGCACGGCGCTCAGCGGCGCCGCGTTGGCGCACCCGGAACCTGCGCTGGCGCCACCCCAGGTATCGCCGTCGAGGTCGCGAAAGAAGGGCACCGCCGCCTCGCACGGGCCGTCCTTGGTGCACTGCAGGTAGCCGTCGTCGCACTTCACCCGGCAGCTCCGGGCAACGCATTGCGGCTTCCCATGTGCGGGCGTGGGGCAGACGTGGAAGCACTCGCCGCAATGAAGCTCGTCGGTGCGCTTGTCGACGCAGCTGCGTTCGCACGCCTCCTCGGGTGCCACGCACGCGCCGCATCCCCGGATCGAGCACGAATCGCTCTCCGCGCAGCGTACGCCGCAGCTGCCGCAGGTGTTCGGAGATAGAAGGTCTGTCTCGCACCCGTCGTTCGCTTCGCCGTTGCAGTTGCCCCAGCGGGCGCTGCACTTGTCGGCCACGCACGTGCCCTGCGCGCCGCAAACGACGAGGGCAGCGTGGGCGACCGCGCAGGGAGCGCAGCTCTCGGCGCCACATCCGAAGGCCACGTCGCGGCGATCGACGCACTGATTGCCACACGCCTTTCCGTGGGGTGCCACGCAGGAAACCGCGGCCGGCTCCACGAGCGGCGGAGCCCCCACGCTGCACCCGGCATGCGCGAGCGCGAGCGCGGTGAAGCCAGCGAGGACGGCGCTCGCGTCGCTCTGGCGGCGCGAGCCTCGCCGGTTCACGAGGTGCGCGCCTTGATTCGATGAAAGTGGCGAAGGGCAATGCCCGAGGCCTCGGCCGCGCGCGTTACGTTGCCGCCGTGATTCTCGAGCATGCGGTGCACGTACGCCTTCTCGAGGCGTTCGTTCACCACCCGGCGAATCTCCGGAAGCGGAAGGTCGAGTGCCAGCGCGGTATCGAGAGACTCGTCGTCGCTCTCCGCCTGCCCTTGGAGCAGATCGCTGCCCATGGCCATGCGACGCGAGACCGCGTTGCGCAGCTGCCGAAGGTTGCCGGGCCATGGCTGGTCGCGCCATCGGGGCAACTCGGCGTCGGGAAACTGCGCGGGATCGCCACCGAGCTGCTGCCAGAAGAAGCGCGCCAGCATGGGGATGTCGTCGCGACGACGCCGGAGCGCCGGGAGCTCCACCCGCGCCACCGAGAGACGATGGAAGAGATCGTCGCGAAAACGTCCGGCCGCTACTTCTGCGTCGAGGTTGCGGCGCGTCGCGGCGAGCACCCGTACGTTCACCGCCACGGGCTTGTCGCCCCCCACCCGCCGAACCTCGCCGCGCTCCACTGCGCGCAGCAGCTTCGCCTGCAGCGAAAGCTCGAGATCGCCGATCTCGTCGATGAGCAGTGTGCCGCCGTCGGCCTGCTCGAAGACGCCCTTGCGACGCGCGACGGCGCCGGTGAACGCCCCGCGCTCGTGGCCGAAGAGCTCGGACTCCACCAGCGAAGGGTGCGCGGTCGTGCAGTCGAACACCACGTAGGGTCCGCCGGCCAGTGGCCCTTGCTCGTGAATCGACTCGGCCAGCACTTCCTTGCCGGTTCCCGTCTCGCCCTCGATGACCACCGGAACCTTGGTCGCAGCCAGGCGCTCGAACACCGGATACAGGCGCCGTATGGCGCGGCTATCGCCACGTACCCGTCCAAAGGAGGTGCGCTCCGAGAGCGACGACTCTTCGGCGGAGCTGGGCGCCAGCTCGACGGTGAGCAGCGCCGCCCCCAGACGCAGCTGCTCGCCGCCTACCAGCACCGCCTCGACGATGCGCGTCGCACCGAGGAAGCTGCCGTTGGTGGAGCCCAGATCGGTGAATCGGAGCCCGCTCTCCACCAGCTCGAGCGACGCGTGCCGACGGGATGCGCTGCGGTCCGAAAGCGGAATGGCGCAGGCGACGCTGCTCCCCACCAGCACCGGCCCCGGGGTCGAAGGGAGGACGCGGAACGAAGTGCGCTGGCCCCCGACGTCGACGTGCACCTGGTAGGCCCGCTGCGGCATGCTGCGCGCGGGTTTTTCCCGGAGCGTGGGGTCGTCGTGGGGCGGACCAGAGGCGGGGGGCACATTCATCGCGCTCTCCGTTCGTACACCAGCGCATGCGGAGGCGCCCGAACAATTCGGGAGTTTGGTGATGACCCGCGAGGTCACTACGGGTGACCTCTCGGAGCATCGGTCGAGCCGCCAAGTGGCAGGATTCCCCCTGCGAGCGACGGATGGGACCGCTGAGCGCGGTGGCCCGTCGATTGCTCCTGCGGGCAGACCGGGCGCACCGCCCGAATCCCACACTTCGCCGCTCGCGGCATGCCTCTGGAGCTCTCCTTGCGAACTTCTCTCCTCGTCCGTGGTGCTTTCGTTCTCCTTCTCGTCGCCTGCGGCAGCGCCGGCAACCTTCCCGAGACCGGCCAAGCCGGCTCCGCTGTTGCCACCTGCGTGAGCGGTACCGACCGCGCGCGATCGCTGGCCGTCACCGACCCGGTCGCCTTGCAAAAGTTCGGGTTCGGCCGGGTGATGGACCAGGTGCGCGTCAGCGGAGACGTGACCGCATCGCAGACCAGCACCGACATGTTCCAGGCGTGGATGCGCACCTTCAAGAAGGGGCCGGGCGGTTGCGACGACCCCACGATCGACCCCAACAAGTATGGCCTGGTGTGCCCGCGCGACGCCGAAGGCAAGCTCGCGGACGTGGACCCTTTCGCCAAGAATGCCAAGGTGACGTTCTCGCCGGTCGCGCTCTTCAATCGCTTCGATCTGGCGCCGCAAGACGGCAAGAACTGCGGCGAATACCGCATCGTGTACGCCATGAAGTCCACCGACCCCAACGTCGGTGGGCGCGCCTTCATCATCTTCGAGGCAGCGCTCCCCAACCCCACGCCGGCTGCGGGCATCGATGCTTGCCTCCCGGTGGCCACCTTTTGGCAGGGCCTGAGCAGCAACCCCGACGCCGCCGACCGGGCGGCCAAGCTCGAGTCGTTCTACTTCAACGGGCTGCCCGGTTTCGCGCCGGTGGTGCAGGCCGCCAACTATGGCCTGCAGAACGGCCGCGGCGCGCACACCGCGGGCCAGGTGCGCACCAACTTCTTCGTCGACTTCGTACGCTGGCACCTGCGCGAGTTCAAGACGCTCCGAACCTGCACCGGCGCAGGCGCCGAGACGTGCCGGCTCGATCTCGAGCACGTAGCCTCCAAGGCCAACCCGGCCAACGAGCTCTTCGCGGGCGATGCTGCGCGCTCCGCCGGCTTTCGTGCCGCGTTCGCCGCCCAGGTGCCCGCGCTGCTCGCCACGTCGGTGCCCGCCATCGGTCTGAGCACCGCCGACAAGTTCAACGAGTACGAGAGCGTTTCGCAGGTGAACTTCGGCCAGAGCGGCGACGTCGACTACGCCATCTGGGCTGGGCCGGAGATGCGCAAGAGCGTGCAAACTGCACTGACATCTGCGGGCTCCAGCATCACCGTGGACCAGCTCCTCCACCGCGCCACGACCCAGACCTGCGGCGGCTGCCACCAGATCTCGCAGGAGCCCAACCACGATCTGGGGGGCGGCCTCGTGGTGCAGCCTTCGTTGGGATTCGTGCAGGTAGACGAGCTTGGCAACCTCTCCGAAGCCCTAAAGAAGCAGTTCTTGCCGGCGCGCAAGGCCACCCTGGAGAAGTTCATCAACGATCGCTGCGGGGGGGGCAACGGCGCATTCCTACCGGAGGCGGGCCTCACCCTGGGCGGCAGTCCGGAAGGGTCGGCGAACTGACCGAGAATTGCGCGCGCTACTTTTGGTGCCGAGCCTTCAGGAGCTGAAAGTAGCGATGTGCAATGCCCGAGGCGGCGGCCGCGCGAGACACGTTGCCGCCGTGCTTGCTCAGCAGGCGCTCCACGTAGGAAGCCTCGAAGGCCGCGACAATGCGCTGCTTTGCCTGCGGGAGCGGGAGCTCCTGCGCGAGCACCTGCTGGAACGCGTCGGTGGCTTCGGGCCCGTCGGGCGCGTCGCTGCCGCTGGAGAGATCGCCGGTCACCAGCTCGGCCGCCACGGCGTTCTGCAGCTCGCGCACATTGCCAGGCCAGGGCATGGCTTCGAAGCGCGACACCAGCCCCGGCGGCGCGCCGCCCGCCCCGGCAGCTCCACCTGCGAGCGCGCGCCAGAAGTGTTGCGTCAGGGGCCCGATGTCGTCGCGGCGACGCCGCAGCGGCGGCACCTCGAGCCGGGCGCCGGCCAGACGATAGAAGAGATCTTCGCGGAGCCGGCCTTCGTCGACGGCTTTGTCGAGATCGGCGATGGTGGTGGTGACGACGCGCACGTCGACCCGGGTCACGCGGTCGCTGCCTACCCGCTGCAATTCTCCGCGTTCCACCGCGCGCAGGAGCTTGCGTTGCAGGTCGAGCGGCAGGTCGAGCGGGCCGTCGATGAGCAGCGTGCCGCCGTGGGCCTGCTCGAAGAGGCCTGCGCCCGGCGGCCCTTCGGCCGAGCCCTCGCTTCCGAACAGGGTGGCGGCGAGCCGGTGGGGCGCCGAGAGCGAAGGGTCGAACACCACGAACGGCCGCTCCCGCCGGGGCCCCGCTTCATGAATGCATTCTGCAAGCAATTCCTTGCCGCTGCCGGTCTCGCCTTCGAGCAACACCGGAATGGGGCTGGCCGCGAGACGCACGCAGGCGGCGAAGATGCGGCGCATGACCCGGCTGGGCCCCACTGCGCGGCCGAAGGTGGGCAGCGAGTATGCGTCTTCCTCGGCGCGGGCGCCCAGGGCGTCGACCCGCAAGGTGGAGGCACCGATGCGCACCGTCTCGCCGCCGCGCACCGAGCACTCGACCACCCGGACGCCGTTCACCCAGGTTCCGTTGCTGGAGCCGAGATCGTACAAATCCATGCGGTCGGCGGCGGCCCCCAGCGCCAGATGGCGCCGCGAAACGTGCGGATCGCCCAGCCGCAGCGAGCAAGCGCCGCCGGTGCCGAGGAGCACGCGAGACTCGCTGACGGGCACGTCCATGACCTTGCCGGCGTCTGGCCCCTCGAGCACGACCAGCCGAAAGAGCGCCGTGGGGGTGAGCGCGGGCGCGTATTTCAGCGTCGCGAGGTCTTGACTCTTCATGGCTCCTGCAAGAGCTTGGTAGCATAGGCAGCGTGACACCGCACACCGAGGAGTCGCTTCCGCTGGCCCCCGGGCGCCGCGTCGGCCGCTATGAGCTCCTTCGGTTGCTCGGCCGCGGCGGCATGGGCGAGGTGTGGCAGGCGCGCATCGACGCGCCTTCGCTGGTGCCCACGTACTTTGCGTTGAAGGTGCTGCGGGCCGGCGCGACCAAGACCGCAGACGCGCGCGCCGGGCTGGTGGACGAGGCGCGGCTGGCGGCGCAGATTCAGAGCCCGCACGTGGTGCGGGTGGTGGAGCTGGTGGAGGCAGAGGGGGCGATGTGCGTGGTCATGGAGTGGATCGACGGCGCGGCGCTCGACCACTTGCAGGAGGAGGGCGCTTCGCTACCGCTGGGCGTCGCGCTGCGCATTGCCGCCGACGTATGCGCTGGCCTTCACGCCGCCCACGAGCTGCGCAATGAGGCTGGCGAGTCGCTGGAGCTCATCCATCGCGACATCTCGCCGCAGAATATTTTAGTCGACCGCGGCGGCACCAGCAAGCTCATCGACTTCGGCATCGCCAAGGCGAAGGGTCGCCTGGTCAAGGAGACCACGTCGGCGGTGAAGGGCAAGCTGGCGTACATGAGCCGCGAGCAAGCGGCGCGCGAGCCCATGGACCGCCGCAGCGACGTTTTCGCGCTCGGCACGGTGCTCTACGAGATGCTCACCGGCATGCTGCCTTTCCTGGGCGACAGCGACATCGCGCTGTTCACCGCCCTGGCCACGCGGGCGCCCATGCGGCCGCCGCCGAGGCCCCTGCCCGCCTCGGTGGTCGCCATCTTGAAGCGTGCACTTTCCCACGATCCGGCGGCCCGCTTTGCCACCGCGCTTTCCCTGCGCGTGGAGCTGGAGGCGGCCATGGTGGAGTGCAGCGTGCCCACCGACGCCACCGACGTGGCCCGTGCCTTCGCCGGCCGCTTTCCCGAGCGTACCCATCTACTGCGCGCCGGCGAATCGGCCGCTCCGCAGGCGCCGGTGGTGACCATGCGGTCGGCGCCGCCCCCCACGATGCGCCTGGCTGGCATGCCCGCGGCAAGCGCTCCTCCGCCCGCCCGACGCTCGGGTGGCGCCTTGATCGCCGCCATTGCCGTGGTGATGGTGGTCTCGGTTGCAGCAGCCGGCACGTGGGCGTTCACGCGATCGCACGCGGTTGCAGCTCCCGAGCCGCCGCGGCAGCGCAACGACGATCTCCGGGCGGTGACGCCCATCGTTCTCGGCTCCGCCAGCAGCGCCCCTTCTTCGATGGCACCGCGCGCGGGCGATCCACCACGGGCGCGCCCACAGCCCACGGCTGAGGTTGCGCCCACCGCCGCACCGGCGACCGCGGCCACCGCAACGACCGCGGCCACCGCGGCCACCGCGGCCACCGCGGCCACCGCGGGTCCTGCGAGCTGCGATCCGCCGTGGATCATCGACGGCCTCGGGCATCGGCGGTATCGTCCCGAGTGCCTCCATTGAGCCACCCCCTGCTTTCCTTGCTTCTGGTCGGCCTCGCTGCCGCAACCTTCACCACGAGCGCCCACGCCGACTCGGCGGAAGAATGCGCCAACGCTGCGAGCCGCGGACAGACCCTGCGCGACGGCGGACAGCTGCTCGAGGCGCGCAGCGCGTTCGGCAAATGCGTGGAGGCGACCTGCCCGGCCCAGGTACGCAAAGACTGCAGCGAGTGGTACACCGATGTAGAGCAGCGCACCCCCTCGGTGGTGGTTCGCGTCGTCGGCCTCGACGGCAAAGACGCCCTCGATGCAACGGCCACCCTCGATGGAAACCCGGTGACGCTCGATGGCCGCGCCGTGGCGGTGAACCCCGGGCGGCACACGGTGGTGGCGGAGCGCCCGCGCGGCCTGCGCACGCAGAGCACTCTCGTGCTCTCGGAGGCCGAGAAGAGCCGCGTGGCGACGCTGGTGCTCGACGCGAGCGCGAGCGACGGCACCCGCCGCACCGCCGGCTACGTGCTCCTTGGTGTGGGCGGCGCGGCGCTGGCGACCGCGGCCGTGGTGGGCTTCGTGGGCCTGCGTCAGTGGGTCGATCTCGAGAGCGATTGCCGGCCGCGGTGCTCGAGTGGCGACGTCGCTTCGGCCCGTACCAAGTTCGTCATCGCCGACGTGGCGCTCGGCGTGTCGCTGCTGGCGCTGGGCGCTGGCGTGGTGCTGCTGCTCACCGCACCCAAAGCTCCGGCAGCCTCGGCATCGGGTCCCGGCCTGGTGAGGTTCTGATGAACGGTCGCCGGGCGGTCGTGGCGGCAGTGGCGCTCCTCTTCGGCGGCGCGTGCTCGTTCATCTTCCCCTTCGACGGGCTGGAGGGCGCGCCGCTCGACGGCGGCGCAGACGCGTTGGCCATCGACGCCACGTTCGACGGCGGCCCCTGCCCCGACGGCGGTTCGCTTTGCAACGGCGCATGCGTCAACCTCAAGAACGATCCGCGCAACTGCGGCGTGTGCACGCTCGCTTGCAAGGAGCCCACCTGCGGCGGCGGCTTCTGTCAGGCGTTGAGCATCGCCAGCGAACGCGGCGATCCCGACAACATCGTGGTCGAAGGATCGATGGTCTCGTGGATGGTGCGCACGCCCGATGCCACGAAAATCTTCCGCGCCGACCTGGCCGCACCCGACGCCGGCGCCTCGCGCCGGATCGCCACGATCCCTCTGCCTGCGGTGTACGATCTGGCGGTAACCCAGAGCGGCTACCTCTACCGGAGCAGCCAGACCATTTACGCGCTCCGCAAGGACGCCACCGACGCCGGCGCCGCCACCGTCGTGTTCACCGCCGCCAGCAACGAGACCATCGCCGGCATGGTCGCCACCGACAACGGGGCCGACACCCGCATCGCCTACCTGGTGCAGCGCGCGGGCTCTTCCCTGTTCACCGGCTACCGCGTGGTCATCGGAGGGAGCCCCAGCGGCCCGGTGCAGCGCTTCGTCGCCGACGACGGCCCCGGGCGCAGCGTGCGTTACATGTGGACCAACGGCGACGACGCCTACTTTTTCCTGGTCGACCCCGACTCCACGGGCGATCTCATTCGGGCTACCAACGCGTTTGGAGGCTCCGCGAGCGACGTGACCACCATCGGTATCGGGCAGGCGCGCCCCACCGGCATGGCAGGTGACGACGCGGGCACCCTGGCGTGGACCGCCTCCAACGTGCTCACCTCCACCCGCTCCGGCGGCGCGCCGCGAACGCTCACCAAGGCTGGCGCAAGCGATCGCTTTTCGCAGCTCGCCATCGACGAGCGCGACGTGTTCTACCTCTCCACGAGCGCCGGCGTGCTCCGGCGCATTCCGAGAGACGGCGGCGCCGCGGCCGCGGTGGGCGCAGCCGACGACGCGCCCAGCAGCGTGGCGCTCACCGCCGACTACGCGTTCTGGCTCCGAGGAAACAGCCTGTTCGCGCTGCGGCGGTGATTCGGTTCAGCGGCACACCTGCGTCTGCGAGACGTAGTGAATGTCGCAGGCGTCGGGCGTGACGGGGTCGAGGGCGAAGTCGGCGGCGACGCCGCAGCCCGGCACGTTGTCCTTCCAGCCGCGGCTGATGGCGCATACGCCGCCGGTGCAGAGGCACTGCTGCGGATCGATGCGGGTGTTGAGCTGCGTCTCCGCGCCGTCGCAGTCGAAGTCGTAGCTTCCGCTGGGCCGCGGCGTGCCGTACGAGGTCGTTTGCCCCGGGAACGCGCGTCCGTCGGTGTCGTCGCAGTCGTCGGTGGTGGCGGCGAAGCCCGCGGGCGCGGCACAGGCCGCGGCGGTCGCGCCGTTGCCCACGCCGTGGCCATCGCCGTCGGCGTCTTGGTAGAAGGTCGAGAACGGCTCGCAGCCGTTGGCCGGGTTGCCGTCGCAGTCGCCGTAGCCCGGGTCGCAGGCCACGATGACGCACGCGCCGCCGACGCAGGTAGAGGTTCCGTTGTTGGATTCGCAGACCACTCCCAGGCAGAGATCGCGATCGGGCGCCGCGTCCACCGCGCCGTCGCGGGATGCGTCGGCCCCGTCTGGGCTTGCATCTCGGGGCCGCGCGTCGGGCCCGGCGTCGACCGGTCGCGCGTCGACCTTACCGGCGTCGTACACGGAGCCGCTCGATCCGCTGGAGCTGCCGCCGCCGTAGGGCCCGCAGTCGTAGTCGTAGTCGGTGTCGCAACCGCGCGTGCGATGGCGGTACTCGCCGCCGATGGCGCAGGCCGCAAGAGAGCTCAAGGCCAAGAGAGACAAGAGAGCAGAAGCGCGCATGAATGAACCTCGGCAAAAACTCTCCCACCGGGATCCCGTTCGGTCAACACGCGCCGCGCGCCACCGCGGGAAGATGCATGTGGGGAGAGGTCGGCAGCAGCGAAACCGCGCGCTTACGCCTCGGAGTCGACGGCTTGCGCCAGCTCTCGCAGGCGAATCACGTTGCTGGCGTCGCCCATGACGATGAGGATCATGCCGGCCTGAAGCACGAACTCCGGGTCAGGGTTGTACGAGAACTCGCGGTCCTCGCCGCGCACCGCCACCACCAGAAGCCGCGTTTCCCGGCGAATCGGCGTGTCTTTCAAGGTTTGCCCGGCGAAGGGCGAGCCATCGGGAATGACGATCTCCTCGAGCCGAAGGTTCTTGTCCTTGTCGCGCAGCATCTGGTCCAAGAACTCGTTCACCTCTGGGCGCACGAGCTCGCTGGCCATGCGGCGACCGCCGATCTGCGCCGGGCTCACCACGCTGGTGGCGCCGGCCTTGAGCAGCTTGGCCATCGATGCGTCTTCCACCGCCTTGGCGACGATGCGCGCGGTGGCGTTGAGGCTGCGCGCGCTCAGGGTGACGAAGACGTTGTCCTTGTCGTGGGTGAGCGCGGCGATGACCCCCTGCGCCTCGCGCACGTTGGCGGTCTCGAGCACGTGATCGTCGGTGGCGTCGCCGTGCACGTAAAGCAGCTTCCCGCCCGCCATGTCTTCGCTGATGCGCTCGAGGTGCGGGCGGTCGCGGTCGATGACCACGAACGTGGTGCGGGTGGCGATGAGCTCTTCGATGACGTGCCGACCGGTGGAGCCGGCGCCCGCCACCACGATGTGGCCCTTGAGGCCGTCGATGGCTTTCTTCATGCGATTTCTCCGCCATGCCTGGCCGATGACACCCTCGACCAACAGCGCGGTGAGGTTGCCTTGAAGGTACGCGAGGGCGCCCACCCCGCTGACGATGAGCCCCACGGTGAGCGCCCGCGCCCCCGGCACCTCGCCCATGTTGCCGAGCTCGCCGAAGCCCACGGTAGAGAGCGTGATGACGGTCATGTACGCGCAATCCGAGTAGTGCCAGCGGCCGTGCCCCAGCGCGTGAAAGCCGAGGGTGCCGATGAGCACCAGAACGGCTAGCACGATCAGAGCTCCGAAGAGCCGACGGACGGATGCATTCACCACGGATTCGAGGAGATTCTAACGAATCGACGCCCCGAAGGGTTGGCTACTTTTGCCGCGCTACTCGGTGAGGTCGGAGAGCGCGGAGCCAAGCTCCGGGTACAGGAACGGGAAGCGAGCGTCGGCGAGCTTCTTCGGAATCGCTCGCTGGCCGGTGAGGAGCGCGCGGCTCTGCTCACCCAGCGCCAGCTTCAGCGCGAACGCCGGCACCGCCATGAACGAAGGGCGCCCCAGCGCGCTGCCGAGGCCCTTGGCGAACTCGCCCATGGTCACTGGGTTGGGCGACACAAGATTGAAGGGCCCCTGGAAGTCTTTGGTGTCGATAGCGAACACCAGCGCCGAGACCGTGTCTTCGATGTGGACCCAGGGAAAGTACTGCACGCCGCAGCCGAGCGGACCGCCCACGAACGCCTTGAAGGCGGGGAGCATCTTCGCGAATACGCCGCCGTCGCGTCCGAGCACCAGCCCGATGCGCGGGTGCGAGATCCGCACGCCGGCCTCGCGGGCCGGATTCGCAGCTTCTTCCCAGTCGGCGCACATGCGCGCGAGCACGTCGGTGCCGGCGGGGGCCGATTCGTCGACCTCGGCCGCCCCGGTGTCCATGCCGTAGTAGCCAACCGCCGAGGCGCTGACCCAGGTTTTGCACCGCGACCCTTGGCGGAGCGCATCGGCGAGCAGCCGGGTGGGCACCACGCGGCTGCTCCGGCAGGCTTCGAGAAACTCGGGCGACCAGCGGTGGTCCATGATGCCCTGGCCGGCCAGGTGGACGATGGCGTCGACCTCCTTCACCGTCTCTTGCCATGGACCTGCCGTCTCCGGCGTCCACTGAACGTGGGTGACGCGCGCATGACCGTGCGCAGTGGGCTCTTTGGGAGGCGGCGCGCTGCGGGAGAAGATGACCACGTCGTCGCCACGGTCGACGAGGCGCCGCACGAGAGCGCTCCCGATGAATCCCGTGCCGCCGGTGACTAGTATTCTCACAATCGTTGGATGCCGGCACCTTCGAATGGGTGCAACGGAAAGCGGATGTCTGAAATCCTAGCAGATCGGGGCGGCTGGCGTCGACGCTGCATTCCGCATCCTTTGCGGCGCGCGCTACACTTGGGGCGCCGCCAGCAACTTTGGCGCACGCCGGGTCATCCACCCGAGCGCAGCCGTGGTGCGCGCGTGGGCGGCTTCTTCGAGTGAATCGCCATGGGCCATGACCAGCCGGCGAAAGTCCCATCGGAGGAGGTGCGAAGCGCTCTCCGCAGCGGCCTCGCGATCGCGTACCAAGATGCGCCAGAGGCGGCTCTGGGCGGTCTTGCCCAGGGTGCCCACGAGCCGCAGGAAGCACCGGGTCACGAAGCTCTCCGACTGCCGCACGTTGAAGAGAAGGTCGGTAACCAGCGCGGTGCGGGAGGGCGCGTGAAAGAACACGTGCTCGTCCATGAACGGCGCGCCTTCGATGCGGAGCACCTGCAGCTCATCGCCCAGCGCCGGATCGAAAGCGCCGCGCGCCGGCAGCGGGATCATGGGAAAGCCGGGGAGCTTGCGCTGGAGCCGCGGCGCCGCGAGCACCTTGGCGTGCGGATAGCGCGCCTTCGCCGCCTTCACGAAGAGCCAATGCATGGCGCTCGGCGCGACGATCCAGCGCACCTCGCCCAGCGCGTCGAGCTCGGCACCAGCGGCTTCGTCGAGCGCCAGCGGCGAGTGGAGCAGCAGCCCGCCCGCCTTGGTGCGGACCACCGTCGCGCGGCTCGGCAATCGCATGCCCCCCGGCATGCGCAGGCAAATCTCGTGGCCCCACAGATTCTCGGCGATCGGTCGCAACATTGGGTTCGTCTCCTTGCGAGTAGTCAAGCACACCTTACCAATTCGTCAAGCTTGCCTTACCATATCGTCAAGCTGGCTTGACGATTGCCTGGGGGCCCGCTCTACTTCGCGGGTGGCCTACGCCGACGAGCTCGAAGCCCAGAAAGCCCGCTCCACCTTGCAGCTGCTCTTCCGTGCGGCGCGGCTCCTCAACGAGCGCGCCATCGCCCGGATGCAGAAGCGCATCAAGCTTCCGGTGCGCGTGGCCCACACCACGCTGCTGCCGCACATCGACCTCCAGGGCACACGGCTCACCGAGTTGGCGCGGCGCCTCGGCGTGACCAAGCAGGCGGCCGGTCAGCTCGTCGACGAGCTCGAGGCGATGGGCCTGCTGGAGCGCGCGCCGGACCCCGCCGACGCCCGCGCCAAGCTGGTGTGCTTCAGCGCCCGGGGAAAAAAAGCGCTCCTCGAGGGGCTGGGCACGCTGCAAGACATGGAGGCCGAGCTCGAGACGCTGTTGGGCGGTGCAGATGCCGCCACCCTGCACCGTATCGCCGCCGCCTTGGTGCGAGACGAGGAAGCGCGCGCGGCCGCCGGCTGAGGCTCAGTCGTGGGGAGCGCGGCGCAGCACCGCATCGAGCGCGGCATCGAGCGCCGCATCGGGGAGCTGCGCCTCGACGAAGGGAAACAGCTCCCGCTCCTCGAAGCGAACGTGCTCCTCCAGGCGCCGCGCGAAGTCGAGTAGGTCGACCGGCTCGCCGGCCGCGGCGCGGGCTGCCTCGGCCCGGAGATGCGCGTGGTCGTGGGCGGTGCGCGTTGCGAGTGCACGGCTCTGGGCGTCGGGCCGAACCACCAGCACCGACAGGAGCTCTTCGTCCTCGATGCGAAAGTGGGGCTCGAGCTCGGCGGCGAAGGTGTGCGCGAGCATGGCGCTAGAGGCAGAAGCGCCGCGCAGCGTGCGGGCCAGCACGAGCGCCCCGTGGTGCTCGGAGGAGAGGCCGCGGAGGCGAGCGTCGCGCTTCACCCGCCTAGGTACGCCTTCTGGATCTCGGGGTTCTGCAGCAGCTCTTTGGCGTTGCCGGAGAGGGCGATCTCGCCGGTGCGCAGCACGTAGCCGCGGTGGCTGGCCGAGAGCGCGACCTTGGTGTTCTGCTCCACCACCAGGATGGTCACGCCGGCGGCGGCGATGGCGCGAATGGCGGCGAAGATCTGCTGCACCAGCTTGGGCGCGATGCCCAGCGAAGGCTCGTCGAGGAGCAGCATGGTGGGCCGGGCCATGAGCGCGCGGCCGATGGCCAGCATCTGCTGCTCACCGCCGGAGAGCGTGCCGCCCTCTTGCTTCATGCGCTCGCCGAGCCGGGGAAAGAGCCGCGTCACGTCTTCGAGGGTCTCGCGCATCGCCGTTCCGTCGCGATGCAGGTAGGCGCCCAGCTCCAGGTTCTCGAGGACCGTGAGGTTGGCGAAGATGGCGCGCCCTTCTGGCGCCAGCGACACGCCCGCCCCCACCAGCGCTTCTGGAGCCATCGATGCCAGGTTCTTTCCGGCAAAGGTGATGGTGCCCGAGGCCACCGGCAGCAAGCGCGCGATGCTCTTCAGCGTGGTGGTCTTGCCGGCTCCGTTGGCGCCGATGAGCGCCACCACCTCGCCGCGGCGCACCTCGAGATCGATGCCCTTGAGGGCCTTGATGCCGCCATAGGCCACCCGCAGATCGCGAATCTGCAGGAGCGGCTCGCCCAGGGCCACCGGCGGATCCGGGCGGGTAGGGTGCTTGGTGCGCATGGTCGCGCCGAGCGCGGCGACGTCCTTCGCTTCCACGGGGGAGGAGGCGCTCATCCGGCTGCCTCTTCTTCCGGCTCTTCGCCCAGGTAGGCGGCGATGACCTTGGGGTCGGCCTGAACCTTCTCCGGCGAGCCTTCGGCGATGGTCTCGCCGTGGTCGAGCACGTGAATCTCTTCGCACACGCCCATGACCACCTGCATGTTGTGCTCCACCAGCACCACGGTGAGCGCGAAGGTGTCGCGTAGCCAGCGAATCTGGTCCTTCAGCCCTTCGGCCTCGCCGTAGTTCATGCCGGCGGCCGGCTCGTCGAGGAGCAGCAGCTTGGGCTCCAGCATCATGGCGCGGCAGATCTCCAGGCGCCGCTGGTTGCCGTACGGAAGCGAGGTAGAGGGCTCGTCGGCCACGTCGCGGAGCGAGAATACCTCGAGCAGCTCCTCGGCCCGACGCTTCATGGATCGCTCGTCTTCGTGGTGCACCCCGAGGCGCAGGATCGACGAGAAGAGCGAGGCCTTCTTTTGCAGCTCGCACGCCACCAGCAAGTTCTCGAGCACCGTGAGCTGCGAAAACAGGCGAATGTTCTGAAAGGTGCGCGCCACGCCGGCTCGCGCAATTTGCGCCGGGCGCAGCGGGCGAAGATCGTGGCCGTTGAACACGATCCGCCCGGTGTCGTGCTTGTACACGCCGGTGATGAGATTGAAGACCGTGGTCTTGCCGGCACCATTGGGGCCGATGAGCCCGTAGATGGCCTTGTGCGGCACCTTGAACGAGACGTCGGTGACAGCCTTGAGGCCGCCAAAGCTCTTGCACACGTGGTCGAGGACGAGCTCCATCAGGCCTTGTCCTCGGCCTTGCGGGCGCGGCGCTCCTTGCGCGCGCGGAGCCACTCGCGCACGGTGCGCATGGTGAGCTCACGCTCGCCGAGCAGGCCTTCGGGCCGGAGCACCATGAGCGCGATGAGCACCGCTGCGTAGATGATCATCCGCAGCGCATTGAGGTCGAGCCACTCGGCGTTGCGCTTGAGCGCCTGCACCACGCTGGTTCCCTGCACCAGCTCGATGAGCTTCACCGAGAACGTGACGAACACGCCGCCCAGCGCCGCGCCGGTGACGCTGCCGGAGCCGCCCAAGATGACCATGGTGATGGCGTCGAACGACGACTGGAAATTGTAGCTCTCCGGCTGCACCGTGGGGTTTCCGTCGCGCATCATGGCAATGAGCCCCCCGGCGATGCCGGCGCCCACCGACGAGATGACGAACGAGGTGACCTTGTAACGCGTGGGGTCTACACCCACTGCCGCGGCGGCGATTTCGTCTTCGCGCAGGGCGCGCAGCGCGCGACCCCAACCCGAGAACTTGAGGCGCCAGGCCACCACCCCGAGAATGAAGGTGAGGCCGAGTATCCAGAACGGGCCGGCGTAGGCGGGAACGCCCTTGTCGTGCGGACCCGCGTAGCCGTTTTGCCCGCCCAGGCCCGCGATGGACACCGAGATGGCGTGGAAGAACGAGCCGAGCCCATGCACAGCGGACCAGGCGTGGCCGGCGGTCTCGTCGGCGGAGATCTGCGCGGTGCCGATGGTGAGGCGGACGATCTCGGCGAACCCCAGGGTGACGATGGCGAGGTAGTCGCCCTTGAGGCGAAGGCTGGGGAGCCCCACGAAGAGGCCCGCCAACCCCGCGCAGAGCGCCGAAACCAGGAGCGAAGTGGGCACCACGAGAAAGGAGTGCGCGAAGGTGGGGTCGCCGGCGCCGAAGCGCTCGTGGAGCCGCGAGCTGGTGATGGCGCTGGCGTAGGCGCCGATGGCCACGAAGCCTGCGTGGCCGATGGAGAACTGCCCCGCCATGCCGTTGATGACGTTGAGCGAAAGGGCCACCAGCACGTTGCATGCCGCCAGCATGAGCAGCTGACGCACGGAGCTGTCGGGGATGATCCGGTCGAGGGTCTGGTCGACCACCAGGGCCAGCACGAGCACGGCTGCCACCACCGCGAGATCGCGAAGCCGCGCGCGCGCCTGGGACACGGGCTACGCGCGCCCCGGGGGCACGGCTCGGGTCGAAGAAGGGAGGCGGGACCGCATCGGCGTCGGTTCTACCGGCTCTGTTGGGTCCGCACAAGAACCGATCTAGACCCCACGAATCCCGGGCAACGGAGCACTCGCCTCCCCTCCCGCTTGCCGGAGGGGCCTGGGAGAGAACATCCGGTCGAACTTTACGTGCTCAATACACACGTCGACAGCCGGGGACCCGGCCCCCGCGCTTCAGGTCGTCGTTACTTGATGATCCGCAGGTAGGGCGGCAGCTCGCGCTTCGGGCGCGGCGGCCGCGGAGGCTCGTTGCTCTTTTCCGGCACTGCCGCCAAGGGAGCGCGCTTTTTGCCCTCTTTGGGCTCGCCCTTCTTCTTCTTCTCGGCTGCGGGCTTTTCGGTCTCTTTGCGACCCGCCTCGCGCACCACGGCCTTGGGGCCGGCCTTGGGCTCCTTGGGAAGCGCGGGGGCAGCAGAGACCGGCGACTTCTTCGGAGCCGGAGGCGGCTCGAGCTGAATCTCGGCGGGCACGTCTTCGGGCCAGACCACCGCGCGATCGCCGTCACCCACCACCGCGAACACGGCGGACCACGGGATGATGCAGTAGAAGGGCGCGCGATTGAAGCTGAGCGTGCAGCTCATGGCTTCGTCGTCGAGGTGCAGGTCGGGAATCGGCACCGCCGTATTCAGGCCCACGTCGAGCAAGAGCTGCGGCTGCGTCTTGAACCAAGGCGGCACCACGACGCCGGGCTTTCGCGGGTCCAAGAAAACGCGAATCGTCGAACGCTCCAGGAGCGCCAAGGCGACGTCTTTTTTCGAAGGCATCGACGTGGTCATGGTTGAGGGAACCTAGCCGTTCGCAGTGCCTCCATGATAGCGGAAAAAGGCAGAGATGCGCGAAACGCTGCTTCACGTCCCTCCGGTTCCGCTCTGCGTGCCGCCCGGTGTGTTCGATGCATTCGGTTGGAGCGCGTCGTTCGAGCTCACCTGCCGGTACCCGGATGCGGGGCTCGCGGGCGTTCCTTCGCTCACCGCAGACAACCCTGCCGGCATGGCCTTCGTGTTCACCCGGCCCTGCGACTTTCTTCCCCAGGAGCTGGCGAAGCTCCATGTTTCGGAGCTTGCGCACGAGGGCGAGTGGGCGCTGGCGCCCTACGCCATCGACGACGCCACCGACCTGCTCTACGAACGCGGCGTCGCCCCCAGCTCGGTGCTGCGTCTGGCCACCCGCAGCCTAGCGGGCCTCTTCTGGGGCCTGCACGACTGGGCCCACTTTCACAATCACGGCGCCTTCGAGCAGCGCGCCTACACCGAGCACCAGTGCGACGCGGCGGCGCTGGCCTGGTTGGCGCTCAACGCACAGGCCATGGACATCGAGGCGGGAACGCTGGCCGCGGTGCACGCGGCGGTGGCCGAGATTGGCCGCGCACGGTTCGCGGCCGAGGGCCTCGAGCCGCCGCGCTGAGCTCACTCGTGCTTGTGCTTGTTGCGGTCGAGCATCAGCTTGGCCAGCGGATCGTAGAGCACGTTGGGCAGCATGGAAACCGCGCTGGTGACCATGTCGAGGGGCAGCGGGAAGGCGATGACGCCGGGCGCGCCCTCGAGCTCGTCACTGATGTAGTTTGCAGCTTTCTCGGCGCTCCAGATGAAGGGCATCTTGAAGCGGTTGCGCTGGGTCATCGGGGTATCGACGAAGCCCGGCTGAATATCGGTAACGCGGATGTTCTCGGCCAACAGGTCTACGCGCAGGGTCTCGAGGAACACCGAAACCGCGGCCTTGCTGGCGCTGTAGGCGCCGGACGAGGGGAGCCCGCGGCGACCGGCCAAGCTGGTGACAGCCGAGAGCTGGCCGCCGCCTTGGGCGCGAAGATGCGGGATGGCGTGCACCAGCGTGGCGAAGGCCCCGCGGACGTTCACGTCGAGCATGCGCTCGACGTCGTTCCAGTTGAAGGGGTCTTCCGGATCGTTGATGCCGACGCCGGCGTTGGCGATGACGGTGTCGAAGCCGCCAAGCATGCGGTCGGCCTCGGCCAGGCCGTCTTTCACCGCAGCCACGTTGGCCACGTCGAGCACCAGCACGTGGGCGGTGCCGCCCACCGCGGCGATCTCCTGGGCAAGGCTCTCGAGCTCCGACTTGCGGCGGGCTGCGATAACGAGCGCGGCGCCGCGGCGACCCAGCTCGATGGCCAGCGCGCGTCCAATGCCGCTGGAGGCTCCGGTGAGGACGATCTTCTTCATGGGTCGCCACGTTAGCACCGGGTGCCGGAAAGTCGGGCGAGAAGTCGACGGGCTCAGCCCTTGCCGGCGTAGCTCGCGAGCTCGACGGCCATGAGCACGTCGTCTACGTACACGTCGCGCAGCAGGAACTCGTCGCGCAGCGTGCCCTCGACCACAAACCCGTGGCGCTTGTAGAAGGCAATGGCCCGCGGGTTGCTGCCAAGCACCGTGAGGCACAGCTTGCGCATACCGCGCTCGCGAGCCGCCGCAATGGCTGCGCCCATGAGGTCTTGCGCCAGCGACGTGCCCCGCTGCGTCGGCGCCACCGCGATGGCCCGCAGCACGCCCACGTGGCGATTGCTCTCGAGCGTCGTCCGCCGACCGAGGACGACGTAGCCGGCAACCTGGCCGGCCTCTTCCGCGACCCATGTATCTTCCACCGGTATCGTCACGCCGAACCGCGGCTTCGCTCCCGGCCTCAGGTCGGTGGGCGTCATCGAGAGGTCCCAAATGGTGGCGTCGAACGCATCGAGCGCCGCCGCGTCGCGCGCCTCCGCGCGACGAATCGCAAACCGCCCCTGCGCCCGCGCCACCATTGCTCCGCATGTTACCGCACTCCTGGAAAACGCGCATCTTCTCCGCCGCCGCACGCTCCTCCCCTTCCCGCGTGTGCAGGCCGCGGGCCTTCTCCTCCCCTCCCGCTTGCGCGCTTGCGGGAACGGGCGTCACTCCACGATGCGCTACGCGGTTCCTGCCAACGCGGGCGCACGGGTAGGATGGCGTCATGGACCGGAGCCGCATCTTCGCGCACATCAAGGAGAGCCTTCAGGGGGATGGGCCTACGGACCTGGTGCTCTCGGGAGGCGACGCGTTGATCGACCGCGACTTCGTGGGCCGACTCATCGAGGTGCTGGTGCACGACGCGGGCGATCACTTCGAGATTCTCCAGCAGCGCCACCTCGCGGAGCTGGGGCTCACGGAAGACGAGGCGTTCGCGCTCGGGGAACGCAATCTGGAGGGGCTGGTCGACGCCGGCACCGTGATGGCGTACCCGCAGGGAGATGGCTTCGCGATCGTGGCGGGCGGGAACCACGAGGCATCGCTGCTGCTCGTCCCCAGCCTGTGCACGAAGCTCGCCGAGCACGTCGGCACGCCTTTCCTCCTCGCGGCCGCGCCGGCTCGCGATCTGCTCATGGTCGCCTCCGCGGAGAGCGCCGCGGGGGCAGCCGAGCTACATCGGCTGCTCGATCGCGTTCGATACGTGGAGGTCGACCACCCGCTGCCGGGTGATCTCTATCGCTGGGATGGCCTCCGCTGGCACCTCGTCGGCACGGCGACCATCGGCCAAGGCTAGCGCATCGATCAGGTGCTATGGCGCCCGCGGCCCCATGAACTATGCTGTGGGGTGATGCGACACCTTGGAGCGCTGGTGTTCTTGCTCGGCGCGTGCAGCTCGCCGTCGCGACCGCCGATCGCGTCCTCCGTCACCGGAGAAGCGGACGCTGCGACGTCCGACGACGCGAGCACCACCGCGACGCACGCGGCGGGCTCGTGGTGCGCAGGCCGCTCGGAAGCCTTCTGCGACGACTTCGACACGCCCGGCTTCACGTCGAAGTGGTGGTCCGTGGAAGCGTCGAGCGGCGCGGGCGGCGTGGGGCTCCCCCCGGGTGCGCTCGATACCCGGAACTACACGTCCGCTCCCAATGGGTTCACGGCCAGGACCCCGGCCATCGCGGGCCCGATGGCGGAGACGCAGCAGGTCAAGACCGGCGGAAGCGGGCCCGACGCCAGCCACGTCGACGCCGAGCTCGCCTTCTCGGTGCGGGCCGCAGCGCTGGGCGACGGTGCGCGCACCGAGATCGCACGCATCGAGGGCGTCAATCCCATCACGTTCGCGACCTACGCGGTCGCGCTGCTGCTCTCCAAGTCGGGGGCATCCATCGACCTTGTCCAGGGATCGCAAGCGAAGGTAACGATGCCCGTCGCCGCCCCGGTGCGCGTGGGTAGCTGGTCTCGGATCGCGATTCGCCTCGGCTTGGAGCGGACCGTCGACGGGCCGCCCACGTCGGTCGTGATCCAGATCGACAGCGCTCCGCCGGAGACCTTCTCGATGGCGCGCGGGATGGGCGTTCGGCCGTTCCTGCGGCTCGGTCTCGCGGTGACGGGCCCATCGGCGCCGTGCGAGGTCGCCTACGACGACGTCACGTACCAGGCCCGCTGACTACGCGCTGCGCTCGGCGCGCACCAGGATGCGGAGGAGACGCCGGGCGTCGGCCCCTTCGGCCACGGCCGCGAAGACCTCTTTGACGGTCGGATGCACGCTCCCCTCCGCAGCCGCCTCGAGTCGTTCCCGCGCGCCCACTTGCTCCGGCCCCAGGAGCACCGCGGCGGCGATCCGAAGCTCGGGGCTCGCGCTTGCGTCCTCGGCCACAGAGAGCAGCCTGCCCTCGTCGACCGCGCCGCCCCGGTATGCGCCCAGCGCCCGCGTCGCGGCGCCACCCAGGAGCGCACGCACCCACGCCTTTGCGTCGCCGCGGTACGCCGGCAGCTCGAGCCCCAGCTCGCTCGGCGGCGCGCGCGGCGCTGGCGGCTCCGGCGCGCCCGCATCGAACGCAAACTGCTGACCAAACGTCGCGCGCACCACGTTGCGCCCGGACATGCTCGCCCCCGCCCACGGCAAGAAGCACAGGGCGCCGCGGCTCTCGAAGGTGAAACCGTCGGCGCCCGCGGCCACCAGCCGCGCCGGCAGCGGCTTGGGATCGAACCACGCCACAAGGGCCGGCAGCGCCGCTTCGCGCTCTCCCACCAGCAGCGAGAACGCCGACGACGAGCCGCCCGAGGCAACGCCGCACTCGATGCGCACGCCGCCCCACGGCAGCGGGATGGCCTCGGCATCGCGGAGCAGCTTGCGCTCCACGTCCATCGCCATGCGCGGAATGCTCAGCACTTCGTCGCCCAGCGCGAGCTCCATCAGGCCCCCGTAGCTGCCCCGCCGCCGCCGCGCGAAGTCGGCCCCGAAGAGCAGACCGCTCGACGCCAGCGCCACACCCACCACGATCATGGAGGGCCAGGCATCGAGCAGCATCATCAGCCCCAGCGGCATGAAGCTCGCCCCACGCCGCGCGAAGTCGGCCCATCCGCTGGCCCGCACCCGCGCCTGCAGGCTATGCAGGACCGTGCCGGCCATCGCGGCATGACCAGGCTGGGCGGTAGGCACGGCAGGCATTCTATACCGCGGCCCAAGCTCTCGAAACCCCACGCACTTCTCCCCACAGGCGCGGACGCATTGCGCTTGCAGCTGGGGCCCCAGGTGTTACTTTCCCTCCTCGGTCTCAGTCACTTCACCCACAACAACCCCATTCGGGGGCGATCGGTTTCGACGGAGGTATTCTCTTCACTCGTAGCGTGCCGTGGTTCTCGAGGGCCCACGTAAAAACCTTCGGGATGTATAATTGCGAACGATAACGCAATCGCTCTCGCTGCCTAAATAGCAGTCTGAAAGCCGTGCGACCGAAGAGTCCGCCAATACTCTCGGAAGTGCGTCATTGAATTGGCTGGCTGATCATCGGGTGACCGGGTGAGAGGCGAGGAGCAAACAGGTCCCTAGCCGTGTGGGTAGCATGCCGATAAGCGACCCACGAGGCGATACAAAGAATCGGCTGCGCACGGAGAAACAGTGAGGCAGTTGCTTTCGGACCCGGGTTCGATTCCCGGCGCCTCCACCACGGGGGCCCTGTTTTTCAGGGCTCCCGTTCCTTTTGGTGGACCGTTGGCAGCCCGTTGGCACGCGCTGCCGCCTGAGCCTCTTGCCTTGCTACGAGCAAGCGAACGGCCTCGTCGGTCGCGCACGGGGAGAGGTGCATGTATTTCAAAGTCGTCTCAAGGCGCTTGTGGCCGGCGAGGGCTTGAATCGCGCTCGCAGTCGCTCCCGCCATCGCAAGGTGCGAGCAGAACGAGTGCCTGAAGATATGGAGGCGGCCGGTGACGGGAAGGTTCAGGCCTCGCTCCCTCGCGTTGACCTTCAACTCCACCGCCTGCATCAGGGTTCGGATCAGCTTGGGCGTCAGGTGCAACCCGTTTTGTCGTTGAACCATCCAGGTGCGCGGCATTGCGATCCGCTTGGCGAGGGCGGCGGCGAGACGAGGCGTCAAGGGCACCCACCGCTTCTGCTTCCCCTTCGTTGGCTTGATCGTCGGTCGGCGGGTCTTGGTCCCCTTGACCTGGGCGTAATAGATCTGGCGCTGAATGTGGAGCTTGTTGCCCACGACATCCCCTGGTCTGAGCCCCAAGATCTCGATGCCGGGTCCGGGGAGAGCGAGATCCGCAAATGGATCATCGAAAACGACTGGCTTGAAGCCATCGTCGCGCTGCCTGACCAGATTTTCTACAACACGGGGATATCCACGTACGTCTGGCTCGTTACCAACCGAAAGCCGAAGGCCCGTCGGGGAAAGGTTCAGCTCATCAACGGCGCCGAGCTGTTCGAGAAGATGCGCCGGAACCTCAATGAGAAACGAAAGCAACTCGGGAAGACCGATATCCAGAGGATCGTCGAGACATGCGGCAGCTTCCTCACCAACGACCTGGCCAAGATCTTCGACAACGAGGACTTCGGCTTCCGCCGGGTTGTCGTGGAGCAACCTCTTCGATTGAACTTCCAATACTCGGAGGAGCGCATCGAACGACTCCGGGAGCAGGCCGCCTTCGAGGGGATCGCAAAGACGAAGAAGAAGGGCACCGCCGGCGAGCGTGAAGTCGAGGAGGGTCGCGAGATCCAAGAAAGGATCGTCGCCGCGTTGAAGACGATGAACGGGGACCGGATCGTGAAGAACCGGGAGCCTTTCGAGAAGGAGCTTCGTATGGCCTTTCAAAAGGCGAAGCTCGATGTGCCGACCCCCGTGTTCAAGGCAGTTCTCTCAGCCCTCTCGGAGCGGGACGAAACCGCCCACGTCTGTACCGACAGTAAGGGCCGGCCGGAGCCCGACGTGGAGCTACGCGATACCGAGAGCATTCCTCTCAAGGAGGAGATCCGGGTGTACTTCGATCGGGAGGTAAAACCGCATGTACCCGACGCGTGGATCGACGATGCCAAGACCAAGGTTGGGTACGAGGTCCCTTTCGTTCGTCACTTCTACACGTACAAGGCACTCCGTCCCTTGGCCGAGATCGAGGGGGAGATCCGTGATCTTGAAGGCGAGATCCAAGGGTTGCTTGCCGGAGTCTTGGGGTCGTGACGCTGCCTGTCTCGGAGCAGTGGCGCCCGAAGCGCGTGAAGCACCTAGGCCGGCTCGTAACGAGTGGGTCTCGTGGCTGGGCTGAGTTCTATGCGGACGATGGGCCGCTCTTCCTCCGCATCGGAAATCTCACCAAAAAGGGGATCGATCTCGATCTCACGGAACTCCAGCATGTGAAGGTGCCGGCTGGCGCCGAAGGGGCACGTACCAGGGTGAAACAGGGGGACGTACTTGTCTCCATCACGGCCCTCATCGGCGCGGTCGGTTTCGTTCGAGAGCACCTCGATGAGGCTTACGTGAACCAACACCTAGCTCTCGTTCGGCCCTCCGCTGTTGTTGACGCACGATGGCTCGCCTATGCGCTGCGGTCCCAGCTTGGTCGCGACCAGTTCATGCTCCGCATGTACGGTGGCACCAAGGTCGGCCTTGGGTTGGACGATGTCCGAGAAGTACAGGTTCCGCTGCCCGGGCTGGACCTTCAACACGCCCTCGCGGACTTTCTCGACCGCAAGACCTCGGCCATCGACAACCTCATTGCGAAGAAGGAGCACCTGATAAAGCTGCTCCAGGAGAAGAGACTGGCGCTAATCACCCGGGCGGTTTCAAAGGGGGTGGTGCCGACCGTCCCGATGAGAGCGGTGGGCATTCCGGGCGTTGATGAGGTTCCCGCGCACTGGCAGGTCGAACGAAACAGGGTCTTTTGGCGCGAGGTCAATGACCGCTCGGTTGCGGGTGACGAGGAACTCCTCACGGTCTCCCACATCACTGGCGTGACTCGCCGTTCAGAGAAGACCGACGTCAACATGTTCCTGGCGGAAACGATGGAGGGCTACAAGCGCTGTGCCGTTGACGACCTCGCGATCAACACCATGTGGGCCTGGATGGGCGCCCTTGGCGTCTCCCCCCTCCAAGGAATCGTGAGCCCTTCCTACAACGTGTACCGGCTCCGCCGAGCTGCGGAGCACTTCCCGCCGTACTTCGACCTTCTCTACCGGACCCCTACATACGTCGCTGAAATCAACCGGTGGTCGAAGGGGATCTGGTCCTCGCGCCTGCGCCTCTACCCGCAAGAGTTCTTCTCGATGCTCGCCGTGGTGCCACCGCGTAAAGAGCAACAGCAGATTGTCGAATACGTAAGCGCATCGCTCGCAAAGGATGACGCCCTGCTCTCGGTCTTCACGAGGTCGATAGAAAAGCTCCGGGAGTACCGCCTGGCGCTCATCACCGCCGCAGTCACGGGCAAGATCGACCTCTCCAAGGCGGCTGCGTTATGGCAAAGACGAAGGAGAAACACTTCGAGGATGCCATCGAGCACGACCTCGTTACCTCCGGGGGGTGGACCAAGGGGAACCCGGCCGACTTCAACCGGGAGACCGCGCTCGTCTCGAAGGACTTCTTCTCCTTCCTCCAGGCGACCCAGAAGGACACGTGGGACGACCTCCGGAAGCATCACCAAGCTGGCCTCGAAGCCGCCGTATTGGAGACCCTCACCAAGGCCCTCGACGCCCGAGGATCTCTGGATGTTCTGCGCCATGGGTTCAAGTTCTTCGGCAAGAAGGTCGAGTGCGCCTACTTCAAACCCGCGCACGGGATGAACCCGGACATCCTGGCCAAGGACGGCCAGAACCTCCTGGTCGTCACCCGGCAGGTAAAGTTCATCCCGGATCATGACGACTCGGTGGACCTCGCTCTCTTCGTCAACGGCATCCCGGTCGCCACCGCCGAGCTGAAGAACCCCCTCACCAACCAGACCGTCGAGCACGCCATCCGGCAGTACCGGGATCGGGATCATCGACACCCGCTTTTTAGGTTCAAGACCCGAGCCTTGGTTCACTTCGCGGTGGACCCGGACCTCGTCTACATGGCCACGAAGCTCGCGGGGCAGGACACGGTCTTTCTGCCCTTGAATCGCGGACACAACGGGGGCTCGGGGAACCCTGACCACCCGAGTGGGTACCGCACCGGCTACCTCTGGCAGGACATCTGGAGCCGAGATTCCTTCCTCGACATCCTGGGGCGGTTCGCCCACCTCGCGGTCGAGGAGAAAAAGGTCGATGGCAAGACGGTCACCAAGGAGACCGTGGTCTTCCCGCGGTACCACCAACTCGATGTGGTTCGGAAGATCGAGAGCGCCGCACGCGCCGACGGCGCCGGCCGCAGCTACCTGATCCAGCACTCAGCCGGATCCGGAAAAAGCAACTCCATCTCCTGGCTCGCCCACCGTCTCGCGAGCCTCCATGACGACAAAGACCAGAGGGTCTTCGACTCCGTAGTTGTCGTTACCGACCGGCGGGTCCTCGACCAGCAGCTCCAGAGCAACATCTACCAGTTCGAGCACAAGCAAGGAGTCGTCCAGAAGATCGACGACAACAGCCAGCAGCTCGCGGACGCGCTCGCCTCCGGCACTCCCATCATCATCACCACGCTTCAGAAATTCCCCTTCGTCACGGAGAAGATGGGGAAGCTCCCCAAGCGGAGGTACGCGCTCATCGTTGATGAGGCTCATAGCTCCCAGACCGGCGAGGCCGCTCGGGCCATGAAGGAGGTCCTGGCGGTGAAGGACCTCGCCGACGCCGAGACCGAGGATGCCGACGAGGAGGAAGACGCCGAAGACCGGCTCCTCAAGGTCATGGCGTCACGTGGCAAGCAGAAGAACCTATCGTTCTTTGCCTTCACGGCGACGCCCAAGGCGAAGACCCTTGAGGTCTTTGGGGACCGCGATACCGAGGGGAAGCCGGTTCCCTTCCACCTCTACTCGATGCGGCAAGCGATCGAAGAGGGGTTCATCCTCGACGTCCTCAAGAACTACACGACCTACAAGTCCTTCTACCGTCTGGTGAAGGCGATCGAGGACGACCCCAAGGTCAACAAGAAGCAGGCGACGAGTCAGCTTGCTCGGTTCATGTCCCTTCACCCCCACAACATCGCCCAGAAGACCGAGGTGATGATCGAGCACTTCCGGACCAAGGTTCGCCACAAGATCGGCGGCCGGGCGAAGGCCATGGTGGTGACGTCTTCACGCCTCCATGCCGTGCGCTACAAGCAGGCCTTCGAGAAATACATCTCGGAGAAGGGTTACAAGGACGTGGGAGTCCTCGTGGCCTTCTCGGGTGCCGTGAAGGATCCGGACCTCGACGACGCGGAGTACACCGAGGTCGGGATGAACCAAGGGATCAAGGAGCGCGAGCTACCCGAGAAGTTCGGCAGCGACGCCTTTCAGGTTCTTCTCGTCGCCAACAAGTACCAGACCGGCTTCGACCAACCGCTCCTTCACACCATGTACGTGGACAAGCGTCTCTCCGGCGTTCAGGCGGTACAGACCCTCTCGCGGCTGAACCGCACTACCGGCGGCAAGGAGGACACGTTCGTCCTCGACTTCGTCAACGACGCAGAGGAGATCCGCCGGAGCTTCCAGCCCTACTACGACCAGACCGTCGTTGCCGAGAGCGCGGACCCCCACCAGCTCTACGATCTTCAAGGTCGGCTTGAAGGGATGCAGGTCTTCTGGACGACGGAGGTCGAGGCGTTTTGCAAGGTCTTCTACGCGCCCAAGGAAAAGCAGACCGTCGCGGACCAGGCGGAGATGTATCGGCAGCTCAACCCCGCGGTCGACCGTTTCAAGGCCCTCGACGAGGAAAAACAGGACGAGTTTCGCAACGCCCTCACCGGCTACGTACGCCTCTACTCGTTCCTCTCCCAGGTCATGCCCTTCGCGGACCCGGACTTGGAGAAGCTCTACACGTTCGGCCGCTACCTTGAGCTGAAGCTGCCGAAGGACTCGAAGAAGTCCCAGCTTGATCTCGATGGAGACGTGGCGCTCAAGTACTACCGGCTCGACAAGATCAACGAGGGTCAGATCATCCTGACCCTCGCCGAGAACGTCCCCCTCCGTGCGCCCACGGACGTTGGCACCAAGAAGGCGAAGGACGTGGACGCAGCGCTCTCGGAGATCATCGACGTCCTCAACGAGAAGTTCGGGACGGAGTTCACGAAGGGCGACCAGCTCCTCTTCGACCAGTTCATTGCCGAGGCCAAGCAAGACGAGGAGATCGTGGGGCAGGCGCTCGCCAACCGGCTGGACAACTTCGAACTGGCCATGAAGCCCAAGGTCGAGGGGTTGATGATCGACCGCATGGACCAGAACCAGGACATCGTGAACCGCTACTTGAACGACCCCGAGTTCCAGGCGGCTGCGTTCAAGTCCCTGGTGCAGAGGATCTACAGGGAGATCCGCCGGGAGAGCGACACGCCCCCGAAGGGGTGACAGCAACCCACGCCGACCATGTGTTGACGGCCACCAAGATCCGGAGAAATCAGCGCAGCTCGGCGTTGGCCGAAAAGTGGCGGAGGCCGGCGACGTCTCGTAGGCGATCCTCTCGACCGCAAGAAAGCTGAAGGCCCAGGTGTAGAGCCCTGAGCCTTCGT
>JBBQWQ010000061.1:0-47470 GCA_038210445.1 Polyangiales bacterium
ACAGGAGTTCGCTCCGCGCGCTCCTCCTTGGCCTCCCTCGGTCTTGACGAAAAACACTTAGTCTCCTGCTTGGCGCTTGTCAGCCGCCGTGCACACTGCACAGAAGAATCAAGTAGCGTCACGAAAAACACCAGCCACCTAAGAGACTGGTGTTTTGGCCGATACCTTCGGGATGCGGGCGCCTTGCGTCCTCACGAGAAGAGAGAGTGAGCGACCGGCGCTGCCCCCAGCGAACGCGCCTCCCTCGGTCTCGGCCAAAAACTCTCAGTCTCCTGTTGGTCGCTCTCCGCCCACGCACAGCCTCCCGGACCGGAAGAGCCACGCAGCCGATGAGAAACACCAGTCTCCTCGGGCGTAGCTCAGTACATCGAGCCGCCGATGCCGGCGTCGGGGTCCAGGCGCGCCGGGCACTTGGCAGCACCGGTGCGGTAGCAGACGTTGGTCAGATCGCAGCAGTACACCGCGGAGGGGATCGCCGGGCAGCTGGACTGGCACTCCGCATCGAGGGCGCACGTGGGCACGCACGCGCTGGGGCCGGTACCGGAGCTGCCGCTGCTGGGCCCACCCGACGAGGTGCCGGAGCTGCCGCTGCTGGACCCACCCGACGAGGAGCTCGCGCCGCTGCTGCCGCTGGAGCTCGCCCCCGCCCCGGCGTCGACGCTCGGGGCCTCGTCGTCGATGCGGCCACCGCAGGCCACCGCCACCAGCATCGAAACCAACGCGACATGAAGAGCAGAGCGGTGATGCATGAGGCCCTCGTGGGGTGTGAGCTCCGAAGCGCAGCGGACGCTACACGGCGGCGGAGGCCGCGACTACCGCCGATATGTGCCGTGCGCGGCGCGTCCGCAGAAAATCCCGAAGCGATGCCGCGGAGCGAAGAATTTTCGGCTGCGCCGAGAATCGCCGGCTAGGGTGGGCCGTGTGATGCGCCGGTGGCCCCTCGTCCTGCTCCTTCCGCTCTTCGGCTGTTTTGGCGCTGCAGGCTACCAGGGCGCGCCGTCGGATCACTTCGATGGCAACACGTTTCGCAACGTGCCCGCCGCACCGCAGCCGGGCTTTGGGGGCTTCGTGCAATGGCAGCTGCAGGGCGGCGCCATCGAGTGGCCCGACTGGGTCGACACTCGGCCCAGCAAGCCCGACTCTGTCGCGCCACCGCACACCATCCGCGTCACCTTCGTGAACCACGCGACCACGCTGGTACAGATCGACGGCGTGAACATTCTCACCGATCCGGTGTGGTCGGAGCGGGTCAGCCCGCTGTCGTTCGTAGGGCCAGAACGGCACAAGCCGCCGGGCATCCGCTTCGACGACTTGCCGCCCATCGACGCCGTGCTCATCAGCCACGATCACCACGACCATTGCGACGCGACGACCCTCAAGCGTCTCTCCGATCGCTTTCACCCTCGGGTGCTGGCCGGTCTCGGCACGGCGGCGGTGATGGAGAGCGCGCACGTCGATCGCGCGACCGACCTCGACTGGTGGGGGCGCACCGCGCTCAAGAACGGCGTTGAGGTGGTGTTCACGCCGGCCCAGCACTGGTCGGCGCGGGGCGTCAGCGACCGCGACCAGGTGCTGTGGGGCAGCTTCATGATCGTCGGCCCTTCGGGTTCTGTGTACTTTGCAGGTGATACCGGACTGGGGCCTCACTTCGGCACCATCCGCCAGCGCCTGGGAGCCCCCACCGTGGCGCTGCTACCCATCGGCGCCTATAAGCCCGAGTGGTTCATGGGGCCCTCTCACATGTCTCCGTCGCAGGCGGTCGTTGCCCATCGCATGCTGGGCGCCACCACCAGCGTGGCCATCCACTGGGGCACCTTCGACCTCGCCGACGAGGGTCAGTATCAGCCGGTGGGCGAGCTCAACTTGGCGCTCGACGCCGCCCGCATTCCCCATCGCGATTTTCGCGCCCTCGAGAACGGCGAGCTCTTCCAGACCCGCCGGTAGCGAAGCTACTACTCGGGAATGGCCACAACCACCGCGCTGGCGTTGTGCCACCCAGAGAGCTTGCTGCTGTAGCGGGCGATCTCTCCGTAGGTGAGAAACCCGGCCACCGGAACGTCGCCCAGTTCCTCGCGTACCGCGTCGATCTCCCGGGGAAAGTCCGCTTTCATGATCATGCCGCGACAGATGCAGTCGAACACCAGAGCACCGGCCACGCGGCGCCCTTTCAAGCTGTCGCGGGCATCGCGCGCGGCGCGACGCGACGCGAGGATCATGGCCGAGGGATCGCCATCGAGAATGCACACCGAGGCGCCGCGCTCGATGGAAGCTGCCAGCGTGAGGGCGCCGCCGTGGGCCACCGCGAGCGGCGCGCGGGCGTGCGAAACCTCGTCGAGAAAGTACACGCCCAGCTCGTTGGCAATGAGGTATGGCGCGGCGTTCTCGGGGGTGAGATGCACCCCGCGTCCGAGCGCATGCTCGCAATACACATCGAAGGCCGGACGCCCGTCGATCTCGTGGAGGGTGTTGCCATCGGCCCGCGTCACGAGCATGCGCCCGGTGGTGGGGCGGAGCCCAGACCCGACACCGATGCCCCACGGCGTCTGCGCGAACACGTGCGCTACCGCCGCGGCATCGGAAGACGCCAAGCGCTCGCTCCCCACCAGCGTGCGACGAAAGCGCCCCTCGTCGCCAGCCGCGCCGCCCACCATCGGCTGAAAGGGCCGGGTGCGCTTGAGCATCTCGGCCACGAAGCGCTCGCCGCCGCCGGTGAGCCCGTCGAGCAGGATAACCGACAGCGAGGTCGCGAGGCCCCGGTGCCGCGCTTCCATCTCCGCGGCCGCAAACCCTTGGGCGGCACTGCGCGCGCAGGCCTCGGCGCCGCGCGAGAGCTCGCGAGCGAACGCCGTCTCCACCAGCAGTCCGTCACCGTACACCAGGCACGCGGCCACGCCGTTGTGCGAGAATGCCGACTCGGTGAACTCACCAGCGGTGGTGGAGCCCAGGAACTTGGTGTCGGGAAGGCGGTTGTGAGCGGCACGCAGGAGCGCGCCGAGATCGTGGTCGGGCCCGGCGAAGAGCAGACCGAGCTTGGGCGCGGTGGGCAAAATGCTCGCGCGCGTCAGGGCCTCGTTCAGCGCGTCGCGCGCCGAGGCGAGCTTGGAGTGACCGGTGCCGACGCGTGTGATTTGGCCCACATCGGAAAGCGTACCATCCGCTATCGGGAAAGCCCGCGCTCAATGTCGGTAACATGCAGGTACCGGTGCGTCGGTGTGGCACGCGCGGTACGCTCCACCTACGCCTCAGCGCCACTCGAGCTTGTCGCGCAGATACGGCTCGATCTTCCGCGCCATGTCCTCGTGCACCTTGGCGCTCGGGTGGTGCCCGCAGGCGAACCCATCGGAGATCTTCTGCGAATCGAAGTCGAAGAAGTCGACCTTGCTATCGCCCGCCGCCACCCGCAGCGCCACCGCCTCGCGAATGAGCCGCCGCGAGGCTTCCTTCTGCTCGCCGCCGAGCATGGGGCTGGTGGTGGCCACCAGGAGCGCCAGCGGATACACCTTGCGGAGACGCACCAGGAAGGCGTCGTAGGCCAGGGTGAACGGCGAACCAGGGTCGCCCTTGGCGAAGTCGTTGGTGCTCAGCGCGATGAGCACCGCGTGCGGCTGGTAGCGCTCGAACGACCAGGGCAGGTTGAAGTCGGTGGCCAGCGTGCGCCCGAAGAGCGACTGCATGGTCGAAGTTCGGCTGCCATCGGCGCCGCGCAGCATGCCGAACCCCGACCAGGCCACGGTGTGCTCTTCGGCGTCGAGCGCGCGGCCGAGAATGGCCGCGTAGCTGCGCTCGTGGTTCTCGCTCCAGTACTCGAAGGGACACGGATCGCGCCCGTCGACGCCGAAGCCGCAGGTGATGGAGTCGCCCAACACCTCCAGGCGGCGCTGCGGCGAAGGCGGCGGCGCGAGGATCTCGCCGGCCTGGGCCACGAAGCCGTGAAACGTGGTGACGCCGCCATGGCCCTCGTTGCGACGCGCGACCCGCACCGTGTGCTCTCCTTCCGGCAGGCCAGTCGCCAGCGTGTACACCAGCTTGCCCTTCTTCAGCGGCAGCCGCGCCTGCCAGGTGCCGTCGATGCGCACGTCCATGTGGTTCCAGCCGCGGTCGTCGAAGGTGGCGGTGAGCTGCGTGCCGCGAAAGCGCACCAGAATCGCCGACCCGGGCCAGGAGAACCGCGCGCTGCCATCGTCGCGCACATCGAAGCGACCGAGAAAGAGCGGCCCGGGTGCGCTCTTGGCCGCCGCTCCGTCCGCTGCATCGGCCGCGTCTGCCGCGCTCGCCGGCGTAGGCGTTGGTGCGGCGTCGCGCGCGCGCTGCGGGGCCGAAGGCGACGCATCGTATGCACCCGCCGCTGCACGGGGTTGCGCCGAGCTGGCGGCCGGCGCCGACGTGGAGCTGGGGACGCACCGGATCGCGGCCCATGCGAGCGCGACGGCCAAGGCGAGGCGCGGAAAGGTTCGGACCCGTAGCGGAGAGGGCACGCTCCATGATGCCGCGGCGCACGCACCGCGTCACCCTTTCGGCAAGGCGGTCGCCGCGAGGGCTTGGTCGCGGCGAGGCCACGCTCCACGCGCTCTGGGGGACTCGAGAGTGCCAAAATCGGGCTGCGTCGCTCGATTCTTTCGGCCGGGCGCCGGTCGCGCTACGCTGCCAAGCTCGATGAGACGCTCCCGCAGTACCCTGTTCCCCACGCTCTGCGCTGTCCTCCTCGGCAGCCTTGCCTGCTCGGAAAACCACGAACGCAGCGCCCAGGCCACGGCACCCCAGGTGAAGGAGGCCACCGTGACCTGGCCCGCAGCCCAGGCCCCCGACGAGGCCGCGCTCCGCCATTTCACCGCGGAAGCCCGCTCGCGCATCGGCAAGACGCCGCTGCCGGTGCTGGCCCCGGCAGAGTCGCTGGACGGTCTGGTGTTCGTGGGCGAAGACGCCTTTTACAGCGTCAATGGGCACAGCGACCGAACCTTGCCCTCCGGCGAGACGTCGCGGCTCACCGTCACCGTTCACGCCGCGCGGCGCCTCTACGCCCACGACGAGATTCCCGCCGACGTGCCCACGGTGCCGCTGCGCAAGACCCGCGGACTCTCGACCGTGAACGAGGACATCGTCACCGTGACCTGGATCGAGGGGGGCGTAGCCTACTCGGTCGATGCAGAGTGCAGCCATGTAGCCGATGCTCGCTGCCAGGGCGACGCCTACGTTCGAGCCCTGGCAGGCGCCCTGGTGTTCGTGGGAGGGGCCCGATGAGCCGCCTCGGCGCGCTGCCCGTGGCGCTGGCCCTGTGCCTCGCCAGCGTCCGTGCGGGCGCGCAGACCTTCAGCTACGACCCGCCCGGCACGCTGGTACCCAGCACCGCAGGCAAGGGCCGGGTCGACGCAAAGGTGTACGCCCCCACCATGCGCTTCCCCCTCGAAAAGCCCAATGCCTACGCCAACTCGCAGGTGTACGGCCGGGGAGGCGGGTCGGGCCCGGGGGGCGGCCAGTGCGACGCGCCCAACTACGCCTATCCCTGGCACGACAACTACTGCGAGATCCGCAGCTGGACCATGCCGCTCTGCCCTTCCGGAACGGGCCACCAGGGGCAAGACATTCGCCCCGCCACCTGCGTCAAAGACGTGCACTGGGCAGTGGCGGTGGTCGACGGCACCATCACCAACGTCGGCTCCTACTCGGTGTATCTTACAGCCGCCGACGGCACCCGCTTCGACTACCTCCACATGTCGAACGTCCAGGTGAAGACCGGCGACAAGGTGGCGCGTGGGGCGCGCATGGGCATGGTCTCCAACCAGTTCAACGGAACGCCCACCACCTGGCACCTCCACTTCAACATTCGCCAAAACGTGGCCAACGTCGGGGCCATCTACGTGCCGCCGTACACGTCGCTGGTAGAGTCCTACAAGCGCTTGCTCGACCCTGCCTTGCCGCTCCCTGACGCGGGTCCGCCGCCGCCGCTGCTCCCCGACGCCGGGGTCGACGACGAGCAGGAGCCCCCGCCGTCGGCGCAAGACGCCGTCCCCGATCCCGCGCCGGCACCGGTCGCCGCCGAGGGCGGCTGCTGCGCCACCGCGCCGCGACGCACCTCGGGTCTGGCAGGCACGCTGGCGTTTGCCACGGGCGCGCTGCTCCTCGTGTGGCGACGCCGGGCGCGCCCGAAGCGATCGCCGAAGTGAGCTCTACAGAGCGCGCCTCCTGCGTCATGAGCTCCGACGCCAGCGATGTGGCAGGGCCCTTTGCAGTGCGGTAGTACTCGGTGAAGGTCGAACGCGAAGAAGATCCTCTTCGTCAATGCGGCGACCACGGTGAACCCATGCTGGCGTCCTCACTCGCTTCGCGGCTCGCGTTCGGCGTCTCCTTGGCGGCATGCGTCGCCGCGGCTGCGTGCGGAGACGACGGCGCCCTCGTGGAGATCTCGGCGATGGACGCCGGGGCAACCCCTTCGCCGAAGAACGACGGCGGGGTCGGCGACGCCGGCGCCTCTGATGCGAGCGACGGGCGTCAAGGCTCCTCCGACGCGGCGGTGGACGCGCCCCCGGGTGCGCCTCCCATCACCGCGCCCGCCGGCACCTGGACCTTCGTGCCCATCGCCGGCATGGTGTGCGGCGACGGCAGCCCCACCGGCATCTCGGTGAACCCTTCGGCCACCCCCGGCGCACCGCTCGTCGTGTTCCTCATGGGCGGCGGCGCGTGCTGGAGCGATCTCACCTGCCTGGGCAACGCCGCCGACAACGTGAACCAGACGGTCGACGGACCGGCGATCACCGCCGACATCGCCCGCCTGCCGCTGCTCTTCGACCGCACCCGCACCGACGGAGCGTTCCGCGACGCGAGCTACGTCTTCGTGCCCTACTGCACCGGCGATCTGCACGCCGGAAACGCTCGACGCGACTACCAGTTCATCACCAAGAAGATGACCATCGAACATCGGGGCGCGCGCAACGTCGAGGCCTTCTTGCCCCGGCTCGCGGCCACGTTTCGCGCCCCCAAGGTGGTGTTGGCGGGCGCCAGCGCCGGCGGTTTCGGCGCGCTCCTGAACTACCACCGGTTTCGCGCCGCCTTCGCCGCCGCGCGCATCGACATTCTCGACGACTCGGGTACGCCGATTCAGCCCGCCGGCAGCTTCTGGCCCGACATGCAGAGCGCCTGGAACCTGACGTTGCCTGCATCTTGCACCGGTTGCGCGGCCAGCGCCCCGGCGGTGCTCGCGTATCTGGCGGCCCAGATGGGCCCCGCCGCGCGCCTCGCCCTGCTCTCGTACACCCAGGACCAGACCATTCGCTCCTTTACGGGCAACCTGGTGCCGGCGCTCTTCGAGGCCGACCTGGGTGCCCTGCGCGGCGGCATGGCCGCACGGCAGCGCATGTTTTACGTGAGCGGAACCTCGCACGTGCTCACCATCAAGTCGCCGCTGCCGACCACCCAGGCAGGCCTCGATGTCGCCACCTGGCTCCAGCAGTTCGCGAGCGACGACCCCGCCTGGGCGCACCAAGGCCCCTGAACAGCCCGCGCCGGCAGCAAGCACCACGATTTGGCCTTTTCCGAGCGGTCTCGGCAAGATGCGCCCGGTGCGATCGCAGAGCACACTCACGGTCATCTTGGGCGCCGCGGCAACGCTGCTGGTGATCCTCACGTTCGTGTGCGTCTCGAACCACGGCGCCGCGGTCGCCGCAGCCCTCACCGAGTCGCAGCCACCGCGCTATCTGCCGCTGGAGCCCACCGAGCCGGCGTGCGACGTGTATGCGAGCGGTCCTCGCAACGACGCCGCGACGCCCATCGTCTACGTGGCCGGCGCGTTTCCCGACGACGCCAGCCGTGCGCGCATCGTCGAGGCCGCGCAGCGAGCCTTTCCCGGCGCGGCCCTCAAAGACACCACCACCATCGTCGTCTCCGCCAAGAATCGCCCGTGGGTCTCGCACATGCCGGCCTTCGTCGAGCAGCTCCCCAAGCTGCGCGAGCCGGCCATCCACGCGTTCGGCGAGAACGTCCGCGTCGCCGGCAGCACCGACGCCGAGGCCCAGCGCGCCGCGGTGATTGCCGCGATACGAGGGGGCGTGGGGCCCGGCGAGGTCATCGACGCCATCTCCGTTCGCACCAAGGCCGAGCAGGCGCAGACCGCGGTGAACACCTTCCTCGAGTCGCACGTCATCGAGTTCGAGTCCGGGAGCAACCAGCTCACCGACAACGGCCGGACCACGGTGCTGGCGTTCGCGCGCATCCTGCTCAAGGAAGACGCCAGCCTGCGCCTCGAGATCGACGGCCACACCGACAACTCGGGCACCGTACTCGGCAACCGCAAGCTCTCTGGCGATCGCGCGAGCGCGGTGAAAGACGTGTTGGTGGAAGCGGGCATCGCCGACTACCGCATGACCACCCACGGCTACGGATCCGAGCGGCCGCTGGCCGACAACGGCACCGACGAGGGCAAGAAGAAGAACCGTCGCATCGAGATTCATGTGAGGTAGGCATGTCGTCGATCGTCTTCGCCATCACGTTTCTCTGTCTGTTCTTCGCGGCCGTCATCGGCTTCGTGGCGGGCCTCCTCATTCGCAGCTACGCCACCCCTCGCACGCGCGTGGGCGGCGGCGCTGGCGAGGCCGACACCCGAACCCTGCGCCTCATGGAAGTGAGCGCCGCCGAGGCGCGCAAGGAGCTGGCCGAGCTCCGCGCTACCGTCCACGGCCTCCGCACCAGCGTCGAGGAGCTGGGCGTCCCCGAGTCGCTCAAGAAGCTCGCGCTGCTCGATGCCATGTGGAACAAGCTGGGGCTCCTCGAGGTCATCTCCGGCCGCGTCGGCCCCATCGAGCACACGATCGCGACGCTCACCACGACTGTGGAGCCGATCCTCGCCAAGCTCGACGCGCTCGACGGCTTGCAGAAGCTCGATCCCTTGGCCGACAGGCTCGGAGCGCTCGAGGGCAAGCTCGACGGACTCGGCGACAAGATAGGCCAGCTCGCGCCGCATGCGGCGGTCACCGCCGTGGCCTGGAAGCTCGAGGCGCTGGAGACCAAGCTCGGCGCTCTGCCTGGCGCGGTGCCACCGCTTCCCGACCCCCAGCCACCGCCCTCGCGGAGCCCCTCGCAAAGGCCGCGAAAAAAGACCTGAAGCGCGCGACCTACACTTACCGATATGTAGGCCGGCGCACAGAGCTTGACCTGGGGCCCAAAGGAGACCAAGGAGGGGCAGCGCACGGCCGCCCACACTTCCTTTCATGGGCTCATCATTGCCGGCGCACCAGGAGACACAACTATGCGCAAGACGTCGTTCGTACTTCTATTGGGCCTCGCGGCCTGCGGTGGCGAAGAGCAGCCAGCCAAGGGTCCGGAGAACACCGCCGCCAAGGTCGAGACCAAGCCGGAAGTCGCGCAGCCGACGACCACCGCCACCCCGGAGACCCCGGCTCCCAAGGCGACGCTCGCAGAGCTCCAGGCCAAGGGCATTGCCGCCACCTACGATGCGCTCAACGCCCACGACGCGAAGAAGCTCGCCGCAGTGTACTCCGAGAACGCCACCTTCAAGTCTGCCGGCAACCCGGATGTGACTGGTCAGGCGAACATCGAGAAGAACATTGGCATGCTCTTCGGAAGCATTCCGGACCTCAAGGCGGTCCCGAACTTCGTGTTCACCAAGGGCGACGTCACCGTCGTGCAGTACGCCGTCAACGGCACGCACAAGGGCGACATGGGCCCGTTCAAGGCCACGAACAAGGCCGTGGGCTGGCAAGCCGCCACCGTGCAGTGGTGGAACGAGGCCGGCCAGATCAAGGAAGAGCACCTCTACTGGGACATGAACACCCTGCTCTCGCAGATCGGCGTCTCCAAGCAGAAGGGCCCCGGCGTGCCCGCCCTCGGCACCAAGGCCGAGATGTTCACCGCCAACGGCAGCGAGGCCGAGACCAAGAACCTCGGCACGCTCAAGACCTTCTACGGCGCCTTCGAGAAGAAGAGCGCGCCGGACTTCCTCGGCGTGTGGGGCGATGCCAGCGAGTGGCACGACAACACCACCGAGAAGGTGTCCAAGGGCAGCAAGGACGCCAAGGCCTACTTCGAGATGAACTCGAAGGGATTCCCCGACGCGAAGGTGACCATCAACAACCAGTGGGGCATCGGCGACTTCGTCGTGACCGAGACCACCATGACCGGCACCCACAAGGGCACGTTCATGGGTATCAAGGCCACCAACAAGGCGGTCAACCTCCAGGGCGTCGACATCGCGCTCGTGAAGGACGGCAAGCTCGTGAAGGGCTGGAGCTTCGGCAACTCGCTGCAGGCCGCCGAGCAGCTCGGCCTCCTCCCGAAGCCGGGTGGCGAGACCAAGGCCGCCGGCGACAAGAAGCCGGAAGCCCCCAAGAAGGTCGAGACCAAGCCCGCTCCCAAGAAGTGAGCGTGTAGCGCGCCACCGGCGGGGTGGCCCGGCGCGTGACGAAGCGCGGCGTGGAGCATGCTCCAGGCCGCGTTTTTCCTTTTCGACAGGGCCGCGGTTCACGCGGCGCTGTGAATGGGGGTTCTCGAATGAAACGATTCTTCAATGAAGTCGGGGCGCAGCGCGCGGCGCAGAGACGGTACGCGACTTGCTCCGTGGTTCGGCCCTACCCCGCCCAACCTTCTTGGAGGAATGCATGAACTTGAAGTCGCTCTCGTCGGTCTCGCACGCTGCTTTCGGTCTCGGTCTCGTCGCCGTGCTGGCCACCGCCAGCGGTTGCAGCAGCAAGGCTTCCACCGACGACGCGCTGAACAAGCTCAAGTCGCCCACCGGCAGCTTCACCGAGGGCAACGGCCCGGCGGCGCTCGGGGGCTACAGCGGCGCGAACAGCGACTCGAGCGACTTTCAGAGCGCCGGCGTAGGCGGCCAGAGCGCGAACGGCGCCCTCGGCATTCGCAACGCAGTCCTCGGCGCCACCGGCCGCGGCACCGCCACCACCCAGGCGCTCGACATCCTCAGCGGCACCGCACGCGTCACCGCGAACTGCAGCGGCGACTCCAACTCTGCCACCTGCAACTGTCCCGGCGGCGGCTCCTTCGACGTCGAGGCCGAGCGCGACGGCGACGACATCCGCGCCACCGGCTCCTACGACAACTGCAAGAACGGCGACGTGAAGTTCGACGGCGACATCGCGTTCCTCATGAGCAAGCGAGAGCTGCTCCCGGCCAAGAAGCTTGGCAAGGGCATCACCGGGCTCGGCGGCTACAACGTGCTCTTCAACATGAAGGGCACCGTCTCAACGCCCAAGCGCACCGCCGACGTCGACGTCGCATTCCTGGCGCAGGGCGGCGGCGTGTGGCTCTCGGTCACCGTGAACGACGGCAACGTGACCATGGGCGTGGGCGGCAACGTCATCGAGGTCAAGACCAAGAGTGGCACCGTCACCTGCACCGGCACTGCCGCCTCCTACACGTGCGAGACCGAGAGCGGGCAGCCCTTCACCTTCAAGAGCGACGTGAAGCTCGGCGGCTGACCGTCAATCCTCGGCGGCCGTGCGCGCCACCTCGAGCAGCCGCTCGAGGGTCCACGGTGCGAGCGGCCGCCACGGCTCGCCCCACAACAGGAGCTCGCCGGTCTTGGACGAGATCGGCAAGTTCGCCTCGATGGGGTAGTAGCGGTTGTGCGTTTCGATGAGGTGGTTGAGTCGTTCGATTTCGCTGCCGCGGAGGGCGGTGGTGGCCCTCTCCTCGGAAATCGCCAGGGCATCGCGCAGGCGACGCACGAAGGCAGCTTCGAAGTCTTCGATGCTGCGTTTGCGCGCGATGTACGCCGGTGGCCCGCCCATGGCGCGGATGCGCTCGGCCAACGGGACCTGGAAGTTCCGAACGGGCAGCGACGTGTCGACGGGGGAGGACGGCAGCGGCAGAGCGGGCGATTTGGGGGCGCCGTTATCGCGGTTCACCGCCCAAACATTAAGGTCGAGCTCGCCGGTGGTCCAGAGCGAAGCGGCGGTTTGCGCGTGGGTTTGGGGTGGTTACGTTCTCCCCCATGAACCGCTATGCAGCGCAGCGCGACGTCCGCGCAGTTCGCCCCGGTACCGCGGGGCTGGTGAGCGACCGCCTCTGGGTTACGTACCGGTGGATGTCCCTCGGCCTGGGCCTGACCGGCCTCGTGGCGTGGCTGGTGTCCTCGTCGCCCGAAGCCATCGATCTCATCTTCGGCAATCGCATCATCTTCTGGGGCTTGATCATCGCCCAGCTGGCCATTGTGTGGACCTTCAGCTCGGTGGCGCAGCGCGCCGGAACCGCCGTCACCGCGGCCATGTTCTTCCTCTACGCGGCCATCACCGGCCTCACCCTGTCGGTGATCTTCCTCATCTACACGCAGAGCTCCATTTTTCTCACGTTCGCGGTGTGCGCGGGTGGGTTCGCCGGGCTCTCGCTCTTTGGGGCGGTGACCCGCCGCGATCTCTCCGGCGTGGGGCGCTTCGCCATCTTCGCGCTGTTCGGCCTCATCATCGCTTCGCTGGTGAACATCTTCTTGGGCAGCGCGTTCATCACCTGGCTCACCACCTTCGCGGGCGTGCTCGTCTTCGGCGCGCTCACTGCGTATGACACGAACAAGCTGCGCAATCTCTTCGAGAGCGAAGGCGGGGGCGGCCGCAACCTGCCGCTCTACGGCGCGCTGATTCTTTATCTCGACTTCATCAACCTGTTCCTCTTCCTGCTGCGCATCTTCGGCCGCGCTCGCAACGACTGATCATTTGCAGGTGGGGTTGCTGCGCGGCGTGCAGGTAACCTTGCTGCCCTTGGCGCAGCAAAGCTCGTTCGCGGAGCACGCGTTCTCGCACTTGGTGCAGTTCGACGCGGTGCAGTCACCGGAGCAGGTTCGCGGCCCGCAGCACACGTCGGCTGCGGTGAGCTTGGTGCACGTGGGCGCAGCGCCATCGCCGGCGTCGAGCGTGCTCCCATCGGCCACATCGAGCGTGCTCCCATCGGCGGCGGCGCCGTCTGCCGCACGCGGCGCGCCGGCGTCGTCGAGCGGAAAGTGCAGATCGGGCACCGCGGAGCAGGCGCACAAGAAGAGACCGAGGGTGAGGGCGCGCTTGGTCATCAGAATTTCCCTTCAAGGCCGACGGTGGCCGAGGCTGGCGCGCCGGGCTGCGCGCCCGAGGTGCCGCGTCGACTGGGAGCCGTTATCACCAAGAACACGCCGGTGCCGGTGAGCCCGAGCCCGGCAACCGCCAGCACGGTCGCGAACGGACCAAGGAACGACGCGCGGTTTCGCTGGCTCATGAGCTGCGCCTCGTGATCTCGCGGGCAAACGCCAGAGGGGCACGTGGCGTTCATGTCGGCGATGGTGCTCTCGCGGACCACGATGGCCACGACCGATGCGATGCCGGCGGCCAGCCCTGTGGCGCCGAGTGCGTAGCCGAGCGTTTGCCCGAAGGAGTGGGCAGACGGGGGCGCGGCCGCGACGCCCGCGAGGGGCGCCCCTGCGGGGGCAACGGCGGGGGCAAGCGAGGACGCTTCGAACGCGAGGGTCACGGTGATGCGGTTTCCCTCGACCACGCGGATGCGGCGCTCGGCGGGCTTCTGGCCTTCGCGCTCGAGCACCAGCAGGTGCTCGCCGGGATCGAGCGAGAGCGCGAGGGAAGCCGCGCCCTGCGCGAGCGGAACGCCGTCCTGTCCGTCCACACGGAGCGCAGCGGCCTTGCCGTCGGCGACGCGCACGTCGACCATAGGGATGCGAGCGTCGAGCGCCGCGAGCCGGTCTTTGGCAGCCGCCTCGATGTTCGCATCGTCGGTCGACGGGCGCACGTCGCCGGTAACCTTGGCAAAGAGCGCGCGCGCCTCCACCAGCCGCCCGAGGTTCTCCAAGCACGTCGCGATGCGGTACCGCACTGCGGCCGTATCGCGCACGGCCTTCACGCGAAGAAACTTCTCGAGTGCGGGCGCGTAGGCGTGCGCTTGCTCGTCGCGCAACCCGTCGGCGAACACCACCCGCGCGCGCATCAGCTCGTCGGCCCCTTGCGACCAGGCAGGTACGCTCGCGCTCAGAAGACCCAACGACAATGTTCCAACGACCACCCATCGCATGGTGGTCGCCGCTGCGAAGCCCATGCCAGCACGTTTTGTCTGACGATTTCGACCGGCTACTCCCAAGACTCGGTGTCAACCGCATGACGGCACGTCAGGGATGCGGCGCTCTGCGGGTTTCGTGGTTTCGACGCGCTGTGCCATCATGTGCCCGAAAAACCGTGAAATTCGTGACACGGAGATCGGGGCAGACTTCGTCAACCGCTTGAATTTCTTCGGCTAGGCAACTGGTCCGACACGTGCAGGAAAGGATCTCCGTGAAAGCGTCACGCCGTCATGAGCTCCGCAAACGCGCCCTCCTTCGAACCCAAGCGTCTCTTCTCGGAGACGCGCCGCCGACCTCGGAAGTGAGCAAGTCGGAACCGGCGCCGCCCCTCGTCCACGCCATGGCGCCGCCGCCTTCGGAGACCGCCGAGGCAGTGGCCATCATGGCGCCCGCAGCCGACCTGCCGCCGCGCGAGCTGATCATCCTCGAGGCCCCCGCACGTGAGAGCACCGCTCCGGCCCCGGAGATGGAGGAGAGCGAGCGTCTCTTCTTTGCTACCGAGCGCCCGGTGGTTGCGTCGGAAGCGCCAGATGCCACCGAGATCCCCGCGCGCATTTCCCGCATTGCCTCCCCCGAAGCCGCGCGGCGCCGGAGGAAGGCCAGCACGTACGTAGCCGTGGTGTTCGCGGGCTGCGCCGTCCTGGTGGCATTGGCCGCCGCCCGCGGGCTCTTGCGCGGCGCCGAAGGGAGCGCCAACGCACAACCAGCCGCCTCGCGCATGGAGCCCAAGGGCGGGAGCCCCAGCGCCCCCACGATCGCAGAGGCGTTGCCCGCGGCCGCAGCGCCCGCAGCGGCGAGTGCAACGGCAACCGCGAGCGCGACGGCGGCAAGTCCGAGCGCCGAAGCCAGCGCCGCCAGCACGCCCGATCCGATCGCCGCCAAGGCAAAGAAGAAGGCCGCGCAACAAGCGCTCGAGCGCGGCAAGCTGGCGCTGGCGATCGAAGAGGGCGAAGCCGCGGTGGCGCTCGATCCCGAAGACGGCGAGTCGTGGCTCATCCTCGGCGCGGCCTATCAAGAGAAGGGCGAGGCCAAGAAGGCGCGCGAGGCGTTCACGAGCTGCCTCAAGCTCGGAAAGCGCGGACCCAAGGGCGAATGCGGCGCCATGCTGCGCTGAGGCGGCCCGACCCGAGACCGCCCACCGCGAAAAAAGGTGGCGGTCCGGAAGATGTTGCTACCCTCGGACGATGCGTTGGGCTTTATCGATTCCGGTCGTCGTGCTCGTTGCCTGGGCCGCGGCCTGCAGTTCCTCGGGTACCGCAGCCGTTGCCGCCGACTGTCAGTCGCTGGCCAAGCGGTGCGCGCTGTGCCCCGCGGGCGACCTCAAGACCGGGTGCGAAAACACCGCGAAGAACGGCAACGCCGAAGCGTGCAAGACCGAGGCGACCAACAAGGACCTCACCGACATCTGCGTCGACAGCTCGCCCGATGGCGGCTCCAGCGGCTCCAGCGGTAGCATCACCGATCCCTGCGGCGTCTTGGGTCCCCTCTGCTCGAAGTGCGCCGACGGCACCGTGAAGCAGAGGTGCGAAGACACGGTGCGCGCCACTGAGCCTGCGGGTTGCCGAACCTTCCTCGAAGATCCTGCCACCAAGACCACCTGCAAGTAGCGCTCAGGCTTCGGGCTTGGGAGCGGTCGCCAGGAGCGGAAAACCCAGCGCCTCACGCTGCGCGAAGTAGGCCTCGGCGACGCCCTTGGCGATCGTGCGCACGCGGCCGATGAAGCGAGCGCGCTCGGTGACGCCGATGGCGCCGCGGGCGTCGAGCACGTTGAACTGGTGTGCCGCCTTGCACACGAAGTCGTAGGCCGGCAGCACCAGCTTCTTCAGCGGGTCGGCCTCGAGAGCGAGCAGTCGCTTGGCCTCTTTCTCGTACTGGTCGAACGCCGCGAAGTGCGCCGGCACGTCGGCCTGCTCGAAGTTGTAGGTGCTCCACTCCCACTCTGCACGCTTGGCAACCTCGCCGTAGCGCACGCCCTTGGACCACCACACGTCGTACACGGTCTCTGCATCCTGCAGGTACGTGGCGATGCGCTCGAGGCCGTAGGTGAGCTCGCCGGCGACCGGCTTGCAGTCCATGCCGCCCACCTGCTGAAAGTAGGTGAACTGGCTGATCTCGAGGCCGTCGAGCCAAACCTGCCAGCCGAGACCCCACGCGCCGAGGGTGGGCGACTCCCAGTCGTCTTCCACGAAGCGCACGTCGTGGTCTTCGGGCTTGGTGCCGATGGCGAGGAGCGACTCGACGTACAGGTCCTGAATGTCGATGGGCGCCGGCTTGAGGATCACCTGGAACTGGTGAAACTGCTGGAGCCGGATGGGGTTGTCGCCGTAGCGGCCATCGGCCGGGCGCCGCGACGGCTCCACGAAGGCCACGTTCCACGGCTCGGGGCCAATGGCGCGCAGGAAGGTCGCGGGGTTGTAGGTGCCGGCGCCGACCTCCGAGTTGTACGGCTGCACGAGGAGACACCCGCGCTTCGTCCAAAAGTTCTGGAGCTCGAGGATCAGGTCCTGGAAGTACATGGCAGCGCGTCTCTTACCACGAATTGCCTCGTGGTTGCGCGGCGCAGCAGGGGGCGCGCAAGGCTTGCGGCACGGGCCATCATTCCCTGCTATCTTGCGGGTCATGCGCGTACGCCTGCTCTTGTTCGTAGGCCTCCTCGCCGGTGGTTGCGGCATCACCATCAGCGGCACCAGCGTGGCGCCGGGTGCTGGCGACGCCGGGCCTGTCCCCACCGGAAGCACCACCACGCCCGTGCCTGTCGCCAAGGACGGCGGCGACTTCGACGACGCGGCAGCGGTCGACCCCGACGGCGGGACGGAGCTCCCCGACGCCGACGCGCCCGACGACGACGGTGGCGCAGACGCAGACGCCGCGCCCACGCCACTCAGCGCGTGCGGCGACGTGCTCTATCCGGAGGCCAGCGCGCAGGCCGCCCTCAACGGGCACTGCTACTGGGTGACCACGACCATGTACACCGGCGCCAATGTGTACAAGGCCTGCACAGCGCACAGCGGCCATCCGGTGAACATCGACAGCAACGCCGAGAATGCGGTGGTCTACCGACTGGCGAACGGTGTGCCCGCGGACATGTTCATCGGACTTCGCTACACGGGGTTCAGCACCGGCTGGCAGTGGTACACGAACCAGGCGTCCAACTACTGGCGCCTCTATCGGGGAAGCGGCGCCGACGCGAACGGCGGCTGCGTGGTCATGGCGAAGAACAGCGGGGGCAATTGGTTCACCAAGACCTGCCAAGCCGCGCAACCCGTCATCTGCGAGACCGAGAACCCCTAAGGGATCGGCGGCTGACGTTCGTGGTAGGTTTCCCGGCATGAGCCCGGAAGAAGCCCGCTTCGTCGATCTGGAGACGCGCTACATGCACCTGGAACGCACCGTGGAGGAGCTCTCCGACGTGGTGGCGGCCCAGAGTCGCATGGTGCAGGCGTTGGTGCGCGAGCTGTCGCACGTGACCAGCCGCATGAAGGGCGTGCTCGACGCGAACGCCAACGCCGCCGCAGAGAAGCCCCCGCACTACTGAGCGCGTTTGCGGCGTTTGACCTTCCGGGGCCCCGGCTTCGTGCTTACGCTGGGCAGGGTGAAGAGCGATAAGGACAAGAACAAGGAAGGGCTCCGCGCCATCGCCGAGTCCCTGAAGCGCATCGAAGACCTCCTCAGCATCCTGCCGGGCGATCCGGCGAAGGATATGCGGGCCAAGCTCGGACAGATCCGCGCGGTGGTGCTCGAACAGCGTCCGCCGGCGCTCGTGCTGGTGGGGCGCCGCGGCGCTGGCAAGTCGTCGCTGGTGAACGCGCTCTTCGGCGCGAAGGTCGCCGAGGTGGGGCACGTCAAGGCCGAGACCGCGCGCGGCAAGTGGTACGAGTACGAGAACGATCGCGGCGCCCTCGCCATCCTCGACACCCGAGGCCTGCAAGAAGGGTCGCGCCCAGAGGGCGCCGAGAGCGACAAGTCGGCCCTGGAGGCGGTGCTCTTCGAGGTGCGCAAGCAGGCCCCCGACGTCATCCTGTTTCTCGCCAAGGCCACCGAGGTCGACGCGGCCATCGACTCCGATCTCGAGGATCTCGAGAGCATCATGCAGGAGATCGAGCGCACCCATAAGTTCAAGCCGCCGATCATCGGCGTGGTCACCCACTGCGACGTGCTGGAGCCGAAGAACACGCCGCTCCACGACGAAGCCAAGGCCGACGCCGGCGAGCTCCGAGAGAAGCACAATCACGTCGCCCAGGCAGAGCGTCACCTCGAGCAGAAGCTTCGCGCGCGGGGCGCCATCGGCGCGAAGCTCGAGGCGGTGCGCGGCATCTCTTCCTACCTCTCGTTCCGCGACGACGGCACCCAGCGCAGCGACGAGCGGTGGCGCATCGAGGAGCTGGCGCAGCTGCTTTTTCGCCACATTCCAGACGCCGGCCGCGGAATGTTCGTGCGCATTGCCCGGGTGCGCGGCCTTCAAGAGCAGCTCGCTTCCGACATCACGCGCACCACCGCCGCCCTCTGCGCGGGCATCGCAGCCGTGCCCATTCCGGTGGCCGACATCATTCCCATCACGTCGCTCCAGGTGTCGCTCATCGCCATTGTCGCGTGGCTCGGCGGGCGCGCGCTCGACCCCAAGGCAGCCGGCGAGTTCCTGGGCGCGATGGGCGTGAACGTGGGCGTGGCGTTCGCCTTCCGAGAAGGCGCGCGGGCGCTCATCAAGTTCGTTTTCCCGGGCGCGGGCTCGGCCATCTCCAGCGTCGTGGCCTTTGCCGGGACCATGGCCATCGGCCGCGCGGCGCGCACGTACTTTCTGCAGAGCTCGAGCATCGAGGAGGCGAAACGAGCGTTCGAAGACGAGCGGACGACCGCCAAGCCCGAGGACGAAAAGGTCGAGGCCAGCGCGGTGAAGGCGCCCGACGAGGGCGACGCGCCGAAGCCCTGAAGTTGCGTCTAGCGATCGACGCCGGCGTCTGGCGCTACTTCCACGAAGTCCGAGCTCGAGAAGAGCTGTGAGCTGCCGCCGAAGACTTCGCCCTGGTACTTGCACGTGAGCTTGCCGCCGGCGCCCTCGTATCCTTCGAACGCGGTGGCGTTGCCTGCGTCGGTGAGGCACTTGCGCACCGCAGGCGATGCGCTTCCGGTGTACACCGCCTTGCGGGCTTGGCCGTCGGCGCCCATGGTCACGGTGAGGAGCCCGTCGACGCGCCCGTCGTAGTGGCTCTGCACGTAGCAACCGACCACCGGCTTGCAGGCTCCGCGGCCCCAGTCGGGCTTGGCAGGCGGCGGCTTCGCGGCGCGCGGCGCGTCTTCAGCCCCGGTGGGGTCGGCGTTCTTGGGGGTGAGCACGAGCGGCGGCGGCGGCGGGGCCCCACGGCTCCGGAGGACGATCACGCTGCTGACGATGCCGCCGGCGGCGAGGACCGAGAGCGCCGCCAGCCAGCCCACGAGGTGCTGGCGCTGCTGCCGGCGACGCGGTGCGAGCGCAGCCTGCTTTTCCGCTTCCGCGCGCTGGAGCTTCTCTTCGAGCACCTGGATGTGGTGCTGTGCGGCCTCGAGCTCGTCGCGGTAGGTCATGGGAATCGTTTGATGATCGGAGGCGGGGCGGGCGCTGTCAAGGCGGGCGCTTGACGAACCGAACGGTCGTGCTATTTTGAGGGCATGTCGAAGGGCGAAGAGACCCGCTCCCACGTGCTCCGTGAAGCCCTGGCGTTGGCCAGCGAGGTGGGGCTCGAGGGCGTGAGCATCGGCAAGCTGGCCGACCGCGTGGGCCTCTCGAAGAGTGGCCTGTTCGCGCACTTCGACTCGAAAGAGAGCTTGCAGGTGCAGATTCTGGCAGAGGCGATCGCCCGCTTCGCCGACATGGTCGTCGCGCCGGCCATCAAGAAGCCGCGCGGTGAGCCGCGCGTCCGCGCGCTCTTCGAAAACTGGCTCAAGTGGGCGGTCGCCGACTTCATGCCGGGTGGGTGCATCTTCATCGCCGCCGCGGTCGAGCTAGACGACAAGCCCGGCCCTGCCCGCGATCTCCTGGTGGGCAGCCAGCGAGACTGGTTGGAGGTGCTGGCCGAGGCCGCGCGCATCGCCATGCGCGAAGGGCACTTTCGCAGCAACCTCGACGTTGGGCAGTTCGCCCACGAGGCCTACTCCATTGCCTATGGCCACCACTTCGTCAGCCGTTTGCTCCGCGAGCCGAAGGCGCTGCAACGAACCCGCAAGGGCTTCGAGCGGCTCATCGACGACGCGCGCGCTTCGCCCAGCGCGAGCGCCTGAGCCTTCCCCTTTTTCGCCCACGTTTCCGCCTTCCTCCAGGAGAGCTCCCATGCGCACTTCCGCCAGCCCACAAAATAGCACGACCGTTCGACCTTTTCCGATGGCCTTCCGGGTAGCCCGACTGGGCTTCGGGCTCTTGCAGACCCCCGCCCCCGAGATGGCGGCTCAGCTGGCCGAGCATCTCTTCCTGACGCCCAAGCGCGTGAAGCGTCCAGACTGGGAGCGCGCGCTGCTGGCGGGCGCCGACGAGCTTCGGGTGCGCTGGGGAAGGCACCGGATTCGCGCCTGGTCGTGGGGCAGCGGTGGTCCCACCGTGCTCCTTGTGCACGGCTGGGAAGGGCGCGGCAGCCAGCTCGGGGCGTTCGTGAAACCGCTGGTGGCGGCCGGATACCGGGTGGTGTGCTTCGACGCGCCGGGCCACGGCGAGGCGCGCCGCGCGCGCATTTCCATTCCCGAGATCGCCGACATCATCCGCCTCGTGGCGCGCAAGGTGGGCGGCGTGTACGCCATTGTCGCGCACTCGATGGGCGGCGCGTGCACGGCGCTGGCGGCGACCTACGCCGCGCGCGTGGGCGAGCAGCTGGCGGAGCGCTACGTCATGGTGGCGCCCCCTTCGAACCCCGAGACCTACACCGAGAAGTTCGCCAGCGCGCTCGCCATCGAAAGGCCAACCCTGGAGAGGATGCGCGCCAACATGGAGCACCGCTTGCGGTTCTCGTTCGGCGACGTAGACGGCCCGGCCATCGTCACCGCGCGCACCGAGCCGGCGCTGTTCGTTCACGATACGAGCGATCGGGAGATCGACCACGCAGAGGGAAAATCGCTGGCGGACGCCTGGCCGGGGGCGCGCTTCGTGAGCACCAACGGCTTGGGGCATCGGCGCATTCTGCGCAGCCCCGAGGTCATCGACGGGGTGGTGCGCTTTCTCGAAGAGGGCCGCGCAGAGCCCCAGCCGGAGGCGGGCATCGGTCTGGTGTCGGCGCTCGAACGCGAGCTCTACTGTCCCGAAGAACGCTAAGTCGACGGAGTGCCTTCCACGCAATCGCGTCGGCTCCGAGGGTCGACCAGCCGCTACTGAAGCTCTTCGGCGCCGCCGTCCAATCCGCGGAAGATGTAGCCGGATACGTCGGCCAGGCGGACCGACAACACGCTACCGCTATGCAGCGCCTTGTGATCGGGGCCCGCGACGTCGCCGAGCGGCTCGTTGCGAAGGGCGCCCTTGCAGCGCGCGGGAAGCTTTCCCGCCGGCGCCGGGTCGCAGCTGGCGATCTCCACCCACATGGCCTCGGTGCCGCCCTCGACCGCAAATTCGACGCGCACCAGCAGCGCGCCGCCCGGGCTTCTTCGGTGCTGCTCGAGGACGGCCGGAAGCTGCGCCGCTACCTTGCCCTGAAGCTCGGCCACCGAAAGCCCGCTGCCGCCACCAAAGAGGCGCGCAAGATCGGCCTCCAGGGTGTCGCCGGTATCCACGTCGAGGATCTCGTTTTCGGGTTGCCCCTCGTCGAGCGGCGCCGGCGCGAAGAAGAAGTCTACCGACTCGGCGCCTGCGTCGGCGCGAGGGGCACCCAAGTCGCCGGCGCTGAGGGCAATGGGCGCCGTATCGGCGCCCGCCGCCAGCCGCGCAGCCAGCTGATTGATCACCCGCGATAGCTCCGAAGCGTGCGCTTTGGGCGCGTTGGGAAACTCCAGATCGGGCGCACCGAAACGCCGCAGGCCCCGGGTGAGCACCCGCACCGTGTCGTCGTCGTCGGGGGCGATCTCCACCGTGATGAGCTCCGGCCGGAACACGCTCCGCCCCAGCGGCTCGGTGATCGCGACCGCGAGAGCGCCCTTGGCGTCGACGATGTGGTGGCGAACCTCGTCGTACACGAACCCGTTGGCGGCCTCTGCCAGCGCGGCCGTCACCGCGAGCCCCGCGCGCATCGCGAGGTGATCGCGGGCCCCGGGCGCACCATCGGAGGCGGCGAGCCCGACCGGTCGGGGCTCGCGAATGCGCACCACGATCACATGCTGCGCTCGATAGAGCTGGTCGAGCTGCGGCGGCGAGAGTGACGGCGCGGCAGGACCCACGAGCTCCCGCGCCGGCAGAATCCAGCGTTCGGTGGTCGCAATCTCGAGCGCGGTTCGCGTCGCGTCGAGGACCATTTGCCGAACCGCAGCGCACGCCGCCGCATCGCCGCAGTGGCGAGCCTGAAGCAGCGCGCTCACCGCGGCGGGCTCGGCGAGCTTGGCGAGGTCGGGTTCGGATGCGCCCGTCACCACCACCGCCTCGAAGAACGAATCGGCGGGGCGGACGATGGGGACGCGCGCTGGCGCGTGTGGGGAAACAGAGTCCAACGTAGCGTCATGGGCGACAGCGCCGGCGTCAGCCACCGCCGGGTGGCTTTCGCTTCGAAGGCCATAGGCGCCCCCTGCTCCGAGCAGGGCGAGCGCTCCGAGGCCCAGCCAGAGCCGGGTACGAGCGACTGGTGGCGTGGGCGCCGGCGGCAGGCGAGGGGCTCGCGCCTCCTTCGCTTTGGGAGAGGGTGACGAAGGGCGCTTCAAGACCTGGAACTCTACTGCGCAATCCCTCCCACGCGGGGCGAAATTCCGTCGCCGCTCGTGTACACTGCGTGTTGGAATGAGCGTCGCTATCGGCATCGATCTTGGGACCACGAACACGGTCGTGGCGGTGGTGGTGGACGGCGTTGCGGTCACGCTCGAAGACGAGCACCAGAGGCGCCTCATCCCGTCGGTGGTCTCGTTCCACCCGTCAGGCAATGTGCTGGTGGGCGAGCTGGCGCGCGAGCGACGCATCGTCGATCCGGAGAACACGGTCTATTCGGTCAAGCGCCTCATCGGGCGCACGTGGAACTCGCCCGAGGTGCAAGAGGCGAGGCTCCGTTTTCCCTTCGAGCTCAAGAGCGGCCCCAAAGACTCGACCATGGTCACGTCGCGAGGCAACGCCTACGCGCTCCCGGAGATCAGCGCGTTCGTGCTGCGGCGCGCGAAGAAGGTCGCCGAAGAGGCACTGGGCGAGAAGGTCGACCGCGCTGTCATCACAGTTCCCGCGAACTTCAATGAGCTGCAGCGCGCCTCCACCAAGGTTGCAGGTCGCCTGGCCGGCCTCGAGGTGTTGCGCATCATCAACGAGCCCACCGCCGCCGCGCTGGCCTACGGGCAGTCGATTCGCGACGCCGCGCGCGTGGTGGTCTTCGATCTCGGTGGCGGCACCTTCGACGTCACGCTCCTCGATCTAACGCGCGACGTGTTCGAGGTGCTCTCCACCGCCGGCGACACTTCCCTCGGCGGCGATGACGTCGACACCAAGGTGGCTGAGCACCTCTCGGACCAGTACCTCAAGCAGCATCGCTACGATCCGCGCGCCCATGCGGTGGAGTTCGCACGCCTACGGCTCCTCGCCGAGGAGATCAAATGCGATCTCTCCAGCGAGAAGGAGATTCATCGGCGCATCGACACCGTGGGCTACGGCGTCGACGGCGCGCGGCTGATCCTCGATCTGGCGCTCTCGCGCGACGAGCTCGAGCGCCTCTCGGGGTCGCTCGTCGATCGCACCATCCAAGTGACCAAGGGCGCGCTCGACGCGGCCGGTCTACTGCCGCGCGACATCGACCAGGTCATTCTGGTGGGCGGATCGACGCGCATGCCGGTCATCGGCGCCAGCGTCGCCACCCTGTTCGGGAAGCCCCCCACCCAGCGCATCAACCCCGACGAAGCTGTGGCGCTCGGCGCCGCCATTCAAGCGAATGCGCTCAACAAGGACAAGGGGCGACGCCCCAACGTCGTGCTCTCGCCCGACAAGAGCCAGCGCACGGCGGTGGGTCTGGGCGACCGACAAAGAACCGAGGTCGGGCTGGGCATCGTCCCCGAGACCGGCGGCGTGCAAGGCGCCATCGCCCTTCCGGTGGTCGATGGCGGCCCCCCGAAGCCGCCTCAATCTCGCGAGACACGGCCCGCCATGCCCGCAGTTTCGCCGAATGCGCGGCCCGCCGCGGCGCCGCGCCCCACCGCCATGCAGGTGAAGGAGACGCGGCCGGCTATGCCCGCCGTCACCGCGCCACTCCCGCCCAGCGACGACCGCCGAAGTCGCGCCCCGGCATCGCCCGGGTCCTACTCGCAGACGAATGCGCCCGACGAAGAGCTTACGACCCCCCTGCATCCGGGACCGCACGCGGCCGCGCAGAAGACGCAAATGATGGGCGCGATGTCGCTCCCGGTCGTCGACGCGGGCGCCGGCTTGGACTTGGACTTGGGCGACGCCGTCGCGACGCCCGCGCAAACGCCCGCGGTGACCGCGCGCGGACTGCCCCCGCCCTTGCCGGCCCGGGCCAATCGGTCCGTGCAGCCCCCGCCGGCCGACGGCCCGAGCTTCGCCCTGCCACGACGCGCGCCCACGCTCTCCTTCGACGAGATGTCGCCGACCGAGGGCGCAGGGCCCGCCCGCGCCGTACCGGAAGCGCCGGACCTCGACCTACCGGGCACATCGGGCAGCGCTTCAGGCCCGCGTCCCATCGATTTCCTCGGACCCGGCGCTGCGCGCGGCATCGAGCGACGCGGCCCCGGGAGCATCGCGGGCGTGCCGCTCGACGCGCTAGAGCTCGCGCCAGGGCAAGAGCCGATCGCGCCGGAGCAAGTGATACCGCCGGGCGCGCGCGTGCTCTCGGCACACAAAGACAGCGTGGTGGCCACCCGCGGGAGCGCCGCGCTCCTCATCGACGTCACCCCGCTCAGCCTGCGGGTCGAGACAGTCGGCGGATATTCCGACGTTCTCATCACGGCGAACAGTCCGGTTCCGTGCGACCGCACCCGGGTCTTCCTCACCGCGCAAGACAACCAGACGCGCGTGAACGTGCGCGTTGCCCAGGGCGAGCGCGCGCGGTTCGCCGAAAACACCTACCTCGGCGAGGTGGAGCTGACGGGAATTCGAGGCGCCTCGCGCGGCGAGGTGCGCATCGCCGTCACCTTCGAGCTAGACGCCGATGGCATTCTCAACGTGCGCGCCCGCGAGGAAGGGTCCAAGCGCGAGGCCACCGCCACGCTCAAGCTCCTCGGCACCAGCAACGACGACGCCGAGATGGAGCGCATGATGGCGCGGCAGAACGAACGCCAGGTGGTGGGGTAGCCCTCCCCCCCGCAGACGGCGTTCGCGCCGTGGGCATCAGCGGGGGGGCGTACTCCGGACGATCTTCTCGGCGAAGAGCTTCGCGCACGAAGCCACTGTCAGAAAGGGCGAAGCCAAGGTTCCGGCGCGCGGATGACTGTCGGTGCAGGCAAGGTGGTCGAAGAGCCCGGAAGCCTGGATCTTCGCCAGCGAGTCGCCAGGAAAGAGCCCGTGGGTGGTCACTGCGGTGATGCGCTTGGCGCCCGCCGCGCGATAGGCCTCGGCGGCGCCCACCAGCGATCCGCCCGTGCGGATCATGTCGTCGTAGATGACGACATTCTTGCCCTCGACCTGCGCGCTCACCGCGGTGACCTGCGTCTTGTCGCCGGCGATGCGGCGCTTGAACACGAAGGAAGCGGGAACGCCCATGTCGTTGGCCAGCGACTCTACCCACTTGGCGCGGCCCGCGTCGGTGCACGCCAGCACCAGATCTTCGACCGGCCCGCCATGCGTGCGCACCAGCTCGGTGATGAGCGGCTTGCCGTACACGTGCATCGGCACGGTGGTGCCCTCGAAGTAGTAGGGCAAGCCCTCGGTGTGCACGTCGAAGAGCAGCACGCGATTGGGGGCGTCGCCGTTGGGAATCGCCGAGAGCAGCCGCGCGCGCGACTTGGCGGTCACCACCTCGCCGCTCTTCACCGCGCGCTCCATGGTGGCGTAGCCGAAGTAGGGCACCACCAAGGTGAGCGAGCGGGCGCCGTACTTGACGATGGCGCTCGCGACGTCGAACACCTCGAGCGTGTCTGCGTCGGCGATGGTGCCTCCCACCAAGACCACGTGTTGGCCTTCGGTCTCCGAGAGCAGACGCAGGTAGTGCTCGCCGTCGGGGAACGTCCGGCGCTCCACCTGCCCCACCTCGGCTCCCAGCTCCGCCGCCAGCGCGTCGCGCAGGTACTCGTAGGCCCGGGTCGAAAAGACGATGAACCGCGTCACGGGGTGACCGCGACGCCAGAGACCTTGGCGTTGCCCGACGTGTGCACCGGCCCTGTCACTTGGGTGCCGGAAACGATGACCTTCGCGTTGCCGGAGGCGTCGATGGCGTTGCGGCTGCCCGCCAGCGTGCCGCCGGTGATGGTCACCGTGGCGTTGCCGGCGGCGTGAATGCCCTCGGGCGCGCGGATGGTGCAGTTGTCGAGGGTGATGTTGCAGTTGCCCGAGGCGTCGACCGCTGGACCGTCTCCCACCGCGAACTCGATGCCGCTGAACGTCATCGACGCATTGCCGGCGCAGGTGCGCGTCTTCGACTGCTTGCAGCCCGACTGGGTGACGGAGACCAAGCCGACGACCGCAAAGAAGGCCCAAACCGCGTGCTTTCGAGAGCGTAGCATCATGGACCCGAGTCTAGAACATGAGCCAGGTCGGTTCGGTCGGCTTTTGGTGCGCTCGGCCGGATTGTTCACGGTTCTGCCGCATCGGAGGATTCCCGGGGAGAATCCCGGCAGAGCTCTTGGGCTCGCGATGCGTCCGGGTAGAACGCCGCGCGGAATCCGCGCGCGGCGGCGAGGGGCCTGGTAAAATGCTCTCTGTGCCGGATCCGATCACTTTCATGGCCTGGGCCGAGTCGATGGACGCGCTGAGCTACTACGCCGTGCTCCGCGTGCCGGCGGGTGCCAGCCCCGAGGCCATCAAGGCGGCCTTTCACGACCTTGCCCTTCGGTGCCATCCGGATCGCTACGTCGACGACGGCCCCGAGGTGGGCAATGCAGCAGCCCACGTCTTCAAGCGCGCGGTCGAGGCGTACAACATCCTGTCGAAGCCCGACCTGCGCATTCGATACGACGTGACGCTGGCCTCCGGAAAGCTTCGGATGAATCCCGAAGATGCGCTCCCCGAAAAGCCCAAGCCCGAGGTGCGAACCCTCGAGATGATCGCCATGACCGAGTCGGCCAAGAAGCACGCGCGGAAGGCAGATCGGCTGCTGGCGGTGGGCGATCTCGAAGCGGCGCGCATCGCGCTGGTCGACGCCACGCGCGAGGATCACGGGAACGACGAGCTCAAAGAGCGTCTGCGCTGGATCTACGAAGCCATCGCGATGAGCTGAGCTGCCGCTTAAGTCCCCGAAGTTACAAGGAATTGGTCGTGTAGCCGATTTGGGCGACATGCGCGCACACCGTCGTCGTGTTTTTGTGTCGGGGACGGGAGGCGTCATGAACTATCGCCGCGCAATCGAACTGGCCACCGCGCGCGCTCGGGGTCACTACCAAGCGTTTCGGGAAACGGGAGACCTGCTCGAGAAAGAGCGGCTCCTCGCGCTCCGCGATCACTTCGCGGAAGAGCGCACCATCACCGAGCTGGCCCACGAGGTGCAGCCGCCCGTCCCCTTCGCCAACTTTCTGCCCACACCGCGAAGCTCCACGGTGCAGGTGGTCCGACAGATCGTCGACGAGGCGCGGGTGCTTCCTTCGCTGCTTCAGCGCAGCGCATATCGCTTCAGCGTGAGCCACCCGGAATATCCCACCGCCCTCACTGCAGTGCGCGCCCTCGCCGGCGTGCCGGTGGAGTTTCAGGTGGAGTACGAAGACGTGCCGATGCCCGATCCGCGCGAACCCGCGGGGCCGGTGCCCTTCGTGCTCTGGCGCTACGAAGGCGCTCGGGTTCTGCCGGGTTTCGCGCCGCCGGCGGCGCTGGTGGCGCGCGAGCTCTCGGCCATTGCCCTCACCTCCTTCCATCGCGAGCGCTACGGCGAGCGGGCGCAGGCGGTGGCCACCCGTCTGCGCCACGCCGACTGGGCTTCGCACCTGCTGGGCGCGATGGTGAATCCGCCCGCGATCCCGGCGCACTACGATCCGATTCTGTGGACGCAGAAGGTGCAGGTGGCGGCGGCCATGGTGCTCGCGTTCCTCGCGCCCCGACACCTCGAGACGGTAGCGCTCGGGCCGGTAGACGCGGTCTGCGACGCGGCCATCCTCGCGCTCGGGTATCGCGCCGAGCTTCGGCCCACCGCGGCAGAAGAGGTTGGCCTGCTGTTCAAGAAGCTCGAGGCCCGCATCCCCCGCGGATTTCTCACGTGCTACGAGCCGGCCCTGGCGGCGGCTTGGCGTAGGCTCCCGCGGCGTGACGAAGGCTACGTCGATCGCTACGCCAGCCTGGTGGAGGCGGATAGAGGACACGGGCGCGTGAGCACCACCGACGGCGATCTCCTCGAGCGCACCTCGCTGTCGCCGCAGCAGGTGCTGCCGCTCGCTCCCTCGCCACCAAGCCGGAGCTCCGAGGGCTCGGGCACCTTTGCGGCAACCCGTGCGGCTTCGTCGGGAGAGGGCGCGCGCACCACACTCGCGTCGGCGCCGCCGATCGCCGCGGAAAAGACCCTGGCGCTGAGCGAACCGCCCCCAGAGCTCGTGGCGGCATTGGAAGGTCCGCCCGAGAAGGTCGATCTCTTGTCGCGAACGGTGCCGCTGCACCGGCCGCCGATGATCCGCAACCTACCGAGCCGCACCCAGCTCATCGATGCCGCACTGCAGGCGCGCCGGGCCGTCGAGAGCGACACCGGCACCGGCGGCGAAGACTGAACCCACCGAACCGTTTCGAAGGTTTGCGGCGGTTGCTCAGCCCTGCAGCCGCTGCAGGAGATCGCGCGCTTCCTGGAGGCCAGGGTCCTCGTCGACGGCGCGCTTGAGCATGACGACGGCGCGCTTTTGATCGCCCTGCTGGTGGGCGATCTCGCCGAGGTGTTGGTAGGCAATGGCCTTGGGCATGGGCGCGTCGGTCTTGAGCATGGTGATGGCGCGGAGCGCGCGCGAGGCCACGTCCCACTGGCCCACTTCCATCGACGCCACGGCGAGCTCCGACGCGGCGACGCCGTTTTGCGGGTCCATGTCGAGGGCGGTGGTGAGCGACTGCACCTCGCCAATGCGGTCGCCATCGGCCTGGGCCACGCGCGCCAGGCGATGATGCAGGGTGCCGAGCTCGCGTGAACGACGGCCTCGGTGCGCGGCGATGGTGCGGCTCAGTACCGCCGCCGCGTCGCGGGTGCGGCCGGTGGCGGTGTAGGTATCTGCCAGCAGCGCCACCACGTCGAGATCGGTGGGCTTCATGGTGAGGGCCTCTTCGAGCGGCTCGAGCGCAAGCTCGGGCTCGGTGCCCATGTCGAGGAGGAACGTGCCGGCGCGCACCAGGTGTTGAAATTTCTCTTCTTGATCCTGGGTAATGCGCGCGAGCTCGATGGAAACGTCGGCCAGCTCCCGGAACTGGCCGGTCTCTTCGTAAAGACGCAGCAAGCGCTGGCGCGCCGGCTCGTTCTGCGGTGCCATCTGCCGGATGCGCTCGAGGCCCTCGCGGGCGTCGAGGAGCCGTCCCGCGCGCTCGCATACGTCGGCCAGCCGCGTGGCCGCGTCGACCAGCGCATCGCCACGCTCCACGCTCATGATGCGGCGGTAGGTAGCGATCGCTTCGTCGTAGCGCTGCGCTCGCTCTTCGAGCCAGGCGAGCAGATGCAGCGCGTCGCGATCCATCCCGTCGGTGGCGAGGAGCTCGTCGACCAGCGCTCGCGCGCGATCGGTCTCTTCGGTGCCAGCCCACAGGTTGGCCAGCTTGAGGCGCACCGCACGGAGCTGCGCCAGATCGCCCGACGCCACCGCAGCGGCGACATTGCGCTCGAGGAGGGCCACCAGGTCACGGCCGTAGGTAGCGGCGCCGCCCTGGCGCACGGCCGCTTCGAAGTCGGTGAGCGCCCCCGCGGCGTCGCCGAGCGTGCTTCGCAGGTGGGCGCGGCGAGCCAGCAGCGCCGGGCGCGCCGGGGCCTCTACGTCCATCACGTCGAGGGTCGCGCTGAGCTCGGCCACCGCCGAGGCGAGCTCGCCCGACGCGGTGAGCGCGGCGATGAGATCCTCGAGCAGCTCCGGATCGTCCGGGCGTACGTTGCGCGCTTCGCGGAGCGTGGCCGCAGCCTTGCGCGCGTCGCGCAGCATGTCGGCATACAGAATGGCCGCCTGGCGCAAGCGCTCGACCTTGCCCTCGGGCGTCGGGCGCTGCGCGGCGTCCTGGATGTAGAGCTCCGCGAGCTTCGACCAGGCGCCGCGCTCGCGATAGCTGGCCTCGAGCCTCGTCCGCAGCTCCTCGTCGTTGGGCGCGCCGCGGAAGCCCAGCTCGAGCGCACGCTCGACGGCGGCGTCGTCCCACTGATCGGCCCGCAGGCGCGCGAGCTCCAGCGCCAGCTCGGCCGCCCGCTTGCCCTGTTCGAGCCGGATGAGCTTTTCGAGCGCCTCGGCGCGGTCTAGGGGATCGCCCTCGCGCAGCTGCTCCACCAGAAGAGCCCACAGGTCCTTGTTCTCGGGATCGCTGTCGAGCGCGTCGCGAAGGGTCTTCTCGGCATCGGCGCCGCGACCTTCGGCGACGAACATTGCGGCGAGCTTGCGCGCGTAGCCCACCACCCCGGGTACGTCGCGCCGAAGTCGCGCCGTGTCCATGAGCTGCGCGTACACGCGACCGAGCTCCTGGCTCTGCCCGGTGCGCTCGTAGAGCACCACCAGCTTGGCGACGGCGTCTTCGTGGCCGGGGTCGTCGTCGAGCACGTCGAGGAGCGCGCGCCCCACCACATCGTCCGGGCGACCCGACGACTCCAGGAGGCCCGCGCGTTCCCAGCGGAGCTTGGCCCGCTCTTCGGGGTTGGTCTCGTTCTCGGCAACCGCCGCCAAAAGCTCGGCCAGCTTGTCGGCGCGGCTGGTACGCCGGTAAATCTCGGCGAGCGGCTTCCACGCGCGCGGGTCGGTGGGTTCGGTCTCCAGCAGCTCGGCGTAAACATCGGAGGCGCCGCTCGAGTCACCCTGCGCCTCGGCACGTGCGGCCACGTCGAACAAGAGCTCGCGCCGTTGCTCCGGGTCTTCGAGGGTGGCCGCGTCGCGGAGCAGTTCACGGGCCGCCGCCGGATCGCCCGCCTCGTCCTTGAGCTTGGAGAGCTCTTGCAGGGCCCAGGCCCGGGCCTTGGGGTAGGCGGCGTCGAGGAGGTCGAGCGCCCCACGAAGCACGCGCTCGGCGGCTACCAGGTCGGAGGCGCCCCGCGCCAGGCCGATGGCCTCGCGTAGCGGCGACACGTCGCTCGGCTCGAGCTGCCACACCTTCTGCAACGCGTCGAGGGTGGTGCCCAGATCGCCCGCCTCGCGCGCGGCTTCCTCGTACATGCGCACCAGCCGCGGATGTGTGGGGAAGAGATCGGTACCCTCGCGAAGCAGCTCGCGGTAGCGGGTCTTGTCGGGATCGGACGCCGCGGCCTCGGCCAGGTAGTCGCAGCCTTGCTCCAGCGTCTCTTCGCGCTTCATGCGCAACGACGAGAGCCGATACAGCGTCTGGCGCCGCATTTCCGGATCGAGCGTGGTGGAGATGCGGGCCTCCAGCACCTCGAGCTGCCGGTCGGTCTGCCCCAGTCGCCCGTACAGGTCTTCGAGGAGCGTGAGCACGCGGTCGGACGAAGCGCCCAGCTCGCGCGTTCGCTCCAGAACTTGCGCCGCACGCTCGAGATCGGTGGGCGCCACCAGCTCGGCGACCCGGGCATAGAGCTCGGCCGCCGTGCCGCGATCGCCCGCGTCTTCGCGCTCTTCGGCGGTGAGCGTGAGGAGCTTGATGAGCTCTTCTTCGTTGCCGCGCTTCTTGGCGATGAACATCGCCAGCTCGAAGGCGCCAGGCGCGGTGGGCGCCGAGCGAAGGCCGCGCTCGATGTGCGGCCATGCCTCGGCGGCGCGATCGAGGTGGTTGGCCAGCACCGCCGCGAGCTCGAGGGAGCTGGTGCCCCGGGGGTCGCCGAAGCGCTGTACCCGCGCCGAGAGGGCCCGCGAGAGGTGGCGATAGGATTCGCGCTGCCGGAGCTTGCGCTCGAACTGCTCGGCCTCGAACGCGCTCTCCTGCGCGGCCTCGAACGCGCTCTCGAGGATCTCCTCGGCGCGCTCCTCGTCGTTCTGGCCCCGCGCGAGATCGGAGAGGTCGAGCAGAATCTCGCTCTTCGAGACGCTGAATGGCTCGTCGCCGCTTGGGCGGCGCAGCACCGTGAGCAGCGCGCGGTAGGCTCGCTCGGCGCGGTCGAGGCGGCCGTCGTCGCGGAGCGTGACGGCGAGGGCCAGGAGCGCGGTGGCGCTGGTGGGGTCGACCTTGGTGGCGGTCTCGAGCTCGGTGATGGCTTGCGCGCGGTCGCCGGAGGCGAGCAGCAGGCGACCCATGTAGTAGTGGACGGTGGAGCGCTCCTTCGGCTTGCGGGTGCCGAAGCCTTCCAGCACTTCGCGCAAGATGGTGCGGGCGCCTTCGATATCGCCCGATTGCCCGAGGGCGTCGGCCAACATGAGCATGAGCGCGCGATCGTCGGGGGCAACCTCGCGGGCGCGGCGAATCAGCGGAATGGCGGCGGCGGGGTCGGCGCAGCGCTGCACCAGGAGCTCGGCGGCCTCGCGCAGCAGGGGCACGGTGCGAGCGGGCTCCGAGACGTGGTCGGCGGTGGCGGCGAGCAGCTCTGCCAGGGGCCGCACCGCATCGCGTGTACGATACAGCGAAGCGAGCCGCTCACGCACGTCCAGCGCCTCGGGGATTTCGCCGATCAACGTCGCGAGCCGGCTGATGGCGGTGTCGGTGGCGCCGGTCTCCACCAGGGCGTCGGACAGGCGCAGGTACACTGCCGGTCGCTCTGCGCGCGGCACCAGCAGGCGCAGACGCTCCAGCTGATCGACCGCAATGGTGTGCTTGCCCACCTGCGCGGCGCAGCGGGCCAGCTCGTCCATGACCTCGGGGCGCGGCGCGAGGGCTGCGGCGCGCTCCAGGCGCTTGATGGCCAGCGCCATGTTGGAAAGCTCGCGCTCGGCCACGTGCGCGGCGTCGACGTAGAGACCCACCGCGGCGTCGCCGTCGCCGTCTTTCTCCGCGAGCAGCGCCTGACTGGCGAGGAGCCGCTCCAGCGCCTCGAAGTCGGCGGTGGCCGAGAGGCGGGCACGCAGCGCCGTCACCGTCGCCGGGTCGCGGGGAAGCTCCTGGAGCGTCGCTTCGAGCGTGTGGACCGCGCCGTCGGCGTCGCCCAGCGAAGCCTCGAGGGGCGAGAGCTCGCGGCGGAGCGCGGCTCGGGTCTCGGCGTCGTCGGCCACGCCGATCTGGTGGCGACGGAGCTCGGCGAGCTCCGTGGTCATTCGGTGGGCTGCATAGAGGGCGCCCAGGCGCGCCTGGATTTCTGCATCTTTGGGAAGCTCGCTCAGCAGCGAGTTGAGCAGCGATACGGCCCGAGGCACGTCGCCCATGCCGCCGTCGGCGACCTCCGCCGCGCGCAGCGCCAGGGCCCGATGCTCGTCCATCTTGTGCGGCAGCTTGATGCCCGCCACCAGGGTTTCGAGGGCGCTGGCGAAGCGCTCGAGGCCGGAATAGAGCAGCACCAGCTCTTCGCGCGCCCAGCGAACGTACGACTCGCCGCGCGCGTCTTTGCGGTCGATCCACTGGCTCTCGGCCACCTCGGCGAGGGAGCGCAGCGTCGCCTCTGCCAGGTCCTTGTCGTCGCGGGCCGCCTCGGCCGCTTCGCGGAGCAGCGCGAGATCGCCGCCGGTCTCCGAAGAGAGCGCCAGCAAGGTCTCGACCAGCGGACGCCCGCCGATGCCGCGTTGCACGTCAGCGAGCTCCCGCAGGAGGCCCACCTCGCGAGGCGCGAGCAAGAGCGCTCGCTGGAAGGCCGCCTCGGAAGCCTTGGCATCGGCGACGCGATCGCGAAGCCAGCGCGCGAGGAGCGTCTCGGCCTGGATGAGGAGCGAGGTCTCGGTGTCGCCGCTACGAATCTGCGCGAGAATGGCGTCGCAAAGGTCGCGGAAGTTGCCGTGCGCCTCCACGTGATGTTCGGCGGCGCGAATGCGGCTCGCGTCGAGCGTGGTTCCCGCGAGAACCACGGCAGCGATGCGCGGATAGGCGCGCGCACGAGCTGCGACGCGAATGGTGGCCAGGGCCGCTTCGTTGTCGGAGGGGGCGTCGGTCGCCACGCGCGCGTAGGCGTCGAGCGCGCGCGCGTCGTCCTTGGCCCGGTCCTCCAGCAGGGTACCGAGGCGAAAGCGCACCCGCAGCGGCCACACCTCGTCCTCGGTGAGCCCCTCGAAGTTCCGGAGCGCGCTCTCCTGCGCGTCGATGCACGCGTCGTTGCGGTCGGCGCGGTCGGCCAGCCGCATGAGGCTCTGCTCCACGTCGTCGCGCCAGGGCGCCAGCAGAAACGCGCGCCGCATGTACTCGAAGGCGGCGCCCAAGTCGGAGGCGCGGTCCTCGGCGTTCTTGGCGGCATCGAGGAGCACCACCACCCGCGCCTCGTCGCTGGGCGCGACCGCCAGCCTCTGCTCGGTGAGCGCCAACCGAAGCTCGAACTCGTCGCATCGCTCGTAGGCCGAGAGCAAGATGTCGACGGCATCCTTGCGGTGCTCGACGTCCATCACCAGCTCTTCAAGGCCACGACGGGCGTCACGCTGGCTGGCGTCGATCTTCAGCGCTTCTGCGTAGGCGCCCTTGGCGCGCTCGGCGTCGCCGAGGCGCACGCGCGTGACGTCGCCAAGCCACGCCTTGAGCGCTGCGCGCTTTTCTCCCTTGGCGCTGGCAGCCGCCTCTTCGAGCACACGCACCAGCGACTCGAACGCGCCGGTCTTCTCGTAGAGGCCGGCCAGCGCGACCTTGGTGTCGACGGTGTCGCCGAACACGCGCTCGACGGTGTTCCACTCCTCGATGCTCTCCTCGGGGCGCTGCAAGCGCTCGTCGAGCACCAGGGCGGTGCGCACGCGATCGGCGCGCGCGCTCGGGCTCTTCTTGCCCATACCTGCCCGGGCACGCAGCGCACGCACCAGGTCTTCGTTGCGGCCCACGCCTTCGTAGAGGTCGACCAAGGCGTCCAGGGCTTCGCGGTCCTTGGGGTCGCGGCCGATGCGTTCTTCCCAGGCGGTGATGGCTCGCTCGGGATCGCCCTGGGTAGCGGCCAGCTTGGCAGCGGCGGCGAGCGCCAGGCGGCGCGCCTCCGGATCTTCTTCGAGCGAAGCCCGGAGCTCGAGGATCGACAGAAGCTCGGAGGTGCGGCTTTCCGCTTCGAGCAGGGGAATGAGGCGCAGACAGGCATCTCGGCGCGTGGCATCCGCGAGGCCCTTGGTCTCAAGCACCCCGAAGAAGTGATCGATGGCGTCGCCGCGCTTCTGGAGCAGCTCGTCGCTGGCCGAGCCGGCGCTGAGCCACAGGGCGGCGCGAACCTCGGCGTCGGTGGTGCGCTCGCTCGCAGCGACCAGGGTGGACACCAGCGCTTCGGCGCGATTCGTGCGCCGCGCCAGCTCCTCGAGATCGCGCCGATTGCCCTCCGCCTCCGGGGCCAGCAGCACCAGCTCGCACGCATGGCGGAAGGCGGACTCGTCGTCTCCGAGCGCGAGATACGTTTCGTAGAGCTTGCGGCGCGCGGCAACCAGCGCCGGTGTGCTCGCCAGCGGCTCGAGCTCCACCTCGAGGACCCGCGCCAAATCGGCGGTGGCGTTCCGCTCCTCGAAGAGGACGTGGAGAATGCGCGCCGCCTCTTGCCGGGCCGAGAGCGAAGCCTCGGAGACCGGATGCTGAAACACATCGGTGCGCTGGGAGACGGCCAGCACCTTCTCGAGGAGCGGAACCAGATCGTCTGCGACGGGTCCATCGCCGATGATGTGCACCAGGATGCGCATGGGCGGGCCGGCCTCGCGGAGGCCGTCGACGTACAGCGTGGCCATGGTGAACGAGAGCGCACGCGCCTCCGCCGGCCCCAGCGCCGCCAGCTGACCCTGGTAGAGCGCGATGAGCTCGCGGTGACGCGAGGTGCGCTCGTAGAGGCGCTCGAGGGCTCCCTCGATGCGGCGCATGCCGGGCTTGAGCCGCCCGAAGGCCTCGAAGTAGGCGATGGCGCGATCGGTGTCTTTCGCGAAGTCCTTGGCGACGTGCGCCGCGTCTTCTAGGAGGCCGACCTTGGCCGCATCGTCGCTGCGGGCGATGGCGCGGTCGTAGAGGTTGAAGAGCGCGTCCCACCGCTCCTCCGCGTCGAACACCAGCTTCAGGCGATCGAAAGCCCAGGGGTCCTGGGGATTCGCGTCGAACAGCCGCTCGAGCAGGCTGATCTTGCGCCGCGAGTCCTCGTACCACTCCTCGTGGAGCTCCACCGCGCGCACGCCCAGCTCGGCCAAGAGCTCGCGCGGGAGCGGGCGTCCAATGACTTCTTCGTAGGCGTCGGACACCGGGTCGGGGTTCTTGGTATCGCGTGCGATGTCTTCGGCGCGCTCCCAGAAGGCGGTTTCCCCGGGAAATTCGAGGGCGGCGGAGAGGGCAGCGACTTGCTCGCGGGCGCGATCGCCGGCCACTTGCGCGCGCTCGAGGCGTTTCTTGTGCCAGCCGAGGCGCGCCGCGGCGTCGCCCGCCCGGCCCGCAACGTCGCCCAGGAGCAGGTCGAGGAGCGCCAGCTGCGTCTGCGCGTCTCCCATCTGCTCGGCGCCGTTCGCGGCGCGCGCCACCAGATCGACGGCGAGGCTCGACACCTCGGGTACCGCAAAGAGTCGGTTCAAGAGGGCGAGGACCGCCGGATCGTTGGGCGCGCTGTCGACCGTCGCGCCGAGCGTCTCGAGGGCCGCCGCCGGGTCGCCCTTCTTGTCGAGAAGGAGCCGTGCGATGTCGACGTCGAGGCTGGTGCGCCCCGCCCCTTCGCTGCGCTCGCGCTGCTTACGAAGCGCCTCGAGCGCGCCGTCTACGTCGCCGGTCTCGGCTGCCAGCCGCGCCACGGCGGCCAGCGCATCCGGATGCTCCTCGTCGAGCGCGAGGACGCCGCGGTACAGCTCGAGGGCCCGCGGCACGTCGTCTGCCTCTTCCTCGCGCGCCCAGGCCAGGAGCACGATGACGCGGTCGGCGCCGGTGGTGCGCTCCAGCCGATGCGCGCGGAACCAGCGACGGTCTTCGGTGCGCTCCTGGGCGGTGGCGCCCTCCCATCCGAGAACGTCGGAGAAGAGCTCGGTGAGAGAGCGCTCCTCGTCGGCCGAGAGCTCCGGCGCGGCCAGGGCCTCGCGAAGGGCGGCTGCAGATTGCGTGTACGGCGCACCCGATCGCACGAGCACCTCGGCGCGGGTGGCCAGCACCGCGGCCACGGTTCGCGGTTGCTCGGCCTGGCGCAGGGCAGAGAGCGCAGCGGCGGCCGCCGCGTCGAAGGTTTCCCAGGCGCGGAGCTCCTGCGCCAGGCGCGCGAAGGTGCCGCGCGCGGCATCGTCGTCGGGGTTCGCTTGGAAGGCGCGCAAGGCCGCCCCCAGTGCCGCCGATTTGTCGCCGAGCGGGCCATCGTACACCTGGGCCAGGCGCAGATTGAGCTCCACCCGCAGGGCGCTGGTGGGCGCGCGCTCGATGAGCGTCGAGAGCAGGGCGGGAATCACCGCGAAGTCGTCGAGCTTCTCGCAGGCATCGACCAGCGCGGCGCGCGCGTCGTCGTCGTCGGGAGAGACCGCCAGAATCTTCTCCAGGAGCTTGCGGGCGCCCAGCTCGTCGTCGTCTTCCTTGGCGGCGCGGGCTGCGTCGCGGAAGTGCGCGACCGCTACGGTCGAGTCTCCCTCGGCGGTGGCGATGTCGCCGAGCCGCGAGAGCCAGGCAGCGCGAGCCGACGCAGAGTCTGCCGTACGCGCGCGCTCGGTGAAGAGCAGCTTGGTGAATGCGGCGTCGGCCAGGGCCTCTTCCACCGCGCCCAGAGCGGCGAGCTCCTCGGCGCTGGCGGAGCCATCTTCGACCAGCGCCCGGGCGTGCTGGAGCGCGACTTTGGGCTGCTTGGCGCGCGCGAGGAGAGCGAGCTCGAGCTGCGAGGCCCGGCGATCTTCCGCCGGCCCCTTCTCGACGTGCTCGGAGAGTAGCGAAAGGAGCGCGTCGGCGGCGCGGGTCTTCTTCAGCAGTGTGAGCAGCGCCGAGTAGGCCTCGCGGTCCGAGGGGTCGAGATCGTAGGCCGCGCGGAAGGTGGTGATGGCCTTCTTGGCGTCCTTGATCTCGTCTCGGTAGATGGTGCCGATGGTGTGCAGCAGCTCTCGCGACTTTTCCGGTGAGGCGCCGGCGGCCAGGGTGCTCTCGAAGAGCGCCACCCGCTGCTTGGGATCGCCCAGCCCCTGCAGCAACGTGTCCATCTTGCGCAGGAGCTCGGCGGACTTGGGGTCGGCGGTGAGGAGCACGCGGTAGAGCCGCGCGGCCTCGGCGGCGTCGCCCGACTCTTCGAAGGCTTCGGCGGCGCCGCGCACCAGGGTGGCGAGCTCGCGGGAGGTGACCGCGCGGTCGCCGATCGCCAGAGAGAGGAGCTCGGCGCGCTTGCGGAGCGGATAGTTGGCTTCGGCAAAGGCGTGGTCGGCCCGCTCCTTCCAGTAGGCGACGTTGAGACCACTGGCAGCGGCCTCGCCCAGGGCGCGCGTCGTGAGCTCTATCCACTTGGGGAGCCCCTCGCGCTCGGCCAGCTCCGCCGCTTCCGAGAGAGCCGCCAGGCGCGACTCCGCATCGACCTCGGCCTCGGCCCGAACCTCGAGCACCCGGAGCATGGCCTTGGTGTCGCCGTCGCGGCGGTAGATGGGCTCGAGCACGTGCGCCGCGCGCAGCCGATGATCGGGCGAGGCCAGGAGCGACTCCACCGTGGAGCGGCACGAGGGCTCCGAAGGGTCGAGCGTCAGCGCTTCGCCGAAGGCCACGAAGGCGGCCTCGAAGTTCCGGGTCTTCTGCAGGTGGAAGAGCCCCAGCCGCCCGAACAGCACGGGCTTCTCCGCGTCATCGGCGAGCTCCGCGTCTTGCATGAGCACGCGCCCGAGATCTTCCCATTCGTGGGCGCTCTCGAGGAGCGGAATGTACTCGGCGAACGCGTCGCGGGCGCCGCCGAAGCGCCCGAAGAACTCCTTCCAGGCACTGCGCGCCCGCGCCTCGTCGCGAAGCTTGCCGCCGAGGATGTCGGCGGCGCGGAAGGCCAGCCGACGTTGCTCGGCCGGCGCTTCGGCGCTCTTGGAGCGTTCTTCGATGACGAAGACGAGCTCCTCGTAGTCGCGCAAATCTTCGAAGAGCGGCTCCAGGGCGCAAAGCGCGCGCTCCCGGTGGCTGGTGCCCACCAGCTTCTTCCAGGCGAAGGCTGCCCGCTTCTTGTCGCCGGCCGCGGTGGCGATGTCGGCCAGCGCCAGGGTGGCCTGCTCGCGGCGCTCGGAGTCGCGCTCCAGGGTGACGATGCGCTCGAGCATGTCGAGCCGCGCCTTGAGATCGTTATCTTCCTCGGCCAGGCGCACCAGCGCATAGGCGGCGGCGAGCAGCGTGGATTCGTCGGCCCCTTGCACCGAGAGCACGCTCGCCAGCGTCACCTTCGCGCGCTTTTTGTCGCCGGCGAGCGCCAAGAGCTCGCCGGTGTCGACCGTGATGCGGGCCCGCGCCGCCGGCTCTTTCACCGAGGGGGCCACGCGAATGAGGGTGCGCGCGGCGTCGAGCGTGGTGCCCAGCGAGACCGCTAGATCCTTGTATCGTACACGCGTTTCGTCGTCGGTCGGGTCGAGCAGGAGCGCGCCTTCGAAGGCCTCGAGGGCGCCGCGAAAGTCCGAGAGGTTCTCTTGCCGCAGCGTTCCCAGCCGCTTCAGCAGATCGCGACGGCGGGCGCCCCGGGTGTGCTCCAGCTCGAGCGCGAGAAAGCGCAGTTGGTCGTCGATGTTGCCGGAGGCTACAGAGGCGTTGCCGAGTATGGCCGAAGCGCGGGCGGCGAAGTTGCGAACGCCCAGGAGCGACTCGGCCACCGCGCGGGCGTCCGCGTTCTCCGGGTCGACCATGAGCACTGCCTCTACGTGGGGCAGGGCCAGCGCCGGCTCTTTGAGCTCCTTGGCGTACAGGTCAAGGAGCCGCGAGTGGGCGAGGAGCGCGTCGTCCTCGCCCAGCGGAGGCTCGGCCGCCAGCGACTGCTCCACCAGCTTGGCGATCTCGCGCACCTTGCCGGTCTTGCCGTACAGGTCTTCGAGGGCGCGCCGTGCGGCGCTGTCTGCGGGGACGAGCTTGAGCACTTCCTGGTATGCGGCGATGGCCTTCTCGTTCTCGTCGCCCAGGCCAAGGAAGGTCTCGCCCGCCTGGCGCAGCAGGTCGGCGGCGCGCTCGCGCGGGATGGCGCCCTTGGCAGCGCCCATCAGCACCTCGGCCAGGCGCCGGCGATCACCGCTCTTGTGGAGCTCGCCGGTGAGGCGCGAGAACGCCCGCTCGTGGGCCGGATTGGCCTGCACCGCGCGCTCGAGATAGGTGCGCGCGCCGAAGTCGTCGGAGAGCACGTCGTAGAAGAAGACCGCAGCCCGGAAGTTGAACTCCGCGATCACTGGGGGCGCATAGGTACGAATGCGCTTACCTTGGGCGATGCCTTCGAAGGCGAAGGCCACCTCCGACGTGCGGTCGTCCCGGAGCGCCGCTTCGGTGAAGCGTTCCCACGCGTCGAGGGCGCCATCGTCCTGGCCGGTGGCCTGCGCGTCGAGGAGCGCGTAGACGATCTCTTCTTCGTTCTCGAGCGTCGCTTCGAAATTGGGCACGGACCGGGGGGGAGGCGGCATGAGCGTTCGGGGCCGCCGATCCTATCAACGTTTCTCCGCGCTTGGGTATATCCCGGCGCGTTTTTTCCGGTGCCGCTCCTGTGCCAAATGGCACGAGGCCGGATCGCCGGGTGCGCACCCGCCTCGCACCATCGTGATACGCTCCGCCGCGATGGCGACCGGACAAGAGATCACAAGCCCCGCCGCGGCCGGTCGCGTCGTTCTCCGCGAGACCATCTCGACCGGCAGCCTGGCGGCGGATCTGTGGCCGTCGGTCTCGGACACCGATCGCCTGAACCGCGCCATCGGCACCAAAGCCGTGGACTTCATCGCAAACGATCGGGCCGCCAGCGCCGCGCGCTTCGTCGGCCGAACCCGGGTCGCCGGCCTGCTGCTGGAGTACGAAGAGTTTCCCTTCGAGTGGACCCAGGACGAGCGACTGAGCGTGGTCCGCCGCATGCGCCGCGGCCCCATCGACGAATACCGCTACACCCTCGAGCTCCGGCCGCGCGGCAACGGCACGCCGGGCACCGACATTCACGTGACCCTCGATCTGGCGCCCCGGAGCATCCTCTGGATGCCGCTCATCCAGCTCCTCGGGCGGGCGTTCCTCGGCAGCATTGTCAGCTACCTCAAGACCGCCGATCGCGCCGTGTCCGAGAAGCGCGCCCTGCGGCCCGAGCCGCCCACGCAGGTCGATACCCTGCGCATCCGCACCGGCGTGGCAGCCCTCGAGCGCGACGGCGTGAGCCCGGAGATCGCCCGCGCGCTGGGCGATCTGCTGCAGAACGGCGCCGATGTGGAGGTGACGCGCATTCGTCCGTTCGAGCGCGCCGACGAGTGGGGCGAGGACCGCATGCGGGTGCTCGGCGCCATGCTCGAGGCCGTGAAGCACGGCCTCCTCGAGCTGCGATGGAGCATCATCTGCCCGAGCTGCCTGGTCCCCTCCACCACGGTGCAGGCGCTCGAGGAGATCACCCCGCCCGGCCACTGCCAGTTCTGCGACATCAGCTTCGGGCTCGATCTCGATCAAGCGGTGGAGGCCACCTTCGTGCCGCATGCGGCGATCCGCACGCTCGATCCCCGCCCCTTCTGCATCGGCGGCCCGGGCCGCACCCCGCACGTGGTGGCCCAGCACGTGTGCGAGGCGGGCGAGACCGTGCGCTTCACGGCGCCGAAAGCGGCGGGCCGCTACCGCATCTTCGCCCGGGGCGGCGCCACCGCAACCCTCGAGGTCCACGAGAACCACGGCGAAGGCGCGCGCCGCATCGTCCTCGGCGAAAGCGCCCTCGAGCCCTCGCACCTGAGCGTGCGCGCCGGCGCCGAGCTCACGGTCAGCAACAACACCCGCGAACCGCGGCACCTGAAGCTCGAGCGCCTGGCCTTCGCCTCGGCCGCGGCCACCGCCTACACCATCAGCAACGTTCCCGAGTTCCGGCGCTTCTTCTCCAAGGAGCTGCTGAAACCCAAGACCCCCATGAAGGTGTCGCGGGTCACGCTCCTCTTCAGCGATCTCACCGGCTCCACCGCCCTCTACTCCACGGTGGGCGACGCCGCGGCGTTCCGCTTCGTCGACGATCACTTCGACGTGGTGCAAGGCGCCCTCGAGCCCAACGGCGGCGTGCTGGTGAAGACCATGGGGGACGCGGTCATGGCGTCGTTCCTGGAGCCCAGCGCGGGTGTGCGCGCCTGCCACGCAGCGCTCCTCGCCTTCGACACCTTCCGCAAGAGCACCGAGCACGCCGATCTGGTGGGCCTCAAGCTCGGCCTCTACACCGGCCCCTGTTACGTCATCACCGCCAACGACAAGCTCGACTACTTCGGGCAAACCGTGAACCTGGCCGCGCGCCTGCAGGCCTTGGCCGAATCTGGCGAGCTGGTGATGGAGGCCGCAGAGTACGCAGCGCTGCCCGCTGCCGAACAAGGCTTGTTCCGGATCGTCGAGCGCTTCGACAAAGTGGTGAAGGGCATCGCCGCGCCGATCCACGTGCTCCGCTTGCTGCCGGTCTGAGGGTCGCCAGGCCGCTCAGCTCGCAGCGCGCGGCATGAGCCCCGCGAGCCACTCCATCACCGCGCGCACCTTGGGCACGCGGTGCTTGGAGCGGTGTACGATGGCCCAGAAATCGCGGCCGGGAATGGGCCCAAGCTCCGCGGCGCCCACGTCGCGGGGCCTCACCTCGTCCACGTCGACCAGGCGGCCAGCAAACTTTCGCGGGAGCACGGCAGCGCCGAGCCCCGCCTCCACCGCGAGCCCCAGCGCCTCCACGTCTTCCACCAACAAGCGCGGCGGACGCGATGCGAAGGCGCGCGCCGCGTGGCGCTGCTCGGAGATGAGCGCGAGCGATCCACAGAGGCCGAGCCACGGGACCTCGGGGCCACGGGATAGCGAGCGCGGGGCGAAGAATCCAAACGACTCGCTGCCCACCTTGCGCCCCAGGAGCTCGCCCTTGGCGGGCCGCGCCAGGCGGAGCGCGATGTCGGCGTCACCGGCGGCCAGGCTGGTCGTCTCGTTGCTCGCCAGCAGCCGCAGGCGCAGGTTCGGATAGGTCCGGTAGAACGTTGCGAGGCCGGGCGTGAGGAGCCAGCGAACGACCTCGCCGACGCTGGTGAGCGTCACCTCGCCGCGCAGCTCCACCGTGTCCTCCAGCGCGGCCCGGGCGGCCAAGGCCGCATCGATCATGGGCTCCACCGCAGCGAGGAGCGCCGTGCCGCGGTCCGTGAGGCGCACCGGCGACTCCCGCGCCAGGAGCGGTGAGCCGGCCTCTTCTTCCAGCCGAGCCAGGTGCCGGCTCACGGTCGATTGGCTCACGCCCAGCGCCCGCGCCGCAGACGTCAGGCTGCCCTTGCGCACCACCGCTTCGAAGGTTCGGTAGAGGTCCCACTCGGTTTCCTGGCCCATGCAATTATGGATGACTAGCATCCGGTAGCGCGCATTGCCATCCGCCGATGCAAGGCCCATCGTGGTGAGGTCATGAAGATTCAACACCTCCGCAACGCCACTGCGCTCCTCACCCTGGGTGAGCACCGGCTCCTGGTCGACCCCATGCTCTCGCTGCCCGGCGCCATGCCCGGCTTCAAGATGTTCGGTGGCGGCCGCCGCCGCAATCCCATCGCTCCGCTCCCGGCTGCCGCCCGCGAAGCCCTCGCCGCGGCGACAGCGGTGATCCTCACCCACGAGCATCCGGATCACTTCGATCGCGCCGGGCTCGCCTGGGTAAAGGAGCGCGGGCTCCCGGTGTACACCAACGGTATCGACGCGCCGAGCGTTCGCCGCAAGGGCCTCGACGTGCACATCCTCGAGAGCGGCGCGCTGGGCCTAGAGGTGGAGACCGTACGCTCCCGGCACGGCCGCGGTCTCCTGGGCTGGATGCTGGGCCCGGTGGCGGGCTACTACCTTTCGTGCCCGGGCGAGCCGAGCGTGTACCTGCTGGGCGACTCGATCCTCACCGAGAACGTGCTCGAGGCCATCGAGCGCCTGCAGCCCGACGTGATCTTGGCGCCGGCCGGCGCCGCCAACGTGGGCGTGGGCGGCGACATCCTGTTCTCCGTGGACGAGCTCATCGAGCTCACCCAGCGGGCCCGCGGACAGGTCGTGTTCAATCACCTGGAGGCGCTCGACCACTGCCCCACCACGCGCGCGGGGCTGCGCGCACGGCTTGCCGACGAGGGTCTCGCTGGCCGCACGTTCGTGCCGGAGGACGGCGAGATCTTGACCTTCGAGGCGCCGGCCCGCGCCTCCCGTGCGAAGCCGCGCGCCACGCCGGTGGAGCGCCCGGGCGCGCAGAAATGGATCACCAGCGCGTTCACCGGCACCTGAACGGCCTGCCTCAGTTCATGTCGGCGAGGTAGGGGAACGTGTCGCTGGCTTTTTGCGTGGCTTGATCCACGCCGTCGCCGAGGGCATTCGAGTCGATGACCGAAGCGCCGGGGCCGCGCACCAGGAAGTTGATGGTGGTGTCCATGGCGTCCTCGTTGGGCACGCGGCCGCCGCACGAGGTGTACGCGCGGCCGGTGAGGGTGGCGCGCTCGATGTCGAGGTAGTTGTGGCCGGCGTAGGCGCACGGCTTGGAGACGTCGATGACCAGGTAGTTGGCCGATGCCATGCGGTCGGCCCAAGCCGCCGCCGCGTCGGGCTTCCAGTCGACGCGGCCGTCGGCGCGATCGAACTGCGCCAGGCGATCGGCAAAGGTCGCGCGGTAGGAGGTGCCGACGATCTTGAAGGGATCTTCGCGGTTGTACTGATCGAGCTGCGAAGACGTGGGGAGCGCCGCGAGCATCATGGTGGTCGACTCGACGATGCCGGCTTGGTCGACGGTGCCCTGGCCGAAGATGAGATCGTCGTCGGTCTCTTCGGGCGGCGCCTCCTCTTCGGCGCAGCCAAGGGGCGCGGCGGCGAGGGAGAGGCCGATGAAAACGAGGAGGTGCTTGAGGTTCATGGGGGCGCCTACTTTCGGACCGTCTGCGCTGCAACTGCCACCAGGGGCGAAGCGAGCCGCGATTTGTTGAACTCCACCACGATGCTCAGGATGTTCGACCCATTGAGGCCGTTCTTGCCGGGCGTGCGGTCGGCCAGCTCGCCGTTGCTGAGCTTGACGGTACGGCCCAGGTCCAGAAACCACGGGTCTGAACGAACCCCGGCGAAGGCGCGAATGTCGCCGCGCTCGCCGGAGCCGCCGGCGGTGAACTTGTCGGTGCGGGTGTCGAAGGTGAGCGTTTCCTTGCCGCTGGCGAAGTTGAACACGCAGGTGGCTTGCTGCTTGGGGGCAACGAGAAAGGCGCCCTTGGCGAAGGAGCAAACCACGGTCTCTTCCTTGGAGGCGCTCGGCTTCAGTGTTTGCGCGTTCTCGATGGGGCGAATGCGAAACTTGTAGTCTGCACTGTTCGAGAAGCGCGACTGACTGAACGAGAGCGCGTGCACGTTCATGATCAGGACCAGCTTGTTCGGGTCTTTGGGGCTGGTGAACGCGAAGAGGTCGGTGATGTCGGCACCGAGATCGATGGCGGTCTTGAGCCCATCGGCGTGGTCCGAGGCCAAGGTTTCGCGCGGCGCCGAGAAAGAGGCAGCGGCCACCGCGAACGCAAAGGCGAGCGGCTTGAGTGCAAAGCTTGTGCGGTTCATGGGCTTCGGATTCTCCTGAGGGACGGCTCGAAGCCTAGTACGTGCATGTGGGATGCCAGTTGCCAACTTTCGGCCCCAAGAGTGCTTTCAGGTACTTACGTACGAAATCTGGCGCGTTCTGGGTGCCATGATGCGCGCGATCCAGGAGGTTTGATCCGGTAGCGTGGCCCTCGCATGACGCGCGCACGCAGCTCTCGTTGGTGGGTATGGGCCGCTGGCCTGGCGCTGGGCATCGGCCTCGCGGCCTGGGGCGTGCGGCGCGCAGGCGTGGCCCCGAGGGTCGCGCCTTCCTCTACCAAGGCGCTACGCGGGAAGCCGCTCTCCGCTGCAGTTCTTCCGAGCACCGACGCCGACGTATACCTCACGAACCTCGACGGGGAGATTTCCGAGCTCGACCGCTTGATGCGGGTGAACGGCAAGACCTCGCCCATGCTGCTCATGGCGAGCGGCGCGCTGCATACCCGCGGGCGCTACCGAGGCGATCTCGACGAGATCGAGCATGGCATCGCGCTGACCACCGAGTGCGCCGAGATCGCGCCTTCGGAACCGAACTGCCTCTTGGCGCGCGCCGAGCAAGAGCAGAGCCTGCATCGCTTTCCCGCCGCCCGCGCCGATGCGGAGCGGGTGCGCGCGCTCGGAGGCGATCCCACGCGGATAGCCGATCTGGTGGCCGAGCTCGACTGGAACGAGGGGCGGTACGACGGCGCCATCGCACACTTTCGCGAGGCGCGGCAGCAGCGACCGAGCACGGGCACGTGGCTGCGGGAGGCGCAGCTCGAGCACGATCTGGGCGGCGACGAGGCCGCCGAGCGAGCCTTCGAGCGCGCGGAAGATCGGGTGGCCGACACCGCGCCGTTTCCCATCGCCCACCTGAACTTGCAGCGCGGCATGCACGAGGTGGATCGGGGCCGGCTCGAGGAGGCCTGCGTGTTCTTTCGCGAGGCCATCGCGCGCATGCCGACCTACGTGGCGGCGCTGGAGCACCTGGCGGAGACGCTCCGGGCGCTCGGACGCGACGCAGAGGCGACGGCGCTCTACGAGCAGGTCACGCGTCTCTCGACCGATCCCGAGTTCGCCTTTGCGCTGGCAACGCTCTACGACGCGCACGACCGAAAGGCCGAGGCTGCGGCGCTGCACGAGAAGGCCCGCGCCGGGTACGAGGCGCTCCTGCAGAAGTACCCGGAAGCCATGTACTGGCACGCCTCCGAGTACTTCGCGGCCAAGGGTGACGCGAAGCGCGCACACGAGCTCTTGCAGAAGAACCTGGTGCTCCGGCCCAACAGCGGCAGCTACGTGGCGCTGGCCAAGGTGCTTCTTTCGCTGGGCCGCATCGCAGAGGCCGCGGAGGCGATCGACAAGGCCTTGGCGATGCCCGTGAGGTCGGCAGCGCTGTTCTGGACGGCGGCGCGGGTGAAGCGAGC
>JBBQWQ010000062.1:0-45257 GCA_038210445.1 Polyangiales bacterium
GCGCGCGACGCACCTCGGTGGGTCTCGGGGCTCGCGCTCGACGCGAGCCCCGAGCGCGCGCGCATCGGCCTGCGCGCCTACGCACTTCGGGTGCTCCTCTCGGGCGAACCGGCCCGCGATGCGCGCATCGACGCGCGCGCAGCCGCGTGCGCCGCCAAGGCGGAGCCGCGGCTGCGCGGCGCGTGCGTGTTCGCGCACGTGCTGGTTTCGGAAGGCGAGCCCTATCTGGCCGATCCCGACGTGGTGGTGCGCCGCGTGGCGCTCAGCGCCGTTCTTGCGCGCCCGGCGACGCGCCCGTCGGACGCGGTGTACGCGCGGCGCGCAGTGGAGCGCGACGCAACCGCGCGGGCGCTGCTGCTGGCGCTCACCGGCGACCTCGACGGCTCCGCCGCTGCGCTGCCGTTTCCCATGCCGTGGCTCGCGCTGCGGGCCGAAGCGCGAGGCCCCGACGCGCCGCTGGCGCTGCGCCTCTTCACGGCCCACGCGGAGCCCCACGATCGCGACGTGGTGCGGCAGTGGGTAGAGTCACCGAGCGTGCTGGTGCGCGGCGCCGTCGCGGCGGGCCTCGCCCGCCGCGACGACCCCGAGAGCACCGGCGCACTGGTGCGCATGTACGACGATGCCGACGCCCGCGTGCGGCGGGCGGCGGTGCGGGCCCTGGGCGAGCGCTTGCGCCTTTGGCCCGGCGAGAGCCGGGCCAAGGCGCTGCGCGACACGCTCGGGCTCGCGGCGGCGTGGGATCCCGATGCCGAGGTGCGGGCCGCCGCGCAAGCCGCGCAGCGGCTCGGCGCGGCGGGCCAAAGGCGCGCCGTGGGCGCGACGTGGCTCACCGCGGAACCGGTGGCGGAAGGGGCGCAGCCGGAGGAGCAGGCCGGGGTACTCTGGGACGAAGACGGCGCGCTGCACGTGGTGGTGTTCGACCGCGCGGGCGACGCAACGATCGCGGGCACCGGCCACGGACCGGGCGATCTGTTCCTGAGCCCGCGCCCCTGATTACTTCCCGGCGCGGGCGCGGAGATGCGCTATCGTGCCGCCGAGCTCATGGCGGAACCCAAGGAAACCAAGGCCCCCGATTTCGAAAAGTCCCTGGAGCGTCTGGCGAAGATCGTCGAAGCTCTGGAGACCGGCGAGCTGCCTCTCGACGACTCGCTCAAGCTCTTCGAAGAAGGCGTCAAGCTATCGCGCGCTGCGCAGGAGCGCCTCGACAAGGCCGAGAAGCGCATCGAGCTCCTCCTCGGCGTTGATCCCGACGGCAACCCGCGCACGGCTCCCTTCGAAGGCGACGAAGAGCCCTAAGCCCGGTGACTCAGCGGCCGATGGCGCCGCGGTAGACCCAACCTTCGGTGGCGAAGTCGTCGCCGAAGCGGATGTGATACCAGCCGTCCTGGTTGCCCGCGACCTTGACCTTGGCGCCCTTGCGGAGGCGCGCCACGATGGTACCGGTTCGGGGAGTCTCACGGATGAGCGCGACGTCCCATTCGATGGACAGCGTGTCGCCGCTCGCGACGGGCGTGGGCGCCGGACCGTTGTCGGGCGGGCCATCGGCGGAAGCGCCCGGTCCGGGAGCCACGGGAGCATCGGGCGGAGCAGCAGATGCCGGGGCTGGGGCTCCGCCCGGTGCCGGCGTGAACGTGGTCTGGAACGACACCGTGTAGCGCGGATGTTGGTGCGCGACGCTGGCGAGATCGAACGCGAGGAAGTGCTGCTTCAGGCAGGTGCCGAGCGCCTCCGTCGCTTTCACGGTCGACGACTTGCCCACGTCGGCGTTGACGCGACTGCTCTTGAAGTCGAGAGAGAGCACCACGGAGAGCCGTCCCGACTCGCTTTCTGCACCGGGGCAGGTCGCGAGGCGACGAATCCGCGTCTCGGCCAGCTTATCGAGACCGTTGAGCTCCCCGCACTCCTTGCCCTTGGCGCTCTCGCCGTCGGCCGTGCGACACGAAAGGAGGACGCCGCGCGCAATGCTGATCTGTGGCGCGATTACCGCCGCGGCAGCTGCGCTGGCGGAAGCCGCCGAAGGCGTGAGCGGTGCCGCCGGGAGCGGCGCCGACGAGAGCACGCCGGTCGCTATCGACCCCGGCGCCGCGGAGGCGGCCGACGCGGGCTCGTTCGAGGGCGCCGAAGGCCCAACCTTGATGCCCGCCAGACGGGGCCAGGCGATTCCCACCAAGAACCCCACCACCGCGATGATGGAAACGCGCTTCCACGAGGGCCGCGACGCGTCCTCGGTGGGAACCTGAATCTCGAGCCTTGGGCTCTTCGCCGACATGGCCGGCACTCTAGCAAAGGTCGCGCAGCCGAGTGAAGATCGTGGGGTCTTCACCCGGCCGCGGCGGAGCCCTACTTCTTGGTGTACGCCTGTTCCGCGGTGATTCCGCCCTGAACGGCGTAGATAGTGAAGCCGGTGGAGGTCGCGCTGTAGGTCGTCTGAATCGGCGCCCCGAGGCCGCCGTCGGCCACCGGGAACGCGCAGGTCGCCGTGAGCGTGGCGTTCACCCCGGAGACCGCGAGGGTCGACGTGGTCCGCGAGTCGCCCGTCGGGCGGGTGATGATCGAGTTGTAGGTCGTGCCCTTGACCTCGACCGTAGTCGCCGGTGATGAAGCGCCGGTGATGGGCCCTTCGGGCACCGCCGCCCCGTAGAGCTTCGATCCCGTCAGCACGTAGGTGCCGTCGGCCACGGTTCCACCGCTCGCCGCCGGCGGATTGGCCTTGCTGCCGGTGACGTCGAGCTTGGCGCCCTGCTGGCCAAGCGTGTTGCACTGACCGCCGCCACCACTGGAGCTGGAGCTCGACCCACCGCTGCTCGAGCTCGACCCACCGCTGCTCGAGCTCGAGCTGGAACCGCCACCGCTGCTGGAGCTGGTGGTGGTGCTGCCATCGGAACAAGCGGCGCCGAGGCCGGTGATACCCACGAGCGCCGTAGCGCTCAAAATCCAACGAAGTTTCGACATTGAGGACTCCTAAGTAAAAATCGCGACGCCAAGATGCGCACGTCGCGCAGGGCCTTTGGACGAGACTCCTCGGAAAATATTCACACGCCAACCATCGCCAAAGGGCGAAGAAGAACCAGGCCCCGCTCGCGGCGTCGCGCTACCGGTCGTTCTTTTTCAGATACGTGGCGACCAGGGCCACACCGGTGTCGGTTCGCGTCACCAGCACCAACGCATCGCTGGTCGCAGCGAACGCCGCTGTGTTCACCGGAGCGCCGCCGCCTTCGTTCGTGGGAACGACGCAGCTGTCGCTTCGGGCAATGCCGGTGGCGCCGATGGTGAATGTGCCAAGACTGCGGCTCTCGCCGTTTCCGTCGGATTGAACGATGGCGATGGACGCGCCCGAGATGCGGAGGGTCTGCGCGAGTATGGTCCCGGTGCGGCCAGCGACGCCGGACTTGGGCACCAGCTCCATGCGCACCAGAACGTACGTGCCGTCGTCGATGGTGCCGCCGGGGGTATTGACGATGGTTGCGCCCGGCGCCAGCGCTTGGATCTCTACCTGGTCGCCGATCTGCGCGACGGTATTGCACCCCAGCACCGACCCGTCACCGGCGTCGGCGTTGAGGAGCGCTCCGCCGGTGGCGTCGCCGCAAGCCATTGCGACGCCGACGACGGAAGCCATCGCGAAAACCAGCAGCGGTCGCCAGCGACGTGCGCGCTTCAGGGAAGAGCTTGGATCCATTGCCTCAGCGCGTCGATCCCTACCACGTCTACCTCGTGGCTCACGATGGCCGGCATCTGTTTGTCGTCGCGCCGGGTGGCGCGGTCGAGCATCTCCGACTTGGCCGGATTGCCCGGTGCGATGCGGTACCACGTGCCATCGTTGTAGCCCATGCTCGTCGACACCACGCCGACCGCTCGGGAGGAGACATCGAGACCCGAAACAGGAACGTCGGTGATCAGCTGTGAAGCCCGCACCGCCATGTAGAGCCCGCTGAACTGCGCGTTGGCGCCGGCCAGTGGGTTGTGGCACCCGCCGCAGTTGGTGTGCACGTACGCGAGCGCTGCCGCTGCCTTGCCGGTGCCGTCCTCGGGATACGCGAGGACGGTCTTGGCGGGCACTTGGGTGAGCCACCCGTCGGCGGCCAGCTTCGCCAGCGTCATGCCGGTCGCGCCGGCCACACCGACCCCGACCGCATCGAAGCCGAGCAGCGCATCGGGTCGACCGTTGTGACAGACATCGCACTGGCTAGCCTTGGGGATCTCGTACGTGGAGCCGCCCACCGCGAGCTCTCCGCTATCGAGGCGCGTAGCCTCGGTCTCGGCGGCGTTCCATCGGTACGTCGTGCGCGACCACGAGCCCGCGGCGCGCTTCCAGAAGATGCGCGTCTCGGCACGTTTGCCGCCCAAGCGGAACTCCTTCCACACCTTCATTCCCACCGGGTACTGCCACGCGTCCATGTCGCTGGTGTCGATCTTGGTCCCGGCGGGGATGAGCACGAAGCGCGACTTTTCCGCGCCGTCGCTCCAGAACTGGCTTGCCGGCGTATACGGCGCGACGGCGGTCGCGAGCTCCTTGGTGGCGATGTTCTTGTAGAGGCCGGTACACGAGAGGGTGTCGCTGAGACCATCCGCCCCCGCATCGACGCGGTCGCACGGATTGCCCGCATCGAAGCCCGCATCCACCACCGCATCGACCCCGGCGTCTACGATCAGCTTTGCATCGTTGCCCGCGTCCGCCACCCCGGCATCCGCAATCGCCGACGGCCCGCCATCAGAACAAGCCGCATGCACGCCTACCATCGCCACCGCCAACAACGCGACCCGATATGCGCCCATTACTCAGACGTTACCAGACTCCCCCGCCCCACCGAACCTCAACCGCCCGCCCACCTGCTCCCACAAGGCGCGCAACATCACATCCTGCGCCCAGCAGCCAACTCGGCATCAACGAGGCGCAAAAAGGCGAGGCGAAGGTGGGAGAGACCGAGCCATCGCCAAAATTCGCCCGCCTTTTTAAGGGCGGATGGTGACGGCGACGACGAGACTTCCCTTGCCGTAGGTTTGGCCGGCGACGAAGAAGGGCTCGTTGGGCGCAGCAGTGACCTCGAGCAGCTTGAGGAACGCCCCGCCCTCGGGACGGCTGATGGAGGCGGAGACCTTATAGAGCTTGTTTGGCTGCGGTTCGACGCTCACCTGAAGGGTGCGCCCGTTGGGCAGCGCGTAGGCCGCGGTCTTGCCGCGCTCCACTGCGACCACCTTTTTGTCGAGCAGCTTGTACGCGTTGTACGCCGAGAACGGCGGCTTGGTGAGCTGCGGCATGTTGCCGATGCGGGGATCGATGGAGCCAGCCGCCTCTTGCGTGGCGTGCATCACCATGATCTCGGTGTTGACGGCGGCAGGCGCGTCGGCGCGGGCCTCGCCTACCCAGCCGAGCGAGGTTCCAGCGAGCGAAGGCCCCGTCGACGACGGTGCGTGAACCAGGCCAAACGCGCATGCAGCGCCCAGGGCAGCAACGAGCAACTTCTTCATTTCTTCTCTCCGGGCGCGTGCAAAACTTGGCTGGGCGCAGCGGAGGGCACCGCCGCGGTACCCGAAGGAGCGGGCGGAGAGTCGTCGTCGATCCAAACCACGACGCTCGATGCATTGGCGTTGAGCGCGGCGGGCAGATAGAAGACCGAAACGCCGTTGGGTGATTCGACGTGATCGACCGCAACGCCGACGGTGTCGGCCGGCGCGGCAACGGGGTCGAGGTGCGCAACCGCGGGCGTGGTGGAGGAAGGGCGCTCGATGACGAACGCGATGCCTGCAGCAATCGCGAGCGCGGCGACCGCCGCAGCTCCCCAGCGCAGCGGGGCCGACTTGGGAAAGGCGAGGACCTTGCGCGCCTCCGCCGTGGCGGGCGACGGCAGCGTCGGTCGATCGGCCGCGGGCGAGAGCTTTTCGCCAATGTCGAGGCGGGCCATGACGGCGCCGCTGATGTCAAAGCCCAGGGTGGGCGCCTCGACGGTTTCCCGGACCCAGTCACCGAGCGTCATGGTCTCGAGGACCACGTCGTGGGCGTCGGGATGCTGGGCGAGCATGCGCACCGCGCGGGTCTCCTCGTCGGCCGAGACCTCTCCGTCGGCGAGCCGCATCAGGAGCTGCAAATCTTCTTGGGTCAGCGCTGGCTTTCTCATGATGCCCCCCCTTCTTCGGAAGGCCCTTCGGAGTCTGGCGGTGGCTGAGCCCCCACCTGTTCTGCGTAACAATCGGACAGCGCACGCTGCAGCTTCTGCCGAGCGTGAAAGAGGCGGCTCATGATGGTCCCCTTCGAGACGCTCATCGCTTCGGCCATTTCTTCGTAGCTCATCCCCTCCACCTCTCGCATGAGGATGACGCCACGGTGATAGTCGGGAAGTTGGTCCAGCGCCTGCTGGAGGCGTGCGGCGATCTCTCGGCGGCGCACGACGTCGAGCGGGTCTGCGCCGTCGACGCGGCTGACGAGCGGGAAGTCGGCTTCCTGGCTCTCGTCGATGTCGCGCGCTTCGGGGTCGCCAACCTGGCGGCCGGGCTTGCGGATGAGGTCGATGCTGAGGTTGGTGATGATGCGGTAGAGCCAGGTGAAGAAGCTCGACGTGCCTTGGAACGTACCGAGGTTGCGGTACACGCGCAGGAAGGCGTCTTGAACGAGCTCACGGGCGTCGTTCTCGTCGCGGACGAGACCGACTGCGATTGCGAAAGCGCGGCGCTGATGACGCTCCACGAGCTTTCGAAATGCTTGCCGGTCTCCAATCTGTGCTTGCGCGATGAGCGCACGGTCTTCTTCTGCCTCCCGTATCCGAGCTTGTTTATTATTGGACGCTATTTCCGCGGCGTTATTCACCGAGGATGGAGGAACCGGGGTAGGCGGCGGCGGCGTCAGCCGCACCTGCTCATCCGACCCCCTCGGCGAGTCCGGCGGGTCGTCGATCATCGTCGATGGGGCCATCCCCCCGAGTCTGCCGGGCCGCACCGTCATGGTGGCCAGGGTACTACGGAATCAGGCGAATGCCCCGGGAAACGGCGGAAAGCCGGAATCGCGGTCCCGCAGTGGGCCATCAATGGTCGTCGTCGTCAAAGGGCGAGCCACCGCCACCACCCTTGGCGGGCGCTTCGCCGCGGCGCGCTGCACTGTTGGGCTCGTCGAGCTCCCCCAGGGTGACCTTGCGATCGGCCACCTCGCCGGAGTGCGAGACTTTCAGCACGACCGTCTTCCCCACCCCCGCGGTGCTGGCGAGCCACTGGAGCCGGGTGGCCTTGTCGATGGCCTGGCCTTCGAAGGCGACGATGACGTCGCCCGGCTCGAGCTTGGCCTTGGCGGCCGCGCTACCGGGTGCCACGAACTCCACCAAGGCGCCGTGGTCGTCGCCAATGCGAAGGCGGGCGCGCCGGTCGTCGGGGAGCTCGCGCACGTCTTTGATCTGGATGCCGAGGGCGCTGCGGGTGACGTGGCCGTCGCGGAGCAGCATGGGCAAGAGCTGCTTCACCATCGCCATGGGAATCGCGAAGCCTATGCCCTGCGCGCCGCCGCCGCGGATGGCGGTGTTGATGCCCACGACCTCGCCGGAGAGGTTCAGGAGCGGGCCGCCGGAGTTTCCGGGGTTGATCGACGCGTCGGTTTGGATGAAGTCGTAGTAGCCGCTGGGGTCGAGCGGAACGTCGTCCCGCGAGCGCCCCTTCCCGCTCACAATGCCGGCGCTCACGGTGTGCGATAGACCGAACGGGTTGCCGATGGCCACCACCCAGTCGCCCACATCGGCCTTCTCGGAATCGCCCAGCGCAATCGCCTTGAGGTTCTTGGCCTTGATGCGGATGACCGCGATGTCGGTGCGCGGATCGCGACCGATGATGTCGCCGTTGAACTCACGATCGTCGGAGGTCCGCACGGAGATGGTCTCGGCGCCTCGGATGACGTGGTTGTTCGTGAGGATGGTGCCGTCTTTGTCGATGATGAACCCGGTGCCCAGGCCCTTGCCTTTGCGCCCGTTGGGCCCCGTTTCCATGGTGGCTATGGTGACCACCGACGGGTCGGCCCCCTTCACGATCGACGAAAAGCTGAGCGGCGCGACGCTCCCGTGGGCGAATACGCCGGTGGGGGCATCGGCCGGTACCGGCGGGCGATCGCGCTGCGCCTCGGCTTCGGTGCTGGTGGGTGCCGCACTGGCGGAGGTGGCGGAGGGCGCAGCGTCGGCTTTGTCCTTCGCCTTTCCGCCCTTGCACCCCAACGAGAGCGCACCCATGCTCAGGGCCACGAGCACGAGGCCAGTTCGTCCCATTGCCATTCGGTTCACCATGGTTCTTGAGAGTACGCACGGAACGGCGCGCCGGCGAGGCCTCTCCGTCGCTCTCGAGGCACGGGCCTCGAGTGGCGCTCCAAAAAGAGCGCCCGGCGCACAGGAACCGAGAACCGACGCGGTCAGATCTGGGTCTTGTTCGACTGTTCGACGTACTTCATCCGGAGCTCGTACAAGACCTGGCCGAGGAGTCTCTCCTCGTCACCCGTAAGGTTGCCCTTGGTCTTCTGCTCCAGCAAACCAACCAGGTCGATGGTTTGTTTCGCCAGGGGCAAATGAATCTCCACCTGGTTCGTCTCGGGGTTGGGGGCCGCCCCCAGGTGCATCAGCGCAGAGTGGCTGAGGGAGATGATGAAGGTCGCGAAATCGATGACCGGAAGCGATTCGTCGGTCACGATGACCTCACGAAGCCGGGGTTACTTCGGCGGGCTCTTCGACGTCGTCTTCTTCGTCTTCTTCGTCGTCGAGGTCGTCCTCGGGGGCCAGGACCGCCTCCGGCAGCTCGAGTGCCGGCTGGGGCACGGAGAAGCTCTCGACCTGATCGGACACGTCGGCGAGGCCCGCGAGGTGTTTCTGGAGGTCCTTGTCGTCGATGACGCCGGCCTTCACATTGCGGTCACGGACGCGCAAATCCCAGTCCCACGGGTTCAGCTTCGTGTTGCTCATGGCAGAGCGGTCTAGTGGATTGCCCTGGCGCACGCAAGAGGCCGGTGTTTTCCAGCCGTTCGCCGGATTCGGGGGCCCGCCTACCAGGCGCCGTCGGGGACCCGGGCGTAGCTGGGCTCGGCCGACGTACAGAGCGCCGAGAGGACCGCCACGCGCGGCAGCTCGTGGCTCACCCAGTACTGCGCAGCTAGCTGTTTTCCTTCATAAAACTCCAGGAGCTCAGGGCGAGCTACCGCGCCTCGCTGGGCCGCTGCAGCCATCGCCAGGTGCTGCCAGCCGATGACGACGATGGCGGCAAGGTCGAGAAAATCGCTGGAGTGGAGCAGCATGCCGGCAACGTCACCGGCGAGGCCGCGCTGGCCCAGGGTCATGGTGGTGGCGGCAAGGGTCTGGCTGGCGTCGTAGACGGCTTGACACGTCGCCGGGGCCACCCCCGCGCTCCGCGCCAGTTCGACAGTGGCTGCGATCTCGCGCAAAAGGAGCGCGAGCGCCGCGCCGCCGTGGGCCACCACTTTGCGCCCCAGCAAATCAAGGCCTTGGATTCCGCTCGTGCCTTCGTGGATGGTGTTGAGCTTCTGGTCGCGCAGCCAGCCCTCGACGGGGTACTCGCTGGAGTAGCCGTAGCCGCCGTGAATCTGCAGGGCCAGGGCAACCGACTCGAAGCCGCGCTCGGCGGGGAACGTCTTCACGATGGGCGTCAAGAGATCGAGCAGGCGTTGGCTCTCGGTGCGAATGGTCTCGTCGGCATGGTGCGCCGCCCGGTCCACCAGCCGCGCAGCGGTCAGCGAGAGGCAGAGCGCACCTTCCACGATGGCCTTCTGCCGAAGGAGCATGCGACGCACGTCGGCGTGCTCCACAATGGGAACCTGCGGCCCGCCGTCCTTCTTCGCGGCGTCGCGCCCCTGCGGGCGGCTGCGCGCGTAGCCCACCGACTCGTGGTACGCGGCAGAGGCGGTGGCCACCGCGGCGAGGCCGACGCCGATGCGCGCCTCGTTCATCATCTGGAACATCTGGGGCATGCCGCGCCCGGGCGCGCCCACCAACCAGCCATGGCAGTCGTCGCGATCGCCGAAAGAGAGCGCGATCGAGGGCAGCCCGCGCCAGCCGATCTTGTGGATCACCTGGGTTGTGGTGACGTCGTTGTCGACAAGCGCACCCTCTTCCGAGCGACGCCGCGGGACGATGAACAGCGAGAGGCCGCGGGTGCCCGGTACCGACGTTCCGTCTTCGGCGACCGCCCGGCCGAGAGCGAGGTTCACCACGTTCTCGGTGAGGTCGTGATCGCCGCCGCTGATGAAGATCTTGCTACCCTTGATGCGGTAGCTGCCATCTCCCGCAGGTCGAGCGGTGGTGCGAACGTCGGCCAGGCTCGAGCCCGCCTGCTCCTCGGTGAGCGCCATGGTGCCGGTCCAGCGCCCTTCGTAGAGCGGCGTCATCCACTGCGCGCGCTGGGCGTCGTCGCCGAACGCCTCGATGAGATGCGCAGCCCCGCTGGTGAGCATGGCCAGGCCGACCACGTTGAGGTTGGCGGCGCCGAGATACGCCGCCGCCACCGCATGCACCAGAAACGGCAGCTGTTGACCACCGTGCGCCTCTGGCCGCGTCGCGGAGAGAAGGCCGGTGTCTACCAGCGCCGGCCACAGCTCGCGAAAGCTTGGGTGCAGCGTCACGCGCCCATCGCGAAACGTCGGCGGCTGCTCGTCTTGCGCCTTCCACGTGGGGTAAAGCACGCGGCGCGCGAGCTTGCGCACGACCTCGAGGAGCATGTCGACGCCTTCGCGATCGTGGGCCGCGAAGTAGGGAATCGCGAGGTGCGCCCGCAGGTCGAGCACCTCGTCGAGCAGAAACGTAACCGTGCGATCGTCGACCAGCGGGTTCTCGGCGTGGCTCACGCCGGGATTCTACCCCAACCCGACGCGCCCCGGGCCCTGCTCAGTTGAGGTCCTTCTTGTCGGCAGGGTCCTTGCGGCCCAGCGTCACCAGCTCTTGCGGGACGGGGTCGGGGCTCACTTCTTCCTCGGCCTCGTTGAGCTCGGTTGCGGCCTTCTCGATCTCCTCCGGGGTTGCGGCGCGAATGCTTTTCACGGTGACCGAATAGTGCAGCCGCTCGCCGGCGAGCGGATGGTTGGCGTCGACCACCACGCCGTCTTCGCGCACCTCGAGAACGTGCATCACCGCCTCTTCGCCCTCCGACGACTCCGCCACGAACTCGTCGCCCACGTGCACCTCAGCGGGAAAGTCCTCGCGATCGACCAGCATCACCAGCTCTTCGTCGCGCTCGCCGAAGCCGTCTTCGGACGAGACTTCGATCTGCTTGGTGTCGCCCGCGCGCAGCCCGAGGAGGCCCAGCTCCAGCCCCGGTACGAGCATGCCGTAGCCGTGCACGTATTCGATGGGCGCGCCGCCCATGGAGGGGTCGCTGGCGTCGAGGAGCTCGCCCTCGTCGTCCTTCAGGGTGTATTCGACGGTCACGAAGGCGTTCGGCTGTACGGTTTCCACGGCGCGCATTCGTTCTACGCGCACCCGCGGATGTCAAGAGGCGTTGCCGCGAAAATCGACGAGGCACCCCCGCTGTGGCGCCGCCGCGCGGAGGCGGCGCTCAGATGTCTTCGGGGCCGGCGATGTAGCCGCACACGGCGCTGGCGGCCACCACCAGCGGACTTGCAAGATACACCTTTCCCGGCCCGCTGCGGCCGGGGAAGTTGCGGTTGATGGCGCTCACCGTGACTTGCTCGGGCGCGTCGCTGACGCCTGGCCCAGCCTTGATGCACGCGCCACACGAAGGGTCGACCAGCTCGGCGCCGGCGCTCTTGAAGAGCTCGAGGTAGCCCTTGTCCTCGGCGTAGCGGCGAATGTCTTGCGAGCCGAACTGGATGTACAGGTGCACGCCGTCCTTCACCCGGCGCCCCTTGCCCACCGCGCGCCGCAAGACGTCGGCGTACATGTCCATGTCGGCCTTCTTGCCGCCGGTGCACGAGCCGCCGTACGCGATGTCGATCTTCTGTTTTTCTCCAACGCTGGAGAGCGGAATCCCGTTCCGCGGATCGCCCGGGGTGGCCACCATGGGAACGATGGCTGAAAGTTCGAGCTCGAAGACCTCGAGGTAGCTGGCGCCTTCGTCGGCGCGGACGATGCGCTGGCGGACGGCGTCTTTGTCGAGCCCGCGCTGCTGCGCCAGGTATTCGACCACCACCTCGTCGGCCTCGATGATGCCCGTGAAGCTGCCGGCCTCGACCGCCATGTTGGTGAGCGTCGCCCGCTCGTCGAGGCTCATGGCGCGCACGCCCTCGCCGGCGAACTCCAGCACCTTGCCGATGCCCGCGCCGCTCTTGAAGAAGGGCTGCGAGAGAATGTGGAGCATGACGTCCTTGGCGCAAACCCCCGCCCGCAGCTTGCCGTGGAGCACGAACTTGGCGGTCTCCGGCACCGTGACGCGCACGTCGTTGGTGTACCAGGCGTTGGCCATGTCGGTGGAACCGACCCCGAACGCAAAGCACCCCAGCGCGCCCGCCATGCAGGTGTGGCTGTCGGTACCCGCCACCAGCTGGCCCGGCAGCGCGATCTCTTCGATGACTTTGTTGTGGCAGATGGCCTCGGAGCCCACCAGCTTGCCGTCGCGATGCACCTCGCCGTAGAGACGCACGTTTTGCTTCTTGGTGAAGGCCTCTTGCACGGTAGCGAGCGAGGCAGCCTGCTCCTGGAGGCCCATGTCTTTGTGAGCCTTGGGCATGACCAGGTCGAGGAACGTGAGGTGGTCGCGGATGGCGAAGACCGAGCTCGGCTCGGTGACCATCTGGTCTTTGCCCATCTCGGCGATGAACAGCGACTCGGCCATGGGCGTAACGTACTCGTGGCTGAAGCGCACGTCGGTGCGGGCGAAGAACGCGTCGCCCGGCTTCACCGCCGGAACCCCGAGCTTCTTGTCGCGGGCATCGACGATGACGTGAGCCGCCAGGATCTTCTCGCAGAGAGTCATCGGGCGCGGGGCCGTGGCAACCGCCGGGGGCGACGCCTGACCGGAGAGGCGCGCGCGGTTGTACGCGAAGAGGCCGCCGTGGAGGACGATGTCGCGGCTGATCTCGTCGAGCCCCTTGGTGAACTCTTCGACGGGGATGGTCTCGCCAGCTTGAATGCGCGGCAAGAGCGAGAAATCGGTGCTGGTGAGGAGACCGATGTTCTGCGCGTTCTGACGGTAGATCTTCTCGATGCTCTTGGCGATGACCACGCGCACGCCGGCCTTGAGCTCGCTGTAGGGCGCGGTCTCGCGGCTGGAGCCACACCCCTTGGAGATGGCGCTGACGATGACCCCGAAGCCCCCGTTCTTCACGGAGTCCTTTTGGATTTTGCCGCCGCGCAGACCGACCAGGCAGAAGCGCGCCAGCGTCTCGTCGTAGTAGTAGCAGACCCAGCCCGGCGTGATCTCATCGGTGGAGATGTTGGAAATGAGCGGGCGATCGGGGTCGAAGGGCAGGTCTTCACCGTTCAACTGGCGTTCCAGGAGGGTCGAATCCTCCGTGAGGTAGAGGATCCGCCCTTCGATGCGAACGCCGCGATTTTCCATGTCACCTTCGTACCATCGAGAGGCCACGGTTCAAGACAGGCGCGTGGCTTCGGCGCAAAAAAGCAGCGTCCTTCCCGGGCGGCGTCGAGTGCTGCCCCTTTGACGCGCGCGGCAGAGGTCGGCGCACGGGCGCGGGTTCACGCGAGCCGGTGATTTTGCGTGGACGCGAGCGTTTTGGGGAGATACACCGGAGGGAGTTGCGGACGCACGCGAAGGGGGGGCCCGAAAGCCTCTACGACATGGCTGAGTTCGGGTGCTCGAACCACCGGCATGTCAAAGGGGGCTAGGTTCCAACCCCCCATGGCTTCCAAGCATCGCAGCAACCCGGATCCCCTCGCCCGCGAAGTCGGCGAACGCATCCGGCGCATGCGCAAAGAACGCGAGTTTTCTTTCGACGCGTTCGTAGAGGAGACCGGCCTCGGTCGCGGCTACATCTCCGAGCTGGAGCGGGGACTGGTGGTGCCTTCGCTCACGACGCTGGCCATCGTGGCGCGTACCCTCGACCTCACCATCGCAGACTTGGTGCTGGGGCACACCGACCGGGAGCTTCTCTTTGCCGAGCTGCGCACCGCCACCGTGGCGCAGCTGCGGCGTATTCGCGCAGACCACGCGACGTCGGTGGAGCGCCGCGACAGCGGCGTCGTGCCCCGGGCGCTAGAAGTGAAGAAGCCCCGCCAGCGCATGGACTGACGGGGCCTTCGCTCACGAGCGCGGGCGGCTCAGGGAGACTGCACAGCTCCGATGTCCGGCGCCGTGCTGCGGGCGACGCCGTAGAAGTCGAGGGAAGGCGCACGCGTGGAAGAGCCAGCGCCGCGCGCCGGGGAGCCCGGCTTGGTGTCGGGCGGAACGCCGTTGTCGAGCATCGGGTCGGCCTTGACGTAGTTGGTCCCGTCGGACGCATTGCCGGCGTAGTTGGTGACGTTGCCGAAGAGCAGGTTGTTCGCGAACTCAGAGGCCGGGGCGAACGCCGTCAGATAGAGGGCCGTGCCCTGGCAGTTGGAGAAGATGTTGCCGGTGAGGCCAAGCCGTATGTTGGTGGCGCTGGTCGCGGTGTAAACCGAGTAGTTGCGGTTGTTGGCGAAGGTGTTGTTGAGAAGCTGGATGTCGGCCGTGAAGCTTGAGGACGCAAAGATGTAGCTGCCGTACGGGCTGTCGTGGAAGAAGCTGTTCTGGACCTTGGCCTTGAAGGAGCTGTTGCCGACGTAGGCATAGAACCCGTAGCTCTGGGCGGTCGACCCGATATCGGCGCCGTCCACCAACACTTCGCCGGTCTGCGACGAGCTCACCTGGAGCGTGCTGTAGTGGCCGCCGTCGATGTTCACCTTCGTGGCCCCGTTGATGGTGGTCACCTCGGCCACCACGCCCTTGAGGGTCACCGACGAGTGACCGGAAGTGATGGATATGTTAGGAATTTTCGCTTGGTCCGCCGACACGCCGATGATGGTCAGCGACTTGGGCGCCTGCGACGAGGCGATGTTGACGGTGCTGTCGACCGCCGCGCCCGTGACCTTGTAGCAGATGACGGCGTCGCGATCGGAGAGCGGACCGATGGCAGCCTGAAGGGTGGCGTAGTCGCCGGGGACCTGGGTGCCGGTGCAGCTGTACACGCAGCGACCCGACTGGCACGTTTGGTCGGTGCGGCAAAAGCCGGAGCCGCAGGAGATGCGGTTGGTAGCCCGGACCGAGCCATCGCCCACTGCGCCGTCGCGCGAAAACCCGCCGTCGCCTCCCGACGAGCCGCTGCTGCCGGACGAACCGCTGCTGCCGGAGGAGCCGGACGAACCGCTGCTACCCGACGAAGTGCCGCCGTCGCCGTCGTCGAAGCCGGCACCGCTCGAGGGTGAGTTGGCACAGGCCCCCAGCGAGATGGAGCCGGAGAGCGCAGTACCCAGGAGCAGGAAGACGGTCGGACGTCGGAGCTTCATCCCCGCTGATACGCGCGCCGCGCGGTGACCTTCCCGGCGGAGGACGCCTTTCTTCGCGGTGCGTGCGCCTGTAAGGGCCGGTGCCGCGATGCGTTGAGAGAGCTATGAAAGCGACGCTTCCTTCGGTTCTCCTCCTCCTCACCACGCTCGGCTTCAGCACTGGTTGCGGCGCCAGCGCATACTCCGCCACCGGCGGAAGCCACTTCGAGCTCGACCGCGGCAAGGAGGTCGACGACGAAGACATCCTCAAGGCATTCCAGGCAGCGCCGCAGTTGGGTGAAAGCAGCCGCGTGGCCTTCTACACGTTCGACGACAAGAAGGCCCCGGACGTCGAGCGCATGCTCGGCGCGGTGCCCCATGTGAAGAGCACGTACCACATCCCGGAGCTGCTGGTTTCCGGTTCGCGCCGCTATCAAGAGCCCCGCGCGGCAGGCGAGATCAGCGTGAAAAAGCTGCGGCTCCTGGCCGCACGCGCCGGCGCCGACGTGCTGGTCATCGTCGACTACGGGTACAAGGGCGGCAGTGCCAACGGCCTCGCTGCCTTCAATATGCTGCTGGTGCCCGCGCTCTTCGTTCCGTTCCTCGACAATCGCACCGAGAGCTACGCGCAAGCGTGGGCTCTCGACGTGCGCAACGGCTACTTCTATGGCGACGCATCGGCCGACGCCAAGAGCGGCTCGGCCTTCGTCAACATCTACGCCGACGGCCCCGATGCGCTCTTCGCGGCCGATTGGCCAAAGCTGCTCTCCACCCTGCAAACCAAGCTCACGGCGCGCCTCGCGCCCAGCAAGGCGACGGTGGCCCGTGCTGCCACGGCGACGGCGACCACCGCCCCCGCCACCATCGGCGCGCCAGCCGACGCGACCAATCCGGCCCCCGCCGCGACGCCCTGAATACTATTTCGGAGGCGCGAGAAATGCAGCCATCCCACGCGCCCAGGCTGCGTCGCCCAAAACGAGGTCGGCCCGGGCGACCAGGAGCTCCGCCACCATCGCGTGGCGCTCGCCCGGCACCATGGCGGCGAGCGACTCCGGCGTCAGCCGCTTGAGCATCGGCACCGGCATACCGGCGAGGCCCGCGAGCTCCTGGTCGAGGAGACGCGCTGCCTCGTCCTCCTTGCCCGCGCGCGAGAGCCCGGTGGCGGCGGCGATGGTCTCCGCTACCTGCCGCAACAGCCGCATGAAGTAGTCCTGCTTCTGGGTCAAAACAGCTCCGCCCAGGCGCCGCCGAGCACCACCTCGTCACGCTCCTTCACGGAGACACGGAGCGCGATCTTGCCGGGCGCCACCGTGAAACCCTCGGTCACCAAGGTGTCGCCGGGCCATACCGGGCGCTTGAAGCCGCCGTCGAAGGCCTTGATGCGCGAGGCGTCGCCGCCGCACATTGCCTTCGTGAGGTGCCGGATCATGTAGCCGTAGGTGCAGAGTCCATGGAGGATTGGCCCTTGGGGAAAGCCGACGTCCTCGGCAAACTTCGGGTCGGCGTGGAGCGGATTGAAGTCGCCCGAGAGCCGATAGAGGAGTGCCTGCTCCGGAGAAGTCGTCTCGGCGATGGCGAAGTCGGGCGCCACTTCCTTGGGAATCTTCACCGCCTCTTCCTTGGGCGGCGGCTGGCCACCGAAGCCGCCCTCGCCGCGGAAGAAGATGGACGCGGTGGTGTCGGCCAGGACCTCGCCCCCGGCGTCGCGCGTCTCGGTGTCGACCAGCACCACGGCGAACTTCCGCATGTCGTAGATGCCGCGAATGGTCGCGGTGGTGGAAACGGTGCCCGAGGAAGGGAACGGCTTCTTGACCACCACCTTCTGGCCACCGTGAACCACCATCGAGAGGTTGCCACCGGTCTTGATGAGTTGGTCGAACATCGGTTTGAACATCGGCACCACGGCGAAGCTGGCGCAGGCTTTGGGGCCGCGCCCTTCGTAGAGGTAGTCGAGCTCGTCCTTCTTGGCGCCGATGCCCAGCGCGTAGAGCGCGAGCTCCTTCCAGCCATAGGTGAAGGTCTGTGGCTCGGAAGCCTTGCCTACGATCGTTTGGTCGAGCGCCATGGGCGGAACCTTCCCGCACCTGTGGCCGAAGGTCAACGGCGGCACCGCTGCGAAGGGCGTTTCGCGCGGGCCGCTGGCTTAGAACTCTTCGATGGAGATGGCGTTCGTGCCCTTGTCGCTCCAGTAGTACCGGTTGGTGAACCGCGCGTCGGCGTTGATGCCGGTGACCCAGATCGACTTCAAGTAGTTGTGGCTCTGGGCGGAAAAGCGCGCGGCGCCGCCCAGCCCGAGCGCAAGGTCGGGCATGGTCTCGAGCGCGGTCACCATCGCGTCCGGCGTGAAGAGGCCCTTGTTGTTCAGAAGGCCCGCCACGAAGATGCGACCCGCGATGTAGCCCTCGAACGAGGTGAACGAAGGTTCGAGCCCAGCGTCCTTCACCAGGTTGCGGTACTGGCGGCTGACCTCGCCTTGGTCGCTGTCGTAGTTCGGCACCACCTGGCTCACGAACACGTTGTCGGAATAGGGCTTTCGGGGCGAGCTCGCGGCGGTCTCGTCGCGCAGCTTCTTGGCGAGCGGGTTGGGCCCCACGAACGAGACGTTGTTGAAGATGAGCGTGAGGCGATCGGCCTTCTTCGAGTTGTCGGGGTCGGCGCCATACTGCCAGTTTCGAATCTCGCGAATGAAGGTGGCGGCGGGCGAGTACGTATCGGTCATCAAGATGCCGACCACGTGGTTGTCGGTGTTGCCGGCGAGGAGCGCACTGAGCTGGGCGATCGTCTGCTGAGCCGCCGGAAGGACGCTCTGGGTGTCGTTGCGCTTGTAGCGAAACCGCGCGATGGTTTCGCCGTCGCCGAGCGGAGCGAGCCCGTTGCCGGCCTCCGCAGAGAGGTCGGCGTAGGCCTTGGTCAGGCCGTTGTAGCCGGCGTCGCCGAACCCATCGCTCTGATCGAAGCTGATGACGTGCCGCCCGTTCTTGACGCCGAGCTTGATGAAGTACTCGAGCGCCGCACGGGCCTCCTGGGCGTAGCTCGCGCGGACGTTGAACACGTACTTGCTGCATGAGACGCCGGCGCGACCGTCGCGCAAGATGGCCGCTGCGCCGGTGAATGCGCCGAAGTACAGCGTGCCGGTCTCGACTGCCACCGGAGCCGCGCGGACCATGGTAGGCGTTCCCACGTTGCCGAGGAGCGCGAGCACTGCATTGGGGCCGCGGGCGAGCCCGGACGTCGACACCGGCGTAGGGTTCGCGTCCTGCGACTTGAGCGTCGTCTCCGGGCAGTGGGTCACGCCGGCGGCGGCTGGCTGCGCATCGGTGAGCTCTTTGGCGGCGGCTTCGGCGTTGGGGGGCTCGTAACCGTCGTCGCGGAACTCGAGCTTCACGGCTCGACCATTGACGCCGCCGTTTTTGGTCTGCTCGGCAAATGCGAGATCGACGCCGGCGCGCATCTCGATGCCCAACTCGGCGCTGGTTCCGGAGATGGGCGCGCTCATGCCCACGCGAATCGGTGCATCCTTCGCGTCTTTGCAGTAGGTGCCAGCGGCTTCGGAGACGCAGGCCTTCGCGGTGCCGCATTCGCTGTCTTGGGCGCACGACTTCGGCTGGAACGTGGCGGAACAGGAGCCGGCGGCGACCACCACCGCAGCGCCCGCAAACAGGGTCACGAGGGGTCGCATGATCGAATTCTCCATCTCAGAACGTTGTGACATACTGAATTCCGGGTCCATTCGTGTATGAGGGGGAGAGCCGAGCGCTCTTCGCTTGGGCAGGGCTGGCGAGGTACCAGATGAGGCCGCCTAGGCCGATGGCGGCGCCGGCCGACGCGACGCCGATGCCGACATTGCTGAGCATGACCGCGCCGCGAGCGTCGTCGAAGGCCGGGTCCTTGGGCGCTGCGGAGCACTCCTTGCTGGAGAGCGAGCAGTTCGACGGAACGCTGCTGGTGCCAACGACGATGAGAACGACGCCGGTAACCAGCACCGCCGCGCCGCCGACTGCGATCACCAAGGGCAACACCGGCCGATGGGTATCTGGCTCTGCGGGCGAAGGTGGTGAGCTGGCGGCGGGGGTTGACTTGGACGAGGGATTGGACACGTCGCCGTGGAGATCGGCGAAGGTACCGAGCACGCTTCGCCCCTTCTCGCCCTGCGAGAGGACAATCTTGAGGGTCGTTTCGTTTCCTTCCTGAACGAAGCGCACCACGTGGCGCCCGGGGTCGATGTCGTACGACTTGCCGTCGTCGAGGCGGGTAGCCACCAGCTGGTCGTCGACGTACACCGACGCCGAGGGCAGGTCTGCCCCTTTGGCATCGCGGGCGGCGAACGATACCGACGGGGTGATGCGCTCAATCTCTTCACTGAAGCGCGCGCAGTCGGACTGCACCACGCCCGGACACGAGGCCTGGGCGCACGCGAGGAAGGTCTTGCGCGCTTGCACCAGCTGGCCCTTCTCGCGGAGATCTTGACCGAGCCCGTGCGAGGCAACGCACTGCTCCTTGGTGGGTGCAGCTGCAGCGGCTGTAGCGGGCAGCGCCGCCCAGGTCAACGCGGCGAGCGAGGCGACGAACGGAGAGCGAAGCAGAGCAGCGTGGAGGTTCATAGGCACCCGGGTTTGAAGATCTTCTTCGTTCCTTCGAAATAGTAGGGCGGGTCGCAGCTGGCGGTGGGCGCTGGGGCAACCGACGCAGGCGGCCGGGCGGGCGCCGCAGGCGGAACGAAGCGACCCATTCCTCCACGCGGGATCACCGGTGCGGCGTGCCCTAGCGCGGGGGCGTGCACGCTGGGCGTCGGGGTCGCATCGGAGGCCTGCGGGCTCGCCGAGGTCTGCGCGCCGGGAGCGACGACCGCGGAGGTGTTGGGTACCCCAGGACCGGCCCCGGCGCCGCCGGCCGCGGGCGAGACGGGAGCGATGGAGGCGATGGAGGCGATGGGGACCACCCCGCTGCCCGTTGGCGTGACCGCCGCGCTCCGGGACCACATGACGGCGATGATCACCCCGCTGGCGAGCAGCAATGCACCGAGGAGCCCCAGCACCAGGAGCAAGGTTCGGTTCGAACGTTCTTGCTCCGGCGCTACGGAGGCGCCAGAGCGCGGCGCCTCGACGATGGTCATGGGCGGCGAGATGGACGGCGCCTGTGAGGGTGCGCTCCGCGCCATGACGCCGGACGCATTCGACCCAGGCGGCTCGCGGCGCCACGAGCTGGTGGTGGCAAAGTCCTGGCTCGCCACAACTTGGTCTTGGTGCTCGAGGTAGGCCCCGGCGACTTCGACCAGCCACTGCGCGACGTCCTGGGGTAGGGCCGGGCGCCCCAACGCGTACAGCGCGTCTTGCATCTGAAGGGCGCTCTCGAAGCGTTCCTCGGGCTTGAGCGCTGTCGCGCGACGCACCACCTGCGAGAGCTCTTGGGCTACCCCCTGGAGCGCGGCGGCTGGGCCTTCCCACGTGGCAGCGGCGATGGCGGCGGCGAGGTCAGGAAGGTCGCCCTTGAGCACCAAGCCGAACAGCTGCGCCTCGGCGGTCCCCTGAAACATGCGGCGTCCGGCGGCCATCTCCCACAGCACGATGCCCATGGCGTAGAGATCCGACTGCCGCGTGGCGACCTCGCCCCGCAGCTGCTCCGGCGGCATGTAGCTCACCTTGCCCTTGAACAAACCCTCGCGCGTCACGTGCGCGCTGGTAGCGGCCTTTGCGATGCCGAAGTCGAGGAGCTTGGGCGTGCCGTCGGCGGCGATCATCACGTTCTGGGGCGACACGTCACGATGCACAACCTGTAGGGGTCGCCCGGTTTCGTCCTTGGTCTCGTGCGCTCCGTGAAGGCCCGCCAGGGTGCCGCCCACGATGGCAAGAAGGATGGGCAGCGGCATCGCTGCGTGCTGCTCGCGAAGCTTCGCGAGGATGGTATTGAGCGGTACGCCGCGCACGTACTCCTGCACGAGGATGAGCTCGCGGTCACTGCGAACGACGTCGAGCGCAGACACCACGTTGGGGTGATGAATGCGCGCTGCGATGTGCGCCTCGTCGAGGAACATCTGCACGAAGTCGCCGTCTTCGATCAGCGAGGCATGCAGACGTTTCGCGGCGACGATGCGCGAGAATCCCTCTTCGCCGGTGAGCCGCGCGAGGTGAATGGTCGCCATGCCGCCGCGAGCGATCGCGTCGAACAGCTAATATCTGCCGACAATTTCCGGCTCTTTCTTCGATTGCATCTTACCCGAATGCATGATGGCCCTGCAAAGACTCATACATTGCAGCACGCGCCCGGCGTGCCGCAAGCAGGTTGACAGCGGAGTGCAAATGTTTGGAAGAGCATGTGTGGTGCGTCCCCGGATGTGCGCTCCCCAGCTCCGAGGCAACTTGCCACACGGGTGGGCGCAAAAGCGTGCAGGATGCACAAGTGCACTTCGTGGTCATGCTCGTACAGGTCGGGGCAGGGGTGCGCAGGAATCGTCCGCGTGTGGGGTGTCGCGAGGAGACCGCAACTGGCTCTTGCGAACCCAGGTGCGGGTAAAGCTCCGATGGCGCCGGCGGCGTCTCGTTTGCCGATGAGCGATTCGTTGACCCAACGCGGGCCCCATGGTTGGCTGCGCCGGTGGGTTCGTTCGTCGAGAGCACAGCCGTAGCGATGCGCGAGGCGGGGGTGGACCTCTCGGCGCTGGGGCTGGCATGGGCGCGGGTCATGCCTTCGGTGATTCTGGTGCCCGCGTTCGGCCTACGCGCCCTTCCCACACCTGCGCGCGGCGTTCTTGCGCTGGTGCTGGCCATGACCATCTTCCCGAGCGCCACGTTTTCTGCGCCGCCCGACACGTCGGTGCCGTGGATCGTGCTCTTGTTGTTCGAGGCGCTGCGCGGCCTCCCGGTGGCGGTGGCCGCGGCGGTGCCACTGTGGGCCGCCACCATGGCCGGCACGCTGGTCGACCAGTTTCGCGGTTCGTCGGACTCTCAAAGCTCGCCGGTGGTGGAGGGCAAGAGCTCATCGTTTGGGGTGCTCTTCTCTCTCTTGGCCGGCTTCTTGTTCCTGGCCTCTGGCGGACCGTCGCGAATCGCTCTGGCGCTGGTTCGAGACCCCATGCCCCAAGCGCCGCTGCTCGCCATCGCAAGCCATCTGGTCCATGGGATCACCCTCGCCGTCTCCATCGGCGCGCCCTTGGTGGTAGCGGCTATGGTGCTGGAGGTGGCAAGCGCTCTCGTGGCTCGAGCGGCGTCGCCGGCGCAGGTGCACGCGCTCACCGGTCCGCTTCGCGCGTTCGGAATTCTCGCGGTGGTGGCGGCGTCCATGGACCGCATCGCGTGGCTGCTGCGCGCCAGCGCCGGGCCCTGAATCCGCCCTCGGCTGCGTCACGATCTTGCCCGCGTCCTACGATAGACGGGCATGGAGACCTATGGGCGAATCTCCCGCGGCGCGCTGGTGGTGGGGCTGGCCTGCGCGCTGGTGCCGATGCTCACGTGTGCATCGGCCGAAGAGCCCTGCGCCCGTGGGGCGCCGCGAGCGTTCCGGGCCATCCGCACCGAAGGGCGCTCCTTCCGGCTCGCGCCGCTCGACGGAGAGTGGCTTCGCGCGCTGGTGGACGCGAACGGTCGCGCGGTCGGTGTGGTTGCCGTTCCCCTCGGCTCCCGTGAACCTCGGCCCGTGGTGGTGGCAGCACACGGGGCACTCTCGCGCCCCGACTGGATGTGCGGCGCCACCCGCGACGTGGTGGGCCCCTGGCCCTTCGTCGTGTGTCCGCACCCGGCACCGACCACCACCACGATGGCGAGCTGGGGCGACGGGCAGAGCATGCGAACGACCATCGACAGTGCGCTGGCGGCTGCCCGCGCGATGTTCGGTGCGCGCCTCTTGCGAGAAGAGTCGGTCTATCTCGGGCACTCGCAGGGCGCGATGAGCGCTCCTCCTGCGCTGGCAGCGCGCGGCGACGATCGCGCGCCGTTTCCCTTCGGGCTCTTCTTCGAAGGCGTGCCGCACGACGCGCCGGGCGCAGCGCGGCTCCTGGAGAAAGCGGGCATGCGCAGGGTCCTGCTGGTGAGCGGCCAAGCAGGCTGGGGCGAGGCGCATCGGGCCTTCGCGCGGAGCTTACAGGGGCGCTCGGTAGAAGCGCGGCACGTGCACGCGGGCGGTGGCCACTTCTTCTCGCATGCGTCGATGGTGACCATCCGGAGCATGCTCTGGTGGTTGGTTCGCGACGCGCCGCACTGGCACGTGGAGCGCTGAGCGCCTTGCATGCGGCCGAGACGTGCGCACCTTGCAACGTCATGAGCCATGAACCGACGTCCGAGCGTTTCCGCCCGCGTTCACAGCCGCTGCGTCCGAGCCGCGCGCGGCTCTACGCGGGCGTAGCAGCGTTCGCAGCGCTGGGGACCGGCGCCTACCTCGCGGGCCGCATGAGCGCCACCCCGATGCATCTCCTTCCCTCGCCCACCACGGTGAGCGTCGACGTCGCGCGGTCGCCCAACGTGCTCACCGCCATGCGCGATCTCGCGCGCCTCGAGACCGAGCAGTTCCACTTCGAACGAACCGTCGACATGACCCGCACCGAGTCGCGATTCTACGGCGTCATTGAGGGGAAGGACCGGCTGCTACTGGTGGCTTCGGGCGACGTCACGGCCGGGGTCGACCTTGAGGGCCTCACCGACGGCGACGTGAAGGTCGACTGGCCAACCCGCGCGGTGACCCTGACGTTGCCGCCGGCGCGCATCCTCGCGTCGGATCTCGACGAGGCGCACACCCGCGTCTTTGAACGCCACACGAGCTTGTTCGCGCACCGCGACGAGAACCTGGAGAGCGCGGCGCGGGTGAAGGCCGAGGAGGAGATGAGCGCCGCCGCCCGCGAGGCCGGCATCTTGCGGCGCGCGGACGAACGAGCCCAGCGCACGGTGGAGGCCCTGCTGCGCTCGCTGGGCTTCCAGAAGGTCGCCGTGCACACGCGCGAAGGCACGTCGTAGCGCGGCTCATGGTTCCGGCGGCGTATGACTTCAGAGCGGAATTCGATAGCCGATGGAGAGCCCCGTCTCCATGGCGAAGACCGCACCGGTGAGCGTCGCACAGTCGAGGATGGGCGAGCAGGCGCGGCTTTGCGGCAAGAACCACACGTTGGTGCGCAGCGCAAAGCCCGCCGTCCAGCGCTCCGCGAAGTTCCAGTTGATGCCGAGCTGCGCGCCCAGAGAGAGTCCATTGGTGGCGATGGTCACGGGTCGCTCTCCCAGCACGGTGGGGACCTTCTCGCCGTCGTTGGTCACGAAGCGGTCGGCGACGATGATGCCCCCCAGCACCAGGCCGCTCCAGGCTTCGAACTTGCCGAAGCGCAGCGGGATGAACCGGCCTTCGGCGCCGAGCCAAAGATAGCTGCGCGAGTGCGTGCGGTTGAGGCCGGTGGCGCCGCCATACTGATCGTCGGAGGTAGGGCTCGGGCCAAAGCGCGCTCCGGCCCCGATGGCCCAGTATCGGCCGCCGCGAAACAGAGCCTGCAAGCCCACCTGTAGGGTGGCGTCGCCTTTTCCGATCTGCCCCACGGCGACCACGTCGCCACCGCGGCGCCCCGGTGAGATGGGCGCCGTCGGCAGCACGATGACGCCCGCGCTGAGCTCGGCCACCGTGTAGGGGCGGTCTTCGATGGAGCGAATGGGCGCGGAGATGACCAGGTTGAGTGGGTTGGCGCGCGGCGCTTGGGCGACGCCTGCGGTAGCGGCGGGGGGCGAGGGTGCCGTAGCGGCGGGGGGAGCGGGTGCCGTCGCGTCGGCCGCACGCGCGTACGGTGAAAGCGCGAGCGTCGCAGCGCATGCGAGGCTTCCCAGATGCGCGATCGGAGTCCTACCGCAGGCGATCATAACCACTTGACGCTGCCGGTCGGGGCGGGAGGAACGAAGGTTGGAAGGGTCGTGGGCACGGGAGGTGTGACGGCACCGGGAGCAGTGACCGCAAAGCTCAACGAGGAGGTCGCACGCTTACCGTCGAGGGTGGCGGTGAACGTCACCGTATAGTTGCCGACGTCGAAGAACGAGAGAGAAGCGCGGTAGAGGGCGCCATCGGAGGTCGCGGGCAGCCGGGTGGAGACCCCGGGTCCGGTTACCGCAAAGACGGCATCCTGCGCCTGGGTCTTCTGCCCCGCCGCGTCCAGCACCGTGGCGGCGAACTCCACGGTCTGACCCACGCGGGGCTGCGCCGGCGACTTCGACACCACCACCCGAACCGGGCGGCCCTCGGCTCCGGTACTGGCAGTGGGCGCGGTACCGGGGAGCGAGGGGCGCGGCTGAGGGCGGAGCGGCGCGAGGCCCATCGGAGCGGCGTCGGGCTTGCCGGCGGCTTCGGCCTCGTACTGCGTGAGCAGAAGCTCGACGGTCTTGTCGGAAGGGTCGAGCTCCCGTGCCAAGCGAATGAGGCGCAACGCTTCGGCAGCGCCGCCGTCGGCCTGTTTCTTCGACATAGCCTGCGTCGTCAGGTCGCGCGCGGCCAAGGCTCGCAGCTCGGCAAAGCGCGGGTCGCTCGGGTACTTCGCGCGGCCGGCATCGGTCAGCTCGCGCACGTTCTCGCCCGCGGGCTCGGCGAAGTGTCCACTGGCGAGCGCGGCTTTGGCGCGCCCGTAGAGCACCTCGCGATCGCTCTCCGCGCTGGCGCCACCGATGAGGCCGCGCTGGTAGGCAATGGCCGAGGTGAGGCCAGCGCCCATGAGAAAGCACGCCGCCACCACGATCACCGTGCGCGACATGCTTCGCCGGGGCGGCACGTCGTGCGGGCGTCCTGGGTCGGTGGGCCGGTCGCGCGAAGAGAGGCGCGCGCGGCCAGCCAACGGGGTGGGCACCGGGCTCGTCCGCTGGGCCTCGGGCGGCGGCGGAGGCGTGGGCTCGGCGTACTCCGTTCGCGGCGCCTGTCGCGGCGGAGCCACGTTGGGCGTTCCGTCGTCGTCGTCGAGCGTCTGCTCCACGCTGGTGGCGCCGGGGGACACGCGTCCGAGCGGCGCGGTACGTTGGGCCTCGGGAAGCGCCGGCGCCATCGCGGCATCGATCTTCACCGTACCGTTGGGCGTCGCAGCGTCGCGAACCGGCGCGTTCGGAGGCGGCGCAGTGGCCGAGAGCTGGGCCCGAACGTCGGCCTCGGGCGTCCACTGGGTGGTCGGCCGCGGCCCGGCGGTGTGGACCGGGTCGGGCTTGTGCACCGCAACGTAGCTCGCGCTGGGCGCACGCGGCGACAGAGCCTCGCGCAAGAGCGAAGGCGCCATGAGCTCCTCGGGCGTGAACCCGCTGGCCTTTGCGGCCTCGAAGAGCGCACGGCCGAAGGTGCGCGCGTCTTGGTCGCGCTGCGCCGGATCTTTAGCCAGGTTTCGCATGACCGCAGCGGCGATGGGATCAGGCACGCGACTGCCGTGCTCGAGCGATTGCAGCTGTGGCGCCGGATCGTGAATCTGCTGGATGAGCAGAGCGACCGCCTGATCGGCGTCGAACGGGGCGCGCCCGGCGAGCATTTGGTACAGCAGGGTGGCGAGCGAATACACGTCGCTGGCCGGGCTCACGTGCTGCCCTTGCGCGCCCTCCGGCGAGATGTACCGGGCGGTGCCGAAGATGAGCCCGGTGGCGGTGGCCATCGAGTGATCGCTCCAGGTGAGCCGGGCAATGCCGAAGTCGAGCACCTTGAGGAAGTCGGGATCGTCGCCGCGCTTTACCAGCATCACGTTCTCGGGCTTGAGGTCCCGGTGTACGATGCCTTGCGCATGGGCTTCGCCCACCGCGTCGCACAGCTGAATGGCCAGGTGCAGCGCACGCTGCAGGGGCATGCGCCCCTCGGCCGCGGCGGCGAGCGCGCTCTGGAGCGAGAGCCCGTCCAGGAACTCCATGACGATGTAGAGGGCGCCGTCGGGGAGCTGCCCGGCGAGGTGCACCTGAACCACGTTGGGATGCGCGAGCCGCGAGGCCACTTTGGCCTCTCGATTGAAGCGCGTGACCAGCTGCTGGTTGGCGGAGAGCTCTCGGTGGAGGATCTTCACCGCCACATCGCGGTCGATGCCTTTCTGAAACGCGCGGTACACCCGCCCCATGGCGCCCACGCCGGCGAGCTCGCGGATCTCGATGTGCTCGAGAATCTGCCGACCCAAATACGGGTCCTTCAGGTCGCCGCGCATCTCCACGTCGCGCGCGCTCTGCAGCGGGACGCCGTCCTGCGGACAGAACAGTGCGTCATGCGGGTATCGCGCCCCACACTTGGTGCAGAGCTTCGGCAAGACCTCCGCCGCTTGACTCACGGGGGCGATGCTAGCACTCCTGAGAGACTTCGAACCATTCCCGTCGTTTCCCACCGCGAGGCCGGGCCTGGCGACCGCAAGCGCCCACCCCCAACGTCGATGCGAATCGGGCGCTTCTCTCGCAGTGTGCCGAGCCAAGTCGGCCCAACTGCTCGATTTGCAGGTCGCGCGAGGTTTCGCAGGAGGGCGGAAGGAGGGAAGGCAGGGCGATCTTCCGAGACCGGCCCCAGGTTATCCACATCCTACATCGACATGCCCTCAGGTTATCCACAGGCTGCCCCGGTTTTTCCCGGAAATACGCGAGATTTCCGGGACACACCCACTTGTCACCCGGCCCGGCGTGTGTGAATGCTGCGTGCCCCGTGTCCGAGCCGCCCGACTTCGATCCCGGCGTAGCCACCTACTCCGTGAGCCTCCCGACTTTCGAGGGGCCGCTCGACCTCTTGCTCCATCTTTGTCAGAAGCACGAGCTCGACATCCTCCAGATTCCCATCTCGTTCGTGACCGAGAAGTACCTCGAGTACCTGAACATGATGACCCTGGTGAACCTCGACGTGGCCAGCGAATACCTGGTCATGGCGGCCACGCTCGCGCACATCAAGTCGAAGATGCTGCTGCCGCAGCTGCCCGAAGGCCAGGAAGACGAGGCGCTGCTCGAGGAAGAAGATCCCCGGGAGGCTCTCATTCGGCGGCTCCTCGAGTACCAGAAGTACAAGCAGGCGGCTGCCGAGCTGGCGGCGCGCGGCATCGCCGGCACCGACATCTTTCCCCGCGGCGCTCCCATCGAGGAGGCGGTCACCAGCGGCCTGGCTCCCCTCGCCGACGTCTCGCTCTTCGCCCTCATGGACGCGTTTCAGAGGGTGCTCGCGAAGTCGAAGGTGAAGATCACCCACGACATCGTCACCGACCGCATTTCCATCAACGACCGCATCCATGAGCTGGTCGACCTTTTGCGGGACCGAAAGCGCGTCCGCTTCGAGGACCTGTTCGAAGGCGTCACCACCCGCGCCGAGCTGGTGATCACGTTTCTTGCTCTCCTGGAGATGTCCAAGCTACGGATGACTCGCCTCTATCAATCGGGGCCCCTGGCCGACCTCTATGTGGAGGTGGCGGGCGACAGCATCGACGCCTCGGACCTGCCTCCGCCCGACCACGAGCCGGTCGAGGAAGGCCCGGAAGCGACGCCCAATCAGGCCGACCGGGTGGCCGAAGAACCGACCGAAGCAGCAGCCCAAGCGCAAACCGAACCCGAGCCTTTCGCCGACGCCATGGCCCCGGAGGCCCTCGCGCCCGACGAAACCGACGACACTGCCGACGACACTGCCGACGACAATCCCGAGCGCGCGCCCGAAGAGGCCTCCCCCGCACCCGCAGAAACACTAGCGGCCGACGACGCCCCCGCGACGCCGGTTCTCCCCGACGACGACGAACCACGGCCCCCCGCAACCGAGGAGGCCCAACCGGCACCAGACGATTCTGGCAGCGAGAACGAGACCCCGGAAGCGGCGGGGCAGACCGCAGCAGACGGGGAGCCGTTCGAGGACAAGACGTGAAAGGCGACCAACCCAAGCGACCCCGCGGAGCCCGCGGAAAGAAGAAGGCCAAGAAGGACCTTCCCCCGGATCCCATCGACACCGCTTCGGGCGTGCCGGTCGACGGAACCGCGGAAGCTGCGGACGAGGCCCCGCGCGCAGAGCTCCCGGACGTCGAGGTGGCGCCGGAGCACCCGGACGAGGGGGAAAGCCGCGCGGACGAGGCGCCGCAGGCCCAAGATGCGCAGGGCGAAGAACCGGGCGACGAGCCGAGCGGCGACGAGCCGAGCGGCGACGAGCCGAGCGGCGAAGAGCCCCAGGGCGAGCCCCGTGTGACCAGCGTTCCTCCGCCTCCCGAGAGCTCGGAGCAGCTCGCCGCGGCATCGCCCTCGCCCGCCAAAGGCAAGCGCGGAAAGAAAGCGGACGCGCCGACCAAGCCCGCCAAGGGCAAGCGCGGTAAGGGGAAGACCGAGCCGGCCGCGGCCCCCGAAAGCTCGAAAAAGCTCCTCGGGGAGACCGAAGCCGAAGCAGCCGACGCGGCGGAGGCTTACGAGGACACGTGGCATGGGTCGGACCCCGAGGCCACCGTCAACCTACGCGGCGAGCTCGCGGATCTGTTTCCGCTGCGCGACGACAACATCGTGCTGACGCCCGACGGCGAGTCTGTCGAGCCTGCGGCGAACGACGACGACGACGACGACGACTTCGCCGAAGCCGAGAACGATGGTGCTGCGCCGGAGAGCGCAGAGGCGAAGGTTGCGGACCCCACCACGACGGCCCGCGACCATCTTCGGGGTCTCCTCGAGGCACTGGTCTTCGCCAGCGACAAGCCGCTGAGCGTTCGCGAGCTCTCGCGCGCTTCCGAAGCGCCCCCGAAGGACGTGAAGGTGCTCCTGGAGGAGCTGCGCCTCTTCTACAAGCCGCGGGGTATCCAGCTTGACGAGGTGGCGGGCGGCTTCGTGTTCCGTACCAACGCCGTGTTCGCTCCGTTCGTGCGCGACCTCACCAAGCAGAAGCCGGTGAAGCTCACGCGCGCCCAGCTCGAGACGCTGGCCATCCTGGCCTACCGGCAACCCATCACCCGCCCGGAGATCGACGACATCCGCGGCGTCGACTCGGGCCCGGTGCTGAAAATGCTGCTGGAGCGCGATCTGGTGCGCATTCTCGGCAAGAAGGACGAGCCGGGTCGCCCGCTGCTCTACGGATCCACCCCCGACTTTCTGGAGTTCTTCGGCCTCAAATCGCTGAAGGATCTCCCAACCCTTCAGGAGTTCACCGAGCTCAACGAAGACTCCAAGCGAGTGGCCGAGAAAGAGCTCGGCGAGTCGTTCGACGATCTGCAGACGCTCCTCGATCACAGCGAAGACGACGCAGCGCCGGAGGCCGCGGGCGCCGGCGAGCCCCACGACACCGAGATTCCTCCCCCGTTCGCCAACACGGATGCAGATGCAGATGCAGACGCAGACGCCGACGGGGAAGGCGCGCCCACGCCCGAGCCGGCGGACGAAGCGGAGCCCGCCGCGGATACCGAGGCCCCCCCAGCAGCGATCGAAGAAGAGGATCCCGAGGAAGAGCCCGAGCCTCGGACGCAGGACGCACGCGCGCACGAAGCCGAGCCGGCGGAGAAGCCCCTGACCGCGACCGACGACGACGCGCCGCCCGCTTCCGAGGAGGAACCGAACCTCGAGGAGGCTCCCGCCACCGGCGAGGCCGAAGAGGCGCCGTCGCAGGAGCCCGAAGCCGCGGACAAGCCGGCGGACGACGAGGACGACTACGACGACGACGACTTCGAAGATGATGATGATGACGAGGACGAGGACGACGAGGACGACGAGGACGCGTAGTTAGTCCTCGGACGGATCCGTGTAGGACGCAGCCATCTTCTTCACCTCGTCTCGCAGCTTTTTGTGCGCGGCGAGCTTGCGAAAGAGCTCCCACAGTTCGGGGTCGGCCAGGTTCTTCACCAGGTCTTGGCCCTTGGATTTTCGCGGAATGGCGCCTGGCCCCTTGAGCCGGAGCGCCTGGATCTCGTCGACGTACTGCTTGGTGGGGAAGAGCTCGCCCTTCTCCCAGGCGAGCACCGTGGCCTGCTCGAGGCCCAGAGCGATGGCGAGCTCCTTCGCGGTACAGGAAAGGTCTTTGCGTGCGGCTTTGAGCTCGTCCGGGGTCACGCAGTCCCTCCGGCCACCGTCATCTTCGATACCCGGAAGGTCGGCGAAGCGGTCGAGGTGCGAAGGTCGAGATCGCTGCCCACCGCGTCGATGCGCTTCCAGAGCTCGTCCATGTTGAGCGAGATGGTGACCTCGCTGACCGGATACGCGAGCTCGCCGTTCTCGATCCAGAAGCCGCTGGCGCCTCGGGAGAAGTCGCCGGTGACGGCGTTGAAGCCGAAGCCCATCATGTCGGTGACGTAGAGGCCCTGCTTGGTGCTCTTGACGATGTCGTCGTGGCTGGCGGTGCCGGGCCGGAGAATGAAGTTGGAGGTGGAGCACCCCACCCCTGCCCCGCCGCCGCGACTGGCGCTGGCGGTGCTCTCGCGGCCTAGCTTGCGGGCAGAGTAGCTATCGCAGAGATAGGTGCGGAGTACACCTTTTTCGACGACCATGTTCAGCCGACTGGCGAGCCCCTCACCGTCGAAGGGCCGTGAACCGGGCGCGCGCTTGAGCAGCGGATCGTCGACGATGGTGACGAGCTCGCTGGCCACCGGGGTTCCCTCGCGTTCCATGAGGTAGCTCGATTTGCGCCAGATGGAGCTGCCCATGAGGCAGCCGGCCAGCGTTCCGAGGATGGAGCGAGCCGCGTCGGGATCGAAGATCACCGGGACCTCGGCGGTGGCAACGGTGCGCGCCCCCAGCTTGCGCAGGGTGCGGCGGGCCGCCTCTTGCCCCACCGCCTCGGCGTTCTCCAGCTCGTCGAGGAATCGCTTGGCGGTCCAGTGGTAGCCGCGGCGCTTCTTGTCGCCCTCTTCGGAGGCCACCGGCACCACGCTGAGCGACTGGTACGAGCCCTTGTAGGTTACACGGAACCCGCTGGAGAGCACCAGCGCCGCACCGCCCGCGGTGCGCCCGAAGGTGCCTCCCTCGCTGTTGCTGATGCGCGGGTCGAAGGCCAGCGCCGCAGCCTCGCCACGTCGCGCCAGCTCGATGGCCTGGGCGGCGTCGATGCCGCCGCCTTTGGGATCGTAGAGCTCCAGGTCCTGGGCGCTCGTGGGGTCGGCCAGCAACTTGGGGTCGGCCGGGCCGGCGAACGGATCTTCCTGCGAGAGCTCCACCAGCTCGATGGCGTCGCTGACGAAACGCTCGATGCCGGCGTCGGAGAGATCGCTGGTGGAGGTGGTGGCCACCTGCTTTCCCTTCATAATGCGAAGGCCTGCAGCGCGGGTTCCGGCTTCTTCCACCAGCTCCGTCTCGCCCATGCGAACCTTGGCCGAAAGCTCGGCTCCGCTCCGCAGAATGCACTCGGCGACGGTGGCGCCCTTGCTCTTGGCCAGGGCGACGATGCGGTCGCCCATGTCGAGGAGACGGGTCAGTTCACGGTCCAGGGACTCGGTGCGTTCGCGTTCGCTCATCGAAGCGAGCGTAGCACCAGTCCGGCCGGCGAAGCCCCGGGAAATTCAGGGGGAATTGATGAGAATCGGCATGTAGTGCGAGGACCCGCCAGCGACCTTCGACACGATCGTCACCAGCTCCGACTTGGTACGCCCCTGGCCGTTGACCTTGACGGTGAGGTAGGCCTTCTGGCCGTTCTGACCCTTGGTGGTGTCGAGCGAAAGCGTGACCTTGCCCGGCTGCGATGTTCCCTGGATGCCGCCTTCGACCGCCTGGATGGTCCAGGCGTCGGCCGCGGCGTCGCTGTAGAAGCCGATGGGGATCTGCTTCGTGTCGCCCACGGCGATGGTGTAGCCCTTGGTCTTTACGCGGCCGGAGCCGAAGGCCGACAGGTCGACGGTGACGCTCTCCAGGTTGAGTGGCGTGGTGTTGAAGTACGCCGAGGCGGGCGCCGGCACGCACGGATCGTGACCGAGCCGAGCGCGGTCATTGGACCACTGGCGCTGGACCGCGAAGGCGAGGTCGGTCTTGCCCGGGCCCAGGAACGAGTCGCGGTAGAACTCGCAAGCGTCACCGTTCTCGCTCTGGAACTGCTGAAAGAACTCCCAGGCGAGGAAATCGCTGGTGAAGCCGGAGTACGCGGGGCGCGTGCGCGGGTACGGATCGGTGGCCGCCTCTGCCAGCTCGTGGCTCGCGGCGAGCGTGGTCTCGTCGAAGTTCTGACACTGGGGCACGATGGCGTAGGCCACCGCCTTGCCGCTCACGGAAACGTCTTGATGGTAGCCGCCCACACCCTGGCTGCATGCCTCGGAGCCTTGCAGAATGAGCTTGGTAGCGCGCGGGAGGTACACGATGTACACCGGGTCCGTCACCTGGGTGGGCCAGCCCGAGGCGGCGTCGGCCACGTGGTCGCGCACGAACGCCTCGAGCTCGGTATCGCTCAGGGAGACGGGCGGCGCTCCATCGATGCGCACGTGGTTGCTGGCGCCGCTGGTGGCAGGGCCCACGCCGTACTCGGCGGTGACGGCGCTCCAGTACTTGCTGGGGCCAATGCTGTCGCCGAATTCCTCGAAGCGCGATGCCGACGGATCGCTGTTCCACGTTACCGACACGATGGTGGGCTTCGCGAGGATGCTGCCACCGTTGTCGGCGAGCTGGCCCATGTACGGCTTGAAGGCGGGATAGGTCGCGCTCAGCGCCCCGTGGTCGAGGGTGGCCACCGGCGGCGTCGGCGGGGTGGGGTCCACCGGCGCCGGATCTTGCGTGGTCGGGGTCGGCGCTGGCGTTCCCGGATCGACGACGGAACCGCAAGCGACGGCCGGAACGGAGAGCGCGAGCACCAACGGAGCGAGCAAGGAGTGTTTCATCGGTGCGCGGACGATACGCCGCCGGCATGGAAGTGCCACCGGTGTTCCACGCGCTCCGCGTTGCTGTTCCGGAAAGGCGACGAGGTGGTTCTACGTGCGTATTCGCCCCAAAATCAGCCTTCCACGGACGATTGCGCTGCTGCCCGATCACGACCCGTGCACATTGCAACAAAGCAATCTGCCCGCAACCTCCACGTCATCTTCACGGACAAGCCACCCGCCACCGACGAGCCGCGAAGCGGCAAGCCCGCCCCGCGAAGGTATCGCCCGAATCTGCCCGCCCTAGCGGAGGGTGGCGAGAAAGTCGGCAATCTTCGGAAGCGGCAGCTCGAGGTTGGCGAGCTTCTCGGCCACCACCGCGCCCGGCATCCCGTACACCACCGCGGTCTCTTCGGCTTCGGCAACGATCAGCCCACCGGCCTCGCGGATGCGCCGCGCGCCCACCAGGCCGTCGTCGCCCATGCCGGTGAGAACGACGCCCACCGCGTCCTTGCCGAAGGCCACCGCGGCGCTGGAGAGGAGACGGTCGCCGCTGGGGACGTAGCGGTCGGACGGGAGCGGGCGCGCCACCCGCACAAAGAGCTCGCCGGCGTCGCGGAGGACCTCCATCGAGTAGCCGCCCGGACACACCAGCACCGACGCAGCGTGGACGCGCATGCGATCTTCGGCCTCGGCGCCGCGCAGCGCCCCGCGTCGCCCGAGCCGCTCGGCGAAGGTGCGGGTGAACTTCTCGGGCATGTGCTGGGCCACCAGAAGTGCGTGGGGAAAGTCTTTGGGCAGCGCGCCCACCAGCTCCAGGAGCGCGGTGGGACCGCCGGTGGAGCTGGCGATGACGATGACGCGCTTGGGCACGCCGGCCACCGCCACCTTCATCTCCGACGAGGGCAGGCGCCCAGAATCGTCGCTCAGTCTTCGCTGCGAAGGGCGCCGCGAATCTGCGCGGAAGGGCGCGCCGCGCACCGCCAGCACCTTCTGAAGAATCTCGCGCTTCAGGTCCTCGGCGTTGGCATCGATGGTGCTCGTGGCCTTGGTGACGAAGTCGATGGCGCCGAGCTCCAGGGCCTTGAAGACGTTCTCGCGCTGGGCGTAGCTGGAGACCACGATGATCGGTACCTGGCGCTTGGCCAGCAAGATGCGGAGAGCGGTGAAGCCGTCCATCTTGGGCATTTCCAGGTCGAGCGTGATGACATCGGGCTCGAGCGACGAGGCGAGGCGAATGGCTTCTTCGCCGTCGGCCGCGGCGCCCACGACCGTGACGTCGCTGCGCCCCGCAAAAAGCCCCTGGAGGAGGCGGCGGTTGTACGCGGAGTCGTCCACGATCAACAAGCGGAGCGGTTTGTCTGCGGTCACGGGGTCGCTTTCAACGGCTTGTTGTACACGAGATCGTTTTGAAGGTGGAGCAGCTCGAAGTCCGTGGAGACATGAAGGAGCGATTCGGCGTGGCCGAGGACGAGAATTCCGCCCGGCGCCAGCCGTTCGTAAAATAGCTCGATGGCGCGGCGACGCGCACGCTCGTCGAAGTAGATGAGCAAGTTCCGGCAGAGAATGATGTCGAGGTGGCCGATGGGGGCGAGCGGACCTGGGTCGACCAGGTTCAGTTGCCCGAAATGACACAGGCCGCGCACCGACGAAGAGACCTCGTAGGTCGCCGGCGGTTTTCCCTCTACCCGGCGAACGTGGGGAGCGAGCGACTCCGCCGATACGGTGCGAAACGCCGACTCGCCGTACAGGCCGCGGCGCGCGGTGGCGATGCATTTTTTGGAAATGTCGGAGCCATAGATGCGCACGTCCCAGTCGACGAAGAGCCCCGACTGGCGCACCATGATGCCGAGGGTGTAGACCTCTTCGCCGCTGGCGCAGGCCGCGCTCCAAATGGCCAACCGCCTCCGGTTCGACTTTCGTTGGTGGAGCACGGGGAAGAGCTCGTCGGATAGCGCCCGGAGCTGCTCCGGTTGGCGAAAGAAGTAGGTCTCGTGCACCGTGAGAATCTCGGTGACGTGGTCCCACTCGTCGTCACCGGGCTGGGCGAAGCGCAGGTGCATTTCGTAGTCGGCGAAGGACGAGAGCCCGAGCGCGGCCAGTCGCGGGCCCAGGCGGCGCTCGAGGAGGGCACGGGTCTCGACGCCGAGGTCGAGACCCAAGCGCGCGCGGATGAGCTCCGATAGAAGCCGATGCTCGTCGGGCCGCAGGTGCGGCGCTCCCTTGAAAAGCCCCCCTCCGCTCATGAGAGGGGGGGGCGATAGGCGAGGGAGGTCAAGAGGGCGCGGCGCGCAGACGGTTCTTCCTCGCGCTCCAGCCGAGACCGCAGGAGGGCGCGCGCGTGCTCGCTGCGCGCGGTGGCCAGCACCTCGGCGGCCATCCTGCGCACCGTCAGGTCGCCATGCTCCAAGAGCCGCCCCACATTGGCTACGGTGCGAACGTCGCCGTCGCCGGTGAGCACCCGCAGCGCACGACCGATGCACTCCGGCTCCGGCCGGTCGAGCGCACGGTAGATGGCGTCGCGCACGAGCCCCACCGAGGGCGCGAGCGCGTCGACGGCGGCGCATACGATGCGCGGGTCGGGATCCTCGACCAGAGCCCGCGCCGAAGGCACGAGCGACTCCGGCGCGTGCCGCCCCAGCACCCTCAGCGCCACTTGCCGGTGTTGGGGATCGTGGCTTTGGGTGGCGAGCTCGAGGAGCGTCTCGGTGGCGCCTGCGTCGGCGAGCGCCTCGATGGCGCTGGTGGCCACTGCCCGCTCCTCGTCGGCCAGGGCGAAGGCCAAGGCTTCGACGCCGGCGCCCTTGCCGAGGGCACCAAGCGCGCGCACCGAAAGCTCGCGCACCAGCGGGTCGTCATTTCCCACGAGCTCGCCCAGCCGCACGTCGGCCCCCCCGGCCCCGTTGCCGCGCCGAACCTCCCCGAGCTCGGCGGCGGCGCGCTCTCGGGGCGAAGAGGCGTCGCCCAGGTCGACTTGCTGCAACAGCCCCAGCTCCACCCGCGACGCGAGCAGCATGGCCGCGAGGCGCGCAACGAACGGGTCGGCCGAGGCGACGAGCGGACGTATCGCTTCCAGGGGCAAGCCCACGTCGACGCCGCGCGAGCTGGCGCTCGTGAGAATGCCGAGCGCCCGCCCCAATGTCTCGCCTTCGGCATGCAGTAAGAACGTCGCGACGGCGCGCGCGGCGGCCTGGTCGACGTCGCTCTCGAGAGCGGCCAGCGCCGTGAGCGCCGAAGCACCGAGGTCTCCGTCGAGGGCGACCGCGAGGGCGCGAAGCGCCGGGGCCCCGATGCAGCGAAGCGCCAGTAGAACGCGCTCGAAAGCCTGCTCGTCGGCGAGCAGCGAGAGCGCGACGTCGGCGCCCTCACCACGAAGCGCCAGGAGCAGGAGCGCGTAGCACCGGAGTTCGAGGGAACGCGACGGCCCCTGGAGCGCGATGCGGCGGAGAACGTCGGCCGCCCCCTCGTCGATGCTCGGGCGCGCCTTGTCGGAGCGGCCCCGCAGGCGCGGCTCCAGGGTCTGCCCAAGCGCGACGGTCGCATCGTCGAGAAGCAGCGACGTCGGCCGGAGCTGCGACACCAGGATCGCCAGCGTCGCCGGGTCGTCGGAGCCGGTAGCCGCGCGCACCGCGAACGCCGACACCAGGGGCTCTTCGACGAGTCGCCCGAGGAGCGACGCGGCCAACGGCGCACCGAGGGAGCGCAGCGACTGCAAGAGTGCAATCTGCACGTCGGGTGAGCTCTTGCGTTCGAGCGCGCGGGCAAGCGCCGCAGCCGCCGCGCGCGCCGCATACTCACCGGCGAAGTAGGCGTTGCCGAGGGCCTCGATGGCGGCCACCCGGACGTTCGGGTCTTCGTCGTCGAGGAGCCGCACCAAGGCGTCGACCTCTTCCGCGTCGGGCGCCGAGGCCAGCACCTCCACCGCGAGCTTGCGCGCGTCGGCGTCGAGGGAGCCGCAGATGGCCACCACCCGGCGACGGGCGTCTTTGCCGAGGAGCGATAGCGCCTCGACCACCGCGTTGCGCAGGGAGATATTCTCCTTCTCGCTCAGCGCGACCAGCAGCGCGTCGACGTATTCGGCGCGCCCAACCAGACGCGGCGAGAGCATGACCGCTTCGCGACGGACCCGCCAGTCGTCGTCACCCAGAGCCTGGACGAACATCTTGGCATCGATGGATCCACTCAGCTCGCGCACCCGAAGGCGCCGCTCCTCGGCGTCGTCGGACCAGGAAGGCGCAGCATCGCGCAGCGGCCCGGCGGGGTCGCCCGGCTGCGCATCGCCGCGGCGAGCGCTTTGCTTCGCCTTTGCGTCATCGGTCATCGGCGGCGATCTCCGGAAGTTTGCAAGGGCATGGGTGGCGGCGGCTGGGTACCCTGGCGGCGCGCGCCTTCAAAGGCAGCTCCCGCGCCGTCCAGGCCCATGATGTCGTCGTGAAGTGCCGCGAAAGGCGCGGTGTCGAGGGTGAACACCAGGGCGTCCGCGCGACGGGTTACAAACAGCACCCGGTAAAGGTCGTCGCGCTCCAACATGGGCGGCGGCGCACGCTCGTCACCGACGTCTGCGCGAAAGACGCCGCTTACGCGGTCGACCACCAGCGCCAGCCGCGACCGGCCGGTATCGATGAGCATCCACTTGGTGTGCTTGGTGGGGGCGGCCGCAGGGAGCCCGAAGCGTGCTCGCAGGTCGAGCACGGCCACGATCTCGCCACGCAGCTCGGTGACGCCACTGACGCCGAGGGGAGCCCTTGGTACCGCCGAGAGTGCGCCCGGGTTCAGCACCTCACGAACGCTGCCCACATGCACCGCGTACTCCACGCCACCCACTTGGAAGCTCACGAAGTTTCGTGCTTCGCGCGCGCCTCTCACGGTGCACCCCCGCCCGGATACGAGTGGCCCTGGCCTCCCACGTTGAGCGCGCTGCCCTCGCGGCCCGGCAGGATGGGCAGCAGATCGATGAGCACCAACATCTCCGGCCCGCGCCGGGCGACGCCGCGCAGATAGGGCCGCTCGATGCCCCCGAGCACGCTCGCCGGCTCGATCTGCGAGGGCGTGAAGCGCTCCACCTCGCGCACCTCTTCCACCAGGAAGCCCACGTCCTCCTCGTCCACCTGGAGCAACAGCACGCGGCTCCGCGCATCGATGGGTGCATCTTGCACCTGGATCGAGCGACGCAAATCGAGCACCGTGACCAGGCGTCCGCGAACCCCCATGACGCCCAGGATATCTGCGCGGGCCCGCGGCACTCGGGTTATCGGGCCCACCTTGACGATTTCGTGAATGGACTCGAGCGCGACCGCATAGAGCTCCCCCGCAAGCGCGAACACCAGGTGGTCGCTGCGCTCGCCGTCGTGGATGAGGGCGCTCACGAGCCCTCTCCGAAGCGAAACGCCAGCGACGCATCGTTTGCGCGGCGGCCTTCGGCAGCGGTGAGGCACTCCTCGATGAGCGACGGTACGTCGAGAATGAGTGCCACGCGCTGATCGCCCAGGTCGGTCGCGCCCGCGAATCCGCGCACGTGCCCCAGGGTGCGACCGAGGGCCTTGATGACCACGTCTTGTTGCTCGATGAGACGATCCACCACCATGCCCAAGCGGCGGGTGCCGACCCTTGCGACGATGAGAAATTGTTTGGTCGCGCGTTGCGGGGCCGGCGGTTCGGAGAATAGCCGCGCCAGGCGCACCACCGGCAAGGTCACGCCGCGATGGGTCATCACCTCGCGGCCGTCGACCTCGCGCACCAGCGCCGCGTCGAACACCACCGCCTCCTCCATGCTGGACAGCGGCATGCAGTAAACAGTGGCCTCGACCACGAACGTGAGCACCCCGACGATGGCCAAGGTGACCGGCAACGTGAGGGTGATCTTGGTGCCAATCTGCACCTCGCTGACGATGTCGACCAGGCCGCCGAGCTTGGCGATTCGGGTCTTGACGATGTCCATTCCGATGCCGCGACCCGACATGGCGGTGGCGGTGTCGCGGGTGGAGAAGCCCTGCATGAAGACCAGGCTCACCGCTTCCTCGAGGGAGAAGCTCTTGGCGTCCTCCATGCTGACGAGGCCCATGGTGACCGCCTTGTGGAGCACCGCGTGGGGGTCGATTCCCCGGCCGTCGTCCTCCACCTCGATGACCACGTGATTGCCCTGTTGATAGGCGTTGAGCGCCACCGTCCCGGTATCGGGCTTGCCGGCTGCTGCCCGCTCGGGAATAGGCTCGATGCCGTGATCGATGGCGTTGCGTATCATGTGCAGGAGCGGATCGCTGAGCTCCTCCACGATGAGCTTGTCGATCTCGGTCTCGCCGCCAGTGACCACGAAGTGAACGCTCTTGTTCTGTTCCCGCGACACCTGCCGCACGATGCGCGCGAGCTTGTCGAAGACCTGGCCGAGGGGAACCATGCGCACCTCGAGGATGCCGCTCTGCATCTGCGCCAGCTGGCGCTCGAAGGCACGGTGGACGCCGAGCAGATCCATGCCGAGTCGGCGGGTGGCCGGCTCCGAGCGCAGTTTTTCCGCGTAGCGCAGCAGGGCACCGCGCACGAGCGAGAGCTCTCCCAGGGCGTTCATCAAGCGATCGAGCTTGCGAATGTCGACGCGCACGGTCTGCGTCACCGAGCGGAGCGAGATATCGCGTCCGGCAGCTGCCGCCGGCATCACCGCCGCTTCGTGAACCTGGGGCGCCGGGTGCATCGAAACGTGCGGCGGCTCGTCCTCGTCCGCGGCAGGAGGCGACGGCGTCTCACGCCCGTCCGGAAGGTCGATGGCCGAGTCGTCGGTGCGCTCCGACACGCGCGGCGCGGGCGGAGTGCGCGCTTGCGAGAGGTCGCGCTTCTTCACCTCTTCCACCAGCACCGCGTCGGAGTCCACCGCCTGGCGCAGCTCCGCGGCAGCCGAGCGACTGGCAACCAGGATCTCCAGATCGATGGCGTCGAGATCGCCGCCGTCGCCGGTGGGCAGGTAGGTGATGATCTCGCCGACTGGCCGTACCCGAAGCTTGAGCTCTTCGAGCGCAGAATCGATGGTGGCGAGGGGAAACTTCGCCTTCAAACGATAGAGCGCGAGGCCCGCCTGCAGGTTGCTGCGCAGCCGGTGCTCCTCGTACTCGGTGAGCACGCCCAGGGTCTCCGGGGCGAGCTCGTACTCGGCGATGAACGCGACGTTGCCGCTCCGCTCGTTGGACACCGCGGCAAGCGACGCCAGCAGCGTGAGGACTTCTTCGCGCGGCTCCGCCTGCTCGCCCTTCAGCGCCGAGAGAATGCGCCCGTACAGCTCCACCGCGTCGAAAAGGAGGTCGAGCACGGCGGTGGAGAGCGGAATGCGCCCGAGCCGAAGGTCGTCGAGCAAGTTCTCGAGCTCGTGAGAAAGGCCCGAGAGGGTCGCCGCGCCGAACAGCCCCGAGAGCCCCTTGAGAGTGTGCACGCCGCGAAAGATGTCGTTGAGCGTCTCGGGGTCCGGCCCGTGGCCGCTTTCCACCGACTCTTCCAGCGCAAGCAGATGGCGCCCAAAGCCGTCGACCAGCTCCGAGGCCTCGGAAAAGAATTCCTCCCGGGCTTTGTCGGGCGCGTCGTCGCGACGCTCAGCCATGCGGCGCCGCGCCTCCCTTTGGGACGAGCACCCGCTCCAGCGTGGCCACCAGCTCTTCCGGAACGAAAGGCTTGCGCAGGTAGGCAGTGGCTCCGAGCGCCAGGGCCCGGGCGATGTCGCGCTCGCTGGTCTGGGTGGAGATGATCACCAGCGGGGTGTCCTTGTGGTGCGGCGACTTGCGCACGAATTGAATGACTTCGAGCCCGTTGATGTCCGGCATGTTGATGTCGGTGAGAACGAGGTCGTAGGGCCCTCGGGGGAGCAGGCGCATGGCATCGAAGCCGCTGGTGGCCTCCTGCACGGTGCACCCAGCGAGCACCCCTTCGGGCACGCCTTCGAGGATCGCCCGGATGAAGGAGCGCGTCGAGGCGGAGTCTTCCACGAGGAGTACTCGAACCATAGGAGGGTAAGGGTACCCGCGAACCTCGCCCACTCCAACTATCCGTTGCGGGGAAATCCCGGTACGCTCTGGAGCTGGCGCGCACCGCGCCGACGGCCGTGAATCTCCGCGCCCCTTCGAGCTCCCATGGAAGCAGCCCTCCTCCTCATCGGCAACGAGCTCCTCTCGGGGAAGATCCAAGAGGCCAACCTCGCGCACCTGGCACGCACGCTGCGCCAGCACGGGGTCGCGCTTCGGCGCTCGGTGATGGTGCCGGACGAGCTGCCGATCATCGAGGCCGAGGTGCGCGCCCTCTCCCGGTCCTACGCCTGGCTCTTCACCTCCGGGGGCGTCGGCCCCACGCACGACGACGTGACCATGGTGGGCGTGGCGCAGGCCTACGGCGTGGACGTGATCCTTCATCCTCAGCTCGCCGCGATGATCCGCGCACGCTACGGCGACCGCTGCACCGAAGGGCACCTTCGAATGGCGATGGTGCCCGCCGGCTCGGTACTCGAGACCTGCTCGGGCACGGTCCCCGAAAGCGCTCCTGGCGGCGCCGCCGAAGCCCCCGACGAGTGGCCTGCGGTGCGCATCGAGAACACGTGGATTCTTCCCGGGGTGCCGGAGGCCTTCCGCATGAAGCTCGAGATCGTGGCGGCAACCTTGCGGCGCAGCGGCGGCGGCCCTGCTTTCGTCTCCCTGGCGGTGTACACGCAGCTCGACGAGGCCGGGCTCATCCCCGCGCTGGACCAAGTGGTGGCAGCGCATCCACAGGTGGAAATAGGCTCGTACCCCAAGTGGTTCGACTCGACGTACCGAACCAAGCTCACCTTCGACGGTCGCGACGAGACCGTGGTGCGAGCCGCCCGCGACGCATTCGTGCTGTTATTGCCCCCGGGCGAGCCGCAGCGCATCGAATGACCTTGGGCAGCCGCAGCCGTAGCGCATTTTTGCAGTGGTGACAGATGGCAAATCGCGCGCATGCGCTGGCTGGAGGCGACGCTTTCGCCGAACCCTACAAACTGAAAGCGAACCCCATTGCTTGTTTCGCCGGACCCTCGTAAAGTCCGAGAACTGGCGAGGAACACCTCCACGCCTCTCCCCCAATCCCCGCGACGTCAAAAGGTTTCCCACTCCCTAGACCCCATGTGGAAGCTGGTTATCGAGGACGATGAAGGGAAGCGCACGGTCGTTCATCTGACGCGTGACGACTACACGATTGGGCGTAAGGAGGGACACTCCATCCGCCTGACCGAACGTAACGTCTCGCGCGATCACGCCAAGCTTCTCAAGCGAGTGAAGCCCGAGGTGAACGGTCGCGCCCCGTTCTTGCTGGACGATATCTCGAGCTACAACGGCGTCTTCGTGAACGGGCTCCGGCTCGCCGAGGCGCAAGAGATGGTTCACGGCGATCTGATTCAGATCGGCGACTACCGGATCATCATCCAAGACGACGCGGCCGCAGAGGCGCAGGCGCCGGTATCCGCGCCGGTGGTCGAGCCGGACGTCGAGGATATGAAGGCGACGGTGGCCCCCGGCCGTGGGGGACGCCGAGCGAATATCACCGGCCAGATGCTCCTGGCGCGTCCCAACCGACTCGTCATGCTTATTGGCCCCACCCCGGGCGAAGAGTACCCGCTCGACAAGGACCGCATCACCATCGGGCGCGCCGAAGAGGCGAGCATCTCGGTGAACCACAACTCCGTGTCGCGAATGCACTGCGAAGTGCACATGCTTTCCGAGGGGCGCTTCGAGATCGTCGACAAGGGTTCGTCCAACGGAGTTCGCGTGAACGGCGCCGACCTTTCCCGCGGCATCGTCGAGGCGGGCGATGTCATCGAGCTCGGCGACGTGCGCTTCAAGTTCGTGGGCGCCGGCCAGGTGTTCATTCCCAATTCGTCCGACAGCCAACAGCTGGCGGCGATCAGCGACCGTAACGCCGAAGCGGCGCTGGCGAGCCGTGGAGGCACCCCGGCCCCCGCAACCAGCGGGTCCATCCTGCCGTTCGTGCTCATCGGTCTGCTCCTGGGCGGAGCTGCGGTGGGCGGCGTGTACCTCTTCACCAAGGCGAAAGACCGGCGCGACAAGGAAATTCCGGTGGTGATGCCGGTGCCCGACGGGCCCACCACCACCTCTGCTTCGCCTAGCGCTTCGACGGTGCCGTCCGGCAACAAGGACGAGGACATCGTCAACGGCGCCTGGCGCGACCGCAGTGGCCATCCGGAAGAAGCTCGCGAGAAGGCCAACGGCATCGCCCTCGATTCTCCGCTTCGCGCCAGCGACAAGTTCCGAGACATCGAGAACGCGTGGGCCCTCGACCGCATTCGGCGCGCCAAGGATCAGCCCGACCAGTCGGGGCTCCTGCTCGGCGACGTGGTCGCCTCGCCCGCCGTCTCGCAGGCAAACCGCGACGCGGCCCAAAAGCTGCTCGACGGCGACGCGCTCGCCAACGGCAAGAAGCCCAAGCCGGGGGCCAGCCACGCGCAGGTCGACCCGCCGCCGACGGCCTCTCACAAGGCGACCTCGCAGCCCACCGCGCCCACCGCGCCCACCACGCCCAAGGCCGAGCCCGACTTCTCCGGCAGCGTGGCCAACCTGGTCATCAACAACAAGTACGACGCCGCTCGCGGCATCTGCCGCAGCAAAGCCGCCAGCGGCCACGTCTTCAAGGCCTCCGAGTTCTCCGCCTGCAAGGGAGCCTGCAAAGGCAACGCCTCCGCCGGCGGCGACATCGCCGCCGATGCTACCTGCACAGGCATGGTCAACGGCGCCAAGCGCGAATAGCGCCGCGCTGCCGCCCCGCACCATCGAGCAACGGTGCGACGCTCCAAGCCCGCGAGGCGCGCGTGCTGAGAGCGGAAAGAGCCCACTTCCCCTCCCCGAACGCGTTCGCCATTGCCCTAGCCTGTGACGCGAGGCGGGGCTCGTGGCCACTCTCGCGGGTGGTGCCGACCCCGCGCACGCGCACCCGTACCCTGACGACCACGACCACGACCACGACCACGACCACGTGGCACGAGCACGAAAACGAGCGCTGGCCGTGCGTGATGGTCTTGGCGTCCGGCGAGGTCGTCGCCGCTGATCGTGTCGCCAGCGTACGCGGTCGCCGGGACGATACCGGACAGGACGCCACTGGGACACTGCGACCAACGGAAGCCCATGTCCCCCCCCGCCCCCCCGCCCCCCCCCCCCCCCCCCCCCCCCCACCCCCCCCCCCCCGCGGGGGGGGGGGGACGCCCCGCCCGCCACCCGCCCGCGCGCCCG
>JBBQWQ010000063.1:0-42804 GCA_038210445.1 Polyangiales bacterium
GGAGAGCGAGAGGGAGAGGGGGAGCGAGAGGGGGAGCGAGAGGGAGAGCGAGAGCGAGAGGGAGAGGGGGAGCGAGAGGGGGAGCGAGAGGGGGAGCGAGAGGTGGAGCGAGAGGGGGAGCGAGAGGGAGAGCGAGAGCGAGAGGGAGAGGGGGAGCGAGAGCGAGAGCGAGAGGGAGAGGGGGAGCGAGAGGGGGAGCGAGAGGGGAGCGAGAGGGAGAGCCTCTGGTGTGGGCGGCTTGGACCGGGCTTGCCGAGCCGAGGTCGGACGCTTGGCTTCGAGAACGATGTCCCTGCGGTCACACTCGGCGAGCAGTGTGCGACGAAGGGCCATGCAGCTTTTTGGTCCGCGCTTGGTTTCCGTTTTGCCCCGGCGTCACAGATCCCGCGCGCGGCGCCTACGCGGTGACGAGCGTGCGTGTGCCATGAACTGGGCGACCACTTCGCTGCTGGTGCTCTCGGCATGCGCGGGCACGGCCGCACCGAGGTCGGTGCCGGCGGTGGCCTCGACCCCTCCCGCGATCGCTCCTGTGTCTCAGCCTCCCGGGGGTCACGCCGCGAGCGCGCAGCTTGGAAACCCAACAGCGACGACGGCGGCGAACACGGCGGCGACGACGGCGGCGACGAGGGCGACGAGGGCGACGAGGGCGGCGACGACGGCGGCGATGACGGTGGCGCCTTCGTCACCGGCCTTCGTGGGCGCCGACGATGCGCCGGGCGCGCGCGTGCGGTATGCCACGGCGGTGCTGCTGTTGGGAGTTCGCACCGGGCCGGGCGCGCGTCGCTTCTCGCCCGTGGTATGCGCCGTGGCTGGGAAGCTCACCACGGGGCTCGCCTGCGGAGAGGCCATGCCTGCCAAGGCTCGCGTGCGCATGACGCGCGCCGTTGCGGGGCTGCCGTCGCAGGTCGACGTCGCCCGCAGCCGCCGCGACTTTGTCGACGAAGCAGGTGGCCGCACCTTCAAGGCGCCCCGCGGACCCGAGTGCTGTATGTACAATACATGTGTAGGGGAGACGATTCCGTACTTCGCCCAGGCTGCGATGCGCGACGCTCCACCGCGGGTGCTCGCGGTGTGGCCGGTGGATGCCGACATTGGCCTTCGTCCGCTCGGTGGCGGCGGAGCCTCCACGCCTGCGCCGGAGGCGCCGCCCAACGATGGCGACGCCCAAGCGCGCGTCGAGCAACTGTTCCGCAGCGGTGGCCAGGCTTTTGCCGCAATCGTTCATCCGCCCTGTAAGAGCTGCTCCACATTCCTTACCGACGTGGGTGCGGGCTGGAAGCTCCCGGCGTCCGAAGCTCCCGGCGCCGACGGCTTCGATCTCCTCGCCGTGAGTGATCTGGACCACGATGGGCGGCTGGAGGCGGTGGTCTACGAGCGTTGGAGAAACGACTACGGCGCCTTCGTGCTCGGCAACGACTGGTCCCGACCCGCCTACGCCTTCAGCTGCGGCAACATCTAACGCTGCTGCGAGACTCGAGGAATTCCGGTCGTTTTGACGGTCACGTTTTGACCTTTGCGCCCCGTCCCCTGCACTCACCGTAGGGCTGCGGTGCCGCCGTGTCGGCCATCACTCCACGCGGCGGTGGTCTACGAGCGTTGGAGAAACGACTACGGCGCCTTCGTGCTCGGCAACGACTGGTCCCAACCCGCCTACGCCTTCAGCTGCGGCAACATCTAGCGCTGCTGCGAGACTCGAGGAATTCCGGTCGTTTTGACGGTCACGTTTTGACCTTTGCGCCCCGTCCCCTGCACTCACCGTAGGGCTGCGGTGCCGCCGCGTCGGCCATCACTCCACGCGGCAATGGCTTGGCCTTCCACAAGTTCCGGCGGTCTCGCCGCTTCGGTCCCACCGCCGCGGTGCGACTGCAACATACATGCGAATAACATACATGCGAATCTGATGCGCACCCCTCGCAGAAGAGCCAACACCTGCAAAGACGCTCCCCGCATTCCCGTCGATTCCGATTGCCCACTTCGGCTTGGCAACCTGACAACCACAGCACGCGCCGCCAGCGCTCGGTCCAGCGCGCCCTCGGCAGGGCGCTCAAGAGGGACGCGGTCACCGGTCGAGACAAGTGAAGGCGGCCGTTTCACCGTGGGGCCAGCTCCGCGCCGATGGTAAGTCCGGTATGCTCGCAGCCGACGACGGAGCAGTCGTGAATCACGGACCCGGCGCAGCGCCTGAGGGTGCGTTCACACGGTCGACCAGGTGCCCGCTCTTGCACCATAGTGTGCAACCCTGCGCGCCGGCGGCTGCCCGCAAAGTGCCCTGCGGCGGAATGCGGAGCCACGCCAAGGGCTCCAGATGATCGCCGCCTTCGTCGAGCGCGCCCGAGAGCACCAGCAGCTCTCCGCCCTGCGGAAGCGCGAGCTCGACGCGCGCGTGTGGCGCCCATCGCTCGAGGCGCACGCTCTCGATGGCGTCGGCGAAGAGCGGCAAGGACTCCACACCCGGCCAATCGGTCGGCGCAAAGGCGCTGCCTTCGCGCTCGATGCGGACCTGGGTGCGATCGGCGAGGTCAAACTGCCACAGCTTGACGAAGATGGTGCAGCCAGCGCGCGAGCCCGGGGTATGCGCGCTGGTGGGCGGATTGCGAACGTAGGTGCCTGCGGGGTAGTCGCCGTGCTCGTCTTGGAACATGCCCTCGAGGACCAGGAATTCCTCTCCGCCGTGGTGCGTGTGGGCTGCGAACGTGCTGCCCGGCGCGTACCGCACGATGGAGGTCGCGCGCGCAACCTCCCCGCCCAAGCGATCGAGCATCTTCCGCTCGACCCCTGCCATCGGCGAGGGCACCCAGGGAAGCCGGGCTCCATGCACTACGACGCGCTCCGCAAAGTTGGCATTCAATTGCATTTGATTCTCGATGAGGTTCCTAGCAGCAATAGGCGTCGTGGTCGCGCCTTGCTGTGCTCGCAGCTCGCTGAAGGTCCGTACTCTGAGCAACCGAAGCATGCGACTGCGACCGGATGCGGTGCACCGGTCCTCGACGTTGGCATCCGGAGGGCCGATGAGGGCCGATGAGGGCCGATGAGGGCCCATGAGGGCTGATGGATCGTACGGCGCTTCTGTCAATGTGCTCCCCGGGGTAGCGTAGCGGTCATGCGTCAGGAGCTCGCCCATGTCGCGCTGGTCGTCGACGACTACGATGAGGCCATCGCCTTCTACACCGAGAAGCTCGGTTTCCGATTGGTGCAAGATACACGTCAATCGGAAACCAAGCGCTGGGTGGTCGTGGCGCCGCCTGGTTCTGCCGGCTGCAGCCTGCTCCTTGCCAAGGGCGTGGGGGCGGAGCAGCGGAGCCGCATCGGGAACCAGACCGGCGGCCGCGTGTTCCTCTTCCTCAGCACCGACGACTTCGACCGCGACTACCGCGCGCTCGGCGAGCAAGGGGTGGTCTTCGTGCGACCGCCCAAGAGCGAGCCCTACGGGACGGTGGCGGTGTTCCAAGACCTGTATGGGAACCTTTGGGATCTGGTGCAGTTTGCGCCCGTGTGAAACGGCGCAGCTGCTTGCCGATGAGCGCGCGTAGCGCGGGGTGCTCGGGCGGGCTCGGGAGCACTGGGGGGTTCCAGCGCAGTCCACAGCGCGTGGGCGTCTGCTGGGCGTCTGCTGGGCGTCTGCTGGGCGTCTGCTGGGCGTCTGCTGGGCGTCTGCTGGGCGTCTGCTGGGCGTCTGCTGGGCGTCTGCTGGGCGTCTGCTGGGCGGGTGTGGGTAACCGGTACCTGATACCTTCACGGCCATGGTCCGTCGCGCTTCCTTCGTCACGTTCGCGCTCATGGCTCTCGCCCACTGTGGTCCGTCGCGCCCAGCGGGCGATCCGACCACCGCGGAGGTTCCGCCCGAAGGTAGGCAATACGTGGCCGTGCTGCAGCGAGGGCAGAAGGACAAAGGCCCGGTGATCGAAGACCTGGGCGAGCGGCCTGCGTCTGTGCAAACGCTCGCCGACGTGGAGTGGAGCAAGGCGCGGGTGGCCGAGATGCACTTGGCTCCGGAGGCGCAGCGCGAGGTGGATGCGCTGCTGGCGCTGCTCGAGCAATGGCATTCGGAGGGCGGCTACGAGCTGGTGCTCGTGCGCGACCCGAAGGGGCAATGGTCGCGGCCCAAGGAGCGCGCAGCCTTGGGCCGCGCGCTGGCCCCCATCGACACGCCGGCGCGGGCGAACTTGGTGGCGCGCTTTGCCAGCTATGCCGTCTCGCGGACGGCCGTCGGCCAGCCGAACTTTCGCCAGACCCGCGAGGGCTTCGAGTTCGACGAGAACGTATCGATGCAAGAGCCGTATTCCCCGTGCAGCGGGACGGAAGGTCAGTTTCCCGTGGTTCGCTTCACCGTTCACATCGTGCGCGCGGTGCGGCGCGACGGCAGCATCGCAGAGGTGAAGCGCGAGGAGCAGAATCGTCAGGCGTCTACCGAGAGCTGCCACCCGCATCCACGTGGGCGCGCCCCCCAAGGCTTCGAGGCCTCGGGCTTCGCGCTGGGCTCCTTCGCCGATGCTGCCCACTACGAGGCGGCCTCGGTGGCGGCGTTCTACCAGCTCGCAGGCGACCTACGCGCGCACGGCGCGCCCGAGGAGCTCGTGGTGCGTGCCGAGCTTGCTGCCGCCGACGAAGCACGACATGCAGAGATTATGCATGCATTGGCTTGCCGCTACGAAGGCGCCGGAGCGATGGCCCCCTCAGCGGGCAGCGCCCCGCGGCGGCCGCGTCCGCTGCTGGAGATTGCCCTCGAGAACGTGCGCGAGGGGTGCGTTCGCGAGGCCTTTGCTGCCCTCGAGACCCTGCATCAGGCGCAGAACGCCGGGGCGCCCGAGGTTCGCGCGGCGCTGGCGCCGGTGGCCACCGACGAGCTGGCCCACGCAGAGTTGGCTTTTGCGGTGCACGATTGGCTCGCGTCGCGCATGGGCCCCGCGGAGCGTACGGCGTGCGTTGCGCAGGCGGAGACGGCGCTGGCCGAGCTCGATGCCGCGCCGCACACCGCGGTCGATCACGGCTTGCCCGCGCCGGAAACCAGCCGGCGGCTCCGAGCCCAGCTCCGGCAGTATCTCGCGCAGCAGGCCCTTACAGGCGTGGAAGGGTAGCGCCGTACTGGGTCACGAGTATCGCGCCGCGCGAGGCGCGGAGGTCGCGCCGCTCGTAGCTCACGAAGCCGCGCATCCACCCGCGCTCGGCGCCGGGTCGGGGCGCGTTCACGCGGAAGCGTACGTCGATGCGGCCCACCTTGTCGGCGCCGCGCCCCTCGATGCGCTCGATGGCGTCGGGCGGTCCCCCCAGGGCAAGCCCTGTTTCACGAATCACGATGCTCTCCAGCATCGCCTGCTCGGTGGCGAAGCGTGGGGGAAAGAGCGCCGCCGACGCGTGCTTCGATTTCAGAAAGGCGAAGAAGGGCGCGCGGGTCACCGGGTCTTCTGCGAGCGCATCGCGAACCGCCTGGGGCAGCGGCCTGCCTGCGGAAAAGACGGTGGCGGCGAGCTGCAGAAGGTACATGCCGCGGGCGCGCGCCAGGTGCGCTTCCAGCTCGCCCAACCGCTCGCGCGATAGGAAGACCGCCGAGTTGCATGCATTCTGCATCATTGGGTCCAAGGTTCCCCCGGCGCTGGCGCGCGAGGCCCCGGTACAGGCCTCGAGCAGCGCCGGCTCGAGGTGCTTCTCGTCGGGCCAGATAGCGCTCGCGAGCGTGGTCACGTCGAGCTCGAAGTCGTATGGCGCCAGGTGCGCCACTGGAGGCGCAGGGCCCAGGTCGTAGCGGAGTGGCGGGCGCCAGGTGCGGCCCAAGATGCGCAGCGCGTTCTCGGCGGAGAGATTCGGCCAGAGCGCAGGCCCTTCGGCCTCGGGTAGGATCTCCTGCCGTCCGAGGCGTGTGAGCTCGCCGCGTCTGGCCTCGGCTGTATGCGCGTGCAGGTAGCCCAACAGCTCCCCGCGCGAGCCCACCGGCGTCTCGCGGGTGAGCTGAAGGAGCTCTTCGAACAGCGCCGGGGTCGGCTCCGTTCGCTCGGCCATGTCTGGTACCCACAGCACGGCGACTGCGCGCCGCTCCGCCGGGAGCGCACGCACCCGGTGCACAACCAGCCGGATGGCCTCGTTCGGCCACTGCGCCTGGCTCTGGTCCCCGCGCGACGCGAGCACGTGGGGAAGGGCGTCTTCGAGGGCGAAGCGGCCTTGGTCGAGGTCCGCAAAGAGCGCCTCGTGGCCGCGGTAGTGCCAGGCGTCGATGCGCTCGGCCACCTCGCCGCTGGGCGTGCACGCCACGGGCTTCGACGGAAGCGGCGTATTCCACCGGTCTGGCGTGCGGACCTGCGCAAGGCTCTCCCACGTTCGCAGCGGAAGGACCGGGCAGCGGCCGCTCGACGCGAGCCCTTCGAGACGGAGCACCCAGGGCGAAAGCGCATCGTGCAGGAAGGGCGCGATCTGCCGGTAGAGCGCGGTCGTTTCCGCCCGGGCGCCCGAGGTGAACGCGGCTACCAGCGCCTCCTCTTCCAGCGGCGACAGCTCGACCGCGCGTGGTCCTTCCGGCCAGAGCGTGTCCGCCATCGACCGATGCCACTGGCGCATGCTGCCCAGCACCGGCAGGGCCGCCGCGCGTTCCTCTGGCGTTGCGCTGGCGAGCACCGAGAGCAGCACCGCGAAGCGCCGCGGCGGCAGCGGTTGAAGTGGCTGCGCAACGTAGACCCGCGCGAGCTCGTGCAACGCGCTCGTGAGCAGGGTGGGGTGCGGCTGGGTCAGGAACGTTTGCAGCGCCTGCAGCGCAGGATTGGCCGGCTCTGCTGCCGGCGCCTGCGTGGTGGCCACGGTGGGCGCCGTTCCGCGATGGGCTGCGCAGCCGAGCGAAACTGTGGTGATCGCTAGCCAATTGCGTGCCGCACCCATACCCGCCATTGGCCGCCGAGGCTTTGGGCCGTTGGGCGGAGCGTCGAACGTGCCGCGTTGGAAAATGCCAACGCGACTGCGTTCAGGCGTTGCGGCGCGCGAGCCAATCCACGATGGCGAGCCCGGTGGCGAAGGGCCAGCCCTTGAGGCGCGCGATCGGGATGATCTTCACCTCCTCGAGCTCGTCGCCTTTCACGATGTCGCCCTCGGCCACCAGGTGGTAGGCGATGAGCACCTGGTTTTGCGCGGCGAAGGGGTACGCCCCCACCAGGGAGACGACGCGCGCCGCGAGCCCCAGCTCCTCGGCGACCTCGCGCACCACGGCCTCCGCCGGATCTTCACCCTCCTCGAGGAAGCCGGTGATGGGCGCAAACACCTTCTCCGGCCATCCCTTCCCGCGGGCGAGAACCACGCCGGCCGGCAGCTCTACGATGGCCACGACCACCGGGGTTGGGTTTGCATAGTGCACGAACTCGCAGGTGGGCGAAGTACACCGCGGGCGCGCGCCTCGCCCGTCGTTCGTGGAGAGCGCGCTACCGCAGCGCGGGCAGAACATCCAGGGGGCCGAGCTCATGGGGCACCATCGCGCGAAGCCCCGCGACGCGCAAGCGGCGACCAAGGCGTTCGGGCACCATTCCCTACCTGCGCTCCGTGCGCGCGGTCCGTTGTCGGTCGGTGCGGGGGAAATCGACTCACGGCACCGTGCGGCAGGCCGTTCTTTCGTTCATGAACATTCGAAGCGCGGGTCCCAACGTCGAAGCTCTCGCCCAGGCGGTCTCTGCCGGCGGCGCCGATGGCGTAATGCAGGTGGCCCAGACGTCGGTCCTCAAGAAGGCCATCAACAGCCAGGCGCAGCTCGGCGCGCAGCTCATCGCGAGCGCCGGCAACGTCGGGCGCAACGTGAACTTCATGGCCTGAGCCGAGGCAGTGGCCTATGGTCCGCGGACCATGGCGCGATCGCGAAAGCGTGAGACGAAGGCAGCAAGCCCGCCGCCGGTGCAGGTCACCGTTGGCGCGGCCTTGCGCGAAATGCTGACCATCGCGCTTTTCTTGAAGTACGGCCTGGTGTTCCTGGTGCTGGGCGGGGCCGCCGCGGCTTTCGCCGCCCTCGCGACCGCTCCGCGCGATCTGTTCGCGCCCTTCTTCATCCTCTGGACGCTGGTCTTCGTGCTCGCCATCGTGGGCGCGCTGCTCGGCCTGCGCGCCCTGCGTCGCCGTCGCTTCGGCGACGTGCCGCCATCTACGCCCGTGACGTCGCTGGGCATTCTGCTCAACGTATGTGGTGTGTTCGCAACGGTGGGTGGCCTGTGGGTGTGCGTGCCCATGCTTCGGGCGGGCGACACCCGCGTGGGCGCCATCGGCGCCGCCCTGTGCACCTTGGCCCTCGCCTCCATCGTGCGCGATGCAATGCGCTACGCGGTGCAGCGCTGAGCTCTACTCTTCGACGATCTCGAGATCGTCCGCGGCCAGCTCCACCGAAGACTTCACCGGCACCGGCGGCGGCGCGGCACGCACCGAGAGGATCTTCACGCGGTACTCGAGATCGAGGCCCTCCAGCGGATGCACCGCGCGGGCGCTGATCTGATCGCTGGTGACCGTGCGAATCTCCAGGCGCAGCGGGCGGCCTTCCGGGTCTTTCGCCTCGAACATAGCGCCCACTTCGAGCTTCGCGTCTTTGGGAAAGAGCGTTCGCGGGACCGCGAGGGTGGGTGCTGCGCTGCCGAAGGCGACCTTCTTGACGACGCCTTCGCGCTCTTCGCCAGCCTCCATGCCGACCAGCTCCTTCTCGAGCGCGGCGAGCATCTTGCCGGTGCCATGCGTGTACACGATCGGCCCGGTCTTGCTCGACGATTCCAGAACATCGCCCCCGGCAACCCGCAGATCGTACTCGCACCGTACGACCAGACCATCAGCAACCTTCATGACAACGATAGTACCTCGTTTGCCGCGCCAGCGGTGGTCACTGAATCGTCAGCGCGAAGCCGCCACCGGTGAGAGCGAACGAGCCGTCGCTCTCGTTCGCGGCGCGCCCTTTGGCGTCCTTGGGGAATCGTTGTACGGCGGTGCAGGTGAGGGTGCCCTTGATGGCGCTGCCGATGGGCGCGAACGAGCTTGCGGGCGCCTCGGTGATGTTCACGGTGCAGGTGGTGGCCGGGCCGCCGCGCGCGAAGTTCACGCGGTAAAAGTGGGTGGGCGTCTCGATGTCGAGGCTGCCGCGGCTCAGCTGCTCCGAGAACGCGTACGCCCCGGGTCCGACGTAGGTGCCGTTGCCCACGTCGAGGTCGAGCTTGCGGGCGCCGTCGGCGCAGCGCACGTCGAGGTTGCCGGAGCCGTTCATCGCCGCAAACCCGGGCAGCGAGAACGACGTCCCGTCGATGGTGAAGGCGCAGGTGCCGGTGGCCAGAGGGTTTTCCGAGGCGTCCACGGCTCCGCCGTCGGGTCCGCTGCCGCGGTTGCCGACGCCGACGAGATCGGTTCCCGAGGAGCCGCTGCATGCCAATGGGAGGGCCACGAAGAGCAAAGCAAAGATGCGCATGCAGCGGGAGTGCTGCCTACCTCTCCGTTTTCTGAAAGAAAGTGAGGCTCTGTCTGCGTACGGTCAGTGTGCGGCGGGGGGAGCGCCGGGCCCGGGCTTGAACATGGGGCCGGGAATCGGGAAGACCACGCGCCCAGCGGCGGTGTTCACCAAGATGCCGAAGGCCATGTAAAGCGCGATGGCCACCAGGAAGATGGTGCAGAGCGCGATGGGCAGCGCGAACGCCTTGGTGTGCAGCGCGTGGTTGAGGATGCGCGCGGCGTAGAGAAAATCGATGTCGAGCAAGAAGAAGAACAGCAGCTTCGAGTAGAAGCCGAACGCGTAGGTGAGCACCACGAAGATGATGATGAAGCAGACGTCGACCGCGAAGGTGATGTCGCCATTGGGGAGCTTGCCTTCGCTGTACCCCGAGAAGGTCCACCAGTTGTAGACCCAGTTGAACGCGAAGGTGGTGAACAGGGTGCCGCCCAGCAGGTTTTTGTTGGCGAGCGACATGATGCCCGCCAGGAACTGCCCGCCGGCGCCGAAGAGGAGGCAGAAGATGGCGGCGGTTCGAAAGGCATCGGGTGTCATCGCCGTGCCGAAGGCGATGGGCACCAGAGCGGCGCAGCCGATAGCCAGGCACAAAAGGCCGAGCGGAGAGGGCTCGGCGAAGGGAGGGACGGCGGGTGAAGCGGGTGCAGCGGGTGTTTCCACGAGTCCGGTCTCTACCGTGGTCCCTGCCCGTGGCATACTCCTCTCGACGTGCGCATCGTCCTTTTCGACATCGACGGCACGCTCCTTCACGCGAAGGGCGCTGGGCGTCGCGCTTTCGAGAGCGCGGTGCGCGCCGTATGTGGCGAAGCGGCGCAGTGCGGGTTCTCGTTCGCGGGGATGACCGATCGAGCCATCGCGCGTCGCTGCCTGCGGAGCGCAGACCTGTCCGACGACGACGCCGCCATCAACGCGCTGGTGGCGGCCTACGTGGCGCGCCTCGACGACGAGCTCACGGGTCCCGCCGAGGTGGAGCAGGTGCCGGGGGCGCAGCAGTGCCTCGATGCGCTCCTTCACCAGGCCGATCGCGTGGCCCTGGGCATTGGCACCGGCAACGTACGCGCGGGCGCCGACCGCAAGCTGCGCCACGCAGGCCTCGGCCACTACTTTCGCTTTGGCGGCTATGGGTGCGACGCCGAGGCGCGGAGCGACGTGCTGCGCGCCGGCGTGGCCCGCGGCAAGGAGCTCTTCGCCCACGCACGCGAGGTGGCTGTGGTGGGCGACACCCTGAAGGACGTGGCTGCCGCGCTGGAAATTGGTGCAGTATGCATTGGTATCGCCACCGGCAGCGACACCCACGATCACTTGCGCGCCGCCGGCGCGTACCTGACGTTCGACGATCTCCGCGACCCGGCGCTGGTGCGGGCCCTGCTCGACTGAGCTCGCCTACCTGGGCAATGCGGGCTCGCGCGCGTCGCGATTGAATCCGCGGAGCGCGGCGCCCATGGCGCGAATGTCGGTGATCTTGCGGCAGAACGGGGTCCAGTCGTCGGCGTCGGCGATGAACGCCCAGATGCGCTCGATCTCGTCGTACACCAGCGTGCACGGGGCCTCACCGGCGAAGTAGGTAGGAAACACCTCGAAGCGCGGGCGAAATTGCGCGAGCATTTTGCCGAGCTCGGTGAAGCGCGGGCCCACGTAGAGCCTGGCGCGCGGGTGCTCGGGCGAAGGGATGCGGCCGCCGAAGAGATCGAAGAACGGCACGTCGAAGGGAATGTCGCCCTCGGCCAGGAAGCCGAAGAGCGCCGAGGTGAGCGCGTCGTCCTGCGCCGCGCCGCTGCTCTCGAGGCCGAGCCGAAACAGCACCTGCGCCCGCGTCGATTCTTCCAGCGCAGAGGGGTAGGCGTCGAGGGCGCCGGCCAGCGCCTCCTTGGTGCTCACCAGCCGCAGCGCTTCGGCCAGTCGCTCCAGGTTCCACAGTACGGTCTCCGGCTGGCGGCCGTAGGCGTAGAGGCCGCTGCCGTCGAAGTAGGCGGCGGTGAACTCGGGATCGTACGCCGGCAAGAAGCGGTAGGGCCCGTAGTCGAAGCTCTCGCCGGTGACGTTCATGTTGTCGGTGTTGAGCACGCCGTGCACGAAGCCGGCGACCATCCACTGCCCGCAGGTGCGCGCGGCGCGTGCAGCCACCGCCGCCAGCAGCGCCGGCACCCGCTCGGGGCCAATTCTGGGCGTCACCTCCGGCAGCAGGTTGCGCAGGCAGTAGTCGACCAGATCGTTCATGCGCCGCGCGTCGCGCTCAGCCGCCAGCCGCTGGAACGTGCCGTAACGCACGTGGGAGTGGGAGAGCCGCGTGAGCACGCTGGAGCGGGTGGGCGAGGGCTCGTCGCCGCGAATGAGCGGCTCGCCGGTCTCGAAGAGGCTCAGCGACTTCGAGGTGTCGACGCCCAGGGCTTCGAGCATCTCGGTGGCCAGCACCTCGCGCAGGCCGCCCTTGAGCGTGAGGCGCCCGTCGCCGCTGCGCGACCAAGGGGTCTTGCCGCTGCCCTTGGTGCCCAGATCGAGCAGCCGCTTTTCGCCTTCGAGCTCGCGCAGCTGCCCGAAGAGAAAGCCGCGCCCGTCGCCCAGGCCCGGGTTGTAGCTGCGGAACTGGTGGCCGTGGTAGCGCAGCGCCAGCGGCGCGGGCAGGTTCTCCGGCAGCGCGACGAAGCGCGCGAAGTGCGACTCCCAGGCGCCGCCGCCCAGCTGCCCCAGCCCGATGCGTGCATCCCACACGCGATTGCGGAAGCGCAGCCGGTGACGGGGAAACGTTGCGGGCTTCACGGCGTCGTAGAAGCCGTCGTCGAGCTCCAGGATGGGCGGTCGCATACCCGGTGACCTCTACCACGCCCAGGGCCCGGGGCCATCCGGGACGGGACATCAGCCGTCGCACGAGGCGACGAGCGAGCATCCGGTGGTCAGCTTGCGCGGTGCAATCTCGATGAAGTCGACGGTGGTGGCAAGCACCCGCGACCCCACCGCGATCGAGGCTCGCGCCATGCCTCCACGGGCAACCAGGAACGGCCCGGTCTTGGAGACCGAAAGGCCGTCCAGGGCCGGCGAAAGCGCGGCGATCTGCTGGGAGATGGCGCGCACCTGCGCCGCGGTCCACAGCGAGCCAAGCGCGAGGCTCGCCTTTCCAGAATCGTCCTGCGTCGCCTTGCAGAGAATGCGCGCGAAGGAGCGGCCCACGAGCCACGGGTGCTCCTTCAGGGTGACGTCGTCGGCGTTCTCTGCGTCGCCGAATCCGTAAAAGCACTCCAGGTCGGCGGCCCGTGCAACCTTCATGGCCGCGACCAGCGCAGCTGCGTCGGCGAACCCCTCGACGCTCGCACCGACGACGAGCTCGGCCTCGACCGAGGTCGCTTGGGTCTGCGTGCGGCGCAGGGTGTCGAGCGCGCGCCGGGTTGCTGCCATCTCCTTGGCACCTGCCGAGGCTGCAACTTCGATCTTGAGCTGCGTCTCTCCCAGCAGCGCCGCGACCTGACGCTGCGTGAAGTCGAGCACCGAGACGCCAAGCTGGGTCAGCTTGGTTTTTCCCACGGAGAAAACCGCCGCGCCGGGCCCTGCGGGGGAGAGGCATAGGAGCTCGCCCTTCGCGTCGACGAGCACCGCGGTGCCGCCTGCAAGGATGGTCTCCTCCGCGGCGTTCATGCCCTTCCACTTCCGGCCGCCGAGCGCGTCGGCGGCGGCGGGCGCGTCGTTTCGCGCGAGTCGGTCGAGCCAACTGCCGCGCCATCCGGCGAACGCGAGCTTGTCGGCCGGCAGCACCTTGAGCGCCGCACGCAGGTGAGAGAATGGGCCCTTCTCGGGGCGTGGGTCCGCGGCCGGCAGTATGGTCTTGGTCTTGGTCTTGGTCTTGGCCGCGGCGCAAAGTCGAAGGAGTGCCGCATCGATGGCTGCCTTGTCCGCCGCCACCTGGGCCGGAGTCGGGCGCTTCACGAAGCAGCCCAGGTTTGCGCCGCCGGGGCGTTTGCAGAGCCAAAAGAAAGCGCGCCGCTATCGAGGGACATGCTCGCCATGACAACAGGAGCCGCGACGACACGGCAATGAAATTGGACTGGATGATGAGTCGTGCGCGCAGAGGAGAGTCGCCCGATGCTCACGCATCGTCCTGGCGGTTTGCAACACTGCGGCGCAACCGCGGGCTGGTCTTGGGGGCCCCGGGGGGAAGGGGCTTGCCGTCGAGATCTTGCCACGGGAACACCGAGAGCGAAGGGTCGCCACCCTGGCGAAAGGCGCGCAAGCCGAGCTGCTCGATGTCGCGATCGACCATGGGCCAGGCGTAGTCGAAGAGCGGGTTGTGGGCGTTGCCCAGGCGATCGAAGATGCGGCGGCGCTCTTCGAAGGAGAGGCGCAGCCAGGTGCGGAACACGGGTGCGCCGGTCTGGTTCTCCACGCCGCGATGCACCGAATAGCAGTCCATCATGGTGAGCTCGGCGTCTTGTGGCTGCCAGCGATGGGCCTCGCTCGTGTCGGCCACCTGGGCGTTCATCTCCCAGAAGAAGTCGTGAACGCGCTCGTCGAGCGCCTCCAGTTGGAACGGCTGCACGTAGTACGCGGTGGGCAGCACGTCGGACACGGTGAACGAGTGGTTGGTGCGGCACTTGGGGCTCCAGCGCGCGCCCTGAAAGCCGTCCACGTGGCACGGTGCTTCCCGGTGCAGGGTGCCCGGCGCCACCCATCGCTGATCGATGGTGAGGTATGCGTGGTAGTCGGCGTGGTGGGGATTCAACTGCGTCTCGGCGTCGATGATGCGCTGAAGCGCGCTGGCGAACTGCGCGAGCGCACGGGGGAGGCGCACCTCGGCGAGGTCGGGCATCTTGATCGGCATATCGAGGAGCCGCACCGCGCCCGGACGCGCGAACATGCGGAGCTCCTCTGCCGAGAGACACCCCAGCGAGAGCGGGCGCCGGGCCTCGGAGAACTGCCGCGCGTCGAACACAGAATGCAGATCGCGAACCACCAGCGAGCCCTCCGATGCGCGGCGCAACGCCTCGGCTGCGTCGCGCGAGAGCGGCTGCGGCGTGAGCACCACCGGGCTCGTCGCGTCGAAGATCGGAAGCTCGTAGCGCTTGCCGCGGTAGCCCAGGGTCTCGACCCGCAAAACCCCGTCGGGGAGCATCTCAGACGGTGACGTAGTCATGGGCGCCCTCCGTGCCTTGGGCCGCGAAGTAGCGACGCGCCGCTTCCACGTGGAGCGGGAAGGCGAACACCGCGTCGAGGCCCGCAGGGCCGAACACCACACCGCGCTCCAGCGTCTCGTGATCGCCTTCAAAGGGCGCGAGGCTCGCGGCTTCGATGGGCGCTGCCACTGAGAACAGGAGCACGCGGTTGGGCCGGGGCGCGGTCGACGTATACCAAAACGGGGTGAGCGACTCGGCAGCGACCACCACGCCGGTCTCTTCGCGCACCTCGCGGGCAGCGCCCTCGGCCCAGGTCTCGGTCTCTTCCACGAAACCGCCCACCAGCGCCAGCTTGCCCTTGCCCGGCTCGATACCGCGGCGCACCACCAGGATGCCGGTGCGCGCATCCTTCACGATGGGCACCAGCGCCACCGCCACCGGGATGGGGTTGGCCCATACCTGTATGTTGCAGCCAGTGCAGCTACGCGGATAGGTGAGCGGCGCCAGATACTTGGTGCCGCAGAACGAGCAGAACGTATCGCGCGCGAGGGTCATGCGAGCTCCGTGGTGGCCGTGGTGGCAGTGGTGGAAACGTCGTCGAGCAGGGTAAGGTTGTCGAGTAGCGAAGGGTCGGGGTTGAACCCGGAGCCGGCGCGCTCCACGAAGGCTCTCAGTTGATTCACGTAGGGGCTTTCGGGCTCGAAGGGGAGAGCCACTGAAGGGCCGCGCGGGGGCCGGTGCCAGAGCTCGCCTCCGCCGCGGGCGCCGAGCGTGCCGAGCGCTTCGAGCTCGCCTGCGTCGCCGGTCAGCACCACACGCGACACCGCGCGATGGGTGATCGCCACCGAGACGTGCGCCGTCGCGCCGTGCGCCAACGCGAACGAAACCTCGGCGCCGCGATCGATGCCCGATGCGGGCTCCAGCAGGCCGGCCACGCGGCGCCTCTTTGGGAGGGCGCCACCGAAGCGCAGCGCCAGATCGATGCAGTGGGTTCCCAGGGCGGCGAGGCTCCAGAAGCGCGCGCCTTGCCCCTGCGCGCGCCACCCTTTCGATGCCGGATCGGGCCAGGCCCAGCGCAGGTAAATGGTGCGCAATACACCGATGTGCCCCCCGAGCTCTGCCAGCATGCGCTGGTGCGCTCGGTGGTAGCGGAGCTGATAGCCCACTTGCAGGTGCACGTTCGCGCGCTGCGCCGCGTCGATGGCCCGGGCGCCCGCTTGTGCGGTCAGCGCCAGCGGCTTCTCCACCAGGACCGGAAGGCCATGCGCGGCCACCTGCTCCACCTGCTCGGCATGGGCGCCATCGGGGGTAGCGAGCACCACCGCGTCGCACGCTCGCGCCGCGAGCAGCGCCTCGAGCGAGGGAAATTCGCGGGTACTCACGGGCACCTGTAGCTCCGCCCGAAAGGCCGCGCCCCTGGCGGGGTCGCGCACCACGACGGCTCCGAGCTCGGCGCCGGGCACCTCTCCGCCGAGCAGCGCCCGCGCGTGGTGCTTGCCTGCGTCACCGATGCCCACCAGCGCCACGCGAACCATCGGCCTACGGTATCACGACCGTCGCGACCCGAGCTCGGGCGCGCGAGATCGGAGGCGGACACGTACACTCCCTTGCGCTAGCAGGTCGAAGCGGTAGGCTGCGCGGTTATGCTTGATGTCAGCGGTGCGGGTTCGCGCGAAGCGGCGAGGCGAGGCCACGCGAAGCCCGTCGTGGCGAGCCTGGTCGTTCTCGGCTTGACCTTCGGTGTGTGGTCCTGTGAATCGTTCTCGGCCTCGACCCCTGGCGGAGACGGAGTGGATGGCGGCAACCTACCCGACGCGACCAGCCCGACGGCCGACGCTGCGACCGAAGCGGCAAACCCTTGCGCCTTTGCGGTGGCGGGTACCTATCACGTCTTCGTTACTTCGAAGACCGTGTTTGGAACCTTCGCCGCCGCGGGCCTCGACGGCGGCGCCGACGGCGGGAACGTGCGCGAGGCCATTCTTGCGAAGGCCGATGAGCTGTGTGTGGCGGCGGGCCGCAAGGTGAACGCCTGCTCGCAGTGGAAGGCCCTCCTCTGGGTCACGGGCACCCCGCCCAACGATCGCCTGGTCACGGTCGCGGGCGGGTTCCACCGCGTGGGCGGCGCCGAAGAGCTGGTCTTTGTCGACCGCAACGCCGTCCTCGGGAATCCGATGGTGGCCATACTCCGCGATGAAACTGGAAGTCCGCTTGCCGACGGTCAGCGCGTGTGGACCGGCGGCTCGACAGTGGTCCCCGAACCGCGTTGCGGCGAGTGGCAATCTGCGGGGCCAGGAACGGTGGGGGACCCGCGGGCAACCGACGCCAAGTGGATGAGTGCCGGCGTAGCGGCTTGCAGCGACGTGAGCCACCACCTGTACTGCTTCGAGCAGCCGCCGAACTAGCGACCGACGGCCGCCTCGACCCGCTTACTCGACGAGGACCCGATCGCCGCCGCTGCGTCCGAAGGTCTCCGGCGCGTACATCTCCTCGGCCTTGGCGGGCGGTACCACGAAGTTGCCGGGCGTGGTCGCGCGTGCAGTATACACGTATTCGTGAGCGCCGGCCCACAGGAGCGAGGTGAACGCCTCTGCTCGCTCGTCGCGCAGGTTGTCGTGCTCGTACCAGCTGCGGGCCCAGTACCAGCCGCTCGAGCGCTTGGAGCTCTCGGTGTCTTGCGGAATGGGCCCGGTGACGCGCAGGGCCGGGTTCAGCGCCTCGAAGCCCGCCGGCATGGGGTCGACCAACGCCACGTGGTGGCGCTCGCTGGTGGCCACCATGGTTACCCGCACGCGCACGGTGGCGCCGGCCTTTACGTGCCAGGTGCCCTTGTCGTCTTTGGTCACCTCGGGCGGGGTGCCTTTGGGCGCCGTCGACTCGTAGGTGCGGGTCACCGAGAAGCCACGCTCCAGTGGCGGGAGCACGAAGTCGGCTGGCGCGTACCGTAACCCTACGCGGTAGTACAGGCGCCCCTTGCCCTCTTTCTGCACCACCAAGTCGCTCTTGCCCATCTTGAAGAGCTCGGGCATCGGCACCTCGGTCTGCACGCGATCGGTGTTGTAGCCGCGGAAGGTGTGCTCGCTGGCGGTTTGGTCGCCGAGCCACACCCGGGCGATGAAGCTCGGCGCTACCTTCTCGAACTTTTGAAAGTAGGTGTCGAGCGCCAGCAGTACGAAGGCGTCGTCCTGGGTATTTTGCCAATGGCCCTTCTTGCGGGCGCCCAGCAGGCCAGAGACGATCTTGGGAATGAGCACGTTGCCGGGCTCGGTCTCCAGCAGCGCCTGAAGGATGAGCGCATCGGTGCGATGGTCGGAGGCGAGAATGAGGTAGTCCGATTCGCCGTAGCTGGTGGTGAAGTGCGCGGCGCCAGCGGTCTCGGAGGCGCGGTTTTCGAAGTGCTTGGCCACGTCTTTGGCCAACTGCTTGGTGCTGGTGTCGGCAGCCAACGTAGGCAGCAGCCAGGCCAGGCTCTCCATGGGCGTCTTATCGATGCCGCCAGACTCCTGAATGATCGACTGCGCCTTGATGGCATTGGGGCTGCCCAAGCGCTTCTGTACGAATAGCGAGTAGCCGATGAGGCTGCGACGCGCCTCCGGGCTGTAGTAGCTGGGAATGTGGCTCTCGATGGCATCGAGGTAGCGCCGCACGCCGGCGAGCAAGCGCTCGTCGACTGCGTAGCCCTTTTGCTTGGCCACCGAGAGTGCGAACCCCACGTGAATCGTGAGGTAGGGCCAGGGCTCGCTCACCCAGAAGCCAAACCCGCCACTGCCGGGGTCTTGCCGAGCCCGAAGGAGCTCCAGATCCCTCGCCACCGAACCCTGGAGCACGCCCAGAGGCGGCAGCTCACGGCTGTTAAAGGCCGCGAGCATGTCTTTGAGCGAAGCGATGGCGAGCACCCGCGAAGCCAGCTGCTCGTTGCACTCGAACGGATAGCGCGTCAGGTAGAGCACAGCATCGGAGAGCGCAAACAGCGCCGTCGAAGCGGTGGAGATGTCGAGGCCGCCCCAGGTCTTCTCGATGCCTTCGGGAACCGAGACCACCTGACCCACCGCGCCGTCGTCGACCACGCCGTAGGTGGCGAAGGCCTCGGTGGTGCCGGGCGACCACACCGGCAGGTCGACGTCGGCCGCATCGGCGAAGTCGTCAGTGCCGGCAACGAGTTGAAAGTGTGCGCGGCCCGGCATGTGGGCCGCAGCCGGGAGCCGCACCTCGACCCGATCGCCCGCGGCCACTTCGAAGGCGCGGCCGGTCTGCTCCAGGAGCGTGGCATTCATCGTGCGCGCCGCCAGCGAGATGCGCATCTTGGCGTCGGTCTGGTTCTGAATCACCACCGGCAGCTCGAAGCGATCGCCGTAGTTGAGAAATCGCGGCGCCGAAGGGCGCACCGTGAGCGGTTGGCGCGTGGTGATGGTGCTCTCGCCGGTGCCGAAACGGTTGCCCTTGTCCCAGGCGACCACCATCACGCGATAGCGCGTGGTGCTCTCCGGCATCTTGAAGTCGACCTGGGCGTGGCCGGCGTCGTCGGTCTTCACGCGGGCCGCGAAGATGGCGAGCGCGTCGAAGTTGGAGCGCAGCGCGATGGGCCTGGCTCCTTCGCCGCCCTTGCGCGGCTCTGCCTTTTCGGAGGCCTCTTGGCGCAGTGCCGGCGGCTCGGCTGCGGGCACCTTCGGCGCCGACATGTTGCTGGGAGCCGCCCGCCGGGCCTCGCCGCTCAGGCGCCCGTGGCCGTGGCCGTTGCCCTGACCCTGGCCGGTTCCGGCCCCGTGGCCGATGGTGCCGATGTTGCCGAGGCCGATGCCCTCGCCGCGTCCGCCGCCGCCCTCCCCGACGCCGGAGAGTCCCAGGCCTCCGAAGCCGAACGAGTCGCCGATGCTGTCGCCCCACATGCCGCCGCGGTCGCCGTCCTGCTGCGCGTCGTCGGGCTCGGTGCGATAGCCGAACATGCGGTGCAATTGCTCTTTCGGCGCGAGCGTTACGTAAAAGCGCGTATCGACCAGTCGCGGCACGTACGACAGAGGCGTATAGAGCTCGTTCTTGGCGTCGGCCATGGTGTAGCCGGTGAGGGCGAGCACTGCCTCGTCCACCACAATCACGGCCACTTCTGCCGGGTAGGGATGGCCGGCCGCGTCTTTGGTCTCCACCGCGACCGAGTTGTTCCCGCCCGGCGAGATCCCCTTCGCCTTGGGGGTTGCGGTGACCACCACGTTGCGGTCATTGGGCGGCACCGAGATGTTGGTCGACGCCTGCGCGTAGGCCGGCTTCGGCCTCAGCTCTGGGTCCACGTCGCCATGCTCGTTGAGGCGCGGCTCTGCGCCCACGATGTTCAACGTCGCGGCGAGACCCGGTACGTCGCCCGCAAGCACCGGAAACGTGAGGGTCTGGGTGCGATCGGTGAGGTGTACACGAATCTCCCGAGGCGCTTCACCGCCGTCAATCTGGAGAATGCCTTCGGCCGGCGCGAAGGGTGCCTTCACCAGCAGCTCCACCGTCTGACCGGGGGCGTACTCGCTCTTGTCGGCGGTCAGCTCCAGCGCGCCGGGCCGGAGCGAGCGCTCGTTGCCAAGGTTGCCGCCGGTGGCCCACAGCGTGAGCGTGGTGCGGCTCTTCTTGCCCTTTTCGTCTTCGACGTCGGCAATCACCACGTATTGCCCGGCGCCCTTGGTACCCAGGCTGCAAGCCTTGGGAGCGGCCGCAGCGGTGGTGGTGAGCTCGCACGCTGCGTCGTCCAGGCGCTTCTTGACCCACTTGCCACGCACTTCTTCGCTCACCTCGCGGTAGCTCTGTATGCGCACTTTGCGACCGGCCACCAGGTTGCCTTCTACGTCGGCGGCCACCACATCGAGCACGATGGGGTCGCCGGCCTTGAGGAAGGGCTTTTCGGGCTTGAGACCTACATAAATACGTGCAGGATGCACCAGCATGGTCGTTGCTGCCGACCACGACTGGCGGTTCACGTCGGCCACTGATGCCGAGAACGACAGGCTCATGGCGAATGGCTCGCCTGTGCCATCGAAGTCGACCCGCAGCCGGTGGGTGCCCCGCGCATCGGCGCGGCCGTGCCAGCTGGCGGCGGTGGGCGCCACCCGCCGATTGGGCTCGTGGTAGCCGTAGAACCAGCTCTCGAAGTGGTTCTTTCCAAATCGGTATTCGCTGCGATTGGGGGGCGTGAAGTGACCCTCGCTCCGCGTTACCTGCCAGTCGGTCTCGGCCGCCGCCAGCCCGCCACCGGCGTAGTACGTAGCGTGCACCGCGGCTACGCCCGAGCCGCCCACGAAGTAGGGGGCGCCTTCGGTGTCGGCGCTCACCTCGTATTCGGGGCGGCGAAACTCCTGAATCTGAAAGCCCTCGCTGCCCGAGAAGTCGTGCGGGCCTTCGAAGCTCACCGAAGCATGGCCCAGGTTCACCGTGGTCTTGAGGGGAAACGACACGAACACGCCGCCGGCGTCGTCGACCTTGGTGGTGCCTTTGCCGATCTCGGCGCCCTGCGCGTCGGTGGCGGTCCAGCGCAGGGTCTGCCCGAGCAGCTCCTGGGGGAGCGTGACGTCGCCGCCTTTGCGCGAGCCGATGCTGCGGATGATGCCCTTGACCCGTACTGTTTCGCCCGGCTTGTACAGCTCGCGGTCGTCGAACGCGAACATGCGGTAGTCGCGCTCGGCGCTCTCGTGGTTACCCGAGAGCCCGGGCGCAAACGCCGACTCGCCACCCCTTCGCGCGATGAGCAGGCCCGCCCCGCTGCGGTTGCCGTAGGGGCCTATCGGACCCTTGATGTGGGCGATGCCGTCTTTACCGCTTGCCGCCGAGACGCCGGCGCCCATCACCGAGAACGCCACACCCTCCAGCGGCTCACCGCGGTCGAGGCCTGCCGCCAAGAGCGACAGCGACCCGTTGCGGCCTTCCCGTGAGCTGATGCCAATATGTGTAATCTGCACCCATTGGCGGACCCACTCGCGCTGCCAGCGCTCTTTGTAAGGCCGCTTGGACTCCACCACCACCACCACGTGGCCGAGGCCGTTCTTCAGCGCCGGCGCGAGATCGACCGAGGTCTCGGTGACGTCGTCGAGCTTGGCGTCGACCTTGACGTCGGCGTCGAAGATCAGTTGGCCGGGCGGCGTGACGACCTCGCCGCGGCTGTCCCATCGTTCGCGGAACGCCAGGTACGCTTCCCAGTTTTCCGGCTCTTCGCGATACAGGCGCACATGCACCGGCCCCTCGTTGGTGGAGAACACCGGGTAGAGCGGGCCGGCGGCGGGGTCGGCCACGCTCATGGCCATGTTCTCGTGGAACAGCTTGGCGTCGTAGGGAACCACCGAGAACTCGCGGGTGTCGTCGGCCGCGCTCACCTGACCGAACACGTCGGTGACGCCGCGCTTTATGGCCACTTTGTAGCGCGTATTGGCGTGCCATTTGCCGTGAACCATCACGTCGTAGCCGCTGGCGCTGACGGTCATCTTCTCCACCGGCGGCTCGACCGAGACCACAGCCTTGTCGAAGAGCTCGCGATCGATGGCATTGGTGAAGTTGGCCACGAACGTTGTGTTGGGGCGGCAGGTGGGGGTGGTCGAGCCGGGGCTGATGAGGCCTTGGCAATCGCCCTTTGCGACGGCCATTGCCTTGTAGGTTTCGAAGCCCCAGCTCTGCACCTGTGCGGTCTTGCGCGGGCCCTCGGCCGAAGGAGTGCCCTCGAGGAATTTGACCTCCACCCGAGTAGCCGGGGGGATATGGGTCTTCGCCCGCAGCACGAGGACGCGCCCCTTGCCTTTGAGCTCCATGGCTTCGAGCCGATCGGCAAGGCCGTCTTCGGCGGCGATCTCCGCCAGGGTGGCGGCGCGCGCTTCGATGGCGGCCCCTTCGGCGACGATGTGCACGCGCGCAAGGGCCACCGTAGGGTCCATCCGCTGATCGAACTCTGCCACGATCACCGGGTCGGTGCTGACGCTGCTGCCCACCGGGGCGTACGACAGCAGTTTGGGTGCCGGCGTGCTGAAGCTGAACTTTTCGCTTTGCTCCAGCTTGGAGCCAGAGAGGCTCTTGGTGCCTGCGGGAATCTCCACTTCGTAGAACGTGGCCTTGGGAAACTCCTTCTCGGGCTGAAACACCAGGGTCTGTGTGCCCAGCCAGCGAAAGCTGCCCTTGGGCTCGGGCGTGAGCTTGATGGGCGGCGCCTTGGCGGCGAGTGCGCTCACCGAGGTGAGCTCCACCATGGGCTCACTGAAGGTCACCGAGAGATTCGGCGCAATGGAGATAGGGCCCTCGGGCGCCTTGCGGGTGATGGTGAGCTTGGCCGCGGTCAAGGTGGTCTTGGGCGCAGCGCTCGGCTTGGGAGGAAAGGGCTCCTCGACGGTGCGACCCGGTCGCGGCGGTGGCGCGGTGGCGGGCCGCAGCGCGAAGGCCGTCGCGCCGGTGGAGGGTGACGCGCTGCTCTCGAGCTTGGGTAGGCGGGCGAGGAGCGCTTGCGTTGCCTCGGCGCTCATCGGCTCGCCCTTCACAGCCGTGCGCGCGGCCGGTCGCTCTGGGTCGGCGTCGCTCAGGTGAAAGCCCAGGCGCGGCCTGGCCGAGGCCACCGGTGCGGGCGAGGCATCGGGAACGTCGGCCTTCTTGCCGCAGCCGCTCACCATTCCCAGACCCAGCGGCACCGTCAGCGCCAGCACGACCATCCACGTTCGGGGCATAGGCATCCTCACTTGGAACGATTGTCGCAGGGCGAGTTCCCGCGGTGCGGTCTTTTTTCCGCTTGCGCGATGGAAGTCGGTGGGGCAAAACGTGCAACCGAAAGGTTGCATAATGAACGAGCCGCATGACCGTATCGAGCGTGAGACCGTGCTGCGCGCCCCGCGCAGCCGCGTGTGGAAGATGATCGTCGACCCGGCGCAGTTCGGCCTCTGGCTGAACGTGCGCTTTCCCTTCACGACCTTTTCCCCCGGCCAGGTGGCGGTGGGGGAGTGCACGGCGCCCCAGTTCGCAGATCTGCGCTGGGAGATGATCGTCGACCGCATCGAGCCCGAGCATCACTTCTCGTACTTCTGGCATCCCTTCGCGGTCGACAAGAGCATCGACTATTCTGGCGAAGAGAAGACCCGCGTAACCTTCACGCTCGAGGAGCTCGAGGGCGGCAACGCGACGCGGCTCACGGTGGTGGAATCGGGGTTCTCCAAGGTTCCGCTCGGTCGCCGGGCCAAGGCCTACGAGATGAACGGCAAGGGATGGGCCATCGTGGTCGGGGCCATCGAGGCAAGTGTCCACGCCTAGCGCCGGCGCGGCGTGGGCGCTGGGGGTTCGCCGCTCGGCGCCCGTCTTCGCGGCGCTGGGCGACGAGACGCGGCTCACCTTGGTGGCGCGCCTGGGCGCCGGCGAACGTCTCTCGACGACGAACCTCACCGAAGGCACAGCCCTCACGCGGCAGGCTGTGACCAAGCACCTGACCGTGCTGCAGGGCGCCGGCCTCGTGCGCTCTTCGCGCGCCGGCCGCGAAACCCACTGGGAGCTCGACCCCAAGCGCCTCGTCGAAGCACGAAAAGCGCTCGACAGCATCGCGCGCCACTGGGACGCCGCCCTCGACCGCCTCCGCAACCTCGTCGAACGCTGACAGAGAGGGCACAGGCTCGTCGCTGGTCGCGAGGGGCTTCGCGATGGGTCGCGCAGGGCACCCCTTTACCTACCTGTAAGCCTTCGAAATGACTCAGCTAACGTTGGCTCTTGGGAGCGGCCCGCGGGGTGCATACAATGGGGTGTGATCCACGCTCACCCCCGCCGCGCCCTTGCCCTCGTCGTCCTCGTTCTTGGCTGCGTTGGCCCCGCGGCATGCGCCTCCGACGGTGCGTCGCTCCGTGCGAGCACGCACGACGGTGAGGGCGAAAGCGACGGCAACGGCGACCTGGGCAGCGTGGCCCAAGCGTTGAGCAACGGCGATCCGGTCTCTGCTGCGGTTGCCCAGTCGTGCACCACCAGCGTGGTGAAGGGGCTCTCGACGCAGTTGGTGGGCGAGATCCAGTGTCTGCGTCCGAACACGCTCAAGAGCATCGACAAGCTCCCGGGAATCGCGCTCGGCTCGGCGGTGTTTCCCTACCTGCAATCGCCGGCGGTGACGGCCATGGTCGCGGCGCAGAAGGCTCGCGGCACCACCCTCAGCATCAACTCCGCGCTCCGCACCTTGCCCCAGCAATACATGCTGTACCGCTGGTACCAGACCGGGCGCTGCGGCATCAGCCTGGCCGCCAGGCCCGGCACCAGCAACCACGAATCGGCGCTCGCTCTCGACGTGCAAGACAACGCCGGCTGGCGCTCCGCGCTCACCGGAAAGAGCTTCCGCTGGCTGGGCGCCAGCGATCCCGTTCACTACGACTACGTCGGCGCCGGTGCGGTCGACCTGCGCGGCCTCTCGGTGAAGGCCTTTCAGCGCCTCTGGAACCGCAACAACCCCACCGACAAGATCACCGAAGATGGATCCTATGGACCGGCCACCGAGACGCGCCTCGCTCGGGCGCCCGTAGGCGGCTTCGCAAAAGGTGCAGACTGCACCGATGCCGACGGCGGCGTGAAGGCCGACGGCGGCGGCGGCGGCGGCGTCAGCGAAGATGGAGGCACCGAGGAGCTCCCGCCGTATACGCCGGACCCGGTACCCGACGCGCCCGAGCCTGGCGCCGATGGTGCCGAGGCCACTCCCGCCGACGCGGCATCGGGATGCGTTGCCGGCGGTGCGGGCCCGACTTCCAGCGGTACCCTCGCGGGCCTTGGCGGCCTCGCGCTCGTTCTGGCCCTTGGCCGTCGCAAGCGGCGCTGAGCGCGACTCAGGTCTCGTTGCGGCGGCGCCTCGTCTCGACGTGGGCCATGAGCCCCTCGATGTGGGCGGTTACGCCGTCTCCGCGTCCGAGCTCTTCGAGGCGAACCACCACCGCGTTGGTGTCGCGCGCGAGCGCGTTGAGGTCGGCCGAAAGCTCGCGCTGACGCGAGCCCCCTACCACGATGACGTAGGGGGTGAGGGAGCGCATTGCCTCGCTGGCTTCGTCGATGTCGTGTGCAGAGAGCACCGGAAAGGGAACCAGGCTTTCGCCGAGCTCCGACGCCGCTCGCTTATCTGCCACCACCAGGACCGACGGGACCGAGGTCCTCCTGCGCGTCGCCTTGTCCATCATCATCGGCTCCTCACGGTGCAAACTCATCGCCCACCCATTAGCGAGGACCGTACCAGTGCGTTCGATGCCCGATCGCGGCGTCGCGACGCGCCTTGAGCGGAAAGAACACATTCCCGCGGTCCGCGAGTGCAGCGTCGACGACGCACGTGTCGCGGCGCCACTACACCAGCCGCGCCTTCGCGCGCGGGCAATACCCGTCGACGGCCTCGGCGGCGCGACGTGACACAGGTGGGCGCGCACGCGTCGGCCGACGACTACGGCGTGCGCAAGGGCGCCATGCAAGAGGCCAGATACTCGCATCACGCGAAAAAATCGAACCGAGCGCGCCTCCGCGGCCCCGACGGCGCGTCGATCCGCGATACGATCGAGCGCGCACCATGCTCTCTGCGCCCGTTCTCGACGCCCTCGCCAAGCTCACCGCGGCTCTCCTCGAAGCGCCTACCCTGCGCGATTCGCTACTGGCGCGTTGGCGCTCGGCGGGTCGCGAGCATCCCCCGGCGCTCTCTGCGGAGCTCCTGCAGGCAGCCGACGCATGGGCTGCCGGCGCTGCGGTCTTTACCAAAGACGACTCGCTCGCCGAGCTGGGTGCACTGCTCGGAGAGCCGGCCGGCGACGTGATTCTCCTCTGGTGCAGCGCGAGTGCGGGTCGCCGCGACGTAGAAATCGCCAAGCTCTTGCAAAAGGCTCGCGGCACCGAGCGCGCCGACGTCGCGCTGCCGATCGTTCGCGACCGCGTTGCGCAAGGGCCGCTCGTGGACGCGCTGGCGTGCGCGCCGCTCCTGGGCGACGGCCGCGACCTGGGGCTGCCAGAAAACGAGCAGGCCCGGGCGCGCCTGCAGATTCTGGTGTGGGAAGCGGGCGCGAGCGCGCTCGAGGTGCCGGAGCTGGGCGCATGGATCTGGAGCTCCGAGGCGACCTTCGAAGCCATGGTGAAAGTGCCCGCCGCAGGCGCGCTGCGGGGTCGCGTGCTCGCGGCACGATGCCTCGAGGTGGCGGCCCACGGTATGCCCGTCGCCACCGATCCCGAGCTGGTGGGAAAGACGCTTCAGGTGCTCCAGCCCCTGCTGCTGCACCCGGAGCCCCTGGTGTGGGTGCACGCGGCGCGGGCCCTGGGCCGCCTGACCGGACCGGTGGAGCAGCTGCAAGGCACGCTGCTCGATTGGGTGCTGGGTGAATCGCGGCTCCTTCGCCAGCGAGCCATCACCGCCTTCGCGTCGCTACCCCGCGATAGGTTCACGTTCGTGGCGGGGCAACTGGGCGCCATCATCGGCGCCGCCGACGCCGATCCCTGGGTCTTGGCGGCAGTGGCAGCGGCCACGCCCTACCTACACTTCGAACGCAAAGACCTGTGGGACCGTCTCACCAAGCGCATCCTTGCGGGCGACGGCGGAGCCATCGCGGCGCGCGCGCTGGCTCGCGGGCTCGCGACCTTGTGGCGTCGTGGTCCGCAGCACGCGGAGTCCATCGAGACCCCGCTTCGTGCGCTTCGCGACATGGCGCGGCACGCGAAGCCCACTTCGCTCGACGAGACCCGGCGGTGGATCGAGGTCATCGCCGTGACCGACCCCATCGACGACGCCGAGCGCGATCCGCTCGACCTCGAGCTGGGCATCGAGAACCTCACGCGCATCGCCGCGCAGTACGACGACGAAGAGGCCGACGCTCGGGCTGCGCGCTTCGCCAGCTCGCTCCTCTCCACGTTCGCCGAAGCGCGCCGCATCGCGCTGGGCGCCGGCCGGGTGCGCCAGCGGGCCGCCGCCGTGAACGCGCTCGAGGGGGCGGCGCGGGCATTTGCGCTGCGCCTGTGGGCGCCGCTGCTGGCCACTTGCCCGAGCGGCGATCCGGTGGAGGAGCCGAACCTCGAAGAGACCTGGAAGACCCTAGCCCGCGCGCCGGCGGAAATTCTCGACCTCTTGAAGGAGCGCCGCTCGAGCGAGGAGTTTCACCCAGCCGACGAGCTGCCGCTGGAGGTGCTGGCGATTCGCCTGGGCGGCTACGCGCTCGACGCCTGCGGCGACGCCGACCTGGGTCCGGGCCGCGGACCCACCGCCCACGATACGTGCTTGTGGCTTCGGAAGATCGAAGGCCTGGCCGACGGCTCGCGGGAGCTGCCGGAGTCTTTGAAGAATGCACTCTCCACGCTTTTCTGGCGCCTGGTCGACACCACCCGTGGCACGTCGCTGGGTGAGGTCGACGACGTGCGCTGGCTCGGCCCCTTCGCGGCCTGGTGGGCGCTGGTCATCGACCGGCCGGCCATGCTGCTGCAGCTCGGCACCGCGCTCCCGATGATGGACCCCGAAGCGCTGGCGCAGTGCTGCGCCCAGGCCGAGGCCTTGCGCACCGCGGTTTCGCGCGGTGAGGCCGAGGGGCGTTGGGGCGTGGGTACCTCGGAGGCGCTGGCCGCGCTGCACGCGGTCGACACCGAGCTTTCGCACGCGCTCATGGAGCTCTCGAAGACGCTCGAGGCCTTTGGCGGCGCCAGCGGCTCCGACGCCGACATCGAGTCGCAGTGCCTGGCTCTGGTCATCGCCGCCGATCGCCTGCATGGCGCACTGGCAGATCCGGTGAAGGCTCTGCACCCCGCCAGCGCCGAGAGCGCTGCCGACTCACTTTCGCGGAGCGCCACCGAGAACGCGCCACGTGTGGCCGGCCTGGTTGCGCGCGCCATTCGCGGTCGCGAGCTCTCCATGCTCGACGTATGGTTCGCTTCGCTGGGGCCCGTAGCCTCGGCGCTGCTCGAGGCCGCGGTGCGCGGCGCCATCGATCGTACGCCCCCGCCCAAGCTGCCCCCGAAGAAGGAGGAGCCCAAGCTCATCGCCGGCTACGAGCTCATCAAGCCGCTGGGCGAAGGCGGCATCGGAACGGTGTGGCTGGTGCGCAAGCCCGGCGCCGACCGCTTCTTCGTGCTCAAGATTCCCAAGGCCGAGGCGCTGGCCAACGCCAACGACGTGGAGCGCGAGGGAATCCTCGCCTCGTTCGTGGAAGAGGCCAACGCGCTGGCGGGCCTGTACCACCCCAACGTCGCCAACATCATCGACCGCGGCGTGGAGAGCGGCGTGCCGTTCCTGGTGCTCGAGTACCTCATCGGGGCCGACCTCAAGCAGTACTCGCAGGCCCATCCCATGTCGCTCTTCGAGATGCGCCAGGTGGTGCTGGAGTCGTGCGCCGGTCTTGCTGCGCTGCACGGCGCTGGCCTCGTGCACCGCGACGTCAAGCCGGCCAACATCTGGCTGCGTCTGCCGCTCTCGGGCGGCGAGCGCTTCGACCCCGAGAAGCACCGCAACCCGGCGCTGGCGCACCCGCTGGCCTCGGTGGTCATCGACTTCGGCATGGTGCGGGCCATCAAGGTGCCGGCCGATGCCAGCGGTCGCTTCGTGGCCGGTACCGCTGGATACATTGCGCCCGAGCAGGTGCTCGACCCGGTGGAGCTCGACCCGCGCTCCGACGTGTACGCCCTCGCCGGCACCATCTACAACGTCACCACCGGGAGCGCGTTCTTCGACGAGATCGACAACGCCCGCGATCGCATCATCGCCCACATGCGCCGCGACCCTTTCGAGGATCCGCGGCGCCTCGCGCAGTGGCCGGCGGCGATGGCCAAGGTGCTGCGCGCTGCGACCGCCATGAACCCTGCCGACCGTCCGTCGCCCCTCGAGTTCGGCCGGGCCTACGTGGCGGCGCTGTAGCTACTTCTTCTTGGGGGCGAGGAGCTTCACCGCTTCTTCGGCGACCCACTTCTCCTTGTCTTTGGTGAAGCCGGCGATGAAGCCTTTGCCGCCAGTTGGGTCGCACTTGGCAACCGCATTCAGACCGCCGGTGCGCACGAACACGTGGCTGGCTCGGTCGCTGGTGAGGGTCTTGGCCAGCGCGAGCGCCTTGGCGCGCTGGGGGGCGGTCGCTTCGCCGCTCTCGCAGGCCGACCCCAGGCCGCGTGCGAAGCCAGATTCCTCGCGCGCCACGCCGGTGACGCCCTTCTGGGTCGCGTTGATCAAGGCGTCGAACTGCGGGCCACACCCGCGGTAGCCACCGAGGCTCGAGGCGGCGCTGCCGGCGATGCTGGCCTTGCTGTCGTCGAGATGTGACGCCCACACTTTGCACGTGTCGCTGCGCGAGAACGAACCGCCCACCCAGAAGGCGCTGACCGCGGCGCCGCGCACATCGGGATCGGTGTCCTTGGCCATGGCGACCGTGTAGTCGAAGACCTGCTTCGAATCGCTGTTGGCGAACAAGAGGCTGCTGGCGATGGCCCGGCGCATGGCGGTGACCGGATGGGTCTTGCCGATGGCCGCAACGCGGTCGAAGAGGCCGGTCTTGCCGACCTTGATGCGCGCCACACGCTCGCCCACGCTGCCGGCCACCGTGGTATCGCGCTCGGACTCTGCCGCCGCCACCACCCGCGTCGCCAGCGTCTTGTCTTCGCGATACGCGTCGCTGTTGGAGAGGCCGCTGGTCGCCAGCAGTCGCACCCGCGGCGAGGGATCTTCCAGCATGCTGACCAGGGTCGGCGCCGCCGAGGTGAGCTCCTTGCCCTCCTGCCACTTCTTGTAGGCCGGGCACTCGTACTGAAAGAGCTCCGACCCCGAGCCGGTGGGACAGGCGAGCGCTGCCTTGGCCAGCGTCACCACCGCCGCGTCGTTGTCCTTGGCTTCGATGCCAACAGCGCCGCCGCCGGCGTCCTGGCCGCCCAAGAGCTTGCCTTTGCATGCTGTCGCGAGCAAGACGACCATGACGGTCGCCACTGCAGAAGAGGATGCGCGCCGGAGGGTCCGAGGATTCGTTTTCATGTTTCCTCTCCGAGCAAGGCATATGCCCGCGTCGAGAAGCGTTTTCGTCGGGGATTCTCCGCAATTTTCGGCCTGCGCAGCGGTCGCGCCCGGGTCGCGCCCATGGCGCCCACACCGCGTTATCGGCCGGCGCGCTTTTCCAAGAAGCGTCGCTCGGCCTCGTTGCCGGCGAGCTCGATGGCGCGAGCGTAGGCCGCTCCTGCCTCTGCGCGTTGGCCCGCCCGGTGCAAAAACTCCGCGCGAGCAGCCCAGTACATGTGGGTTTGCCCCAGCTCGCTCTCGAGGGCGGTGAGCGCTTCGAGCCCAATCTGTGCACCATGCACCCATCCCCGTGCCACCGCTGCGTTGAGGCGCACCACCGGCGTGTCGCAGCGTTCGAGGAGCGAGGCGTAGAGCTCGGCGATCTGGGAAAAGTCGGTCTCCGCGTAGCTCGCGGCGCGGCCATGTACCGCCTGAATGGCCGCTTCGATGGCCCAGGTCGACGGCGGGCCGCTTTCGAGCGCCGCCCGTAGGAGCGCGTCGCCGGTTCGAAGATCGTCCTGGTTCCAGCGGCTGCGGTCTTGCTGTTCGAGGGCGACGAGCTCGCGGCCGGTCTCGTCGCTGCGCGCGTCGCGGCGGGCATCGATGAGCAGCATCAGCGCGAGGAGCGCCTTGGGATCGGGCGACGCGGGCAAGAGCGCCACCGTGAGCTCACCGAGCCGTCGCGCTTCGCTGCACAGGTCGCGCCGCTGGAGCATCTCGCCCCGGGTGCACGCGTAGCCCTCGTTGAAGATCAGGTAGATCACTTGCAGCACCGCATCGAGTCGCCCCGGCAAGTCGGCCGGCTCCGGCACCACGTAGGGAATCTTGGCGGCGCGGATCTTCTCCTTGGCACGCCCCAGGCGTGCTGCCATGGTCGGCCCGCTCACCAGGAAGGCGCGGGCGACCTCTTCCGTGGAGAGACCGCCCAGCGTTCGCAGCGCGAGCGCCACCTGCGCTTCCCGCGCCAGCGCCGGGTGGCAACAGGTGAAGAGCAGGCGCAGCCGCTCGTCGCCCACCGCTTCGGGTTCGATGGGCTCGTACCCTTGCTCGGCTTCGCTCGTTGCCAGGTCGGCGTGGTGGCGGTTCATCATGCGCATGCGGCGCTGCGCGTCGACGAGTCGGTGCTTGGCTACGCCGTGCACCCAGGCGCCCAGCGTCGCGTGGGGCGGCGCGCCTTCGCGCAGCACCTGCTCCAGCGCCGCCGAGAGCGCGTCTTCGGCCATCTGAAAGTCGCCACCCGCCCGGGCGATGAGCGCGGAGAGCACGCGGCCACGGTCGTCTCGCATGAACGAAGCAAACGAGGTGGTGTCCATGGCCGCTTCTCCTCTGCCCGGTTCTACACGTATGCGCGGGTGTCCATGAGCGGCCGGACCTCGATGCAGCCGGTGCGCGCTGCGGGAATGCGCGCGGCGAGCGCGATGGCTTCGTCGAGATCACGCGCCCACACGCGATAGTAGCCTCCGAGTTGCTCACGCGTCTCGGCGTAGGGCCCGTCGGTCACCGTGCGGTCGCCGTTGTTCGCGCGCACCGCCTTGCCGCCGGCGGCGGGGCCGAGCTGCGCGCCGGCGACGAAGCGCCCGCTGGCCTTGATCTCGTCCGAGAAGGCCTTGTACTCGGCCAATATCTTGGTGGATTCCGCGGGCTCGAGCTTGGCCCAGTTGGCCTCGTCCTCGCAGATGAGCAGCAGGTACTCCTTGGTGGCGTCGGCGGGTGCGGCGGCGTGCGACTTGGCCGCAGCGCCCTGCGCCGGCGTGACCACGTTCTTCACCGCGCGCACCTCGATGGCGCCCCCGGTGGCGTCGGGAATCTTCGCGGCGATGGCGTAGGCCTCGTCGGGTGTCTCCACGTTCACCACGTAGTAGCCGGCCAGCTGCTCGCGGGTCTCCGCGAATGGGCCGTCGCTCACCGAGCGCTGTTCGTTGCGAATGCGCACCGTGGTGGCCGACTTGGTGGGCTCGAGGGCAGCGCAGTCGCCGGCCCGCTCGCTCTGAAACAGCTCCTTGGTAAAGGTTCCGTACGCCTGCATGTTGGCGCCCATCTCCTTCTGGCCGAGGGTGGCGAAGCGGCGTTCCGAGGCTTGAATCAACAGCATGTATTCCATGTTCGTAGCTCCTTCAGTGGCATAGCGAACGATGCCGCTCGCGATCGACAAGCGCGGACGGAAAAACGAACAAAAATGCGAAACGGCGAAACCCCGAGGGATTTCGCCGCTGCTCGCGAGCGCGGAGTGCGCTCAGGGGGTCTTGCGGACGCGGACGACCTTGTAGGTGTCGGTGCGGTTGACCATGTTGTCGTAGAGGTTGGTGCCGGGGTTGCGCGCGAAGTTCTTCAGCGCGATCTCCGCCTGCAGGCGGCGCTTGCCACCGAGCCGCGGGATCTTGAAGGCGTGGAAGGCCTCGATGCACTGGTCGACGTAGGTGTCGATGCGCGCCTTGTCCTCGTCGCGGGCCTTCACGGCCTCGGCGGTGACGTCGCACTCTTCTTCGACCTTCATGCCGATGCTCTCGAGGAACGCGAAGCAGGGCTTCCACGTCGCGTCGGGAATCGCGTTGCCCCACACCAGGTAGCCGCCCGGCTTGAGGAGGCGGTGCGCGGTCTTGAAGAAGCGCTCGTCCTCGGCGGTGACCACACCGGCGTACTCGGTGACGTGGGTTTCGTTCACGGCGACGAAGTCGGCTGCGCCATCGGGGATGGAGAGGCGGGTCGCGTCGCTGTGGGTCGCCTTCAGGCGGCCGTTGTGGTTCGGAACGAACTTGCGCTGGCAGGTCTTGATGCCGGCGATCTGCATGTCGACGGCTTCGTAGGTGCACTTGGGGAGCACGGTGCCGGTAACCCAGTTGGCGCCGGCGCCGGTGCCGCAGCCCATCTCGATGACGTGGACCTTGCCGTCGCGGGCCGCCACGTACTCTTGCACTTCCTTGAAGTGGTAGAGGCCGGCGTAGGCGTTCTGGCCGTAGCGCTCGGGCATCGACGACTTGGTGGGCGAGGGGCCCCACGCTTCGGGCCAGGTATAGCCCCAGGTGTTGAAGGTGAACTCGTAGCGCTTGCCGTGCTCGTCGCGAACGTCGCCCATGGAACGATAGAGGGCGTAGAGGAGCGAGTAGAGAGAGCCCTTGTCGTAGTCCTCTTCGGCCACGTCTCCGTTCGTGAGCGAGATCTTGGCCTTCTTCTCTACGAGAGAGCCAAGGATCCAGGCGCCTACGATGAGTTGGAGCTGGTTCTTCGAGTAGTCAGACTTGTTGCTGAGAGCCGTCAATACGTCCACGTTTGTACTTCCTTCCGCCACCGTTCCCGATGAGCCCGTGGCACCGTAGGATGATTCTGTCGACGGAGGGCGACAATCGACCACGAGCGAATGGAATGGTGCGAGCGCGAAGTGCGCTACGCAGAACTTGGTCAAGGACTTGCGCACTTTGCAACGCGCGGGCTGGCAACCTCCTCACTCGGCGCGCGCGCGCGGGTGCTTCGCTGTCGCCCATGGAATCACCGATTGCGCCGCGTTTTCGCCAGCCGTTGACGCACACCGACGTGGCGCCTGTCGTGCGCGCGATGACGCCTTTGCCATGCGATGACCGCGCCGCGGCCGCGCTGCTATTCCTTGCATACTCCACGCAATTCGATGTCTGCGCCCGAGCTCATGGGTTCTTCTCCGCCATGCCAGGTCTCGATCGCCCGATGCGGGATGGCGAGGGCCTGGGCGCTCACACCGCGACCCCGCGCGAAAACGCGTACTCGGCCTCGGGCGCGACGGCGACGGTCGCGCGCGAGGCGCCGCCGCCGATCGTCACCACGTAGCGGTCGGCCGTTTCGTCGAAGGACGGCGACTGCCACGCGACGCGACCGACAGCGCCCAGCGCCAGGTCGTCGATGCGCAAGTTGGACCCGCCGCCGCGGAGCTCGAACGCCAGCGCCACGCCCGCCGGACGCACGATCTCGATGTCGCTCACGCCCCCTGTGATTTCTAGCTGAACGGTGCCCACCGGCCGTGGGAGCATCAGCTTGCTGCAGCTCACCCCGCCCTTCATCTCGAAGGAGCGCAGGGCCACAGCAGTCAGGTCCATGGTCAAGCGCTCCACGCCTCCGCTGACCCGGATGCGCCAGGGGAGCTGCGGCGAGAGCGCGATCTCGGCGCCGACGGTGCACGTGCCGAAGAGGCCCCCCAGCAGCGTCGCGTGAAAGTCTACCTCCACCAGGTTTCCTTCGAACGTCACCTCGGCCGGCGGCCCATCGAAGGCCAGGGTGGCGAGCGGCGCGGCCTCGCGGTACCCCCCCTCGGAGCCGCCGCGGACCACGGTGTTGGGAACCCCTCCCCGAAGGCGCAGCGAGGCCTCGGAGAAGGACGAGAACGGAACGACGATCTGCGGTGCGTGCATGAACATTTACTCCTGAGCCATATCTCTTAGCTACTAAGATACTTTTTACAAGAGTGAATCGGCGCTTCGCTCTCTTCCTGGTTGACCCAAGGGCTGGGTGTCTTATCTGTGCGAGACTCGCCCCAGCCGTTCCCCATGAAGAAGCCGCCCTTCGACCCCGAGATCTTCCGCGAGCTGTCCGCGCGCACGGTGGTATTCCACCAAGCGGTCGCCGAGCGCATGGGGCTCAGCTCCGCCGACCACAAGTGCCTCGACCTCATCGCGCGACACCGCAGCGAGGGGCGCGTCACTCCGGGGCGGGTGGCCGAGCTCACCGGGCTCACCACCGGCGCGGTCACTGGCGTGCTCGATCGGCTGGAGAACGCCGGCTTCGTGTGGCGCGAGAAGGACCCCGACGATCGCCGCCAGATCATCGTCCACGTGCGCCAGGAGCGCCTGGAGGAGCTCGCGGAGCTATTGGAGCCCATCCGGCTGGCGGCCGAGTCCATCTGCGCCGAGTACACGCCGACCGAGCTCGAGCGCATCATGGGTTTCACCCGCAAGTGTATCGAGGCCACCACGCGGGCCACCGAGGCCTTGCAACGGTCGAACGCCGCGAGCGTCGAGACACAGGCAAACCTGGTGACCTTGCCGCGCGGGTCGCGCACGGCCGCGACCTTCGAGGCGCGTCGCGGCGTCGCGGCGCTGGTGCTGGGGGCAACGCCCGTGGGGGAAGGCGCGCACCTGGTTCGTGCGCGCTTCGAGGGTTCGCCGCCCACCGTTTCGCTCGACGACGGCCTGGTTTCGTACACCCATCCGAAGGGCAGCCCCCTCGACTGGCTTCGCATGCGGAGCAAGTGGGTGCGGGTGGCACTCGCGCGCGACGTTCGCTGGGCGCTGCGCATCAAGGGCGGGGCGGCGAAGCTGGAGGCCGACCTGGGGGCACTTTCAGTGTCGAGCTTCGAGCTCCTGGGTGGGGCGAGCGATCTCTTGCTGCAGCTCGGCAGGCCCGAGGGCGTGGTTCCGGTGCGCATCAAGGGCGGCGTCAGCACCGCGCGCATTCAACGGCCGCGCAACGTGCCCATGAAGCTGGTGGTGCACGGCGGCGTCTCCGGCCTCTCGGTCGACAGCATGAAGCTGGGATCGGTGGGCGGGCTCCTCGAATGGGCCTCGCCGGAGCTGGCGGGCGCGCGTGACCGCTTCGAGCTGGAGCTCCACGGCGGCGCCAGCAATCTATCGCTGGAATCTATGTAGAACGCACGCAATCGCGCGATGCGCTGCGCGCGGCCGGCGGGCGCCAGACGAGAAAAAAGCGGTAGGTCGGCGAACCGACCTACCGCTCTTCGGAAGAATGTCGCGCGAGGCGTTACTTCTTCTTCTTCGGCACGCTCACGCTGAGAAACACCGTGGTTGCGCCCTGGAAGACGCTGGTCGAAACGGTGACCGACGGGTCTGTGTACTTCTTGCCGTAGCTCCGGGTGATGGAGCCGCCGGAGGTGGAGTTGCTGTTCTGCTTGAAGCCCTTGGCCTTGAGCTGGGTCTCGTAGAAGGTTTGCACCACGTCGGCGGAGTCGGTGGTGGAGACGCTCAGGCTGTAGCTGTCGGAGTAGTCGGAGCTAGAGTTCGAGACGTTCTTGATGCGGCCCTTGTAGAGCGGCACGTCGGTGGGCCAGCCATCGGGAACTTTGCCTTCGGTGGCAGCGGCCGAAGCCACGGCGGCCGGGGCCTTGGTGATGGTGACCGACTGGCAGATCTTGGTGAAGAAGGCGGTCCACTTTTCGCCGTCCTTCAGGGGCTTGGAGTCGGAGTGCGAGCCGGTGCACTCGATGCCGTGGTCGCCGGTGGACGGGATGTAGCCGTGGACCTCGACCTTGCTCTTCTTGTCGTTCTCGATGACGATCAAGAAGCCGTGCTCACCGACCTTCTCCTTCTTGGAGGCGGTCATCTTGTCGCCGAGCTGGAGGCCGATGGCGTCCTTCTCGGCCTGCTCCAGGCTCTCCGGGAACGAGCTGGTGGCGCGCAGCTTGATGTGCGTGTCGCCGAAGACCGAGCCCTTCTCTTTGAGGGCCACGTCGCCGGGCATCACCAGCAAGGTGTCGGCCTCGAAGGCGTCGGTCGGGTAGCTCACCTTCACCGAGAACGCGCCGTCCGCTTCGCCGACGGTCTGATCCACAGCCGTCGCCGGCTTGTCGTAGATCTCGACTTTCTTCGAACACGCAGTCGCCCCAATGAGGCAGAGCCCAACCAACACGCTTGCTACGATCTTCATGATTCTCCTCGTTACGAGCTTCCGTTTGGCCCGCAGTGAATCATATTACGACGCTCCCCGTCACCTCTTCCTTCGCTCGCCGCGTTTACGCTGGATATCGCGCGCGCTCCCGCTTGCGCCACATCTGGCACAAAACGCGGGTTCAGGGGCAAACGAGGCGGACTACGGCACAATCGGCTCCGCCGATAGGGTACCCAGGAACGGTGGGATCGACCATTGGGCGGCCACCGAGAACGGCATCAACCACGGCTCGTTGTCTCCGGCTGCGCGGGGATCGTCGGCCGCGAGCCCGCCCTGACCGTAGAGCTCGGTCACGTCGACCAGCGTCTTCGCGGTGCCCCCGTGGCCATAGAACGCGAGCCCCGCGGTTCCGCGAAGGGCGGGGGTCTTGAACGCGCCGAGCATGTTCTTCGAGGCGACCGGCGCCGTGGCTCCTGCGCTCGGCGCGTCGCTCCAGCGGCCGCCGGCCCGGAATTCGCTGCGCAAGAGGAGCGCGATGCCCTCGCTGCGCCCCGGGTCGGCAGCGCCGTCGGCGCGACCGGTCGGCATGCGCGTGTTGTGGAACGCGTCGTCGGTGAGCCGCGGCCCCCAATGGCACTGCATGCAGCCCGCCTGGGCGAAGATCGACAGCCCTTGCTTCTCGAGCACCGAAAGGGCGCCTGGGTCGCCGCCGATGTAGCGGTCGAGGGCGTTGGGCTTTGCACGAAACGTACGCTCGTAGGCGGCGATGGCCTTGCCCACGTTTACGAAGGCGCGCGTCACGTCGGTCTGCGCGGCGAGCCCCAGGCCATCGTAGGCTGCGTCGCCCGGCTTACCGGCCGCTGGCAACGTCGCCGGGTCCGGCAGCGGCGCCCCGGGGAACGCCTTGGCGTAGGCCTCTGCGTGGCGCTGCGCCACCTGCCGCACCACGAATACCCGCGACGCGTCGATCTCTTTCGGGTTCTCGAACGGCATCAGCGCCTGGGCCCAGAGGGTCTCGGCGCGGCCGTCCCAGAACTGCGTGGGCGAGAAGGCGGCGAACACGATGTCCGGCGTCTTGCGGTCGCCCACTGCCACCCCGCGGCCACGCGGAAGTCCATCGCTGAGCTGCTTCTGCGGATCGTGGCACGTCGCGCACGAGACGGTCGCGCTGGGCGAGAGCGACGTGTCGGCGAACAGCGCCTTGCCCAGCGCCGCCGCCTCCGCCGCGTCGGCCACCGCGTTGGTGGGGTCGGCGGGCGGCGCGCCGGGGAGCGTCATCGCGCGAATCAGGTCCCACTCGTTGCGATGAAAGATGCCGTCGACCAGCGGCTCGTCTGCGCGCGCCGGCGCCTTTGTACCGTCGAGCGCGGCGATGACGCTGCGCAGTCGATGAAGCAGATCTGCGGGGTTGGGGTTGGAGACGAAGTCGAGCACCGTGAGCGTTCGCGTGTCGACGAGCACGTAGAGCGGCAAGGGCACGCCGGGGCTGTCTGCCACCGCGCGGAACGCGAACGTCGGGTCAGCGCCGACGGCGATCTTCATTCCCTCGTTCCCGGGCGCTGCGAGCATCGCCTTTCGAAATGCCACGGCGTCGGCAGCGCCGGCCGGAGCGTTGTCGCGATCGCCCACCACCAGGTCGAGGAATCGGAGTCGAGGCGCGATGTCGAGCGACGCCAGCTCCGCGCTGTGCTCCGCGTGCCACGCGCAGGTGCCGCACCAGGCGCCTCCGTGGACGCGCACCACCAGCACACGCGAGGCCGCCGCGCACGGCTCGAAGTAGTCCGCCGCGGCAACGGTCCCGGCCATGCCGTCTTCGCGTGCGCCCTCGAAACGCAGCGCTGGAAGCCGCGCGCCCACGGCGATCTGCGAGCCTCCGGGGCCCTTCGCATCCTCGCAGCGGGTGCTCACGGGCTTTGCCGCGGGCGCCGGCGCTGCGGCTCCTTCGCCATGGCTGCTGCACGCCAGCATTCCCGCCCCGGCCACCAGCGCCGCCGCCAGCAGCGGGGCCACGCGCGAACGGAGCCATCGTGAGGGGCGAGATGCGCTCACCATGGTCTCAGGGCGCCTTCCAGTCGATGTCGAGCTTCCATACCGAAGCGCCGATGGCGTACGCCGTCTTCTTGTCGACGAAGCGGAACCGATTGATGGCCGGGCCGAGCGCGGGGTCCGCCTCCCAGGTCTTGCCGCCGTCGACGGTGCGATAGGAGGGCTTGGTGGCGCTCTCGGAGGCGATCCACCCGATGTCTTCGGTGATGAAGCCGATGCCGATGGCAGAGAAGCCGGCCTGGGGGTTCGCCGCGAGCGGCAGCGGAACCTCGGCCCAGGTGGCGCCGCCGTCGGTGGTCTTGGCCAGGGTGGCCGGACCCGACACCGAGTCTTGAATGGACGCATAGCCGACCTTGTCCGAGGGAAAGCTCAGCTTCCAGCACAGGCTGCTGGGAGTGGCCGAAGCGAACACCTTGGCGAACGTCTTGCCGCCGTCGGTGGTGCGCATGATGGTGCAGACCGAGGGGGTGCCGGCGCTCTGCCCGGCGATGATGCCTTCGCTGGGCGAGGTGAAACGCGCGTCGATGAGCATGCTCAGATCGGTCGTCAGGTCGCTGGCGGTCCAGCTCGCGCCGCCGTCGCTGGTGACGATCATGTGCGAGGGACCGTTGGCCCGGCCCACGCCGATGATGTGCTGCGCATCCACCGCGGTGAGGTTGCAAATGCCCTTGGGCGTTGCGCCGGTGATGGTGGTGACCGGAGCCCAGGTGTCGCCGCCGTCTTTGGTTTCGTAGAGCACCGTCGCGTCGTCGATGGACCCGGTGAGCCCAGCGCCCAGGTTGCCGGCAAAGCCGTGCTTTTCGTCGGTGAAAAGCACCGCGCGGAAGTAGGTGCCCGGGTGCGAGAACACGACCTTCCAGGTCTGCCCGCCGTCTTCGGTCCGGTGAATGCTCGCAGAGGGCCCGTTGACTGCGAAGCCCCGCAGCGGCGAGGTGAAGAAGATGTCGTCGAGCTTGCCGCCCTTGGGCGCCGCCGGTGCCGCGCCGAGCTTGGTCCAGGTTGCCCCGAGCACGGCCTCCGCGTAGGCAGCCTTCACGTCCACGCCCGCGTCGGGCGTCACACCCGCGTCGGGGGTAGGGAGCGCCGGCGTGCTGCCGCTGCTGCTGCAGGCGAGGAGGAGCGAGAAGGGGAGGGCATGTCGAAGCTTCATGGCCATGGCTTTGCCCCACGCCCCCGAGCCCCGCACGTTAATCGAGGTTAAACGCCGGGCCATCGACGGGTGGTGCGCCCGTTAACCGGGCTTCCCCGGCGAGCGCGCGCGCCCCGGGCGCGCCCTGCTTTGACCGTTTGGGCGCCATGAAATTATCGACGAAATCGTCCGTCGTGGCGGGCACAAAGGTTGAACGTACCCACTTCCGGAGGTCTCAGAACATGCTTCAGCGAAAGATTCTTGCGGCGGGTGCGACGGCTCTGGTTCTCGGTGCGATGGCGCTCGCGGAAAACCAGGCGGGTGCCGACGAAGCGGTGAACTGGACCCTGACCGGATGCGAAGGTGGCAAGGTGACCAGCGGCGGCAAGTGCAACCTGAAGAATCAGGGCAACCAGCGCTGCCTCATCCGCGACAGCAACCGCGGTCAGACCGACTGGAACTTCGGCAACTGCAGTGGTCAGCAGGTCACCTTCGTCACCAAGTCGGGCGCGGCGCCCAAGTGCGGCGACACCGTGGCGCTCAAAATCGGTAACGAGTTCTTCCGCAAGTGCGTGAGCCCGCAGCTCGTGGGCATCAACATCTGCTCCGATGCGGCCTCGAGCCCGCAGGAGCACATTGGCGGCACCAACGCGACGCACTGGGACTGGCAGATCAAGGGCTGCGCCGAGGGGACGCCGCTCGATCAAGACAAGCCGTTCGCGCTCCACAACATCGCCAAGAACGACAGCGTCGTCTTCGCCAAGCGCCCGAGCAAGGTGGCCGACACCTGCTGGGCCAGCAAGATGAAGTTCGGTCAGTGCACGACCATCCGCGACAAGTGATCGCCCCAAGCTCGGTCCCGCGCGTCGTAGCAGTACGTCAGCGGAGGCCGAGCTTCTTCATTTTGCTCTGCAACGTGGTGGGGGGAAGTCCAAGCAGCGCGGCGGCGCCGTCTTTGCCGTAGACCTTGCCCTTGCAGGTGGCGAGGGCCCGGGCGAGGACCTTTTCCTCCGCGTCGCGCAGGCTCGCGAGCGAGCCTGGGGTGGGCGAGGTGGTCGAGGTGGGCGAGGTGCGCGAGGTGGGCGAGGTCGCCAGCGGCGCGGGCGGCGTGCTGCGGGTGCCGGTGATGCCCGCGCGTCCCCCGCGGCCGGAAGCGCGCAGGCCGAGATCGGCCACGTCGATGGCGCCGGCCTGGTTCACGATGGTGGCGCGCTCGATGGCGTTCACCAGTTGCCGCACGTTGCCGGGCCAGCTCTCGGCCTTGAGCGCGTCCTTCGCCTCTTCGGTGAAAATCCACGGTCCGCGGCCGTGCGGCGCGCGCATCGTCAGCTCGCGCAGACGCTCCCAGGCCAGCGGCAAGATGTCCTCGCGGCGCTCGCGCAGTGGCGGCAGCTCGATGGGGAACACCGCGAGCCGATAGTACAGGTCCTCACGGAAGCGCCCCTCGCGCACCGCGGCCTCGAGGTCGACGTGGCTCGCGACGATGACCCGCACGTCGACCGGCACCACCTCGTCGGAGCCCACGGGCTCCACCGTTTTCTCTTGCAGCGTGCGCAGCAGCTTGGTTTGCACCGCCAGCGGCATGTCGCCGATTTCGTCGAGAAACAGCGTACCGCCGCTCGCCGCGAGAAAGCGCCCAGGCCTTGATTTCACCGCGCCGGTGAAGGCGCCCTTCACGTGGCCGAAGAGCTCCGACTCCACCAAGTTCTCGGGGATGGCGCCGCAGTTGAGCTTCACCATCGGGCCCTTGTGCCGCGGGCTCCACGCGTGGATGGCCTGCGCCAGCACCTCCTTGCCGCTGCCCGTCTCGCCGTGAATCACCACGTAGGAGTCGGTCACCGCCACCTGCTTGGCCAGGCGCACCACGGCCTTCATCACTGGCGACTCGCTGGCTTCCAGGCGCCGGCAGGCCTGCTCGACCCCGCCCACTTCGTCCACCAGAACGCGGTTCTGTTCCTCGAGGAGCGCGCGGGCGGTCTCCACCTCCGCCGATTGGTGCGCGAGCACCATGGCCATGGAGACCAGCTGCCCGTAGACGTTGCACAGGGTCGAGGTGCTCTCCGTGTAGTTTCCACACGCCGTTGCATCGAGGGTGATGATGCCCAGCGCGCGGTCGGCGCTGTAGAGCGGAATGACCATGCACGAGTGACCCGGCGGCAGGTCGAGCACGCCGTCGTACGGATCGCCCTCGTCGCCTTCGTGATCGTGCTGCGCCAGCACCATCGGCTGTCGCACCGTCAGGGCCCTTCGGATCGACGGAAAGCGCGCCAGCGGCAAGGTGTGCCCGCGGACCTTGCTGGCCAGGCGCCCTTCGCCGACCCGCAGCACCAGCGTATCGCCGTGAAGCTCGTAGAGCGCCGCCAGATCGTAGGGCACCACCTTCGCGAGCGCCGCGAGGGCGTGCCGAAACGTGAGATCCAGCGCTTCCGGCGAGCTCGCAAACGAGAGCAACTTCGAGAGATCGCCGAACGCCGCCTCGGTAGACATCGCTCACCAACCTAAGCACGTACCCCTCCATCGCAACGAAGTTTCGGTGCAGCGAAACTTCGTTGAAATCGGTACCGAGGTCTTGCTTGTACACGGC
>JBBQWQ010000064.1:0-42232 GCA_038210445.1 Polyangiales bacterium
GGTCGTCGTGCTTCGGCGATCCACCAAGGCTCATGCACGTATTTCGCTGAAACCGCCCGCGGAACGCCACTGCATTCGCGTGGAATCACGCGGGATCACATAGGGCAACGTGGGATCACGTATCGTCACGAAAAACACCAGTCACCTAGCGCTTCTTGGTGACCTTGGTGCCCTTCTTGAGCACGGGGACGACCATGGGCGGGGGCGCCGCGGGGCGCGCACCGGCGAGCGCCGAGCCGCGGCCGGCAGCAGGCTTCGCTTCGACCTTGCGGGTCGACGGAGGCGGAGCGGGCGCACGGGCCGGCGCTGCCTTGATAGGCGTTGCCGCAGCGCGGGGCGTTGCTGCAGCGCGGGGCGTTGCTGCGCGTGGCGTTGCCGCTGCGCGGGGGGCGCTGGAGCCGCCCGCGCCTTGGGTTTGCACGTGGCCGCGCACGAGCGCACCTTCGGTGATGGCGATGCGAGGGGCGCGAACATCGCCCACCACGCGCGCACCATTGCCAAGCTCGATGGCCTCGGAGGCCACCAAATCGCCGCGCACGGCGCCCCGCACCACGATGCGTCGACCGTTCACGCTGGCGCCGACCAGGCCACCCGCTTCCACGGTGACGTCGCCGGACACGGTAATTTCACCTTCGACGTGGCCCTGGACCTCGAGGTCGCCATCGCCGCGCACTTTGCCGCGGACGACCGCCGCTTTTCCGATCACGCTGGACATGCTGGGAGCTCCTTCACACGTCCATGTCGACGTTGCCCTTGAACTGCGCACCGTCGGCAATGGTGATTCGTGTAGCCTTCACGTTTCCCACGACCTTGGCGCCGCCCTGGAGGTCGACGCGGTCGGTGGAGTGGATGTTGCCGGTGACCGAGCCGGCCACGCTGGTGGCGCCGCCCTGGATGTCGGCCTCGACCACGCCGCCCTGCTCCACGACCACGCCCTCGCGCGCCGAGAGCTTGCCGCGGACAGTGCCGGCGACGACGACGTCTTCGTCGCTCGCGATGTCGCCTTCGATGGTGATGCCCGAACCGATGATGGTGCTTGCCATGTGATCTATCTCCGTCGTGCGCGGGGGCGCGGCTCGTGGTTAGCGGCGCCTGGGCGCGCTGGAAGTGTTGAGCTCGGGGGGCAGGTCGAAGTCCGCGTCGAGGCGACCCGCGAACTCTGCGCCCTCGTCGAGCGAGAAGGTTTCGCCGCGCATGTCGCCGCGCACCTTGGCGCCGCGCTGGATGCGAACGACGCCCTTGGCGCTCACGTCGCCATCGAGCGTACCGGCGATGGTGACGTCGGACGCGTCGATCTGAGAAGTGACCACGCCTTCTTCGGCGATGGTGAGATCGCCTTCGATGGCAATTTCACCTTCGACCTTGCCCTCCACACGGAGGTTGCCGTCTCCCCGCACGCGTCCCTTGACGACGGCAGAAGAACCGATGACGGAGTCGCTGGACCGGACTGAGCTTGTCTTTGCCATCTCGCGGTCCAGCGTTCTACCAGGTACGTTCGCAAAGCTAAAGGCCCGATTGCCGGCCGCGGTCTGCGCGCGGTAGCCCTGACGATTCGCCTATTTTCGCCGGCGGTAGACGCTGATGAAAGGGACGCCATCGTGCTCCAGCACGTACACCGGATGGGCGGAGTCGTAGGCGGTCCAGATGTTGACCTCGCTCTCGATCATGTGGAGCTCGTGGTGAACGATGGCGTAGTCGGCGTCGCTGATGCTCCAGCTGTTGCCCCGGATGTCGGCGCGGATGCGCCCTTCGTTTTGCAGCGCTTGGAACGCGCCCATGGTGGTGTCGTGGATGTACACGCTCTCGCCGGGCTTCATGGTGCTCTGGAAGAACGCCGCGAGCCCCTCGGTGGTGTAGCCCCAGAACTGCCGGTTGAAACCCAGCGTGGCGCCGCCGCGGGTGCCGCCCACCAGCGGCACGTACGCAGAGATGCCGAAGGGATGCGAGTGCGCCGTCTCGAGCGCGGGCGCGGTGAACACGGCGAGCCCCAAGAGCGCCTGAGGTAGGCCCGGCTGGAGCCGGGAAAATCGCGCCCGCAAGGCTTGCGCCGCCTGATCGAAGCCGTGGCCCACGAACACGCAGAGCAGCGGATAGGCCGGAAACCAGTGCTTGGTGCCGCCGAAGATGGGCGTCTTCGGCAAGAAGAACACCGCGATGGGCGCCATCAGCGCCAGGAACAGGAGCACCTCGCCGCTCTCCGGCAAGCGCGCGAAGTAGCCGCCGGCGGGCGGCCCGAGGCGACGCACGAAGCGCACCGCGTCGCGCACCCGCTCCACCACGAGACGCCGGAGGAAGCCGGCGAGGCCCAGCGCGAAGAGCACCAGCGTGACGGTGGGCACCGAAGCGGCGATCATCACCGGCGCGTAGCTGGGAGGCGAGGGCGGGCCGTTGTAGTTCCGGCCGAAGTACTCCATGTTGTAGTACTCGTGGTTCAGGTGGAACGCCGCGTACTCGCGAATGCGGGCCTCGGTGTCGTTCCACAGCCACGGCCACAAGCCCACGAACACCAGGGGCCCCACCACCGCCATGGCCAGCACCGGCAGCGGGAAGCGCTGCAGGCCTTTGAATCGACCGGCGGTGCGATACGTGTAGAGTGCATGTGGAAGGACCACCGCCGGCATGATCCACGCGTTGTGCTTGGTCTCGAGCAAGAGCCCGTAGGTGACGCCGGCCCACAGCGCCCAGCCGAGGGTGCGCTTCTCGGTGGCGCAGAAATAGGCGTAAACGCAGAGCGCCCACATGGCCATGGCCGCCACGTCGAAGCAGGCCAGGTGGGCGTGGTAAAAGACCTGCGGCATGAGCGCCAGGGCGGCGGCGCCGGCAACGCCCGCGGTGCGCGAGAAGAGGCGCACGCCGAAGAGATACGTAACGTAAAGCGCCAGCCCGCCCATGAGCATGCCGGGCAGCCGCAGCGCCTGGCTGGAGTCGGCGATGAACTTCGACTTCTCGTGAAAGACCATCCACGAGAGCGAAAAGAGGCTCTTCACCAGCGACGGGTGCTCGTGGTTGGTGGCCCAGAACTGGTCGATGGTGGCGCGCTCGTAGGCGCCCTTTTGGCGGCCTGCCACCATGTGGAACCAGGCGGCGTAGCGGCCGGCGGCGTCGAAGTAGAAGCTCTCGTCGCGGCTGAAGCCGAGGATTCGCGCGGTGCGATAGAGCCACGCCACGTAGGCGGCGGCAATGCCGAGACCGATACCGTGATCGACGCGGGTCGTGGCGTTCATCGGGTGGTGGCCTCGAAGCAGTAGTAGCGAGAGGCGCCGGCCGTGGCCACGTCGGCCAACAGATCGCCCTTCTGCCCCACCAGCGCGGGCGGTACCTCGAGCCGAAAGCCGGTCCAGCCGTCGCCCTCGCGGTGGGTGACGCGCCCGAGCTCGCGCTCGCGGGTTGTTCCGTCGGGGGTCTCGGCGTCGACGCCGAACGCTACGCTCACCGGCGCACCTGTCTTCTGCTGCTCGTGGACGCGATGCAGGCCATGGTGCCCGACGATGGCTTTGCCGAAGGTGACGTCGTGAAAGCGCAGGCGCAGGGCGTCGCTCCCACCGAAGGGCGGCGCGAAGAGGCATCGACGCGGTCGATAGCTGCCATCGACGAGGACGATGACGCCCACGCTGGCGCCGGGGCAGCTGTAATACTGGGCCGGGCGCGACGGATCCCACGGCCCCGCCTGGGCGCCGCCTGCGGTGAACGGGCACGCGTCGTCCTTGCCGTTCGCGTGGTGGCGAGAGACCTCGAGGCCGGCACCGACGTGCCGAAGGAGATCGGAGACGATGGTCTCGGGCGCAGGGTTCACCAGCCGGCGCAGCGTGAGATCGCCCGCGTGCTCCTCGGCCTCTACGCGAAAGCCGAGCAGCTCCGGGTGCCGCGCGCCGCCACGCGCGACCTCGAAGGCCCGCGGGTAGCGCGTGACGTCGGAGAACGCCGCGCGATCGAGGGTCACCAGATCGCCGAACGCCTGGCGCCCCACGGGGTCGGTCCACAGCGGCGCGAACACCACCAGATCGTCGGGTTTCTGCTCCTTGCGCACGCTGGCCGCGAGGGTGGCGTAGTCGGCGCCCGGATCGCGCGCGCTCACCTGCCCCAGGTGGAGCACCAGCTCGGCGAGCCCCACGAAGGCCACGACGCCGGCGACCCAAAGAGCACGCGGCTTGGGCGTATGCGGAGCCGAGGGCGACGCGGATGCGGGTGCGTCCTCACCTGCGGCGGGCTCCTTCGTCTCGGGGGCGGCTTCGGCCGTCATGGGGACCGGATACTACAGAAATTCCCGTGCGCACTCGGGTGTTTCCGCGCGAGGCCCATTCAGCCCTCAGCCAAGCACCACCTCGACCCGAGGCGCTGCTGCCATGGTCTTCTTCACCTTGCAGCCCTCCGCCGCCCGCACTACGGAAGCCCGGTACTTGTCGGGGAAGCCAGGGGGCAGCGTGAGCTCCAGGCGAATGGCGGTGGGCACGTGCGTCTCCGGGTGGAGCTCCACGTGCTGACGCAGCGCAAGGCCTTCGGTCGAGAGGCCCCGCGCCTGGAAGAAGCCCAGCACGTAGATGCCGGCGCAGGCGCCGAGGGAAGCGAGGAAGAGATCGAAGGGGCCCGGGGCGGTGCCTTCTCCGCCCGCGTCGATCGGTTGATCGGTGTGCACCAAGAAGGAGCCAACCTGCACGTCGACGCGCTTTCCACCCGGGAACGAGACCACCAGAGCATCCATCGACGTCACCTCGCCAGTTGAGAGCCAGTCACGCGGCAGAAGGGTTCGCGCAGACCCGGATGGGGGCGCGGACGTCCACTTCCTGTCATACTTCGCCACCATGTCCGACTCGCCCACTAGCGCCGGAAAGACCCAGCTGGGATCACCGGGTACCCTGCCCCTGGAATCGGCCGACACGGCGGTGGGAGAGCTTGAAGGGGCATGGACGCCGCTGGGGCACGTGCAGGAGAGCGGCGTATCGTTCGTTCGCCTCGACGACAACGACCCGGAGGCGCAGGGAGGCGACGGGCTCCTGGACGCTCGCTACCAGTTGGGCCGTGTGCTGGGCGAGGGAGGCATGGGCGAGGTGCGATTGGTGCGCGATACACGCATCGGCCGCGAGGTGGCCGCCAAGCTCATCCGGCGCGTGCATTTGGGAAGGCCGGACCTGCGGCTGCGCTTCGAGCGCGAAGCCAAGATTCAGGGGCAACTCGAGCACCCCGCCATCGTCCCGGTATACGACTTCGGCGTCTCGCCGGCCGGCGTCCCTTTCTTCACCATGAAGCGCGTGCGCGGCGACACCCTGGAGGAGCTGGTGGTGCGGCATCGTGCGGGCGACGCGGCGGTGACCCGGCGCAAGCTGCTGCAAGCACTCGGCCAGGTGTGCCTGGCCGTGCAGTACGCCCATGAGCGCGGCGCGCTTCACCGCGACCTGAAGCCGGAGAACGTCATGCTCGGCGCATATGGCGAGGTGTACGTCCTCGACTGGGGCATCGCCAAGGTGGCGTCCGACGGTCCGGGCGAGAAGGCGACCCATGCGGGGGAGACCGGCGACAGCGGTACGTCGCTGGCCTTCGGCGGCCCGCAGACGGAGCTGGGAACCGTATCGGGCACCGTGGGGTACATGGCCCCGGAGCAGCACCGCGGCGAGGAGCTCGACGCGCGCGCCGACGTGTACTCGCTGGGTATCATGCTCTTCGAGGTGCTCACCGCGGAGCGGTTCATCGCGGTGAGCACTGCCGAGGAGATGATGCGTGTGGCGCGGGCGGGAGTCGACGGAAGCCCGGCGCGGCGCACCCCGCTTCGAAACGTTCCCGACGATCTCGACCAGCTCTGCATCGCGGCCACGGCCTTCGTCGCAGAAGACCGGCTCGGGTCGGCTCGGGCGCTCTTCGAAGGCATCGAGGCGCACCTCGATGGCGATCGCGACCGAGCGCGGCGGAGGGAGCTCGCCGACGAGCACGCGCAGAAAGCCCGAAGCGCCCTGGGAACGGCGCGCGGCGAGGCCCTTCGAACGGCCCCGCGAGAGCAACGCGAGACGGCGATTCGCGAGGCCAGCAGGGCGCTCACGTTGGACCCCGTGCACGACGACGCGCGGAGCCTCATGCGCGAGCTCTTGCTGTATCCGAGCGAGGACTTGCCCGCCGAAGGGACGGCGGAGCTCGAGCGACGCCAGCTGGAGACCCACGACGCCGGACGCCGGGTGGGGCTGCTGGTCTATGCGCTGTGGCTTGCGCTGGTGCCGGCCATCTGGGTAGCCGGCGTTCGCGACCCTGTGCTCTTTGCCATGTTCATCGGCATCATGCTCGCCTTGGTGGCGCTGGAGGCAGGTGTGCCGGTGCGCATCGCGAGCGGCCCGCGCCTCGCCATCGCCGTGGTGGTGCTCTCCACCGCAGCGCTGGGCTGCCTCTCCGGGCTCTTCGGGCCGCTGGTGCTCATTCCCGGCTGGGCGGCCGCAAATGGAATGACCTACACCATGGTGTTCGCGAGGCGCTCGCAGCGAGCTCTGGCCATCGCGCTGTCGCTCGCGACCGTGGGGGTGCCGCTGGCGCTCGAGCTCTCCGGTTTGGTGCCGCCCTCGTACACGTTCCACGAAGGGCTCATGATCATTCACCCGCGGATCATGTCTTTCGCGTCGCCCGCGGCCACGCTCACCATTCTCGCGGTGCTCAACCTGCTCATCGTGAGCATTCCCCTCTCGCTCGCCGGCAAGATGGGCCTCGACGAACGCCGGCGCGAGCGCGAGCTCTTCGTGCATTCCTGGAACCTGCGGCACTTCGTTCCCGAGACGGCCCGCGACGCGCCGAGCGCGAAAGCGCGCTGAGTCTCGCGCCCTCCGCGGCCTTTTTCACGCACCCGCGCCTACACGTCGTCGTCGGCCTCGACGTTGACCTTCTCTTTGACCACGTAGAGCGGACGGCGCTTCACTTCTTCGTAGATGCGCCCGATGTACTCGCCGAGCACGCCGATCATCAGGAGCTGCACCGAGGCCAGGAGCGCCACCAGCACCACCAGCGCGGTCCACCCCTGCACGGCGTCGTGGCGCACGTACTTGGCGTACACCGCCCACGCGGCATACCCGATGGCGGCGATGCTGATGAACACCCCGAGATACGCCGCGAAGCGCAGCGGGAGGATGCTGAACGAGGTGATGCCGTCGACGGCGAAGCGCAGCATCTTGCGCAGCGGGTATTTGGTCTCACCGGCGAAGCGCCCGGGGCGATCGTAGAGCACCGCCGTTTGCTTGAAGCCCAGCCATGCCACCAGCCCGCGCACGAAGCGGTGCGTCTCGCGCAGGCCGCGCAGCGTGAGCACCACGCGGCGGCTCATGAGGCGAAAGTCGCCGGTGTCGAGCGGTACCTCGATGGGAATCATGGCGGCGAACACGCGGTAGAAGATCTTCGCGGTCACCAGCTTGAAGAAGGTCTCGCCTTCGCGATGGCGCCGGCGGCCGTAGACCACGTCGTAGCCCTCGCGCCACCTCTCGACCATCTCGAGAACCACGGCCGGCGGATCCTGCAGGTCGGCGTCCATCACCACCACCGCCTCGCCGCGCGCGAAGTCGACGCCCGCGGTGATGGCTCGCTGGTGCCCGAAGTTGCGCGAGAACGACACCAGACGGAAGCGCGCATCTTCGGCGCATGCCGCCTTGAGCAGCTCGCACGAACGATCGCTGGAGCCGTCGTCGACGAAGACCACCTCCGACGCGACGTCGAGCTCCTTCAGGAAGGCCTCGAGGCGCGAGCGCAGCTCCGGAATCACGTCTTCTTCGTTGAAGACCGGGAGCACCAAGCTGAGGACCGGACGCGGCATCGGACGGCGCATGCTAGTACGGACCGCCAGAGTGAGGCAAAAAGCGTCGCCTTCCGCGCTACTCCGGCGTCAGCGTGAGGTCGCTTCCGGGTCCCGGCGCGGTCTTGTAGATGGGCCGGTCGGGGAACTGGCTCCGCACGCACTGCAGGCTCTGGGGGCCGTTGTCGCCCACCAAGAGCACGTCGTTGTCGTAGAGCTCGATGGGCAGGTTTCGCGTGGCGTCCATGGGTCCGTACACCCAGGTGCCGGCGGTGACCTTCACCACCACGTGGTGCAGCCCGGCGGCGCGCGCTGCGCGAACCGGCGCGTCGTTGCGGAGCAAGAGATCGTGGTTGTGCGGAAACGTCACCGGCAAGATGCGCAATACCCCGTACGCCATACCCGCCGCCAAAAGGCCTACGCCCACCCGCTGCGCGCGCAGCAAAATCGGCGTCAGGAGCGCGCTCGCCCCCACCGCCATGGGGAGGATGACCGGCATTTGGTAGCGCGGACCGAAGCCGAAGTCCCAGCCGCGGCCGAACTCAATAGATGCATAGTACACAAGAAGCAGCGCGCTCCCGAGAACCAGCATGAAGGGCAGCCGGCGCGCAGGCGAGCGCAAGAGCGGCAAGAGCCCGGCGAGGCCCAGCGACGGCGCCAGCGGCCACCAGCTGTAGGCCCCGGTGGCCATGGGCACGTGCCACTTCACCATGTTGAGGGGCGGCGCGCTGGTCTTCATCTTGGCCCAGGCGTGGAACTCCTCGGTGAGCTGGTAGGGCAGCATGAACCAGCGGCCCACCTGGAGCCGCGAGAGCACGAGCAGCAGCGCGAGGCACAGCGCCACCGGCAGCGCCGCCCACACCAGCGCCATCGGCCGCAGCTTCTTCCGCAGCGCCGCCTGAAGCGCGAAGAGCCCTATCGGCAGCCCCAGGGCCGCGAGCTCCACGCCGCGCGTGAGCCCCAAAAACCCCAGCGCCAGGCCCGCCACCAGCGCCGCATGGCGCACCCGCTTGGGGTCGCCGGCTGCGGATGCGTCTTGGGCCGAGCATGCACCCTCCATCGCCCACGCCCACAGCGCGCACACGAACACGTGAGGAAAGCGCGACCCGGCGTTGATCATCATGGTGTTGGCGAAGATGACGGAGAGCGCGGCCACCAGGCCCCCCACCCGCTGCGCGCGCGTCGAAGGGCCGGCAACGGCAGCGGCTGCACGCCGTCCGAGCCTCGCCACTGCGACCGCCAAGAGCCCGAAGCTGGTGGGGCCCGCCAGCACCTCGGCGCGCAACCAAAAGAACGGCGCCATGAACAGCGGCCACCCCGGCTGGTATTGCGCGAACATCCGATCGTCCTTCCAGAAGATCCAGAAGTTGCGGAAGGCATCGAGGCACGGCGGCACCTTGCCGTAGACGCGGCCCTTGGCGAACACCGCGGCCTGATAGGTGTAGCCCCACTCGTCGGAGCTATCGACGGTGCCGTCGAGCACGAAGGCAGCCACCAAAGTTCCTACCACGATGGCGAGCAGCGCCAGCGCCGCGTCGTCGAGCCGAAAGGGTGAGCGCCCGGCAGACGGAGCCGCGAGCGCGCGCCCTTCACTCGGCCTCCGCCACTGGTGCGTGGCGAAGAGCGCATAGGTGCAAGGTGCAAACATCGCGTGGAGCGCCGTGAGCTCCCACTCCGAGTCGGTGATGCTGCGGGTGGTCCAGACCAAGAAGCCGAAGGCCAGCGCGACCCAGGGCAAGAGACGCAGGCGCCCCAAAAGCGCCGCCGAGATCACCACCAGCACCCGGCTCACCGCGAGCACGTCGAAGGTGGCCATCGGGTGCGATCCGTGGGTCATGGCCCGGAAGAAGCCCGCCACGTCCATGGCCTCCACCGCGAGCCATTGCGCGAGCAGCAGGCCCCACTGCGCCAGGCGCGGGCGAAGGGGCCGCGCCAAAAATACGCCGGTGGTGACCAGCCCCAGCGCGAGCTGCGCCGCCGCGAAGGCCTGATCCGGTTGGTTCGAGTACGGCGAGTTCACGAAGGGCTAGCCGGATTTCCGGCCCAGCGCCACGTACTGGGCGCCCAGCGGAATGGCCCCGAGCCTCGGCTCGAGACCGCGCAGCGCGGCCAGCGCCTTGGGAAAGAACACGATGTACTCGCGGCGCACACCCTGGAGGCCGGCGCCCCGCAAGAGCCCCCGCGTCTCCGACGATCGCAGCAGCACGGCGTCCTTGTCGAAGGCGCAGTCGGCCACCGCCTTGCGGGTGAGCGGGTTCAGCGGGTTGTGCTCGAACACCACCAGGTGCCCCCCGGGCACGAGGCGCGCGGCTACCTCGCCCACCAGCGCGCGGCGATCGGCGGGCGGGACGTGGTGAAGCACGTTGGCCAGCACCGCGATGCCAAAGGTGCTCGTGGGAATGTCGTCCAGGCGATCGTAGAACCGCGCGCCGGGCGCACGCTCTTTGGCGTGGGCCACCGAGCGCGACGAGGGATCGTACCCGTGCACCTGGCGAAACGCCGGCGAGAGCAGCGATGTGAGGTTGCCGATGCCGCATCCGAAGTCGAGAATCGGCTGCCCCTGCGCGGCGCCGAAGAGGCGCACCAGCACGTCGCGCTTGTAGCGGGCAAAGTAGGCTGGGTCTTCACCGCTGGCGGCGATGCTCTTCAGGTGCATCGCCTGATAGCCGTCGGCAACGGCGTCGAACTCCGCTTCGTTGGCCGGGTCGAAGCTGCGCTCCTTCATGGCGCGTCCTTGGCAAATACCGTCCAGCGCTCCCCACGCCACTTCACGTGGTAGGTGCCGGCCGGCGGCGAGAAGCCGCTGCCGCGCACCAGCACGTAGTCGTAGTACGGGTAGATCTCGGAGATGGGCACCTGCTCCGGCGTCCACTCCCAGCGCGGCCGGGCGGGCGTACCGGGCGGCGGCAGCTTGCCCTCCTTGAAGCGGAACGGCCAGTGGAGGAAGTGCGCGTAGCTGAACATGGTCACGCCGCCGCGCTCCGCCTGGTAGTACGAGACGTAGTGCAAGAAGGGTGCATGATGCATCATCATGGTTCCCTTGTCGTAGATGAGGCCGCAGACCTTCTTGCCGTAGTCGATGTTCTCGATGGCGAGGTCGAGCTGCCCCACTTCGTTGCGCTCGAAGTCGATGAAGTGGGTGCACACGTTCAAGGTGCTGCCCAGGCCCACCGCGCACAGGGCAGCGGTGACGGCGGTGCCGGCCACGCCCCGGGGAATGCTCAGGAACGGGACCACGCAGAGGAGCGCAGGCACCGGAAAGCGCTGGGCGAAGAGCCATACCTCGCCCAGGTGATCGCCCAGGGCGAAGAAGCAGACCACGGTGATGGCCAGCACCACGCCGAACGGCGCAAGGTTGGGGCGCTCCGGGGAGCGCTGGCCGGACGAGAGCACCACGCCGGCGAGCGCCACGAAGGCGAGCGCAAGGAACCATTTCTCGTCGGTCTCGTCGCGAAACACGTCGGTGCTCCAGGAGAAGAACGCGCGAAACGACTCGCTGAGAGGAATCGGCTGCAGTGCGTCTTTCAGCGAGCCGCCCGCCTGCTTGCCGGCGGCCGACCCCCGGAGCCACCACACGAGCAGCAGCACGCTCGGCACCATGGCGGCGATGGCGCCCTTCCATTTGGCCGGCTTGGCAAAGGGAAAGTAGGCCACTGCGGCGATGGCGAAGAGACCGAAAGGGAAGATGTGCGCGAAGAAGAGCGCCGCCGAGAGCACGGCCAGGATAACGCCGGTCGTGCGGGTGGGGTTCTGGAAGTGCCGCACCATGGCCGCCATGGCGAAGAACATGATGGGCAGCCCGAACACGTACGGCAGCAGGCCGTACACGAACATGACGTTGACCCCGAGCGGCACCGCGAACAGGCAGAGCCGCTCGTCTTTGCCCACCGCCTTGAGGAACGAGCGCATGCCGAGAGGCAGGCCGCCGAGGCAGAACGCCATGAGCGCAACGTTGGCGTTGTACACCCCCACCACGTAGGCCATGAGCGAGCCGGCGACGTAGTAGAGCAGGTACGAGGTGTGGCCGAGGTTGAGCTCGAAGTCGCCCTGAAAGCCGAACTTGGGGTTGCCGTAGTCGTGCACCACCCGCAGCGTCGAGAGGTGAAACGGCATGTCTTGGAGCGGCGGATGCCGGACAATCCACGCCGGTGCCGAGGCCACGAGGGCGGCCACCAGGTAGAACCACGTCTCTGGCCGAGGTCGCGGAATGGAAGAGGGCCAGCGCATGGGCGTCGAGACTTTACACGGGGACGGCGGAAAATGGCACGCGCTTCAGGACGAGGAGACCGACTCCAGCTCCTCCAGGTGCCGCAGCACGTCTTCGGCGCGGCGCACCGAGAAGAAGAGACCGCGGGCGTAAATGCGCCGCTGGTCGGCGAGCGAGAGATCGCCCGGGCGATTGCGGGTGGCGTGCGCCAGGAGGATGGCCGCGGTGACGCTCACGTTGAGGCTCTCTACGAAGCCGCGCATGGGCACGCGTACGCGGCGGGTGGCGGCTGCCATGAGCTCTTCGCTCACGCCGTCGCGCTCCGCACCGAGCACCAGCGCGAGCCGGGGAATGTGCTCGAGATCGGCGGGCTCGAGATCGCCGTCGGCCTCCGCCGCCACCAGCTCGAAGCCCTGCGAGCGCACCAGCTCGATGGCCGAGCCGGCCGAGGCATGGCACGCCACGTCGACCCATTTGTCGGCGCCGCGGGTGACGGTATCGGAGACCAGAAAGCGCGTGTCGCGCTCCACCACGTGCAGCGCCTGCACGCCGAAGGCCTCGCAGGAGCGAATGACCGCGGCGCCGTTGTGGGGATCGTACGGGGTGTCGAAGAGCACGGTGACGCTCGAGAGGCGCTGCTTGAGGGTCGCCTGGATGCGCTCCTTGCGGCGATCGCTCACCATCGGCTCGAGGTGGGCAATCACCGCCTCGGCGTTGCGCCACTCTGCGCGCCGAATGCGGGGCGGAAGCAGATCGTCCGCGGTGCGGACCCCAGGGGTTGAGCGACGCATGGGCGTCGTCGATAGCACGGGCTGCGGCACGCTTGGCGCCCCACGGGTGAGGGGCGTACCTGGATCGCAGAGGGTCCAGTGGGCCCGCACGGTGGGCGGTCGCGTTCCGATTCCTTGGGGATTCGCCGATGTAGGCCCCGGTACGACACTTGCGTAAAACGACGACCATGAAGCGCGAAGGTCTCGAGCCTGCGGACCACCAAGGCACGTGCCGCATAGGGCTCGCCGAGCTGCGCCCCAACGACGCCCTCTCCGGAGGATTCGAGACATGAGCGAGGTGCCCTTCTTCAATCTCCGGTTCGCGCGTCGGGTGGTCGGGGCGGCGCAGAAGCTCGCCAAGCGGCTGCGCCCGAAGGATCCGTTCGCCGACCTGGAGGGCCCGATCCCGGAAGCTACCGCCAGCGATGCCGAGAAGCGCGCGTTCTACGAAGCGGGCATGGATAGCTGTCCGCGGTGCAAGAACGCCGGCATCTTCAGCTCGTTCTACGGCAGGAACGGCCGGGTGAACGGCGACGGGTACGGCACCGAGAGGTTCACGTGCAGCCAGTGCGCGTTCACCGTCGATTTCCAGTACGACGAAGCCTCCGACTACGGGCACTACTACCAAGCCGCTCGCTGGGACCACACCGAGTACCGCAAGCGGCCGATGCATCGGCGCTGAGCTGCGGAACGTGACGAGAACGTTCTGGTTCGCAGCATCGGTTCGACTGCACGACGCGCGTACGGGAGCTGGTTCGCAGAGCTTCCCAACCTTGATGTCGCCGGTTCGAATCGCGGGTCCCCCTCAACCGCGCTTCGCTGGGCTCTGCGCACGATTGAGGGCGGCGCCGGTCTGTTTGGCGCGACTTACTTCTTGGGCGCGGGCGAGGCAGGGGCGGCGGCGGCGGCGGCCGGGCTCTCGAGGCGAATCGCGGCGCCTCCGGGGACCTTGATCCGAAACTCCTGAGTGTCCCGCGGTTTGGTGGACGCGCCGACGCCGCTGGCCATGGTGAACGTTTTCACCACGAGGCTCGTGGCTCCGTCGCGGGTGATGGACACATGGTCGGCCGCACCACCGGAGCCGCCGGTGGTAATCTCTGGGAACGACTCGCCGGGGGCGATCGTCAAGGGGAAGGGCAACGATTTGTCAGCCGCGTAGCCATAGTAGCTTTCATGGCCGATGGGGTGGCGGGGCGAGAACTTCTGCCCATCCGACGTCTCAATCGTGAGCTTGGCCGAGAACGCCGAGGTCGCTCCGCCCTTGCCGTCGGACACAATCAGGCGAATCACGAACGGAGCCGGCGCCACCACCGATGATGAAGCCAAGGGCGTAACCGATGCCAAGGGCGCGACGCCTCCGCTTGCGGATGGATCGCTAGACGGCAAGGTCGTTGGCACAGGCGCTGTACTTTCGCTGGCGCTCGCGGTGGTTGGCGTGGGGGCGGCTGGCGGTGGCGTATCCCCTCCGCATCCGAACAAACCAACAAGAAGCACGGGCGTGATGAGCTTGAGCATGGGCACACGCTTCTCACGGGACAGCAAGCATCACAACCAGAACCAGGTCGGCACGCTCACCTCGGCACTCCTCGCCTCGATCAGCGTAGAATCGCACGTCGGCCGCTCCGAGAATGGGGCAAGAGCCACACGCCGACCGCCGCAAACCACGTAGCGAACACCACACCACAAGCGAAGGTTACGTGTGGCCCCACGCGGTCGGGGTAGGAGGCGACCACATCGCACAGCGCCGTGAGTGCGCCGAGGGCGGCGACCCCGCGCGCGGTCTCCCACAGGGCCGAAGCCAAGAGCAGGGTGGCGACGGCCATCAGGAGCGCGACGAGATGCAGCCCTCCATACACGATCGCCACCACCAACTCAGCTTGGTCGGCGGAGTGCGCCTGAATCTCGAACACCGGATACACGAGGCGACCCTGCACCACGACCGTCCCCGCGAGCACGGAGGCGGCGAGGGCAACCAGGCCACAGGCGATGGTCGCACGCTGGGGCCGCGACGGCGAGAGCGCACGATGGAGCGCCGCGAACGCTGGCACCATGAACGCCATCGCGAAGCACAAGGCTTCACTGAAGAGCATGAGCGTGTGCCGATGGTCGGTTGCCCAGCTCAAGATCTCGACTCCCCGCGAGGGAGGGGGCCCGGCGTGGAGCTCGAGCGCGCTCTTCGCCAGGAAGAGCGCCCCGCTCGCGAGAAACGAGGCGCCCCCTACGCGGGCGTTGGTTGCGCGTGACGCAGGGAGAGGTTGGCTCAGGGTGCCCGCACCGGTCGCGTGGCCGCAGCTTCGGTAGCACGGCAGGCCACGGCGGCGAGAGGCGGGACGACGAGGAACCGGGCGCGCATCGGGCTAGCCTACGGTGCGCCGCGGTGCGCCGCAAGCCGCCGCACGGAAGTCACAGATAGCGATGCGGCGCCGTGTTCTCCCAGGCGTTGCGCCGGCCGTCTGGGTAGTGAATGGGCGCGCTCGCCAGCTCCTCGTCGCTGGCGTCGAGGCACGCCACGTTCACGGCGAAGAAGGGCGAGCCCATCATGGGCAAAAACGCTCCGCGCGAGAACGGGCGAACCCCGCAGTGCCGGCAGAACGTAAGGTGCAGAAAGGGCTCCGGCATATGCGCGGGCGTGTGCCGGTAGTCGGTGAGGGCGTCCTCGCCCTGCACGATGCGCACGTCGGCCTCCTTCACGAGGATCATCCAGAAGCGGGCCTTGGCGCAGAAGGAGCAGTTGCAGCGCACAGTGCCGGCGCCGAGATCTGCCTCGCAAGCGAACTTGACCGCGCAGCAGTGACAGCTGCCTTGGTAGGTTTTCTTCATGCCCGGTAAGAGTCACTGGGGCCCGAAAGCTCATCGCTCCGGCAAAACAAATCGCGCATGCACAGCTGGGTCGAGAAACCCCGTGGTTTCGGCAATGAGCGCGCCGCGCAGGGTGATGACGTTGAGGGCCCCCACGCGAAAGTCGGGCCCCTGATAGCAAGCGAAGGCGGGCTGGGCGCTGGCGCGCATGGGGACGATGCGCCAAGGCGTGGCGAACACGCGCTCCCGGAAGAAGCGCCCGATCGCATCGCGGCCGGCGAACCAGGTGGGGATCGGCGGCATGGTGAACCGCGCGTCCTCCGCCAGCAGCTTCACCAGCGCGTCCACGTCGGAGCGACCCCAGGCGTCGACGAAGGCGGTCACGAGTGCGCGTTCGCCGGCCTCGCCGAGCTCGCGCAGCATCGCCTGCTGCGACGTGGACGGCCCCTTCTCCTGCATCGTCTGACGCGCCCGCTGGAGCGCGCTATTGAGCGCCGCCACGCTGGCCCCCACGATCTCCGCCGCCTCCGACGCTTCGAAGCCGAGCACGTCGCGGAGAATCAGCGCAGCCCGCTGCGTGCCCGGCAAGTGCTGGAGCGCGGCCACGAACGCGAGCTCGACGCTCTCGCGCTGCTCGAACGACATGCTGGCGTCCGCGGGGTAGGGCTCGAGCCACAGGCTACCTTCCATCATCGGCGCGATGTCGGTGCCCTCGCTGGGCGGGCCGTGCTGCGGCGGAGCGATGCGGCGCTGCCGCTGGCTCATGAGTCGCAGGCAGGCGTGCGTAGCAATCTGATACAGCCACGAGCGCAGCGAGCTGCGCCCTTCGAAGCCCGCGAGGCCGCGCCAGGCGCCGAGGAGCGCGTCTTGCACGGCATCCTCTGCATCCTGCACCGACCCCAGCATGCGATAGCAATAGGCCTGTAGCTCCGGGCGAAAAGGCGCCACCCGGGCCCGAAAGTCGTCGTTACCCGCCGCCGTCATGGGCCCACGCTACCGCGAGCCCTCGCGGCCGCCAACGATTGCGCAGCGCCCGTTCGGGCGCCCGAACGCGCGCCTCATCCGGCACCGGCGGCGGCCTCCAGCAGATCGCGCTCCACCTGCTCGCGGAGGGCCTGGTGATCGCGGAGCGCGCGCTCGAGGTGGTGCGCGAAGGCGCGGAGCGCAGTCACCCAGGCGTGCGCCAGCTGGGCGCGGCGGACCTCGAGGGCCTCACTGCGCAAGCGAACGAGCTCGGCAAGCGCACACGCTGCGCGATCGAAGAGCGCGTCCACGTCGGGGTAGCTGGGGAGCGGCACCGCGGCCACCCACACCAGCGCGCGCAGCGGATCGTCCTCTCGGAGCGCAGATTTCAAGGCCTCGGTGGCGCGCGCATGACTGCGACGCTTGCTCGCGAGCGCAATCTCGGCGCGTTTCTGCTCGGCCTCGCGCGCGCGCTTCTCGAGCCACACGCTGGGCGGCGCCCGCACCAGCTCGCCCTCGCTCTGCAGAAGCTCCAGGCCCTCGTCGAGCCGCCACGAGAGCGTGCGCAAGAGATCGGCCACCAGCTGCCGTGTGTCGGCGTCGACGTGCACGTCCTCGGCAAGCGAAGCGCGCGCGGCGTCGAGCGCACGACGCGGCCCGTCGACGGCCGCCGCAACCTGGCCGAGGGCACGCCGCGCCGAGGAAGGTATCTCCTCGTGGAACGCGCGAATGGCCACCGCCCGCGCCTTGGCGCTCTCTTCTCGCTCCCGCCGCGAGAGCTCCCGGCCCAGGTGGGCGGCGCCGAAGGAGGCCGCGAGACCGCCCACCGCTGCCCCGAGCGCGGTGCCCAGGCCGGGCACCAATGCCGTGCCCACCACCGCACCGACCTTGGCGCCGGCGAGACCTCCCAGGGCCGCGTGCGTCACTGTGCGGGCCCGCGCCTCCAGCAGCGACTCCGGCGCGCGCCCTTGGTCGAGGCTGCGCCGGAGCTCGGCGACCTCGCCGATTCCCCTCACGACCAGGGCATTGCCCGCGGCGAGGCTAGAGGGCTGCGCCAGCAACGCGGCCCCCTCCTGCGCCAGCGCCGCGAAGGTTCCCGGCGCCTCTCGCAAGAGGTCGAGCGCGGCCGACTCGCCACACGCCACCGCCACCGCCACCGCAGCATCGGCCAAGGCTGTCTCCGCCAGGCGCAAGAGCGCGCGCTCCGGGTCGGGGGCCGCCACGTCGATGGCCTCGATGCGCAAGTGGGGACCAGCGGCCTCCAGCGCCTCGAGGCCTTCGTGAGCGGCCCGGAGCGCTGCGAGCGCAGCCACCAGCTCCTCCTGATGCGCGCTGCGGTCGAAGGCCGGAAGGCCTCGAACGAAGCGCTCGCGCTGGGCAACGAGCCCTCGCTGCAGCGTGCGGCGACGCAGCGACCCGCCCACCGCGGTGGCGGCCGAGGCCAGCGCCGGGACGAGCAAGCCAAGGAGGATCGGGTCCACTGCGCTCAGCGTACTCCCGGAAGCGTTCATTCCCAATGGCCGCACCGCCGCTCGTGAAGACATCTTTACGATTCGCGAAGCGAGCCAGGTGAATGCGCTTCGCGGCTGGATCGTCCAAAACCCAAGGTGCTTACTTATGCGAAAACTCATCTTTCTCTTCCCCTTGTTGGCGGCATGCGTACTTGAACCCACTCCCACCACCGACGACGCCCCGACGCCGCTCGCGCCCGCGAAAAGCGAGCTGGCTCACGAGGTAGACGTCGACAAGGAGCTCTTCGTCAGAGACTCCTGGCTCATCGGCGACCAAGATCCCGATGCGCGGCCCAGCGAACGAATCCCCGACGATTGGCGCTTCTCTTCCCGCTTTCGCGCGCTCGGCGCGGCGAGCGTCGACGGCTTCTTCGAGGGCTTCCAGGCGCCCTACGCGTACACCTCGGTGGAGGCCACGACGCCCACCATCCCCCTGCTCCGGCATGCCCTTTCGGTCCCTTTTCTGGTGAGCTGGCGCGCTGCCGGAGGCTGCTACGGGTGCGACGCGGGTCCCCTGCCGCTGGACCAAGCGCCCTTCGTTCTGGTGGGCATCGTCAACCGGGTCGACCAGGCCGAGGACCCGTGCTCGCCCGAGGGCGGCGAGCTCCGCTTCGTGTACAACGCCTTCGACGCGAAGACCCGGCGACCGGTCCCCTTCTCGGTGATCTTCGAGTACCGCGTGCCAAGAGAGGCCGCCACCTGGGCCCGGGCGTTCCACGCCCTCGGAAGCCTGCACCGACCAGACGACTACCGCGCGCGCCTGCTCGCGCTCACCAGCATGGTCACCACCGACCCGGCCAACTTGAAGACCGTGCGCACCAACGAGAAGGTCTTCAGCGGCGACTGGCGCCTCCGCGAATTCCGGGTGCGGGGCGGCCAGCTCGTGCCGGTGGCGCTCGCGGAAACCCCAGACATCTCCTTCAACCAGACGAGCGAGCTCGACGCGCTCTTCGCGCAGCGGGTGAAGCTCGGCGCCGGCACCCCGAACCCTGTTCCGATGATGATGATGACCGGCGAAGCCAGCACCCCCAGCGCCGACTTTCGCTGGGAGAGCTCGACCTATGCCGGCGGCGCCAGCACCGGGAGCAACGCAGGCCCCTACAGCCAGCGCACGTGCAACGGTTGCCATGGCGGCAACCGACCGGACCGCGACCGCCTGCCGTTCCAGCACGTCTCCTTCGGCGCTGCCTACTACGGGTCCATCGACGGCGAGCCGCAAGTTTCCGACTACCTCAGCAAGACCGAGCTGCCCAAGCGCAAGGATTGGCTCTCGGCGGCGATACAGGTAGACTGCACGCAACCCCACGCCGCGTACAAGAGCGCTGCGGGCGGTCTCCGCGCCGCGCACTGAGCGACGCTCACTCGAAACGCGTGTAGGCGGACGAAGCCTTGGGCGTGGGGTCGCCAGAAGACGCCCCCGATGACATCGACGTCGACGACGACCGCGGAGGGGGCGCGGCCGGGCCTGCAGCAAGCGCCGACGAGCGTCCGAACACTGCGCCACTGGGCGCCCCGGGCATCGTGGAGGTGGAGGTGGCAGCGGGCGCGATGCGAACGCTCCGCCACTCCATCTTGCCCGCCCGCGCCTGGGGCGCGTAGGTCGCGGGACGCTGGAGCGCGCCGTAGAGCACGAGCCCCACGCCCAGCAGCAGCAGGCCTCCCACCAAAACGACGCTCGGCACCCGGCCCGTGCGCGAGGCAGCCACCTCCTCCACGGAACCAACCGCGGCGGCAACGCCGGGCGGCGGCGGCGGCGGGCGGCTCTCGACGCGCGGGGCGAGCGTGGCAATCGGCTGCGTGACGGCCAACGGCTCTGCCATCGGCGCCGGCGGGTCGACCGTCGGGCGAATCATGGGCATGGTCGCCTTGGCCAACGGCGAACCGCCCGGGGGTCTCGTGCGGTCGGTCTTGACGTTCGACGGGGCAAGGGGCTCGGTGCGGTCTTCCCGCACCACCGGGCTCTGAAGGTTCATGGAGCTGAAGCGCGGCAAGAGCGGCTCGAGCGCCTTGCCCATCTCCCGCGCCGAGGCGAACCGCGCAGACGGCGTGCGCGCGAGCGCCCGAAGGACGATCTTCATCAGCGGCGGGTGCACGCCCTCGATGCTCGGAGGCGGATCGCCAGCCACGATGCGCGCCATGGTTCCGGTGACGTCGTCGCCGCAGAAGGGCTTGTCGCCCGAGAGCGCCTCGTAGAGAAGCACGCCCACCGAGAAGATATCGGTCTCCGGCCCCAGCGGCTGCGCCAAGATCTGCTCCGGCGACATGTACGCGCCCGATCCGACGATGTGCGACGGCTGCGTGATGCGCTTCTGACCGGGCCTTATCTCGGTGAGCTTGGCGATGCCGAAGTCGAGGAGCTTCACCGAGACGCCCACCGCGGCGTTGGTGGCCAGGAAGACGTTGGCGGGCTTGACGTCACGATGCAGAATGCCGCGCTCGTGGCTCTCGGCCAGCGCCGAGAGAAGCTGGGCGGCGATGGCGATGCACCGTGACGGCGCCACGGTGCCATCGCGCACGAGTCGCGCGCGGAGCGATTCGCCTTCCAGGAGCTCCATGACGATGTACGGCGGCGTCCGGAAGTTCATGTCGAGCACGGCGACGATGTGCGGGTGGTTGAGCGAGCTGGTGAGCTCGGCCTCGCGCTGGAAGCGCGCCAGAGCTTCGGCGTCGAGGGCCAGGTGCGGGCGCAGCGCCTTGATGGCGACCGGCCGGCGAAGAAGACGGTTCTCGCCCTCGAACACCGCACCCATGCCGCCCTCGCCGATCTTCCGCCCCACCTGGTAGCGGTCGTCGAGCAGCGCGCCTTCCTCAATCCCCAGCTCCACCCTCGGAGTCTACCACCACCGCACGCGACACGGAAAAAAGCCGGTGCGGCGCGAACAGCGCAGGCTCGCGTCACTCTTTCGGGCGACTCGTTCCTTTCGGGGTGGCAGCTTACCGTATGGGAGCCGTCGATTCTCCGTCCATCCCGCCCGCGAGGTTCACCCGCATGCTCGTCCGCCATTCACACGCAGCCGCGATCCCCGAAGACGACGACGCGCCGGACACGCTCCCGAGCGCACCCGATGCACCCAAGCCCCAACCGCAGATCGACCCCGCCGCCGCCGACTCGGCCATCTGGCGCGTGTCCTGGCGGGAGCAACTGGTGGCCCTCTTGCGCAAGAGTCCCGCGACGCCGGAACGATGAGCGCTATCCGAGCGCCGAGATCCACGCCACGACGCCGCGAAACAGCGTCAAGACGCCGACCAGCATCGCCCCGTACAAGACGGCATGGCCAGCCGAAGCCACAGTGACGACCATCCCCACCGCAAACAGGCCAAAGCCTCCCCCCATCTGAAGGTAGGCCGCGCGAATGCGCCGACCACGCGCAGCGGCGAGCTCCTCGATGTAGGCATCTTGCAGCGCCCGCGGCGCGACCAACGCAGGCGGGGCCCGGCGCAGACGCTCGAGCGCGGCAGCGTAGTCGGAGGCCGACGGGGCGGCCGGCGGCGTCCCTAAGCGATAGGGCGGCGAGGCGGCGGGGCCTGCCGACTCTCGCGGCGGATCCTGCGCACGGGGCGCGGGAAAGTAGGGCTTTGCGCGATCCACCCCATCTACGTATCACGTGCCGGGACTTCGGCGCTCGCTGCGCATCCGCCCAGCCTTTTTGCAGCTGCCGACGATAAAATTGCGCGACGCGAACGCACAGACCTCGCTTGCCAGCGCAGCGGCGTCGGGGCTATCTAACGCGCATGATCAAGCGTCCGAAAATTGCCATCATTGGAGCCGGCGGAAACGTTGGCGCGGCTGTCGCTCAGTGGGCGGCGCAAAAAGAGCTCGGTGATCTGGTGCTCATCGACCTGAAGGCCGGCCCGGCCGAAGGTCGCGCGCTGGATCTCACCCAGTGTGGCCCCTGGGAGGGCTTCAACAACACGAGCTTCGTCGCCAGCGACAAGGCCGAGGCAATGACCGGCGCCGACGTGGTGGTCATGACCGCCGGCGTGCCGCGCAAGCCGGGCCAGTCTCGCGAAGAGCTGATCAACGTCAATGCGGGCATCGTCAAGGGCATCTGCGCCGACGTGAAGAAGTACGCGCCGGACGCGATTCTCATCGTCGTATCGAACCCGCTCGACGCCATGGTGTTCGTGGCCAAGCAGGTCACCGGCTTTCCCCGCGAGCGGGTCATCGGCTCCGCAGGCGTCCTCGACAGCGCGCGCTTCCGCACCTATCTGGCCCTCGCCGCCGGCGTGAGCGTCGAAGACGTGCAGGCCATCGTGCTCGGCGCGCACACCGACAAAGACATGGTTCCGGTGCTCTCCACCGCCACCATCGGCAACGTGCCGGTCTCCAAGTTCCTCTCTGCCGAGAAGCTCACCGAAGTGGTCGAGCAGACCAAAAAGGGCGGCGCCACGCTCACCGGTCTCATCGGCACCAGCGCCTGGCTGGCCCCCGGCGCCGGCACCTGCCTCATGGTCGAGGCCATCATCAAAAACCAGGGCCGCGTCCTCCCCTGCTCGGTCGAGCTCAATGGCGAGTTCGGTGTGAAGGGCGCGTTCGTCGGCGTGCCGGTCAAGCTCAGCGCCAAGGGCGCCGAGGCCGTCTACGAGTTCGAGCTCTCGGCCGCCGAGAAGGACGCGTTCGGCAAGTCGGTCGCCGCCAACACCGAGCTCATGGAAATCGCCAAGGGCTTCCTCGGCTGATCCACGTAGCCCCCTGAGCCCGAGGCGTCCAGCGAGAGCACCCCCATGCCGCCGCTGCACGCCTCATCGCTTTTTGTGCGCGCGGCTCCGACGCGATGGGTGCCGTCGTGGGCCTGTCTGGGCGAACCACACCTGCCTACCTATTTGGCACCGGAAACTTTCTCCTTCGCGGCAGCGCCCTGTACCCAAGAACGCGAGGAGGCGATCCCCATGTCGAAGTCCGCGGCGAGCTTGTTGCGAGAGACGCAGTTTCCGGGAGAGGCGACGTTTGCGGCGCCGCACATCACGCGTGCCGTGCGGCCGGTGCTCCTCACCATCCCCTGCGACCTCGAGGAGTACGCCCGGGTCCACACCGGGCCCAGCAGCTGGTCCGCAGAGACCGACGCGAGCGCGATGGAGAGCGTATTCGAGGCCGCGACCGACCCTGCTTCAGCCGAGAGCTTTGAAGGCTTGTTCGACGGCGCCTTCGAAGGCTGACCGCGCAGCGGCTTCGGGAGAGCCGAGGCGGGCCGCCGTACGCGAGCGACGCACATGTACGCACTGCGGTGCGGTGCGCGGCTGCGCTTGATCCGGCGGGGTGATGTGAGAGACTGCAATGATCCCGATGGCAGGCCGAGACAGCGCAAAACCCCCGGTGGCCCCCGGCGATGTGGTGGCAGAGAAGTATCGCATCGAGCGGACGCTGGGCGTCGGCGGCATGGGATTCGTGATGGCGGCGCGCCACCTGACGCTGGACCAGCCGGTGGCCATCAAGTTCTTGATCTCGCGGCAAGATACCGAAGACGCGACGGAGCGTTTCCAGCGTGAGGCGCGGGCCTCGGCGCGCATCGAGTCGGACCACGTATGCCGCGTCTACGACACCGGTGAGCTTCCGAACGGCGTGCCGTTCATGGTCATGGAGTATCTCGAGGGGCACGATCTCGACGTCGAGCTCGAGACGCGTGGGAAGCTGCCACTCGGCCAGGTGGTCGACTACGTGCTCCAAGCACTGGACGCGGTGGCTTCGGCGCATGCGATCGGCGTGGTGCACCGCGATCTCAAGCCGTCGAACCTGTTTCTCGCGGTGCGACCCGATCGCTCGCGGCGCGTGAAGGTGCTCGACTTCGGCATCTCCAAGACCCTCTCCGACGCGCACATCACGGACACGCGCGGCATCGTGGGAACGCCCGCGTACATGTCGCCGGAGCAGGCCAAGAACTCGCGAAAGACCGACCTTCGCACCGACATCTGGTCGCTGGGCGCGATTCTCTACGAGCTGCTCTCGGGGCAGCCTCCGTACACCGGCGAGACCGTGGGCGAAGTGCTGGCGTTGGTGCTCGCCGAATCACCGCGGCCGCTGCGAGAGCTGGCGCCACACTTGCCACCGGGCATTCTGGCGGTGGTCGACAAGTGTCTCGCGCGAGACCGCGACCATCGCTACCAGAGCGCCGGCGAGCTGGCGCGCGCGCTGGCGCCGTTCGCCGGCAACCCGACCTACACCATGCTGCCGCAGTCGGCCTCGCACATCACGGTGGAGGTTGCGCCGTTGAGTCGGCCCCGCGACTCGCAACCGTTTGCGATGGGCCCCGCTCGCGTCGCGGCCGAAACAGTGGCCGGCTGGACCGAAGGCGGCGCGGTGGCCGAGAAGCGCCGGCGCAGTTACGTCGTGGGCGGAGGTGCTGCGCTTTTCGCGGCGCTGGTGGTCGCGGGAGCCTTGGTGGCGGGCATACGCGCGCGCGCACGTGCGCAAGACAAGGGCGAGGGAGGCGCGGTGAGCGCTCTCGGCAGCGATGCGTCCTCGGTGCTCCTGACGGTAGCCACGCCGGAGTCACTTCCCCGCCCCACGACCACCATCGCCCCGCGCGCAGCGGATTCGATGGCCGCGCCCGACTCCGCGCCGAGCGACGCTCCTCGGGCGACGATGGCGCACGCTCCCGGAGCGGCGGCCCACACCGCGAACGGCGCAGCGCCTTCGGCGGCGGTACCGAAGACCGCTCCTCCGCGCAGGCTCGGCGGCAAGAACCCTCTCCTGGACTCGAGGGACTGAGACGATGCGTCGTATTCGTGGCCCTCTCACCGTTGCGCTGCTGGTCGTCGCTGGCGCTGCCTCTGCCGACGAGCCTTCGCCGGGCGAACGCGCCCAGGCCGAGGCGCTCTTTCAGGCCGCCAAGGATCTGCAGGCGCAGGGCAAGCTCGGCGAAGCGTGCCCGAAGTACGCCGAAAGCAACCGCCTCGATCCCAAGCCGGGGACCGCACTCAATCTGGCAGTGTGCCACGAAGACCACGGAAAGACCGCCAGCGCCTGGGTAGAGTTCATCGAAGCGGCCAAGCTGGCCGGCCGGTCGCATCAGGGAGAACGAGAGCGGTACGCGAAGAAGCGCGCGGAGGAGCTGGAGAAGAAGCTCTCGCGGGTCACCTTCGTGGGCGAAGGCATCGACGCACGCACCGAGCTTCGGCTCGACGGACGCCTCATGGCCAGCGGCGTGCTGGGCACGCAGCTTCCGCTCGACCCCGGCCCCCACGAGGCGAGCGCCGAGGCGCCGGGCAGGGTGCGCTGGGAGAAGAAATTCGTGGTGCCCGCAGGCCCTTCGGAGCTCACGGTGGAGATACCGACGCTCTCCGCCGTGGTGCCAAGCGAGCCTCCGAAGCCCGCGGCACCGGTGGCCCCACCGGCCCCCGCAAAGCCCCTGAGCGGCAACTACGCCCCGGCGGCCGTCGCAGCCGGAGTGGCGGTGATTGGCCTCGGTGTGGGCACCGCCTTCGGCGTACGCACGCTGGGGCTCAAGAGCGATGTAGATGCGAACTGCACGGGCCGCACCTGTAGCGACGCGGGCGTCGAGGCCAACGATCGCGCCCGCACCTCGGCCACCGTCTCGACCATCGGGTTCGCGGTGGGCGCAGCCGGAGTGGTGGGCGCGGTGATCCTCTTCTTCACCGGGCGGCCGAGCCGAAGCGCGCTCGCATACCTGGTCCCGAGTGCTAGCGCCGATCACGTGAACCTCCAGGCTGGAGGCGCCTTTTGAGAAGGTTGCGACTCGCATTCTTGCTGCTCGCCGCACCCGCATGCGCGCTCGTGGTGGGCCTCGAAGACAAAGAGCGCGCGAGCCCCGACGCCGGCGAGGGCGGCGCCAGCACCGAAGGCGGCGCCAGCACCGTAGAGACGCTCGCCACCCAGCAAGATCGCCCGACCAGCCTCGCCGTCGACGCAACGCACGTGTACTGGGTGAACGAGGGCGGTCAGTTGCGCCGGCGCTCCAAGGGCCTCACCGCCGTGCCCGAAACCATGGCGCAAGGGCTGGCCACGCCGCGCTGGATCGCCGTCGACGGGCAGTATGCGTTCTGGGGCGCCACCAACGCGCCCCAGGTGAAAAGCGACGCCGGGGTCACGGTGCGGCAGACCCTGGTGGGCCGCGTGGACAAGACGCGGGCCAATCAGCCGGAGGAGATTTACGGCGGCGACTTCAACGGCAACGTGCGCCTGCTGGCTCTGTTCGATGGCTACGGCTCCTCGGGAAGCGACGCCGCCAGCGGCTCCGACGGCTTCATTTTCACGGTGTTCTCGCAGTCGTCCAACAGCGACGCGCTGCGCCGCTACGCGCGCACCGGCAACAGCAACGAGGCCAACCTGGCTCAGAACCAAGACGGAGTGAGCGCGCTCGCCGCCGACGAGACCCGGGTGTACTGGGCCGTACGCCAAACGCGCGAGCTGCGCGCTCGCCTCAAAGACGGCAACGTGCAGCCCGATCGACTGGCCACACTGCCGGACATCGCCACCGATCTGGCGGTCGACCCCGCCTTCGTCTACGCGCTCTTGGCCAACGGCGCAGTGTACCGCGTCGACAAGAGCCGCGCCGACAGCCTGGAGCGCGTCACCCAGGCCCCAGCCGGTGGCCAGCGGCTCGCAGTGGACGATGCGCGCGTGTACTTCACCATCGCCATCGACGGCGACGCCAACGGTCGGGTGTATACTGCACAAAAATCGCCAGGCAACGATCCTCCGGCGCTGCTGGCGAGCTTTCAGGGAGAGCCGCGTGGCATCGCGGTGGAGCAAGACCCCGTGACCCGAAGAAAGTCGGTGTATTTCGTGGCACGCAGCGAGGGTTCGGTGAAGCGGGTGGCCGTTCCCTGAGCTCGCGGCGGGAGCACGACGGCTTCAGGCTTCAGGGATTTGCCAGGCCAAAACGAGCCGGCCGTCGGCGGCGGTTAGGTATCCGGCCACCGGGAACATCGCGTGGGCGGTCACGACGGCCCAGCACTGCCCGGCGCGATCGAGACCGTCGGCGCTGCCGTAGATCACCTGCGAGCGCTGCACCGCCCACACCCGCCGCAGCTCGGTCGCCAAGGTGCGGCACGGCTGCAGCGAGGCGGAGACCTTCCCCACTTGCACGTCGGCGCTGCGGCGAAGCGGCGCAAGGCTCTGCCGGGCGCGCAAGGCGGAGGTGACGTCGCCGCTCCAGGCGGCGCGGAAGGCGCGGATGGCGTCTTCCGGGGTCTTCAGTGGCCCGCGGGAGATCCCCTCTTCCTTCGGCGTGGGCGCCGCGCTCGGCGCCGGGTCGACGATGGGCGCGGTTCCGGCGGGCGGAGCGATGGCCGCCACCACCACCGAGGCGGATGGAGCCGCTTGCGGCTGCGGCACCGAGGCGACGTCGGGTGGCGACTTCGACCCGCACGCGACCAGGAGGAACACGCCGAAAAGACCGGTTTCACGGGCCGTGCGCATGGCCGACCGTACCACAGCGCCGGCTGCCACCCACGAGCCCCCGGCGTTTCCCCGGGACGCTGGCTTAGCCTATTGAAAGGAAAAGGATTTTCGTTGGTCACTTCCTTTCTGAAGCCAGGGCTCCGAGGGTAGAATGCGGGACCCTTCGTTTCATGGCTGCCGACCGCTCCAGCATCGTCCTCCCCATGTTCGCGCAAAAGCCGCGCGTCGACTGGGGTGCGCGCGTGGCGAAGGGAATCTGCACGCTGCTGGCGCTGGTGGGCGCGCTGCCGCTGCTTGCCACGCTGCTGGTGCGCATGCCGTGGGTGCGTGAGCGCGCGTCGACCGAGACCGCAAAGGTGGCTCGCACCCTGGGGATACGGGCGAGCTATCAACTGGCGCTCCACCTGTGGCCGCTCTCCGTGGAGCTCACCGATTTGCGTGTAGAGTCCACCGACAACCAGGGCCCAGCGCTCACCGCCCCCAAGGCCTTCGTGCGGCCGCGCTTCTTCGCGCTCCTGGCGGGCAAGGTGGTCATCGACCAGGTGGAGCTCGCCTCGCCCCGCGTTCGCGTGGTGATGACCGACAAGCGCATCGTGAACCTGGGCATCGACCTTCCGGAGTCGAAGCCCGGCGAAAAGAGCGGGCCCTTCCACGCGCCCTTTGGCGTGGTCTCGATGAGCAACGCCGCGCTCGACCTCTCCTACGAGAACAACCATCTGGAGCTATACGGCGTCGACGCCGACGTGAGCGCCGAGGACGATCCTCGGCAGGGCTCGACCCTGGAAGGCGCACTCCGGGCCAACCGCATCGCGCTCACCCGCACCCGCGAAGACATGGAGGGCGGCTACATCGTCCTCGCCACCGACGAAGACGAGCTGTGCGGCGTCGACGGTCGCTTTCGCTTCGAGCCACCGGGAACCATCTTGGTGCGCCGCTTCTCGGCCCACGGAGGCCTCGATCTCGACCCTGGCGTAGGTACCTTCCCCGGCTGCAGCTTGGCCGACACCGATCCGCGCAAGCTCGAGCTCACGCTGGGTCACCTCACGGTGCGCTTGCCCGAGGCGGGCGAGAAGTACCCACGCGCCTCCGGGCACGTGGCGGTGCGCGCGCCCATCGCCGCCACCCAGCGCATTCCCGGCGCTCCCGACACCGACGGCTGGGTCTCGCTCGACGCCGAGGTGCGCTACTCGCCGCAAGACCGCCTGCCAGAGGCCGACGGGGTCATCAAGGTCAAGGGCGCCAAGGTTGACAAGTTCGCCTTGAACGCCGACGTGGAGAGCCATTTTTCCATCCACCGCGACGTGGTGGCCAGCGCCGAGACCAAGGTGAAGATCTTCGGCGGCGACGTGACCCTCACCAACGTCGCGGTGGAGCCTTTCACCGAGGGAATTCCCATACGCGCCACGCTCAGCGCCAAGAACGCCAGCCTGGAGGAGATTCTCCGCGGCATGGCGGTGCACGAGCATCCGCACGTAGGCTGGGACATCCTCGACGTCGAGGTGCCGCTCTTCAAGGGCACCGTGAAGCCACTGAAGCTGGACGGCGACCTCACCGCCTCCACTTCCAACTTCGCCATATGGGACAAGCCCGCCGACAACCCCGCGCGCGAGCGCATCATCGGGGTCAAGTCCGGCGTCATCGCCGGCAAGGTGCTGGTGCGCCCGGAGGGGCTCATCTTCGACCGCACCCACGTCACCACGCCCCACAGCGTCATCGACGGCCTGCACGTGCTCATCGGCTTTCACGACAAGATCGCGGTCGACGTGCCTGCCGCCCGCGTCGACCTGGCCGACATCTCGCCGGTGGGCAGCCTGAAGCTCTCCGGCATCGCCGACGCCAGCACCCATGTATACGGCCCGTTCGGCGATCCGGTGGTGGAGGGCGACGCCAAGGTGCAGAACTTCTCGCTCGCCGACATTCCCTTCGGCAACATCACCGCCGCCCACGCCAAGGTGCTCAAGGGGCGCTTCCTCGAGCTCACCGGCGTCAAGGCCATCAAGAACAAGAGCGCTTACGAGATGCCGTCTGCACGCATCGACTTCGGCGGCGGCGCGGCCATGGCCCTGGAGGCCGACGTCACCAGCTCCGACTTCGGGCTCCGCGACTTCTTCGCGCTGTGGAAGATGGACGAAGACCCGCGCTTCCTCGAGCTCGACGCGCACCTGGAGACGCAAGTCGGCTTGCGGGTGACGCTGGGCGGACCGGAAGACGTGTGCGGCGGCGGGCTGGTGCAGGTGAGCGCCAAAGCCCACGCGCGCGACGTGAAGCTCTTCGGCGAGCGCTTCGACGATGGGCACCTCGACTTCGACTACAACTGGGTCGACCAACGGGCGGGCATCGAGGGCGCCGACGTGCAGGTGCGCTCCTTCGCCCTGCACAAGGTGCACAAGCCCGGGCGCCCCACCTCCGGCTCGGTGCTCGGCTCGGCGTCCATCGTGCGCGGCGGCACACTGCGCGGCAACGCAGTGTTCGACGGTCTCGCGCTGAGCCGCATCGACACCCTGGGCGTGGCGCAGGAGCTCCTCGCCGGCTCGGTGTCGGGCATCGCCACGGTGGGCGGCACGGTTACCTCGTTCACGGTGCTCGGCAACGCCGACGTCACGCCGGTGCGGGTCAACGGCGTGCCCTATGGTTCGTCGCAGCTGCACTTCAAGATGACGCAGACCAGCGAGCCTTCGGCGCCCATCGGCAAGACGCGCTGTGGCGGCGCCATCGCCGCGCCCTTCAACCGCGAGGCCTACTTCCGCGATCTGGGGAAGCCGCAGGGTGAGTTTGTGGTCGACGGGTCGCTGCTGGGCGGGCAGATCCTCCTCGACGCTGCGTCCATCACCCGCGAGGCCAATCCGATCTTCAAGGGCCGCATCGGACTCCGCAAGGTCGACGTGGGCGCCATCTCGCGCGTCATCTCGCCACCCGACGACGTGGAGTGGGACGAGGAAGCAAAGGAGCTGGTGGGCGGCACCGTGAGCGGCGATCTGGTGCTCGGCGAGTTCGCCACCGCCCACCCCACCCGCGCCCGCGCAACGTTCGCGCCTACCGCCATCACCATCACCGCGTCGGGCCAAAAGGTGGAGCTGGTTCCCAGCAAATCGGTCATCGAGCTCAAGAACGACACGGTGTCGCTCCCTCCGCTCACGTTTCGGCTGGAGGCCGGCGGCGGCTTCTCTGGCTCGTTTGCGGTGAACGGCTCGGTGCGCAACCTCACCAAAGGTGCGCAGCTCGATCTGTCCGCCGACATCGCCCCCATCGATCTCTCGATGCTGCCCTCGCTCATTCCGCGGCTGACGCGATCGGCGGGTAAGCTCACCGGCTCGCTGCGCATCACCGGCGCGCCCACCCAGCCCGATATCGACGGCGCCATGCACCTGCGCGGCGGCGAGTTCGTGGTGCCGGGCATTCCCAGCGTGTCGGATCTGAACCTCGATCTCTCGGCTTCTGAAAGCGAGGTGCGGCTCACCTGGGCCACCGCCAAGTTCGCCGGCGGCGACGTGGTGCTCATGGGTCGCATGCCCATCAAGGGCGCGTCGATGGGGCAGGCCGAGGCCACCATCGTGGGCCGCGAGCTGCACCTCAGCCCGGCCGACGGCATGCGCGCCGTGCTCGACTGCGATCTGGGCCTGAGCGGCAACCTGCTCGGCAAGGGCGGCACCAAGCGGTTGCCGCGGGTCACCGGCAGCGTGCTCCTCACCTCGATGGACTACTCGCGTCCGGTCAACCTCGACTTCACCCAGGGATTGAACGGCACCGCCACGCGCACCTCGGTGGAGAGCTACGATCCGTCGCTCGACGCCATCGCGTTCGACATCACCGTGAACGCCAAGGCGCCGGTGCGCGTGAAAAACAACTTGGCCGATTTTCAGCTGGGCTTCGGCCCCGGCGGCCTGGTTGTGAGCGGCACCAACCAACGCATGGGGCTGCGCGGCGAGCTGCGCGCGCTCCCCGGCGGCCGGCTCAGCTTCCTGGCCAACGAGTTCGAGCTGAACCAGGTTTCGATCAAATTCGACGATGCCACGCGCATCGCGGCCCACGTCGATGCCATCGCCGTCACCGAGTACAAACGCTATACCTCCGCCGCCGCGGCATCGGGCGCCGGCGCGGCGCGCGCCAGCGGCTCCTGGCGCATCGCCCTCCACGCCTACGGTCCCTCCGACAATCTCAAGCTCGACATGAGCTCGGAGCCAACGCTCTCGCAGGAAGACATCTCGCTCTTGCTCACGGTGGGGCTCACCAAGGCCGAGGCCGACCAGCTGGGCACCAACGCCCTCTCGGTGTTCGCCTACGAGGCGGCGGGCACCGCCACCGGCGCCGATCGCGCGGTCAAGAAGTACATTCCGGTGGACGACTTCCGCTTCGGAAGCGCCTACTCGCCGCGCACCGGTCGCAGCGAGCCCAACTTCACCATCGGCAAGCGCCTCACGCCCAACGTGCAGGCCAACATCACCTCGGGCATCTCCGAAGACCGGCAAATTCGCACCAGCGTGGAGTGGCGCTTGAGCCGCGCCACCAGCCTTCAAGGGTCGTACGACAACGCAAACACCATCGGCGCGGCGGGCTTCGGCAACCTGGGTATGGACTTCCGGTGGCGCCTTGAGTTCGAGTAGCGGACCACCCGGTCACCCGTGAGCGGCACGAAGCCGGTCATCTGCACCCGCTGCACCCGCACTGGTGGTAAGTAGGAGCGCGTGCCTGCCTTCTTCCGGTGGCTCCTCTGCGTCACGCTGCTCCTCGTTTTGTGGGGAAATCGCGCGCTCGCCCAGGAGAGGCCGATGGCCGCCGACTCCGGCGCACCGGGCCCGACCGATGCCGGTGCGCGCGGTCTGGCCCTGGCGATCCTGGACGCAGGACGCGACGCCGATGCAGCCGATGGCGCGAGCCGCACCCGCACCCCGGTCGACGCGGGGAGCAGCGACGCCCTGGCCAAGGGCGACGCCGGGCCCAAGCCGCGCGAGACCGACGACTCCCCCTCGCCGCTCGAGGGTCAGGCCATCCTCCGCGTCGAGGTGGCCGCCGACGATGCGGTGTGGCGCGACGTGGTGCTGCCGAAGCTGGCCGCGACCGCCGGCGAGCGGTTCACATCGTCGGTCGCGAGGCGGCTGCTGGCCTCGGCGCTGGAGACCGGGCGCTTCGCCGACGGCCGGGTGTTCGCCAGGGCCGAGGCCGGCGGCGTGGTGGTCACGGTGCGCGTGATTCCCCGCAAGGTGGTTCAAGACATCACCACCGATTTTCACGGCGCGGCCATCGTGCGCGACGACGTGCTGCGCGAGGCCGAGCTGACCCGCGATCAGGAGATCACCTCGGTGGCGTTCGCCGGCTACCAGAGCAAGATTCGCATCCTCTTCGCGCGCCACGGCTACCCGCAAGCCAAGGTGGTCATCGATACCCGGCCCGGCAGCGACCCGACTCGCGTGATCTTGCGCATCGACGTGGTGCCGGGCGAAGCGCAACGCATCGCTCGCCGGGTGTTCGACGTCGGTCACGGCGCGCCCGAGCGCGCGGCGCCCATCTTCGAAACCTACGGCCTGACCACCGGCGAGGTCGCCGACGAGACGCGCCTCGACGCCGCCGATCTCGAGCTCCAGAACCGACTGCGCGGTGCTGGCTGGCACGCAGCGAGCATCTTGCACGCTGTGGCTACCGAGCGCGAGGTGGTCACGCTGCGGGTCAAGATCGAACTGGGCATTCGCACCCAGTTCAGCTTCGAAGGCAACGATCGCTTCGAGAGCGCCGTGTTGGTGAGCGCCCTCGGCGTGGAGCAAGACACGGATCGTTCGCCGGGCCACCTCACCGATACACTGAAAGCGTTCTACCGGGCGCGCGGCTACCTCGACGTCGAGGTGGCCTTCGAGGAGCGCGCGCGCGCAGACGGCCCGCACGACCGCGACCGCGAGCGCGTGCTGCACTTCAAGATTCGCGAACGGCCGCGGGTGAGCGTCACCGAGCGCATCTACCCCTGCTTTCGTCCGCAGGAGCTGGAGAGCCGCGCGCTCGAGGTGGCCCCCAAGACCGAAAAGGCGGTGGGCAACGAGGTCGACAGCTTTCTCGAAGAAGAGCTGCCGGGCGCCGACTTCCTCAAGGCCCCGCGCCAGAGCGGCCTGGGCATGCTGGGCAACGCGCCGCAGGTGGGCACCCGGCGAAACCCCAGCGAGCTGAACCCCAACACCACCTACGTGGCCGAAACCTACGACCGCGCGGCGGCGCACCTTCAAGAGCTCTATCGCGCCGACGGTTATCTCGCCGCGCTGGTGGGCCCGGTGCAGGTGGTGCGACGCCGCTGCGATCCGAAGTCGCCGGCGGGCACCTGTCGCCCGATGCAGCTGCCCAAGACCATCGCCGACGCCTGCCCCTACGACGCGCGCGGCTTGCCCCTTCCCTCGCCCGACGCCGACACCGCGCTCTCGTGCGTTCCCGACCCTTCGCGTGGCGTGGAGTGCGAGGGCCACCTCTCGGTGCGCATTCCCATCAAGCTCGGACCACGCACCATTCTCTACGACGCAACCTTCACCGGGGTGCACTCGCTCGCGCCCACCGACTTGCTCGCGGCCTCCAAGCTGGTATTCGGCAGCGCCGCCAGCCCCCTCAAGATCGAAGAGGCCCGCAAGCTCCTGGTGGAGGCGTATCAAGAAGAGGGCTTCGCCTACGCGTCGGTGCGCGCCTCGCTCTCGCAGTCGCCCGACCACACCCGAGCCCGGGTGGAGCTCGACGTATCCGAGGGCGAGAAGGTCCTGGTGCGGGCCATTGTCATCCGCGGCAACACGCGCACCAGCGAGGCGCTCATACGGCGGCGCCTGGCGCTCACTGCCGGCGAGCCCTACCGCACGTCGCGGGTGCGGCGCTCGCAGGAGCGCATTGCTACCCTCAACACCTTCAACAGCGTCACCATCGCCCTCGAGGACCCCTACGTTCCCGAGAAGTGGAAGACCGTGGTCATCTCCGTGGTGGAGCGCCCCTGGTTCGCCCCCGAGCTCCGCTTCGGTCTCTCCACCGGCGAAGGTATCCGCGGCGGCGGTGAGCTGGCGTTCCGCAACCTGTTCGGAAGCGCCATCGCGTTCTCCATCAACGGGCAAATCTCGTTCTTGCCCACCGAACTGGTGCTCGACGAAGGCGTTCGCAAGAACTTCGGCTCCCTGCCGCTCACCGCGCGGCTCCCCACCCGGGTCACCACTTCGCTGCAGTTTCCGGAGACGGGTCTTGGCCCGCTCTTTCGCGGCGTTCTCGACGGCGTCTTCGTGCACGATCTGCAACGCGACTATTACATTCGCAAGTTCGCCGCCATTCCCAGCCTCAGCTACGCGCCGCGGCGGGAGATTCGCATCACGGTGAGCCAGAGTATCGAGTACAACGCGGTCCGCATCTTCAATAACGACTTTGACACCTACCAGCGGCAGCTGGTGGCCGAAGGCCTGCGCGACCGCTTGAACGCCCTGCTGGTTCCCGACGGCAACAGCGTGGTCTTCGCACAAAAACTGGCGGTCGCCTGGGACCGCCGCGACAGCACCCTCGACGCCACCAAGGGCACGCTGGTGGGCTTCAGCGTCGAGCACGTCGACGCCTTCGCCCTCGACCCGGCAAAGTCGCTCACCGAAGAGCAGCTCGGTCGCGACAGCCACTTTCTCAAGCTCACGCAAACGTTGAGCGGCTACTTGCCCATCTACAAGCGGCTCCGGATAGCGGCTCAGGTGCGCTTGGGCGCAAACGTACAGCTCACCGAGCGATCCAAGACCTACACCGATCGCCTGTTCTTTCTCGGCGGCGCCGATTCGATGCGCGCTTGGTATCCGAGCACGTTCATTCCCCAAGACGACGCCGACAACATCGAGGCCGATGCGAACAAGACCGTGGCCGCGCCCACCTTCGGCCCGCGCGGCGCCACGCGGGTGCCCGACCCCGGGCGCTTCACCGCGCAGTCGCGACCGGTGCGCGGCGGCAACTTGCTCTTCAACCCGCGGGTGGAGCTGCGCATTCCCGTGGTGAGCGTGCTCGAGACCGTGGTGTTCGCCGACATCGGCAATCTGTGGGCCGATATTCGCTACCCGTTCCAGCGAAAAGAGTTCCCGATGCGCGTGTCGCTCGGCACTGGCGCGCGCCTGCAGACCCCCGTTTTTCCCATCGTCTTCGATTTCGGCTTCAATCCCTGGCGCCGCAGCTACGATGATCGAAGCTGGGCCTTCAACTTCGCCATCGGCCTCTTCTGAGGCGCAGGGCGCGGTAGGGAATTCTCAGCGGAGCTCTAGGTTGAACGCACATGGACTGGGCTGAGCGCGCGAAGGACATGTGGGGCCGGGTTTCCAAGCGAAACCGTCGGCGACTCGTGTTCTATCCCTCGCTGGCGCTCGCGGTGGTGCTGCCGCTCCGCTGGCTCACCTACATGCCGGGCGAGAGCTACCACGGACCGTTCGGCCCGCTGAACTTCGAAGAGGAGCTCTACAAAGCCGACCTTGAAAAGCACGTGCGCATGCTGGGCGGCACCATCGGTGATCGCAACATCGCGCGCCCAGGTACCCTGGAGAAGACCCGCGACTACCTGGAGAAGGAGCTCGGGTCGATGAACTTGGTGGTAACGAAGCAGACCTTTTACGTGGGCTCAGTGGCCTGCGACAACCTCTCGGTAGACATTCCCGGCGCGGCCAAGGCTCGCGAGATCGTGCTGGTGGGCGCGCACTACGACTCCGCAGAAGACGCCGCCGGCGCCGACGACAACGGCTCAGGGGTAGCCGCCACACTGGCCCTGGCCAAGGTGTTTCGTGGCAAGACGCCGGGGCGCACCGTTCGCTTCGTACTCTTCGCCAACGAGGAGCCGCCCTACTTCTGGACCGAGACCATGGGAAGCGTGCAGTATGCACGTGCTGCCAGAGCTCGGGGCGACGCCATCGTGGCCATGCTCAGCCTGGAGACCATCGGCTTCTACAAGGAAGAGGCTGGCACCCAGCACTACCCATTTCCTATGAGCGCCTTCTACGGCGACCGGGGCGACTTCATCGGCTTCGTGGGCAACACCGCGTCGCGCGGGCTGGTACACGAGATCATCGGCGCGTTCCGCGGGAACACGCAATTTCCTTCGGAGGGAGCGGCGCTCCCGGCTTTCATCGCCGGCGTCGGGTGGAGCGACCAGTGGAGCTTCTGGAAGGAGGGCTATGCGGGGGTGATGGTCACCGACACCGCGCCCTTCCGGAATCCGAACTACCACACCAAAAGCGATTTGCCCGATACCCTGGACTACCCGCGCTTCGCCCGTGTGGTGCGCGGCCTTGAGCACGTCATCGACGTCCTCGCGCGCTAGAGTACCCATAGTTTCGGCTCCGCGTCGGCGATACCATTGGCCGATGTGCTGCTTCTCGCCACTCGCGCCGCTGGGTCTGCTCGGTAGACTGTTCGCGCCAACCTTCAAGGTGGCGGCCACCCGCATCTTCGCGCGCCACGACAGTCCGCAGGTGCAGCTGCTGGCCTACGCCATGCGCCTCAGCACGCCGTCACCGGTGGCGATGCTCTTGCCGGTGCCGACCCGGCCGAGCGATGGCGAGGAAGCACTTTCCTTCATCGACCTGTCGGCGCGGCCGCGGTTCTTCGACGATCTCGAGAAGCTCTTCCATCCGCCGCCCCGCAAGGGAGGGTTCCGCGGCTTCGCGCCGCAGTCGCGCGTGCTGACGGTGCACAAGGTGGGCGCCTTCGAGGCGTCGTTCGTGCCCTCGGTCGACGACTTTCATCGGCTCGATGCTCGCTTTCGCCTGCCCACCGCCACCTGGAACGACGTGCCCGATGCCCGCGACGGCGGCTTCGCGGTGTTCCAGCTGAGCGCCAGCAGCGACCTCGCGGTGCACCCCATGGCCTTTCGCTTTCGCAGCCGCAGGCCCGGCGCGCTGTTCTTTCCCACCGTGCACGTGCACGACGGAAAGGTGCACACTACAGCAAGCTTCGACCACACCCTCTACCTGCAGACGGAGAACGAGGCGACGGCGCGCGACGCCGGTTTCGAGGGCTCGTTCGGGCTCACCGAAGACGACGCCGGCGGGCTGCTGGTGCCCGGCGCGACGGTTGCGAGGAGGTCGGTCCAGGGCATCCATGCCAATCGCGACACCTGGGTGGCCCTCTAAGCGCGCGCCTCCCACCTACCGTAAACACCGAGCATCGCTTCGAATTTCCAAACGCTACACGGGTCTTTCACGATAAGGCCGGCGGGTTGCGTGGCACGGAGCTCCGCCTTGTGCGAGAAGGTGCCCATGTCCAAGACGCAGCTCGGTCTCCTTAGCCTCTTCGCCTCCCTCGCCGTGAGCGCCGCCGCGTGCAGCAGCTCCGACACCACGCCGGGGCCCTCGAGCTCGTCGTCTTCGAGCTCGTCGTCGGGCGGCAGCTCGTCGTCCTCCAGCTCGTCCGGCGGCAGCTCGTCCGGCGGCATCGACAGCGGCACCGACGCGTCCGACGCCGGCAGCAGCGGCGACGCATCCGACGGCGCCATCGACCCGACGTTCACCCAGGTTTTCACCACGGTGCTCTCGGGCACCTGCAACGGCTGCCATGCGGCAGGGCACCCCACCGGCCTCGACATGTCCTCCAAGGCGCTGGCCTACACCAACCTGGTGGGCAAGGCCGCGGGCACGGGCGGCGCGAGCCCGTGCGCCACGGCCGGCGGAGAAACCCGCGTCGTGGCCAGCAACCCTGCCGGCAGCTTGCTGGTGAAGAAGATCGACCACGTGGCGGGCACCTGCGGGGCGACCATGCCGCTCCGCGGCGCCAAGATCGCCAACGCCAAGATCGACCTGGTGAAGGCCTGGATCGCCGCCGGCGCCAAGAACGACTGAGCTTTCAAGGACGCCCGGTTTCTTAGGCCGGGCGTCGTCGCATGCAAACCGTCGCGGGCACCGTCGCCCCGGCGAAAGCCGTGTGCTATGCAAGTGCCCCATGACGGATCTCGCGAAACTCAAGGTCAAGGTCTTCGCCGACGGCGCAGACAAAGCTGGCATCATCGAAATCGGCAAGCACCCGCTCATCAAGGGGTTCACCACCAACCCCACGCTGATGCGCAAGGCGGGCATCACCGACTACGAGAAGTTCTCCCGCGAGATCCTCGAGGTCATCGGTGGCCGGCCCATCTCCTACGAGGTGTTCGCCGACGACTTCGCCGAGATGGAACGCCAGGCCCGGCTCATCGCCACCTGGGGCAAGAACGTGTACGTGAAGGTGCCGGTCACCAACACCAAGCGCGAGAAGGCGAGCGCCATGGTGGAGCGGCTCGCCAAGGACGGCATTCAGCTCAACGTCACCGCGCTCATGACCCTCGAGCAGGTGAAAGAAGTGACGGCGGCCCTCAAGGACGGCCCCCACTCCTACATCTCCGTGTTCGCCGGTCGCGTCGCCGACACCGGCCTCGACCCGGTGCCGCTCATGACCGAGGCGCTGAGCATCATGAAGGACGCGCCCAAGGCCGAGCTCATCTGGGCCAGCCCGCGCGAGCTCCTCAACATCTTCCACGCCGACAGCATTGGCTGCCACGTCATCACGGTGACCAACGACATCCTCGCCAAGCTCAAGCTGGTCGGCAAGGATCTCGCCGACTACTCGCTCGAGACCGTGCAGATGTTCCACCGCGACGGCGAGGCCTCCGGCTTCAAGCTGTAGGTCGTCGAGTGAAAAGCGGGCTTCGGCACATCGAGCTGAAGCCCGCTTTCATTTGTCGGCCAAAACACCAGACACCTACGGCAGAGCACAAGCCTCGTCGCGACACAGATCAGTGTCGGCGGCCCTCGAAACCGGCGGGCGAGTGAACGAGTCCGGGTTGGCTGGACGGGCCGCGAAGCCAAAGCCGATCGAGATTGCGTCGCAGCGAGCGGCAGCGTTGGGCGTGGTGCTCACTGTTATGTCCTGGGCCTCGCATGCAGACGTCTTCAGCTGCGAATAGAGGGCGCTGACGTTGCAGATTGGCGTGCCAAACGCCAGCAATTCTCCGAACGCTCTCAGCAGTTTTTTCGTGGGCCATCGACCGCCGACCATGCCATTCGAGAGTGAGAGCTCGCGATTGTTCACCGAGACGTCGCCACTGAGCCAAGCGTCCGAGATCAAGATGTTGATGAAGCGGCTATTGTCGGGGACGGACAGGGAGAAGAGTAGCTCGCGGAAGTGGGCGACGAGGCGCCTGCCACGCACATAGGCGAGGTCGGCCGAGAACTGAGCGATGTTCCCGGCGAAGTAGCGTGCATCGAGCGCCCACGTATCGGTGCCGTCGAACTTCGGTACCCCACCGTCTGCCTGCTGCGCGCCTCCGTCGGCTAGCGCAACGACGCCCAACGCCGGCTGCATCACCAGTTGAACTTCTCGATCGTCTTCGCCTCCGTGGTAGTTCGAGAGCTTTGCGACGACGCCGAACTTGCCCTTGCGAAGTTCGGCGTTGATGGAGGAGGCCGAAAGTTGGTCGTAGACGCCCGAGAGCTGGAGGAACAGCGCGCTGCCGGCATTGTCCACGCCGCGCTGTTTGTCCTTTATCGATTGGTCGAAGGGAATGCCCTCGGTTTGGCCGAGGCAACTGCCTGCGTCGCGCGTATCCGTACACGTGCGATCGAGATTGAACCCGCTGAAGCTCGACCCGCTGGGGCCGACCGTGTCGAGGCTCGAAAGGGCGAACACGTAGGAAGTGCTCCCGCCTGCTCCCGCCTCCGGCGAATCGGCGCTCGGCGGGGCGGGTACGCCAACTTGCCCGCACTCATCCGGGCCCGCTTCCGGTCGAGCATCCACGGCCACGGCCGCATCGCGCGGCGCGGCCTCGAACTCATCACAACCGAGCGCCTGCGCGAAGGCCGCCGACGCAAGGCCAACGAAACCAACGGCAACGAGTGCTCTGGATCTCTTCAAGGTGAACCTGACCGTCTTTGGAGGTGCTTGCCTCATGACCCTGGGCAAATTGGCTCAGTGCCGACCCCCTAGTTTGACAGGACAGCCGTCCTCGTGGAAGTCCGGCGCACAGCTCAGCTCGGCGCTTCGAGACGCACCTGAAGGCTGGAGCCCGCAGTCCTCTCGTGGCCGGCGGTTTTCCGTGGCGGGAGCGAATCCCACGATAGACTCGGGGGCATGATGCCCCGGCCCACGTTGAGCCTCGTGTTCCCGATCTACAACGAGGAGGCCGTGCTTCCGGAGCTGCACCGGGAGCTGCAGGGCTTTCTGGGGCGCCTGGGCCTCTCCACCGAGGTGCTGTTCGTCGACGACGGCTCCAGCGATCGCACCGGCGACTCCTTGCGCGAGATGGCAAAGCTCGACCCGCGGTACCGGCACATCGCGCTCGCGCGCAACTTCGGCCAGCCCATGGCCATCTCGGCGGGTCTCGACTACGCGCGGGGACACGCGGTGGTGGTGATGTCGGCCGACCTCCAAGACCCGTTCGAGGTCATCCAGGAGATGGTGAACCTCTGGAAGCAGGGCTACGACGTGGTGCACGGGCGGATGCGTTCGCCCGACGGCGCGAGCGCCTTCGCGCGGTTTGCTTCGAGCTTCTCGTCGAAGCTGGTGGGCACGCTCTACCCCAGCGAAGTGCCGCTCGACACCGGCGAGTTCCGACTGATGACGCGCCGGGTGGTGGTGGCGCTGCGCGAGCTCCGCGAGTCGCACCGCTTCGTGCGCGGCATGGTCTCGTGGATTGGCTTCAAGCAAATAGATGTAATCTACAACCGCGCCCCGCGCACCTTGGGGCAAACCAAGTATCCGCCGCTCAAGCGTCTCGGTAGCGCGCTCTCCAGCGTGGCCGCGTTCAGCGCGCTGCCGCTGCGGCTCATGATGTACCTGGGGCTGCTCACAGCGGCGCTCTCGGTGCTCACCGCGGTATGGGCCATCGGGGTGCGCATCTTCTCCGACACGCCGGTACCGGGCTGGGCCACGGTGGTAGTGCTGGTGGGCATCGTCTCCGGCGTGCAGCTCTCGATGGTGGGCATGCTGGGCGAGTACATTGGGCGCATCTACGAGCAGCTGAAGCAACGGCCGCTGTACGTGGTGGCGGAGACCACCAACCTGGGCGAGCGCGACGACGCGCAGGTGGAGCCGGGGCTGCCGCCGGAGCTCGGGAACTTCAACTCGCTGGCGCCGCCGGTGATGGTCACCGCGCCCTACGCGGTGGTGCAGCACGCGCCCATGGCCCCGCCGCCGCCACAGCCCGTGCAGAATGCAGTCACCCTACCGCAGGTGCCCGCCACCGTCGCGGCCCCGCCCACCGGCCCTACGGCGCAGTCGCCGGCCTACCCCGCCGGCGCGGCGATGCCCGGCTTCCCGGGCTACATCACCCCCGAAAACGAGCCCAAGCCCCTGCCCAGGCCGGCGACGCTGGTGGGCGTTCCGATGATGAGCGTCGACGCCGCGCGGGCCGAGATGGCAGCCGTCACCGTGCCCGCGCCTACCGTGCCCGAGGCGGCGGCCATCACGGTGCGTGGGTCCACGCCCCCGCCGCCACCGGTGCGCCCGTCGATCGAGAGTGCCGACATCATCGAGGTGGACGCCAAGAAGGAGCCGCCACCACGCACCGCCATCACCCGCCGCGACGTGCCGCGCGCGCGCACCACAGTGAGCCCGGTACACGGCGAGAAGAGCGAGTCGCCCAAGTCGGAGCGACCGCCCATGCCCTCGTCGACGCGCAAGCCCGACGACAAGAACAAGACCGTGCTCGGCGTGGCCCCGCCGTCGAATCCTCCGCCCCCGATGCCCGACCCGAGCCCACCGGACGAAGTCGAGACCAAGCCCTGAACTACGGGGCTGCCTCGCGGTCGTGGAGGTCTCCGCCTACGTCATCCCAAGCGAACCAATGTCACCCCGAGCGAACCAACGTCTTCCCGAGCGAACCAACGTCTTCCCGAGCGAACCAACGTCTTCCCGAGCGAACCAACGTCTTCCCGAGCGAACCAACGT
>JBBQWQ010000065.1:0-41159 GCA_038210445.1 Polyangiales bacterium
TCCTCACGAGAAGAGAGAGTGAGCGACCGGCGCTGCCCCCAGCGAACGCGCCTCCCTCGGTCTCGGCCAAAAACCCTCAGTCTCCTGCTTGGCGCTCTCGGCCGCCGTGCAGTCGTCCGGACCGGAAGAGCGACGCAGCTCACGAAGAACGCCAGTCACTTAGGAGACTGGTGTTTTTGGCCGATACCTTCGGGATGCCGGCGCCTCCCGTCCTCACGAGAAGAGAGAGTGAGCGACCGGCGCTGCCCCCAGCGAACGCGCCTCCCTCGGTCTCGGCCAAAAACCCTCAGTCTCCTGCTTGGCGCTCTCGGCCGCCGTGCAGTCGTCCGGACCGGAAGAGCCACGGAGCTCACGAAAAACACCCGCCGCCTAGAATCGTTCCGCTCTAGCCTTCTTCTTCTTCGATTTCCCAGCGGGTTAGCGCGGTGACGCCGATGGCGGTGCCACAGGCGCTGCAGAGGGGCACTTCTTCGTAGCGTCGGGCGTCGCCGCGCGACCAGAGGTAGACGCCTTTGCCGCCGGCGTCGTCCTCGGCAGCCACCGAGACGCCGCACGCATCGCACTGGTTTCCCTCGTCTTCTCGAAGGTCTGCCAGGGTCGCTACGCGGCACGTCGACTTCACGGGGGGGACCATAGCGAAGAAAGTGTGCCCCCGCCGGCGATTCTGCGCAACAGGGAGCGACTTGCGGCCGAAAGGGTGCCATGCGCCTTGCTCACGTCGTCCTCGCCGCCTGCCTGGGTTTCGGAACGTTCGCTTGCGCTGCTGCCGCGCCCCTGCCGCCGCAGGCGCTCGCGCTGAACCGCTCCGGCGCCGAGGCGGCGGCGAATGGCGACTCGTCCACCGCCGAGGCGCGGCTCTCGCTGGCCATCGAGTACAATCCGCGTTTCACCGAGGCCTGGGTCAACCTCGGCCTGGTGGAGCTGCGCCGGGGCAACCTCGACCAGGCGCAGGCGCACTTTCGCAAGGCTCGGGACCTGAACGCCGATCTGCCGACGCCGCACCATGGGCTCGGGCTCATCTCCGACCGCCGCGGTCTCGGCACCGATGCAGAGCGCAACTACCGGGCCGCGCTGGCGGTGGACCCGGGCTTCGTGCCGGCCCGCGTGAACCTCGCGCGGCGCCTCTTCGCGCGCGGCGCCTTCGACGACGCCCGCATGGAGTTCTTGCGGCTCACCCAGGTGGCGCCGCAAGAAGTGAGCGGTTTCGTGGGCCTCTCGGAGAGCCTGCTCAAGCTCAACCGTGAAACCGAGGCCGACGCGGTGGTGGCCGACGCCGAAAAGAAGTTTCCGAGCGCCGACGAGACGCGCTTCATGCGCGCCAAGCGCTCGCTGCGTGCCGGCGCTTTCGCGGCCGCCGAGGCCGAGCTCACGCCGCTGACGCTGGCCACGGAGAAGACCGTCGCCGCATCGGCCTGGGCCCACATCGCCGTGGCCCGCCTCGCCCGCGGCGATCGCGAAGGCGCCCGCGGAGCCGCCCACGCCGCGCAGGATCTCGACCCCAAGGAGCCGGTGGCCACCTACGTGCTCGCGCAGTCGAAGTAGGTCGAAGTCGGCGACGGTCAGGGCCGGAGAAGCACGAACGCGGCGCCCAAGAGGACGGCCACCACGCCCAGCACCAGCAGCGCGACGAGCCAGCCCGGCACATTGGTGCCCGGAATCTCGATGCGGTCTTCGGTGGGCGGGTTGGTGGGGCTATTGTTGTAGTGCGGCTGCTGCTCGAAGGCGGCCGACGAGTCGGGCGGCGGCATGATGCCGGGCATCGGGAGCGGCACCGTGGCCTCGGAGCTGCCCTGCTCCGGCAGGTTGTACTTGCGGTAACGCAGCGGCTCGGCAGACTCGGTGGCCAGCGCGTCGCCGTCGAAGTGCACCACGATCACCGTGATGTTGTCGTGACCGCCTGCCTGGTTCGCGCGATCGGTGAGCCCCTTGCAGAGCTCCAGCGGATCCTTTTCGCTCTGAAGCAGCTCGCGAATCTCCTCGGGCCGCAACATGCCGGAGAGGCCGTCGGAGCAGAGCATGAGCAGATCGCCCTGCTGGAGCTCGACGTAGGTGAGGTCGACCTGCACGGTGTCGGAGGTGCCGAGCGCCTGTAGGATGATGTTGTTGTGCTCGAAGGTTTCGGCCTCTTCCTCGGTGAGCTGGCCGGCTTCGATGAGCTGGTTCACCAGGGACTGGTCGCGGGTGACCTGAACCAGCTCGCCCTTGCGGAGGATGTAGCCGCGGGAGTCGCCCACCTGCGCGAGGAAGAGGTGATTGTCGACGAGGGCTGCGGCGGTGACGGTGGTGCCCATGCCGCGCCGCGAACGGTCGGCCTTGGCTTCGTGGAAGATGCGGAGGCCGGCGAGCTCCACGGCACGCACCAGCCTGCGCGCGATGTCGTCGCGCGGCAGCACGGTGGTCTCTTCGAGACCCTCCACCATCTTCTCGTAGATGATGTCGACCGCGAGCTGGCTGGCGATCTCGCCGGCCGCGGCGCCGCCCATGCCGTCGCAGACGGCGAAGAGCGAGCCTTGATGGCCAAGGGCGGTGGCGCGGTTCGCGTCGAGGAGGCCACGGGAGCGGCGGCTCAGGTCGGCGACCAGGAAGTTGTCCTCGTTGTGCTCACGAACCTGACCGACGTCGGTGCGAGCGAAGAGGCGAAGGCGAATGGGCTCGAGGGTCGGCGTGGCGGCCGATACCTGCGAATCCGAGGAGGGGGAGACGATCTTGTCCATCACCCCTTGCGCGCCCCTTCACCGAGCTCGATGCGAAAGAGCTGCTGGCCGATGCGGAACTGGTCGCCGCTGGCGACCTCGATTTCATCTCCAGAGGCACGATAAAACGTGCCGTTGGAGGAGCCTAGATCGCGAAGTTGCACGGTCTTTTTCTCCACGTCGTAGTGCAACGTCGCGTGCCGGCGAGAAAGGAACGGATCATCTGCAAACACGATGTCGCCGGACTCCCTTCCCAAAACCGTCTCCGCCTTGCGAATGTGAAATACGTCCAACGTAACGCCTTCGACGGTGCGCTGGCAAAGGCGAGCGTACCTCGGACTGGTCGGCGTTCCAAAAAGAAGGGTATCGCCCTCGGTCACCGGGCCGAATCCGTCGGGCTGGAGGACCTCCAGGCGCAAGACTTGCTGACCGATGAGGAAGACCCCTTGGTGGGCCAGCGCGACCGGAGCCTCGCGCAGCCGAAGGTACACGCCGTTGGGGGTCTGCAGGTCGCGAAGGTACACGCGGCCCTCGCGGACCGTGAGGCGCACGTGGCGGGCCGAGAGGTAGCGATCGTCGGGGAACCGCACCTCGCCCTCGGTACGGCCGATGTCGACGCGCTCGTGGAGCGGGTAGTTGGGACCTTCGCCGCCGTCTTTTGCCACCACGATGAGGCGCCCGAAGGCCTGCTTGGGGCGCGCCGCATCGAGAGCTGGCGCTGCCGGCTGGCCGACGAACACCGGCGCGATGGCCGCGACTGCAGGGGCGATGGGCGTGGGCGCCGCGGCGGCGGCGGGCGTGAGCACCTCGGCGGTGGGCACGTCGGCCGAGGGCGCGAAGGCCTCGCTCATGGACGCCCCGCAGAAGCGGCAAAACTGCGCCTGCGTGTCGGAGGTGCCGTGGCACCGGCCGCAGACGCGCGCGGTGGGCGGCTCTCGGAGAAGCTCGGGCTCAGCGATAGGGAACGTGGGGGCATCGGCCATGGGCGGCATGCGGCCCGTGCCGCCCGCTCCACCGAGGCCGGCCATACCGGCGTTGTTTCCAGAGGCGAAGGGCGTGGGCGCCGTGGGCGACGACGCTGCGAACGGCGTGGGCGGCGTGGGGGCCGCAGGTGCGAGCGGCGCGGGCGGCGCGAGCGGCGCGGGCGGCGCGGCAGCCATCGCATCGAACGCGGGCGGCGGCGGCTCCGGGTTGCCCAGCACCGTATGGAATCGATTCGCGGGTGCGCCTCCGGCAACGCTCGCCGGCCGCGGCGGCGCAGGAGGCGGCGACGTTCTGTGGGCGGTCGGGGCTTCGGCCGGCGCAGGGATAGACGGCCGCTTCGGCTGCGCCGGCGGCGGCACCGACGGCGCGCGCGGCCGCATCGGCGGCACCTCGGGCATGACGGCCGTGACCGCCTGGGCATGCGGGTTGGCCGACGCCACCGCCGGCGGCGGCCCATAGGCGGCGCTTTGGAATGGAGCCTGCGGCGGGCTCGCTTGCGGCGGGGGCGGGCCGTAGGGCGACCCATTCGGGGAGGGCGCCGGAGCCGCGGGCGGGGGCGGGGCCACCGAGGCCGAGAGCCGCTGGCCGCACGTGAGGCAGAAGCGCATGCCGGGCTGGTTGGGCGAGCCGCAAGCAGGGCAGGCCGGCTTGGGGCTGGGCACCGCCTCGAGGTTCGCCGGCGGCGCGGGCCACGCGGGGGCGGGCGGAGGCGGGGCGTCGTGCGGCGAGGCGTTGTAGCTCGGCATCGGCAGACCGACCGGCGGCGTGGGCGGAGCGATACGCGGGGCAAGACGCTGCCCGCAGGTCTGGCAAAAGACCAGGTGGTTCGGATTGGCTTGGCCGCAGGAGGTGCAGGTCACGGCGTCTCCGATGGGACATCACTGGGCCCATCGCCGTCAAGGTTCCAATCGCATTCCCGCCTCAGGCGACTGACCAAAGGCGAGGAATTTCGGCTGCGTGCCGTTTCGACCAGAAATGCGGAGACAATGTGGGTCCTTTTCATACTTTCTTCTGGACGTCGGCTATTCGATGGGGCTCCGGGCCTCGAGCGCCAGCTCGAGGCCCAGGATGTGGGTGTAACCGGCGGGCCGGTCCAGGTTGCCGGAATCGCGAAAGCTCGAGAAGCGGATGAGGCGATAGGCGAGGGAGGTGACCACCACGGTCCGCGCCGACAGCTCGATCTCCAGGCCGCCGCCGATGGAGCCCACCGGGCCGAAGGTGTCGACGCCCCACTGGTCGCCGTAGCCCGCGACGCCGAGGCCCACGCCGCCGAAGAGCCGGACGTCGCGCTCGGAGTCTAGGTACTTGCGAAACTCCAGGCGACCTTGCTGAAGCGTGGCGAAGCGATAGAGCCGCGCCGGGTCTTGCTTGGTGAGCGAATAGGTGAGGCCGAGGTAGGTGGCGCGTCCGTAGAGCACGCCGAACCGCACCGACACGCCACCGCCGGAACCGAGGATGCAAGGCGCCGACGGGTCGCAGATGCCGCCCGGAGCCACCACGAACTCGCCGTCGAAGGCGACGCCGTACTGCACCTGCGAAGGCGACGACCATCGGCGCCACCAGCTCTCGTCCTTCGTGCCCTCGGCGCGCGCGTGGGTGGTGGCGAGCAGGAGCGCCGAGACGCCCGCCCATCCTCTCGCCCAGCGGAGAACTCGCGATTGCACGCCCACACTCTACCCAAGTTCGGTCGCCGACGTGCGCGCCAAATCGCGCGAAGGTGCAGCGCGCATCGGCAGAGCCGGGGCGTCGCGATGCTCCGCACGCGGACCCCCAAACCGAGTCGGAACGTCAAGGGCAATGTGACCATCGCGCGTTCCGTGCGCTTAACGTCTGCGACTTGTTGACACCACCATAGGTTTGCGTATTCGTGCGTTCGACGTAGGACCCGTGGTTCGCGACTGGGCGACACGGGTGACTTGCTTCGGAGTCCCGGATGGAAATCGTTCTCGACAAACGCGCGGTAAAACAAATTCGTCTCTCGGCTCAAGACGCCATCGAAGAGGGTGACACTGAGACTTTGCGCGAGGACATCCTCGAGGCGTTCACCGAGGAACAGGTCGAAGAGATCGAACGTCGCCTCGACAGTGGCGACTTCTTCGAGTTCCTCACCGACATGCTCGACGAGTGGTCGGGCGACGACGTCGACGAGCTCTTCGAGCTCATCGACGCACAGCTCGGCGACGTGGGCGTCGACATCAAGTTCGAAAAGAAGGCGCCGACGCCGGACGACGACGAGGAAGAAGACGCGGACGCCGACGTCGACGAAGAAGACGACGAAGAGTTCGACGAAGACGAGGAAGAGCTAGAAGAGGAAGAAGAAGAAGCGCCCTAACACGGCGGAGAGAGATTCGCGGTCGCATGTACGTTGCCGTCGCACGGCGGCAGCGGAACCGAAGCGGCGAGACCGCCGGAATGGTCGAAGGCCAAGGCATTGCCGCGCGGCGCTCTCCGCCGCCGCGGCTCCGCCGCAGCCCTGAGGAGGGTGCTGGGGCTCGCTTCGCGCACGCTCGGTGGCGCCCACTCGGCCGGACCTCGGTTCGGGCGAGGCGGCGTCGCCGGTTCGCGCCGATTCAGGGCGCGGGCGGCTCGTCGGCGTCGGGGTCGGGTGCCTTGGCGCGCAGAATGTAGTCGTGGCACTCGGCGGGGGCCTTGCTCTTGGGCGGGCGCGCGATGCCTGGGCACAACTTGGTGGCGCAGGGGACGTAGCGGGAATCGGGGAGCTCGGAAGCCAGCGTCGACAGGCGGGCGCACGACGTGTCGGCGTCGCCGTCGTCGCGCCACAGCTGCGCCTCGTGCCACAGCGCGTCGTCGCGGTCGACGGCGGTCTTGAACTCGGCGTACAGCCGGTGCCAGGCCGCGCGGGCGCGCGGGCGATCGTGGAGCGCGGTCTCGTACAGCGCCGCGATACGCTTCTGCGCGGGGATGTAGCGCGGCCGCTCGTAGGTTCCCATGAGGTGCGACGTCTCGCGCTCCTTGAGCAGCCGCTCCAGGTACTCGACCGCCACCGCCGGGCGCCCCAGCTTCTCGGCGGCCTCGCTGGCGCGGAAGAGGGCGTCGTCGAAGTGCACGCCGTGCGGGTAGGGGTAGCGATCGGCCAGCGCGAGGAAGGCGCGCTCGGCGCCGCCGAAGTCCTTCGCGTCTTCGAGCAGCCGCGCGCGCTGGTACTGCACGATCTGCCCGAGCTCCGTGGCGTCGAGCTCGGCGCCCTTCTTGGCTAGCCACGTGGCGGTCTTCTCGGGGCCCTCGGCGTCCTGGTGGTGCCGCAGCAGCCGGCCCAGCGCGTTGCGCGTGACCCCATGCGAAGGGAAGGCCGCGAGGAGCCTCTCGAGATCGGCCCATCCGCGCTCCGCCTCGCCGCCTTCGATGCGCAGGAGGGCGGCCCGGTACATGGCCGCCGCCGAGTCGTCGGTGGGCGGCTCGCGCGCCGCGATGGCGTCAAGGCGCTTCAAGGCACCCGTGCGATCGCCCGCCTGCGCGCGCATCATGGCCGAGAGATACAGGGTGTAGCTCTTGTCGCGCTCGACCTTCGCCACCTCGCTCGCCCGCTCGTAGTCGGCGGCGGCCTCGTCGAAGCGGCCCGCGCTCTGGGCCCGGGTGGCCTGGGCCATCGAAAGGCGGTACGCGTCGCCGCGGCTGGGCGAGCACCCGCACGCCAACACCAGCGCGAGCAGCCAGGCGCGCGGCGTGGGGGCGGCGGTAGGGCCCGCTGCGACAAGGCGAGATACGAGATCGAAGCGGGCGCGCACATTCGACGAATACCACACGACTTTTCCCTTCGGGGACGTGGAGGGCACCGACCGGTGGCGACGCGAAGCGGGTGACGCGGCTGCGCCGGCATGCGAATGGGGTTGCGCACTCGGACCATTTATGGTTTACTGGTTGAACCATTCAGATGCCGCCGAAATCCAATACTTCTTCCGCCATTCTCGCCCCCGTCTCTCGCTCCAGCGTCGTCGACGCGGTGGCCGACCAACTCCAAAACGAGATCCTCAAGGGCCGCCTCGCGGCCGGCTCGAAGCTCCCTTCGGAGCGCGAGTTGGCGGTGGCGCTGGGGGTCAATCGGCTCACCTTGCGCGCGGCGCTGGCGCGCCTGGAAGCGCTCGGGTTCATCGCCACGCGCCACGGCGCCGGCACCCTGGTGTGCAACTGGCGCGAGCGGGCCGGCCTCGACGTGCTGCCCTCGATGCTCGCGTCGCTGGAGCCCGCCGACCCCGCCTGGCAGGAGCTCATGCAGTCGCTGCTCGAGGTGCGCCGGGTGCTGGTGGCCGAGGCCATTGCGCTGGCCTCGGCGCGCCGTACCGAAGACGATCTGCTCGAACTGCGATCGCTCGCCCGCGAACAGATCGCCCGCACCTCCGACGCGCTGGCCTTCTCCCGCGGCGAAGTGGCGTTCCAGCGGGCGGTCATTCGCGCTGCCGGCAACGTGGGGCTGGAGCTGATTCTCAACACGTTCGCGAAATTTCCGGAGGAAGTGCCGGACCTGGTGGCCAAGCTCTACGACCGACGCGAGGCGTCGCTGGAGTTCTACGAGATCGTCACCGCGATCATCGAGCAGGGCGACCCCGCCGGCGCCCGCGATGCGATTCGACATGCGCTCGAAGGCGTCGACGAGCAGTGGTGCATCCGTCACGGCGTGAGCTTTCAAAACAAGGGCAAGAAGACCGCCAAAAAGCCGGTCGATGGCAAAAAGAGGAGGGCGAAGTCATGAGCTGGAAGTGTTTGACCGGGGTGGAGCATGGGTGGGCGGCGTCGGTGCTCGACGCGATGTTCCCGCGGGGCGCGTCGCTGCCGCTGGGCATCGCCGACATGGACGTGCGCGGGTTTCTCGACCGCACCTTCACCAGCTTTCCCACGGAGCCCGCGCTGGGTCTGCGGCTCACGCTGTGGATCATCGTGTTCGCGCCGTTGCTCGTGCTGCGGCGCGCGCGCCTCTTTCCGTCGCTGCCGCGGCTGGAGCAGGAGCGGGTGCTCGACGCGCTCTTCAAGTCGCCCATCTACGCCGTTCGGCAGCTGTGCGTGGCGCTCAAGGCCACCGCCGCCCTGCTCTACGCCGGCAATAGCCGGGTGCGCGCCGCGATGACGCGGACCAGCCACCTCTCCCCTCGCTCCGGAGGCGCGCGCCTCGTGCAGCTCGGAGGTCGCCGTGAGCTCGCGGTCTGAGCGCGGTCCGTTTCCGGACGAAAACCTACCGGAGGGCTCGGTGGTCGACGGGGCGCAGCTGGCCTCGCCCTTCGAGGACGAGGCCGACTATGTGGTGGTCGGCTCGGGCGCTGCCGGCGCGGTGGCCGCGCATACGCTGGCCACTGCGGGCCACTCGGTGATCCTGTGCGAGGAGGGGCCGTGGGTTCGCACCCGCGAGTTCACCGAGGACATCGACTCGTCGTTCCGCAACTTGCTGCGCGACAACGGCCTCCAGGTGCTGCGCGGGCGCGCCTACATGCCCATGTTGCAGGGGCGGGTGGTGGGCGGGAGCACGGTCGTGAACTCGGCCATCGCCTGGCGCATGCCGGAAGATGTCGTCGACGAGTGGCGCCGCGACTTCGGGCTGGGCGACGCCATCACCATGAAGGATCTCGAGCCGCACTACGAGGCGCTCGAGCGAGACCTCGGCGTACATCCGGTAGACGAAACGGTGCTCGGCGAGAACAACCGCCTCTTCATCGAGACCGGCACCAAACGCGGCTTCGAGCCGCAAGCCATGCGGCGCTACGAGCGCGAATGCCAGGGCTCGAGCCGCTGCATCCAGGGGTGCCCCAACGGCGCCAAACAAGGGATGAACGTCACCTACGTGCCGTGGACGCTGGCCCTCGGTGGCCGCATCGTCACCGACGCCCGGGTGACGCGCGTGGTGGTGGCCGGTGGCCGCGCGGTGGGCGTGGAGGCGCGGTCGAAGTCGGGAGCGCGCATCACGCTGCGCGCGCGCCGCGGCGTATTCGTGGCCGCCAGCACCGTGCAGACGCCCAATCTTTTGCGAAGGAGCGGCCTCCGGGCCCGAGCGCTGGGCGAGAACTTTCAGGCGCACCCGGGTCAAGGCTTCGGCGCGCTCTTCGACAAGCCCGTCGATATGGGCTTCGGCGCCACCCAGGGCGCAGAGAGCATTCACTTCCGCACCTCGCATCGCTTCAAGCTCGAGACCATTTCGATGCCGCCGGAGCTGGCCACCGCGCGGGTGCCGGGGGTGGGCGCCGAGCTCTCGAAGCGCCTGGCGCAGCTCGGCAACGTGGGCGTATGGGTGGTGCAATTTCGCTCCGAGGGCAAGGGCCGCGTGGGCCGCACTTGGGGCGGCGCTGACCGCGTCACGTTCTCGCCCACCGCCGGCGACATGATGCGCCTTCGCACGGCCTTCGCGGCCATCGCCACCATGATGTTCGATGCCGGAGCGCGCGAGGTGTGGCCGGGCATCTTTGGCCTTCCTGCGGTGCTCGGCTCGCACGACGACGTGAAGAAGTTGGCCGAGGCGTCGCTCGATCCGCGCGCCTACTCCATGGTCGCGACGCACCTGTTCGGCGCCGCGCGCATGGGCCCGGACCCGCGCACCTCGGTGGTGGGGCCCGACTTCCAAACCCACGAGGTGCGGGACCTGCACGTGGTCGACTCCAGCATCTTCCCCACCAACCTGGGGGTCAACCCGCAGCACGCCATCATGACCCTGAGCCGCCTGGCGGCGACCCGCGCGCTGGAGCGAAGCGGAGAAATCGGCGTGACCCGCAGCGGCGCGGTGCGCGTCGCTTCGGTGGCCGCTGCGGGCGCGGCCTGACCTTCAGCCGGGGCCGAAGGCGCGCACCACGCGCCCCGGCAGCTCGCCGGTGAACGCGCCATTTTCGGCCATGACTTTGCCGGAAACGACGGTGGCGCGATAACCGCGTGCACTCTGCACCAAACGGCGACCGCCGGCCGGCAGATCATAGGCTAGACGCGGGCGTTCCAGCGCCAGCGCATCGAGGTCGATGACGTTGAGGTCGGCCTTCTTGCCAACCCGAAGCACGCCGCGATCGCCGAGGCCCATGTAGGCCGCGGTGTCGTGGGTCATCTTCTTCACCATCGCCTCCAGCGGAAAGCGCCCTTGCTTGCGGTCGCGCACCCAGTGGCTCAAGAGGAACGTCGAGAAGCTGGCGTCGCAGACGGTGCCCACGTGGGCGCCGCCGTCGCTCAGGCCGGGCAGGGCCGCCGGATGCGCGAGCATGGTGCGCACGTTGTCGAGGCTGAACTCGGTGTAGTTGTAGATGGGAAAGTACAGGAGCTGCTTGCCCTCGTCCTCGAGCAGCGCGTCGTAGATGACCGAGAGCGGCGCTTCGCGCTTGGCGTAGGCTTCGGCGTAGAGCGAGCTCTCCATTTCGGGCTCGTAGTTCGGGTTCTCGCCCAACCGAAAGAGCCGCAGCGCCACCTTGTCGATGTTGGCCAGGAGCAAATCGGCCAGCGGCGGAATGGCGCTGCCGTCGCCGGCCAGGGGCTCGGAGCGCTCGGTGAGGAGCTGGGCTTTGAAGGCCGAATCGCGCATGGCGCGCACGCGCTCTTCGCGGGAGAGGTTCGCGATGCGCTTGTACGAGGGAAAGCCCATGAACGGCATGAAGGTGGTCTCGAGGCCCAGGAGCACCCCGATGCCGCGCGCGCCCGCCTGCACCCGCAGGTCGAGGCCCTCGGCTCGGCCCTGCTCCACCCGATCGAGAATGCGCCGCCACTGGCTCGCGGCCTGATCGCGCTGCATGAGCGAGATGGAGAGCGGCTTTTTTGCGGCCCGCGCCAGCGCCAGCACGATGTCGAACTCCGGCTCGAAGCGCGCTTCGCCGGCTGCGAGGTCGAAGTCCGAGACCACCTGCACCACGCCGTGGTCCACGCCCGCGAAGGCGCCGGCGATGCCGCAGAGCTCGGCCTGCTTGGCCTCGGAGGCGGGCGTCGCCTCGCCGCGCGACGATCGGTGGTTGTCGGAGCGCCCGGTGCTGAAGCCTGCGGCGCCGGCCCGGAGCGCCTCGGCCAGCAGGGCGCGCATGCGCGCGATGTCGTCTTCGGTGGCCGCCTCTTCGGCCACCGCCCGGGCGCCCATGGCGAACACCCGCAGCGCGTCGTGGGGCACTTGCATCACCAGGTCGACCGCGTGGTCCGCGCGGTCGATGACATCCATGTATTCTGCAAAGGAGCGCCAGCCCCAGCGAATCCCCTCGGCCAGCGCCGCGCCGGGGATGTCTTCGATGCCTTCCATGAGCTCGATGAGCCGGCCGTGGTCGCCGTCGTGCACGGGCGCGAAGCCGGTTCCGCAGTTGCCCATGACGCAGGTGGTGACGCCATGGAGCGACGAGGCGTCGAGGTAGGGATCCCACGATACCTGCCCATCGTAGTGGGTGTGCAGGTCGACGAAGCCGGGGGTGACGATGGCCCCTTCGGCGTCGATCACCCGGCGCGCCTCGCCGGCGGCGGCGGCTCCGAGGGCCACGATGCGACCCCCCGTGACGGCCAGATCGCCACGAACGGGCATGCCGCCAGTGCCGTCGACCAGTGTGCCTCCGACGATTTTCAGATCGAACATGCGGACTCCAGCGGTGGAAGAGCTGTCACGATAAAGGCGCGCAGTGCCTATCGTCATGAAGTGCCACAAAAGCGCACAATGTCAAGCGACCTTCGGCCAGGCGCGTCGAAGCGCGGGCGTCCAGGGGCCCGCGTGGCACGCTTCTCCTTGACAGAGTGCGCTGCGTTTTCTATCCCGCTCCTTCACAGTTGGCCGATTTAGCTCAGTGGTAGAGCAACGGTTTCGTAAACCGTAGGTCTCGAGTTCGACTCTCGAAATCGGCTCCGTAGTTGGCAGGTGGGGAAGGCGCGCTGGCGGAGCGCGTCGTGCTTGAGATAGCGTGGTCGTATGTCGAAGAACGCCAAGACCGACGCCACGATCGCAGAGCTCGAAGCCCATGCCGACGCGATCCGCGCCGAGCTCAAGGTGCCGAAGCAGGCCGAGCTCTTTCGCCACGCCACCGAGGCCGGCTACCTGACGGCGCTCGCCGACGGAACGGTGGAGGAGGAAGAGATTGCCGCGCTGGTGAAGGCGGTGGAGCTGCTCTCCGAGGGTGCGGTCATCGAGTGGGAGACCGATGCCCTGGTGGCCGAGTGCAAGGTGAGGGCCATCGCCGAGGGCGCGACCGCCCGGGCCGAGACCGTGGGGGCCGGCCTCAAGGCGCTGGGGCAGGCGGAGGCCGGCATCCTGGTCGCGGCCATCGTCGCCCGCGCCACCAAGAAGATCGGGAAGAAGGAAGCCGACGTCCTCAAGGCCGTGGGCAAGTCGGCCGGTCTCTCCAGCGACGACGTCGCAGCCATCGTGAAGCGCGCCGCGTCGCTCACCGGCAACAGCGCGTAGTCAACCGGCGGGGAGGCGGCGGAAGGGTCGCTCTCGGCGGCCGGTCTTGCGGGCGAGCTTGATGCGGTACACGATGGCCGGCGCCTCTTTGCGGCCGGCAGTGGCGCGCGCGGGCGGGGCACCGAGGTGCATGACAGCCAATGCGTCGTTGCGCGCCTCGCCCTCGAGCTCTTCGTAGGTGCCCCAGGCGATGACGCTCTCCACCAGGCCACCCACCGTGCGGTCCACCTCGATGCATACGCCGGGGCGCTTGCGCATGGCGCGCACCTTGAGGCCGTCCCATGCGACGCCGAAGACCGAGTCGCCGTCGTAGACGTACGAGACGGGCACCACGTAGATGCGCCCCTCGGCTTCGCACCCGATGCGCGCGATGGTCTCCGTCGCCAGCACATGCTCCATCTCGGCGCCGGTCAGGTCTTCGCTCATGGATCCCTCGTTGCTTGAAACGACGTATGACAGTGGACGGGCGTGCCGGAGCCGAGGGCGCGCGCCTCTTCGAGGGCGAGCGACCCGTGCACCAGGCCAAAGAACAAGACCGCAAGGCCAGCGCCGCGGCGTAGCCAGGGCGAGGCGAGGCGGGGACGAAGCGCGCTCGCGAGGAGCGTGCTCCCGAGGAGGGCCGGCAGGGTGCCCATGCCGAAGGCCATGACAGTGGCGGCGCCGAGCGGCGCCGTGGGCGCCCCCATGGCCAGCACCACCGCGCCGTAGAGCAGGCCGCACGGCAAGAGGCCCCACACCAGGCCCACGACCAGCGCGTCGACCATCGTCTTCACCGGAAAGAGCCGGCGCGCGAAGGGACCCACCAAGCGTGTGAGCGGCGCGCCGATGCGCTCGACCAACCGAATGGCCGAGGAGATTCCGGTGAGATGCAGTCCCACCCCGACCAGCATGAAGAAGGCCACCACGCGCACGCCGAGCCGCAGAGCTTCGAGCGGAATCAGGTGCGAGAGAGCGCTACCGAAGGTGGCCGCGAGGGCGCCCCAGGTTCCGTAGGTGAGAATGCGCCCGGCCTGACCGGCCAGCGTGAGCCGCAGCGAGGGCCCGGCCTTTTCTAGCGGCGGATTCACCGCGCCGGCGATGCCGCCGCACATGGCCACGCAGTGCAGGCTGCCGAGGAGGCCCATCAAGGCCGCCGGAAGCAAGAATGCCGTCCACGGGTTCATGGTGCGAGCGCGCTTGGGCTGGACGCGGGGCCTGGGGGGGGGAGGGGTACGCTCGCCCCCAGGAAGCGGACGGTGGTGTCGCGGTGGGCCTTGGAGCCCTCCGCCAAGATATGCACCTTGACCGCCGTCTCACCGTGGAAGTCCGCGTCGGCGACCGACACGAACACCGGAATGCGCTGCGCCGACTGCGCCTGCAGCTCGATGGTCTTCATGGGCATCACCGCCTGGTAGCCTGGGTCGACGTCGACCCGCAGCGTGTAGTGCTCGGCGTGGCTCTCCTTGTTCACCAGGTGAACCTCGAAGCTGTTTCGAATGCTGCCTTCTTGATGGGTGTAGGGTGCACCGGGAAGGCGCAGCACGTTGGCCTCGAAGGGCTCGCGGGTGCGGGCCGCCAAAAAGGCCACCACGCCGCCGGCCACGAAGAAGACCGCGTAGGCGATGGTGCGGGGACGCACCCAGCGGGTCTTTCCACCGCGCAGGCCCTCTTGGGAGTCGTAGCGGATGAGCCCGATGGGGCGGTCGAGCTTGACCATGATCTCGTCGCAAGCGTCGATGCAGGCGGTGCAGGCCACACAGTCGAGCTGGAGCCCGTTGCGGATGTCGATGCCGGTTGGGCACACCACGACGCAGCGGTTGCAGGCGACGCAGTCGCCTTCGGTCGTGCCCTTCTTGCCTCGGGGCTCGCCGCGTTTCTCATCGTAGCCGACGATGAGGGAGCTGTCGTCGAGGAGCACCGACTGCATGCGCCCGTAGGGGCACATGATCACGCAGAACTGCTCCCGAAACCACGCGAAGTTTCCGTAGAAGATGCCGGTGATGGCGATCATCCAGGCGAACGCCTCGGGGTGCTCGGTGGGCGCGTGGCGCATCATCGAAAAGAGGCGGGGCAAGGAGACGAAGTAGCTGACGAAGATGTGGGCCACCAGGAGCGCCGACAGCACGTAGAGCACGTGGAGGAGAACGCGCTTGGCGCCGGGGATCCCCTTCATGCGCTGCTCACGGGTGCCGCCGATCAAGCGCTCGATGGGGCGAAAGATGCCCTCGAGGAACACCGTTTGCGGGCATGCCCACCCGCACCAGGCGCGGCCCAAAAGGGCGGTGGCGAACACCAGCGCGAAGAAGAAGCCGGCCAGCAGGAAGAAGAGGAGCCAGGTGTCCTGGGCGTTGAACGAGAGGCCGAAGAGGAAGAACGAGCGCGTCTCCACGTCGAGGAACACCGCCGGCCGGCCCCGCACCGGGATCCACGGAAGGGCGATCCAGGTGCCGATGAGGAGCACGAATACGACGCGTCGCCAGCGCATGAAGCGCCCCTGCACATCGGCCGGTATGATGCGCTTTCTCGAGCCGTCGGTCTGGAGCGAGCTCTCGGCGACGTGACCATCGATGACCGGCAGATGTTTGGGGCTGGACATGACCGCTTCAGTTCTCCGCGATGCCCTGGGGGGCCTTGCCGCCCGCGACGTTGCTGCCGCGCAGCGTGATGAGATAGGCGGTGACCGCTTGCACGCGGTCCGAGCCCAGCTGGGGTCCCCAGGCGGCCATGCCCTTGTCGGCGACGCCCTTGGAGATGGTGGTGTAGATGGCCTCGGGGCTGCTTCCGTGCAGCCAGAAGCCGTCGGTGAGGTTGGGCCCGATGTTGCCGCCCCCGTCGGCGCGGTGGCATGCAGCGCAGGTGCTCTCGAAGGTGGCCTTCCCCTCCGAGACCTTGGTGCCATCGCGCGCGAGAGACAAGAGCGCGGCCGAGGTCACCACGCCGGTGCGCTTGGCCTCTTCGGCTGCGAGCCGCTCCGACTCCTTCTGGTAGGCGACGTTGGGCAGGTCGGTGAGCTGCCCCTGGTGGTAGACGTAGAAGTAGCCGACCGCGAACACCACGCTGATGAAGAGCGTGGCCAGCCACCAGTTGGGCAGCTGGTTGTCGTACTCCTGGATGCCGTCTACCTCGTGGATGATACGGTCCTCGCCGGGCCGCGGCTGCGGCTCGTTGCCGGCTTTCTTGGGGTCGGTGCTCATGGCGCCTCCTTTCGCGAAACTTCGTCGCCGTCTTCCAGAGGCAGGCTCTCGGCCGCGGCGTAGGCGGTCTTCTTTCGCAACATCACCCGCAAGAACACCGTGGTGAAGATGGCGATAAAGACGAGGAGCGTGAGGATGGGCAGGCCCAGCATGGGCGTCTTGGTCATGAATTCGCGCAACATGATGATTCTCCGAATGGCCGAGTGTTAGTGGGCCGCAACCGGCGGGGCCGAGGCCTTGGGCGGCTCGTGGCCCAAGCGCTGCAAGTAGGCGATGAGGGCGACGATGGCGGCGTCGGGGGCGACCGTGACGCCGGTACTGGCGAGATCGGCGGCGATGACCTTGCCCTGGACGAGCGCGTCCTTGTCGGCATCGGCAATCTGCACATCCGTGTAAGGTACACCCACCACCCGCATCGACGCCAGCTTGTTGGCGGTCTTGGAAAAGTCCAAGGTCTCGGTGGCGAGGAAAGCGTAGGGCGGCATGTTGGAGCCGTCGGTGATCTCCCGCGGGTCCTTCATGTGCCGGTAGTGCCAGAGGTTCGGGTACTTGCCGCCCTCGCGCGCGAGGTCGGGCCCGGTGCGCTTGGAGCCCCACTGGAAGGGGTGGTCGTAGACCGAATCCTTCATCTCCGAGGGCGCCCCGTAGCGCTTGGCCTCGAACTGCATCGAGCGAATCATCTGCGAGTGGCAGGTGTAGCAACCCTCGCGCAGGTAGATGTCGCGGCCTTCGAGCTCGAGCGGACGATACGGCGTCACCTCGTTCTTGGCGATCTCCGCCGGCCTTACGATGAGCGCGGGGACCAGCTCGGCAACGCCGCCGGCCAGCACTGCGATGGCGGTGAACACCACGAAGATGAGCGCGCGCCCCTCGAGGAGTCGGTGCCAATGGCCGCCGCTCCCGTCCTTCTTGGCCGACTGCATGGCGAGGACGCCGAGGATGCCCACGGTGCCGGCCACCAGGATGAAGAACAGCCCGGCGTACATGTTGCTCAGGGCGCCAGCGGTGGCCAGCGCGAGCACCACCACGGTGAGGATGATGGGGGTAGAGAAGACCAGCTTGGTCCAGGCGATCTCGGGGGCCGGCTTGCGACGCACGACCTCGACGGTGGTGACGACCATCTTCGCGCCGGCTACCGTGCGCACCAGGTTGTAGGCCATGGTGACCATGCCGGTGAGGTACATGAGGCCGCCGATGAGGCGCATCCAGTACATGGGCTTGATGGCGAGGAGCGTCTCGACGAAGGTCGGGTACATCAGCGAGCCGTCGGCGTTCTGCGCGCGCCACATCATGCCCTGGGTGACGCCGCTGACCCACATCGAGACGGCGTAGAGCAGGATGCCGACCGTGCCGATCCAGAAGTGAAAGTCGGCGAGCTTCACCGACCACAGCTTGCGTCCGTAGAAGCGCGGGATCATCCAGTAGAACATGCCGGCGGCCATGAAGCCGTTCCAGCCCAGGGCCCCGGAGTGCACGTGGCCAATGATCCAGTCGGTGTAGTGGGCGAGGCCGCTCACACTCCGAATCGAGAGGAGCGGTCCCTCGAAGGTGGCCATGCCGTAGAAGGTGATGCCGGCGGCGAAGAACTTGAGCACCGGATCGGTGCGTACCTGCGACCAGCCGCCGCGAAGTGTGAGCAAGCCGTTGAGCATGCCGCCCCAGCTGGGCGCCCACAGCATGACGCTGAAGACCATACCGAGCGTCTGCGCCCACTCCGGCAGCGCCGTGTAGAGCAGGTGGTGGGGGCCGGCCCAGATGTAGATGAAGATCAGTGCCCAGAAGTGGATGATCGACAGCCGGTACGAGTAGACCGGGCGGTTGGCGGCCTTGGGCAGGTAGTAGTACATGATGCCGAGGATCGGCGTGGTGAGGAAGAACGCCACTGCGTTGTGGCCGTACCACCACTGCACCAGCGCATCTTGCGCGCCGCCGTACACCGAGTAGCTCTTCAGCGCGCTGACCGGAATCGCCAGGCTGTTGACGATGTGGAGGATGGCGACGGTGACGATCGTGGCGATGTAGAACCAGATGGCGACGTAGAGGTGCTTCTCGTTGCGCTTCGATAGCGTCCAGAAGAAGTTGATGGCGAAGACCACCCAGATGAGCGCGATGGCGATGTCGATGGGCCACTCGAGCTCGGCGTACTCCTTGGCCTGGGAGATGCCAAAGGGGAGGGTGAGCACCGCGGAGACGATGATCGCCTGCCAACCCCAGAAGTGCACCTTGGAGAGTACGTCGGAGGCCAGCCGCGTCTTCAGGAGTCGCTGCGTCGAGTGGTAGACGCCGGCGAATACCATGTTGCCCACGAACGCGAAGATCACCGCGTTGGTGTGGAGCGGGCGAAGGCGTCCGAAGCTGAGCATGGAGTGGACGTTGGCCGGCCAGAAGGCCAGTTGCAGCGCGACGATGGCGCCGAGCAACATTCCGACGATGCCGAAGACGATGGAGGCCAGCACGAAGTTGCGCGGCGTCACGTCGTCGTACGTAATGGTGACTTTCTCGAGGCCTTCGGCGCCGGCGCCCTCGGTCTCTTCGTCGTGGCCCGCGTTTCCGGCGGGGGCCTGGTCCTCGGTGGCTGCGCTCATGGTTCTTTCCTCGTCACGGGTGCGTTATCGGCGCGCGGGGGTGACGTCCCTGCGTCGTCGTTCATGGGCAAAAGTGCGAGGCGGTCTGCGTGCTCGAACGTGCGATTGCGGCACGTGAACGCGTAGAGGAGGACGGAGCCGGCCACCAAGCCGAGGCTCACGAACACTTGAAGGATCAGGATGTCCATACTGGGTGCTTTCTCGAGAAGGCGCGGGTGACGTACAGAACCGTGGTGAGCGAGCTCACCGGCATGACGATGGCGCACACCACCGGCGACATGAGCCCTGAAAGCGCCAAGGAGACGGTGAAGACGTTGTAGGCCATGGCGATCCACAGCGTCCGCTTGGTGGTATCGCGGAGGTGGCGCGCGACCCGAAGCGCGAGGCGCACCGGATGCAGGCCCGGTGTGGTGAAGTAGAAGTCGCAGCGCGCCGCCATGAAGGGGCGGTCGATGGCGGGCGTGCCAGAGGCGTAGGCGGCCTCGCTCACCAGGCCATCGTTGATGCCGTCGCCGACGAAGAGCGCGGCCTCGTGCAGCAGCACCCAGCTCCGTTTGCCTTCGGGGGTCTGGTCGCCCACCGCGTGATCGGCGGGAATGCCCACACACTGCGCAAGCTTCTGCACGCGCGCGCTGCCGTCGCCGCTGAGGATCCACGGCTCGAAGCCGTCTTCGCGCAGCGCCTGAATCTCCCGGCCGGCGTCGGGTCTGAGCGCCTCTTCGGTGTGGAGGTCGAGGAGCACCGCATCGTTTTTGGTGAAGACGAGATCGCCCTCGCCGGCGCTGGCGAAGCGCGGCGAGCCCAGCCGGTAGCGCGCGCCCGCAGCCCACAGCTCCAGGCCGAGGCCCAGCACCTCGCGCACGTCGGCTCGATCGTCGAACGCGGGGGCCGCGCGGCCGCAGCGAGCGGCCATCTGCACGAGCGCGTCCTTCAACGCCACGCTCTTGGGGTGGCTCGAGCGAGAAACCATGTCGGCCAGCGCCTTCTCGTCTTTATGCGCCAGACCCGCGACGTCGCCCACGATGCGCAGCGCGCCGGTCGTCAAGGTGCCGGTCTTGTCGAAGACCACGCTGCGAACGGTGGCCGCGCGGTCGAGGAAGCCTTGGGTGCGCACGAAGAGTCCGGCGCGCCGCAGGCCGCCCTGCGCCAGCTCGTAGGCGAGAGGAATCGCGATACCGAAGGCGCATGGGCACGTGACGATGAGGATGGCGGTGACCACCGAGGCTGCGCGTACGAAGTCGGAGGTGACGACCCACCATCCGGCGAGCGCCGACGCCGCGATCAGAAGCACGCCGAGGACGTAGTAGCGGGTGAGGGCGCGCCAGAAGGTCGTGGCGCGGGCCTGGTCGCGATTGCGGATGCCGGTGCTGCGCAAGAGGTCGGTGAGCGGCGAGCCGGCGAAATCGGTGCGCGCCACCACGGTGATCGCCCGCTCGTTGCACGAAAAGGCCCCGGCCGAGATGGCGTCGCCCTTGGAGAACGTGGTGGGGCTGCTCTCGCCGGAGATCCAGTCGAGGGAGAAGGCCGCGTCGTCGACGGCGTCGAGGTCGGCGTCGACCGGCACCAGATCGCCGGGGTTCACCAGCAAGCGATCGTTCGCCGCGATCTCGCGCACCGGCACCAGCCGCACGGTTTCGCCGACCACCTTGCGAGCGAAGAGGCCGTCGATGCCGTCATCTTCGAGCAGGCGCGCGCGGTTCTTTGCGAGGACCCGCTCCTGAAGGAAGCGACCGACGAGCATCAGGGCGATGAAGGTATCGAGGGTGTCGAAGTAGGACCGCCCACCGCGCACCATGAGGTAGCTGTAAGTGGAGCTGGTGAACGCGAGGGCGATGCCGATCGCGATCGGCAGGTCCATGTGCAGGACGCGTGCGCGGATGGCTTGCCATGCGGAACGGAAGAACACAGTGCCGCCCACCACCACGCTCACGGTCGTCAGGCTGAAGGTGAGCGCCTGGAAGAAGTGGAAGATGCGGCCTTCACTCAAGCCCACGTAGGTGGCGATGCCGAAGATCATCGCGTTCATGGCGATGGCGATGCACACGCCCATGCGCCACACGAGGTCGGTCGACTCCGCCTGCTTGCGGGCGGGGCCGAACGCGTAGCCGAAGCGCTCGATGGCGCTCACGTACTTTTCGAGGTCGAAGTCCGCGGGAACAGTGAGGCTCACGCGCCCGCGCGAGGGGTTCACCACCACCTCGGCGCCACCCGGCTGCCGTCGGAAGAGCTCCTCGAAGAGCCACACGCAGCCGGTGCAGTGCATGCCCTGCACGTCGAGCTCGACCCGCTTGAGCCCGCGCGCCGCACGCAGATCGGCGACCGCGACCTCCAGCCAGCCATGGTCGCGGCGGCTCTCGCCGAACGCGCTTCCCACACTCACGCCAGCCCCGCTGCCGCGCAGGTCGTAGTAGCGAGAGAGGTCTTCGTGCTCCAGGAGGGCGTGCACTGCCTCGCAGCCCTGGCAGCAAAACTCACCTTCTACGTCGCTGGCGATGTCACCCCCACAATGCGTGCAGGATGCACGAGAGAGAAGGAAGAGCGACGGAACGGCGGAGCTCATTGGCGCGGTAGCCTGCTCGTTCGCAAGTTGCGTTCCAGTCTCGCTGCCCGCGGTCGAAGCTGCTGGAACGCGCCGTTTGCGCGGGTTTCCAGATGTTCAATGGTTCTCACGGTGCGCGCGACCCCGCTGCCCATTGGTGCAACGGCTGCGTCCTTTGCGGACGACGCAAACCGTGCATCGCGTACCCCGACACCGTGAAGCGGAGCTGGGCGTACACGAAAATCGGTGGGAGCCGATTGGGGTACGTCGGTGAGGCAGCGCAACGCACGCAACGGAGCGTGCGACGCAACTCTCCGATTCGACGGAGTCGGTGCTCTACGCGGTCGCTGTGGGGATGGGGATTCGCAGGACGAACCGCGCGCCGCCCAGCGGGCTCGCGTCGACGGTCAAGGAGCCGCCGTGAATCTCTGCCGACGCGCGCGCCATCGAGAGGCCGAGGCCGGTGCCTACCGCGCCCTTGGTGGTGTAGAACGGCTCGAAGACGCGCTCGCGCATCGCTGCGGGAATCCCGGGTCCATCGTCTTCGACGGTGAGCTCGATGCGGCCGCGGGTGGCGTCGGCGCTGGTGGTCACGCGCACGTGTCCGCCCGCACCGACCGCGTCGAGCGCATTGGTGACCAGGTTCACGATCAGGGCAAGGAGATCGCCGCCGCTGCCGACGATGGTCGGGGTGACGGAGAAGGCCGCCTCCAGCGCGACACTTCCGGCGCGCGCGCGCGGGGCCACCAGCTTCACGGCTTCCTCGGCGATGCGCCGGAGGTCGATGGGCGCGCGGCTCGCGCTGTCACGGTGGCCGAAGGTGCGCAGGCGCTCTACCATCTCGAGGCCCCGCACCAGCACGCCGCGCATATCGCCGGTGGCCTCTCGGGCCGCTTCGACATTGCCGCGAGCGAGCGAGCGGTCGAACAGCTCAAGGTGCAAAAGCAGCGGGTTCAGCACGTTTTTGAGGTCGTGGGAGATGCCCGCAGCCATCTCGCCCAGGGCCCGCAGCTTCTCGCTGTGCGAGAGGGCGCTGCGCGAAGCCCGCAGCGAAGCGCGGATCTCGGCCTCGACGCGCTCACGTTGGATGGCCGGCACCAGCCGCTCGAGCCTGTCCTTGAGCACGAAGTCGTGCGCGCCTTCGCGCATGCAGTCGGCGGCCCGCTCTTCGCCCACTGCGCCCGAGAGCACGATGAAGGGTAGATCGGAGGCGGCTGCGCGGTAGATGGCGAGCGCTTGCGGCGCATCGAAGTCGCCCATCGCGTAGTCGCACAGAACGACCTCGAAGGGCTTCGCGAGGCCTTCTCGAAGGCCTGCTGCGGTGTCCACGCGCTCCCAGCGAAGCGTAAAGTGCTTGCCCACGTGGCGGGCGAGCAGGCGCGCGTCTTCGTCGGAGTCGTCGACGATGAGCACGCTCAAGAGGGGAATACCGCCGTCGCTGCTCATGGCCGCCGTTCGTTGAGCACGAGCCAGTAGCGCACGATCTGGAGGATGGCCTCGTTGTACTGGCGCGCATCGATGGGTTTGCGAACGAAGCTATTGGCACCCGCGTCGTAGCTGCTGCGGACGTCGCTCTCCTCGTTCGAGGTGGACAGCACCACCACCGGCGGCTGCGCGATCTGTGTGTCGGAGCGCAGGTTCCGCAGCACCTCCAGGCCGTGCACGTGCGGCAGGTTAAGGTCCAGCAGCATCAGGTCGTAGGTGGCGCTCCGTAGCTTGTCGCTCGCCTCGAGGCCGTCTCGCGCCACGGTGACGGCGAGCGGCGCGCCCGCGCGGTTGAGCGCGCGCAGGGCGAGCGTTTCATCTTCGGCGTTGTCCTCCACGAGGAGAATGCGGTGGGGCCTGGACGACGACGGAGGTAGCTGGCTCACGTCGCCTCACCGACGGTGAAGTGGAACGTGGCGCCTTTGCCCACTTCCGCCTCGGCCCAGATCCGTCCGTTGTGTTGGTGTACCACACGCTCCACTGTTGCAAGGCCGATGCCATTGCCTTCGAACTCTCCATCACGATGCAGGCGCTGGAAGGCGACAAAGAGCCGTCCGGCGCGTTCCATGGCGAAACCGGCGCCATTGTCTTGCACGAAGAAGGCGCGGTCGCCTTCGCTCTTGCGGCCGACGATAATGCGCGGCGCGCCGACCTTGCGGGTGAACTTCCAGGCGTTGCCCAACAAGTTCTCGAACGCCACCCGGAAGAGCCTGGGGTCTACCTGCGCTTGCAGGCCTTCCGCGATCTCGACCTCCACCGTACGGTCAGGATTTCTCCGAGCCAGGTGACTTGCCACGTCGCGGGCCAGGGCCGTCAGATCGGTGGGCGCCCTGCGCACCTCGCCTCGGGTCACGCGCGAGAGGGCCAGCAGATCGTCGATGAGCTCGCCCATGCGCCGGGCGGCCGCGCACACTGTCTCGAGGTCGGCGCGGCCGCTCTCGGGCAATGCCGGTCCGTGGTCCTCCAGCAGGGCCCGACTGAAGCCGTCGATACTGCGCAGCGGCGCCCGAAGATCGTGCGCGACCGAGTAACTGAAGGCTTCGAGCTCTCGGTTGGCGGCCTCGGCGCGCTCTTTGGCCCGCTCGAGCTCGACCTGGGCCTCGCGTTCGGCGCTAACGTCGCGCACCGCTGCGATGGCGAAGACGCCTTCGTGGGTGCGCAGCGGGCTCAGGCTGATGGCCGCCGGAAAGGTGGTGCCGTCCCTGCGCCGGCCGCGCAGGGGCATGTTTCCCTTGCCCATGGGGCGCACCGACGGATCCTCGTGATACACGCGCCGGTGGGCGGCGTGCGGACCGCGCATCGACTCCGGGAGCAGCTGTTCTACTTTGAGCGTCGCGAACTCCTGGCTGGTGTACCCGAAGAGTACGGTCGCCTGGGCGTTCACGAAGGAGATGCAGCCGTCGTCCTTGGCGATGATCATCGCGTCGGGTGCGGCGCCCAGCACCCGGCGAAACCGCGTTTCTCCGTCGCGCTCTCGGGTGACGTCGCGGAACACCACCGCCGCGCCGGCGATCTTTCCGTCATTGCCGCGGATGGGTGCGATGGAGTCGCCGATGGGAATCACCTCACCGTCGCGCGTCACCAGGGTCGCGTCGTAGGCGAGGCTCCCGGTCACGCCTTTGGCGAGCACCTGCTGGAGCGGCGAATCGAGCGGCGTATGGGAGCCCTCGTGCACCAGCTGCAAGACCTCCGCCAAAGGCTTGCCCCGTGCCGCGCTGCTGCGCCAGCCAGAGAGGGTCTCCGCGACGCGGTTCATGCGCACGACCCGCCCTGCGTCGTCGGTGGCGATGATACCGTCGGCGATGCTGTCGAGAATGGTGCGTAGCTCCTCCTCGCTCACGCGCACCGATTGCCCCTCAACCTCCTTCGCCTCCAGCTCGCGCCCCCGCAGCACCCACGAGAGCCCCAGCGACACCACGGCGGCGCTGGCGCTGATGGCTATCAACGTGCGCGCCGCGCCGGCGCCGTCGCGCGAGGACGAGAGCGCGACGAACGCAGCCGCCGCTGCGACCAGCAGCACGAGAAGCGACACGATCAACAACGCCACCAGCGGCGCCGACCGGGAGCCCTGGCGGGCCGCCGGTTCGATGCTGGAAGCTTTGGGTCTCTTGGCCATGGGCGGGCGGGCGGTCGGTCGCGGGCATGCACAGCGCGTTCCACTTCCTGGCAGAGCGCGTGCATAGGATGCGGGACGTCCAGGAATTTTAGGATGCACAGAGCGAGAATTTGGCTGCGAAAGCGACCTCTCTCTCGGCATCGTTTGCGTATCGTGCAGAAACTGCGTTAGCCCGGAAGGCCCCCCGATGAAAGAGTCTCGAGTTTTGGTGGTCGAGGATGAGGCAGGCGCCCGAAGCGCGCTGGTCAAGCTCCTGCGCCAGGAGGGCTACGAGGCAGAGGGCGTCGAGGACGGCGTTGCCGCACTGGAGAAGGTGGGCGAGTGGCCGCCCGACCTTGTCGTCACCGACCTCTCCATGCCGCGCATGGACGGTGCCGCGCTGGTGAAGGAGCTGCGCGCCGCCCATCCGGACCTTCCCACCATCGTCGTGACGTCTTCCGACGACGTGAAGACCGCGGTGGCCGCGATGCGGAGCGGCGCCGTCGACTATCTTACCAAGCCCGTGGACTTCGACGCGCTGCTCGTTTCCATGGAGCGGGCGCTCGCCCACGTGGCGGTGCGCGTGGAGGCCGAGAACCTGCGGCGCCACATTCGCGAGAAAGAAGACGTGGGCCTGCAGGGACTGGTGGGCGCGAGCCCGGCGATGCAGCGGGTCTACCGGGTCGCACGGCGGGTCTCGCCCTCGCGGGCCACGGTCCTCATCACGGGCGAGAGCGGCACCGGCAAGGGCGAGCTCGCGCGCGCGATTCACAACCTCTCCCCGCGTGCCAAGGCGCCGTTCGTGTCGCTGCATTGCGCAGCGCTCGCCGAATCGCTCCTCGAGAGCGAGCTCTTCGGTCACGAAAAAGGCGCCTTCACCGGCGCCGACCGTCGCCGCGCCGGGCGTTTCGAGTCGGCCGACGGCGGCACGCTCTTCTTGGACGAGATCGGCGAGGTGCCGATGCTCACCCAGGTGAAGCTCCTCGAGGTCTTGCAGACCCGCACGTTCAACCGCGTCGGCGGCAACGATCCGGTGAAGGTCGACGTGCGGCTCATCGCGGCCACCAACCGCGATCTTGCGGCCGACGTCAGCGCCGGACGGTTCCGCGAGGACCTCTACTACCGGCTCAACGTAGTGCACCTGGAGATGCCGCCGCTGCGCCTTCGCGGGAGCGACGCCCTGGTGCTGGCGGAGCATTTTTTGCGGCGTTTCGCCGAAGAGAACCAGAAGCGCGTCGACGGGTTCACCGAGCGCGCGCGCACCAAGATTCTCGGCCACCGCTGGCCGGGCAACGTGCGCGCCCTCGAAAACGCCATCGAGCGGGCGGTGGTTCTGTGCGACCAGGGCAAGGTCGACGCCGACGATCTGCCGTTCGAGTCGGCGCCCGAGACCTCGGGTCCGCTGCGGGTACCCGGCTCCACCATGGCCGAAATCGAAAAGTTCTCCATTCTCAAGACCCTCGAGGCAGCCGGCGGGTCCACCTCGCGCGCCGCCGAGATGCTCGACATCAGCGTCCGGACCATCCAGTACCGGCTGCACGAATATGGCATCTCCAAGGACAAGAGCCAGAAGCAGACGCTGTAGGCAAGCCGGCGGCGGGGGGGGCGTGCGTGCAGGGGGGGGCGCGGGGGGGCGTGCAGGGGGGGGGCGCGGGGCCGCGAAGTTTCGAAAAATCGTAGGGTCGTCCGTTTGAACGACGCTAGCGGGCTTGCGAAAGGGCCGCGGAAGCGCGACGCTTGGGTTTGTGACTACGCAGAAGCGGGCGCCGCAAGAGGGTGAGCTGTTCGCCGGGAAGTTCCGCATCGAGCGGCTCCTTGGCCAGGGCGGCATGGGTGCGGTGTACCTTGCGCTCCACGAGGGCCTGAACCAGCGCGTGGCCATCAAGGTGCTCCTCGGCGAGATCGCCGACAGCGCCGAAGCCGTCACCCGCTTCAAGAACGAAGCGCGCTCTGCCGCCAAGATCCACAACGATCACGTGGTGCGCGTGACCGACGTGGGGGAGACCGACGAGGGCCTCCCCTACATGATCATGGAGTACCTGGAGGGGCACGACCTCGCGCAGCTCCTGGAGCAGCGAAGCAGCCTACCGGCCGGCGAGGCCGTCGACTACGTCCTCCAGGCGCTCGAAGCGATTCACCAAGCCCATGAAGCGCAGATCGTCCACCGCGATCTCAAGCCTTCGAACCTGTTTCTTGCGCGGCGTCCCGATGGGAGCATGGTGGTCAAGGTGCTCGACTTCGGCATCTCCAAGATGCAGAGCGAGCAGAACGGCGCGCTCACCTCCACGCGGTCCATGCTGGGGTCGCCCCTGTACATGTCGCCGGAGCAGCTGCGCAGCTCGAAGACCGTCGATTCGCGCAGCGACATCTGGGCGCTGGGTGTCATCCTGTACGAGCTCATCACCGGCACTGTGCCTTACGTCGGTGAGGGACTTGGCGAGCTCTTCGCTGCGATCCTCGAGCAGGACCCGGTCCCGGTGCGTGAACGCAACGCTGCCGTCGACCCGGGTCTCGAGCAAGTGGTCATGCGCTGCCTTCGCAAGAAAAAGGAGGAGCGCTGGTCCAGCGTCGCCGAGCTCGCGGCTGCGCTGGCGCCCTATGCGCCCCAAGGCAAGCAGGGGCTCCTGGCGATGCGGGTCACGCAAGGCCTCATCCAGCCGGCGCCCATCGTGGTCGCGCCCACGGCGCCGATGGCCGCGGGCACCGCCATGATGTCGCACGGGCCCGGCACCTTGCCCAGCGGAGGCATGGCAGCCGCTATGCCCAGCGGGGGGTTCGCCGCAACCCCGGGCCAGGACGCCTTTGCGCCGCGTCCCCCGATGCCGTCCATCGCAGGCCAGACCGGCTCCGCTTCGTGGGCGACCGGGAGCGCCGGCGGTATGGAGGTCCCGAAGAAGCCCATCGGGCTCCTCATCGGCATCTCCGTCGGCGCGCTGCTGCTCATCGGCGCCGGCATCGGCGGCGTCGCGCTCTACAAGTCCAAGACTCCGGTGGCCGGCACCGTTCAGCCCCAGCCCTCGAGCACCGCCGAGCCCACAGCGTCGACGTCGACGTCGACGGTGCAGGTAGCGCCGCCGCCCACCGTCGCCAGCGTCGTCGCCGACGCGCCGCTCCCCACCGCAAGCGGCAAGGCGGTGGCCGGCAACGTTCCGCCGGTGCTCACGGGTCATCGACCGAACGGCGTTCCTACCGCACGTCCCACCGCCACCGCGGTTGCGGTCGTGCCAACGGTACGCCCTACCGCCACCGCGAAGCCGGTGGCCACCGGCGGCGGCGGGCGCTTCGACTGAGGGTGGGGTCGGGGCATCGAAGCATGCCTCGTTTCGAGACTTGCGCGACGGAGGGATGGTAGAGTGCACGCAGCATGCGCTTTCTACGCTCCACCCTTCTCGCGTTCGGTTTGTGCACAGCCACCATGGGCGTTGCCCACGCGCAGAGCAAGGCTGCGCTCGCCGAGGGCCTCTTCAACGACGGCAAGCGACTCCTCGACGCCGGCCAGGTCAGCGCCGCGTGTGGCAAGTTCAGCGAGAGCCAGAACCTCGACCCCGCGCCGGGCACGCTCTTCTTCCTCGCGACCTGTCACGAGAAGGAGGGCAAGCTCGCCAGCGCATGGGGTGAGTATCTGGAGGTCGCGCCGCAGTACGCGCGGGTGGGCAAGTCCGAAAAGGAGCAGCTCTGCAAGGAGCGGGCGGCCGCCCTCGAGCCCAAGCTCTCCCGTCTCACGCTCAGCATGGTCGAAAAGCCCAAGGGCCTGACGCTCACCATCGACGGCAAGAGCCTGGGCGAGGGCCTGCTCGGCACGCCGCTTCCGCTCGACCCCGGCGAGCATATGCTCGTGGTGAGCGCGCCCGGCAAGAAGAGCACCGAGCAGAAGATCACCGTGGCCGCGTCGGCCGCCAACACCAAGGTCGACATTGCCGCCCTGGAGACCGACACCACCGGCGGCGCAGGCACCGGCACGGGCGCGGGGACCGGCACGGGTGCGGGCACCGGCTCGAAGCGCGTCATCCAGACGGAGCCCGACACCACCCGACGAACCATCGGCTTCATCGTGGGCGGCGGCGGCATCGCCCTCGGCATTGGCGCCGCCATCATGCAGTTCGGCTTCGCCAAGCCCAACGCCAACAAGCGCGACCAGATCGCCGCGACGCAGAAGCAGTTCCGCGACTCGTCGGGCCGGGTCATCGACGTCAACCAGACCATCGCAACCGACCTGTGCCCGGCCGGTTGCACCGACGCGCAGTACGACAAGTCGCGCGTCTCCTACAACGACGCGGCCCAGAGCAGCCAGATCGCCGCCATCGTGCTGGGCATCAGCGGCATCGCAGCGCTCGGCACCGGCATCGTGCTCATCGCCACCTCCGGCGGCTCCAAGACCGTGGAGCAGAGCGCGCGCGGCAACTTCCAGTGGACGCCCTACGTGGGCGCCGGCAACGCGGGCGTCACCGGGAGCTTCTGAGAATCGGTCCTCGCCGCCGGAACGCGTAGCGGGGTCGGACGTACATCGGCCGAACGCGATGGCGCGTACATCGGTGCTGCGTCGTAGCACGAAAGTTGGTATTCGTGTCACTTCCCATGCGTCTCTCCGCCTTGACCTTTGCCGCTCTGCTCTTGGTTGCCCGCGGCGCGCGGGCGCACGACGTGGCTCCCCCGAAGGTGCTGGAGTCGCCGAGCGCGGAGTGGCCACCCGGACATGCCGAGCATCACGACATGGTGGTGCCCGTGCTCCTGGTGGTGGAAGAGGATGGCCACGTGGGCGAGGCCAGCGTGGAGAGCAGCGTCGGGCACGGGTTCGACGCCGCGGCGGTCGCGGCCGCAAAGCAGTGGCGCTTCACGCCGGCCAGCCGCGATGGCAAGAGCGTGGCGGCCAAGATCCGGGTCGTGGTGCGCTTTGCCGGCCATGTGCACGCGCCCGAGGCCGCACCCGCAGTGCCGAGCCCCGCAGCGCCGAGCCCCGCCGCCACCGCCGCCAGCACCGCGGCCACTGTCGCTGCGGCGACCTCGGCGCCGGCCGCCGCAGAGCCCGCCAAGGAGGCGCCGGAAGCCGTGCGGATCACCGGCAAGGCGCCCCCTCGGAGCGCGTCGGAGATCGTCCGCGAACGCGACGTGCTCGGCGCCGCACCGCACCGCACGGCGAGCGATCTGCTCAACACGGTGCCGGGCGTCTTCGTCACGCAGCACAGCGGGGAGGGGAAGGCCCATCAGATCTTCATGCGCGGCTTCGACGCCGTGCACGGGCAGGACGTGGAGCTCTGGGTCGGAGGCATTCCCGTCAACGAGGTATCGAACATCCACGGCCAAGGGTACGCCGATCTCCACTTCGTCATGCCCGAGGTGGTGCGCGAAGTGCGCGCCATACCCGGGCCGTTCGATCCGCACCAGGGCGACTTCGCGGTCGCGGGAAGCGTGCAAATGAAGCTCGGCCTGGCGGAGCCTGGGCTCCAGGTCAAAGGCACGCTGGGCTCGTTCGGCGCGCGTCGGCTCTTTCTTGCGTATCACCCCAAGGGGCAGTCCGACGAGACCTTCGCCGCGTTCGAGGAGTACCGTACCGACGGCTTCGGTCCGAGCCGCAGCGCCCATCGCGGCTCGCTCATCGCACAAGGCACCCACGACTTCGGGAGCGACGTCTCGCTGCGGGCGTTGGTTACGGTGTCGAGCGGCCGCTTCGACTCCGCCGGCGTGCTGCGCGCGCGCGACGTCGACAGCGGCAGGGTCGACCTCTACGCCACGCCGGGCAGCGTCGACGCTCCGTTCGGCCCCCAGGGCGGCAGCTCGGCGCGCACCCAGTTCGCGCTCGACCTTCACAAGGACGACGACAGTGCCCGCTGGAGCCTGGCGCCTTTCCTCGTGTTCCGCTCCCTTTCGCTGCGGCAGAACTTCACCGGGTACTTCGTGGACGCGGCGCGCGGCGACAACACCGAGCAGATCAACGACTCGGTGATCGTCGGCGCCACCGCCAGCTACAAGCGCACCTTCAAGATCTTCCAGAAGGACGACAGCCTCGAGGCCGGCCTCTTCGGTCGCAACGACGAGATCGACCAGTCGCAGCGGCGCTTTCCTGGCGACGGCGGCGCCGCCACCGCCACCCTGGTGGACGCCCACGTGCGCGCCACCAACGTCGCCGGCTTCGTCGACATGGCGCTCCACCCGCTGCGCCGGCTGGTGCTCCGCGGCGGCCTTCGCATGGACGCGCTTGCCTACGCCACCGACGACCGCGCCAGCGCCCAGAACGGCCGCCGCACCGCCCAGGGCGCGCACTTGGGCAAGAAGATCACCGCCGATTTCGTGCCGCTCTCCGGCCTGCATCTGCTCGCCAGCTACGGCGACGGGTTCCGCTCGCCCCAGGCGCGCGCCCTCGCCAACGGCGAGTCGACTCCGTTCACCACCGTCGACGCCTTCGAAGTGGGTGCACGATACAACCAAGGCAAGCGCTTCACGGGCTCGTTCGCGCTCTACCACACGCTGCTCTCGCAAGACCTGGTGTTCGATCCCGAGACCGCGCGCAACGAGCCTTCGCCCGGCACCAAGCGCTTTGGCGCCACGCTGGAGATGACGGTGCGCCCCACCGATTGGTTCACGCTCGCCGGCAGCACCACCTTCACCCGCGCCTCTTTTCGAGAAGACGGGCAGGCGGGTGGCATCGAGGTAAAGGAGGGCGATCTGCTGCCCTACGTGCCGCAGGTGGTGTCGCGGGTCGACGCGACCGCGCGCCATACCTTCGTGCGGCTCTTGAACCGCGATCTCGAGGGGCGGGTGGGCGTGGGCCTGGAGTCCATCGTGCGGCGGCCGTTGCCGTACGGCGAGATCGGGCGCGACGTCTTCCTCACCGATCTCTCGCTGGCGGTGCGTTTCAAGGAGATCGAGCTGGGCTGCGACATCACGAACCTGCTGGGGGCTCGCTGGTACGACGGCCAGTTCGTCTACGCCTCCAACTACGACCGCAGCAAGTCGCCGGTGCGCGTACCCGCGTACCATGTGACCGCCGGTCCACCGCGCGCGGTGTTCTTCAATCTCTCACTCACGATCTGAGCGGCGCTACCGCGAAGGGCGCAGGGCCAGCAATAGCCGGGCATACGCCGGATCGGAGATCCGAGACAACGCTGCGAAGTCCCCGACGGGGGACAGACAGATGTTCCTGCGGTGGGTCTACCCGTCACCTAGGTAGCTGGTGTTTTTCGTCGGCTACGTGGCCATTCCGGTCCGGGAGGCTGCACGGCGGCTGACAAGCGCCAAGCAGGAGACTGAGAGTTTTTGGCCGAGACCGAGCGAACTCCTGTTCGTGAGGACGGGAGGCGCCGGCATCCCGAAGGTATCGGCCAAAAACACCAGCCACCTAGGGCGTCGCGAAGACGTGCTTGTCGCTGGCGCCGCCTTGCACCGTCAACTTCACGCTCTGGGCGCGACCCTTGGCCGGCGTACACTCGATGACGTGGGCGCCTTCGGGCAGCTCGAGCATCGGGAGCGGGGTCTGACCGCGCGTAGTGCCGTCGACGCTGATGACGCACGGGCTCGGCTGCGAAAGGATGGAGAGGTGGCCCGGACCCTTGTTCCGCGCGGTGCTCGCCACCGGTAGGCTGTCGATGCGCACCGCTGGCGCCTGCTCCGGCCTGCGGCTGGTGGCGTCGGGCTCGCGCAGCACCGAAGGGCTCGCGGTGGTCGGCACCGCGTTGACGCGGCTGTCGCCGGTGAAGTGTTGCACCGTGAAGATGACGATGATGCCCACCACCACCACCGCCAGGGTGATGGCGCCGGCGATGAGCAATGCGGTGGGGTTTCGCCAGTCGAACGAGAACGCCCCGCGGTGGCGGAGCGACGGGATCCCCGCGGTGGTGGTCAGCGTGGATGCCTGCGGCGTGTTGGCGTTGGGCGACGACGCGTAGGCCGGCGCCTGGGCCGGCGGGCGATCGCTGGCGCGCACCACCGGCAGGGCGTTGGTGGCCTCGGGGTCCATGGCCAGAATGCCCGACGCAGGCGCGGGGATGCTCACGTTGGCGGCGTCGAGGTCGGGAAGGGTCGCCATGAGGCGCTCGGCGATGGCGTCGAAGCCCTCGGCGCGCTTGTCGAGATCGGGCTGCAGGCACTCGCGAACGATGGCGCGAAGCGACTCTGGCACGTGCGGCGCGCACTCGTCGACGCTGCGCGGCTGGCCGGTGGCAATCTTCACGATGAGCGCGTTGAAGTTCGGCGCCTCGTACGGCCGGAAGCCGCAGAGCGCCTCGAACAAGATGGCGCCGAACGAGAAGACGTCGGAGCGGCCGTCGATGCGGGTTTCGCCGCGCGCCTGCTCCGGGCTCATGTAGAGCGGCGAGCCGAGGACCGTGCCTTGAATGGTGAGCGCGTGGAGACGCCCGGACTCTTCTTCGATGAACTTGCTCACGCCGAAGTCGAGGACCTTGGGCACCGCGCGGCCGTCGCGCTCCTTGTGGAGGAAGATGTTGGAGGGCTTGAGGTCGCGGTGCACGACGCCGTTGCGGTGGGCGGCGGCCAGGGCGCGCGCCACTTCGACCATCACGAACGTGAGCTCCGTGAGGGTCATGGGCGGGTTCTGCCGCCGGAGCGCAGTTTCCAGTGGAACGCCGGTCAGGAGCTCCATCACCAGAAAGAGCGAGCCTTCTTCCGTTTGCCCGACGTCGATGACCTCGATGATGTTCGGGTGGTCGATGCGCGCCGAGACCTTGGCCTCTTGAAGGAAGCGGTCGACCGCCTCTTTGGTCTTGGCCACGCCGGGCAGCATGAACTTGATGGCGAACTGACGTTCGGTGAACGTGTTGGTCGCAGACCAAACGGTAGCCATCCCACCGGTTCCGAGGAGCCGATTCAGGCGATACTTCCCTGAGATGACCTGACCCGTTTCCAACTTCTCGACCCTCAAAAACCTCGACCAACTCTCAGGAGATGGTCATGCCTCCGTCGACCACCAAGGTGTGCCCGGTCATGAAGCTCGAAGCTTCTGCGCCAAGGTACACCGCCGCGCCAGCGATTTCGTCCGGGCTGGCATACCGGCGCTGCGGGGTACGCTTGATGACCTCGTCCACCAGCACATCGTTCTTCAGCACCGCGCTCGCGAAGCGCGTATCGACGAAGCCCGGGGCGATGGCATTCACGCGAATCTTGCTCTCCGCGAGCTCCACCGCGAGCGTCTTCGTCATGGAGAGAATGGCCGCCTTGGTCATCGAGTAGACGCCCTGGCCCGGGGAGGCGAGGAGGCCGGCGACGCTGGCCACGGAGATGATGGACCCGCCGGCCCCCCGCTTGTGGAGCTGCGCGACGACCTCGCGGATCATCCAGAAGTACCCTTTGAGGTTGACGTCGAACGTCTTGTCCCAGGCGGCGTTGTCGGCCGAGAGGAAGGGCCCGAAGTGCGGGTTGGTGGCGGCGTTGTTCACCAGGATGTCGACGGCGCCGAAGTGCCTGACCGCCTCGGCCACGAGCCGCGTGCAGTCGGCCTCGCTTCCGGTGTGGGCCGCGATGGCGATGGCCCGGTCTTTGGGGAAGGTCTCGGCGAAGGCCGGCTCGATCTTCCGGGATGCGAGCACCACGCGCGCGCCCGCCGCGGCATACGCGCGCGCGATGGCTTCACCGATGCCCCGGCTTGCGCCGGTGACGATCGCAACCTTGCCTTCGAGGCTGAAATCTGCGCCCATGTGGCGCAACCTCTTACCACGTCTTCACTGAACGTATAGGTCGATGGGACGAAAAATCGCTGACGCGGTGCACCATTGCCGCGATCCAGGCGCATCCGTTCAGTGTGGTCGAGCGAGGTTGCGAGAGGGTCAGCCCACGAACGCGCCAAGGGCGCGAAATCGCGTGTAGCGGTCCTGCGCGAGCTCCGCCGGACCGAGGGTGCTCAGGTCTTTGAGTGCATCGCCGATGGCGCGCTCCACGAACGCTGCGGCGGCGGCGGGGTCCTGGTGGGCGCCGCCGGCGGGCTCGTCGATGACGCGGTCGACCGCCTTGAAGCGCAGCAGATCGGGCGCCGTCATCTTCATGCGCGTGGCGGCCTCTTCGGCCTTCGAGCCGTCCTTCCACAGGATCGAAGCGCAGCCTTCGGGCGTGATGACGCTGTAGGTTCCGTACTCGAGGACGTGCACGCGGTTGGCGACGCCCAGCGCCAGGGCGCCGCCACTGCCACCCTCGCCGATGATGGTGGCGATGATGGGCACCTCAGCGCGCGCCATCGATGCGAGGCACGCCCCGATGGCCTCGCTCTGGCCGCGCTCTTCGGCGCCGATGCCAGGGTAGGCGCCGGGCGTGTCGATGAACGTGAGGATGGGCAGGCGAAAGCGGTTTGCCAGATCGTAGAGGCGGCGCGCCTTGCGGTAGCCCTCGGGGTGCGGCATGCCGAAGTTGCGCCGCACGTTGTCTTTCGCGCCGCGGCCTTTCTGGTGGCCGATGACCATCACGCCGCGGCCGTGAAAGCGGCCCATGCCGGCCACGATGGCGGAGTCTTCGCCGAAGACGCGATCGCCCGCCAGCTCGGTCCAGTCGGTGATGAACCGCTCCACGTAGTCGAGCGTGTAGGGGCGGTTCGGATGCCGCGAGAGCTGCACCTTCTGCCAGGGCGAGAGGTCGGCGAAGATCTCCTTGGCCAGCTTTTTCGCCTTCTCCTCCAGCCGGCGCAGCTCACTCTCGAGCTTTCGATCGTGCTCCGCCAGCGCGCGAAGCTCGCGCACCCGTGACACCAGGTCCACAATCGGCTTTTCGAAGGGCAAAACGTACGCGGCCATACGGCCCAGACCACTACCACCACTTCCCGCAGCTGTTGAGCGCGAAATCCAGGACTCCCGGACGCGCCCGCGGGCTCATTCGGCCGAACGAATGTGGGCTTGCGATGCGGAGACGCGCTCGCGGATGACGTTGAAGATGCGGAGCGGGCGCTCCTTGCCCTTCAGGGTGGCCGGAGACAGCTCTTCGAACTCGAAGCGGTTGTGGAGCAGGTTGAGGGTCTGCTCGCTCACGATGACCTGGCCGGCGGCGGCGATGCCGCACAGGCGCGCGCTGGTGTTGGCGGTGTCGCCGATGACCGTGTAGCTGAGCGCCTTGGAGCTGCCCACGTAACCGGCGACCAGGCTGCCGGTGTGGATGCCCATGCCGATGGCGAGCGGCGGCGTGCCGACCTCCATGCGCTTGCGGTTGAAGCGGCCCAGCACTTCCATCTGCTCGAGCGCGCAGGAGACGCCGCGAACGGCGTCGTCGGTGTGAGAAACCGGTGCGCCCCAGAAGGCCATGATGCCGTCGCCCATGAACTTGTCGAGGGTGCCCTCGAACTTGAAGATGGTCTCCACCATGAGCTCGAAGTACTCGTTGAGGAGCTCGACCATGAGCTCGGCGGAGGTGCCTTCGCTCATGCGCGTGAAGCCGCGGATGTCGCTATTGAAGACGGTGGCCTCGGGGACGTGGATGCCGCCCTTCTTCACCTCGAGCTTGCCGCTCAGCACCTGCTCCGCCACGTTGGGCGAAAGCAGCCGGGAGAAGCGCTCGCGGTTGATGATCTCTTGCTCGATCTTCTTCGCGAGGAGGGTGTTCTCGATGAAGATCGCCGCCTGGTTGGCCACCGTGGTGATGACCTCCAGATCCTTCTGCTGGAACTGCGCCAGCGCCGGGGAGTCGAGCCACACTGCGCCGAGCACGTCTTGCTCGTGCACGAGCGGCACCACCATGGCGCTGGAGATGCGGTTCAAGATCATCGATTTGCCCTTGGAAGCGGCGAAATCGCTGGAGGCGTCGTGGGTCAGCACCGAGGCTTTTTCGGCGATGGCGTGGTTCAGGATAGTGGACGACACCTCGATGGGCGCGTCGGTGCCGTCGCGGCGCTGGGCGGCCCGCGGCTGCAGGGTGCCGTCGGCCTCGCGGAGCAAGATGACGCCGCGGTCGGCTTTGACGAACTTGAAGAGCGCCCGGAGAATCTTGTCGAGGAGCTGGTCGATGTCTCGCTCCATGGCGATTTCGCGGGCGAGCTCCCACGTGATGCGCAGCCGCTCGTAGTCGAGACGCAGCTGACCCGGGTCGTGAGCCACCTGGTCGAAGGGGACGAAGCCCTTGGTCTTGGCGTTGATCTGCCGCTCGATGGCGCGGGCAGAATCGAGCATGTCGACGCGGGTGCCGGCGAGGGTCATTGGGCGCGGCGGCGGTACCGGACGCGGCACCGGCGGGGCAGGGGCCACCTGCGGCTGATGCATCGAGGGGTGCGGCGGCGGAATCGGCGAGTGCGGGTTCGACGGGCTCGGCGCGCGCATCGGCGGCAGCGGCTGCTGCCCCTGCGGAGGCTGCGGCATATGCGAGCGCGGCTGCTGCTGCTGGAGGTTGGCGCTGGGCATGGGGCCGCTCATGGGCGGTCCCATGGGCGTGGTCGGGTTCGGTGATTGCACGCCGGGGCTCACCGCGGGGAGCGGAAAGTTGATGGGCGCGGACCCGTCGTCGTAGCGGGCGCGGGTGGAGCCCAGCGTGATCTCGTCGCCGTGCTTGAGCGCTTGCTCGCCGCGCACACGCTCGCCGTTAATGAAGGTGCCGTTGAGGCTGCCGAGGTCGCGGAGCACGCACACGCCGTCGCGCTGCTCGAGAATGCAGTGTTCCTTCGAGACGATCTTGTCGAGGAGCTGGATCGAATTGGACGGATGACGACCCAAGCTGTTGATGGGCCGCAGCTCCACCGCTTGCATCCCCTCGGCAGTGGCGAGGATTAATCGTGCCATTCGACTTCGAGAGTCTACTTGAAGCAGAACCGCGTGGGCAGAGCGATTCTCGAGGTGCGGAAAGAAAGGAGAAAAGGCGGCGTCTTGCCGGTGAATCGCCCTCCGAACGATGGTACGGTTTGAAAACCAGCGCTTTGGCCAGCGACGGGGCCCCCGGGAGCCGCGGAAACGAGCCCTTCATCGACTGGCCCACCGGAAGGAAACCGCGACACGCTCCATGCAGAAGCCGTCCAAGACCCGTTCGAAACGTGGCACCCCTGTTGCTCCGGAGGCGCGAACGTCCCCCCGGCGCGGTACCCCCAACAAGCCAGCGCCGCCCGCGGTAGACACGCCGCCGGTGTGGTCCGACCCGCCCATGTCGGCGGCGCGGGAGATGTGCCGAGTCCCGGCGGAGCTCGTCTCGCTGCAGACCGTTCCGTCCGAGCTCCCGGAGACGCCCCGCGAGGGCCACGGGCTGTTCGAGCTGCTGAGCTCCACCGCGCGCCGCGCGCTGGCGCTCGGGCTCACGGCGCGGGAGCCCAACTTCCACGTGTTCGTAGCGGTAGACCCGGAAGTGATGATCGAAGACGATCTCCAGCGCTTCGCGGAGCACTACGCCCGCGGTCGCGAGACCGCCAAGGACGTGGTGTACGTCCACGACTTCAACCGGCCCGAGGCGCCGCGTCCGCTGCTCCTGCCGGCCGGCCGCGGGCAGGCGCTGGTGGAGGGCATGGACGCGCTCATCGAGCGATTGAAGGCGGAGATCCCCGCCATCGGCGACGCCGCGCCCGTGAAGAAGGCGCAGACCGACCTCGGCCGAAAGCTGGAAGAGCGCAACAAGGAGCTCATCTCCGGGCTCGAGATCACCGCCAAGACCCTGGGCTTCGGCATTCGCTCGGTGCAGGGCGGTATTCAGACCTTTCCGATTCTTCACGGCAAGCCCCTCACCGCCGAGCAGTTTTCGGTGCTCGACGAAGGCACCAAGCGCGCGTTGGCCGACGCCGAGACCAAGCTGACCTCCGAGGTCGAGAAGGCCGCGGGGCTGGTGCGGGCCGCCAGCTCGAAGTTCGAAGAGGAGCGGGGCAAGGCCTTCGGCAAGGCCGCCGAGGCCATGGTGACCAAGGCGGTCACCCAGCTCGCGGAGACCTTCCAGGAAGATGGCGAGGAAGCACTTCGCTACCTGGCTGAGGTGGCGGCCGCGCTCATCACCGACTGGCACCACCTGGCGCAGAGCGATCGCCGCCGCGGCGACGACGACGACGGGCCGTCCGAGGGCAACGATTCGGACCCTGAGCACGCGCGGGACCTCGAACGCTTCAAGGTGAACCTCCTCGTGTCGCACGAGCCGGGCGCTGCGCCGCCGGTGATCTACGAGGCCAACCCCACGTTCCCGAACCTGTTCGGCTACCTGGAGCGGCGGGCGCGCTTCGGTGCGCTTCTCACCGATTTTACCCGGATGCGTGCAGGATCCATCCATCGCGCTTCGGGTGGCGTGCTCATCGTCCGGGCCCAGGATTTGCTCACCGATCCCATGATCTGGGAGCGCATGAAGCGGGTGCTGCGCGAACGACAGATCGGTCCCGAGGATCCGCTGGGGCCGCTGGGCCTGTACGCCACGACCCTGCGCCCGGTGCGGGTGCCCATCAAGCTGCGGGTGGTGCTGCTGGGGCCCGAGGAAATGTACTCGGCGCTGCTGGCGGCGGACCCCGACTTCGCTGCGCTCTTCCGGGTCAAGGTCGAGGTGCTGCCCTCGGTGCCCCGCACGGCGGAGACGCTGGTGGCGCTCGACGCCCACTACATGGGCATGGCGAAGGAGCGCGAATGGGGGACCTTCACCCGCGAGGCGCGGGCCAAGCTCATCGATCTGTCGACGCGCCTCTCGGGCGATCGCGAGCGGCTGTCGATCTTTCCCGGCCCCATCGAGGAGACGGCGGCCTTCGCCAGCGCGCTGGCCGCGGCCCGCGCCACCCACGGCGATCCGGCCCACGACGGCGCGCACGCGGGCGATCCCGGCGTTCCCAGCTTGCGGCGTCCGTTCCGCGCGTCCATCGCGCCGCCCACCGTGAGTGCCGTCACCGCGGAGGAAGTGGAGCTCGCCTGGCGCGAGCGCCGGGAGCGCACCGGCGCCGCCGAACGGCAGTTCCGCGAGCTCATCGTCCGCGGCGAGATCGCCCTCGATACTTCGGGCAGCCGGGTGGGCGTCATCAATGGCCTCTCGGTGCTCAGCACCGGCGACGTGGAGTTCGGTCAGCCGGTGCGCATCACCGCTGTGGTGGCGCTGGGGCGTGAAGGGCTGGTCGACGTGGAGCGCGAGGCGCAGCTGTCCGGCGCCATCCACACCAAGGGCGTCGCCATCCTGCGCGGGTACCTGGGGCGTATGTTCGGGCAAGAGCGCCCGCTCAGCCTGCGCGCGCAGCTGGCCTTCGAGCAGAGCTACGGCGAGATCGACGGCGACAGCGCGTCGGCGGCGGAGCTCTTCTCGCTGCTCTCGGCGCTGGCCGACGTCGGCATCGACCAGGGCATTGCCGTCACCGGAAGCATCAACCAGCTGGGGTCGATTCAGGCCATCGGCGGGGTGTGCGCGAAGATCGAAGGCTTCTTCGAGGTGTGCAGCGCGCGTGGCCTGACCGGCCACCAGGGCGTGATGCTCCCGCGGCCCAACCTGCAGCAGCTGGTGCTCCGCGAAGACGTATCGCGCGCCATCGAGGCGGGAACCTTCCACCTGTACGCCATCGACACGGTGGCCCAGGGCGTGGCCGTTCTCACCGGCCTTCCGGCCGGCGATCGCGACGCCAATGGTCGCTTTCCGGCGTCCAGCGTGTTCGGTCGGGTGGAGCGGCGCATCATCGAGATCGCCGAGCGCCTGCGCGAAGCGGAGAACGCCACCGTGGCGGTGCCGCCAGCGCTCGACTCCATGGAAGACGTGAGCGCCGTGGACCTCGGGGGCACCGACGACGCGGAGTTCGAGCGGCGCCGATGAGCCGGTGGCGGGCCTGGTCTACGCTTGCGGGGGCTCTGGGTTGCGCCAGCGCCTGCGCGGTCGCCCCGGTGGTGCCGCGCGTGGTGGAGGGACGCATCGTTCCCGGGCCCGAGGTCTCGATCGATGCATATGCCACGTATCTCGACGGGGTCCTGGCCGAGGAGTCTGGGCGTCTGGCGGAAGCGAAGGTGTTCTTCGAGCGCGCGCGCCGCATCGACGCGGGCGACCCGGAGATTGTCACCCGGCTCGCGGCGGTGCAGTGCGCGGCGGCCACGACGCCAGCGGCGAAGCGTGGCACCTACCAGACCTTCGATGCGGCGCTGGAGCTCGACGCCGACTACGCGCCGGCGCTGGAGGCCAAGGCGGCGTGCGCTGCGGCCGCCTTTGACGCCGCGGCGTCGACGCGGCTCATGGCCGAAGCGGCGCGGCTCGACGGGCGCAGGGTGGGGGCGGCGATTGCGGTGGCCGACGGCAAGGAGCCCGCGGAGCGCCGTGAGCGGCTCATTGCCGTCACGCTGGTGCACCAGGAGGCGCCCGAGGCCTGGGAAGCGCTGGGGCGCTTCGCGGTGGCCCACGGCGACGCGGAGCTTTCGGCGCGCGCGTACGCGGAGCTC
>JBBQWQ010000066.1:0-40950 GCA_038210445.1 Polyangiales bacterium
ACGTCTTCCCGAGCGAACCAACTTCTTCCCGAGCGAACCAACGTCTTCCCGAGCGAACCAACGTCTTCCCGAGCGAACCAACGTCTTCCCGAGCGAACCAACGTCATCCCGAGCGAACCAACGTCATCCCGAGCGAACCAACGTCATCCCGAGCGAAGCGAGGGACCCCCTCCGCCGCTTCACCCGCTCCACCGGCGCTTACTGCGCGAGGAGGGGCGCGAGGAGCGCGCCCACTTTGGCGAACCATTGGCGCTGATCGGCGCGAAACGATGCATCGTCGGCGTAGCCCACGATGCGGTGCCACTCCCGCAGGCTCGCGGTCGCGGTGAACGTGCAGGTCTCGCCCGCCACCTCCCGCTCCACCCATGAAAGGTGAAATCGCCCATCGAAGGCGAACGCGTTGCGCGCCGCCAGCGGGCAGCGATCGAAAGCCACAGTCAGCGAGAGCACGTGCGCGGTCCACAGGTGCCCTTGCCGAAGACACACGTCGCCCAGCTCGCCGAGGCTCTTGCCCTGGGGGTTTCGATACGTGAGCACTGCACCCAATCCGAGCCCCTGCTTTAGCTGCTCGGCCACCGACTCCGCCGTCGCCTCGATGCCGAGGAGCCAGTGCGCGTCGTCCCGCAGCAAAACCGGTAGTCCGCCCACCGCAACCACCGCGACCTCCGGCAGCGCACCGAGCTCGGCCCGCAAATCTGCGAACATGCGGCTCATACCGGCCACCCGGCGGGAAGCACAATTCTTGAGCGCCGGTCGCGGTTCCATTCCACCAGCGCACGGTCGGGCGAAGCCTCGGTGCAGAGGATCTGCTCGAAGTCCGTCACCATCCAGCTGGTGAGCTCGAGGCCGGTGAGGGAGCTCGCGAAGCGCGCGTGCGGCGCTCCGCGGAGGCCGGTGCGAATCCAGTTTGGCTCCGCCTTCATGGCGGCCCAGCAGCCATCGATGGCGACGCGATCGCGCTGCAGCATCGGTCGGTAGTATTCGGCCCACGCGGCGCTCGCCGGGTCTTCGCGGGCCCAGCGCGCGGTCCACCCTTTGTGCAGCAGCTCGTCGACCCGATGCGCAATCTGCAGCGTGCTCTTCCCCCGCAGCACGCCCTCGGTCATGGGTACCGCGCAGCGCCCGTCGATCCACGCGCGCAGCTCGGGGAAGCTCTGGTGCAGCCATTTCGCGTACACGAATTCGGTGAGCGTGAGCACCACGATCTCGCCGCACATCTGCGCCTTCTTGTAGTCGCGTGCGTAGTCGCCGGACTCCAGATCGCCAGGATGCGGCAGCCCCCACAGCTGATGAAGGCAGTCGTGCACGCGGAAGATGATGCTCCGCATGCGCGATTCGTCGTCGCACCGGCCAATGCGCAAGGTGGGCGGCACCGGCGTCCATCGCGGCGCCCACGCGCAGGGCTCGGCGCTCAGCGTCGCGCCACTCTCGAGGATGCGCGCACGGACGCCACCCCAGGCCGGCGGGAGAACCCGCTCGGTGAAGGCCTCGATGTCGAAGGTATCCGAGGCCCCGAGCCAGGTGCGCAGCGCGGGCTCGCTCGCAGCGATGGGACCGAGCTTGGTCACCACGCGAGCGCGACCTTCAGGTGGCCGAAAACGACGCGGCGGCGAGGAGCACCGCGGCGATGAGCGTAGAGAGCGCCACCGACCATATGCCGATCTTCTTGGCGCCCCATCGGCCGCCGTGGCGAACCAGAGAGAACCCCACGAAGTTGGCGACGAAGCCGACCACCGCCAGCGTCGCAAACACGATGTTCGCCACGCGACCGAAGCCGCTGCCGGCGAAGGTTCGGTAGCCGAACAGCGAGAAGAACGCGATGTGGGCCACGCCGCCGGCGGCCGAGAGCGCCGTGATTGCTTTGTCGAGTCCGCTACGAACACGCATGGGAATCTCCTTACCGTGGTCCCTCAGCGTAGCACGCTACTTCAGGCGCATTTTCTCGGTCATTTGCTCGCCCAGGGTCTCGGCGCGTTTGGTGGCGGCCTCCACGGCATCGATGAGGGTCTTGCGCAGTGCGCCGGATTCGAGCGTGTGCAGACCCGCGATGGCGGTGCCGCCGGGGCTGGTGACCATGTCTTTCAGGCGCCCCGGATGCTCCTGCGTGTCGAGGAGCAGCTTGGCCGAGCCGAACACCGTTTGCGCCGCGAGGAGCAGCGCCGTGTCGCGGTGAAGGCCCACCTTCACGCCGCCGTCGGCGAGGGCCTCGATGATGAGCATGATGTAGGCGGGTCCGCTCCCCGAGAGGCCGGTGACCGCGTCGAGGAGGTTCTCGTCGAGGGTCACCACCTTGCCGACGGCCGCGAAGAAGGCCTCCGCTTCCAGCATATCGGCGTCGGTCGCCGATGAGCCGGCGGAGATGGCGGTGGCGCCCGCGAGCACCGTGGCCGGCATGTTCGGCATGGCGCGCACCACGCGGGTCTTCGGCGGAAGACGCCCTTCGATGGCCTTGATGGGCACGCCGGCGGCCACCGAGATGACCAGGTGCTCGGGCCGCAAGTCGCCGGCCAGCGCGTCGAGTACGCGGTCGATGACCTGCGGCTTCACCGCGATGACGACGATGTCGCTCTCCTTCACCAGCGCGTGGTTGTCGGCGGTGACCCGCACGCCGTGCTCGGCGTGCAAAGCGGCGGTGCGCTCGGCCTTCACGTCGCTGACGATGATGCACTGCTGCGGCACATTGGCGCCGAGCAGACCGCGAACCAGCGCCGCGGCCATGTTGCCGCCGCCCACGAAACCGAAGGTGCGCTTGTCGTTCATTTCGGGTCCGCCGTCATCGGATACGCCGCCGGCGCCAGCACGTCGGAGACCCACTGGTCGATGGCCGCGCGCACCTTGGCGCCGTCCTCTGCCAGGTCGGCGGCGAAGCGATCGTGCCGCGCCCGCAGCAAGGCGCGACGCCCCACCGTGGGGTCTTCGTACAGGCCGCACAGCCACGCGACCGCCAGCACCAGCACCTTCTCGTCGCTCGGCAGGTCCTTGTGGCGCTGCGAGAGATGCACCTTGGTCCAGTGACCCACGTGCGCCAGCGCCTCGTCGCGGTAGCGGCGCGGGAGCATGAGCATGCCCACGTTGCTGGCCAGCTGCACGCCCAGCCCGGGTACGCGGTCGGTGAGCACGTAGCGCACCGCCTCCACCGCGGCGAGGCCTGCAGCGCGCCGCGCGTCGACCCGCGCCACTGCCTCGGCCCGCAGCACCTCCACCTCTTGCGGCGAAACGGAGATCTTCTGCGCCACCGTGCGCACGGTCTCTTCTTCTCGCGGGTCGATGGAGTCCCAGGCCGCGGCGAGCCACGCCCCGCGCAGGAGCGCGCGCGCCACCGCAGGCTCGAGATCGCCGTATACGTCGAGCTGCGAGGCCGCCACCGGCACCTCGCTGTAGAGCGGGCTCGCGTCGGCGTCGGGCAGCCCCAGCGCGCCAATGAAGGCGGCGACGTTGCGGCGCTCTTCTTCGTCCATGGGGCCGTCGGCAGCAAACACCGCGCGCAGGGCCCGCGCCGCGAGAAAGCCGTTGCGCTTTACCCGCTGCACGTCCTTGTCGCTGGGCTTCGACGAGAACAGGCCGCGGAGGCCGCGCGCCCCCGCCTCGAGGGTGACCTTCTCGGCGAGCACGTCGGCCATGGGCAAGAACGTGGGCGGCGCGATGGGGGCCATGGCCCGGGTCATCTCCACCAACCACCCGTCGAAGCTCTCGAGCATGGTGTGCAATCGCTGGCCCTGCAGCACCGCCACGTACACTTCGCCCCGGCGCTTGCTCATGGGCTCCAGCGAGTCGATGCCGCCGCCGCCTGCGAGGGCGAACAGCGCGTCGGCCGTGATGTGCGAGACCAGCCGCGAGAGCGCGGCCGTGGCCAGATCGGGGGGAGTTTGCACGGGAGCGTAGGCGTCCATCGTCATGGCTGACGAGCCTATCACTGCGCGCCCATTGCTCCTCACCGGAAGGCGTACGCGGCGCTTTTCCTCGGCCGCGCTTGTGGTACCGTCAGCACCCTCCATGACGCAATCGACCCCCTCTTCCAACAAGTCCAACGACGCCGCCGGAATCACGCTCACGGGTGGGGCCGCCATCGTCGCTCCCATCACCGCGTTCCCCTCGGGCGTCCCCTCGAACGCCGTGGTGGTCATTCCCCTCGGCCCCAACGGTGCGCCGCTCGAGAAGCAGCTCATCGAAGGGCCCATGGCCATGAAGATGGAGGACGTATGGAAGATCCTCGGCTTCAACGGCCCCGCGGTGCAGGTGCAAGACGATCAGGGTCGTCCCATCGCCATCGGCCTCGAAGACCTGCTCGGCGGTCTCGAGAAGCACTGGGTCGAGAACCCCGACGACCTCATGCGCGGCCGCATCTTCGCCCAGGAGCTCATGAAGTACGAGCGCCACGCGAAGGCCGAGGGCGTGCTCGCGAAGATCGTCGCCAAGGGCGGCGACGGCGAAGACTGGCTCGCCCTGGGCGTCACCCAGCTCAACCAGCAGAAGTGGGAGAAGGCCGAAGGCACGCTCAAGGGCGCGCAAAACCTCCTCAAGGACAACCCGTATCCCTCGCTGCACCTGGCCAAGGTCGCCCAGGGCCAGAAGAACGCCACCGCCGAGCGCGAGCACGTAGAGCGCGCCATCCAGATCGCACCCAACGCCGTCGACGCCTGGGCCTACCTCTTCAACCTGGTGAAGGACGCTTCGGGAGAGCCCGCTGCGCGCAAAGAGATCGAGACCCTGGCCGAGGCGCCGGTGAACGCCAAGACCGCCGCCCCCTACGTGGCGCTTCAGGGCTTCTACGCGCAGGAAGAAGCCACCCGCGACACCGCCATCGAGATCGCCAAGAAGGCCGTCGACCGCGCTCCGGCAGACCCGCTCGCGCTCCTCTGCCTCTCGGCGCTGTACGGCCAGGCGGGCAAGCTCGACGAGGTGGTCAAGACCCTCGCGCCGCACGAAGCGGTCATGGTTCGCGACGTACGCCTCGCGCACAACTACTTCGAGGCGCTCTTCCAGGCGAAGGACCTGGACAAGATCAAGGCGCTCCTCAACAAGCTCGCGACCTCGCCCAACGCCGAGGTGAAGCAGTTCGCCATCGAGCGTTCGCGCGCCATCGCGCAGATGCTCCAGCAGCAGGCGGGCCAGGCCTGATTCCAACCCCGCTGCGCCTTTAACAGCGCACCCCGAGCGCCGCTCCGGAGCTGACCCCGAAACGGGTTTCCGCAGCGGCGCTTTTTATTGTGCATAATCATGCACTTGCGTATGACGCACCAGGCCTTTTTCCGGAACCACCGGAGGTTTCCCTCGGGATCGCGTTTCGGGTAAGATTCGAGGGGAGGGAAGTGGCCTACTCGAACCCATCGGATGTCCGCGTCGTCGGGCGCTATGCGCTCTATGGCGTCATTGCGTCCGGAGGCATGGCCACGGTGCACTTCGGGCGCCTGCTCGGACCTGTCGGCTTCTCGCGAACGGTGGCCATCAAGCGCCTCCATGCGCACTTCGCGTCGGACCCAGAGTTCGTGAGCATGTTCCTCGACGAGGCGCGCTTGGCCGCGCGCATTCGCCATCCCAACGTGGTGACCACGCTCGACGTCGTCGCCACCGGCGGCGAGCTCTTCCTGGTGATGGAGTACGTGCCGGGCGAAACCTTGGCTCGGCTCGCAAAAAATGTTCGCGACGCGGGGCGCCCCATGCCCCACCGCATCGTCTCCTCGGTCATCTCCGGCGTGCTCCACGGGCTCCATGCGGCGCACGAGGCAAAGGACGAGCGCGGCGTGCCGCTGGGCATCGTGCACCGCGACGTCTCGCCCCAGAACACCCACGTGGGCACCGACGGCGTGGCGCGGCTGCTCGACTTCGGCGTAGCCAAGGCCGCGGGCCGCATCCAGACCACGCGCGAGGGGCAGATCAAAGGCAAGCTCGCGTACATGGCGCCGGAGCAGCTACGCGGCGCGCCGGTCGATCGCTCGAGCGACATCTACGCGGCGGGCGTCATGCTGTGGGAGCTCATCACCGGCGTGCGCTTGTTCCAGGGTGAGAACGAGGGCGTGGTGGTGGCGCGGGTGCTCGAAGGCAACATCCAGCCGCCCAGCCAGGTGCTCATGCGCGCGGCGCGCTCCACCTTCAGCGAGCGTACGTACACGCAGCTGCAGCGGCTCGACTCGTGCGTGCTCCGGGCGGTGCATCCGGATCCCAAGCAGCGCTTCGCGACCGCGCGCGACATGGCGCTCGAGCTCGAGGCGTGCGTGCAGCCGGCAACGCTCTCGCAGGTGGGCGAGTGGGTCGAGCACAACGCGGCAGAGCAGCTGGCGCAGCGGGCCGACAAGGTCTCCGAGATCGAGGTGCAGAGCACCACGCCAGCGCCCTTCGACCGCCCGGACGACGTGCAAAAGTTCATGCGCTCGTCGGACCAGAATCGCACCATCGGTCTGCCGATGCAGCCGCAGATGGTTCCCACCGAGGCGTCGCGCGCGCACGCGCACGCGCACACGACCGCGCTGCAGCTCAACGCCCCGAGCAACCCGGTCACGCAGCCTTCGACCATCTCGGTCTCGCACTCGAGCGCCTACCCCACCGGAGCGGCGGCCGCGACCTCGGGCAATCGATGGATGATCCTGGGCGCCGCTGCGGTGGCCTTCGTGGTGCTCCTGGGCCTCTTCGGCGGCGCGCTCATCTTCTCGCACCGAAAGCCGTCGCCCACGGTGGCGGGTGCAGGCTCCAGCGTTCCGCTCGTCCCCGCCGACCCTGCGCCCACAGCGCCTCCGCCCATGTTCGAGCCCCCGACGCCCATCGTCGTGACGACCCCCACGAGCGATCCCGCGCCCTCGGCCACGGCCAAGGACCCGCCGCCGGCGGTTCCCACCCACCGGGCCAACGGCAACACAGGCAACACCACTGGCAACACAGGCATCCGGCCGGTGCCCACCAGCCACCCCACCGCCGCTGCCACCTCGGCGCCGCCGGTGCACGATCCGTGCGATCCCCCGACGTATATCGAAGAGGGAATCGTGAAGTACAAGAAGGGCTGCCTCGGTAAGTAACGGGCGGCGAAACTCGGGAGCGACCGGCCCGAGCCGCGTATACTTGTGGCCCCGCGCGTCCGAAATGGGATACGCCGGGTGTCAGGGAGCTTTCATCGTGTCTCGCTTCTTCGTCGCTTGTTCACTCACGGTCTCGCTTCTGTGGGTCCGTACGGCCCACGCAGGCGACGTCGACGATTGCGTTGCTGCTTCCGAAGGCGGGCAGAAGCTCCGGCAAAAAGGCCAGCTGCGCGAGGCCCGCGATCGCTTTCAGCAATGCACGCGCGCGGTGTGCCCCTCGCTGGTTCAGCGCGGCTGCACCACCTGGCTGGGCGAGGTCGTCGCGCTGTTGCCCACGGTGACGCTGAGCGCCGTCGACGGCCAAGGCAAAGACCTGGTCGAGGTCACGGTGTCGCTCGACGGAAAGCCCCTGGTGCAAAAGCTCGACGGCAAGGCTGTCGCGATCGACCCGGGCGTGCATGTGTTCCGCTTCGAGTCGAATGGCCAGGGCGTCGATGAGCGGGTGGTCATCAACGAGGGCGACAAGGCACGCAAGGTCTCGGTGCGTATCGGCGAGAGCAGCGGCAACGGTAACGGCAACGGCAACGGCAACGGCGATACCAACCACGACGGCGACAAGCCGAAAGAAAAGGACAAGGGAGGACACTCGCCCTTCCCGTTCGTGGTGGGCGGCATCGGCATCGCGGCCCTGGGCACTGGCATCGTGCTCTATGCCACCGGCTCCTCCGACTTTCCCGCAGAGTGCGACCGCGACACCAAGACCTGCGCCAACGGCAATGCCGAGGCCAACAGCCGCGCCACGAGCGCCGACAACCGGATGCGCGCCGGCGTCTGGACCATGATCATCGGCAGCGTCCTCACGGTCGGCGGTGTGGTCTGGTTCTTCGTCGAGCCCACCGAGCCAAAGTCCAGCAAGTCCACCGCGAAGACGCCCCCCAAGTGGCTCACCGTGCGCCCCGAGCTCGGCCTGGGCTACGCCGGCGTCAACGGTACGTTTTAGCGTTCCTGGCGTTCGTTCGGCGAGCTACGCGCGAATCGGCAGGAGGTCGTGAAACGCCTCGGCCGATGCCGGGCATGGGGCATTCGCCCTATTGACCCAGGCGCCGCAATCGGAGACACCCACTGCGCGGATCCGATAGTGCCATGTGGTCGCCGCCGCAGCGGCCGGCGCGCCACGCGGCGACGGTGAGTGCGTGCTGGATCGCCAAGCCCTCGGTGGACCACTCGGAATCGAGGAATGGCATGAAGTTGGCGGCAAGACGGCGCACGAGTCGACCCCCTTCCGCTGGTCGACGACCCAACTGCGCTTGGCGCGCCGCGCTCGGGCCCCCGTCGTGTGGAAGGGATAGACGCGCGTTTCCATGAGCCAAGATACACATCGCCTTGCCGTCGTCCTGGGGGCCCTTTCAAGCGCGACCGACCTCGCTGCCGGCGTTCCTGTTGGCACGTCGGTTCGAACATGTCTGGCCGCGACGCGGCTCGCGCGGCGGCTCGGCCTCGGCGATGAGGCGGTGCGCGACGTCTACTTCACCGCGCTTCTCCGGCACCTCGGGTGTTTCATTCGGTGTTCATCTCTGCGCCGGTCGGTGGTCCTCGCGCCGCCTTTGCTGCCCCACCTATTAAGACGCGGGGGCCGGGGAGCCATGAGGCAAACGCCCCATGGCGCGGCGGTGGCGCGCGTACGCCATGGGTATGCCGTTCGGAGCTCGCTTTGTGTCGTGCGGCTCGCAAAAAGCTCGGATAGTCGATGCAGATTGCATGCACGTCCGTCATGGCGCAGCTGCCATCTACCCCGCCGCGGCCCGCGCCGGGAGAAGCTCCGCGGGCTCCCGGCGACCTCGAAGAGGCCGCGCTTCGGCGAAGCTACAGGTGATCCCGGGCGCCTCTGTTGTCGTCGATTCCTTGGCGCTTGCCCTTCATGGCGTCCGCTTCCGATAGAGCAGCGCCAGGAACACCGGCCCCCCCACCAGCGCGGTGATGGCGCCAACCGGCGGTTCCGTGTGGAATACACGGAATAGCGAGCGACTGGCCGCGTCGCACAGCACCAGCAGCACGCCGCCGAAGGCCGCCGAGAGCGGCAGGAGCCTGCGCACGTCGGGGCCCATCACCCGGCGCAGCGCGTGGGGCACCACCAGCCCCACGAAGCCGATGAGGCCGGTCATGCTCACGACCGCGCCGGTGAGCAGCGAGCAGGCCACCAGCACCCGCACCGTCAGTCGTTGCACGTCGACGCCCAGCGCTGCGGCAGATTCGTCGCCCAGGGCCAGCAAGTTGAGGCGCGGCGCATCGTAGGCCAGGAGCCCCAGGCCCAGCGCGACGTACACCGCGAGCGCCACCAGCGAAGGGGTGGAGGGCACGTCGAGAAAGCCGGTGAGCCAGAACAACAGCTCCTGGGCCTTGGCTGCGCTGACGACGGTCTTGATGAAGGTGATGGCCCCGGAGGCGATGGCGTTGAGCACCACCCCGGCGAGGAGCAGCTCTGCGCCCCGACCGTGGCCCCGCCGGGTGATGCCCAGCACCAGGAACGTGGCCAGCAGGCCGCCGGCAAGGGCGCACACGGGAAGCAGCATGGCACCGAGCCAGGCCACGGTGCCGAGCCCGAAGAGAAGCGCGAGCGTTGCGCCCAGCGCTGCGCCCCCCGAGACACCGAGAATATAGGGCTCCGCGAGGGGATTGCGCAGCACCGACTGCAGCGCGACGCCCGAGCCAGAGAGCGCTGCACCGGCGACGATGGCGAGGAGCGCCCGCGGCAAGCGCACGTGAAGCAGGATGAGGCGATCGAGCGAGGTGGCGTCGGAGAAGGCGCGCGCCACCGAGGTGTCTTCGGTGCCCCATACCAGGCCCACGGTGAGCGACACGAGCAGCGCCCCGACCACCCATGCGGCCAGCGAGAGCGCGCTCATCCCTCGCGGGCGCGCGGTCTCGATCATGCTGCCTTGTTGCGCTCGTACAGGATGAAGAGGCCGCGCAGCGTGAGCTCGTCGTCGACGTCTTGGATCGACTCCGAGAGCGGCGCGATGAGCCGCGCGAGGCCGCCGGTGGCGAGCACCCGGCACGCGTAGCCGAGCTCGTCGACCAGGCGCTTCACGATGCCGTCGACCAGGCCCACGTAGCCGAACACGATGCCCGACTGCATGGAGTGGAGGGTGTTGCGGCCGACCACCTTCGGCGGCTTGGCAATCTCGACCCGCGGCAGCTTGGCGGCCCGGGAGAAGAGTGCGTCGGCGCTGATCTGCACGCCGGGCGCGATGACCCCGCCCAGGTATTCGCCCTTGGGCGTGACGCAGTCGAACGTGGTGGCCGTTCCGAAGTCGACCACGATGAGCGCGCCCTTGACGCGCTCGTAGGCGGCCACCGCGTTGACGATGCGGTCGGCGCCCACCTCCTTGGGGTTCTCGTAGAGAATGGGCATGCCGGTCTTGATGCCCGGCCCCACCACCAGAGCATCGCGCCCGAAGCCGCGCTTCACCAGGGCCACCATGGGCTCGGTGAGTGAGGGCACCACGCTCGCCACGATGGCGTCGGTCACCTGCGCGGGGTCGATACTGCGCATGAGGAGTAGCTGCCGCAGTACCACTGCGTATTCGTCGGCGGTGCGCCCGCGACCGCTTTCGACGCGAAACTGGTGAATGAGCGCGTCTCCGTCGAAGAGCCCGTAGACGATGTTGGTGTTGCCGACGTCGATGGCGAGAAGCATCGTGTTCCTGTCTACCATCGCCCGGCCGCGATAGGGAGGGGCCCCGGCCCGCGGCCGGTCTGTTCTTGCGCCGCTACTCCGCGACCTTCACGTCGGAAATGACGTCGCCTTCGGCCACCGACGACCAATCCCCTTCCGCGTGCCCTACCCAGGTGTATTCGCCGTCCAGATGCGGCGTTCGCGTGAGGGTGACAAAGAGCTGGCTCGAGCCGGTATCGCGGCCCGCGAGGGCGATGCCCACCGACCGGGGGCCGAAGGGTACCGGTGAGGTCTCGCAGCGGAGTAGCGTGCCGGAGCCGCCGTACCCGTCGCCCCCGGGATCGCCGAACTGCACCACGAAGGCGGGAACCACGCGATGCACGATGACGCCCTTGTAGAAGCCCGATTTCGCCAGCGCCAGAATACGCGCGGTGGTCACCGGGGCCAGCTCCGGCTCCAGCACGATGCCCAGCTCGCCGGAGTCGGTCACGAAAGTGAGCTTGGTATCCTTGGGCAGGGGCGCCGGAAGGTCGACGTTGCGCGCATCGCCGGGATACGTGCACTTTCCATCTTTCTCGCCGAGCGCCCGCAGCGCCGCGTCGGCCCGGAGGCGCATGGTGGCGTTGGGGTCCTTGCAGGCGCGCAGGGCGGCGGGCTTGGCCTCGGCCAGGTGAAGCGCCGCGGCGGCGTCGAGCAGGAGCGCACGGGTCTCCACCAAGTCCTCGGGCCAGGCGCGCGCCAGGCTGCCACGAAGCGCCTTGGCGATCTTCGGATCGAGCTCCTTTTCCGGGTTCGCGGTGGGCGGCGGGGCCCGCGGATCGAGCGCTGCCTTGCGCTCGCGGTCGGCCAGTGCGAAGGCCAACGTCGGGTGCTTGAAGAGCACCTCGGCGGCGGTCGCCACCATGCCCGGCTCCTTCGCCTCGAGGGCGGCGGCGAGCTCGGTGCGGCCGGCGGCCTCGAGCTCCGGGTGCCCCTCCAGGGCCTCGATGGCGGCCTCGCGCACGCGCACATGGGTGCTGTGGGAAAGTTCCGTCCACGCGGTCTTGCGTTCTTTGAGCAGCGGCCGGCGCACCAGCGAGGCGAGGCGCGCGCGCTCCCAAATTTCCGTGCCCTTGGCGTCGCACTTCTGCAGCACGTCGGTCTCGAAGCTGCCGCGGGCCAGCGCCAGTGCCGCGCCGCAGCGAAGCATCGCCACCCGGCGCTTCAGGGTCGGCGGCGGATCGCCCGGGGCCGAGAGATCGGCCAGCGCGAAGAGCATCGGCTCGGCGCTCTTGGGCGGCTCGTCGGCGAGCACGTTGAGCAGCGAAGCCACGATGCCGAAGGTGGCGCCGCCCAGGGCACCGATGGCGAAGGGATCCTTTCCCGGTGCAACCTTGGGCAGCAGGTCGGCGGCCTCCACCTTGCCACTCTCGCCGAGCTGCGCGAGCGCGCGGGCTGCTTCTGCGCGTTCCTCGGGCGTGAAGGCCGATGAGCCCACCACCTCGGCAATGACCTTCGCGGCCTGCGGCGCGGCACCCGCCTTGCCCGCCGGGGGAAAGCTTCCGCGAGAGAGCGCGCGGACGGCGAAGATGCGCGCATCGCCGGCCCGCGCGAGGGCGCCCTGGGCCACCGTGAGGATGCGTTCGGCGAAGGTCGGGTCGACCTTCGAGCGCGAGATCGGATAGAGCGCAAGGTCGAGCGGCGGGTGGGTAGCGTCGCCCGGCGCGGCATCGAGGAGCGCGGTCATCGCATCTGCTCCCAGTCCCTTTTGCCGCACCGCGAGATCGCCGAGGCCCAGCGCGGCAGCCTCGCGAAACGCCGGCTCCACCAGCCACCGTGTGAGCACGGTTTCGGCCAATCGCGTGCCGCAGCGGGCAATCGCGCGCACCAGCGCGAGGCGCGGCGTGAAGGGCGGCGCGTCGGCCACGTCGAGCGTGAGGCTCCGGGCGACCAGCGCGCGAATGTGCTTCTCTTCGCGGCCTTTGCACGAATATCCGAGGCCGTAGGCCGACCAACTGAGGGTCTCGGCGTCGTTCGAATGCAGGCCCGTGGCGAGGGTTTCGGCGGCGCGCGTATCGGCGATTCGCGCCAGGGCCCGGGCCGCGCGCCTTCGCTTCTGCAGGTCGGCGCTGGTGAACACGTCTTCGGGAATGTCGGCCGAGCGCCGAAGATCTTCCGCGCGCGCGTAGTCCCCAAGGTCCGAAGGCGCGGTGGTCGCGGCGCCGGTGGGCGGAGGCGCGGCGTCGGTCGTGGCCGCGCCGTTGCCGCGGGCGCATGCGAGGAGACCGAGGAGTAGGAGCGAGGAGCCGCGCATGGCGCCGCACCGTATCACCGCCGCGGCAGGAGCTTCGTCGGAATGCATGCCCCTCACCCTCACCCGTCCGCGGCCCCGTGACCGCGTGATCGCGTGACCGGGGCGATGGCGGCGGGGTTGGCCCATGATACGATGAGAGATCGTGACAGGCTCTTCGCGCATTGCTGCCGCCATTGTGTGCCTGCTGGTTTGCCCGGCGGGGGCGGCTGCGTGCGACTCATTTTCGGCCAATGGGGAGGGCGATGCAGGAGCGCTTCTGGACGCGCAGAGCGGCGAGGCGGCCGCGCCCGACGCTGCGGCCGAGGCCCTCGACGGCGATGCCCCCGACGCGGCCGACGCCGGGAAGCTCAAGCGCGTGTTCGTGAGCGACGGAACCTACAATGGCAACCTAGAACAGGTGGCCTTTGGCCTGGGCGTGCCGAAGGCGGGCGGCACGCCGGCGGCGGACTACTTGTGCGATCGCGAAGCCAAGGACCTGGGCCTCGACGGCCGCTGGCGCGCCTGGGTCGCCGATCGCGACGACGCCGGCGCAAATTTACCGGCCGCGCAACGATTCCGCGAAAAGGGGCCGCGCTACGACGCGACCCGAACCCGCAAGGTGTTCTTGAACCTTACACAGAATCCCAGCGGGTACATGCCGCGCGTCGACGGCGGCGCCGCCCTCGGCCGCGTGTGGACCGGCCTGAACGCCGATGGAACAGCCTCTGCCGTGACCTGTAACAACTGGACCAGCAGCACCGCCGACGGCACCTTCGGCGTCGCCACCCCCGACGCAGCGACCCAGTGGCAGAGCAGCGATCGACGCGCCTGCGACGCGCTGTACCATCTCTACTGCTTCGAAGACTGAGTTGCCTTCGGGCATTCGCGCAAGTGTTGCGGCACTTGCCGCCCTGCGGCGTGCGGTTTTCGCAAAGCGTGTCGGAGTGATACGCGGCGCACCTATTTTCCTGGCACTTCGTCGCTTGGCCGCGGTGGCATCGCGCGTGCAAACTGGATCGCCCAGTAGGGTGAGAGCGCTCACCGAGCAACCCTCGATTGCGCAAGCGCATCTCTCCCCAGGAGGTTTCTCATGGGTGCTTCCCAGGTCGGGGCGTTTGCCGCCTATCGGTCCAGTCTCTCTGCGTTCGCAACGCTGCCGCGTGAAGAAGAGTCGGCGCTTGCAATTCGCTATCACGCCGGAGACGAGCGCGCAGGAGTTCGGCTGATCTCCGCCTGCCTGCCGTTCGTTGTCGGCATCGCCATGGAATACCGCCGCTGGGGGATTCCAGTGGAAGATCTCGTGCAGCAGGGGAACGTCGGTCTCCTTCGCGCCGCGCGGAAGTTCGATGCGACCAAGGAATGTCGCTTGGCCACCTACGCGGCCTACTGGATTCGCGCCGAGATTCGCGAATACGTGGTGCGCGCCTACCGGGTCGTTCGGCTCGGCACCACCAAGGGCGAGCGCCGGGCGCTCCGGGCCTACCGCCGCACCGGCGAGACCAACCCCGAGAAGCTCGCTGCCGTGAGCGGCCTCTCGGTGGAGCGCGTCACCGAGCTCCTGCCACTGCTCGAGCGCCGCGAAACGAGCCTCGACCTCAGCGTTGGCGAAGGCGGCTCGCCCATGGTCGATCGCATGATGAGCGACGGTCCCGACCCGGAGGAAGCTACGCTCCGCGGGGAGCTCCGAACGCGCGCAGGTCGCGCTGTCGGCGAGGCCCTGGCTGAGCTCACCGATCGCGAGCGCATGATCATCGAGGAGCGCTTGCTCCGCGAAGACCCCATCACCCTTCAAGAGCTCGGAGTGCGCCTCGGCGTCAGCAAAGAGCGCGTGCGCCAACTCGAAGAACGCGCCCGCGGCAAGCTCAAGCTCCGCCTGGCTCCGCTCCACGACGCCGCATGATCTTTCGGCTCGCAGAATTGAGTGGGGTCGCTTGGGATGGAGTAACATGACCCCTCAGGGGTCGGGTGGCGCGCAGCCATCGCGCTCGTAGGCGCCCGGGGTAAAGGGCTGCGCGCGGGTCTTGCCGAGAAGGTCGACGCCCAGCTCGGGCGAGACGTTTCCGCCGCCCTTCGCCAGGACGCAGGGCGCGGAGATTGCGAGCTTGAGCTTGTCGTCGAACAGGGTGGCGGCCCAGTCGCTGCGATTGAACGGCTGGAAGAGCCCCTCGACGCACTTGGAGGGCGTCGCTCCCCCTGTGCAGGTGGAACGAGCCGCGCCCCCGCCGTCGTTTGGGAGTGTCTCGGTGAAAGTGGTGACCGAGCTATCGAGCGCGCACCCAGAGGTGGCGGCGTAGCGCGCGTGAGAGGCGTTGGCGGCGATGGAGAAGCCGACGATGGCGTTGTTCTTTGGCGCCGCCGCGAAGCCGTTGCTGGCGCAGGTGGTGGCCAAAACCCCATAGTCGAGGCGTTGCGCGGGGTTCATGTCCTCGTCGAGCATGGCGATGAGATTCCGAGAGAACCCAAGGCCTCTGCTCTGCGGCGCGGTGGGGGTATTGTCGCCGTAGATGGCCACCCCGATGTTCACTTCAGTGAAACCGACGCCTCGAGGGCCCCGCGAGAAGACGATGGAGTTGCCGACGGCCGTTGCGTTGGACGAGGACTGCACCGAAAGGCCCGAGCGCGAAGCCAACATCGCCGTCGACGAGGTCGCGTCGTTGAGCACGGCGTTGTTGGCCAGCAACGCGCGGTCGGAGAGCACGAGCGAGATGCCCGTGAGGGAGTTGGTGGCATTGGACTCCGGCCCACCCGCGGCCATGATGCGATTGCCGGAGACCTCGACCGACGACGAGGACGCGATGCCTACCCCCACGACGACGCACTTCCGCGACGTCGAGCAACCGCCGCCCACCGCGACGATGCTGTTGCTCGTCAGGAACGATCCGTTCGCGTTGAGCAAGGTGATGCCGGAGCTCTGCGTGTAGTCGCCCGTGGTGTTGGTCGGCTCGCCGGACGCCACGATGAAGTTGCCGGTGGCCTTGAGAATCACGCCGCTTGCGTAGATGCCGGCGGAGCCGGCGCCCCTTCCGCGACCCCCGCCGACATTGAAGGCGCTCGCCTCTACAGTGACCGTGCCGCCGGTCGAGGCCACGAGCCCGACGCCGCCCGCGTTTTCGGTGCCGCCGCCGGTCACCTCGACGCGGTTCTTGGAGAAGCGAGCGCTGGTTCCGGAGAGTCGCGCTCCAATGACGCCACCGCCGCCGGTGCTGCCCTTGGCTTCGATCGCGCAGTCGTGCACGTGCGGCGACGCGTTCTCGACGGAAAGGGCCATCGCCAGGTTGGTGGACGCGACGGCGCTGCGGAGCACGAAGCCGTCGATCTCGATGCTGTTGCCCAGGTCGGTGCCGGTGACCGAGAGCGCCGCCGTCGGCCCCTGGGTGTTCGCGTTGAACACGGTGGTGGGGTTCGCGTACTGCCAAGCGCCGGCGGCACCGAAGTCCTTCTCGCGCGTGAAGTCACTGCAGGCGTAGCCGCCGCGTAGCGACACGCGCTGGTCGAGGGTGAGGTCGGCCTCGCCGTACTCGCCCTTGCATACGTGAACTTCCTGCACCTCGGTCTTGCGCGCCTTCGCCGCCACCAGCGCACTGACGATGGTGCGCTTCGCCTGCGCGGGAGAGCAGCCGCTGTTGGCGTCGAGCCCCGTCTCGCCGCTCACGTAGAGGATGGCGCAACCACTCGCGGCATCGCCGAGGCTACCGTCGGCGGTGCCCCCATCGGGCGCCGCAGGGGTTCCGTCGAAGGTGTCGCAGGCGAGAACGATGACAAGCAAACAGGGAGCGAGCGCAAGCGAACGAAGGGTGCCCATGCTTTCAGCAGCATATCAGGCTCGTCTACCCGCGAAAGCGACTCATGGGCCACGATCGGCGGCGCGCGTAGATGTGATGCGCGTGGCGCGAGCTCAGCCGGAAAAGCAGCGCAATTCCGAGCGCCCCGGCGCGGTACACCGCTTGCTGTAGGGCAATTCATGGCATCTCGCACCCGTCGGAAGCCGCTGCGCTCTCCCCTCGTCGTGACCGTTTCGGCACTTGGAGCAGCGCGAGCAAACCCGCGTGTCCGGCGCTCCCAGCCGCGGTGGGCTCGCCGTGCGGCAGACTGTGCCCCACTCATTTCAATGCATCTTGCATATATCGTGCGTCGGGGCCGGCCTTGGAGTGCGAGATCGATCGCATCTGCGAAAGCGGCACGTGGATCGACAGCTCGCCAACCTGCGATCCGCCGCCACCCCCGCGCGACGCCGGCACCGACTGAAGCCGCGACGCCGAGTGTCATCTCCGCAGGCAGTAGCGCCGCGCAGTCGAGAACGCGGCGGTTTAGTCGCGTTGGCCCTCAGCGCAATTGGCCGAAGTAGGCAAGGTGCATCGAGGCGCCGTACTCGTACTCGCCCAGCTCGAAATAGTGATCGCCCACCGCGAAGATGCGACTCGCCGGCGTTGCCATCTCGGGGTACACGGACACGTAGAACTTGTCGGGCTTGCCGACGGCCGGGGTGAGCGTACCTTCGATGATGAGCGGCCCTGGAGCCGACTCCGCGTCGACGCGCTTGTGGCTATGCCCGGCAAACGTGAGCTTGGCTCCGCCAGCGAGCTGTACCGTTTCGCCGCGCTTGACGACGAACGCGCGCACCACCGGTCGCAGGGTGAGCGGATGCCCCGGTTCCGAGAATTCTCGCTCAGGCCCCACGAGCGCGCCGGGCTTCTGCGGGGCCCAGGAGGCGGAGATTTCGTACGAGCCGTTCTTGAGACCCGGGTACAGCTCGGCGAGCGGAAACGAGAGCTCCAGCTTCGCCCCCGCAGCGACCGTGCGGTCGACGCCTGGCGACGGCGCACACCGAGCGAGCGGCAGGACCTTTCCGGCCGCGTCCTTCATGGAAAACGAGACCAGGCTCGTGAGCTGGCAAGGCGCGCTCGGCCGCTCTTCGTAGTGAAAGGGCTCCGGGCTTCGGTTGTGCAAAACCAGCGTCAACACCGGGGGCTTCTCGGCGACGCGGGGAAAGCGCAGGGTGATAGACAGGCTACCGAGGCCAGCCGCGGGTGGCGGCGGAACGCGCGGACTGGAAGGGGCAGCAGCGACGGTGGGCGGCGCCGAGGCAGCAGGCGCAGTGGGCATGCTCATGGGTAAGGGCTCCAGCGTAGGCGACCGTGAGGGCTCCCGACACGCCGAGACCAACAGCGCCGAAGCGATGAAAAGCCGTTTCACTGCTGGCATGATACACGCATTTCTTCAGGGCCAGAGAAACTGCACGCCGCCGGTGGGCAAGAGCGACCAGGAGAAGTCTTCGCCGCTGCGCACCGCCGGCAGCATGGCGAAGGCCAGCTGCAGCCGTATGCGCTCGAAGAGCGATACCGCCGCGTAGGCCTGGGCCGTGACCCGAGAGCACACACGCTTGTCGGGCTCGTTGCAGCTCCCGACGAGAAAGCTATCGACGGTCGAGAAAAGATAGCCACCACGCAGGCCCACGCGGGGCTGGATGTTGGGGCCGGAGATGGGCAAGAGCTCGGCCTCGAGCCCGGCCATGGGGGCCAGCGTGAAATACGCGCCGCCACCCCCGGAGAAGCTCGAGAGCCCACCGCCGTCGAGCGACGCAGTGGCGCGAAGAAAGCGCGAGATGCCCGCGCCCAGGCGCAAGCTGGCGCCCACCTCGACCACCGGACCGAAGCCCACGTGGAGGATGAACGAGGCGGGCACGTAGGTGAGGTGCCCGAGCAGGGTACGGCCCAGGGCGCCCACCACCGCGCCGTTCTCCGGCTGGGCGTCGGCGAAGGCTTCGAACACGTTGCGGAGCTTTTCGTGGATGGTGCGCTCGATGCGCGACGCGCTGGCGTTCTCCAGGCCCAGATCGTGAAACACGAAGCCGTAGCCGGCCAGGAGCCGCACCACGTAGGCGAGCTCCGACTCGGTGGCGCCCTGCCGATAGAAACCCTGGCGAAGCACCGGCACGAAGGGAACGCGCGGGGGCTCGTCGCCGCGCATGGCTCTGGCGCACGCGCGGTCTTCTCCGGCGTCGAGGGAGCCCAAGCTCTTGGCGCGCGCGCAGCGATCGTACAAACGCGCCAGCGAGGTTTGCAAAGCGGCCCGCAGGTCGCGAGAAACCGGGCGGCAGGCGTCCTGGGGATTGCCATCTTCGTCGAGCACCGCGCGAATACAGCGGTAAGGCTCGAGGTTCTTGGTGGGCTGGTCTTCGTAGTGGGCGAGCTTGGGCCGCTCGCCCCGCAGGCGCGCGAGCTTGGGTCCCAGCCGGCGATCGAGCAGGAGCCGCGCCGCGCGCATGCCCAGGTAAAAGTCGAAGACCCGGAAGTTCTTGTCGAAGAAGCCGAAGAAGGAAGCCAGCGACTGGCTCACCGGCGGCGTGTCGGCGCCCGCCAAGACCAGTTTCTCGCGTAGGTCGGGCGAGGCCTCGAGCACGTCGACCAGCTCCTTCGAACGCGCCGACGACACGAACATGCCCAGGTAGTGGGTCATCAGGCTGGTTGCACTATGCATCTTCTTGGCGTCGTTATCTTCGGGCGGCGCGGGGTAGCTGGTGAGCTCCGGGTCTACGTACACGAAGAGCGCGTCGTCTGGGCGCGGGGCGTTCTTGCGGCGGAGCGGCGCGGCGAAGCGGGTGCGACCTCCCTCGGCGGTTTGCGGCAAAAACCCGTCGCCGGCCAGGCGCGCAGCCAGGCCCAGCGGCTGGTTGTCGAATACGCCGCCATCCACGAAGGGCGCTCGCTGGGCGGTCTCGAGCGTGCACGGCACATCGGGCTTTTGCGGGTTCGAAAGGCAGTGCGGCAGCGCGACGGGGTCGAAGGCGAAGGGAAACGCGCTCGAGGCAAACAGCAGATCGCGGAGCGAATTGAGGGGTGCCGGGTTCTTCTCGAGCGGCAGAAGAATCTGCGGAAAGCCATAGGTGGTGTCGACGTAGTTCTCGAGCGTCGACCGCTGCCCTTCTCCGTTGCCGCGTAGGCGCAGCACGAACTTCTCTTCGGTGCGCGGCAGCGAGAGCCCGGAGCGCGGTCCGAGGGCGTCTTTCTTCGAGGAGAGCCGGGTGGTGGAGACACCGAGCACCACGTCGCAGCTGGTGGGAAAACCCGCGTCGATGCGGCCCAAAATTCGCGTTGCCACGTTCTTCATGGCGGTGCGCGCGAAGAGCGCGATGGGCGAAGTCTCTTTGGGGTCGAACAGCGCCGGAAAGCCCACCTCGGCCCAGGTGCGAAAGAAGAGGCTGGCCTGCGGATCGTCTTGCCGCGCGTCGCACGAGGCGAGCAGCGCGAGCAGGCCGTTGATGCTCCCGGCCGAGGCGCCGGTGGCGATCTTCATGTCGAAGAGCTCCGGCATCATCTTCATGGACTCCACCAAGTAGTGGAGAAACCCCGCTTCGTACGCACCCAGCGACACGCCGCCCGACACCACGAACGAGATGGGCACCGGCCGGCTCGGTTGGCTCACCTTGGGCGCCGTTGGCAACGAAGCCGGATCCGCCGTGGCCGGCTCACCCTCCGCCCACGCCGAGCTCACGACCAACGTCGCACCAACAAGCGCCCGCAGCAGGAATCTCACAATCGTTAGCTACCACCAAGCGCCCCCTCCGTCTCGCCCCTCCCGCGCCGCCTCCCCTTCCCTCGCCGGCGGAGCGCCGGGGTAGGCGACCTGCATATCAATGGCCCGCTCCGCGTCGATTTTTCTTCACACGCATCCCCTCTGGCAACCACCGGAGGCCTGAGTTGGTACGCATCGACCCAGCGGGCGGGCAGGGAGAGCAAACATGGTCAAATGCATTGCGCGCAGCGGCGCGGCGGGTGGGGTGTGCCTATTGGCGTTGGTGGCGTGGAGCCGCTTCGCTGCAGCGCAAGGCAAGGCTCTCAGCGTCGAAGACAAGCTCCTCCAACAACGGTTCGCCCGCCTCGGATGCGAGCAAGATCTCGTGGCGTGCATCGACGCCGAGAGCGGGCGCATCGTGTCGCGCCAGATGTCGGCCGCCCCCTTCGCGACACGGTCCGGCGAGCTGTGGACGGTGAAGGTCGTGGGGCCCAAGCGCCTGGCCGCCAGCTACACCTTCGAGGAGCACCGGGGCGCGCAGCTCTACTCCACCGTACGGGGCTCGAGCACCGGCACCGAGAAGAAGAAACTGACCGACGTTCAGACCGAGGTGAAAGACGCTGCGAACACCCTCCAGCGACTCGACACGTCGCAGGCGACCAAGGAGGCGGTCCTAGCGGCCCGCAACGCGACCAGCAGCAGCCCGGGCGTGCGCGACGAGAACACCCTCGACGACGCGCAGAAGAAGGCCCAAGTTATCCTGGACAAGGCAGCCAAGAGTGACGACGATCCGGTCCTCGGCCCGTCGAAGCAACTGGTCAACGCCCTAGCGGAGTATCGGCGCCTCGTCGATGCGGGCTCCCAAGACGTCGAGGTCCTCGCGAGCTACGCGCTCACCATCGCCGACGACATCACGGTGGGGCGCCAATCGGTGGGCGTCGCCGCAACGGACCGCAAGGAGCTGCAGGCCACGGTGGCCTTCCAGATCGTCGACCACGGCCGCTACGTCCTCGACTTCGCGCTCGGTGGGGCGGTGGTGGCCGACGGCGATCGCACCTACACGGTGGTCCCGCAGACCGACGGTACGCGTCGCATCTCCACCGAGAGCTACGCCTCCACCAGCCTGGGCTTCTTCATGAACGTGTTCCCCGGAGGACACCGGAAGGGAATCGTCGCCCCGTGGCTGCCGGTCGACAAGGGACCCAAGCTCAACTTCCTCCGGGACATGGTCGCCCTGCAACTGGGTCTGGCCCTGGATTTCACGCACATCTCCGACCTCGAGCGCTTCGCGCGCCGGGGCTTCGTGGGGATTGCGCTCGAGCCCGTCACCGGCGTCGCGCTCTCCACGGGCGCGGCCATGGGCATCGAGAACACGCTCCGCGACGGCGTGCTCACGCTCCCCGCCGGCACCTCGCAGGTCCCCGAAAGCGCCTATCGCGACACCTTCAAGGTGCGCTGGTACTTCGCCGTCACCCTGTCTCCGGAGATCGTCTCGCTCGCGCGCGTGGCCCTCTCGGGGGCTACCCAGGGCTCCAGCAGCACGCAGGAGTGAGGCCCGATTTCGTTCCCGCAGTTCAACCCAGCGCATTCCCAGGAGACGCCATGCCCCAGAATCCCAAGTCCACCGACACCTGCCGCATCAAGACCCTGCCCGCGATCGAGCTCCTCAAGGCCGCCGAGCGCGCCATCAAGCTCAATCCCGCCAACGGCCGCGCCGTGAACGCGCTCCGTCTGGCAGCACCCGACGCGGTGCTGAAGCCGGAGCACCTGGCCGTCATCACCACCAAGTACTGGGGCCGCCAGGGCGTCCACCTGACGGTGGGATTCTTGGACAACCCCGAAACCGCCCTTCGGAAGCGCATCCTCTTGCACATGAACGCGTGGGGAAAGTCCGCAAATATCGAGTTCGTCGAGACCAACACCGAGCCCCAGGTGCGCATCGCGCGAGCGGCGGGCGACGGCTACTGGTCCTACGTCGGCACCGACATCCTGAGCATCGACAAGCAATCGGCGACGATGAACCTCGACTCGTTCACCATGAGCACCGCGGACTCGGAGTTCTTTCGCGTGGTACGGCACGAAACTGGCCACACCATCGGCTGCCCCCACGAGCACATGCGCAAGGAGATCGTCGACCGCATCGATCGCACGAAGGCGATTGCCTACTTCAAGGCCACGCAAGATTGGTCGGAGCCGATGGTGATCCAGCAGGTACTGACTCCGCTCGACGAGTCGGCGCTCAGCGCGACCGCCCACGCCGATCCGGCGTCGATCATGAGCTACTGGCTGCCCGCTTCGATCATGAAGGACGGGCAGGCCGTCGTCGGCGGCAAGGATATCGACGGCCAGGACCGAACCTTCATCGACGGCATGTATCCCAAGGCCACCGGCGATTTCTGGCACACCCTGCGCCGGGCCGACGGAAACTGGACCGGGCTGGGGGAGATTAACACGCAGATTGTCGTGCCGGGAACGGTGCGCACCGTCGCCGGAGTGGGGGGGACCGGCGGCGAGACGCATTTCATGTTCGCGACGCTCGACGGGCATCTGTGGCACACCATTCGCTATGCCGATGGATCGTGGCAACCGGTGGGCGATGCGCACGCCGTGCTCGGGCTCGCAGGTTCCATCGTTCATGTGGCCGCGGCGGCGGGCAGCGGTGGCGAGACGCAGTACATGCTGACGGACGGCGCGGGGCGTCTGCTGCACACGATTCGCTATGCCGATGGGTCCTGGCAACCGGTCGGCGACGCGCAGGCCGTGCTGGGGATTCCTGGCCCGGTCGTCGACGTGGCGGGAGCCGCAGGCGCGAGCGGAGAAGCGCACTTCATGCTCACCACCAGCAACGGCCACCTCTGGCACACGGTCCGCAACGCCGACGGAAGCTGGACCGGTCTGGGCGACGTGCAAACGCAGATTGCCGTTTCCGGCCCCGTGCGGTCCATCGGCGCCGCAACGGGTAAGTCTGGAGAGACGCACTTCATGTTCACCACCAGCGACGGTCACCTCTGGCACACCATTCGCCTCGCCGACGGATCGTGGCAGCCGACCGGCGATGCGCACGCGGTGCTGGGCATCGCGGGACCAGTGAGTGCAGTGTCAGCTGCCGCGGGGAAGGCGGGCGAGACGCAATACATGTTCACCACCAGTGGCGGTCACGTCTGTCACTCGCTGCGCAAAGACGACGGCTCCTGGACCGGCCTCGGCGACGTCAACGGGCAGTTCGCGATTCCCAAGCCGGTGAAGGGTATCGCCGCAGCCAGCGGCAGCGGAGGCGAAACTCAGTTCGTGTGCTTCGCCGGCGGTTGACGAGCGGGCGCAAGGGGAGACCATCCACATGACGATCACAGCGCCCGAAGACCCGGCCGGCACCAAGATTGCGGCGGCGGATACGCCGGCCTCACCCGTTCCGCCACGCATTCTCGGCCGCACCGAGCGCTGGTTCATCTACGTCTTGCTGGCCGTGCTCACCACCACGCTGGGCTTCTTCACCGCCAGCTGGACCCAGCAAGAGATGAACGCATACGGTGCCGAGCTCTGCGCCGCCCAGGCCGCCATGGTTGGCGGCGGCGCGATACCGGTTTTCACTGCGAAGGGTCAGGCGTGCGAGCTTCTGACTCCGCCCGGGAAGGACGGAGCCCCCGCGCGAGATCCTGTCGCGGTGACCTACCCCGACCGCGTGCTTCATCACAATTACTCGCTCGCCATGTCGGGCCTGCGGAGCTTTATCGTGGTGCGCAACGCCGCCACCTTCCTGAGCTTCCTGCTCATCATTCTGGGCGCGCTGGTTGTCATCACCGGCGTCGAATCCAACTATCGATTGAAGCTCAAGAAGGGCGCCGACACCGAGGGTGCGCTGGCGACCTCGTCCCCCGGCCTGGTGCTCATCACCCTGGGCGCGGCGTTGGTGGTCTTCTGCCTCTATCGCACCACCGACGCGAGGATTTCTTCCGACGTCACGTTCGCACCTCGAGGCGCCCCCGCAGGCATCGCAACCACCACGAGCACCGCGGGGCCCGCCGCGAGCAACCCGGGGTACGACGCAACGGTGACCACGCCATGAAGCCTATCCACATCTTGTTCGCGGGCATAATGGGTGGATGCGCGTCCAACCAAACCGAGATTGGCCCTGAGCCGATTCCAATGCGCGCGGCGCCTTCCGGCGGCAGCGACGCGGGCGTCTCGTCGAAAGACGTCTTGCGGAGCCAGAACGCCGGCAAGGTCGCCCAGCTCGGCCCCGACGCCTTCTGCCTGCGCTCGTCGGCCTTCGCGAACCTCGGCGAGTGCGACGCGTCACGCGAGGAAGCCGAGCTCTGTTACACGCAGCTTGGCGACGACGCGCAGGTCAGGAGGTGGCGCGAGCACCTGGCGAAGCTCGATGGCAACTGCATGGCCCGCCGCAAGCCCCTGCCCGCCGATATGGGCATTGGGTACGTGGTCATCAAAAGCACCGGCAGCGCCGCCTCCCTCAAGCGCGAGGAGAAGGAGGCGCTCGACCGCGCGCAACGAAAGCTGGAGAGCCCCGACTAAACCGCGCGCCTGTTCGTCGCTGCGTCGCATCCGGTGCAACGGGTCACCACCAGCCTCGGCTTGGGCCGGCGTGCTGAGCCCCCGCGCTGGCGATCACGGCCGGGTGTTCTCCTCCGACGGCACCGTCTCAGTACTCGGTGGTGAACGAATCGCGGCGCAGGCTGGGCGGCCAGGCGAGGGAGCGGGTGGTCTTGTCGGCGCACTCGGCGATGCGCGTCGCGGCCTTGGTCTCGTACTTCACGGCGGCCGGCGAGAGGGGCCGCGGCGAGGGCCCATGATCGAACTTCACCAGCACGGTGACCCCGATGGCGCGCGTCTCTCGCACGGCGACCTTGATGGTGACCTTGGCGTTGCGCGGTACCCGGCATTTGCCCAGCACATCGCGCATGGGGTTGGTGAGCTGGAGATCGGTGAGGTGGGCGCGTGTATCTTGCACGTTCAGGTCTTCCGGCTCGTCCAGCGCCTCCTCGTAGGTGGCGTTGGGCGGGAGCGGCGGCCGCGTCGCTGCCGGCCTTCCTGCATCGACGACCGGAAGGGGCGGCGCTGGCTCGGCGTCGGGCATGTCGACGTGCGGCGGCGGCGGATGCGAGCTGCCGCAGGCGACCGCGAAGACCAGCGCGCACGAGAGCGGGATTCGCACGTTCACTATCGCTTGCTCATGGAGCACATGGATCCAAAGCACTCGGCCACGAAGCCGTCGCGCTTCAGGTCGGCGCAATCCTTCGAGGTGCTGCAGTCGTGCGTGCAATACGCACCCGGCCCCGACTCCATGACGCAAATGCTGCCCTTGGGCGAACTGTTCGAAGTAGTCCGCGGGTTGGGAGCGCAGTCGTCGCCCAGCTCCCACTTGGCCGCCTCGACCGATGTAGGATGCACGCACTTGCCGCCGGGCGCCACGGCGCCGCGGGCGCGCCCTTTGGGAATGCACGCCGTGACGTCGCTGGCGGCACACTTGGCGAGGGCCGCGTCGCTGGGGCACGCGTAGTGCGTGTCGGTGTTGGGCGCGGCTCGCTTCACCTTGCAGGGCATGGCGAGCTGCGGCGAGCTCACCACGGGCGACGCTGTGGTCAGCGCGCTGGCGGTGGGCGCCGGGGCAGCCTCCACCGGCCGCGGCGCATCGTGATGGCAGGCGGCGACCAGAAGCGCCGCAGCGACGAGGGAGCGCACATCCATCGCTCCACGGTACAGGATGCCACCGCCTCCGTCTCCACTCCCCACGCCTCACGTCCCCAGCCCTCGCCTCCCCTCGCCTCCCCTCGCCTCCCCTCGCGCTCCGCGCGCTCCGCGGGAGGGGAGGCTGCTTCAGTCGCGGCGGAGCTTGCGGAGGCGGTCGACGTAGCGCGACACGGCATTCTTGCCGAGCTGACCGCCGAGGCGCACCCAGTCGCGGAACGAGGGCGCTTCGGCGCTCTTCGGCGATGGCGGCGCCAGCTCGGGGACAGGGGCGCGCTCGCGCGGAACGTCGGAGAGCCAGGTCGCGATGGCCGCCGCCGGGCGCCACAGTTGCGGCGGATCGTGGTCGCGCAAGCGAGCGCGCGCGTCGCTTTCAGAGAGCACCTCGGGCGAATCGCCCACGCGCAGCCGATTGGCACGCGCGCGGCTCATCAGCCTACCCAGCGTGAGCAGCCGCGCCACGTCGTCGCGCTCCAGCCAGAGCCACCGGGCATTGGGCAGGCACTCGAACGAGGCACGTCGCTCCTGCACCGATTCCCACTTTGGCGGAAGCTCGAGGTGTTTTTCGCGCACCACCACCGTCTTGCCACTCTGCGCGAGCTCGGCAGCTCGGGTGAACGCGCTGCCCACCGAAGCGTGGTGCGTCCCCGTGACGTAGAGCAACGTAGCTGCTCCGCTGGCCGCGCGCACTTCGGTGAGCACGCGCTCGCGCTCGGTGCGGTGGGTTATCTCGAGCGCCGACGCGAAAGAGAGCGCGCTGCCGAGCCCCTCAGCCAGCTCGGCGCCATCCACCGCGACCCCCGCCTCGGCCTTCTGCGCGAGCTCTGCCTCCGTTGCGGCGTAGGCCTCATTCCACACCGCGTCGAAGCGAGCCCCCGAGCGCAGGCTGGGCGGCGGCGCAGAGGGCGGCGCCGCCGGCTTTCCCGCCACTGCGCGCGAGAGCGCAGCGAGCAGCAAGCGCGGCGTCATGCCCGGCGCTTCGAGCAGGGCCTCCAGCTCCTCTGCGGAGAGGGGGCTGGGAAACCGCTTGCGACCGCCGCGGCCGTTGGCAGGAGAAAGGTGACCGTGCCAGGTACGCAGCAGTTGCTCCCGCTGCGCGCGATCGGGCGACTCGAGCATGAGCACGTTGGCGGCTACGCGGGTCTTCTGCGGCAGCGTGAGCCGCGGCTCAATGTACTGCATCCACTCGCTGGTGAGCGCCAACTGGGCAATCGTCAGCGAAGGCACGGTATCGACCAGCTCGGCCACCAAATTACCATATCCAAGTACCCGCGCGTCGTCGTCGCCCGCCAGGTTCTCGAGCTGATCGAAGGTGAGCACCATGGGCGCAACGGGCGCCGCCACCACCGACACGATGCGCAGGAGATGCGCCACGTCGGCCTCGGCCAGCGGCGCGCTGTCCTGCTTACGCGGCTCGCGGCCAGAGAGCCAGGCGAGCTCGGCCCATCGCGCGGTGCGTTCGTGATCGGCCAGCGACAGCAGCGCACGGGCCAGGTGCGCGGCGGGCGCGGCCTCGGGAACGCAGGCCACGATGTCACCCACCGCGCGCTCGATGCGAGATGCCCGCTCCTCCGGCGAAAGGGCCTGAACCGCGTCGATGGCCGCAGAGGGAAACGCCGCGTCTTCTCGCTCACCCAGCCAGTAGGCGGAGAGCACATCGAGCTGGGTCAGCGCCCCGCCGCGCACCGGCAGGCAGAGCTGGTCGACGATGGTGGCCAGCACGTCGCGCGGGGTGAGGCTCACGCCGAAGAAGGGTCGCAGCAGAATGAGCGTCGCCTTGAGGCCTGCCTGGTGCCGCAGCCGCGCGAAGATGTGGGTCTTCCCGCCACCGGCTGCGCCCAGAACGGCAAAGGCCTTGGCGCCTGCTCGCTCGCCCCGACGCGCGCGACTGGTGATCTCTTCGATGCGCACCGCCAGGGCCGCCGAGACGTGCGCGTTGAGCCCCGGAAGGTCGACGAAGTCGTCGGAGAAAGCTGCAGTCTGCAGCGAAACCTCGGTGCTCACCGGTTCCGCTCCTCTCGGGCGACGATCCACGAAAGGCGCGTTCCCTGCGGCCCCTCGGGGCACCAGACGGCTTCTTCCGCGCCCAACCGCGCCATGCCACTCTCGGGCTCCAGGCCGTACATGCCGGCGGAGGCGCCCGCGAGCAACGCACGTTTGCCCGCATCGGGCCCCGCGCCCAGCGCACGAAGCACGTCCGGCACGCGGAGCGGTCTCGCGCTCGCGGCCACCTGCGCGTGAATGGCCTGGGTGAGGTCGGCTCGCGCGGGCGGCAGCGAGTCGCCGTTGCCGTCGAGAAAGGCGCGCAGCGGCGCGGCGAGCTCCTCGCGAACCAGGGCAGGCCTGGACGTGGCACCCTTCTTGGCAACCGCGCGCTTCACCAGTTTTTGCGCGTTTGCGAGGCGCCGGAGGAGCTCCGCAAGCTCGCCCTGCTCGATGAAGGCAACCGCGTTCGCGGCCGACATGAAGCCCGGGCCCACGACGCGCACGATCTCGCGAATCTGGCCCTGCTCGACCAATACCTGGAGCGCGGCTTTCACCTCGCGCCCGGTGGCGCCGGCCACGCGCTTCTCGATGCCCTTGCGCGGCACGAAGCCGGCGGCCATCAACGATTCCAGCTGCGTTCGAAGCGGACGCCGCACCTGCGTGCCCACCTCGAAGCCCAGCGCCTCGAGCCGCGGCCGGAGCGCGGGCAAGTGCTTGCGAATGGCCCGAAGCTCGACGGCCGGTAGGGCCGCATGCACCTCGAGGCTCGCGACCGCCCGCGCCAAGAGACCTTCGACATCGATCGGCGGCTTCGCCATGCCCCAGGCATACCACTGCCCACCCGACCGCGCGGCGCGATTCTCACTTCACCTTGCGGCGCCGGAGCAGCGACGGTGAGGCGAAGTAGAGCTTGGCGGTGCGCACGCGTCGGCTCGTGAGGAGGCGCTTGGCGACCAGGTCGGCGAGGTCGGCTCGCGCGGTCATATAGTGCACGCCGTGGGAGGTGGCGTGGCCCTCGATGGTGTGGCTCTCGTCCGGATGGCGCATCGCGTGGTCGACCAACGCACGCTGTCGATTGTTCAGACCCTCGAACACCTTGCCCAGCTCGCGCAGGGCTCGCATGCGTGCCGCGCGTGCGGTGAGATGGGAGAGCAGGTCGGCCAGCGCGGCCTCCATCGTTTCGAGCTGATGAAGCACGAAGTAGGTGAGATCGCCGCCGTCGGTCTCGGTGTGGGCGAACGCCACGTAGTACGCCCGCGGCGCGCGCTCGATGGGACCGGATATCGACAAGAATTCAGCCACTTCGTAGCCGTGCCGGAGCATGACCCAGTAGAAGAGCGCGCGCGCAATGCGCCCGTTGCCGTCGCGAAAGGGGTGCTCGTAGCCGAGCCAGAAGTGGGCAACGATGGCGCGGACGATGGGATGGACGAACTGGCCCTCGTCCTGGTCGTCGCGCCCGCCGTTCGCGAACGCGAGAAGCGCTTCCACGCGTGCCCCGATGCCGCGCGCGGGGGGCGGCCTGTGCCACACCGTACCGTCGGCGTCGGACACCGTCACCTCGTGCTTGGGCCCACGCAGCGCGCCTGCCGCCCCCTCGACCTCGAGCGCGCCCTCACCCAGAATCCGATGGAGCTCTAGGAGCTCGGGCATCTCCAGCGATGCACCTCGGGCGTGCAGCTCGCGAATACGCTCCATGGCGCGCAGGTTGTTCGCGATCATGCGCTCCGACACCGAGGCGGGAGCGCGCCGGTCGCGCAGCATCTGCCGCGCCAGCTCGCGGGTCGTCGGCCGGGCGCCTTCGATCTCGCTGGAGCTGATCGACTCCTCGATGAGCTGCCGCACGCGGTATTCGACCCGCGCCTCGTCGCTCCCGAGTGCCGACAGGATCTTCTCGCCTACGTTGGTGCGATCGAAGGCGTGCAGCTTGCGCTCCACCGCGGGCAGCAGCACCACGCCGAAGGGAGCGCGATAACATGTGGTCATCGCCTCGAGGGCGCGCGACTGGCCCCTGCGTGCGGCGCGCATCGACGCCCACCACTCGAGCACCCGAACGCCCGCCGGGGGCTGCCGGTGCCGCAGCTCGTTCCAGTGAAGGTAGCGGCCGTCGGGCAGCGTGGGCGACGCGCCGGGCGCTACTTCGTGGTCGATGGCGGGAGGAACCTGGGGGAATCGCATCGTTACAGTTTTCAGAATAGACTAACTGGAGCGCTAAGTTAGTCGAAACGCATTCTTGTAACGAAACCCCTAACAACGGGCAATTTTTGTCGCCAATACCGCTACTTTCTCCGCATCCCGAGAAGCGCGAAGGGAGCCCGCGCGGCGGCGTGGAGCTCGCCCCGACCTTGGGTCGGGCGCGTGGTTCACTTGCCAATGCCAGTCACGCTGCACACATCGGTCGGGTCGCATGCGAAGCCGGTGGCGCATTCCTTCTGACAGGTGTTGTCGCCACCGCAAAAGAAGCCGGCCTTGCAACTGTTGTCGCTCGGGCTGCACGCTGCCCACGCTTCGCCTTTGTCCGTCCCCCACCCGGGGGACGATAGTTCGATTTCAGAACGCCTCGCACAGGCTCGGTTCGGCGATCTGTGCGCTGCACACCGCGCGCGACTGCGCCGAATCCCACGCGCACGACGAAGCCGCGCAGGTGGCGTTGGTGGAGCAAGCGTCGCCGAGGTTGCCCGCCGCTGCGCACACGCCGTTCTTGCAGATGCGCCCCGTGTCGCCGGAGCCGCGGTAGGAGCAGTTGTCGGCGATGTGGGCGTCGGTCCAGGTGCAGGGCGCGCCGAGCCCCGCGAGCGGCGCGCAGATGCCGCCTGCGAGCACGTAGGTCGAGCCGGTGAAGGCGCCGGCGCAGTAGCGACCCGGGCCGCACTCGACGTCTGCGTGGCACGCGCCGCTGCCGGTGATGGAGCCGCTCATGGCACCGAAGCAGTCGGCCACGATCTTGCGGTACTCGGTGGACGAGATGCCCGCGGTCACGCACGTCATGGCCGAGAGGCCGGCGATGCACTGCCGCGCCTTGGCCTGGTCCACCACCACCTTGGCAAGGTCCACCCCCGGGGCGTCGAGCCCGCTCATGCTGTACTCGAGCCCGTCGGCCATGTAGGCCTCGCAAAGCCCCCGATTGAACGGAGCGCCGCCCGCGCCCTTGTCGCTGCAGCACCCGAACTGCGCGCGATCGCACAGGGCCTTGAGCGCGGCGGCTTTGAGTGTGAGCGGCGTGTACACCGGCAGGCTGCCGTCCCAGCCACCGTGCGACATCACCATGCTGTTCAGCCACCCGTAGACGGTGCCGTCGAGGCGGGTCCAGTAGTCCTTGTGGGCGCCGGGATCGAACAGCGCCTCGGTGCCCACCAGCTGGTGTGTTCCCTCCAGAAAGAGCGGGCCGCCAGAGTCGCCACCGTCGGTCACGCGGCTGGTGATGTACGTGAACGGGTAGCTGCCATTGGTCACGTAGGCGAGCGACACCTTGCTGCTGAGCACCAGGCCGGCGGTCGCCGACACCGTTTGCCGACCCACCGCAGAAACGTACGTGGGCGCCGAGGCAGTGGAGGTCGGCGGCGAGGTGGCGCTCAACGTCGGGTAGGTCATACCGGCGATCGGAGCGTCGAGGTAAAGCACGGCCACGTCGTGCAGCTCGCTGTGCGACTCGTAGTCCCAGCGATTCACCGAACGAAACGCCGGGTCCATCACGTCGGCAGAAACGACGGTGCGCGTCTGCGAGCCGCCCGCGACGAAGGGCGCGGTGATGGTCCAGGTGCCCCGGGGCGCAGCGCCAACCGGGTTGAACACGACGCAATGCGCCGCGGTAACCACCACCCGCGGCGCGATGACCACGCCGGAGCAGAAGTCCTGCTCCACGTTGTTCACCTTCACCATCACGGCTTCGGCGTAGGCGTTGGCCGACCGCTGGGTGCCGATGATGGCGCTCTGCTCATTCCCTGCCCCTACGTCGGCGCTCCCGCACCCCACGAGCGCGGCGAGGCCCAAAAGGCATATCGCGGTCCCGCTACGTCGCGCGGCCCGCTGCTTGGCGCTGTCCACCCCAGACGCCAGCGACACTCCCGGCAAATTCAGCTGAAGATGAGAAGGGTGCATGGTGGGTTACCCTACTGGATATTGTCTACTTGTCTGTCCCCCTCCAGGGGGACACCGCTCAATTTCCGAAGAATGCGCAGCCGACGCACCGTGTTCGAGGAAGGCTATCACTCGTTGGTGTTGCTATTGCTGGCGGCAGCAGCAGCGCCCGAGAGTGCGACCCTGGCCATGGACACAATTTCGGGAGAAAGCGTCACCGCAAAGTACCAGCGAACCTTGAACGTATCTCGGTACGAACTCTCGGGAACCTGAGACGATCCCGACGGCAAGGTGAGGACTCCATCGCGAAGCGTGTTCTCAATCCCCATGGCCACACCGCTCGAGAGCGCCAGGCCGGTGACCGGTTCCACTGCGACACCGACGAAGCCGCGACGCGCGAAGCGCTCGAGATCCGAGATGTGCGCGAAGTCCAAACCGAGCCCGAGCTGAAGCGCCACCATGTCCCTAAGAAAGGAGCCAGCGTCTCCCTTGTCCGCCGGCAGCCAAGGCGCGATGATCCCTTTTCGATGACCGCCGGGAAACACATTCATGAAGAAGCCGAGGCCGGTGGCAGCATAGGTCTCGGTGGAGATGCGTCCGCTACCGTCGGCTTGCGGGACAACCGTGTAGGTGCGGCTACCATCGGCTACTATGGTACCTCCGAGCGCGAAGTCGACGACGTAACGACCGTGGTCGACGATCTGGAACACGATGGTCGCCTGCATTTCTTTGCGGTCGCTCGCGGCAACGGAAACAGTTTGACGGCCGACAGTGATGTCTTCGGCGATGGTGAGCGAGTAGCTGGCCAATAGCTCCGCGTCGGTGGAACTACCGGATTCGACGAGCCGCCGGTACGCGACCAGTGCACTGTGGAGGTGTCGCAACGCGCCGACTACAGATGCGTCGCCCCCACTAGCGCTGCGAGTCAAGGCCTTATTTGCTTCCTCCTCTGCCTCGCTGATGGTCACCGCACTCGGTGCCTTGTTTTCGACTACCTTGGTCGCTGCGTCGGCAGTCGCGCTGTTGGCCTTCGACGTGTCGACCGCTTTCAGCGTTGCCACGCTTTCCTTTACCTCATTCCGGAGGTCGGTCTGACTTCTACGGTCGCCGGTTGCGTGCGCTCCGCGGGCAATGGAGTAGAGCTGACTCGCTCGGTGCTCCTCGAAGGTGTAGTTGCCAGCCATCTGTCTCGGACCGACCACCTTCACGGTCCACAGCTCGCCCGACCGCGCAACGAACGGGGTCGCGGTCATGTACCTGGAAACGATGCGTCCGCTCTCGGCATCCACGCAGGCCACCAGATCTTGGGTACACCCCAACCGGGCGTAGCGCTGCCGAAGCACGTATCTGTCGGAGCCCATCGCTTTGCAACGGTCGAGTTCGGTGCCGGTCAACGCCGCTCCGAACGGGGACACTCGAACGGTTTCGCATGTCAGCGTCTCGGCCTTCGCAGTGGCGACGGAAAGGCACAAGATCGCAAGACAGCTTGCGAGACCAATCAGGCGGGTGAACGCGCGGCGTCCAACCTGCATTTTTAGCAATGAAGTGGTTCGGTGCATGATCGTTTCTTTTGAGGGTGGAGGCGAGGGTGAGCGGCAAGGACGCGGAGGGTCGTGGGGGGGGGGGGGGGGGGGGGGCCCCCCCCCCCCCCCCGCGACCGCGCGCAGCCGCGCCCATAGTCCCGCGCGCTTCGATACGGTCGTCGTGCGCGGGCAGGGTTGCTCGACGCTACGGAGCGCTGCTCGTTCTGTATGTCCCCCACCAAGGGGACGTTCGGGGGCCGGCCGAGGTCAGTGCGGAACTTCGGAGTACACGAAGGCGGCCGCGGGCGCGAAGCCGCCGGCGGGGTCGAAGCCTCCGAGCAGCTGAAAGCCCACTTGCCGGTGTGGCCAGCGCCAGAGGTAGCCGCCTCCCAGCGCCCAGGTGGCTCGAGGCTCCGCGCTGCCTTCACTCGATTTCGTGGGAATGCGCAGGCCAGCGCCGGCTTGGCCTTCGAGGAAGAAGCCCATCTCCACCGCGAAGAACTGGCGGTAGTCGACGTAAATCTGCGCGCCGTGACGGTCGGTGCTCGGGCTGGCGTCGGTGCTGATCGACGAATCCCACTGCAGGCCCGCTTGCACCTGCGCGGGGAAGATGCGCGGCGGGATCGCGATGCCGGTCCCGATGCGGACCCGCGCGCCGGGAGCGCTGCTGTCGAAGTGGTAGGCGGGCCCCGCTGCGACCTCGAAGAATAGGCCGCCGAAGTCCTGCTGGAGCATGCGCCCGTTGGCGCCGTCGTAGGCGTCGCACGTCGCGTAGCTGGTGTCGCTCTCGGGCACCGGGAGAAACTGCATCACCGGCTCCAACACGGCGGCTCGCTGCGACTTCAGGAGCATTCGGTGAGCCCTCGCGTGGTCTACGCCCCAGGCGGCCAGACGCCGATAGCCGGGCAGGTCCGACGCGTCTGCGCGAAAGCCGTTCAGCTCCGTGGGATTGGAAAGGCCAATGCGACGCCCGCGAAGGCCGAGGTCGTTGATCTCCTCCCGTGAAACTTCGTCGTCAATCTCGACCACGGTCCGCGCACCGTCGGCTGTCTTCAGGTTCGACAAGGCACGGGCCAGGTCGCCATCCGAGGGGAGCTCGTAGAGGTTCCGCAATGACTTCGCGACCAGCAGCGCGGCCCACTCGAAGGTCACGCGGGCTCCCGGGTTGGCCAACCCCTGCCGAACGAGAACGTGATCCCCGTGCACGCGGATCGTTCGTTCCCCATTCGCGCATGCCTCATGGAGCGCATGGAGCGACTTGTCCGGATCGAACTGCTCGATGTTCGGGCATCGGACCACCACCCCATCGACATTCGCAGCCTCGTGAATAGCGTTGAGTTGCGCGTTGGTGGCCGCTTCTGCGTTGGCCTGCATGTGCCCCGAGGCGACCGCGTCTTCGATGAAGTGCAGCGCGTACAGCTCGAACACGACTGCGGCGCCCAGCCAGGCTTTCGACTCCTCGGGGCGGCAAGTGGCAATGGTCCTGGAGTAGGCCTGCATGGCCGCGGCACCTACGTGGTAGTCGGCATACCAGGCAAAGGCGTTGAGCCCGGGTGCGGTGTCGCTGTAGCGCGGGGCCTCGAAGAACGCAGGGGCGCCGGCCCTTGGGCGCGAGCTCCAGGCGCAGGTCGCGGGGCGGAAATGCGGCCGACCGCGCTCCGAGAGGGTGCCGTAGTCGCTGTCGTACCGCATGAAGTCGAAGTCGCTCACCGCGGTGTCGCCGGCGGCGCACGCGATCAGGTTGGCTTGACCGATAGTGGGGTCCCAGTCGCCTTCTCTGCAGCTGGGCACGGTGGGCCACCTCCGTGACTGGTGGCGCCGCACGTACTGCAAGAAGCCCGACACCTCGGGCGGGCCGAGCGCGGTGGTGTCGGGTCCGTGATCTTTCCGCGCCAAACCCGCCACGAGCGAAACGCCGATGGCGAAGCTCGATCGTTGATCTTGAGGCACCAGTGCGTCGTTGAACCACCGCCACTTGAGGGTCATGGGATTGGCGGAGTTGTCGCCTGCCAGCGCGGGGATGTCGCTCGCCGCGAAGCAGCCTGCTGGCGCGTAACTCAGAAACGAGCTCGACGGACAAGCGTGCGAGGAACCAAGCTCGGTGCGGGCGCTGTCGAGCCAAGCTCGTCGACTCTCACAAGTCTTTGCCTGGTTGCCGGCCAGGTCTGCGCAGGCACGTGCCTTCGGCGGCGCCCCGTCGGCGGAGATGCCGAAGCCGAGGAACAGGTCGATGCCTGCCTGGGTGATACGCGTGTGCTCCACGTAGTCGAACGCGCGGGCAGGAAACGCAACGAGCACGAACGTAGCGATGAGCGGCAGCGCAATCGCGCGAGAGAGGGCCATGGTACGAATCTACGCCGAGCGAGGAACGAACGGCACGCGGAACGCGCGCGTCCCCCGGGTGGGGGACGATGTACTAACGCGCGCGGCTCTGCGACCGCCGGCCCGGAGCGCCCAGGTCGTGGGTACGCACGAGGGCGTACAAGTGCGTGCGGGATACATCGAGAATGCGGGCGGCCTCGGGCATGTCCCAGTTCGTGGCGGAGAGCACCTTCTCCAAGTGCCGCCGCTGAAACTCACGGGTTCGCCGGCGAAGGCTCTCCGGCTCGCTCAGGTCTCCGGGCGCGCCCGAGGGGGCCGGGCGATCCTGCGTGAGATCTTCCGGCTCCACGCACGCCGACTGACGCAGATGCGCGCAGATCGCGGCGGATTCGATCTGATGCGCCAACTCCCGTACGTTGCCCGGCCACTCCGCCAGCTCCAGGGCGCGGAGCGTGCTCGGCGCGAGAACCTTGTCGCCGAGATCGTGCTTCTGGGTTGCGGAGCGCAGAAAGGAAAGAGCCAGCATCGGAATGTCGCTGCGTCGCTCGGCGAGCGAGGGCACCCGAACCTCGAGTACCTTCAGGCGGAAATACAGGTCACCACGAAACTTCTTTTCGTCGACGGCTTGGCGCAAGTCGACATTGCTGGCGGCGATGATGCGGATATTGGCCTGACGGACCACGTTGCTGCCGAGCCGATAGTACGTTTTGCTCTGCAGGAGCTGCAGCACCTTGGCCTGCGCCGCCACCGAGAGCTCGGCGATCTCGTCGAGGAACAGGGTGCCACCTTCTGCCGCCTCGACCTTGCCCTTCACCGCCCGGTTCGCCGCCGCCGAGTGTGCGCCCAGCTCGGCGCCGAAGAGCTCGTTCTCGAGGAGCGCCTCCGGCAAGGTCGCGCAATTGAGCTCGACGAAGGGCTCGCCGGCCCGCGAAGCCTGATGCGTAAGCCGCGCCAGGAGCGTTTTTCCGGTGCCCGAAGCGCCCGAGAGCAGGATGTGGATGTCGAGCGGAGCAGCCATCCGCAGCTTGTTCACGGCGGCTTCGAGTGCCGGGCTCTTGCCCTGCAGCGGCGCGAACACCCCCGGGGGCGTGGAGGTTCGCCCACCGGACGCGAAGGGCCGTTCGATGGCGAACGAGAGGATGCGGGCCACGAGCTCCACCGAGGTGCGGGTGTCGGCATCGAACGACCAACTGCTACCTGGGTGCGCGCGGCGCCCTTGAATGTAGAGAACGCCGTACGTGGTGCCCACGCCCAGCGGCACGCACAGAACTGCCTCGATCTCGTGCTTTTCCACGCTCTCGCGCTCGAGAAAACGCGGATCGATCTGCGCGTTGGCGCAGGCAATGGTGCGCCCGGTGGCCATGGCCTCGGCCATGATTCCACGGGAAACCATCGCGCGAATGTCGTCTACGCGCCCCTCGGAGCAGCCTTCGCTCACCACTGTTGACGGCCACCAAGATCCGGAGAAATCAGCGCAGCTCGGCGTTGGCCGAAAAGTGGCGGAGGCCGGCGACGTCTCGTAGGCGATCCTCTCGACCGCAAGAAAGCTGAAGGCCCAGGTGTAGAGCCCTGAGCCTTCGTGTCGCGCGTGGACGCTGACTGGGCGAAGGTGCCCGAAGGCGTGCGGGCGGGCAAGTTTTTTGACGCGGCCGTCGAGGTGCGCGCGTGGATGGCGTCAGGGTTTTGGTCGGGATTCCTTGCGCGGGGTGCGCCGTGATTTTCTACGTCTGTGAGGCCGACTATCGAGGCCAGATGTACGGGAGCGAGCGTTGCCGGCGCCGAGGCCGTCGGTCGGCCAATGCGCGCCATCAAGCGAGCCCAGAGGGGCGCCTCGACCATCGAGATGCGATGCGCGCCCATCGCAGTCGGAGCGAGGCGCCGACGGTGCCCGTGACGGATAACCGTTCCAACAACTTGGCCGCCGAGGTGTCGTCATGCGTGCGCGACGACGTGGCCGCCTCCGCGATGGGGGACCATGCCTTCGCCGCAGAAAGCATGGACGATGGAACGAATCACAGTGACGATGCAGCCCCAGCCACGCGATACGCGACTCCTGGTGATGGCGGGGAGACGCGAGCTGATGCGGGCGATCCTGGGACCGACGACGGAGGCCCGCCGGCGGGCCGCGGGCACGCCGCTGGAGGGGCGACTGCCGCTGTGGCACCGGCGGACGCTCTCTGTTGTGTTGTGTGCGGACGCGGAGGCGTCTTCATCCGCGACGCAGAGGCTCGACGAGCTCGGGTTCGGCACAAGGACGGCCCACTACGCCGTCGAGGTCGCGTACCGCGCCCACCCTCGGCGAGGCCGAAGAATCCAGGGCTTTGGCAACTTCGGTGATCTCCGCCAGCGCTGCCTCGAGGGGGTGACGCCATGACGATCGACCTCGAGAAGGAGCACGAGATCCGGCGCCTCCACGACGTCGAGAAGTGGAAGCGGGGCACGATCGTCGCCGAGCTCGGTGTGCATGCCGACGTCGTCGACCGCGTGCTCGACCGCGGCGCCGAGCGCGCCCTCATCGTCGCCGCGCCCAAGCCCACCCTCGTCGAGCCCTACGAGGCCTTCATCGCCGAGACCCTCAAGGCCCATCCTCGCCTGCGTGCGACCCGCCTCTTCGACATGCTCCGCCTGCGCGGTTACGAGGGCGCCATCCGAACCTTGCGTCGTCACGTGGCCGAGGTGAGGCCCGTCCCGCGCGGCGAGGTCTACCTCTCGGCCGAGCGCCTCATCGGCGAGCAGGCACAGATCGACTGGGCCCACGTGGGCTCGCTCGCCGTCACCGGCGGCACGCGCCCACTCTGGGTCTTCGTCATGGTCCTCGCCTACTCCCGCGCGATGTGGGCCGAGCTCGTCTTCGAGCTCACAGTCGAATCCCTCCGCCGCTCGCTCGTGCGCGCCGCCAGGTTCTTCAACGGCGTGACCAGGCAATGGCTCTTCGACAACCCGAAGACCGTCGTCCTCGCTCGCCACGGCGATGCCGTGCGCTACCATCCGGGGCTGCTCGAGATCGCCGGTGCGCTTCGGGTCCAGCCGCGACTCTGCAGGCCCAGGCGCCCCACCGACAAGGGCGGCGTCGAGCGCGCCAACCGCTTCCTTCACGACCGCTTCTTCGCCGCGCGCACGATCACCAGCATCCAAGACGGCAACCGTCAGCTACTCGACTTCATTCGCGACATCGCCGACGTGCGCCAGCATCCGCGCTTTCGCGATCGCACCGTCGCCGAGGTCTTCGCCGAGGAGAAGGAGCGACTTCTCGCGCTCCCCGCAACACTGCCGGAGACAGATCTCGTCGCGCCCGCCACCGTCGACACCACCGCCTTCGTACGCTTCGGCACCAACCTCTACTCGGTGCCCCCGCGCTACGCCCGCAAGACCGTCACGCTCGTCGCCAGCGACAGCGTGGTGCGCCTGCTCGACGGAGCCGACATCGTCGCCAGGCACGAGCGAAGCTGGGGAAAGCACCAGCGCATCGAAGATCACGAGCACCGACGCGAGCTGCTCGAGCAGAAGCGGGCGGCGCGCACCCCCAAGATGCGCGACCGTCTGCTCGCTCAAGTCCCCGGTCTCGATGCTCTCTACACGCGATGGGTCGACGTCGGGCGCAACGTCGGGCTCATGACCGCGCGCACGGGAAAGCTCCTCGATCTCTACGGTGCCAACGTCCTCGCCTTGGCCGTCACCGACGTCCTCGCGTGCGGCCTGCACGATCCCGGTGCACTCGCCCTCCGCTGCGAGCAAGCGCGACGCGCAGCAGGCGCGCCGATGCCCGTAGACCTCGAGCTCGGCGCGCACGTGCCCGACTGCGACGTCACCCCTCACGACCTGGCACAGTACGACCGCCCCAGGAGCGCATCATGACCACTGACATTGCAGACGGACTCCGCGGCATCGGCCTCTGCGCTTCGCGTGACGCGCTCGACGCCTTACTCGCTCACGCGACCAAGAGCAGGCTGTCGCCCGCCCAGGTCGCAGAGCAGCTCGTCCTCCTCGAGCGACGCGAGCGCGACGCGCGCAACCTCGCCTCGCGGACGAAGCGCGCCACGCTCGGCGCGATGAAGGCGATCGACCGCTTCGATTGGAGCTTCCCACGCGCCATCGACCGGCCTCGCTACGAGCAACTCCTGTCTCTCGCCTTCACCGCGCGCGGGCAGAACGTCCTCTTCCGCGGACCGAGCGGCGTCGGCAAGAGCACCCTCGCCCAGAACCTCGGCCAACGCGCGCTTGAGACGGGAAGGTCCGTCGGATTCTCGACCGTCAACGCGGCACTCGCCGATCTGCTCAAGCAAGAGTCGCTTCCCGCCGTCGAGCGGCGCATGAGGCGATACACGACGCCCGACGTCTTGATCCTGGACGAGCTCGGATACCTCCCCTGCGACGCGCGATCCGGCGATCTGCTCTACAGCATCATCAGTCGGCGCCACGAACGCGCCAGCACGATCATCACGACCAACCTCCCCTTCAAGGAATGGGGCACCGTCTTCCCGGGCGCCGCGTGCGTCGTCGCCCTCGTCGACCGCTTCACCCAGCACTGCCACGTCCTCGACATCGACGGCGAGTCCTGGCGACAGCGCCAAGAGCCTGAGCCTCGCTCGACGGCGATCGCCGCGCGTAGGAAGAAGAAGCGACGATCCGCCTGAGCGACCGAGAGCGTCTGGCTGCATTGCAGCCGGACGCCGCCTCCACGAAGGCATCAACTCGTGGCGGCCGGATTTCTACGGATCCGCATGGCCGTCAACATTCATCGAGCGGACTACCCTCGGAAGCCGCGCTGGGGGGCGTTCGCGGAGATGACGGGCGCGTTCTCCCGTCGGTTCAGCCTTTGCTGCAGCCGTGAGGGCTGCCGCAAGCGGGCTACGCCGCCGTCGGTCCGGTTCCTCG
>JBBQWQ010000067.1:0-40357 GCA_038210445.1 Polyangiales bacterium
CACCCGAATGAGCACTTTGCCCTCGTGGCTTTCTTCGACCCGGTAGCCGGGCACAGTGCCGGCCTCGACGTTGCGAACGAAGCTGCGACGACGCTGCGCCCGAAGCTGCGAGACCAGCGCCGCGGCGCCGCCGGAAAGCGCGGCGACGACGCCGACCGCCTCGATCAGCAACCGCACGGGACCGAGCTGCCCTCCCTGCAACGGATCGAAGAATTGTACGGGCGCCGCCGCCAGGAGGACGCCGAGCAAGCCGACCAGGGCCGATGCAGCGCCCACGAGAAGCTCGCCGCGCTCTTCGCCGGCCAGCCCCTTGGCCGCGAGCCTTTGCCCCCACGCGATGGGGATGCCGAAGCACACCAGCGTGGCGATGAGCCCCGGCACCCAGAAGATGGCGCCGATGGTGCTGCCGAGGAGTACCCCCATGCCCAGCGCCCCGAGCAGGCTGGTGCTGCCGTTCCAGAAGAGCCCCACCGCACCAAGACCGCCATTGAGCGCGGCGAGCGGGAGCGAAGCCAGCCAGCCCCAGCGAAGGGCCGAGGTGCCCACGGTCTTTCGCCAGCGGAGCAACATGGCCCACACCATGCCGAGCGCGAGCGTGGGCAGGGTGGTGGTGAAGCCCAGGCGCACCGCGTCGCCACCGCTGCTGAAGATGAGCGAGAAGATGGCGCCGGTGACCGACGCCAGCCCAGCGCCCACCGCGAGTACGTTGAGGTTGCGCAGGAGGCCGCGGGTCTGGAACGCCGAGGGGATCATCGCTTGCGCGCTCAGCGTAGGAGAACGTCGGCCAGCGTGCACCCGAAGAAGGCCATGCTCACGTAGGCGTTCATGTCGAAGAAGGCCTTGTCGATCTTGGCGAGGTTCCCCTTCCCCACCAGCGCGTGCTCGTACGCCAGGATGGCGGCGGAGATACCCACGCCGAGGAAATAGGGCAGACGCGCGCCGAGGGCGACGCCGGCGAGGGCGAAGCTGGCAACGGTGATCACGTGGGCCACCGCCGACAGCACGAGCGAGCGCGCAAGCCCGAAGCGCGCCGGCACGGAGTGGAGCCCTTGCTCGCGATCGAAGTGCTCGTCCTGGAGCGAGTACAGGACGTCGAAGCCAAAGAGCCAGGTGACCACGCCGCCCATGAGCAGCAAGATGCCCGCGTTGGGGGCTGCGCCCATGCCGATCCACGCGCCGCCCGGGGCGAGCGCCAGCGCGACGCCGAGCCACAGGTGCGCAGCCCAGGTGAAGCGCTTTGCCAGCGAGTAGCCGAGCAACATGGCCAGCACGAGGGGCGCCAGCACCGCCGGCCAGAAGCCAAGGGTGGCGGCAGCGCCGAGAAACACCAGCGAAGCCACCACCACCAGCAACAGGCCTTCCCGCGCGGAGACCTTGCCTGCGGGAATTTCTCGGCCCTTGGTGCGCGGGTTCTTGGCGTCGACGTCGCGGTCGGCATAGCGGTTGAAGGCCATGGCCGCGGAGCGCGCCGACACCATGCACACCAACATGGCGGCGATCCGCCGCGCGGTGAGCGGCTCATGCGGCTCTCGAGTGGCGAGCGCCACCGCGCTCGCCGCGAACGGCATGGCGAAGACCGTGTGCGAGATGGCGACGAGGTTGCCGTAGGTACGAAGCTTGGCGAGGACGGTCACGAGGCGAGCCTTCGGGCGAGGACGCGGCGCGTCCGGTCACGGTGATCGAGAACGAAGTCGGAGGGTCCGCGGCCCTCGAGGGCACCTTCGATGGCGAAGACGCCAGGCGCAGTGGAAGCCGCGAGCTCACCCACCCCGGAGAGGCCGAGCGCGCGGGCGCCATTGCGTGTGGCCGCTTGGAGCCAGGTCGAAGCCGGGACCTCGGGGAAGGATCGCCGGAGCAGCGCGGCATCGTCGAGCACGTCGAGCGATTCGCTCGACGCCAAGGAGTCGGTGCCGAGGGCGGGCTCGATGCCGCGGCGAAGCATGGCGGCCACGTCCGGAAGGCGGCCCTCGATGAACGCGTTGGAGCGCGGACACAGGACCACCGGGCTATTGGCAGCCGCCACCTGGTCGAGCTCTTCGCCGGAAGCATCGGTAAGATGCACCAAAATGACGTTGTCGCGGAGCAGCCCGAGCTGCGCGGCATAGGCAACGGGGCCCAGCGATACGCCGGAGACGCGCGCGCCGGTTCGGGCGAGCAGCCACTCGGCCATGGGACCATCGCCGCGCTCGAGCAGCCTTCGTTCCGCCGGGTGCTCGGCCAGGTGCAGCGAAAGACGCGCCCCCGGCGCGCGCGCGTCGTCGGCGAACCGTGCGAGCAACGCCGGGTGCAGGGTGTGCAGGGTGTGGGGCACCCGATGGTACGTGAGACTGCCGAAGTCGCGCCCGGTGGCCGCGGCCGGCATGGCCGCGTAGCGCGCGTGCGCGTCGTCCGCAACGAGGCCGAAGAGCTCGTGAAACACCGAGCCCGTGAGGCCACGGGCGGCCAACGACGACACCGCGGCGAGTCCGTTGGTGATGTCGCCCACCGCCACCGTGGCCCGTTCCACCAGCGTGGCCGCAGCGCGCTCGATGGCCTCCGCGGTGGCCGCAGGCGAGACCGCACCGCGCAGCCCCATGAACCGGTCGACCCAGCCCACGAAGCCGAGACCCGCCGGCACTGCGCCGCGGAAAACCGAGAGCTCCACGTGCGTATGCGCATTGACGAGCCCGGGAAACACCACGCCGCTCACGCGCTCCACCGGTGCGCCGGAGAAAGACGCGAGAACTTCGGCGACGGTTCCCACCGCGCGCACGCGATCACCGTCGAGCGCGATGGCGCCGTCGAGGATCTCGCGGGCGCCGGTGAAGACGCCGTCGGCGTGGACGATGCGCATGGCTACTCCGGGACGGTGAGCCAGTCGTACTTGACGTTGCGCCGGGCGGGTCGGAAGCCGGCTTCGCGAATGCGGCCCTCGATGGCCGCCGCATCGATGCGGAAGGTGGTGCCGGCGCTGGAGACGACGTTCTCTTCGAACATGACGCTGCCGAAGTCGTCGGCGCCGAAGCGCAGCGCCACCTGGCCGACGTCGGGCCCCTGGGTGACCCAAGACGCGCCCACGTGGTCGACGTTGTCGAACATGAGCCGCGCCACCGCCTGCATGCGCAAGTAGTGCTCGGTGCCGGTCTGCGAGGGCAAGAGGTGGGTGCCCTGCTCGTGCTGGTAGTCCCAGCAGAAGAACGCGGTGAAGCCGCCGGTCTCGTCTTGGAGCTCGCGCAGCTTGAGCAGGTGGAGCATGCGATCGCGCGGGGTGTCGGTGGTGCCGTACATCATCGTGGCGCTGGAGCGGAGCCCCAGCCGATGGGCGACGCGCATCACCGAGAGCCAGGCTTCGCTGCGGCACTTGGTTTTGGCGATGACCTTGCGCACGCGGTCGACGAGGATCTCGGCGCCGCCGCCGGGCACCGAGTCGAGCCCTGCAGCATGTAGCCGGGTGAGCACCGTCTCGATGGACAGACTCTCGAGCTCGCCGATGTGGATGATCTCCTCCGGCGAGAGCGCGTGGAGCCCCAGCGGGAACGTTTGCTTCATCCAGCGGAACAGATCCTCGTACCACTCGATGCGCAGGTTGGGGTTCAGCCCGCCCTGAAGGAGAATCTGCACGCCGCCCGCATCGACCACCTCTTGCATCTTCTCGGCGAGGATCTCGCGCGAGAGCACGTAGCCCTCGGCGTGGCCCGGCGGCCGGTAAAAGGCGCAGAAGCGGCAGCTGGTGGTGCACACGTTGGTGTAGTTGATGTTGCGGTCGACGATGTACGTGACCACGCCCTCCGGGTGCTTTCGCGCGCGCACCGCGTCGGCGGCGGCGCCGACCTCGTGGAGGGATGCTTCGCTGAAGAGGCGCTCGCCCTCGGCCGCGGAGAGCCGTTCGCCCGCCGCCGCCCGCGAGAGCAGGTTGTCGATCGCCTCCGGCACCACGACCTGCGTCGACGCGTCGCCCACCAGGCGCACCGAGGCGCGCGGCAAGAGGTTCTCGCGGTTGGCCTCGAGGAAGAAGCGCTCAAGCCCGGCGCGCTCGGCGTCGCCGAGATCGTAGCGAATCGACTGGTGCAGGTAGCTCTGGAGCGAGGCCGCATCCAGGCCGCTCGCCTGCGCATACTCGGCGGCGAGCCGACCGCGCTCTTCGAGGCCCAGCTCCTTGGCCCGGCCGAGCAGCGCCGCTTGCGACCGGTCGAGGCGCCCTTGGCGCGCGCACCACGCGGCGAAGACGAACGGGAGGCCTGTCCACTCGAACCACGCCTGCCCCAGATCGAGCACGTGCGGGAACTTGTTCTCCAGCGCCAGCGCGGCGTCGCCGATGATCAACGCGCCGCGCGCGCCCGCCACTTGCGGAGCGATTTCACCGGGCTCCATGCCGAGGAACTTGGGCGCGGTGCCGAGGCGCCGAAGGAGAAGACGCCCGAGCACCACGCTGGTGCGCGACGAGAGATCGAGGGCGATCTCCGAGAGCGACGCGATGGGCTCCTGGCTCACGATGACCACGCTGCGCACGGGTCCGCGGGCGCCGATGGCGATGCCCGGCACCATCTCGACGTCGCCGAACGCGGCGGCGGCGGCCACCGGCATGAGCGCCACGTCGGCTTCGTCCTCCGCCAGCTGCCGCGCCACCTCGCGCGGCGACGCCAGCGAAAGCAATGCTTCGGGCATGGCCGCAGGCAGCTGGTCCCAGAGCGGGCGGGCGTTGAGGTAGCCCACCGCGGCGACGCGCACGCTCACGACGCACCTCCAATGACGTGTAGGTGAGCCTTGCGATCCTTCACCTTGACGGCCGCCTCGGGAGACGCCGCGCGGGGATGTTCCTTGACCACGTTGTAGAGCGTGTCGCGCTCCACCGGAATGCGGCCGGCTTCGCGAATGAGGCGAACCAGCTGGCCGTAGGAGAGGCCCTGCGGCGAGGTGGACCCGGCGGCCGCGTAGATGGTCTCGTGGACGATGGTGCCGTCGAGGTCGTCGGCGCCGAAACGGAGCGCGATCTGCGCGACGTCGGGGGTAGAGCTGACCCAGTAGGCCTTCACGTGGTCGAAGTTGTCGAGGAAGAGCCGCGAGACCGCGATGGTCCGCAGATCGTCGATGGCGGTGGGCGCCGGCAGGTTCTTCATGCCGTTGCCGTCGGGGTGGAAGGCCAGGGGAATGAAGGCCTGAAAACCCTTGGTTTCGTCTTGCAAGTCGCGGAGCCGCTGCATGTGGTCGACCCGGTGCTCGAAGGTCTCGATGTGGCCGAAGAGCATGGTGGCGTTGGTGCGCAGGCCCATGCGGTGCGCGACCCGGTGCACCTGGAGCCACTCGGTGCCGGTGGCTTTGTCGTCCGAGATGCGCGAGCGCACCTCCGGGTGGAAGATCTCGGCGCCGCCGCCGGGTAGGCTGTCGAGGCCGGCCGCCTTCAGCTTCTCGAAAACCTCCTCGTAGGTCATTTTGTAGTGCTGGGCGAAGAAGTGAATCTCGACCGCGGTGAAGCACTTCATGTGGATGTCGGGCTTGATGCGTTTGAAGCCCTTGATGAGCTCTTCGTAGTACGAAAACGGCAGGCCCGGATGCAGGCCGTTGACGATGTGAATCTCGCTGGGCGGATCGTCCATGCGCGTCTCGAGCTCGCGCCAGGCCTCTTCGAGCTTCATGGTATGGGCGCCGGGCGACCCTTCTTCGAGCTTGGCGAAGGAGCAGAAGAGACACGAGGCCACGCAGACGTTGGTGACCTCGACGCGCATGTTCTTGTTGAAGTACGTGCGGTCGCCGTGTTTGGCCTCGCGCACACGGTTGGCCAGCTGGCCCACCGCGAGCAGGTCGGGGTGGTTGAACAGGAAAAGGGCGTCTTCGGCGACGAGACGCTCTCCGCGGCTCACCTTGGCTTCGATGTCACTGAGCGTGGGCATTTCGCATCTCCTCGGGAACCACGAACACGGGGCTGCGTCGGGCCCCGGAAAGGACGCGCTCGATTTCGCGTTTTTGCAGCTCGACCAGCGGCACCATCCCCTGCCCCTTCACTTTCTTCAAGGCATCTTCGGCGATGGGCAGGCCGCGCTTGTTGGTGAGCGAGAGCGAGAGCTCGCTGCCGCCGAAGCCCAGCGCCACCTGCGCGAGCTCGAGACCGGCGGTACGTCCGTCGACGATCACGGCGGCGCCCGGGGCGGCCGTGATACGCGCGATAGCGATCTCGCGGAGAAACGCGAGGCCCTTGCCGGCGATGGAGGCGGGCACCACCGCCCCCACGTGAACCCGCACGGTGCTCCCGATCTCCTTGGCCCGAAGGAGGTCGGCGAGCGCGCCGAGCGCCATGAGGTCCTTGGTCTTCCAGGTATCGACGGTGGCGCGCACGGTGTCGAGATCGCCTGCGAGGCGGGCGTCGAGGACGTCCCCCAGGCCGGCGCGGCGAATGCTTTCGAGAATCATGGGTCACCCCAGCGGCGAACGAGCGAGTGGTCGAGTCCGAGTTGGTCGAGAGCGCGGCCCACCACCGTATCGAGGAGCGCTTCGATGCTTTGCGGCTGGCCGTAGAACGAGGGCATGGCCGGCATGACGACAGCACCGGCGCGCGCGAGCGTGGTGAGGTTCTCCAGGTGAATGACCGACAGCGGCGTCTCCCGCGGGACCACCACCAGGGTTCGTCGCTCCTTGAGCATGACATCGGCGGCCCGGGTGAGGAGCGTGTCGCTGATGCCGTGGGCGATGCGCGCGGCGGTGCCCATGCTGCAGGGCACGATGAGCATGCCGTGCCAGCCGGCGCTGCCGCTGGCGAAGGGCGCCTTGAAGTCGCGCATGCCCCAGATGGGGAACGGGCACGATTCCCGGAGATCGCCGCCGCACTCGAGCTGCCACACCTCGGGCGCGGTGGACGAGATGCACACCCCCACCTCGACGTCGCTGCGCGCAGCGAGGAGGTCGAGCACGCGCTTGGCGTAGGGCGCGCCGCTGGCGCCGGTGATGCCGACGACGATCTTGCGCTTGCGCGTCACGCTGGGCGCTCCGCGCGAACCACGGCGGCGATGCCGAAGAGGAGATCGTGCCCGGTGACGTTGACGAAGCCGGAGTCGCGGAGAATGTCTTCGTACTCGCTGCGGGTGAAGAAGCCGTTCATGCTGTCGCGCAGGTAGCGGTAGGCCTCGCCGCGGCCGGAGACCAGCGACCCCACGGTGGGGAGCACGTAGCGGGCGTAGGCCGCGTGGAAGAGCCGCGTGTCGATGCGGGTGGGCCGGAAGAACTCCAGGGTAACGAACACGCCCTTGGGCGCCAGCACGCGAAGTACCTCGCGCGCGCCCTTGTGGGCGTCGGAGAGGTTGCGCATGCCGAAGCCGCAGACGACGCGCGTGAACTCGGCGTCGTCGAAGGGCATGTCCATGGCGTCGGCCACCACCCGCTGGGCGCCGGGCACCTTGTGCTTGCCAGCCTCGAGCATGTCGGCGGCAAAATCGGCGGCAACGATGCGCGCGGGCCGGAGCTTCTCGACGTCGGCCGCAAGATCCATGGTGCCGGCGCACAGGTCGAGCACGCGATCGCTCTCGGAGACCCCGAGGAGCTCCACCGCCCGCTTTCGCCAGCGGCGGTCGACCCCCATGGAGAGGATGCGGTTGAGGCGATCGTAGGTGGGCGCGATACCGTCGAACATGTCGCGCACGGCGTCCCCGTGGTGGGTGCCAGCGCGGGCGTGCACATCGGAAACAGGCGTATTCATGGGGAGCCTCGACCAACTTTCGAATGTTTCAAATTCTTTTGAAACATTTAGTGGCCAGGTGCCTCGGGGTCAAGGCAGGACCCGCCGAAGGCGCCCGAACGTGGCATGCGTGGCACTCGGGGGTGCCACGCATGCCGCAGCGAGCTACTCCGCGGGAACCGCCACCTCGGATTCGCCCAGGTCTTCCGGCTCTTTCTTGCCCTTGGTGATGCGGGCGAACCAGAGGCTCACGTCGTCGAAGAGCGAGTAGATGACCGGGACCGCGATGAGGGTGAGAAGGAGGGAAAGCGTTTGCCCGCCCACCACCACCGCCGCCGTGGTGCGGTCTTTTCCGGCGCCGATGCCGCGGGCGAAGACCAGGGGAAGCATGCCCGCCACGAAGGCCAAGGTGGTCATCAGAATGGGCCGGAGCCGGTGCTTGTTGGCCTCCATGATGGCCTCCAGGCGCGGCTTGCCCTCTCTGCGCAGCTGGTTGGTGTGGTCGATCTGCAGAATCGAGTTCTTTTTCACCACACCGAACAGAACGAACAGGCCGAGCCCGCTGAAGATGTTGAGGGTTTGCCCGAACATGAGCAGCGACAGCAGCGCGAAGGGCACCGTGAGCGGCAGCGACATGAGGATGGTCAGCGGGTGGAGCCACGACTCGAACTGCGCAGCGATGACCAGGTACATGAGGACGAACGACATGCCGAGGGCGGTGGCGAAGTTCATGGCGAGCTTGCCGCCTTCCTTCGAGCGGCCCACCGGCACCGTCTGGTAGGCGGCGGGCATGTTCTGCTCCGCCGCGAGCCGGTTGATGGTGGCCATGACGTTGGAGTCGGCGCCGCCCTTGGCGTTGGCCATGACGGTCACCTGGCGCTGGCGGCCGAGACGCTTGATCTCGGCGGGGCCGGTGCCGGTGTCCAGCTTGACCAGGTTGGTAAGGGCGACGTTGCCCAGCTTGGACGACGGAATCGTGACCAGGCTGAGCGCGTCGGCGTCGGCGCGGAAGCGCGCGTCGGCCCGCATCCTGACGTCGTACTCTTCACCGGCCTCGGCGTAGGACGACACCTTGAGGCCGCCCACCAGGAGCCGCAACGTGTCGGCCACATCGGACACCCGCACCCCCAGCTCCGCTGCGCGGTTGCGGAGGATGCGCACCCGCAGCTCGGGCTTGCCGAGAATGAGGGTGTTGTCGACGTCGAGCGCGTTGGGGTCCTTCTTGAGCTCGTCGGTGATGTGCGTGGCGTACGACGCGAGCTTGTCGATATCGGGGCCGGTGATGGCCACCTGCACGCCGGCCGACGACTGGCCGGTGGAGAAGGCCGCAACCTCACCGGTGGTGATGCGGTACTCGGGCGGCGCCTTGGCGACCAGCTCTCGCCGCACGCGGTCCATGATCTGGAACTGCGTCGCCTTGCGGGTTTTGGGGTCGGAGAGGAGCACGTACACCTTGGCCAGGTTGGCGGTGTGGCTCACGTCTTCGCCCACGGTGACCAGCGTGTGGTTGACGCCGTCCATGCGCCGGGCGTCGTCGCCGAGCCGTTCTGCGAAGAGCCGCGTAGCTTGAATGCTCTGGCCTTCGGGCGCGCGGATGTTCACCTCGAACTGGGCGGCGTCGTCTTCCGGCAAAAAGCCGCCGGGAACGCGCTTGGCGATGGGAATGCAGGCGCCGAGCGACGCGCAGCAGAGCACCACGACCACCCAACGGCGACGCATGGCGGCACCGAGGATCGCCAGATAGCCACGTTCGAGGGGCCCGTAGAAGGCGTCGACGACCCTGGTGAGAAACTTGGTGAACCCGCCTTCGGCGTCGTCTTTGCGCAGCCACCGCGCCGAGAGCATGGGCGTGAGCGAGAAGCTGACGATCATCGACACCCCGATGGCGAAGGCCATGGTGAGGCCGAAGCTGGCGAGGAAGCGGCCGACGATGCCACTCATGAAGGCGACCGGAACGAACACCGCCATGAGCGACAGCGTGGTGGTCAAGACCGCCATGCCGATCTCCTTGGTGGCCGCCACCGCCGCCGGGAACGGCTTGTAGCCCTTCTCGATGTAGCGAACGATGTTCTCGAGCACCACGATGGCGTCGTCGATGACGATACCCACCGAGAGCGCCAGCGCCAGGAGCGTGAGGAAGTTCAGCGTGTACCCGGCCAGGTACATGACGCCGAAGGTGCCGATGACCGAGACCGGGATGGCGATGGCGGCGATGATGGTGGAGCGGGGGTTCGCCAAAAAGAGCAGCACCACCAAGGCGGCCAGGAAGGACCCGATGATCAGGTGCTCCTTCACCGACTCGGTGCCGGTGCGGATGACGCCGGAGTTGTCGCGGACGATCTCGAGCTTCGACCCCAGCGGGAGCGACCTTTCGATTTGCGTAAGCTTGGCGGTGACGTCGTCGACCACCGCTACCGTGTTCTGGCCCGACTGCTTCTGCACCGACATGACGATCATGCGCTCGCCGTCGAGGGAGGCGTAGCTCTCCTCTTCGACGGTGCCGTCTTCAATGCGGGCGACGTCTTCCAGGCGTACCGAGCGGCCCGCCGTCTCCTTGACCACGATGCGCGCGAGGTCTTCCACCGAAGTGACGCGACCTTCGACCCGCAAGGTGACGCGCGAGGGGCCCGACTCCACCACGCCGCCCGGCGTCGTGAGGTTCTGCGAAGCGAGGGCGCGCTGCACCTCGGCCGAGGTAATGTTCACCGCGCGGAGCTTGGGCGTGTCGAGCCACACGTTCACCTGGCGGTTCTTGCCGCCGATGATGGTGACCTTGCCCACGCCGGAGATGCTCTCGATCTGCCTGCGCACTTTCTTGTCGGCGATCTCGGTGGCCTCGCGCAGGCTCGCCTTGGAGTGGAGCGCGATGAGGAGCACCGGGCTCGCCGAGGGGTCGACGCGGGTGACCACCGGGGCGTCGATGCCCTTGGGGAGGTCGGGCAGCACCCCGCTCACTTTGTCGCGAACTTCCTGGGCCGCAACGTCGGTGTTCTTGTCGAGCTTGAAGGAGATGACGACCTGGGAGATGCCCTCTGCCGAGGTCGAGTTCAGATCATCGATGCCGGAGATGGTGTTGACCGCGCCCTCGATCTTGTCGGTGACGTCGCTCTCGACCTCTTCCGGCGCGGCCCCCGGCAGCGTGGTGGTGACCACCACGATGGGGATGTCGACGTTGGGGAACTGATCGACGCCGAGGCGGCTGTAGCCGAGGGCGCCAAACACCACGATCATGAGCATGAGCACGGAGGCGAAGACCGGCCTCCGGATACATACATTGGCGAGCCATTGCATGGTGAACCTGACTTCCTTCTGCTCAGAGCTCTACGGGACTGCCGTTGGAGAGGGCGGGCGGCGGCGAGACGACGATCTTGTCGCCCTCCTTCACGCCCTTGACGATCGCGACCTTGCCGTCGCGGGTGGCGCCGGTGGACACGACGCGCTCGAGGGCGCGTCCGTCTTCAACGGCGAAGAGGAAGAAGAGGCCGTCGCGTGGCACCAGCGCCTCTTTGGGCACCACCGGGACCGCTTCTTCGCCCAGCTCCAGCTGCACCTCGGCAAACATGCCGGGGGCGAGAGCGCGGTCTGCGTTGTGGACCACAGCTTCGACCACCAGATCGCGGGTCGCCTCGCGCACCGAAGCGCCCAGGTAGCGCACGGTACCGGAGAAGGTGCGCCCCGGCTGCGAGAGCACCGTGAAGTGCACCTCGGCGCCCTTCTTGACGAGGCCCATGCGAACCTCGGGTACGGCGAACTCGACCCGCAAGGGGTCGAGGCTCACCAGCGTGGCTACTTTGGTGCTCGGCTGGACGTACTCGCCCACGTCGATGAAGCGGTCGGCCACCACACCGGCAAAGGGCGCACGGATGACGCCGTCGGAAACGGTCTGCCCGGCCTGCGCCGCGCGAAGACCGGCGGTCTGCGCTTGCAGCTCGGTGTTGCGGCACTGGTCGGCGTAGCGATCGTACTCGGCGCGGCTGATGCTGCCCTTGTCGAAGAGCGTCTTGTAACGCTCGCAGTCGCGCTTGGCGTTCGCAACTTGCTCCTTGGCGAGGTCGGCGCTGGAGCGCGCCTCGGCGGCCGAGAGCTGCGCCTGACGTGTGTCGACGAGCGCGATGACGTCGCCCTTCTTTACGTCGGAGCCGCGCTCCATGTTCACCTTGAGCAGCCGCCCCGCGGTGCCGGCCGCCAGGTCCGACTGGTCTTCTCCGCGGAGGCTGCCGGTGAGCGGGAGAAACCGCGGCATCGGCGCCATGACGGCGGGCGTCGTCGTGACGTGCACCTTGACCGTGGACGGGAGATTCTTCTGGGGCTCTGCCCCACCGCCGCCCTTGCAGCCCACGCCCAGGGACGCGAAGCCGGCAGAAAGGACGAGAAAGAGCACCGGGACACGCAGGCGATTCATCGAGATTCTCCGGACGATCGAGAGGGAAGAGGCTTGCCCGAGGCAAGACGCAGGACGTAGCGGGAGACGGTCAAGTCGAGGTCGGCCTGCGCGCGGGACACGTTGGCCGAGAACGAGTCGCGTTGGGCCTGGGTGACGTCGAGCTGGGTCGATGCTCCGGCGGCGTAGCGCTCCTGCGCGATCTGCGCCGCGTGCTCCGAGGCCTTGGCCTGCGCGCGCGCCGCGCGGGCCTTGGCGATGCCCGCGCCCACCCGGTACCAGGCGTCGGCGATGGCGTCTTCGGTGCTCTGGCGCACGCTGTCGGCAGAGGCCACCGCCGCTTGGGTCGACGCGCGCTGGGCGTCGAGGGCGGGAATCAGCCCGAAGTCGAAGCGGAAGGTGGCGGTCGCGGTAAGCGTGTAGGATGCAACTCGACCGGTGAAGCCGGTGGCGTTGGTGAGACGCTCCTGCGCTTGGGCGGAGAGCACCGGCACGAAGGCCAGCTTGGCAGCGTCGTGTTGCGCTTCGGCGAGGCGCCGATTGGCGTCGGCCACCCGGCGCTCCGGCAGCTTGTCGGAGGCCTCGCCGGTCCACTGCGCGAGCGGACCTTCCGGGTGCAAATCGTCCTCTGGGAAGCCGGTCACCGCAGACGGCGTGAGGCGCGTGAGCGACAGGAGCGCCCGCGCCGCGAGGTTCTGCGAGAGCTCGGCGTCGGCGAGATCTTGCTTGGCACGCTCGACGTTGGCGATGGCGCGCTCCTTGTCGAGCTCGGTGGCCACCGCCGCGGACACGCGATCTTCCACCGAGACGCGGTTCTTCTCGGCCACGTCGATGCTCTTCTTGGCGGTCTCGACCAGCCCCGCGGTGACTGCGAAGGTGTTGTAGGCGCGAATGACGCGCTCGTCGAGGGTGCGCCGGGTGACCGCCTGGTTCGCCTCGGCCACCTGCGCCGCCACCTTTTGGCCGCCGTAGCGCGCCCACTGGGGCAGGTCGAGCAGCGGCACGTCCAGGATGAAGAACGCATCGAGCTGGTCTTGCGGAATGATGGTGAGGGCGACGCCTTGAAAGTTCGCCACCGCCTCGTACTGGTTGCGGGTGTAGGTGCCGCGCGCGGTGAACGAGGGCAGGAGCTTTCCCCTCCCCTGTGCCGCCTCGGCCTCACGCTGCTTCACCGAGGCCTCGGCGGTCAGCGACTCGGGGTTCTTGGCATGGGCGCTGGCGAGGAAGTCCTCCAGCGGCTGGAGGGCAAAAGCCTGAGAGGCAGGTAGCAACGCCGCGGCAGCGGTGAGCATCGAGGGAAAAAGGCGCATGGGCCGTCGGTAACTCCTTTGCCCGGTATTGGATGCCGCACGTGGGGACGTATCGCAACAAAAAGTTGCGAACCCCCGCAAGAGTGCTTTTCTATAGGTGTACCGATGGTTCAAGCTCTCACGCCGCGCCCCCCCCGAGGCGAGCCGGTGGTTCAAGCGATTCTCACCGCCACCCGCGCCGAGCTCGCGCGCGTCGGGTACCGCGCGCTGCGCATCGAGGACGTGGCGGCGCTCGCCAAGGTTCACAAGACCACCATCTACCGCCGCTGGCCCGAGAAACAGGACCTGGTGCGCGAGACCATGCTCTCGCTGTTTCAGGAGAACATCGCCGTCCCCGACACCGGCACGCTGCGCGGTGATCTCCTGGCCGTGGGCAACAGCATGGTGCGCTTCGCCACCCATCCCGACGGAAAGAGCCTGGTGCGCATGTGCGCCACCGAGGGCACCGAGCCGGAGCTGCGCGCCATCGTGCAGTCGCTGCGCAGCTCGAAGGAAGCGCCCCCGCGGCGCATCGTCGAAAACGCCATCGCCCGCGGCGATGTGGCTCCGGATCTCGATCCCGAGCTCTTGGTGTCGGTGCTCGCAGGCGCCATCCACCATCGGCTCTTCATCACGCAACAGGCGGAAGAAGGGCTGGTCGAGCGGGTGGTCGACCTGCTGCTCCTGGGCGCGAAGCCCCGCTGACGCGCACACTCGACAAAAAAAGCGGAGCAGGGCGTACGCCCTGCTCCGCCGGAAGATGATCCGCCGCGGTCGGCGGAGCTAGCTTACTTCTTGGTGCCCGCCGCGCCGGAAGCGGAGCCGCTGGCCGAGGCGCTCGCCTTCACGTCCACCGACACGCTCACGTTGGCCTTCACGCTGGCGGCGGCATCGAGCGCGCCCTTGAAGGTGCCTGCGAAGCAGCCGGTGATGCGGCCGCCCACGAGCGCAGCCTTGTCGCCCGCGCTGTTCGCAATCTCCTGAACGCTACCCTGGACGCCGTCGATGGCGACCTTGCCACTGGCAGCCACCTTGGGCGCCGACTCGGCCATGCCGACGGCGACCTTGAAGACCAGCGGGAGGTTCTTCTCGAGGGTGCCCTTGAGCTTGGCCTGAAGCGCGGCGTCGACGCCGCCCACCACGCTCACGCCCACGGTCGCCGGGCTGCACTCGGCCTTGGCGTTCACCTGGGCGTCGCAGTGACCCTTGCACTCTGCACTCATTTCCGGCGGCTTGACCTCGCCGGCGCACTTGGGCTCCTTGAACTCGGCGGAGCACTTGCCGGTGCAGGTGCCTTCGCACTTGGCGGCTGCCTTCATCTTGCAGCTCCCGCCGCACTTGCCGGTGCAGTTGCCCTGGATGGTACCGCCCTCGCACTTGCCTTCGCAGCTGCCGGCGCATGCGCCCTTCATGTCCTTGCCGTCGCACTTGCCGTTGCAGGTGCCAGAGCAGGTGCCCTTCATGGTGGCGTCGCAGCTACCGCTGCAGTCGCCGTTGCAGTTGGCGGAGCCGCTGGCCTCGCACGTACCTTCGCAGTTGGCGTCGCACTTGCCGGAGAGCTGGCCGCCTTCGCAGGTGACCTTGGCGCTGCCGGGGGAGACCTTGGCGTCGCACTTGACGGCGCAGTCGGTCATGACGTTCATGTCGACGCGGCAGACCGGGGGCTTCACCACGAGGGCGAGGCGCAGGTTGGCGCCGAGCTTGGCCTTCACCTCGCCGATGACCTTCACGGCCGCGCGGCACGCGTCTTCGCCGCTCTTGAACTCGGTGCCCGCGCCGAGATCGCCGGCGATGGCGCCGCACGCGCCCTTGAGGTCGGCGTCTATTTTGGCCGAGTAGTCCTTGAGCTCGACGCTGGCGAGGACGCCGGCCTTGAGCTTTGCCGCACCCTCTGCCGAGATCTTGAACTCATTCGCGAAGTCGAGGGCCGCCAGGGCGCTGGCGTTGAGGTCCGGGCACTTGCCGGCCGCGGCGATATCGCCTGCGGGGCCGGGAAGGTTTTTCCCGGCCAGGTCCTGGGCTGCGCCACAGTGAAGGAGCGGGCTCGCAAGGAACGTGGCAAGAATCGGATAGGAGAGATAGTGGCGAATCGTCATGGGGCGGGGTTTATCACGGTTCCGTGCGCTCGAAGCGGGTGAAACACGCTAGTCTGGTCGCGTGTCACGCCCCGCCGACGATCCCGAGTTCTTTCGCCTGCCCCCACCTCCCGGCCGAAGCCGCGAGAGCACCATTCGGCTCGATGGCGAGGGGCACTTTCAGCACGACGGCGACCCGTTCGCCCACGCCAAGCTGGCCTCGGCCATGCACAAGTGGATAGGCCGCCACCCGGACGACCGCAGGTACATTCTCAACAACGGCTACGACTGGTCGTATTTCACCGTGGAGGATGCACCGTTCGTGGTGCGGCACCTGGTTCACGCGCCGGCCCAAGACGTTTCCGATGCGCAGGGACGCCCGGCACCGGCACTCTCGCTCAGCGACGAGACCGAAGAGCCGCTGGCGGCGGAGCGCACGTTCGTGGCCCCCGACGGTGCACTCTACACGCAAATCAAGCGCGAGGCCCCGGGCGGCCCCTACTGGGCGAAGTTCACCCGCCATGCCCAGACCGAGCTCGCCCCCTATTTAACCGAGGTTTCTGGCTCCCCCGCGCTGGCATTCGCCGGACGTGTGGTTACCGTTGGGTCCCGGGACGTTTTCGAATAGCATGCCCGTCCGATCATGCGTCTCCTCATCGCCGACAAGCTGCACCCCCGCGCCGTAGAAGAACTCCGAACCCTTCCGCTGGAGGTCGTCTACGAGCCGGAGCTCACCAAGGAGTCGCTGGAGTCGAACCTCTCCGGGGTGGGCATCCTGGTGGTGCGCTCCACCGAGGTCTCGGCGCAGGCAATCAACGCCTCCAAGCACCTCAACCTGATCGTTCGCGCCGGCGCCGAGCATCACACCATCGACGTGGGCGCGGCCTCCAAGCGCGGCATCTACGTGGCCAACTGCCCGGGCAAGAACGCCAGCGCGGTGGCCGAGCTGGTGTTCGGCATGATGGTGGCGCTCGACCGCCGCGTGCCCGACGCCGTGCTCTCGCTGCGCCAGGGCAAGTGGGAGCGCACCGAGTATGCCAAGGCCGAAGGGCTGCAGGGCAAGACCATCGGCATCGCCGGCCTCGGCGCCATCGGCCGCGAAGTTGCGGTGCGGGCCAAGGCGTTCGGGCTCACCCCTCTCGTGTGGAGCCGGGGCGTGGGCGCCGCGCGCGCCGCCGAGTATGGCGTCACGCCGGTGGGCTCGCTCGAGGAGCTGGCCCAGCGCTCCGACATCTTCACGGTGCACCTGCGCTCCACCGACCGCACGCGCGGCATCGTGAATCGGCGCGTGCTCGAGGCGCTCCCCAAGCGTGCCCTGTTCCTGAACCTGGGCCGCGCCGACCTGGTGGACTACGAAGCGCTCCGCGACGTGGTCCGCATGAAGGGCCTGCGCGCTGCCGTCGACGTGTATCCGAACGAGCCGAAGGCGGCCAAGGGCGAGTTCACGAGCGAGCTCTTCTCGATGCCGGTGAGCGCCACCGGCGGATTCGTGTACGGGACGCCGCACATCGCCGCCTCCACCGACCAGGCCCAGCTCGCCATCGCCGGCGAAACCGTGCGGGTCATCCGCTCCTTCCTCCTCGAGGGCTCGGTGCCCAACTGCGTTAACGTCACCGGCAACTCCATGGCGAAGTTCCAGCTGGTTATCCGCATGGTCGACAAGGTGGGCACCTTCGCCAACGTGCTCTCGGTCATCAAGCGCCACGGCATCAACGTCGAGGAAGTGACCAACACCGTGTTCGAGGGCGGCGTCGCCTCGTGCGCCAAGCTCCGGTTGGTTTCGCGCCCCAGCGAGGCGTGCCTTCAAGAGATTCGCGCCTTCGACGAGGTGTTGCACGTGGACACGGTGACCTTGCCGAACCTTGCATGAGCGCAGGCCGCGCGGCCTGCGTCTTCTTGGCGGCGCTCCTCTCGTGTAAGGGGGCGGCCGAAAAGCCAGTGCATGATGCAGGCACCGATGCTGGGCGCCGCGACGGAGCGGCGACGCCGATTCCCACCGCCGAAGGCACCGCCGGCGCCGGCGCCGACGCAGGCCCACCACCGGCCCCCAGTGCGCCCGCAGCCGCGATCGTAGAAGAGACGCTTCCGGAGATAACCAGCGACGAGCTGACGCTCCGCATGCGTCACCTGCTCGAAGCCATCGCCCAGGACAACGCTGACCTGGCGCGCGACACGCTGTACCCGCGCGACGGGTTCATCCTGCTCCGCGACGCCAAGGACCCGGGGAAAACCTGGGATCAGCGCGTCCAAGCGCCGTTCCGGAAGGCCGTGCACCGCACCCACCAGCGCACCAAGGGCATCGAGAACGCCAAGTACGTGGCCTTCGAGGTGGGTGGGTCCGGCGTGCGCGTCACCGCAAGAAACCGCGAGTGGAAGCGCGACGTATTCCGGGCCGGCCACGCGCGCCTGGTGTTCACCATCGACGGCAAAGCCAAGCACATCGAAGTCGGCGAGCTCGTCTCCTACAAGGGTGCCTGGTACGTCATGCGCCTCCGCTAGGAGACGGGTGTTTTTGGCCGATACCTTCGGGATGCCGGCGCCTCCCGTCCTCACGAACAGGAGTTCGCGCCTCCCTCGGTCTCGGCCAAAAACCCTCAGTCTCCTGCTGGCGCTCTCTGCGGCCGCGGAGCCTCCCGGACCGGAAGACTCACCACGAAAAACAGCAGGCACCAAGGAGAGTGGGCTGTTTGGCGTTCCTCGGCCCTGGCTACTTCGCCTTCTTCTGGTCGGTATCGATCTCGTGCAGCAGCTCCTCGACGCGTTGCCGAGCGTCTTGGCCGGCATCGTAGAGAAAGCGCAGCTCGGGGGCGGCGCGCAGGCTGAGGCGGGTGGTGACCTCGCGGCGAAGAAAGCCCGAGGCGCGCGCCAGGCCTTCGAGCGCACGCTTCTGATCCTCTTCGGTGACCGTGGTCTGCATGATGCGGATGTAGATCTTGGCGAAGCGTAGATCGTCGGTGAGCTCCACGCGCGCGATGATGACGCCTACCAGGCGCGGATCGCCGAGCTCGAGCGACACCAGTGAGGCCAGTTCCTCGCGGAGGCTCTCGGCCACCCGCGTCGATCGTTTTACATCCGCCATGAAAAATCTCCGTACACGCAAAAGGCCGAGCGCCGGTCCGGGAAGGACGCGGCGCTCGACATAGGAAGCTCGGCTTTCGTCGAGAGCTCGAACATCGAGCTCAGAGCCGTTGCTTCACTTCCTCCATCTCGTAGCACTCGAGGATGTCGCCTTCCTTGATCTCGCTGAAGTTCTCGAGGCTGATACCGCACTCGAACCCTTCCGCGACCTCCTTGACGTCTTCCTTGAAGCGCTTGAGCTGACCGAGCTTGCCCTCGTGTACGACGACGTTGTCGCGCACCACGCGGATGAACGCGTTGCGCTTGACGATGCCTTCGAGCACGTAGGAGCCGGCCACCGAGACGCCCTTGATCTTGAACAGCTGGCGGAGCTCTGCCTTGCCGTGCACCTTCTCCACCAGGTTCGCCGGGAGCAGACCTTCCATGGCCGACTTCACGTCGTCGATGGCTTGGTAGATGATCGAGTAGATGCGGATTTCGACGCCGTTTTCGTCGGCGAGCGCCGACGACTTGCCGGCCGGACGGACGTTGAAGCCGATGATGACGGCCTTGCCGGCGATGGCGAGGTTGACGTCGCCTTCGGTGACGGCGCCGACGCCCGAGTGGATGACCGAGAGGCGAACCTTCTCGCCGGACAGCTTGGTGAGGGCGTCGCTGACCGCCTCCACCGAGCCCTGCACGTCGCCCTTGACGATGACGCGCAGCTCGAGCTGGCCGCCCTTGGCGATCTTCTCGGCGAGGTCGCCGAGGGAGATCTTGACGTCCTTGCCGCGGAGCGCGGTGGCCTTGGCCTTGCGGGTTTCGGCGATCTCCTGGGCCTTCTTCGGGTCCTTGACGGCGTGCAGTTGCTCGCCGGCATTGGGTACGTCGGAGAGGCCGAGAATCTCCACCGGCGTGGCAGGGCCAGCCTCGTGGATCTGCTTGCCGAGGTCGTTCACCATCGCGCGGACCTTGCCGAAGCCAGGGCCGGCGAGGACGAAGTCGCCCACGCGCAGGGTGCCGTCCTGAACGATGACCCGCGCCACCGGACCGCGACCGCGATCGAGGAGAGCCTCGATGACGGTACCGGTAGCCGGCTTCTTGGCGTTGGCCTTGAGGTCGAGGACTTCGGCCTGGAGACCGACCATCTCGAGGAGGGTCGGGATACCTTCGCCGGTCTGCGCAGAGACGTTCACGAAGATCGTTTCGCCGCCCCACTCTTCCGGCTGCAGCCCGAGCTCGACCAGCTCGCGGCGAACGCGCTCCGGCTCGGCGCCGGGCTTGTCGCACTTGTTGACGGCGACGATGATCGGAACCTTCGCCTGCTTGGCGTGGCTCACGGCCTCTCGCGTTTGCGGCATGACGCCGTCGTCTGCCGCCACCACGAGGATGACGATGTCGGTGACGCTTGCGCCGCGGGCGCGCATCTGGGTGAAGGCCTCGTGGCCCGGCGTGTCGAGGAACACGATGGTGCCGCTCGGGGTCTGCACCTTGTAGGCGCCGATGTGTTGCGTGATGCCGCCGGCTTCACCGGAGGCCACATTGGCCTTGCGGATCTTGTCGAGGAGGCTGGTCTTGCCGTGGTCGACGTGACCCATGACAGTGACCACCGGGGGCCGCGTCTCGCGCTCGAGATCTTCGACCACGGCCACCGGCTCTTCGCCTCGAGCTGCCGCGATGCTTGCTTCCTCGCTCACCGCCACGTTTTCGAGCTCCCACCCGAACTCGTTGGCGAGCAGGGCGGCCGTATCGGCGTCGAGGGTGGTGTTGATGTGCACGTTGGTGGTGCCCATGGAGAGGAGCTTCATGAGGAGCTCCGTCGCCTTGAGGCTCATCTTCGCGGCCATCGCGGAGAGCGTGATGTTCTCCTCGATGCGGATGACCTTCTTGTGGGCGCCCATCTCGTGCGCGGTGTTCACGGTGGGGCGTCGGGGCATCATCTGCCCCGGACGACCACGCATGTTCATGGGGCGGCCCCCCATTTGACCCGGACGACCGCCCGGACCGGCGGGACGCATGCCCGGGCGCATCTGGCCCGGACCGCTGGCGCGGGGGTTGTACTCCGAGCGGCGCGCGAGGCCGCCGGTGGAGCCACCACCGATGCCGGTGCGCGTGACATTGACCGGCGTGGGCATGGGAACGCCAGGGCGGCCGCTCCACACTTCGATGCCGGTCTTCGGCGGGTTGGAACGCACCGGCGGCGCGGCGACCGGCGCGGGGGGCGGCGGAGGAGGAGGCGCGACCACCACCACCGGCGCGGGGGGCGGCGGAGGCGGCGCGGCTTCGACGACCGGCTCGGGGGTGGGCTCGGGCGCAGCGACGGCGGCTACGGCCGGAGCCGAAGGAGGCGCGGCGACCGCAGGTACCGACGGCGGTGCCGGAGGCGCCGGAGCGACCTCGGCGACGACCTTCGCGACAAGACCCGCTACAACACGGGGCGCCGACGGCGGAGCAGGCGGCGCGGGGGCGACGTGCTCCGGCTCCGCATCGCGGAGCTCGATCGGGTTCAAGGGAACCGGGTCGATCTCGAGCTTGGGTCGCGAAGCACGGGGCGCCGGACGCGAAGGCTCGGCCGCGGGGATGTTGCGGGTGCTGGGCCTATCGCCCTTCGCCGCCACGACCTCGCGTACGCTCTTCTTGTCCTCGGGAATGCTGGGCAGACGACCGCTCTCGCGAGCCTCGTCGATAGCCGCCAGATTCCGCGTCGACGCCACGTCGAGAAGCTGGGGCTTCGAAGCCAGGTCGCGCATCGAAGGCGGCATGGCAGGGCTCGACGGCGCCGCGTCGGTTGGCTTGGCCACCGCGCGACGCTTGATGACGCCGGGGCGAATTCGCTCCTCCACGGTGTCATGCGTCTTTTGCTTCTCGAGGTGACGCTTGATGCGTTCCACCGCGTCAGCATCCACCGAGCTCATGTGATTCCGGACGTCGGGCACGCCGATGGTCTGGAACAGTGCCACGACGGCTTTCGGCTCCAAATTCAGCTGCTTAGCCACCTCGTAGACACGCACTTTGCTCATCGAACCTCCGGAGACCAGCATACTTCACTCCCCGTCACGAGTGGGCGAACGCCCTCTCGAAAGTCACGGGCACGGCGTACTGCCGCTCCCAACACGCCGTCAAGCACCACGGACACCTGGTGTCCCTCCGATCGACTTTCAACTACCACTGCCCGGCCCCGGCGCACATACGCCGACACCGCGGGCGACTTCGAAAGGTCACCCTCGTCCCAAGGTAGGACCACGGTATCGCCGTCGTCCCGTAGACCTTCGGCAACAGTTCGGTGACGAACGCCGGAGGTCAGGAGGTTCGTGATGCGCGCATTGGATGCGGCCACGAGCTCCCCCGCGAGGACCGCGGCGTGTGCCGTGATCCGCGATTTGAAGCCCCGCGAGAAGCCGCTGCGCGCGGCCTTCTGGAGGCAGGTGGCTACCGGGTGAACCCAGGTGCCACGCCCGGCCCGACGGCCCGGGAGGTCTACCACGACGGTGTCGCCGGCTGCCGGCGCTCCGGAGGCGGGCGCGGCCGGCGCTTCGCGCACGTACCGCACCAGGTCGGCGCGGGGCGCGACCTTGCCGCAGCCGACGCAGGTGCGGCCGCGGGTGACGGTGGATGCTCGAGCGAGGGTCGTCATGATGTCTCTTTAGCTTCTCCCGATGGCGGCGACGATCTTCGCGTCGGCGCCAAGGAACTCGGCGACGCCTTGCTTGATGGCGCGGGCCTTCTTGATGCCGAGACCGGTCTTGATGGCCAGCTTGTCCTCGTCCTCGCGAACGATGTCGTCGACGCCGCGGTAGCCAGCCTCTTCGAGGAGCTGCGCGGTGCGGGCTTCGATGCCGCGAACGAAGAGGAGCTTCTCCTTTTCGGTCAGGGCCTCGCCCTTGGACTGGGCGGCGGTGATGCGCTCCTTGCGGAGACGCTCCATGGTCTCTTCGGCGCTCTTGCGCATGGCCTGGGCGGCGGCGGCGTCGCCGAGACCCGGGATGGCGGTGAGCTCCTCCTCGGTGGCCTCGGACAGCTCGTCGAGGGCGCGGAAGCCCATGCGGTACATGCTGCGGGCGACGGTCTCGGAGACGCCGTCGATCTGTTGAAGAGCGGTGATTGCCTCCTCTTCCATCTGACGGAATTTCGAGTCGCTGATGATGTCGAGCTTCCAGCCGGTGAGCTGGGCGGCGAGGCGCACGTTCTGGCCCTTGCGGCCGATGGCGAGCGAGAGCTTCTCGTCGGGGACCACAAGCTCCATGCGGCTGTCGGACTCGTCGACGATGACCTTGTTGACCTCGGCCGGCTGGATGGCCGCGCACACGAAGCGTGCGGGGTCGCGGTCGAAGGGAACGATGTCGATCTTCTCGCCGCGGAGCTCTTGCACGACGGCCTGGACGCGAGAACCCTTCATGCCGACGCAAGCGCCCACCGGGTCGACGTCTGCGTCGCGGCTGGTGACGGCGATCTTGGAGCGGGCGCCCGGCTCACGGGCGCAAGCGACGATTTTCACGATGCCTTCGTAGATTTCCGGGACTTCGGACTCGAAGAGCTTCTCCACCAGCTTGGCGTCGGAACGCGAGAGGATGACCTGGGGCCCGCGGGCCTCGCGGTCGATGTCCTTTACGTAGGCGACGATGCGGTCGCCGGGACGGTAGGTTTCTCGCGGGGTCTGCTCGCGGAACGGGAGGATGCCCTCGGTGCGGCCGAGGTCGACGATGAGGTTGTTGCCCTTCTCGAAGCGCCGGACGACGCCCTTGATGAGCTCGCCCTTCTTGTCCTTGAACTCGTTGAAGATGAGGTCGCGCTCTTCGTCGCGGACGCGCTGGATGAGCACCTGCTTCGCGGTCTGCGCCGCGATGCGGCCAAACTGCGAACGGGTCTGCTTCACCATGAGCAGGTCGCCGTACGCCTTGTCTTGCTCAGCGGCCTTCTTGGCGTCTTGCGCGTGCCAGAAAATCTGGAAACCGAGCTCCTCGCCCATCTCCGCGTCGAGGCCGTACTTTTGCGCGTCTTCCAGGGCGATCTCGCACTCGTCGTCGGAGGGATCGTCGACCACGGTCATGTACTGGTAGAGGTCGACCTGGCCGGTGTCCTCGTTGAAGCGCGCCTCGAGCTTGCGCGTGGGACCAAAGACGCTCTGCGCGGCCTTGAGGATGGCCTCTTCGACGGTGTGGATCAGGCGATCTTTTTCGATGCCCTTGTCCTTCGCCACCATTTCAATGGCGGAGAGAAGGTTCGCTTCGGACTGGGCGCTTTGCTGCGGAGTTGCCATGATTTGCTTACCCTAACGAGAGGGGCCCTAACGAGGAGAGGGGCCTTTCTTTTGCTTTCCAGGTTTCGGCGCGGGGCCGAACTCGAAAACGAGGTGCGAGCTCACGATGTCCGCGAGCGGCACGTCGTAGCTCTTGCTGCCTTCTTCCACGGTGACGACGTCTCCGTGAACCTTGGCGAGACGCGCCACCAGGACCTTCTGGCCCTTGATGGGAGTGCGGAGCTTGATCTTGGCCTTCTGCCCCTCGAAGCGCTCGAAATCGCCACGGTGGCGGAGCGGACGCTCCAGGCCGGGCGAGCTGACCTCGAGGTGGTAGCGATGCGGCACGACATCGACGACGTCCAGAGCCGGCGAGAGCTCCTTGGCCACGTTCGAGCAGAGCGTGAGGTCGACGGCTGCGTCTTGGGTCGTGAACTTGCGTTCGGAGCTGCCCAGCTTTTCGACGTAGACGCGGAGCACCCAGCCGGTAGCCTCGCTCTTCAGCTCGACATCGAAGATCTCCGCGCCGTGGGCGCGCGCAATCGGCTCGATCACGGGATCGATTCGACTGCGGTCGAGGGAGCTGGACGGGGGTCTTTCGGACATCGACGACGAGGGGTACGGAAACAGGCAAAAAAAAACGCGGCCCTGAATGGGGGTCCGCGAAGGGAACAGCCACCGAATTCGCGCGGAAGCTAGCCCGACACGGCGGAGCACGCAAGTCGGTTCACGAACGAATCGAAATTACTAGATTTTCTCCCGCCCCGGCGGGGACTCGTCGCGCTGCTTTCCTTCACTATTTCGGTCCGCTTCGGTCGCCGATGCGGTTCAAGAAAAGGAGGGGGCCGTCGTCGAACCACGTCGATTTGTGAAGGTCTCGCGGGCCGACGATTCGCCCTGCTCTCCTCCGCTCACCCAGCGTCGCCCCGGAAAATCTCCCCCACCGCGGCCTCCGGCGTATCGACATGCATGAAGTGGCTGGTCTCGCGCATCCACAGGAACCGCGCCTGCGGCATGTGCCGGGCGAGCGCAGGGCCCACCGAGGGCGGCACCATCGGGTCGGTGTCGGCGTAGAGGAGCGTGGTCGGCGTGGTCACGGCCGGCAGGAGCTGGTGGAGCGTGCGCATGGCCGCCGGTCGCATGCTCTCGGCGAGAATGCGCAGGAAGAACGCCGTGCGCGCGTCGCTGCGAAAGATGCTGCCGTACTCCTCGGCCTCTTCGCGGCTTTTGAGCGACTCGTCGCGGTAGTGGACGTTGCGCAGGGCGAACGCCGCCGGATCGCGTCGCATGATAAAGGCCGCGGCGCGACGCGCGCCGGGCACGCGCACCGCGGCCGCGAGCGCATACAGGCGAGCCAAGGGCACCCCCGGCGCGTGCATCACGAGCAGGCGCCGCAAGAGCGCGGGGTGCCGCGCCGCCAGCCACAGCGAGTAGTAGCCACCGAGCGAGTTGCCGACCACGTACGGCGCGCCCTGCCCGAGCTCGCGAACCAGCGCCGCGAGAAGGTCGGCCACCGCCGACGGGGCGCACGAGAGATCGGCCGGCGCTTCGCTGCGGCCGGCGCCCGGGAGGTCCGGCACCACCACGCGGTAGCGCGCGGAGAGGGCGCGGCCCACGTAACGAAACGAGTACGACGAGGTCATCAGCCCGTGCACCAGCAGCAAGGGCGGGCCCTCGCCGAGAACCTTGCAGTGTACACGCACGTGACCTGCGCCGTCGGGCCGCGGCACGTGCACCTCGCGCGAAGGCCAGCTCGCCCAGTCGTGCGCCACCCGCGGCAGCGCCGGCAGGTGGCGGGGGGTGCGACCAGGCGGTGGAGTGAACGGCGGGAGGGGCGTGTGGGCGGCTCGCACCGTCAGACGATACCCGCGGCCCGACTCACTTGCAGCTGGAGACCACGAAGGTGTTCTTGTCGGCTTCGAAGATGTCGGCCTTCCACTGGCCGTAGCGACCGCCGCCCTCGTAGGTTGCGAAGGCCACCGCGGTGTACGCCCGGCAGAAGCTCTCGCCCGCCACCTTCACCAGCACGCCAGCTTCACGCGAGCGGTCCTTGGGAATGCCGAAGGCGTTCTTGTCGATGTGGTCGGTGGACTCGAACAGCGCCATGGCCTGGTACGCGGTGCTGGCGCTCTTCAGCGCCCGGGCGACCGCGCCCTCGCGGGTTCCGTCGTGGAAGGCGCCGATGCGCCGCTTGCTGGTGCCGGTCTTCATGGCCGCGGCGAAGGCCACCGGGTCCGGCGCGTTGGGGGAGGTCGCGGCAAGGGCCAGGAGCCGCGTGATGCGCTCGATCTGCCCTTCTTGCGCGTCGCACTTGGCGGGTGTTTCGGCGCAGGCGATCTCGCTCTGCCAGAGCGGCTGGCCGCCGGCGATCTTCGCCTGAGCCTTCTTCGAGGCGGCAGCGCCCAGGGCGCGCATTCGCGGAAAGAGCTTGGGCACCTCGCGCTTGAGAATGTCGCTCTGGTTCATGGCCTCGGCGCAGGTCTGCACCGGATCGTCGAGGTACTCGTTGCCGCCGTAGGGAACCTTCATCTTGGCGTATTTGGCAGCGCACCTCTCGCCGAAGGCCTTCACCGCCATGGCCTTGGTAACGCGCGCCTCGACGTCGGACTGTACGATGGCGTTGCCGAGGTAGCTGTCTTGGTGCTTGTCGAGCTGGTACAAAAACCAGAGCCCCTCGCTGCTCGACTTCGCGTCCTTCTTGAAGGCCTCGTAGTCGCTGGCCTGCGCCTGCGCGCGCTGACCGGCGGCAGCATGCGCGGCCTTCACCTTGACGATGTGCTGCGCCGACTTCGCGTGCATTTCGAAGGCAGCTTTGGCGCGCGAGTCTTCCTTCTCGGCCGGCGTGAGCATCGCGAGGTAGCGCTCCTCCTGCTCGTAGCCGTGATCGCAGGCGTCGACGAAGTAGCTGTCGGGCTCGGCGGGCATGGGCTTGTCGTAGCGGCAGTCGCTCAGGTAAACCCAGTGCTCCAGGTTCCACACGGTACCCTTGGAGCGGTCGGAGAGCTCCGCGGAAGCGGGCGAGGCGTACGACGCCACCGACGCGAGAACCCCGAGCACGGCGACCGACGAGGCCGAGACGAAACGATTCATGGGCAGACTCTCCTCCGAAACGCCGCGGGCCCCCGAGAGGTCGCGGCCAGTTCGAAGAGTGTCTACGGCGGGCCCGACGGGAGCTTCCTTCCGAAGTGCACTTGATGCCGTTTTGCACCCAAGGCAGCCATTGCCTCAGCAACTTCAAGAGTCACGGGACGAGGCCGAAGAACTTCGCCGAGTAATACGGGCCGTAGATGCCCGCGGAGTTGGTCCAGTCTTGGGCCGCCTTGGTGTCGCTCGACATGGTCTTGCTGGGCTCCGGATCCCAGCCGCCCTGGTCGGGTCCGGCGCCCGGGTCGACCGGCGTGCCGTGGCCGATGCCCTTCATGAGCACGCTCGCCAGCATGATCTGCCCGCCGGCGGAGTACGCGGTGTACTCGTGGCCCTTCAGGATCGACTTGCTGCCGGCCCCCGATAGGCCGAGCGCGCCGGCCCACTGCTGCGTGAGGTCGGCGAGGTTCTCGGGTGTGACGGCGCCGTCGGCGTCGCCCTGGAAGATCATGAGGCGCGGCTTGCGCGCGGTGGGGCTGTTCCACACGGTGCCGTAGGCGCCCTTCACCAGGCTGGCCGCGTGGGTGCCGGGGTAGGTCCACCCCTGCCCTTTCTTGCCAAGGGCGGCGCACGAGGTCGAGCACCCATACGGGCCACCGGCGAAGATCGACCCGCCGGCGAAGAGGTCGGGATACGTCGCGAGCATGACCACGCTCATGTACGCGCCGGCGGAGAGCCCGTTGACGAAGATCTTGTTGGGGTCGATGTTGTACTTGGCCTGCATGTCCTTCACCATTTGCGCGATGGAGGACGGCTCGAGGTCGGTGCGCGAGATGCCGCTGGTAGCGAAGAACGCGTACCACTGGAAGGCCTGGGTGCCCTTGTCCGGGTAGATGACGTAGAACTTGTGCGCCTCGGCGAGGTTCGACCACTGGCTGGTGGGACGAAAGCCCCAAGCGCCGCCGGGCGAGCTCGTCTGGTTCACGCCTTGGGTGTAGCCGTGGAGCGCGACCACCAGGCCCGCCGGCGACGCGGTCTTTCCCTCCATGCCGGCAGGTACGCACTCCCACATCTTCATGGTGCCGTAGCTCTTGCTGGCCTGGGTGCACTTGGCTTCGCCACGCGCAGACGCCGGCCCCCCGTCGGCGCCCACTCCGCTGCTGCCGCTGCTGCCGCGGCTCGCGTCGCCGTCGATGCGCCCGCCGTCGGGCCCGATGCCGGCACCATCTTCCCAATCGGAGCCGCCGCCGCTGGAGCAACCGAACGCGAGGATCCACACCCCGACGGCGAAGGAGGAGAGGAAGGGCGCGCGAGGGGTTCGGGTTGCCATCGCCGGCCCTGGAGCACGTTCCGGGCCCACCCGAGTTAAAAGGCAAACCCCCGCGATTTGCGGGGGTTTCGCTGGCCTTTCGAGGCCTGCCGCGTCGGCGTAGACGCGGCCTATCGAGGGGCTGCGCGCGTCAAGGTCGACGCGCTCGCCGCTTCACTTGGGGAGCTTGATGTCGCTCTTCGGGGTCTTCTTCTTGGCCGGCGCATCCTTCTGGGGAATGCCGGAGGGGTCGCTGCCCGACGCAGCGTCTTGCTCGAGGATCACGAACTGCACCCGGCGGTTGCGGGCCTTGTTGCCCGCGGTGACGTTGGGCACCAGGGGCTTGCTCTCGCCGAAGCCCTTGGCCACCAGGCGCTCCGGAGAGACGCCGTGCGACACGAGCCAGTTGCGGACGGCGCTGGCGCGGTCGTCGGACAGCACGCGGTTGCGCTCGGTGCCACCGGTGTTGTCGGTGTGCCCTTGCACCTCGACCCGGCGAATGCGCGGGGTCTTGATGAAGACGTCGGCGATCTCCTCGAGCAGCGCCGAAGACGCCGGGAGGATGATGGCCTGGTTCACCTCGAACTGAATCTGCTGCTTGATGCGGATCTCGTTCTTGTCGACCGAGACCAGCGCGTTCTTCGGGCGGCGGTGCATCGTCACGTCGATGGCGTTGTCTTGGCGGGCCTTCACGTCGACCGAAGCGACCGCTGCGAGGTAAGCCTCGGCGTCGAGGGCCAGAGAGGCGGTGCCGGGCGACACGTCGGCGAAGCGGAACAGGCCCTGGCCGTCGGTGGAGAGCTGCAGCTCCTTGCCGTTGCCGGCCTTGAGCTTGACGGTGGCGTTGGCAATCGGCTCGCCCTTCTCGTCCTTGGCGTGCCCCACCACGACGCCCAGTCGCGGGAGAGCTTCCACCGCGCAGTCGAGCTGCACGGTCGAGGCCGCCGCTTCGATCTTGGTGGTGCACTCGCCGGGCTTGTAGCCGTCGGCCTTAATGGCGAAGGCGTAATCACCCGGGTCGAGCTCCTGGGTGTTGAAGCGGCCATCGCTGCCCGTGGCAAGCGCGGTGAGCTCCGGGTGGTTGGCCCAGGCGACGATGGCGCCGGGGATGGCAGCGGTCGCGCCCTTGCCGTCGGGGCCCGCAGACTCGTGCACGAAGCCGGCGATCTTACCCTTGGGCTTGTTCACCTGGACCACCTTCTCGATGGTCTTGACGACTTCGACCGGCGGCTTCTCCTTGGTGTCGATGGCCCAGCCGGCGCCGAGGTACATCATCCACGGGGGCGTGGGCGAAACTTCCTCGAGGAAGGTCTGGGTACCTTCCATACCGATGTCGAAGGCCGCGGTGAAGGAGACGCCGCGCTTCCAGGGCAGGACCCGCGCGCCGAGGGTGAAGCGGCTGGGCGCCAACGCATCGTTGGCGAGGCACTTGTCGCGGCTGGGGTTGTTGAGCTTGCACTCGTAGTTCTGGCGGTTGATGGGGATGTCGATCCCGAGCTCCGCAAAGGGGCGCACGCGCTCGTCGAGGAAGAAGGCTTCGCCCCCGATCTTGATGTCGAAGTGGTCGACGCGATTGACCCGAAGGCCGAAGCGCTCGATGCGGGAGACCGGGGCGTTGCGGCGCGCCTCGTCGACCTCGACCACCGCGCCGGTGGAGTCGAGCGAGTAGGTGAGGTTGGTGCTGAAGCGGAGCGGCAGCTTCTTCTGAAGGCCGCGGAGGTCGGCGGTGGCGATGCCGTGGAACTTGGCGCTGGTGCCGCTGCCGTCGAGGCCCACCGCGCCGGTGCCGTTCACCAGCCAGAGGTCGATGCCGCCGCCGATGTTGAAGAAGCTACCGAGCTTGCCGAAGGCCTTGAGGCCGATGCTCGAGTCGCCGAGCACCTGGATGAGGGCCGGCCGGTTGGCATCGGACGAGTTGGCGTAGGCCGTGGTGGTGGCGTGACCTTCGAGCCACTTCAGAATGCCGAAGCCGAGCGAGAGCTGACCACCGATGTGGTCGAGCGAGTGCTCGGTGAGCGCGCCACCGGTGCGCGGGTTCACGCAGGGAAACTCGGGCGAGCAGAGAAAGCCCGCGGAGAAGTACTCGGTCATGAACTGCAGGCGGAACTGGCCCGGCGCGCCGCCCTGCGCGTGCTGCGTGTGCAAGAGACCGACCGAGCCGTCGAGGGTGGTGGTCTCGCCAAGCTTCTGCTCGCGATCGGCCCATTGCGCCTGCGTTTCGGCGGCGGTGGGCGGCGTCTCGGAGGAAGGGGCCGCGGCCGCGGCGGTCGACGCGCCGGCGCCGTTGGGCCCCGCGGTAGCGCCGCCGGAGACCGATGCGGCCTGGGCGAAGGCCGCCTGCGGGAATGCGAGAACGAGCGGAGCAAGCAGGTAAAGCGATGATCGTTTCATTAGGATTCCCTCGAAAAAGGCGCGCCGGGATTTGTACCACCCCTTGGGTTGGGTGCGGAACCACGAAACTCTCCGACAATTCGTCACCAAGTGCCACTTGGTCGACGGGTGTTTTTGGCGGCCGGGCTGCGCAAGGGCTGCGCTCGCGCGGACCGACGGTTCGGTCGAGCCTTCACGATGGGCAGTCGACACGGTGGGCGCGACCTCTGCGGGCGACCAGGGCCACGGACTTTTTGCGCGAAAACCCGGCGCCCGCGCGAGAACGAAGTCGCGCCGCGAGCGGGGCAGAGTGCTAGAACGCGGTGCATGGCGTCACGAGGACGGATTCTCATTGTCGACGACGAAGCGAACGCGCGGGCCGCTCTCAGCGAGATCCTGCACGACGAGGGATACGCAACGGAGACCGCTGCCGACGGCTTCAAAGCGCTGGGCAAGCTGGGTGAGTTCGTCCCCGACGTCATCTTGACCGATCTCAAGATGCCCGGTCTTGACGGCCTCGAGTTCATGGAGAAGGCGCGGGCCTACGTACCTTCCGCCGTCTTCGTGGTGATGACCGCCTTCGGAAGCATCACCAGCGCCGTGCACGCGGTGAAGAAGGGCGCCGAGAACTACCTGACCAAGCCACTCGACTTCGAGGCGCTCTCGGCAGTGGTCGAACGGGCCATGGAAAAGGCGCGTCTGCTGCAGGAGACGCGTCATCTGCGCGACAAGCTCCGGGAGCGCAACGCCTTCAAGCACATCGTCTCCGGCGACCCGAAGACGCTGGCGGTGCTCGAGCTGGTGAAGCAGATCGGCCCCAGCAAGGCCAGCGTGCTCATCACCGGCGAGAGCGGTACCGGCAAGGAGCTCATCGCCGAGGCCATCTGCGCGGCCTCGCCGCGGGCCGACAAGCCCTTCGTGCGGCTGCACTGCGCAGCGCTCTCGGAGTCGCTCCTCGAGAGCGAGCTCTTCGGCCACGAGCGCGGCGCCTTCACCGGCGCCGTGGCCCGGCGCGAGGGCCGCTTCAAGCAGGCCGACGGCGGCACCCTCTTCCTGGACGAGCTGGGGGAGATTCCGCTGGGCACCCAAGTGAAGCTGCTGCGGGTGCTCCAGGAGCGGTCTTTCGAGCGCGTGGGCGGCAACGAAACGCTCAAGGTCGACGTGCGCATCCTCGCGGCCACCCACCGCGATCTGCGCGCCGAGATCACCAAAGGCACGTTCCGCGAAGACCTCTTCTACCGGCTCAACGTCATCTCCGTAGACATTCCCGCGCTGCGCGAGCGACCGCTCGACGTGGCACCTCTGGCGAGCTTCTTCCTGAGCCGATACGCCACCGAGAACGGCAAGGTCATTGAGAGCTTCTCCGACGAGGCGCTGGAGGCCCTCTCTGCCTACGGATGGCCGGGCAACGTCCGCGAGCTGGAAAACGCCGTGGAGCGCGCGGTGGTTCTGTGCGACGGCCCGGTGGTGGAGCGGCGTCACTTGCCGGGCTCGGTGGTCCCCGAAGAGCGGCGCGAAGGCCCGCCCACCATTCCCGGCTCCACCATCGACGAAATCGAGCGCTACGCCATATTGAAGACCCTCGAGGCTTGCGGCGGCTCCACCTCGAAGGCGGCCATGGTCCTCGGCATGTCGACGCGCAAGATTCAGTACAAGCTCCACGAGTACAGCAGCGGCGGGCCCAAGGACGCCACCCCCCACTCCGAAGCCGGCCGCGCCGAGAGCTGATTCATCGCCTTCTGCCCTGTGGTAGAAGGGATGCGTGGCGGACATCGTTCTCAAGGTCCAAGACCTGGCGAAGACCTTCAAAAAGCCCTTCAGCGGCAAGAAGGTGGAGGCCGTGCGCGGCGTCAGCTTCGAGGTGCGGCGCGGGGAGATCTTCGGCTTCCTGGGCCCCAACGGCGCGGGCAAGACCACCACCATCAAGATGCTCACCGGGCTCATCGAGGCCACCCGCGGCAAGGCCACGCTGCTCGGCGAGCCCATTCCCTCCCCGGAAGCCATGGGTCGGGTGGGTTTTCTCCCCGAGAACCCGTACGTGTACCCGTACCTGACGCCGCGCGAGTTCGTGACCCTCTGCGGGCGCCTCAATGGCCTCTCCGGCGCCAAGCTGACGAGCCGCGTGCAAGAGGCGCTGACCAAGACCGCCGTGGCCTACGCGCAGGACCGCGCGGTGCGCGCCCTCTCCAAAGGCATGCTGCAGCGGGTCGGCCTGGCCGCCGCCCTGGTGCACGATCCCGAGCTGCTCATTCTCGACGAGCCCATGAGCGGCCTCGATCCGGTCGGGCGCAAGGAGGTGCGCGACCTCATCGTGCAGGAGCGCGCCGCAGGCCGCACCGTGTTCTTCTCGAGCCACATTCTCAGCGATGTGGAGATGCTCTGCGATCGCGTGTGCATCCTGCGCCGGGGCGAAGTGGTGGTGGCTGGCAGTATTCACGATTTGCTCGGCAACGACGGTCGGCGCTTCGAGATCTCGCTGGCCGACGTGTCCGAGCCGCTCCAGCGGCAGCTCGGAGAAAAGCACGCCCCGCGGCACGTCGGGACGGTATGCGTGTACGAGGTCGAGGGCGACGACGCAGTGCGCGAGCTGTTGGGTCACGCCCTCGCCGCCGGAGCGCGCGTGGAGAGCGTCACGCCGCGCCGAGAGACCTTGGAAGACATCTTCGTGCGCCGGGCGCTCTAGGAAGGCTGCACGGCGGCTGACAAGCGCCAAGCAGGAGACTGAGGGTTTTTGGCCGAGACCGAGGAGGCGCGTTCGCTGGGAGGAGCGCGCGGAACGAACTCCTGTTCGTGAGCACGGGAGGCGCCGGCATCCCGAAGGGTTCGGCCAAAAACACCAGCCACCTAGAAGGTGCCGGAGAACCCGAGCTGCCCGCCGTTCGTAGACGGCACCAGATACGGAGCGAGCTTGCCCAGCGGCGGCAACGGACGGGTACGCCGCTCGCGAAATTCCGGTACGAACGAGATGTGCGCTTGCAGAATGCCCACCGCTGCGGTGAAGGCAAACGCGCCGACGAAGGCCCAATTGGCGTAGGTGATATTGAGCGCGCGCGTGTGGTAGTCGTTGGCCTTCGTGGCGTTGCCGCGCAAGAGCTCGGCATTGGCGCCGTCGTCGGCGTCGATGCGCATGGGAATGGTGACCACCGCGCCCAGCACCAGCGCCGCTTCAGCGCCCAGGAGAATGAAGCCCAGCGCCGGCTGGCGATTCTGGAACTGGCCGATACCGAATGGCAGCGAGGCGACGAAGCGCGAGCTCCGCGCCGTGATGTGCTCCTCGGTGGCAAGCTCCATCAAGCGCTTCACCCGAGCGGCTTCCTTCTTCTTCGCTTCCTCTTCGTGGGCCCGTTTCTCGGCAGCCTTGCGCGCGTCTTCTTGGGCCTTGGCGGCCAGGCGCTCGCGCAGCTGCTGCCGCGTATCGTAGAATACCTCGAGCACCGGCCCCGAAAAGGTGAGCGGGTCGGGGTCGTATTGCGGATCGCCCAGGAGCAGCGCCTCGAAGCTCTTCTGGGCCTCGGCGTTCTTGCCCCGCTGCACCAGCGCAGCGCCGTAGTACATGCGGGCCTGGCCGATGAGCACCGGGTCCTTGAGGCGCGGGTTGTCGGGGTCGAGGAGCGCATGGAGGCGCGTCTCGCAGTCTTCGTAGTTCTTGCTCACGTAGGCGGCGCGGGCCTTTTCGAACTCCGCCATGTCGCTCGCAGCGTGGGCAGCCGAGCTGGCAAAAAGGCAAAGCAGGAGCGCGAGCACGGCGAGCACATGGCCTGGCCACGGGCGCGGCGGAAGCAGCTGGAAAAGCGGAGGCGAGCTCACCGGAGCGGGAAGGATACCGGAAACCGCACCGGGCGGTCTCAGAACGTGACCTTCTGATCTCCGCCCGCCCGCAGGAACACGGTACGGGTGACGCCGGTGTCGAGATCGGTGACCACGGTCGCCTGATCGTTGCTGCGGATGGGGATGCTGATGGCGACGCCGGCGCGCAGAGTGCCTGGATTGCCGGCCATCTGGAACTTGTGCGAGGCGTCGCCTTCGATGGTGAGCACCGAGGGCTTGAGCTCCAGCCGAACCGAGGCGAGGATCTCGTCCTTCTCCCCGGCGCTCACGGTTCGCGTCTGCCGGATGCAGAGCTCACCCTTGCAACTGAATACGAGCTGGTGCTCCTTCTCGTCGAGCGAGAGGGTGAGACCGGCCGTGGCAGCGCGGGCGCCCTCTCCGTCGACCGACACCAGGCAGCCTTCGGGAGGGCGAATCTCTCCGATGCGCACCACCCGGCCGCGGGCCTTGGCGGTGAGCACCGGCTTGGGCACGATGAGCGGCGGGATGACACGTGTGAGGGCCGCCGCGGGCGCGCTCGGCGGCGTAGTGGGGAGCGGCGCGAGGGTGGTGTCGGCGGTGAAGGTAGGGACGACTTGCGGGAGCTCCGGGTGCTCAGCGCGTCCGCGCAGGTAGCGCACCAGGCCGAAGGAGAGAGCCCCGGCCACGACGATGCCGAGGAGCGGCCGCACCGCGCGCCGAAGCTGGTGCCGGCGGGAGACGGTGCGCTGCATCGTCATCACCAGCTTGAGCAGCGCCGGATCGTTGGGCGCGTAGGCCAGCGCGCGGTTGTAGTCGGCCGCGGCGCACAGCGCATCGCCGCGCGCGCGCGCAGCGCTTCCGAGCTCGGAGAGGCGCTTCTTGAGCGCTTCGTCGTGGGCTGGCCGAAACGTCGCAGGCGACTCGAAAAAGCGCTCCAGTAGATCGAGCGAGCTGGGAAACCCCAGGCGGTTCAGCTCTGTTTCGATGGCCTCGGTGACCGCCTCGGCGGAGGAGAAGCGCTCTTCGACCCGGAGCGCCAGCGCGCGATCGAGAAGAACGCTCCAGTTCTTCCCCACCGTCGACTCTTCCATCTCGGCCCGCGGGTAGTTGCCTTCGAGCACGCGCCGGAGCACCTGCGCAGGGTTCGAGCCCTCGAACGGAAGGTGACCCACCATGCACTCGTACATGAGCACACCGATGCCAAACACGTCGGCGCGCTCATCGACGTCGCCGCCTTCGATCTGCTCGGGCGCCATGTGGGCAGGACTGCCGAGCACCTGCCCGGTGGAGGTGACGCCCTTGGTGTCGAGGAGCTTGGCGATGCCGAAGTCCATCAGCTTGATGGCCACCGTGGGAAGCTGACCGCTCACCGGCCCGGAGCGAACCGCACCGGGATCGCTCGCCGGCGCCGGGCGCCCGGAAGGCTGGCGCTCACGTCGCTCGACCATGACGTTCTCGGGCTTGATGTCGCGATGTACGACGCCCTGCGCGTGCGCGTGCGAGAGCGCGTGCAGCAGCTCCACAGCGACGGCCGCGGCGACCTCCGGCGGTAGTCGCTTCTCTTCCTTGAGCAGCGTCCGAAGCGTGCACCCTTCGACCAGCTCCACCACCAGGTACTGGTCGAGGTCGGTGGGCTCCGAGACGTCGTACACCTCGACGATGTTGGGGTGCCGCAGCTTGGCGACGGCCTTGGCCTCGGCCGAGAAGCGGTGGGCGATCTCCACCGACTCGCGTAGGTGCGGATGCAAAACCTTGACGGCGACGTCACGCTCCAGGCGTTTGTCGTGCGCGCGGTACACGGTGGCCATGCCCCCGTGTCCGAGTTCCTCCACTACCTCGTACTTGGCGAGGGTAGGCAGGCGTATGGAGCTGGGCAGCGCCATGCCCAGAGTCTAGCTCGATTTTCCTGGGTGGGGATGACGATCGAGAGCGCCGTGCCAGACCTACCCCTTCAGGCCCAGACGCTTTAGCCGGCTTCGGAACGTGCTCTCGCTCAGCCCCAGCGACCGGGCGGCCCGCGACTGATTGCCCTCGGCGCGCTCCAGCACCCGGGCAAGGATTTCCCGCTCCAAGGCGTCGAACGTGGTGCCCCCTTCGGGCATTTCCAGCTGGATGATCCCGCGCGGGAGCGGCGCAATGTCGGCCGCGTCGGCGGCGCTCGAAGGCGGTGGAGGCGCGAGCGAGGCCGAGGTGCCCAGCCGCGGCGGAAGGTTCAGGTCTTCCCCGCTCACATCCTTCCCGGGGAAGTAGATGCAGAGGCGCTCCATCAGATTGATGAGCTCGCGAACATTGCCCGGCCAGTCGTGGCCCTCGAGCGCGCGGAACGCTTCTTGGCCCAGCCGCGGCGACGGCCGGTTCATGCGCTGGGCGGCCAGCGAGAGCGCTCGCTCGGCGAGCGCGTGCAGGTCTTCCGGGCGCTCCCGCAGCGGCGGCACGCGAATGGGGCACACCGCCAGGCGGTAGTACAGGTCGGAACGAAACTGGCCCGCCTGGGAGAGCGCGAGCAAATCGCGGTTGGTGGCAGCGACGATGCGCACGTCGACCCGGCGCGGCTCGCTGGCACCCACCGGCCAGAACTCCCGCGTCTCGAGGGCTCGCAAAAGAAGCGCCTGCAGCGCGTGCGGCGCTTCGCCAATTTCGTCCAGGAAGAGCGTGCCCCCGTCGGCCAGCTCGAAGAGCCCCCGGCGCGCCTGTTGGGCGCCGGTGAACGCGCCCTTCACGTGGCCGAATAGCTCGCTGGTCATGAGGTCGGGCGGCAGCGCGGCCAGGTTTTGCGCGATGAAGCGGCCGCGCTTGCGGGCGCTGCGCTCGTGGATGGTGGCGGCCACCAGCTCTTTGCCGGAGCCGGTTTCGCCGGAGATGAGCACGCTCACGTCGGTCTCGGCGACGGCGTCGATCTCTTCGAGAACCTTGAGCATGGCGCGGGAGTCGGCGAGCAGCACCGGGCGTCGTTGCTCGCCCACCCGCGTGACCGCCTCGATGTCTTGCTCGAGCTTCTTGTTGCGATTGCGCAGCTCGCCGAGCAGCCGCCGGTTCTCCAGCTCCAGGTGCCGCGCCTCGGAGGCGCGCTGGATGGTGAGCCGGAGCAGCGCTTGGTCCCACGGCTTCTGCAGGTAGGCGAAGAGGTGCCCGTCGTTCACTGCCGCCGCGAGATCGTCGTGGTCGCTGTAGCCGGTGAGCAGCACGCGTTGGGTGTCGGGGTGGGTACGGAAGGCCGCCGCCAACAGATCCGAGCCGCGCATGGGGTCCATGCGCATGTCGCTCACCAGCACGTCGTAGTCGGCGCGGGCCAGCTCGGCGAGCGCCTCGGCCCCGGAAGCCACAGTGGTCACGTCGAGGTCTTCGCCCAGCACTGCCGCGAATACTTCGCGCACGTCGGCCTCGTCGTCCGCATAGAGCACGCGCACGCGACGGGGAGCTTCCATGTCAGCCGATGGTGTTCTTCGGGTCCCCGATGCCGTGGCGGCGAAGGTACCCGCGCACGTGCGCCCGCTCCATGGCGGCGCGGCGGCCGATCTCGCTCACGTTGCCGGTGCACTCGGCGTACAGGGCGGTGAAGTACTCGCGCTCGAAGCGGGCGAGGACCTCGCGCTTGGCGTCCTGAAAGGTGCGGCCCCGGGTGGGCGTGCTCTCGGCTGCCTGCACCATCGGCGCAATGTGCTGCGCGAGGTCGAGGGGCCCTTCCTTGTGGAAGGCCATAGCGACCGCCAGCACGTTGCGGAGCTCGCGAACGTTGCCGGGCCAGTCGTGGCGCATGAGGCGCTCGAGCGACTCGGTGGTGACCCGGTCGTAGGCGTGCTTGTCGCCCATGTCGTTCATCATCTTGCGAACGAGGGCGGGGATGTCTTCGAGACGGTCGCGGAGCGGCGGGAGCTCCACGCGAATCTGCGCGACGCGGAAATAAAGGTCGCTCCGGAAACCGCCGGAGTTCACTTCGCGCACGAGGTCGCGACGGGTTGCCGCCACCACGCGCACGTTCACCGGGCGGTAGGTGTTGGAGCCGACCGCCTTGATGCGCTGCTCCGCGAGAGCGCGGAGGAGCTTCGGCTGAACGTCGACCGGAAGCTCGCCGAGCTCGTCGAGGAAGATGGTGCCGCCGTCGGCTTCGACGAACGGAGAGACCCGCTTGTCGACGGCGCCGGTAAACGAGCCGCGCTCGTGACCGAAAAGCGCGCTCTCGGCCAGCGAAGGAGGAATGGCGCCGCAGTCGACGACCACGAAGGGTTTGTTGTTGCGGGAGCTGGCCTGGTGGATGGCCTGCGCCACGAGCTCCTTGCCGCAGCCGGTCTCGCCCAAGATGAGCACCGTGAGCTCGGTGGGGCCCGCCTTGCGCAGGCGCTCGAAGACGTTGCGCATGCCGGCGCTGACGCCCACCAGCGGACCGAACTGGGCGGTCTCCGGGACCTCCACTTCTTCGGGCGTGGACGGCGAAAACGAGACCACCGAGTCTCCGATGAGAATGGTGGTGGGCTTGAGGAGGAACACCTCGCCGATGCGCGTGTCGCCCAGGAAGGTGCCGTTGCGCGACCCAAGGTCGCGAACACGCACGCCACGCTCGGTTGCGACGAGCTCCAGGTGAACGGCGCTCACCTTCTTGTCGTCGAGCACCAGGTTGCAGGCCTCGTTGCGCCCGATGACCACGGTGTCGGCACCGATCTCGAGGGAGGGCTTGTTGGCGTCACCACGGGTAACCGTGAGTACACCACCGCGCACCTCGACTTTGCCTTTGGCGACGATCGTGGCTTCCACGAGACCGGGTTCTACCACAAGCCGCTTCCGTTTTCGCAAACGACTTCGCCGCGGCTCTATCTGGAGGCCTTCTTGCCCCGCTTCTTTGGTGAAGCTTGCAGGTAGGTGCCGGGCGCACGGGCGTAGGTGAAGCGGCGCAATGCACACACGATGGGGGAGGAGATACCGACGCCGGCCTGCGGGGAAGTGGCGGCTCTGGACAAAGAGCGCTACTTTTCAGGGGTAACGGAGTTTTCCCCTCCGATGGCTTAATCATGTCTTGGTTTGTCCACAGGCCCCCTTCCGTGGCCACTGCGTTCCGCGCGTTGCTCGCGCCCAGTTTGCTTGTGGTCGTGGTCGGCGTGGCCGCATGCGGCAGCAGCTCGACCAGCGCCACCTCGTCGAGCGACGCCGACGCAGGGTCGCGAGGCGACGCCGCCGTTCCCGCTCCCCCGGTCGACGGCAGCGCCAGCTTGGACGGCCAAAAGGCCCCCACCTGCACCAGCTACTGCGCCGACATCATGAGCAATTGCTCGGGCCGCCAGCAGCAGTACGCCAGCGCCGCAGAGTGCCTGCGCGTTTGCGCGCTTCTCCCGCCCGTGGGCGGCGGCGATCTGCGCGGTGACTCCCTCGAGTGCCGGGCGTACTTCGCGGGAGATCCCGCGCGCACTGCACCGGCCATCCACTGCGCGAGCGCCGGCCCCTTCGGCAACGAGGTGTGCGGCGGCCGCTGCGAGGCGTTCTGCGGCCTGGTGATGGCGACCTGCGGCGCCGATGCTCCCTACCGGACCGCGGCCGACTGCAAAGCAGCATGCTCCACGATGCCCGGGTACCCCTACGACGCCGACGCCGGCGAGGGGCCCGACGCGAGCGCCGTGGGCAATACGCTCAACTGCCGCGTCGCCGTACTGCGGCAGGCGCTCATCGATCCCGCACTTTGCAGCGCCCTCGGCACGCAGAGCTCCACCTGCCGATAGCGACAGAATCGCCAGAATCTCAGGGCGACGGCTCTCGGGTCACCGCAACGCGCGCCCCGCACCCGATGCGCGGCTCTGCGGTGACGGCTCTCTGGCGGTGAAGCGTCTCCTCCGTGACCTACCCGATTCTTCCGGTCCGGAAGCCTACGCGGCGGCGGCAGGAGACTGAGGGTTTTTGGCCGAGACCGAGGGAGGTCGAGGAGGATCGCGCGCAGCGAACCCCTGTTCGTGAGCACGGCCGACGCTGGCATCCCGAAGGGTTCGGCCAAAAACACCAGCCTCCTAGGTGACTGGTGTTTTTCGTGACGATACGTGATCCCACGTTGCCCTATGTGATCCCGCGTGATTCCACGCGAATGCAGTGGCGTTCCGCGGGCGGTTTCAGCGAAATACGTGCATGAGCCTTGGTGGATCGCCGAA
>JBBQWQ010000068.1:0-39779 GCA_038210445.1 Polyangiales bacterium
GTCGAGCCAGTAGCCGCTGGCGCCCGGATTCACCGCAATGGCGATGGCCCGCGTGCGTAGTGGCGAGAACTTCAGGTCGGCGCCGCCGTAGAACGGCGAGGCCTTTGCGCCCACGTCGAACCCCGCGCCGAGCCCCAGCCGCAGATCGCCGCTCACGTTGGGTCCGAAGATCAGCGACTACCGCCCACTCCCAACGGAGATCGCTCCCGAAGGTACGGACGGGACTCCACATTGGGATCCAAGGGGGAGCGAGGCCGCGGTGGCGGTCCATGCCGGCGCAGGGCGCGGCGCCGGGCGGGGATGCGTGTGCAGTACACCGATCACGATCTTGCCCACCACGTGCGAGGCTTCCTCGGGCGCCGAGCTGGCCATGTCTCGATGCTAGCACCGCGCGCCGAGGGCGGCCTTCACCGACCCAGACGCACAAAGCAGCGAAGCCCGGGGCCTTTCGACCTCGGGCTTCATTGCGAAGGGGCGAACGCCTTACTTCTTGGGACCGACCTTGGCTTTTTTGTCGCCCGAGTGGCCGTGGTAGGTGCGCGTGGGGGCGAACTCGCCGAGCTTGTGCCCGACCATGTTCTCCGTCACGAACACCGGCACGAACTTGCGGCCGTTGTGAACCGCGAAGGTGAGCCCGATGGCATCCGGCGTGATCGTGCTGCGGCGCGACCAGGTCTTGATGACCTTCTTGCTCTGCGCGGCTTGCGCGGAAGCGACCTTCTCGGCCAAGTGGCCGTCGACGAAGGCGCCCTTCTTTACTGAACGCGGCATGACTGATTAACCCTTCTGCCCGCGGCGCTTGACGATGTACACGTCGGTCCGCTTGTTGTTGCGAGTCTTGAGGCCCTTGGAGAGCTGACCCCAGGGCGAACAGGGGTGACGTCCACCGCTGGTGCGGCCTTCGCCGCCGCCCATCGGGTGATCCACCGGGTTCATCGTGACGCCGCGTTGGTGCGGACGACGACCGAGCCAGCGCGCGCGACCGGCCTTGCCGAGCGAGATGTTGGCGTGGTCGAGGTTCGAGACCTGGCCGATGGTGGCGCGGCAGTCGAGGTGCACCAGACGGATTTCCGTCGAGGGCAAACGAACCTGCGCGTAGTCGCCGTCTTTGGCCATGAGAACAGCGCCGGAGCCGGCGGAACGCACGAGCTGACCGCCCTTGCCCTTCTTGAGCTCGACGTTGTGAATCGTCGTGCCGAGGGGGATGTGGCGGAGCGGCATGCTGTTGCCGGGCTTGATGTCGGCGTTGCGGCTGGAGACCACCGAGTCGCCAACTTTGAGGCCGTCCGGAGCGAGGATGTAGCGCTTCTCGCCATCTGCGTAGTGCAGGAGGGCGATGCGCGCGGTGCGGTTCGGGTCGTACTCGACCGTCGCCACCGTTGCCGGCACGCCGATCTTGTCGCGACGCCAATCGACGATTCGGTACGCCTGCTTGTGACCACCGCCGCGGAAGCGGGAGGTGATGCGACCGTGGGCGTTGCGGCCGCCGCTCTTCGACTGGCCTTCGACCAGCGCACGAAGGGGCTCTACCTTGGAGACTTCCTTGAAGTCGTAGCCAGTGTAGTAGCGGCGCGCGGGGGACGTCGGCTTGTAGGTTTTAACGGCCATGGCTCAGCTTCCTTCTTCCGAGAAGAAGTCGATGTTGTCACCCTCCTTGAGGGTGACGACGGCCTTCTTCCAGTTCTGCATCTTGGCGTAGCCGCGGCCCATACGACGGTCTTTGCCGCGGTAGAGCATGGTGTTGACGGCTTCGACCTTCACGTTGAAGAGCTTCTGGATGGCTTCGCGGATTTCGACCTTGTTGGCCGTGCGTGCCACTTCGAAGATCACCTGGTTGCCCTTGACGCGAAGCCGGTTCGACTTCTCGGTGAGGGTGATGGGCTTCTTGATGATGGACTCGGGGGTCATTTCGCACTGCCCTTCTTGAGGCAACGCAGCTCGAGGGCCTTCGCCGCGTCCTTCGAGAGCACGAGCGTGTCGTGCCGGAGAAGGTCGTAGACGTTGACGCCTTCGGGCGGCAAAAACTGGTGATCTTTGCAGTTACGGATCGAGAGCTTGAGGTTCTCGTTCGAGGCTGCGTCGACGACGAGGGTCTTCTTCGCCGTCTTGAGGGTGGCGAGCGTGCTCACCAGAGTCTTGGTCTTGATCTCGGCGAGCTCGAAACGGTCGACCACCACGAGGCGGCCTTCCTTCTGGAACTTGGAGAGAGCCGACGTGAGCGCGCCTTGACGCACCTTTGCCGGGGGGCGGTAGCTCCAGTCGCGCGGACGCGGCGGGTGCGCACGGCCACCGCCGACGTACACGGGAGCTCGCTTGGAGCCGTGACGCGCGTTGCCGGTGCCCTTCTGCTTGTACATTTTCTTGGTGCTGCCGGAGACCGCCGAGCGGTTCTTGGCGCACGCAGTGCCCTGGCGGCGCGAGGCCAGCTGGGCTTTGACGACTTCGTAGAAGAGGTGCTCGCGCACTTCCACGGCGAAGACTTCGTCGGCAAGGTCGACGGTGCCGACCTTCTCTCGCTTCAAGTTGAATACGTCGATGGTTGCCATGGTGAACCTCGCTTAGGACTTGATCTCGACGTCGACGCCGGCCGACAAGTCGAGCTTCATGAGCGCATCGAGCGTTTGTTGGGTGGGCTCGAGGATGTCGAGAATGCGCTTGTGGGTGCGAATCTCGAACTGCTCACGGGACTTCTTGTCCACGTGCGGTCCGCGGAGGACCGTGTAGCGCGAGATGTGCGTCGGAAGCGGGATGGGACCCGCGACGCGAGCGCCGGTTCGCTTCGCCGTCTCGACGATGTCGGTGGCCGACTTGTCGAGCAACTGGTGATCGAAGGCCTTGAGGCGGATTCGAATTTTGGTGGCGGCTGCTGCCATTATCAGTGTCCTTCAGGTGAAGGGCCAGGCGGGCTTTTGGGGCTCGTTCTGGCGTTCTCAGACGGTTTTCTCGGAGGCTCCCGGGCTTTTTGAGGGCCTGGGTTTCGAGAGGCGAGTTGCGGGGATTACTGCACGTCCCGCTCCGCGCGATTTGTCTCACCCGGGGCCTCGAACACCGGGTAAACCCGGTGTTTCTGGCCTTCGGATGTGGACCGCTTTGCCAAGAGCGGACCGACAAAAGGCAGGGGCGGCGTTCTTAGCGCGCCTCGGAAACTTCGGCAATGTCTTTCCCGGAAACCCGCAGCGGGCGCCCAAGCATCCGAAACCACCGAGATTTCGCTGCGCGCGCAGGCCGCCGATCCGCCCCGCGCGCCCCGTGTGCGCAGGCCCGAGGCCCCGGAGGAGCCCCCTCCCCCCAAGGAAATTCCAGCGTGGTTCCGCGTAGATTTGCCTCGTATTTGGGCTAGCTCCCGGGCCGCAGATGGTGAATTCTGCGGCGACCCCCATGAGTCAAGGTCATCACGCGCTCGGCGACATTCTCAAGCACGATACCGGCGAGCTCGCCAACCGTTGGCTCATTGCCGCCGCGCTCGACCCCTCACAAGAGGTCTTTCAGTCGTTTGCCGCCGAGGCGCGGGTGCTCGTCGGCGCGCTCAAGAGCGCGAGCGCTGCGGGCACCACACGATTCGACATCGACAGCCCGGCGTGGGCAGCCACGCGGACGGCCCTCGAGTCGCTCTCCGCTTCGCGCGCTGCACGGGGCGAGTCGGCGGGCGCCACCAGCGCCTTCGTGCTGGCGCTCAAGGTGGCGCTCTTCGAGGGCCTCGATACCAGCGCCGACGGGCCCTCGTTGATGCGCGAGGTGGGCCTCATCACGCAGATGGTCGACGGCATGGCGCAGTGGACCGTCACCACCTTTCAGCGAACCCGCGAAGCCATCATCGCGCGCCAGCAAGAGGAGCTCCTGGAGCTGTCGACGCCGGTCATCAAGCTGTGGGACGGCGTGCTCGCAGTGCCGATGATCGGAACCCTCGATAGCAACCGCACGCAAGTGGTCATGGAGGCGCTGCTCCAGCGCATCGTCGACACCGAGGCCTCGCTGGCCATCATCGACATCACCGGAGTTCCCACCGTCGACACCCTGGTGGCCCAGCACCTGCTGAAGACCGTCACCGCCATTCGCCTCATGGGCGCCGACTGCATCATCAGCGGGATTCGCCCGCAGATCGCCCAGACCATCGTGCACCTCGGCATCGACCTCCAGGGCGTGCGCACCAAGGCCACCTTGGCCGACGCCCTGGCGCTGGCCCTTCGGCAAACCGGCTACACCGTCACCAAGGGGTCGGTGGTTACCAAGGTCGCCGGATGAACCGCATTCCCATTTTGCAGATGGGCGGCGCGCTGCTCGTCACCATCCAAATCGACATGGAAGACCAGACGGCCCTGGCGCTGCAGGACGATCTGGTGGCCTGCATCGCGGCCAAGGGAGCCCACGGCGTGCTCATCGACATCTCGGCCCTCGAGATGGTGGACTCCTTCATCGGGCGCATGCTCGCCTCCATTTCGGCCATCGCCAGCGTGCTCGACGCCAAGACCGTGGTGGTGGGAATGCGGCCGGCGGTGGCCATCACCCTGGTGGAGCTGGGCCTCTCGCTGCACGGCGTACGTACGGCGCTCAACGTCGCCCGCGGCATGGCCATTCTGCAAGAAGCCGAGGAGCAAGCCCACCGTGTCGACTGACCGTGAGGGCTCGATTCCGCTGCGCAATGAAGCCGACATCGTCGCCAGCCGACAGAAGGTTCGCGGCCTCGCCCAGGAGCTCAAATTTTCGCTGGTCGACCAGACGAAGCTGATCACCGCCACCAGCGAGCTCTCGCGCAACACGGTGACCTACGGCGGCGGCGGCGAGATGGAATGGGCCATCGTGGAGCGCGACGGCAAGGCCGGCATCAAGCTTCAGTTTCGCGACCAGGGCCCGGGAATTGCCGACCTCGAGCTCGCCCTCACCGACGGCTGGACGTCGGGCCGCGGAATGGGTCTCGGCCTCTCCGGAAGCAGGCGTCTGGTTCACGAGTTCCATATCGAGTCTACCCCCGGCGCGGGAACGTGCGTGAGCGTGACGCGATGGAGATAGTCACGGGGACCAGCCACCGGGTCTTCCCCATCGACGATCCGAGTCGGGTGGGCGAGGCACGGCGCTACGCGGCGAGCCTCGCCCAGGGCGCAGGCTGGGGCGCAGAAGACGCCGGCCGCATCGCGCTCGTGGTCACCGAAATGGGAACCAATCTGGTGAAGCATGCGCGCGGGGGTTCGCTGTTCATCACCCATCGCGGAAGCGCGCGCGGCGACATCGAGGCGCTCTCGGTCGATAGCGGCCCCGGTATCCGCGACCTCGCGCAGTGCATGACCGATGGGTTTTCCACCGGCGGCTCCCCCGGCACGGGCCTGGGCGCCATTCGCCGGAGCTCCGACGACTTCGACGCCTACTCGGCGGTACCGGCCGGCACCATCTCGGTGGCCCGCGTTCGGCCGCAGCCCCGCGACCCGGGCCCGCTGGTAAGCTACCGCTTGGGCGCGCTCGCCGTTCCCATGCGTCACGAGACGGCCAACGGCGACTCGTGGGCGGTCGCCGTCGAGGGCTCCCGAGGCGCCGTGATGGTGGCCGACGGCCTGGGTCACGGTCCTGCCGCGGCCGCGGCCTCGCTCGCAGCCATCGCGGTGTTCGCGCGCGCCCCGTTTGCCGACCTGGCGGCGCTGCTGGAGGCCAGCCATACCGCCCTGCGAAGCACGCGCGGAGCTGCCGTCTCGGCAGCCACTTTCGATTCCGAGGGCTCGATGGTGCGCTCGGTGGGCGCCGGCAACGTGACCGTGCGCATCGTCTCGGCGGTCTCCGATCGCACGGTGCTCTCGCAGCACGGCACGGTGGGCCTTCAGATCCGAAAGCCCGCCATCACTGCCACCGACTGGCCTCCCCACGCGCTCATCGTGCTGCACACCGACGGCATCCTGGCGCGCTGGAGGTCGGATGCCATCGTGCCGCTCATGGGAAAGGATCCGTCGCTGATTGCCGGTCTTCTCATGCGCGACTACTGCCGCAACACCGACGACGCCACCGTGGTCGTCATCCGGAGGAAGGGCTAGCCCATGCCGGACATGGTTGTAGAAGATACCGCCATATGCACCGCGCTCGCCGAGGCGGAGCGTGAGATAGGCCTCTTGCGCGCCGAGCTCGAAGAGACCAACCGCGGCGTGGTGGCCTTGTACGCCGAGCTCGACGTGCAGGCCGAAGACCTCCGGCGCGCCACCGACCTCAAGAGTCGCTTTTTGGCCCACATGAGCCACGAGTTCCGGACCCCCATCAGCTCCCTGCTCAGCATCGCGCGCCTGCTGCTCGACGAGGTCGATGGGCCGCTCACCGAGGAGCAACGAACGCAGGTGGAGTTCATCCAGAGCACGTCGTTCGAGTTCTCCGACATGGTGAACGATCTGCTCGATCTGGCCAAAGTCGAGGCCGGGCGCATCGACGTATCGCCCGCCTGGTTCGACATGGTCGACCTATTTTCTGCGCTCCGCGGCACGTTCAAGCCGGTGCTCACCAACCCCCTGGTCGACCTTATCTTCGAGGAGCCGGAGGGGGTGCCCACGCTGTACAACGACGGAAAGAAGCTGGGGCAGATTCTCCGCAACTTCATCTCCAACGCCCTGAAGTTCACGGTGCGCGGCGAGGTGCGGGTCTCGGTGCGCGTGGAGGAGGGCGAGCGGGTGACGTTCTCGGTGGCCGACACCGGCATTGGCATCGCGCCCGAGCTCCAAGACTCGGTGTTTCGCGACTACTCTCAAATCGACTCGCCAATTCAGCAGCGCGTGCGCGGCACCGGCCTGGGGCTCTCGCTCAGCAAGCGACTCGCCGAGCTCCTGGGCGGCAGCGTGAGCTTGCGCAGCGAACCGTCCAAAGGGTCGACGTTCTCGGTGACCGTCCCGCTGCGCGAGTCCGAGGCGCGAGACGCCGATGATTGAACGCTCGCCCCGAGCCGCCTCCGACCTCGAGGTCAGCGTCACCATCGACCGCTCGCGCCACACGGTGCTGGTGGTCGACGACAACCCCGCCACCCGCTACGCGACGGCGCGCGCGCTCCGCGCCGGGGGCTTTCGAACCATCGAGGCGGCCAGCGGCACCGAAGCCATCGAGCGCGCGGGCGGGGAGATCTCGGCGCTGGTGCTCGACGTTCACCTGCCCGACATGACCGGCTTCGAGGTTTGCGCGCGACTGCGCAATGTGCCGGAGACGTCGGTGCTGCCGATCATTCACCTCTCGGCGACCTACGTAACCAACGAGTACCGCGTGGCCGGGCTCAACGCGGGCGCCGATAGCTACCTGACGCACCCGGCCGACCCGGCGGTGCTCATCGGCAGCGTGCAGGCGCTCATTCGTGCGCGCATGGCCGAAGAGGGCCTGCGGCGCAGCGAAGCCAAGTTCAAGGCCATCTACAACCAGGCCGAGAGCGGCATCGTGCTCATGGACTCGACCGGCGTCCTTTTGGAGACGAATCCGTCGATGCTCCGGATGCTGGGACGGAGCGCCGACGCGGTGTTCGGGCGCCGCCTGTCGGAGTTCGCCGCCCCGGAAGACGCCGCCGCCGTGCAGGAGAAGACCGAGCGCACCGGCGACATTCTTTGGCGCGACACCTTCACGCTGCTCGATGCCGAGGGAGAGCTGCTCTACCTCGAGTGGGTGATGTCGCCCCACGTGGAGCCCGGCCTGCGGGTGGGCGTGGCCACCAACGTGTCGGAGCGAAGGCACCTCGAAGAAGGGCAGCGGCTGCTTCTGGAGCGCGAGCAGGCAGCGCGCCTGGCGGCCGAGAAGCACAGTCAAACCAAAGACGACTTCATCGCCGTTCTCTCTCACGAGCTTCGCAATCCCCTCAACGCCATCACCATGGGCGTGCACGTTCTGCAAACGCACGGCGTTCCGCCGGCCATGGCGCGATCGCTGGAGATCATCACCCAGAACGTCAAGGCGCAGGCCCGCATCATCTCCGACATTTTGGACGTATCGCGCATCTCTTCCGGCAAGCTCACGCTGTCGCGCGAAATGGTGGGCGTCTCGGCGCTCATCGCCAACGCCATCGACGGCATGTCTGCGGCGCTGCGCACCAAGAGCCTGCGTGTGATCACCGAGATCGAGCCCGGCATCTCGGCGTGGCTCGACTCCACCCGCTACCAGCAGGTGCTCTGGAACTTGCTCGACAACGGCATCAAGTTCTCCACCGCCGGGTCCGAGCTGCGGGTCACGGTCGGCTCCGACGGCACCACCCTCACCCTTCGGGTACGAGACTTCGGAAGCGGCATCGACCCGGCCTTCCTGGAGCACGTGTTCGACAAGTTCGCGCAGAGCGGATCGCCGGGCAATCGCCGGCACGGCGGGCTCGGCATGGGCATGGCCATCGTCAAGCACCTGGCCGAGCTTCATGGCGGGAGCGTGACCGTGCACAGCGAGGGAGCCGGCCACGGCACCACCGTCGAAGTGCGGGTCCCCATCGACGCGCGCGAGTTCGTCGCCGTCCGCCACGCCGACGCCCCTGCGCCCAGCACCAGCGGCACGCTGGTCGACGTGTCCATCCTGGTGGTGGAGGACAACCTGCAGGCGCAGGAGATGCTCGTCATGATTCTGCGCGACCACTCCGCGCGCGTGACCGGCGTCGAAGACTACCAGACCGCGCTCGATGCGCTGGCGTCGCAGCCTGGAGCCATCGACATTCTGGTGAGCGATATCGGCCTTCCGGGAAAGGATGGCTACGATCTGCTGCGCGAGATTCGGCGACGGGAGGCCGAGGAAGGGGCGGCGCGACTCCCCGCCATCGCCTTGACCGCGTTTGGGCGCGTCGAAGATCGCGACGCGGCCACCCGCGCGGGCTTCGACCTCCACCTCTCCAAGCCCCTGGTTCCGCACGACCTCATCGCGGGGATCAACCGGCTCTTGCCCTCGGGTCGCACCCCGGCGCAGTGAACGGGCGGGCGGGCGTGGAGCCTGTCATTCCAGGAACGCCAACGGAGCGGGGCGGGCGCGGCCAATGGACCCTCGTGCAAACCTTCCGGCGCGGTTTGGTGGGTGGTCTTCCGGGTCGAGTGTTGGGTGTGGCGGTGGCAGGCCTCGGATGGGCCGCTGCGCTGCGCGTTCTGGTCCGCGAGGGCGGCAGCGGTGGCATCGGCCACGCCGTTCCCCTCGTGGCCTTCGTCGCGATGATGGTGGCGGGCTTCGCGCTCTACGTGTGGGCCGAGCTCTCGCGCGTGCCGCAACCCGCAGGCCGGCCGAGGCGGAGCGGCGCAGTCCCCTGCATCTTGCTCCGGACGGTGGGCGAGTACCGCAGCGATCCGGTGATCATCGACGTGATCTGAAGCAATTCTGCGAGTAGGCAAATGTAATCCAAGGAAGGCGGCCAACACGCCGCTCATGAAGTTCAAGACTCTGGCCATCGCCTTCCTCTCCGTCGCCACGCTCATTGCCGCGGCGCCGGGCTGCAAGAGCAAGAAAGACCGCAGCGTGCAGGTGGGCGGCGCGTGCGACGAAGACAGCAACTGCGTCGCCTTCTCCGAGTGCATGACGCTCGAGAACGAGAAGAGGATCTGCACGAAGAGCTGCGTCCCCGTGAACAAAGAGTGCCCCGCGCCGCTCAGCTGCGAGAAGGTGTCGCTCACGCAAACGGTGGGCAGCAAGAACCTGGGCACCGTCGACGTGTATCGCTGCATTCCGCAGTGAACACCGACAGTGCGTACGAAGCCCTTCCCTGACCGATGCGCGTTCAGCGCAGGGCCGCGAGGCGCGGCGGAAGTGTTCCCCGGTCGAGCGCCTCGGCCTCTTCCTCGGTGAGGAAGATGTCCTCTCCCTCCTCGATGGCGTCGAGCTCGTCGATCTCGTCCAGCTCGCTGCGGGCTTCGTAGAGCGGCCGCGGCACGAGCTTGGTGGGCGGCGACGACGGCGGCGCGTAGCAGGCCGGCGGGTTGCGCTCGTCGAGCTCGCCCGGAAAGCGCAGCCGGCGCACCGTGGTGGTGAACGCGGGCTCGAGCAGATCTGCGAACGATGTGGTGATGGATACGGTTCGGTTCATGGGAGAGCCGAATTGCGCGCCACGTGCCAGGCCTGCGCCCGAGCGATCTCGCGGGCTTGGGGCGTGGCGCCGCCGTCCCGGACAGCCGGCGGCCGGCCGGGGACGGACAAAATAGCGTTGGCCGCGTCGAGGGGGGGCTCTTCGCGGCCAACTAACGCGCGCCTTGCGGCGTCGACGCTCAGGCCACCTTACAGGCGCTGACGCAGTTGTCAACGCAAGCCATCCGGGCTGGCCACAGTACGCCGGCGCTCAACCCTTCCGGTTCCCGGAGTCGGCGGACTCACTTGGGCGCCACGGCGGCAGCTCCAGGCGCAACCGAGCGCCGCCGCCGGTTTCGGGTTCGACGAAGGCAACGGAGCCGCCGTGCGCGGCGACCACTTGCGCCACGAGCGCGAGCCCGATGCCGTGTCCCTTGGCAAGCGTGCCGCGCACCTCGGCAGCCCGATAGAACGCCTCGAAGGCGCGCTCGCGGGTCTCCTTCGATACGCCGGGGCCGTGGTCGCGCACCTCGACGACCACCGCGTTTTCGGTCTCCTGAAGCGCAATCTCCACGGGTCCTTGGGAGAACTTGAGCGCGTTGTCGACGACGTTCTCGACCAGGGCGCCGAGCAGCGACTCGTCGCCCCGCACCATGCCCGGTCCTTCGCTGTGCACCGTGACGCGGGCCCGCTGCGCCGCTTCGCGGCGCGCCAGAACCTCGCCAACCACGTCTTCCATGGCCACCGTTTGACGGCTGAGCTGCGAGCCATCGGTGACCGTGGCCAGGACGAGCAAGCGGTCGATGAGCTGCCCGAGGATCAGCACGCGCGCCTGGAGCCTCGCCACCGCGGCGCGGGCATCGGCGCCCAGCGGCTCCTCTGCCAGAAGGTCGAGCTCGGCGCGGAGCGTGGTGAGCGGCGTCTTCAGCTCATGCGCGGCCTCGGCGGAAAAGCCGCGCGCCGCACGAAGCGACGCGCCGAGACGCCGCACCAGCTGCGTCAGCGCGCCGCGCAAAGCCGCGACCTCGTCGCATGTATCGTCCCCCGCGAGATCGGCGCGCTCGGGCGCATCGGCAGCGACCGCATCGAGCGAGCCGCGAAGCTCGAGCAGCGGCGCAAGAGCCCAGCGAGCCGCACGGCGCCCCGCGAACGCCGCCGCCATGGCCGCGATGGCAACCGACACCAAGCACGCGAGCGCCACCGTGGTCGCTCCATAGGCAGCCCGCACCGATGCGGCGACGATGGCCAGGCCTCGGCTCTCGCCGCCGCAGGCGCGCACCGTATCCCGGCGGCGCGCGTACGACGTACAAGCGCCGGGCGATAGGTCGGGCAAGGTGGTATCGCCGCCCAGGACTTCGTCGCCATGGCGCACGACGATGCGAAGGCCGGAGGGCTCGAGCTCGTTCACTTCTTCGTCTACGGCGCGGGCAAACGCCTCCGACGATACGCCCGAGGGCAGCTCCCGGAGCACGTCGGCCACCACCCCGCGCAGGCGTCGATCCTCGGCGTCGCGAACCAGATGGTCGGCCACCGCCAGCGCCGTCAGCGAAGCCAAAAGCGCCGACAGGCCCGCGGCCGCTGCGGTGGCGTAGGCCATGCGGGCGACCAGCGTTCGCGGCGTGAAGAGCCGGCGCGGCTCAGTCGACGACATAGCCCTCGCCGCGCACAGTGCGAACGAACGACGCCCCGAGCTTCTTGCGAATGCGGCCCACCAGCACCTCGAGGCTGGCCTCGGCCCCGGCGGCGTCGTGGCGCCAGACCTGCTCGACGATCTCGGTGCGCATCACCACACGCCCGCGGCGCTTGCCCAGTAGCTGCACGATGTCCCACTCGCGGGCGGTGAGCGGCACCTCGCGGTCACCCACGTAGGCGCGCTTCGCAGACACCTCGAGGCGCACTTCGCCCAGCGAGAGCGATACCGGCTGCGTCAGCGGCGCCCGCCGACCCAGCGCACGCACGCGGGCCCGCAGCTCGGCCACCGCGAACGGCTTGCCGAGAAAGTCGTCGGCGCCGGCGTCGAGCACCAGCACGCGATTGGCAACCGAGCTCTGGGCGGTGAGCACCAGGATGGGCAGCGTTAGCCCGCGCGCGCGGAGCGCCTTGCACCACGCGGTGCCGCTGCCGTCGGGCAGCCCGAGATCGACGATGGCGGCATCGAACGCGGGCTCCGTAGCGGAAAGGAGCGCTTCGGCGTCGGCCACCGTTCCGGCGACCGCAAGCTGGTGGCCATCCTTCTCGAGCGATCGCGTCACCAGATCGGCGACCTCCAGGTGATCTTCGAGGACGAGGACGTGCATCGAGCAGCCGAAAGTAGCACGGCAGGCGCCCGCGCGTGGACGCGGCCACCGCGCCGGCCGCCGGCGTTTGGCTTTCGTTTGGCCGGGGCGTGGAGAGTGTGGGCGTGAAGCCCTTCTCTCTCCTCGGCGCGTTCGCGGTTCTCGCGGGCGTTTGCGGCTGCGGCGGCTCGGCCTACGACAAGGCTTGGGTCGCCAGCGAGGTGGGAACCCGGTCGGGGAGCGCGGCGCGGGTCGCACCGGCGCCGGATCGCGAGCATCCGTTCGTGCCGAGCTTGCCCAAAGGCATTGCCACCACGAGCGCGCTTTCGGAGGACGATGCGGTGGCGGTGGCGCTTTGGAACAGCGCGGAGCTTCAGGCCGATCTCGCGCAGCTGGGCTTCTCGCGGGCCGATCTCGCCGACGCAGCGGCGTTGCCCAACCCCAATCTGTCGTTCCTCTTTCCCATGGGCACGCGCCAGTTGGAGCTCTCGGCGCAGTACCCCATCTCTGCGCTCATTCAGCGGCCGTGGCGCATTGCCGCCGCCAAGCTCGACGTGGAGCGTAGCGCCCGGGGACTGGTGCAGAGCGGGCTCGATCGCGTGCGCGACGTGCGCCTGGCCTGGGCCGAGCTCGAGGGCGCAGGTCGGCGCAAGGAGCTGCGCGCACGTTCGGAATCGCTCCTGAAGAAGAGCGCAGATCTCGCAGCCTCGCGCCACGACAACGGCGAGGTCAGCGCCCTGGAGGCCGATCTGGTGCGGGCCGAGTCTCTGGCGGCAGCGGACCTGGCGGCGCGGGCGGTGCGCGAAGAGCGCCTCGCGGCGGCGCGGCTGCGCATGTTGCTGGGGCTGGCCGAGAGCCCGCTCGGCGAAGGCCTGGGCGCGCAGGCATCGGAGCCGAGCTTCGACGAGCCGCCGGCGGCCGAAGCGCTCGAGCGCCGGGCCCTCGCTTCAAGGCCCGATCTGCGCGCGGCCGAGCTGGCGGTGGAGGCTGCGAGCGAGCGGGGCGGGCTCGAGAAGGCGAAGATCGTGCAGCTCTTCGCGCGCCTCGACGCCAAGCCGGTGGGCTCGGGCGGCGGCGCTCCCCTGCTCCTTCTTCCGGGCTTCACGGCCGACTTGCCCATCTTCTCGCAAAACCCCGGCGGCATCGCGCGAGCCAAGGCGGAGATAGAGCGCACCGCCTGGCTCTACGTCGCGGCCCGGCAGCAGATCGTCACCGAGGTGCGCTTGGCGCGCGAAGACCTGCTCATGGCCGAGGCCTCGCATGCACCCTGGAGCCGCACCATCATGCCGCTGCAAGAAAAGAACGTAACGGCCGCGCTGCGGTCCTACGAGTCGGGCGCCGACTCGTACCTGGTGGTGCTGGAGGCCACACGAAAGCTGGTAGACGCCAACCTGCGCGCGCTCGAGCTTCAGCTCGACGTCCGGCGCGCGTGGGCCCGACTCGACCGCGCAGTTGGCTGGAGGATACATGCGTCTCACTGAGCTCAGGATGGTGCGCGTAGCGCTGTGCGGCGTGCTGCTGCTCGCAGCGTGCAAGAAGCCTTCGCCGCCGGCGCCCGCGCCCGCGGCCACCCTCGCGCGAAAGCAGGAGTCGGACCTGCAGCGCGTGGTGCTCACGGCCGAGGCCGAGGCGCGGCTTGGCATCACCATGGTGAGTGCCGTGCGGCAGACCGCCGCGGCCACGCGCACCGTGGGCGGCGACGTGCTCCCCTCGTCGGGTAGGTCGGTGAGCGTGGTGGCCCCGGTGGCGGGGCGCCTCGACAAGCCGGCCACCGAGGTGCGCGCGGGGCAAACGGTGAAACGCGGCGATGCGCTCGTCACCCTTACGCCGGTCGCCACCGTCGACCGCGACGTGCGCGCCACTGCCGATCGCACCCTGCGCAGCGCCGAAGCGCGGCTCACCGCCATGGAAGCGCGGCTGGCGCGGGCAGAGAAGCTCCTGGGCGACGGCGCCGGGTCGGCGCGCGCTGCGGAAGAGGCGCGGGTCGATCGCGACACCGCCAAGGCCGAGGTCGACGCCGCGCGGTCGCGGGCCGGCATGCTCGATCGCTCTCCCTTGGCCGCCGACGTCTCGGTGGTGCTGCGGGCACCGGAAGACGCGGTGGTGCGTACGCTCAACGCGGCGCCGGGGTCGATGGTGCCGGCCGGCGCGCCGCTCTTCGAGCTGGTGGGCACCGGCGCGCTGTGGGTGCGCACGAGTGTGTTCGTGGGCGACTTGCGCTTGCTGCGCCCCGGCGCCAGCGCGCGCGCGCGGCCGCTCACTGCGCCCCCCGGCGAGCTCGAGGTGGAGGCGTTGCCGGTGAGCGGTCCGCCCACCGGCGATCCCGCGGCCTCGACCTTCGATCTCTACTTCGCGCTGGGGAGCGACGCGCACTTTCGACCGGGCGAGCGGGTGGCGCTGACCTTGACCTACGCCGGCGAAGCCGACGGCCTGTGCGTGCCGCCCAGCGCGGTGGTGCGCGACGTCGCAGGCAGCGCCTGGGTGTATGTTACACCTACGCCGCACACCTTCGAGCGCCGGAGGGTGGAGGTCGAGCGCGTGGTGGGCACGTGCGCGCGCATTGCCCGGGGCCTCGCCCAGGGGACCGAGGTCGTGGCCACCGGCGCGGTGGAGCTCTTCGGCTTCGAAATGGGGAGCGGCAAGTGAAGGAGGACCGGTCGTTTCTGGGCGGGCTGGTCGAGCGCTGCTTGCATCTGCGCTTTCTGGTGGTGGCGGCCTCGGTGGTCTTCTTGGTCGTGGGCGCCCGCGCCGCGACCACCGCGCGGGTCGACGTGTTCCCCGAGTTCTCGCCGCCGCGCGTCGAGATCCAGACCGAGGCGCCGGGGCTCTCGGCGCTCGAGGTGGAGACGCTGGTGACCACGCCCATCGAGCGCAACCTCCAGGGGGTCGCCTTCCTGAGCGCGCTGCGGTCGAAATCGGTCATCGGCCTCTCGTCGGTGGTCTTGGTGTTTCAGGACGGCACCGATCTTCTGCGAGCGCGGCAGCTGGTGCAGGAGCGCATGGGGGCGGTGGCGGCGCAGCTGCCGGTGGCCGCCCGGGCGCCCATCATGCTCTCGCCGCTCAGCTCCACCAGCCGGGTGTTGAAGATAGGTGTATCTTCCACCAAGCTCTCGCAGACCGAGCTCACCGATCTGGCGCGTTTCACCGTGCGCCCGCGGCTGATGGCCGTTTCCGGCGTGGCCAACGTGGCTATCTGGGGGCAGCGCGATCGCCAACTGCAGGTGCGGGTCGACCCCGATGCGCTGGCGGCCCGCGGGGTTCGCCTGGACGACGTGGTGCGCGCGGCCCGCGACGCCACCGCGCCCGCCGCCGCCGGCTACGTCGACACGCCGACGCAGCGCATGGCGGTAACCCACGCCCCCTTCGCGCCCACCGCCGGCGCCCTGGGCGACGCGGTGGTGGCCGCCAGGCCAGGCGGCGCGAGCCTGCGCATCGCCGACGTGGCCAACGTGCGCGAGGGCAACCCCGCCGCCATCGGCGACGCCATCATCGACGACGCGCCAGGCCTGCTCCTCATCGTGGAGAAGCAGCCCTGGGGCAACACCCTCGACGTTACCCGGAACGTGGAGGCGGCGCTGGCAGCGCTGAAGCCGGCCATGGGCGAGGTGAAGGTAGACTCTACCATCTTCCGGCCTGCGACCTTCATCGAGCGGGCGCTGGCCAATCTGGGCCATTCGGTGCTCATCGGATGCGTGCTGGTGGTGGCCATTCTGTTCTTCTTCCTGCGCGACGTGCGCACGGCGCTCATCAGCGTAGTGGCCATTCCGCTTTCGCTGATTGCGGCGGCGGCGACGCTCGCGTGGTTCGGGTTCACGCTCGACACCATGGCCATCGCTGGCCTGGTCATCGCCCTGGGCGAAGTGGTGGACGACGCCATCATCGACGTAGAGAACATTCAGCGAAGGCTCGGCGAGAACGCCCTGCGCGAATCGCCGCGGCCGGCCCTGCGGGTGGTGCTCGAGGCCTCGCTCGAGGTACGCAGCGCGGTGGTGTACGCCACGCTCATCGTGGTGCTGGTGTTCTTGCCGGTGTACTTCATGGAGGGGCTCCCCGGCGCGTTCTTCCGGCCGCTCGCCATCGCCTACGTACTCTCTGTGACGGCGTCGCTGGTGGTGGCCATCGTGGTCACGCCGGCGCTCTCGCTGATTCTGCTCCCCAAGGGCGCCGCCAAGAAGCGCGACCTTCTCGTGGGCGCGCCGGTGCACCGGGCCCTGGTGCGCGTGTATCAGCCGCTGCTGGAGCGGGTGATTCATCGGAGTCGGCTGGCGACCGTCGGCTTCGTGGTGGCGATGGGCGCTGCGGCGGCGGCGGTGCCGTTTCTGGGCGAGGCGTTCCTGCCCGACTTTCACGAGACCGATTTCTTGATGCACTGGGTGGCGCGCCCCGGCACTTCGGTGGAGGAGATGGACCGCATCACCATCCGCGCCAGCCGCGAGCTGCGGGCCATTCCTGGGGTGCGCAACTTCGGCTCGCACATCGGCCGCGCCGAAGTCGCCGACGAGGTGGTGGGGCAGAACTTTGCAGAGCTTTGGATAAGCCTCGACGAGAATGCCGACTACGCGGTATCGGTCGCGCGCATACAGGCCACCGTAGATGGGTATCCGGGCCTTTACCGCGACGTACAAACCTATCTGCAAGAGCGCATGAAAGAAGTACTCACCGGCGGCAGCGGGGCCATCGTGGTGCGCATTTACGGCTCCGACCTAGCAACGCTACGCGCCAAGGGCGAAGACGTGCGCAAGGCCATCGCGCCCATCGCGGGCGTGAGCAACCTGAAGGTCGAGCCGCAGGTGCTGGTGCCCCAGGTGGAGGTGGCGCTCGACGCGGCGGCGCTGCAGCGCTTCGGGCTCTCGCCGGCCGACGTGCGACGCACCATGGCCACCCTGCTCCAGGGAACGCGTGTGGGCGAGGTCTACCGCGGCGATCAGGTGCTCGACGTGGTGGTGTGGGGCGACGACAAGCTGCGCTCCGACGTGACCGCGGTCCGCGAGCTGCGGATTCCGCTGGCCGCCAACGCCACCGACGTGCGGCTGGCCGATCTCGGCAGCGTCGACATCGTCCCTGCGCCCAACGTGGTGCAGCGGGAGTCGGGCTCGCGCCGGCTCGACGTCACCTGCGACGCCAAGGGCCGCGATCTGGGTGCGGTGGCCCGCGACGTGGAGCAGGCGGTGCGCGGTATGGCCTTTCCGAGCGGGCACCACGCCGAGGTGCTGGGCGAATATGCGGCGCGAGGCAAGGCGCGATCGCGGCTGCTGAGCCTGGCGCTGCTCTCGCTGGTGGGCATTGCGCTGGTGCTCTATGCCGACTTTCGCTCGGCGCGCACCGCGGCCTTCCTCATGGCCACGCTCCCGTTCGCGCTGGTGGGCGGCGTGCTGGGGGTCGCCGCGACCGGCGGCGTGGTCTCGCTCGGCTCGCTGGTGGGCTTCGTTACGGTGCTCGGCATCGCCGCGCGCAACGGCATTCTGCTGGTGAGCCACTTTCGCCACCTGGAGCTGGAGGCGCAGCGGGCGGGCAAGCCTGCCGCGCTCGACCCCGCGCTGGTGGTGCGCGGCGCGGTGGAACGGGCCGTGCCCATCTTGATGACCGCTCTCGCCACCGGGCTCGCGCTGGTGCCGCTGGTGGTGGCCGGCAATCGGCCGGGCAACGAAATAGAACACCCGATGGCGGTGGTGATTCTCGGTGGCTTGGTCACCTCCACGCTCCTCAATTTGCTGCTGGTTCCCTCGCTCTACCTTCGGTTTGCCCGGCCCATGCCCCTAGCGAGCGCCGACGACGACGCGGCGCCCGCCCGCGGATGAGCTGTCGATTTGTCTCAGGGGAGTGATCGTTTTCGCCCGCGCCGCGACCCTCTACGGACATGCAGAAGTACTCGTGGAGAGGGAATCTGGCTCGCCGGCGACGAGAGCGCCTTGAGCGAAGCGGCCAAGCGCGGCGTGCGCGAGTTCCGCGACGCGGGCTGCTCCCGTTGCCACTCGGGCCCCATGCTCTCCGACTTCCAGTTGCACCGGTTCGCGCAGGGCGGCGAGGCCCTTCGCACGGCATCGCTCCGCAATGTGGTCCGCACAGCGCCCTACATGCACGACGGCCGCGCCGTGAACTTCGATCAGGTATTCGACATCTACCGGCGCGTCGATCCCCGCGCCGATCCCCTCTTCCGCGACCTGCGCGTCCCGGATCGCGGCAACCGCGCCGACGTCGAAGCGTTCTTCCAGGCCGCCAGCGATGGCGACTTCGACCGCACGGTGCCGGAGGCCGTTCCCAGCGGCCTCAAGGTCGGCGGCAAACGTCCCTGAACGCTCGGCATTCCTGATAACCTCTCCGTCATGCGTTTCGCGTGGGGCCCGTGGATGAGCTCGGCTGTACTCGGCCTGGCAATGCTCATCGCCTGCGCCCACGCGCAGAAGGCCCCGCCGGTGGAGGCCGAGGAGCAGGACCCAGCGCCCATGGGCTTTCGCAACCCCCGAAAGGTTCAGGTCGACGCGTCCGCTTTCGATGCATCCGTGCTGCCCGACGCTTCTTCCCAGCGCGTGGCCGCGGGCCCCAACTCCCCACCCAACTCCCCACCCAACTCCCCACCCAACTCCCCGTTGGCCAGCGCCCCGTGGGCCAGCGCCCCGAGCTGCGCCCGGCTGGAGCGACCGCGAGCCATCGGTTGCTGCAACCCGTCGCCAGAAGTTTCGCTGTGCATCGTCGAGCGCGGCGCCAACCATGTCCCTGGGCTCTACGCGGCGCGCGTCTTGACGGCGAAGGACGCTACGTCGCAGCGGGTGCTGGCGAGCATGACCGTCGAACTGCGCCAGCACGGAGGCATGAAGTTCCCCGACGGCACCGCGGGGCGTCTTGCGCTCGCCGTGCAACCCTGGGGTTTCGAGCTTTCGGCCTCTTCCGACTGCGACCCCAAGCGCAACGCCGCCAACAAGCGCATGTGCGAGGCCCGAGGCAAGTACCTGTGGAGAGAGGGCGCCCTCGTCCACGAGGAGTAGTCAGCCGCGCGCCACGTACCTTCGCACCAGTGCGCGGAGCTCGGGAATGCTGAAGGGCTTTTCGACGTGCGCGTTGGGCACGCTCTCGAGGAAGCGCTTGGCCTCGACGTGCGGGCTGCTGCCGCTGATGAAGACGATGCGGTCCAAAAGCTCTGGGCGCTGGGCGCGAAGCTCTTCGTAGAGCTTTTGCCCGGGTAGGCCTGGCATGGCGATGTCGCAGAGGATGACATCGAAGTGCGCGCCTTCGAGCAGCCGCGCCAGCGCCGCGCGGGCGTCGTTCAGCACCGTTACATCGTGCTGGCCGCTGAGCATGCGCGACACCGCCGAGGTGATGCCCACCTCGTCGTCGATAATCAACACCCGACCGCGCGTCTCGGTGCTCCCGTGGGTCTTCATGGCGGCCGCAGCGGCGCTGGGTCGGTCGCTTGCCTTGAGGGTTACGCGGAATACAGCGCCTTGGCCCGGCGCGGTCTCGCACGCCAGCTCTCCGCCAAGAGCCTCTACCACGTTGCGGCAAATGGAGAGTCCGAGCCCGGTGCCGCGACCGACGCCCTTGGTGGTAAAGAACGGTTCGAACATGCGCGCCGCGACCTCGGGGCTCATGCCCACGCCGTCGTCGGCTATCTCCACCACGGCATTGCCGTCTTCGTTGGTCCAGGTAGAGACGAGAACGTGATTGCGTTCCAGCGGGCGGTCGCCGAAGGCGTGTCCGGCGTTGGTGAGCAGGTTGATGAACACCTGGCCGAGCCGCGTGTCGTCGGCGAGCACCAAGGGTACCGGCTTGAAGTCGCGAATCACAGCGGCGCGCGCACGCAGCTCGTGCATCGCCATGCGAATCGACATCTCGAGCGCGTCGACCACGTTGGTGGGCATCAGCGCATCGGCCTCGCGCGAGAACGACAGCAACCCGCGCACGATCTTGCGAATGCGCTCCGCGCCGCCGCGCGCCTCGGTCACCATCTCGAACACCTCGTCGAAGCGGCTGGAAGGCGCTTCGAGGGCAATGGCGTGAAGCTCCTCGTCGACCAGCTCGAGGTTCGCGGTGACGTAGGCGAGTGGATTGTTGATCTCGTGGCCCACACCGCCGGCCAGTGTGCCGATGGTCACGAGGCGCTCTTGCGAGGCGAGCTGCACGCGCAGCGCGTCGCGCTCGGTCACGTCATAGCCCATGGCCATTCCCATGCGCTCTCCGTATTCCTCGGCGAGGGGCGCGAAATGCAGCTCGATGCGCCGGCCCTCGCGCTTCACGTCGAGGGTAGCTTCGCGCCCGAGGAGGCACGCGCGGACCGCCGCTTCGAGCCTGGGCCGCTCCGCTTCGGAGCCCAAGCTGGTGAGGGGCGCGCCGACGATGTCTTCCGGTGCCAGCGCCATGCCGGTCATCGCCAGCGCGCCATGCGCGCGCTCCACGGTTCCGCTCTCGCCAAAGACGAACAGCACGGTATTGGGCAGGCGATCGAGGACGTTCTCGAGAAAGCTGCGCTCGCGCCGGAGCCCCTGCTGCGCGAGCCTCCGCAGAGTGACATCTTGCAGCGCGCCCACCAGGTGGGTGATGACGCCGTTCTTGCGCTGCGCCTCGCCGCGCGTGCGCCCCCAGAATCGGCGACCCTTGGCGCTGATGAACGGAAGCTCGAGGTCCCACCCTTCCCCGGTTCGAATACACTTCTCGAGCGCCGCGCGAATGACCGGTAGGGCCTCAGCCGCATAGCGCGCGATCGTCGATTCCAGGTCGGGGCGCACGTCGGGCGATATCTCGAAGATCTCGTACAGCTGCGCGGTCCATTCGCTGCGCAGCGTGGCCAGCTCGAGGCGCCAGCCGCCAACGTCGGCCAGCCGCCCGGTTTGGTCGAGGAGCTCCTGCGCCGCCAGGAGGGCCGTGGCCTGCGCCTCGCGCTGCGAAACGTCGCGATACACGCCCACGCTGCCAAAGGGCTTTCCGTCTTCGCCGAGGAGCGGCCGGCCGGTGGCCTCGACCCAGCTGGGCTTGTGCGCGCCCGGGCGCTGCAAAGTGAAGGTGAGGTGGTCGGTGGCCTCGCCGCGAAGGCCGCGGCTGAGCACGCCATCTCGCGAGAGAAGCGGCTTGCCATCAGGGTAGGCAGCGGCATGCATCGGCGCCCAGTCGGGCGTCGCCGACAACCCCAGCTGCACGGTGCGCTCGTCGAACAGCTTTCGCGCGGCGCCATTGACCACGATGTATCCGCGCTCCCGATCGACCGCCAGGACGCCGTCGCCAACGCTCTCGAGCACCGCCTCGAGCAGCGAACGTTGTTCGCGCGCTTCGCGCAGCGCAACGCGAAGCTCGATGGCCGCGACCACGCTATTGGCGAGGTCGTGGAGCATGGTGAGGTCGGCGTCCGACCACGCGCGCGGCTGGTGGTCGATGACGCAAAACATGCCGATCGCTTCCTCGTCGAAGAAGAGCGGCACACCCGCGTAGGCGATGGCTTCGAGCTCTCGCACGGCCGGATTGTCCTTGAGCAGCGGGTGCGTGCGGGCGTCGGCGACCACCAGGGAGCTGCGGGACTCGGTGCCGAAGTGACAGAACGAGTGGCTGAGCGGCGTTTCCCGCCGCGACGCCCACGGCTCACTGAGGCCCAGCGAGCTCTTGAAGAACTGACGGTGATCGTCGACCAGCGAAACGAGCGCCACCGGACTCTTGAGCAGATGCGCCGCGAGCCGGGTCAGCAAATCGAAGTCGCGCTCCCTTGGACTGTCGAGTAGCTGGGTGCGCCGAAGCGCGACGAGGCGGCTCGGAGAGGTCGGCATTGAGCTGACGATATCACGAGCGCGCAAGGGGTGCAGTGCGCCCCGCGCATAGCAAAAACCGAAGCTTCGGGCCGAGCTCCGCCTTACGGCATCTGCGGGGGGACTTGCGCGCCGCGGGCGGCGAGAATCCGCGCCGCGAGGGTGTTGCCCTGGCGTTCGGCAGCGTTCAGCGCGGTCTCCCGGAGCACCCGCGTCTCGAGGCGCGCCCCGTGGTCGAGGAGCGCGCGAATCACGCGCCCGTTGCCACCTTCGGCGGCGGCGAAGAGCGGCGTCACGCCATCGGGAAAACGGCGATTGGCATCGGCCCCGTGGGCGAGCAACAGCTCGGTGATGCGACCGCAGCCGGTCTCGCCGTCGCTGCACGCGACCGCGGCCTGCAGCGCCGACGAGCCGTCCTTGTACACGCGCGCCACCGGCGCTCCCAGCTCCACCAAAAGCCGCACCAGATCCTCGTTGCGCGTGCTCACGGCCTGCACCAGCGGCATCGCGGCGTCGTCCTCGCCGTCGCGGTACCCCCAGTCGATGCCCTCGGCGGCGATGCGGCGTGCGACCGCCTCGGGCACGCTCGCGTCGAGGTTGCCCAGCGCACCTTCGATGGCGCCCGGCGTGTGGCTTCGGAGCGCCGTTTCCAGGTGCGCGTCGGTCATCGCCGTTCCGCGCGCGCACAACGCTGCGAGCCCGACGCCGCTGAGCTTGGCGCCTTTGGCGAAAAGCAGCCCGACCGCGCGAAGCTCCTCCTGCGCGTAGCTCGCGTCGGTACAGGTTGCGCACGCAACGTTGGTTTGGAGGAACACGTCGAGCGCCGGCGAAAGCTCCGACGGGTCGTAGTTGCCTTGCGCAAGGGCGGCCTGGAGCGCAATCGCGGCGTGCCTCTGGGCGGCTTGCGGGAGCGTCGGAGAGTGGGCTCCTTTGGCCCGAAGAAGCGCCGAAACCGCCGGGTGGGCGTCGGCGGCGAGAACGGCGCGGTCGAGATCGCTCTCGTGAAAGGTGGCCGTCCCGAGCAGCCACGTCACCGTGCGAACGCGCCCGACGCTCGCTGCGGTCTGGAGGAACGAAGTGTTGCCGGGAAGCTCGGTCGCCTTTCGCACGCACGCGGCGTAGCCCTCGAGCTCGGCTGCGGTGCCGGCGGTTGCTCCGAAGCGGCGCGTTTCGGTGCGCACCTCGAACGTGTCGAGCCACTCGCCCAGCTTCGTCATCTCTTGCGGATCGTCACACGCCGGCGCCTTGGCCACCAAGGCCAGCTCGGGCACATCGCGATGGACAACGATGCGCGGCGTGGGTCGCCACATGCCATTGCCCAGCGCGAGCAAGGTGGCGCTCATGAGGGCCACCAGGCCAAGCTCGAGGCGGCGTTGCACCGGCCCGCCCTGGTTGATGTAGCGGCGGCCCCGCGCGACAAGCGACGTGGGCTGGGGCATAGGCTCGGCCATCGGCGTAGAATTCATAGGACCACCACCGGGAAGAGATCGGTCGCGCGAAGCAAGATGACGCCGCCCACCTGCACCAAGGCGCCGGCCGCACAGAGGAGCGCGTAGTGCCGCGCGCGGTCGCACTCGTCGAAGGCGCGCTGGGCGTCAGCCACCGAGCCGCGCAGCTTGATCTCGCCGGCCACGCTGCGATACCCGCCCCCGGCGACCTGGGCGAAGTGCTGCTCGCCCAGGCCGAGGTCTACCGCGTCGGGCGCAACCACGCGCGCCTCTTCGACCGACTCGAGCCACACGGCGCTCTGCGACGCGCCGTCGAGCGCCGCGCGCCCTCGGGCATCGGCCTTGCGGAGCCGGCCGATGATCACCACCGCCGCCACGCACACCAGGAGCGATGCGCTGGCCTGCACCAGCGGGTGCATGCGCGTCGAGGTCGCCACCGAAAGCAGCGCCGGCACCTGCGTCACCGAGAGCAGCGCGGCGCCGGCGATGAGGGTAGAGACCACGGTGCGCCGATCGGCGTCGGCCACCAGCGAGCCATGGCGCGCCCGCGCGGCCTTCACCGACGCGCGGAACACCGCATGACAGCCGGGCTGAAAGAGCAGACCCGCCAGAGCGCCGCCCAGCGCGAACCGCGGAACGCCCTCGGGCCCCCAAGTAAGCAGCCCGACCAGACCGCCACTCAGCGCGCCGCCGACAACGCTGGTGGCCCCCGTGCGCACGACAACGACCTCGGTGGGCAGCTCGCCGCTGCTGCGCTGCAGCGCGCGCAGCGCGAGCCCGGCCAGGGCGCCCACGAGCGCCGTCGTGAGCAGCGGCGCCAGCGGCGACACCTCGCGCGCGGCCGGACGAAACGCGCCCACCGCCAGAATCGCAAAGAGCCCCGCCACTGCGCCGAACAAGGCGAGCGCCACGGGTAAGACCCGCTCCGGCGGAATCGCTTGGATCACCCACCACCGATTCACGGGCGCGTGCGGCGCCGGCGGCGCGCCGCTCGCAGCGAGGAGCGCCGGAAAGCCCGCATCGCCCGCGGCCGGCGGCTTCTCCGCCAAAGTGGCAATGGGACCCTGGTCGCCTTCACTTCGCATCTTGTCAGGACGCCGCCGCGCTCCGCTTTGTTCCACGCGCGCCGTCGATTCCGCCGCCCGGCGCCGGAGTCGCGTGCCTACGGAAAGATCGCGTCGCAGTGCGTGTCGAGTCGACGCGCGAAGTCGACGACGTGCGCGGCGAGGTTGCTTCTGGGATTGCCTAGCTTCAGCGCAATCGGCAGGTGTCGTGCGGGCCACTGGACCACACCTTGGTCTTGCCACGGGTACTCAAGCTGCGGCCCTCCGGACGCGTTCGCCACGCTGGGGTGCGCGCGCTCCAGCGCTTCGACGACCTGGAGGGCAGAAGATCAGACGTAGGGCCCGCCCATCGGCGCCATCAGCCCTTTCTGCAGGAGCATGGTCGCGACCATGCACGACGCCGCTCTGTGTGAGCGCATGGCGAAGGAGAGCTGCACAGCGCCGGAACGAAGAAGCGCGGCCTTCGCGAACTTTTCGAACACCATTTGCATGAGCATGGCGAAGCTCGACGGTTCCGAGGCACCGAGCGCAATTGCGGCTTTGAGGTCGGCGCGAGCCTGCTCACGGTAGGCAAGAGCCCAATCTCTCGGCGACAGCGCGCTCACGCGATCTTTCTGAGGTCCTTCGGAGCGCCCCAATCTGCGGGTAGGTCGAGATCGCCGGCTTCGACGCGCTTCCAGTCCGCCTCGCTCAGGAGCACCACGACGGAGGGGTACGGCACGCCGTGCTCCCTGCTGGCAGCGAAGCGAAACGGCAGGACCTCTCCGGAGTCGCCCACGGAGCTCGACACCTCCACCAACCGCACCTCGCTGCTGCTGTCGGCAAGGTAGACCGCGACCGTTTTAGGATCCTCCTCGCGGTGAGCGTTTGCGAGCTCGTTTGCAACGTCCTCGATGGACTTCATGGGCTCCAATTCTAGCGCTGCTTGCGCAAACGGCGCCACCACCCACAGCCCGGCCCCCCAGCTCGGAAAGCCCAGGTGCCGCGACCGACCCGGACGGATGCGGACGAAACCGGCACCTTCGAGCGGGTTGGTGCCCCAAAAATGAGAAGCTTGCATGCCCGTCGAGCCGCGGCTAGGGTGCCTTTAGTGCGGGGCGAAAGTCCCGTGCCGATCGCCGCGAGAGTCTGCCCCCCCGGATTCCGCGGCGGTTGCTTTTTGTGCGCCGGGCTCTGGTTCGGAAAGTGCGCGCCGCGTCGCGTCGAATGCCCTGCCCTGCACTGGCCTGGCCTGGCCTGGCCTGCCCTGCCCTGGCCTGCCCTGGCCTGGCCATCAGAACATTCTCTTGACGACTGTCGCGGGAGAGAGCGAGCATCATCGATCATGGTGGGGGGGTAAATCGCAATGGGGCGACTGTCGGGGACGGAGACGGCGCTCGCGCTGGTGGTGGCGTTCATCGAGAAGGACTCGTGGACGCAGGCAGCTCTCGCGCGGCGACTGAACATTGGCGTCGCGGCGATACGGAAGCGAATGTACGAGCTCATCGAAGCCGGCGTGCCGCTCGAGCGAGAGGAAGAGCCGCCCCACGTTCACTGGAGTGTGCCGAAGAACTGGATTCCCAGCGGCGTACGCCTGGATGCCGCAGACGTGGCCGAGCTGCTGCGTCTCCTCGCACGACTCCCTTCGAGCGCGCTCCGCAACCGCCTCGCCTCGCGCGTGCTCCAGGGCACCGCCCACGCCCGCCCACGCGCCACCGAGCCGCCGCCCGCCGTGCTGGTCCCGGCGCTCGATCCCCACGAGGAGCGCTGGCTCTCTATCGTCGAAGACACCAGCCGCGCCTCCGAGGTCCTGAGCGTTCACTACCTTTCCACCAGCGGCGGCGGCATGCAGCGAAGACAGGTATCGCCGCACCGGGTCGTGGTGGGTCCCCCCGCCCGCTTCCTTGCCACCTGCCATCGCGACGGCGAGCTGAAGTGGTTTCGCGTCGACCGCATTCTGCAGGCCGAGAGCGCCGGCGGCGAGGGATACCGCCGACGCCCCGACGCCGACCTCGACGACGCCGTGCGCTTCAGCGTGAACGGCTTTCGCAGCGGCGGCGCGCTCACCCATGTTGCGTTTCACGTGCGTGAGCCCGAAGCCCGCTGGGTGCAAGGCAACTTGCCGCAGCCCCTCGCCGCCGATCCTGTCCCTGGCGGCATACGCGTGCACGGCGACACCGCGGCGATCATCCAGGTGGCGCGCTTCGTGGTGGGCCTGGGCGGCGCGGTCGCAGCCGAGACGCCGGAGCTCCGAGCGGTGGTGCGCGATCTCGCGGAAGCAGCCTTGGCCAGCTTGGCAAGCACTGCGCAGAAGACCAGTCGTGAGGATCGATGGGCGAAGCTACGAAGAATGGGGAGGCCGAATGATGATTCTCGATACTCCGGTGGAGCGCCTGCTGCTGCCCGCGCGCATGGCAAACTTCGCACAGGCCACAGGGCTGCGCACGCTGCGCGACTTGGCGATGCGCCACCCGGCCGAGCTGCTCATGGAGCGGAACCTGGGCCGAAAGAGCATTGCCGACGCGCGCGCGGTCATCGAGCCGCTTCTCGGCATGAGCTGGGAAGAGGCCAGCGGCGGCGCCCAAGTCGAAGCGCCGGGCTCCGAGGGTGGAGGGCCGCCGTCGCTGGGGCCTTGGGAGGCGCTGGCCACGATGCTGCCCGAGGCCGCGCTGCTGCGAAGTCTCGATGACACCACCCTGCCCGCGCGGCTGCGGTCGTTCGCCGAAGCGCGCGGGCTGCGCACGGTGCGAGAGCTGATTCAGGTGCCTGCTGCGGAGCTGCGGAGCGCGCCGAACATGGGCCGTAGCACGTTGCGCGACGGCGCGGCCGCACTGGCGCGTCTCGCGACCGCGGAAGGTCGCGACGTGCGCGCCGCGGAGTGGCGAGCCATCTTGCTGCGCGCGCTCGCGGGCCTGCCCATGCGGGAACGCATGGTGCTCACCCAGCGGTCCGGCGTGGCGGGCCCAATTCCCACGCTCGCGGAGCTGGGCACTAGCCTCGGCGTGTCGCGCGAGCGCATTCGCCAGCTCGAGCAGCGGGGCGCCGAGGAGCTGCGGCGGGGCGCAGCCGAGGTGCTGGGCCTGGTAGGCCCGTTCGCTGCCATTGCGCCCACCTTCGTCGAACGGCTCGATCGCATCAGCGAAGAGGGGATAGCCCTGGTCAACCGGGTCGAAGAAGAGCTTCCGCCGCTCGCCTTTCTGCTCTCGACGGTGCTGCCCGAGTCGGGCATTCACACCTTCGAGCACGAGGGGACTGTCTACTTCGGCAAGGCCACAGAGTCGGTATTCCTGGAAAAGCTCGGCACGCTGCAGCGGGTGTGCGAAGGCCTGGTATTCCCGCTCGAGCGCGCGGGCCTCGAAGACCGACTGCGAGCCGGCGCCCGCCTCACGACCGACGAGCTCACGGTGCTCTTCGAGCTGGTGCGCGGCGCATTTACCGAGGAAGCGGGGCGCGTGGTGGGCCATGGCACCAAGCGCGACGACGCGATCATCGCGTTCCTGCGTGCCCACGGCCGGCCCGTGCACGTGTCGCAGGCGGCCGCCGCTGCGGGTGGCCGGTGCCGCATGCCCGACGAGGTCGTGTGGGTCGACCGCGGCATGGTCACGCTACCGGAGCTGGTGCCCGACTTTCTTACCTGGCGTGCGCGCCTGGGCCCGGTGGTGACCATGCTCATCGCCGAGCACGGCGAAGATCGCCAGTGGACCACCGCCGAGCTGCTTCCTCTCCTCGCCACCGTGGCCGATCTACCCGAGTGGATGAACCAACATGCGCTCGGCTCCGTGCTCAAGAACGCGGTCGGCCTTGCCTACCTCGGACGGAACGTCGTTACCCTCGCCTCCTCGGGCGCGAGCGACCGCAGCTACGTGCTCGACGTGGTCGAGGGAGTGCTCCAGGCGGCCGGCGCACCATTGCCGGAGCATGCACTTAAAGAGCGCGTCCGAGAAACGCGGGGCTTCGCCGAACTTGCGTGGAACATGCTGCGCATGCGGGCGCCCTTCCTTCTGCTCGACGGAGGCCGGGTCGGCCTGGCCCCCCGCGACGTTCCGGGTGGCGCCGCGGCCACCACCGCCTTCGCCGACGCAGCCTTCGCATGGCTCGAAGGCCGAGAACGCGGGGTCGTCGCCCGCGAGCTCGCCGACTTCGTGAGCACCCAGCCCGACCCCACCTGCACATGGGATATCCGCCTCACGCGCTCGGTGCTGCGGCACGACGGCCGCTTCCGCCAGGCGCAAGGCGGCGGCCTCGGCCTCGCGGCATGGGGCGAAACCCGTGCGCGGACGCAGCGCCAAGCCGTGGAGCAAGTGCTCGCCGGACGCGATCGCGTGCCGCTCGACGAGCTCATCGCCGCCGTCCCCACCGTGAGCGGCGATCCCATTCCCAAGGAGCGCCTCGCCCTTCTCGTGAAGGAGTGCGGCGCCAAGCTCGCCCAGGGCTTCGTCGTACGCGACCTTCCCGTGCGCGCTGCGCCCGTTGAACCGCAGTCGTGGGCCATGCGCGTACCCGAGCGCTCCGCCGCTGCCTTCGACCACTACCTCCGCGACGCGCGGCCCGCCGCTGCGCTCCGCGAAGCGCTGGTGCAGTGGCACGCGGATCTGCTGGATAGTGACAGCTGGGCCATCGACCGCGATCAGGTGCGCGATCTGTTCGGCCGCGCCATGCGCCTGCTCGACAAGGCTCCCGAGGCGCCGGAGGTGCGCGCTGCTGTGGAGTACCTGGTGTGCCTCAGCGACGCGGAGAGCGATCTGGTGGTCGGCGGGTTGGATGATGACGCGGCGGTGCTGGCGGTGGTGGAAGCCGAGCAAGGGAGTGCAGCATGACGACGTATGCAGATTGGTTTCGGGACATCACGGGCGATGCCCCGTATCCGTGGCAGGCGGCGCTGGGCGAAGAGCCGAGCTTTGGGGATCGGTTGCTACGGATACCGACCGGCTTCGGCAAGACAGCCGGGACGGCGCTCGCGTGGCTCTTCAACCGCTGCGTGCGCGCAGACGACGCCTGGCCGCGGCGACTTGTGTTCTGCCTGCCAATGCGCGTCCTGGTCGAGCAGACCGAGCGCGTGCTCCAGGAGTGGGTCAAGAAGGCCGGCCTCGACGTGCCCGTCGTCGTGCTCCTTGGTGGTCGCGAAGCTGCGCGAAGCTGGTTCGAGGATATCGAGAAGCCGGCGATCGTGGTTGGCACTCAAGACATGTTGCTGTCTCGTGCCCTGAACCGTGGCTACGCGTCTGCGCGAGGGCTATGGCCGATGGAGTTTGGCGCACTTCACAGCGATGCCCTCTGGGTCACCGACGAAGTTCAGCTCATGGACACCGGGCTCGCGACAACTACGCAGCTCGCCGCATTTCGACGCGCTGAGGCTGGTGCGGGCCGCCCGAGTATTCGGCCCACCGCGACCTGGTGGATGAGTGCCACGCTCCAGCCGTCCTGGCTCCAAAGCATCGACTTCGCGGACCACCTTCCGTCGGTCCCGCAGATGGCAATTGCTCCGACGGAGCGGAACGGCGGCCTCTGGGCCGTTCGCAAGACGCTCATGGTTCGGAAGGACCTGACGACGCCGGGCGAGGTTGCGTCGCTCGTCCGGGCTGAACATGGTCCCGGCACGGTCACCCTCGTCATCGTGAATACCGTAGAGCGAGCCAAGAAGGTGGCCGAGGAGCTGGAGACGCTTCGAAAAAAGAAGGACAAGAACGCAGCCTCCCCTGAAGTTCGCGTTGTGCACTCTCGGTTCCGCGGCTCCGAGCGGCGGGGTTGGAGTGCAGACGGACCCGGCGGATTCTTGAGGAAGAAGGTGGCCCCTCCTGAAGCGGGCCGCATCATTGTGGCGACGCAGGTTGTGGAGGCGGGCGTCGACATCTCGGCGAGCGTGCTCGTCACCGACCTCGCACCGTGGTCGTCCTTGGTTCAGCGTTTCGGGCGCTCCGCCCGGTACCACGGAGAGTCCGGTCGCGTGTTCGTCGTCGGGGCCGTTCCCAGCAAAGCGCCCGAGGCCAGACCGTACGAGATCGCCACGCTCGCCAGCGCAAGCGCCGCGCTTGACGACCTGGCGGCGGGCGCGGCAGACGTGGGTCCGCTCTCGCTGGAGCAGTTTGAAGAGCGACTCGCCAGTGAGGCGCCCGAGCGCATCACTGCGCTATACCCTTACGAACCAGCCCACGTGCTCCGGCGACCCGACTTCGACGAGCTGTTCGACACCTCGGCAGATCTCTCCGGTGCGGACCTCGACGTGGGGAGGTACATCCGGTCTGGCGAAGATCGCGATGTGACGGTTTTCTGGCGCGCCCTCGAGAGTGGAGAGAAGACGCTCGCGAAGCTTGAATGGCCAAGTCGGGATGAACTGTGCCCGGTCGGCATCTCCCAGATTCGCGACTTTCTAAAGGGAGACAAGCACGGCTACGTTTTCGACTTCCTCACGGGCGCGTGGGCAAGGCGGCCAGCCGACCGCATCGTGCCGGGCATGACCGTTCTCCTCGACGCCTCTGCAGGTGGCTACAGCCGGGAGACTGGCTGGGAGCCAAGTAGCAGGGCGCCGGTGTCCGCCATTGGCACCCCGCCAAAGGAGCTGGAACACGGCATGCTCGAAGCCAGTCTAGAGAACGATGGCGACGCTCTCTCTCTGGCAAACGGGTACAAGACCATTCGCGCGCATGGGCACGAGGCTGCGCTGGAAGCGCAGCGCCTCGGCAAGAGTCTCGGATTGTCGCAACGTCTGAGCGAACTTCTCCAGCTTGCAGCGCGGTGGCACGACGCCGGCAAGGCGCACCCGACGTTTCAGCAAGCAATTCGCAGCGCGGCCCGCGCCGAGTCCTCACTGTTCGGCAATCGGCACGACCTCGCAAAGGCTCCATCGGCGGCCTTCGCCAGACCCCCATACGGCGATCGGCCGGGGTTCCGCCATGAGCTCGCCAGCACGCTCATGATGTTCGAGGTCCTTCGGAGAAAGGACCCATTCCACGCGGCCCTGCTTGGGCCGCACAGGGAGGTGCTCGCATTGCTCGAAGTAGTCGTCGTTCCCGTTGCCGATGAGACGCGACTCGAGGCCCATCCGCTGGCCGACGAGCTCGCAAGCCTGACCGCGGACGAGTTTGACCTGGTGGCGTACCTGGTGTGCGCGCATCACGGAAAAGTGCGCGGAAGATGGGCGAGCACGCCGCAGGACATCGGAGCGGGGCTGGGGGCAATCCACGGCATTGTAGAAACCACCGACGAGGTACCTGCGCTGGACCTGCCCGACGCACGGGGCGCAGCGACTGCGCTCCCCGCCCTCAAGCTATCGCTTGCGCCAGCGGCCATGGGCCTGGGCGGGCTCTACGGCGCATCGTGGACCGATCGCTGCCAGAGACTCGTCGCCCGCCTGGGTCCATTCACACTCGCGCTGATGGAAGCGGTCTTGCGCGTCGCAGACTGGCGAGCGTCGCGGCTGCCCGCTCAGGAGACCCCATGAACCAAAGCCACGTTCACCTGTTGCGCGGATGCGCGCCAACTCCGCTTGCCCACTACCTCAAGGCGCTCGGCGTGCTGCGCCTGGTCGCAACGCAGGTCGACGAATCCGTTCGCGGCGCTTGGAAGGACGGCGCGTTCGCCCTCGTCACTCGATTGTCAGCCGACGAGCTGGTTGGCTTTTTCCTTCGAGACTACCGGCCGACTCCGCTGCTCAGCCCGTGGAACGGCGGCAGTGGATTCTACGCAGGCGACAACAAGGACGGTTTCGCTGCGCTCGAGGTCTCGGACGCTCCGCGTTTTCAGGCGTATCGTCGCGCGATCGCGGAGGCGAAGTCGATTGTCGCAGGGCGAGCCGAGAGGCCCGCCGGCGAAGAAAAGGCACTGATGTTGCGCGAGTGCCTCCGCAAGTGGGGAGCAGCTAGCTATTCCTGGCTTCGCGCAGCCTTCTCCCTCGACGGCGCGGGCGAGCCTCGGTTCCCGGCCCTGCTTGGCACGGGCGGCAACGACGGTCGGTTAGACTTTACGAACAACTACATGCAGCGACTCGTGTCGCTCTTCGACCCCACTACCGGAGAACCACGTGGTTCGAACGACGAGATGTTGAGGCTCTCTCTCTTTCGCGCGCCCGCGGCCGTGTTGGAGAAGAATCCCATCGGCCAGTTCTACCCCGGCGCGACCGGCGGCGCGAACGCGACGTCGGGGTTCGATGCGGACGGCTTGATGAACATGTGGGACTTCGTTCTCATGCTCGAGGGTTCGCTCGTCCTCCGCGTCGCGTCCATGCGACAACTGGACACGGGGGCGACAGTCCAGGCGGCCGCGCCATTTGCCATCCGGTCACAGGGCACAGGCTACGCAAGCGCTTCGCCAGCAGATGCCTCGTCTCGAGGCGAGCAGTGGATGCCGATATGGAAGAACGCAGCCTCACTCCCCGAGGTAAGCGCTCTGTTCGACGAAGGCCGGCTACAAGGCGGCCATCAGCCCGCCCGCGGCACGCTCGAAGCCACTCGTGCCCTCGCGAGCCTTGGGGTCGCGCGCGGAGTCTCCTCCTTCGTCCGCTTCGGCTACTTCGAGCGAAATGGCCTCTCGAATCTCGCGGTCCCGGTCGGCCAACTTGATGTTCGCCTGAGGCCCGAGGTGCGGCTGTTGGACGAGGTCGACGGGTTCCTTCGCTCGCTTGCGCGCGCGGGAGACCAGAAAGGAGCGCCTCTTTCGCTCGCTCGTTCGGCACGCTCGCTGGAGAAAGCGATCTACGCAGCAAGCCTGCCCTCTGCCACCCGGGAGACGTGGGCCGAGCTCGTCTGCGTTCTGGGCGATGTCGAGCATGGCTTCCTCGCTCACCCCAAAAGTACGAAGGGCTTCAACCTACGGCCACTGAAGAAGCTTTCGCCCGGTTGGCTAGACCAAATTGATGACGGATCACCCGAGGTGCGCATCGCTCGCGCGATCGCTTCCCAGGGGCACCGCGACCTGGGCCCTATCCGGACCAACGCCATTCCGTTGCAAGCTCCAAAGTTCGAGACCTTTGCAACGACCGCAGAGTCGCTGGCGATGTCACCCAGCATCGTATGGCAGCACAGAAACCTCGTCGACGATCTGATCGCGGTGGCGCAGCGGAGGGTGGTGGATGGAACAGCGGAAGGAACCGGCGCGATGCCGCTCGACGGACGACAGTTCGCGTCGCTCGACGACCTAGACGCCTTCGTCGCAGGCGCTACCGACGACGCGCGCATCGCGCGACTTGCACGCGGGCTCTTCGCGCTAGATTGGGCCAAGGTGCACGGCGTCACGCCCGAACGCGGAGGGCCGCCGAACCCGATCGTTGCAATGGTGCGCCTGGCCTACCTTCCCTACCCTATCCGGCCTCTGCGGCCCCGACTGGATGCGACACCGCTTCGTGCCCTGGCAGGGGGGGACCTCGGGAGCGCGACCCGGCTGCTCCTGGCCCGGCTCGGCGCGGCAGGCCTACGCCCGAAGCTGCGCCATGTCGTGGGCGATGAAGGGTTCGCGCGGAGACTTGCTGCGTCGGTCGCCATTCCGCTGCATCAACGTGACTACGTTCGACTGCTTACGTGTGTAACGAAACCGTTTGCTGAGGAGAGCTCCAATGAAAGTTGATACGTCTGCGCTTTTGTCCGGTGACACGCGACCGACCCGCCTCTTGTTCGAGGTCGACCTGAAGCCCGTCCAAGGGCTGCGCTTCCAGCCAACCGGATTTCCCGACCTTGGGGCGGCGACCTACGAAACCGCGGATGGGTCGCGCCTGCTGGTGGAGAGCGCCCAGAGCATGGCCAATCGGTTGGAGACGGTATGCTGGGACGCGGTGGAGAGCACCGTGGCACCGGAGCTCGTGGGCCTCTCCTACGTACGCGTCGAGCAGGCCGGAAAGTACCTGACGAGCTCCCTCACCGAGGCTCATCGCCTCAACTCTCCGTACATCCTGGAAAGCAAGGACAAGAAGTTCTTCGAGGAGCTCCAGAAGCAGACGAAGGAGCTTGAGAACGGCGCAATCTCGCGGGCCAAGCTCGCCAACATTATATTCAAGTACGATGCGAACGCACTTCTCCACGGGGTCTTTCTTGCAAAGAAAGAGCTCGTCGGTGGCAGGCTTCGGCTGGAGCGAGCGCTGAGTGCATTCATCGAGGCTGAGGATGTAAAGGTTGCGGCTTCCGGCGGCGTGAAGAACGACCACGTCAATCCCAGTGGAAAGGCGGAAGACGGATTTGGCAACGTACCCTTCCAGCGGGACGAGTACACCGCTCGTCGAATCGTCGCCTACTTCAACCTCGACCTGGAGGAGATTCGCGCGTTCGGCGTTGGCAACGAGGGAGAGCGGCTGCTGGTCATTCTTGCCCTCTACAAGATCCGCAAGCTTCTCGACGGACGCCTTCGGCTCCGCACGGCCTGCGACTTCGAGGTCGCAGGCGACGCGCCCATCGTTGCCCGCCGCCCAAGCGGCTTCGCGCTGCCCTCGCTCACCGACCTCCGGGCCGACCTGCCTGCAGCGATTACTGCGTGCGCACCGAAGTTTGCCGGCGACAAAGGGGTGACCACTGTGGAGTTCAAGGCGTGAGCACCGGAACCGACAACGCTCCTTCGGTGGTTGCAGCCTACCGATTCACGGGCGGCCGCTACCATGCCACGCCATGGGGCGCCCACGTGAACGAGGGACTGGTGGAGTGGCCGCCCAGTCCATTTCGCATTCTGCGTGCGCTCGTCGCAACCGGGTTCACGCGGCTCGGATGGGAGCGCGTCGAGGGGGCAGCGCGCGAGATGCTCGAGCTGCTGTCGGTTGCACCTCCAGCGTACATTCTACCCGCGGCGGCCGCCGGGCACACCCGCCACTACATGCCGCGGGCTCAGGCCCGCGAGCGCGGTCAGCCGGGGCAGGCGGCGGCCGCCGGGCACACCCGCCACTACATGCCGCCTTTCAAAGGGAACACCACCAAGGTGATCGACGCGTTCCTCCGTTTCCCCACGGAGAGCACCCTCTTCGTGCGCTTCCCAACGGGGCTGCCGGACGCTTGCCGCGCGCTGCTCGACAAGTTGCTGCGCGCACAGCCCTACCTCGGACGGGCGGAGGCGTGGGTCGAGGCCGAGTTGTTGAACGACACTCCCGAAGGGCTGGTGTGGATGCTACCCGAGGAGAAGCCTTCGGACGGAAGGTGCGAACGCGTGGAAGTCCTGGCCCCGGAAACAAGCGTTGCTTACGCGACTTGGCGGGCGGGCGTCGTTGCGCAGCGCAGAGAGCGAAGCGAGCGCGACGAGCGTAAGAAGGCGGACGTGAAGGGCAAGCCCTTCAAGGCGCTCGGCAAGAAGGACCTTGATCGAATCGAGGCCGATCTTCCCGCGAACGTCGTGGATGCCCTCTTGCAGGAAACAGGAAACATGCGGCGCGAAGGGTGGAGCCAACCGCCTGGCACCCGCTGGGTGGCGTACTATAGAGCCGTGGATGCGACGGCGCCGCGGCTCACTACCACCCCGGTGCGAACGACCAAGGAGAGGCCGACCACGGCGCTCCTCGCGCTCTCCTCCGATACGAAGAATGCTGAAGTCTTTCCGTCGAGGCAACGCGCGCTGCGATTTCTCGAGCTCCTTCACAAGGCGTTGGTGAAGGAATCCGCGAAGCCCGACGACCAGCCGAGTGCATGCTTCACGGGAAAGGTCGAAGCAACCGAAGGCAGCGGTCACCGGCATGCAAGCCTGTTTCCGCTGACGTTGGGGCGCAGGCTCGACCGCATGGACCATGTTTTGGTTCACTGCCCCATGGGCCTAGACGAGCGTGCCGTCGCTGCGCTGTTTGCCATTCGGAAGGCCTATGCGAAGGACATTCCTGATCTGTTCGTCGCGCTTGCGGGTCTGGGAAGTATCGAGTCGTTCGGAAGGGAGCTGCAGAGCCTGCGACCTTGCACCACCTTCACGAGCGCAATGCCATTCGTACCCGCGCGATTCTTGAAACCGAGGGGAGCGGATGCACTGCTCGGTCAGGTGGAGCGAGAGCTCGCGCAGCGGGGATACCCCAAGGCATTGCGGGTGGAGGTCAAGTGCGACGGCGACCACGCCTTTCTTCCGGCTGACGCTGCGCTTGGAGGAAAGCGGGCCACCGACCTGGCCTTCGCAGATGGCCCTCATTTCCGGCGCCCGTCTCCGGTGTTTCGCAAGTACGACCGCGCGCGGATGAGCCGCCCTCCGCCGATGAACATCGGGCTTTGCCTGCGGATCGAGTTCTCGGAGGCGATTCGGGGCCCGGTCGCCATCGGCTACGGGAGCCACTTTGGCCTTGGGCTTCTTGAGCCGAGCGAGGAAGGATGAGCACCAACCGACCGGACGCGCCGGCTGACGCTCGACCGGCAGATGCCGAGGAATCCCCGCCGCGCGCGAAGGCGCTGCCGCTCTCGCTCCGCGCGCGGGAGGCGCCGGCGATCGTGCCGGCGCGGATGATCAACGAGGTGCTGTTCTGCGAGCGCCTGCTCTACTTGGAATGGGCGCAAGGCGAGTGGGCCGACAACGCGTTCACCGCGGATGGGCACGCGGTTCACGCGCGTACCGATGGGACGAAGGGCGACTTGCCAGCGGTGGCAGAGGAGGACCGCGAGGGGCAAGCGCTTCAGCAAGCCACGAGCGTGTGGCTGACGTCGGAGCGCCTGGGTATCACGTCGAAGATCGACTTCGTGGCAGAGTCGTCGTCGGGAGAGGTGTTGCCCATCGAGTACAAGCGCGGGCACGCGCCCGACCTTCCGGAGGGCGCGTATCTGCCGGAGCGCGCGCAGGTGGCGGCGCAGGTCATGCTCCTGCGAGACCACGGCTACCGGGTGCCGAGCGGCGCCATCTACTTTGCCGGCAGCAAACGGCGGGTGCCGATCGTCGTGGACGAGAATCTCGAACGGATCGTACGCACCGCTGTGGCGCGGGCCCGAGAGCTGGTGTCACTCGGGGAGATGCCCCCGCCGCTCGTCGCGGACCCGAAGTGCGGCGGCTGTTCGCTCTCGGGAATCTGCCTACCCGACGAGACGCGGCTCCTCCGGGAGCATCATGAAGACGCCCGGGTGCGCCGGCTCGTCCCGGCCCGCGACGACAAGCTGCCAGTACACGTTCAGGCGCACGGGGCGCGGATTGGCGTCGTGGGTGACGAGCTCGAAATCGTGACCAAGGACGAAAAGGTCCGCGCCCGCCTGAGCAACACGTCGTCGGTGAGTCTCTACGGAAACGTGCAGCTGTCGTCGCAGGCGGCGCGAACCCTGCTGGAGCATGGCATTCCCACGGCAATGTTCTCCTTCGGCGGCTGGTTCGCCGGCATGCTGGTGGGTCTGCCCAGCAAGAACATCGAGCTGCGAATGGCGCAGCACGCGAAGCTATCGGATCCTGCCTTCTGCGTGAACATGGCTCGGCGCCTCGTCGCTTCCAAGGTGCGCAACTGCCGAACGCTGCTTCGGCGAAACGACGCGGGAGCCTCGCCGGTGGTGCTGTCGGAGCTTGAACAGCTGGCAAAGAAGGCGGAGGGCTGCGAAGCCATCGAGTCGCTGCTCGGGCTCGAGGGCACCGCTGCGCGGGTGTACTTCGGAGCGTTCACCGGCATGCTCAAGTCTGCGCCGGAGCTCGGCGCCCGGTTCGACGCCGAGGGTCGGAACCGGCGTCCACCGCGAGACCCGGTGAACGCGCTGCTCTCGTTCGCCTACTCGCTGCTCACCAAGGACCTCACGGTGGCGGTGACCCTGGCTGGACTCGAGCCGATGCTCGGCGTCTATCATCAACCGCGCTTCGGGCGTGCTGCCCTTGCGCTCGACCTGATGGAGGAGTTTCGCCCCATCATCGCCGACTCGGTGGTGCTCTCCGCCCTGAACAACGGTGTGCTCGACGCTGCCGACTTCGTCATTCGCCGTGACAGTGCTGCGCTTTCGCCGAGTGGCCGCAAGAAGTTCCTTCTGGCGTACGAGCGGCGAATGGACCAACTGGTGACGCACCCGGTGTTCGACTATCGCATCAGCTACCGGCGCGTGCTCGAGGTGCAGGCTCGTCTCTTCGGACGCGTTCTCCTGGGCGAGGCCGACGAGTACCCCAGCTTCCGGACGAGGTGATCCGTGCGCCAGGCATTCGTCGTGAGCTACGATGTATCGTGCCCCAAGCGGCTGCGACAAGTCTTCAAGCTGATGCGGGGATACGGCGAGCACATCCAGCTCTCGGTATTTCGCTGCGAGCTTTCGCCCCGTGAATTCGTGGAGATGCGCGCTCGACTGGCGACAACCATCCACCACGCCGAGGACCAGGTTCTGTTCATCGACATCGGCCCAGTAGACGGGCGAGGAGCGACCGCCATTTCGGCCATCGGTAAGCCCTACACGGAACCTGAAAGGTGTGCGATCATCGTCTGATGTTCAGGCGCCTGAACACGCGTGTCCAGTGACTGAACACGGCCGTCCAGTGACTGAACACGGAAAACACGATGAAAGCCAAGTCGACCGCGCTCGTAGTTGCCAAGGGAACGTCTGCGGCGTCCGCTGCCACCAAGCGCGCCGAAGCATTGCTCGAGCTCATCAGCAGGCGCAAGGGGCGCATCGCCGAGGACTTCTACGACATCGGGGAGGCGCTTCGAGAAATTCTCGACAGGAAGCTGTATGTGGCGCTCGGGCATCGCTCGTTTGGTGAGCTGCTGGAAAAGCGCAACGTTTTGGGCCGCACCCAGGCCTCGAAGCTGGTTAGCATTGCGCGCGCCATGCCGCGCAAGCAGGCCCTCGACCTGGGACCCGAAAAGGCCTACGCGTTGCTGCAGTACACGCGTGCAACTCCGGATGTGGACTCGGTGGCAAGCGTACTGGTCGAGGGGGTGCGCACGAAGGGGCGCAGGCGGGCAGTGGCTGCCGTCTCTTCGAGAACCGTGGCGACGGAGGCCAAGGCGCTGCGCGACAAAGCCCGCAAAGTCACCGACGCCGAGCGGGACGCCCGCAGAGCCGCGCGCGCGGCCCAGGCCTCGCTGCGCGCCCACGGTTTCGAAGTGCGCGTGGAGGCCGAGGAGGTGAGGAAGGCTTGGGGCGCGCGCGTGCACATCGGCGCGCAGGACCTCGACGCATTGGTTCGCGCCGCCACGCGAGCGGTGAAGTAGCGCGGATTCTCCGGGCAGCGCTCGCAGCCCCTAGGTCCTTGAAATTCATGAACCTTGGGCCAGCGTTCCGCGAGCGCACGCTGGCCCGCTGTGGTATGAATCGAGGTGCTCGCAATATGCAGGCAGGGTATTCGGAATCATTGGTTTCCTGCTCGACCTCCACTCCGCCGAGAACATCGGCGGCCCCGTTGAAGCGAAGCCATCGGATCCACGGTCCGGTGGATCCACATGCCACTCCGCCGAGAACATCGGCGGCCCCGTTGAAGCTCAAGGAGCCGCCGGTGAGCCGTGAGGTC
>JBBQWQ010000069.1:0-39645 GCA_038210445.1 Polyangiales bacterium
TACGTACGGTACCTCGAAGCGCGCGCAGGAAGAGCTTTCCCTGGTGCTCGGCCGCGTCCATCGCTTGCCCACCGTGGCCCTGCGGTATCTCAATACCTACGGTTCACGCCAGGCGCTGTCGAATCCCTATACTGGTGTTGCTGCGATCATGGCCTCTCGAATCCGAAACGGGAACCCCCCGCTGGTGTTCGAAGACGGGCAGCAACTTCGCGATTTTACCCACGTGAGCGATGTGGTTGCCGCAAACTTGGCAGCCGCGCAGGCGCCCGCATCTGCGCTCTACCAGCCGTTCAACATCGGGACCGGGCGCTCCCAGCCCATCGCGCACATCGCCAAGACCATCAGCGACCACCTCGACCCGCGCCTTGCTCCGCAGATAACCAGACAATTCCGCGAAGGCGATATTCGTCACTGCTTCGCCGACGTGTCGCGCGCAAAGGCCGAGCTCGGATGGGAAGCGAAGATTGCATTTCGCGACGGCATCGGTGAGCTCCTCGATTGGGCCAAAACCGAGAACCCCACCGACCGCACCGAAGAAGCCAACGCCGAGCTCCGCGCAAAAGGGCTCCTCTGGTAGCTCGCGACTAGCATTCCTGCGAGGCCTCGAGCAATGCCCTGGCCTTCCACGAACTCCGGCGGTCTCGCCGCTTCTGTCCCGCTGCCGCGGTGCGACCACAACATACATGCGAATCTGACGCGCACCTCTCGCAGTAGAGCTAGCGACGTCGGCGCAATGCCAAGAAGCCCAACACGGCGAATACCGAAAGAAGACTGCCCGGCTCGGTGCCCGCGACGCTTCCCACGCATCCGAACTCGGGTCGTGGCGTGAGGTCTCCGATCTCGCCCGCCACGACTTCGCCGTTGGGGTCCATACCCGCCTTCAACGCGTCGACGTCGAGGACTCCATCGCCGTTGCTGTCGACGCCGTCGCTGCGCATCTTCGCCAACGCCGACCGCAGGCTCGCCTCGTTGTAGAGGACCAACCCTCTGGCCCGCATCGCCAGGCCGAACGCACGTGTGACCGTGCCGATGCGCGTGGGGCCGTTGTGGCACACCTGGCACGCGGGCTCCGCCGACGCGCCCAGCGTTTCGCGGATCACGGACGGAAAGGTTGGCGTAGCCCACGCCGGCTGGCCAACGAAGACAAGCCCCAGCGTGAGAAGGCTGATGCGCAAGCTGCGGAGAACGGTGGGGCGGCGCGGAACGACGAGCTGGAAAAGCTGAGTGGGGCTGTGCATGACTCTCGCGCGCTACAGGTAGAAGTGGGCTTGGAGAAGCAACGTTCGAAACGCCCCGCTGGGGAGGTTCTGAAACGACGGCCTGCCATTCTGGAATATGGCGTCGAGCCGGATGTCGGCATGGGGCGCGAAGAACCACCAGGCCGTAGCCCAGGTGCTCACGGCGGTGCTCGCGTTGTCGAACCCTCTGTTTGCGAGCTCGAGGGTGGTTGCCAGGTGAAGCCCTTGAACGACTTCGAAGTCGGCAGTGAACTGAGACGCAGCGCCAAAGTAGGTTGTTCCCGGCGCCCGCTGGGAGGTGTGCAAAAGGTTTGCCTCCCCGGAGAGAACCACGAACTTTTCGGGGCTGTATCGCGCAAAGACGCCGTGTGCATGACGCCAGGCTGGTGTGAGAAGGGCTGTATCCAGCTCAGCTCGCGTCACCATCGACGACACGCCCACCGCAAGCGTTGGCTTGAGGGTGTACTCGGCGTAGCCCGCATACCCTCGCGATCGAAATGCATCGGGAGCCACCGCAAAGTTGCCCACGATGCCCATCAACTCTGCGCGTACGTCGCCCTTATTGTAGGCGAGTGCGACTCCGTATTGCTGGGCAGCATTGATGTCGGTGCGTGTCTCCGACCGTGTCCACAGGGTGTGCTCGATCGAACGGAGGCCGAACGGAAGGTTCATGCGACCGCCGCGTAGGAGAAATTGCTTCTCCTCACCGATGTCGTAGCCAATCCAATGAACCCGTGAGACCAGGTTGTTCTCGTCGAAGCGGGTGATGCGCGCGCCCTCTGCACCTCGCCGGCCGAAGCCAACGCTCGCGTTGGTTCTGAAGCGGCCGATGGTTAGTTGCGCTTGGAGATCCGCCTGCATCAGGAAGAAGTCGTTGGTGGCCTCGGAGCCGGCCGGCATAACCCGCAAGAACAGGGTGCGGAAGTCGCCTCCGAGCAGCAGCGGCGCCGGGACCTTGAAGGCGCCGAACAGGAAGTCTGCGGCTTTACCGGGCTCGTCGTCGGCCTTTCGAAAGAAGGGCGTGCGCATCAGAATTTCGCCCTGCGCGCGTCCGTAGTCGGTGAGTAGCCCGCCGCCCGAGGGATCGGCATGGCAGGTCGCACAGTTGGCGTATTCGTGACGAATCATCCATGGGTACGCAGCCGCGCTCCGGGGCGCGAGCGTCACCAACATGAACGTGAGGGCCAATAGCGCCCCAAGAAGTATCCTCTTCAACCGTTCCTCCATTCAGCCAGACGCACCTGTGTCACGTGTTTTCCCACGGTGTAGAGAATCTTCACCGCCGCACGCGCGCTGCCGACCACCGTTCCGGAAACCTTCGACTCCCCACCACGACGGGCACGAGACTTCACCAAGACCTCGCGCACGCGGACGTTCTGGGAATGCGCGCGAAGCAGAAGCTCCACCGTGAATCCGTGCCGCCTATCGCTCACGTTCAGCGCAGTCAGGGTGGGCATGCGCACGGCTTTGAACGGTGGCAAGTCGCTACATTCGGCTCGCCCCAGGTGGCGCAGCAGCCAAGGAGCAAACCAATTTCCAAAGGCCTGCACCGGCGTCATGGCGCCCGGCTCCCTTTGCGCTTTGTCGCGAACGCCCAGCACCAACCCAGCCCCGGTGACACGAAGCTCGTGGAGCAGCCGCGGCGCGTCGGCCGGATCGTCGCTCCCATCGCCGTCCATGAACAGCACGATGTCGGCCCCCAGCGAGCGCGCTTGCTCGACGCCGGCCAGGCATGCGGCGCCGTAGCCGCGCTCGGGCTGGCGAACCACGATGGCGGAAGCCTCTTTTGCCACGGCGCTGGTTTCGTCGGAGCTGCCATTGTCGACCACCACCACGTGGTCCACATAAGGCAGCACGCCGCGCACCACGCCGCCGATGCATGCAGCCTCGTTCAAAGCAGGAATCACCGCGACGACCTTTTCAGGCGTAGCTACGCTTGACACCGAGTCGCTCATTCAACGGTAACGCTCACGTAGGGCTGCTCTCGCATGGGGGTGCGATCGCGGTCGAGCAACGGAGCTTTGTTGCCATCGAGCATGGGCTCGCCGACGCCGGTGACGCACCCCTCGCTGGAGACCGACGCGTAGTAGCGATACACACCGGCCTTTGTGGGCGCGGGGAGAGTCACCTTCCAGAGGCCATTCGCAAAGCCGATGGCTTGCGCGCCACGGACCGGCGGATCGAAAGCGCGGGCCACGTTCGTCTCGGGTTGCAGCAGCAGAACTTCTTCCGACAGGGGATCTTTCGCGTCCGATTTCGCATTGAGCGAGAAGCGAAGCGGCTCCCCTGGTCGAACCTTGGTCGAGCTCACCGAAAGGCCGGTGAGCACTGGACGTACCGTCGGCGTCCGCCCGGTGCAGGCCGTCAACGTCGGGTCGGAACCCGCGGCATCGCAGGCTGCAGCGTCGCCGCGTGCAACGGCCGCGTTGCACGTCGCCTGCTCCTTACTGCCTACGATGCAAGCGCCGCACTTCTCTGCCAGCTTTGCGCAAGCCGGGGTGGTGCCCGGGGTGACCACAGGATCGGGTCGGTCGCCATTGGGCGACATCCCGACACGCACTTCAGTGGTCGAGTCCTCCAGCGGCTCCGTGCCATATTGGAAGTACGGCTTGAAGGTGTGTAGGCCTACAGGTCCCCGAGGAACCATGATCTCGAAGCGCCCATCCTTGTCGGTCACGCCGCCATAGCGGTAGTTGGGGTGCCCCTTGCCCGGATTCGGGTTCTCGGTGTAGCGACCGCACAGCTCGACGAAGACGTGAACGTTTGCCAGGGGCTCGTTGGTCCGCCCGTTCACGGTGATACCGCGGAGCGGCGCCAGCGGCTCGTTTTCCTGGTTGCACGTGGACTCACCGCTCCGGTAGCAAGCAGCGAGTAGAAGAGCACTCACCGAGAGTATCGCGAGGACCTGGCGCATCGTGGAAGACACAGTACCATCGCCACGCCGCAGTCGAGTTCTTTTGTTCCCAGAAATTGCTTCGAAAATGTTGAAACGAATGCGGTCGTAACGCGTACCTCCCGCGCCCGCCGCGGGCCTCTGCCATGCACCTTCCCTCACCAGCTCATTCCTCCGTCGCCGCGCTATGCGCCGTCTTGGCGTGCAGCGCCGCGGTACCCAGCCCGGGAGAAGGTGGCTTTCGCGACGGCGACGTCAACGACGAGCGCCCCGGTACCAACTGCTTTGCCTGCCACACCCAGTTTCGCGTCGCAGGAACCGCTCGGGACCCGCGGGTCGCGCGGGTCGAGATCGACGACGACGATGGGAATCATGCGGTCATGTACCCCAACGCTCATCGAAATTTCTTCCGGCACCACCTTTTGACGCCGCCGTTCCGCGTCCGCGTCGTGAACCTCGACGGTTCGGTGCGCCAGATGGAAAGCGCGCCCCACGGTAGCTGCAACGCGTGCCACCACGATTTGCCTGGCGGAGCCGGTTCGCTTTGAGCCACACCGGCAACCGTCGCGCGGCTCTGCCGCCACGCGCGGCTGCGAAGTGGGCGATGCGCGTGTGGGCGCTCACGGCGCTGTGCGCGCTCCTTGTTGCGCTGTTCACCACGGCTGCGCTGCTCGTCTCGTCGCCCACGCGAATTCCTGACTACGTTGAAGCCTTCTTGCTGATGTGCGCTCGTCGGGTAACCGAAGGCGCGCCTCTGTACGTCGACCCTTTGGTGGGCGCCCAAGAATATGGTGCTCCTCCGAGCCGATGGTACGTGGGGTACGCGTTGCCGTTTTCAGCGCTGCTTGCCTACTTTCCGGGCGGGCTCACCGCGATGCGAGCTCTCTGCGGTGTCACGTGGGTAGGGGTCTTGGGCCTGCTGGCTCGGACAACGCGCCCGTCGACGTCGCGCGCGACCGAGGAGACCCTTGGCTTCGTCCCTGCCGCGCTCGTCGTGGCGTGCCTGGTGGTCGCGGCGTTTCGCCTCACGGAGCTCGCGTTCGCGGCGCGCCCCGATGTGTTCGCGGTAGCACTGTCGACGCTTTCTCTTCGCAGCGCATTGAAACGTGGCCGTGTAGGGCCGGCGCATTCCGCTTGTTTTGCGCTCGCTTTTTGCGTGAAGCCGAGCGTTTGGGGCCTGTTTGCCGGCGTGTTGGTGCACCAGGTGCTGGCGGCGCGACCGGGGGAGCGTGGCCGCCGCGTTGCCGAGCTTTTCGCGCCGGCGCTGGCTGTCGTGGGCGCCTTCGCGCTCGGGCTTCAGGTGGTGAGTCACGGCGTGTGGATTGAGCACTACCGTATGGCGCTGCTGCTCTCGTTTCACGCGCATCAACTGGTCGACGCGCTCGTTCATCGTGTTCCTTTCGTGGCGCTGCCGCTGGTCTTCTGCGCACTGTCGATGTGGTGGGCGCGCCGACGCCTCGATGTGACGCTGCTGGCTGCTGCATTCTCCGGCAGTCTTCTCGTCGCTATGGTGGGAATGGGAAAAAGCGGGGCTGCTCTCAACTACATGATGGAGCCATTGGCCATCTCGGTGCTCGCGATTGCCGCCTACGCGCCCCGGGCAATGTCGCACGTTTCTTGGTGGACGTTTGCCGCCCCGGTGGCGGTAGGTCTTCAAGTCGCTTGGTCGGCGCCGGTCGCGATTTTCGACTCGTTCGCACTGTTTCGATTCTCGGGCATTCAAGACCGCGAGCTCGATTCGCTGGTCGCGGTGTGCGGCACGCGTTCCGGCGGCTTCGCGCTCAGCAACAGGCCGGGCGTCGAGTGGCGGCTCAACCGACGCATCCACGTCCACGCCCTGGAGTTCGATCACCTGGTCGATGTCGGGTTGTTTCCTGCGCAGGCGCTGGTAGACGACGCGTCGCGCGCGACCTGCTTCGTCGACCTCCAACCGATTCGGCCAGAGATGCGCACTCCGACGACGCCGGAGGACGCGGTGCCGTCGGTGCAAGAGGCACTCGCCAAGCGTTTTGTCTTTGCAGGCACCCGCAACGGCCTCACCGTGTACCTCCCGAGAAAGGACTGAGCCGTGACAGAGCGAAAGAACGGAGTCATGGCCGTGATGGCCAAGCGCCCGGGTGCGCAGGCCAAAACGCGCCTCGGTGGAGTGTTGACGGAAGATCAGCGACGGATTTTGGCGGAAGGGTTTCTGCGCGACAAGACCCGTCAGCTTGGCCTCATGGGTCGCCGCACCATCGTGGCGGTCGCGCCGCCAGACGCGCCGGAAGCCGTTCGTTCGCTCGTTGGCCCGGAGCCTGCGCTCGTGGCGCAGCGAGGCGACGACCTTGGCCAGCGGCTGTTCTCCGTGCTCGACCTGGTCTTCCTCGACCCATCGGTCGATTGGGTCGCTCTGGTCGATGCCGACACCCCGACGCTGCCGCTCTCCTTTCTGGAGGAGGCCGCGATCGCGCTCGATGCGGGGACGCCGATGGTTCTCGGGCCCGCCTGGGACGGCGGGTACTATTTGATAGGTCTCTCCCGGAGCACGCTTCGTGAACCCTTCTTCCACGATATGCCGTGGAGCACCGCGCAGGTCTTTCCGACCACGCTTCGACGCGCCCGCGAGCGGGGCCTCTCTCCCCACGTCCTGCGGTCATGGTACGACATCGATACGCCGCGTGAGCTCGCATGGCTCCGGGCAGAGCTCCGTCAGACCTCGCCGTTCGTCCGAGGCTACCCGGCCGCGACCGCGGCGAGCCTCGACATCGTGTGGAGCGGCGAGCGCATGGACCGCCTGTCACCAAACGGCGCCAGCTGCGAGTCCGTCGACGACGAAGGAAACCTGCGATGGCTGGCGACCGAGCAGAGCAGCACGAACCTCGGACCTTCGGTGCCGGCGAGCGCGCAACGTTCGCCCTCGGAGTCCGGGCCCGAGGCACTCCCGCTGCTTGAGCACCCTCCCGCGGAAGTCTCGGTATTCACCCCCGGCAACCTCATCGAGGCGGTTCGTGACCTCCGAGGCCTGAGCACGACCCGCGTGCCACGCGTATGCGTCCTCGAGTTCGATGGCGATCTCTCCGATACCCTCGAGCGCAGCGGCGTTGCGCGTCCGCATGCCGCCTGGGCGTGCTTCCACACCCGAATGTCCGTTTTTCAAGTGGACGGCGAGCCGGTGGGGATGGTCTCGCGATCCATCGGGGGCCCGTATGCGGTTCTGATTGCCGAGCAGCTCGTGGCGTCGGGCGCCGAGATTATTTTGGGGCTCACCTCCGCGGGCAGGGTGTCCGCAGCTCTCAGACTTCCGAGTCTGGTCGTGGCGACCGGAGCCCTGCGCGACGAAGGCACGAGCTTTCACTATCTTCCCCCTGCCAGGCAGGTAGCAGGCGACGGCGAGCTCGCCGCGGCTCTCGCGGCGGGGCTCTCCACGCTCGACCTTCCGGTCGCGCGCGGCTTGGTCTGGACCACCGACGCTCCGTATCGAGAGACCCGCGAACGCATTGCTGCAAGGGCTCGAGAGGGCGCGCTCGCGGTGGAAATGCAGACGGCTTCGCTGTTTGCATTTGGCGAGGCCGTCGCAAAGGCGAAAGGGAGCCTGGTTGGCGTCGTCGCGCACGTCACCAACGCCATCGACGCCGAGGCGGAGCCTTTCTTCAAGGGACCGCCCGACATCGAGGAGCGCATTCTCTTTGCCATGTGCCGGGCAGCGTTGGCCTTTACGCGTCGTTGAGCTGTTGAGCTGTTGCGCTCGGCCCCGACGTGTCGCCAGGTACTAGTGCTCGTTGCAGATGCGGTAGAGCGTGGTGCGCTTCTGCTCCTTGCGCACGACCTCGACCGTGATGCGCTCGGCGTTGCGCGCGCTGGCGTAGATCGCGAGAGCCTTGTCGGGTGAGGCCAGCGGAAGGCCATTCACCGCCACCAGCATGTCGCCGTTCTCGAAGCCCAGGCGCCCGAGGACGTTCTTGGGGTCGTCGCGACGGATGCCGAAGACCTTCACGCCCAGCACGCTGCCATCTGCCGCTTGCTGCGGCAGCATGCGAATCATCCCGAAGCCACGAGGGTTCTCGAGGGTGGACTCGACGTAGCTACGAAGGACGTATCCGCGATCCTCGCCTTCGAGGAACACGCCGCCTTCGCGCGAAGCCCGCGCGCACCCGTCCTCGGCCAGCGGCGGCGTACCGCCCGACTCGCCGTCGCTCACGGCGCTCGCAGCCTGGGCAGCCTGGGCAGTCGCGGCCGTCACCGTCACCACCTGGCCGCTCTGGCGCGGGCCTTCGGCGGGTTGCGAAGCGACCTGATCGCGGCACGCCGCAAGGCCCGCGAACCCGACTGCGGAGAGAAGTGCGGTGCGCGTGGAGGCGATCATGCTTCGACGCTAACAGCGTTCGTCGGCGTGTAGATCGCACAATCGCGTGACGCGGTGAGCCGATAGCGCGGGGTCGACGCCCCTCACCACGGTATGACCGAGTCCGCTCCCATTGGTATCTTCCGCCGTGGTCCACCCCGCGGTCGCAATTACACGAGGTTGCGAGGCCTCACCGAATCGGCGCTGCGCTTCGCCTATCGAGGCGACTGGCCCGCGGCGGTGTACGGCCTCTTCCCGCGGTCTCGTCTGGTTCGATGTGTGCACATGGAGCTTCCGCTCCTGCGCCACGGCCCGCGCGTTCGACTCGGCTTCGTCTCCGACGTGCACCTCGGCCCCACCACCGCCCTGCACACCGCGCGCGAAGCCTTCGCGCTGCTGGCTGCCGCCCAGCTCGACCTGCTCCTGCTGGGCGGCGACTACGTCTTCCTCGACGCCACCCCGGAGCGCGCCGCGCGCCTGCAGGAGCTGGTGGGTTCGGTGCCCGCGAAGCGCAAGCTGGCGGTCATGGGCAACCACGACCTGTGGACCGACCACGGGATACTCGAAGACGCTCTGAAGGCCGCGGGGGCCACCGTTCTGGTGAACGAATCCGTGCATTGCGCAGGGATAACCGTGGTGGGCCTCGACGACCCGTGGACCGGCCGTCGCGACCCGGAGACTCCCTTTCGCGCGGCGGCGGCCGAGGCGTCGGCCGCCACCATCGTGCTCTGCCACGCGCCGGAGGCGCTGCCCTGGGTGGCCCACCACCCGATCGACCTCTACCTGTGCGGGCACACCCACGGCGGCCATGTCGCCATGCCTTGGGGCCCTTTGGTGGTGCCCGGTCACGTGGGTCGCATGTATCATGCAGGCTTCTACCCAGACGCGCTGGGAAAGCGCCTCTTCGTCTCGCGCGGCGTGGGCGGCATCGAGCTACCGCTCCGCACCTACGCCCCGCCCGACGTGCTGGTGCTCGACCTTCTGCCGGTCAGCGACCGGTAGCGGGCGCGGGTATCTCGCCTGCGGCCTCGACCCTCATGCCGCTCTCGCCGAAGGTCACCTCGTACACCGGGAGCCCCGCCGCGAGCGCCTCCAGGGTGCACTTCATCTGGCTCGCACCGAGGGCGTCGAGCGCGCGCATGAGCTCGGCCTCGGCGCCGGCGCCGAGCGGCACCAGATCGCGCTGGTGGGTCAAGAAGCGCACCAGCTGCGAGCGAAGGTAGGAGCTCACCTGCGGGTGGTGAATGAACATCTGGTAGCCCTCGGCCATGGGCGAGATGAGCGGAATGCGCGAGAAGGCTTCGGCGCCGTCCTCGAGCAAGACGTTGACCACTGCGCCTTCGGCGTGGGCGCCCGGCAAGATGGACACCTCGTTGTCGTCGACGCCCTCCCAGCGCAGCGTGAAGAACGTGCGCAAGAAGTCTTCGATGAGCTGGCGGCGCACGCCGTATTCGTTCGCGCGGACCATCGAGAGCCGCAGGTGGCCGCAGCCGACGCAGTCGGGCTCCACCATGTGATCGAGCAGCGCGGAGCGTACGGATTCTGGCGGCGCCGCCAGGAACGCGCGCCACTCGAGCGGCCCGGACACCCGCGCCAAAAGCTGGTCGAATCGCCGATCGCCGCGCAGCGCCTTGATGAGCGTGTTCGACGCCATGATGTCGGTGTGCAGGTAAAAGCGTCCGAAGGCGTCGAGCCGGCGCAGGAGCATGGCGTGCAGGGAGCGCTCGTCGAAGCGCATACCGTTGACCTGCTCGACCGCCGCCAGCGACAGCAAGAACTCGCCGGCGTCGCCGCCCGGTGTGCCGATGACGCCGCCGTCGTCGCGGCCGTCGACGCACGAGAGGCGCCCGCTCACCAGCAGAGCCGCCAGCTTGATCCACCGGATCGACAGCGGATCGCCAAGGTGCTGGACGATCTCGTCCTTGTTCATGTTCCGCTGAGAGGCCTCCCAGTGAACGTTCTCTTCACGGAGCGAGCCCCGGCGCGTCAGGATGGTCGCGTCGCGAATGGTGGCGAAGCCCACCTGCCGCCAGGCCACCACGCCGCCCATCATCGAGGCCACGAAGGGGTGCCCCCGCAGCTCCAGCGCCTTGGCGATCTCGCCGGCGCGCTCGCCGCCGCGCGAGACCAGCACCACCGGATCGTCCTTACCCAGCGTGGAGAGAGTCGCCATCGCCTGATCCATGGGAATCCAGTCGGAGCCAGGAATGTAGCCGAGGGGACCGGTGAGCTCCTCGGCGGCGCGCAGGTCGACGATGCGCACCGCCCGCCCCAGCCGCGAAACGTAGTCGGGCGATTGCATCGGAACCGCGCTCGGCGATCGCAGCTCCGAGGCCACCCAGTTGACGCGAAACATGCGCTCCCCCTGCGAAGTCGCGTGGAGGTCGGGAATACGGGCGTCGCGCGGGCGTCCTTCACCGGTCGGGGGCATCGGCGAAGCACCATACGCGATTTTCCTGCCGGCCGCCGCGCCGCGAATGTGGCAATCGGCGCGTTCCGTTTATAGGCTCTGCTCATGGCTCTTCAGTACGCGCCCGAAGCGCAGATCGTGATGCACGCCGCAAGCTCGCTCGCGGGCTTCTATCGAAAGGGAGTGCTCACCGCCGAGCTCCTTCTCCTGGCGCTGGCGCAGGACGACGCGGTGCGCGTGGTGTGGCCCAAGGCCGCGGAGCTAGACGCCGAGCTCGAGGCGCGCTTCCTGGCCGACGAGAGCCCCGGCGACAAGGATGGTTGGTCGGGCCCCGCCAAGCGTGCGCTTCACGCAGCCTGGGATCGCGCCGCCGCGCGGCGCCATTTCGTAGGGCCGGGTGATCTGCTCTCCGGGCTCGCGGGCGCCGGCGGCCTGGCGGGCGACCTTCTGTCGCGCTCGGCCATGAACATCGCCGACGTGGACGCCGCCTTTGCTTCCGGTGCCGCCTCGGCCCCCGGGCCAGGCTCGGTGGTCCTCTACGACGACTCCACCACGCCCATGGACTTCGTGGTGACCACGCTTCGCGAAGTGCTCGGGTGCACCCAGCCGAGAGCGATTCATTACATGTATCGTACACATTTTATGGGCAAGGCCGCGGTGGGTCCCTTCACCGATGCAGAAGACCGAGCTCGCCGCGCGTCGCAGGCCGCACGCGACGCTGGTTTTCCCTTTCGCATCGAGGTCGCGGCTACCAGGTAATCTCCAGGCGACCGTTGGCGATGTCGGTCATGGCGGCGCGCACCGTGCCCGCGACGGCGAAGTGCTCGAGTACGCCGTACACCGTTCCCACCTGGTAGGTCTCGATGAACCCCGGAAAATTGCGACACAGCGTCACCACCCGGCGCGGCTCCGCCTTCTCCACCACGATGGAACCGAAGTTCATCACCAGGGGGTAGGCGCGCGGCGCCAGGCCCAGCACCGGGCCCACGGCGTCGCCCACCGCCAGCACCAGCACGCGCCCCAAGTGGCTCGCGAGAAAGGTCGAGAACGAGGTCTTGCCGATGTTCATGAGCGCCTCGCCCAGCGGCATGCGCGGATAGAGACGCCGAGCTGCCTCCACCGTGAGCCGCAGATTGTCGCGCATCGGGTAGTCGCGGAAAGCAGAGTAGCGCCGGTCTTCCACCCCTGCGGCGCGCGCGATGTCGGCCGGCGTTCCGGCCTCCGCTGCGAGCTCCAGGAGCGACTGGAAGAACATCCCTTTGCAGGCCGCGCCCGGAGGCAAGCGCAAGATATGCCCCTCGACGTCGACCCGGTCGTGGAGCCTCGGTGGCGCGAAGGGCATTCACTGACAATGTATCGCGAACGGACGCTGCGGGCTCGCTCGCTGGCCGCGATCGGGCGCGATTTCCCGCACGCGACAAAAATCTCTCGTCGAACTAAAGTTCCGGCCATGAGCTCCGTTCTTCAGGCTGCGTATCTCGTCCACGGCGTTCGAACGCCCATCGGCAAGCACCGGGGGGCGCTGGCGCCGGTGCGCGCCGATGATCTCGCCGCCCACCTGTTGCGCGCGCTGGCTGCGCGTGCGCCGTCGGCCATGGCGCGGCTCGACCAGGTGATCTTCGGCGCCACCAACCAGGCCGGCGAAGACAACCGCAACGTGGCGCGCATGGCCACGCTGCTCGCAGGACTCTCCGACGAGGTGCCGGCGGTGACCGTCAACCGCCTCTGCGGCTCGGGGCTCGAGGCGGTGTCGGACGCGGTGATGCGCGTGTGGACCGGCGACGCCGAGGTGTGTGTGGCAGGCGGGGTCGAGAGCATGACCCGCGCGCCCTACGTCATGGCCAAGGCCGACGAGCCCTTTCCCCGCACGCCGCCCCAGGTCTTCGACACCAGCCTCGGCTGGCGCTTCGCCAACCCCAAGATGGCCGAGCGATTTCCACTCCTGTCGATGGGCGAAACTGCCGAGAACGTCGCCGAGAAGTGGAAGATCACCCGCGAGGAGCAAGACGCCTTCGCGGCGCGCTCCCACGAGAAGGCCATTGCCGCGCAAAAGGCCGGGGCCTTCGACGACGAGATCGTCCCGGTGCTCATTCCCCAGAAGAAGGGGGAACCTACACGCATCGCGGTCGACGAGTCACCCCGCGCCGACACCACGCTCGAGGCCCTGGCCAAACTGCGCCCGGTGTTCAAGAAGGACGGCTCGGTCACCGCCGGCAATGCGTCGCCCCTCAACGACGGCGCCAGCGCCATTCTGGTGGTGAGCGAGCGAGCATTGAAGGAGCACAATCTCACGCCGCTGGCCCGGGTGGTCTCGTTCGCGACCGCTGGCGTGGCCCCCAACTTCATGGGCGAGGGGCCGATTCCCGCAGGAAAGAAGGCTCTGGAGCGCGCCAAGCTTCAGGCATCGGACCTCGACGTGGTGGAGCTCAACGAGGCCTTCGCGGCGCAGTCCATCGCGTGCATCCGTGGTCTCGAGCTCGACCCTGCGCTGGTCAATCTGCGCGGCGGCGCCATCGCTCTCGGGCACCCCATCGGCTCCAGCGGCTGCCGCATTCTCGTGACCCTCACCCGCACCATGCACGCCCTCCGCAAGAAGCGCGGAATGGCTGCACTCTGCATTGGTGTCGGCCAGGGGATTGCCCTCGTCGTCGAGTCCCCCTAGGAGCCCTCGGTCTCGGCCAAAAACCCTCCGTCTCTTGGCTTGGCGCTCTCCGCAGGCGCGCAGTTTCCCGGACGAAGAATGAGGTGGAGACGGTTCGGTGCTCTATGAGACATACTGCTGTGTTCACCAACAACCACGAAGCCCCGAACGGGAACGGTGTCGTTCCGGCCTTGGGAGACAGGCACTAGACATGGACGCACCCGCTGGCGGCCCCTGGGACGTCCCTTTCGACGAGGCTCCGCTCGCCTTCGTCGACCTCGAGATGACTGGCCTCGACCCGGCCAAGGATCGCGTCATCGAGGTGTGCGTCCAGCGCGTAGTGGGGGGAAAGCTGGTGGGCTCGCTCTCGACCCTGGTGTCGCCCGGGCCGCTCGCGGTGGTGGGCAACCTGCACGTGCACGGAATCGACGCCGCTGCGCTGCAGTCGGCGCCCTCCTTCGCCGAGATTTTGCCGCAGGTTCGCGCGCTCACCGAAGGCGCGGTGCCCATTGCCCACGGCGCCCGCTGGGACGTCGGCTTTCTTCGGGCGGAGTCGGAGCGCGCGGGCAGTCCGCTCTTGCTTCCTCACTACCTCGACACCCTGGTGCTCTCGCGGCGGGCGTTCGCGCTCCCCAGTCATGCCATGGATGCATTGTGCACTCACTTCGGCATCGCTCGGGCCCGGGCCCACCGCGCCGAGGACGACGTGCTGGCGCTGCGCGAAGTGTTCCAGCGCATGGTGGCCCAGCTGGCGCCCAAGACCGCCCGCGACCTGTGGGACGTCCGCATCGCCGAGCGCCACGCCCGCGATACCGTCCTCGCCGCCTGCAACGCCGCCTTGACCGGCGGTCACCGGCTGCGTATCGCCTACCGGCCGAGCCGCAAGGGCGCCCAGGAGATGACCTTCGTGGTGACCTCTATCCTCACGGATCCACCGAGAATTTTCGGGTACGAATGGCCCTCGCGCAGCCGCCGTGAGCTCCGCGCCGAGCGCATTTTGCGGGCCGACCCGGAGCCTTCGGGACCGGGCAAGTAGACCGGGCTCCCCAAGGTGGGCTAAGCACCCAGTCGATGCGCCGCCTTATTGCTCTTGCCCTCCTCCTTGCGGCCTGTGGTCCCGAGCCGCAGTCGGCTCAAAGCGTGCTCAACGACAAGTGGCGCAAGCGTGCCCAGGACTCGTATCGAGCGGCCGACATGGACGACGCCAAGACGTCGGTGGACGAGGCGCTGAAGACCGACCCCAAAGACCCCATCGCCCGCGTGCTCGCCGGCCGCATCGCGCTGGCGCGGCTCGAGTTCACCGAGGCGTTGAAGGTGACCGAGGGCCTGCAGACCACCGAAGCCCACATGATTCGCGGCCGCGCGTTCTGGTACTCGAACGACGTCGAGCGGGCGGGCGACGAGCTCGAGGGCATGCTCCGCGATCCCGAGGTGAAGGACGCGTGGGCCCGCGAGGTGGTGAAGCTCGCGCGCCGCGGTCAAGGTCGCAAGCCCTTCTCCATCGAGGGCGGCATCGTGGCCGCCATCGACATGCCGCAGGCGGGCTCGCTGCTCATCGTCCCCTGCGAGCTCGACGGCGAGAACATCCTCGCCATGGTGGCCACTGGCGTGGCCGAGCTCACCATCGATGCCGCTTCGCGCAAGGAGCCCGCCTGGGTGAGCCTGCGCTTCGGCGATCGCCTGGAAGTGAAGGACGTCCCCGCCGTTACCCAAGACCTCACCGGCCTCTCGCGGCAGCTGGGCGCGCCCATCAAGGCGCTCCTCGGCGTCAACGTGCTCCGGCACATGCACGCCACCTTCGACCGCCGCGCCTCGCAGTTCGTGGTGCGCCGCGACGACCCCGCGGCGCCGCCCGAGGCCACCCGCGTTCCCCTCTACTACATTCGCGGCGGCGGCATGATGCTGCGGGCCGGCGTGTCCAAAGGCGACGCCACCGCCAACCTGCTGGTCGATACCTCGACGCCGTACCCGCTGGCGCTCACTGACGCCGCATGGAAGAGCGCTGGCGTGAACATCGCGTCGCTCAAGGGCGACCCGGCGCTCCCTCCCAACTTCAAGACCGGCCTGGTTCCGCTGCTCCGCGTGGGCGGCATCGAAGTGCCGCAGATTCCCGGCGTTCAAGGGGTCGACCTCGGCGAAATCAAGAGCCGCATCGACGTCGACTTCGGTGGCGTTCTGGGCGCCGGTTTCCTCACGCCCTTCCGCGTGACGTTCGGCGACGAAGGTCGCTTCATCTGGCTCGAGGTGGCTCCGCCCGAGGCGCCGCTCCCCACCGGACTCGGCCAGGGCGACCCGCGCCCGCCGGCGGGCGGCCCTCCCATGACGCCCGACCCCGCGCCCTCGGCGGCTCCCAGCAGCACCAGCATGCCCAAGAAAGCGGCCCCCGCCGCCGGAGGAAAGCGATGACCGCGATTGCCCGCCTTGCCGTCTATGCCGGCAGCTTCGACCCGGTGACCCTCGGTCACCTCGATCTCATCGAACGGGCATCGCAGATGTTCAGCGACGTCATCGTCGCCATCGGCTTTCACCCCACGCGCCACCCGCTCTTCAACGCCGAGGAGCGCATGGGCCTCTTGCGTCAGGTGACGACGCCGTTCCCCAACGTCACGGTCGAGTCGTTCAGCGGGCTCCTCATCGATTTTTGCCGCAGCAAGAAGGCCGGCGTCATCGTGCGCGGGCTGCGCGCGGCCACCGACTTCGAGTACGAGCTACAGATCGCCCACGCCAACGCCGACCTCTGTCCGGAGGTCGACACGGTGTTCCTGCCCACCCGCACCAAGCACGGCTTCGTGTCGGCCTCGCTGGTGCGCGAGATCGCCAGCCACGGCGGCGACGTGAGCCGTTACGCGCCTCCGGTGGTGTGCGCAGCGCTCGAGACCAAGTTCGCCAAGAAGGCGTGAACCCTCGCATCGCCGTGGTCAATGACGCGGTGCGCCGGCCGTCCAAGCGTGCAAAGTACAGGTCGCGTCGGGTATCGTGCGCCGCATGAGCGACGCACGCGGAAGCGACGGAACCTACGAGCGCATCGAAGAGAGCGTGCGAGCCATCACGGCGCGCCTGAGCGGCGGCGCCCCCCAGGTAGGGCTGGTGCTGGGCAGCGGCCTGGGCGCCTTCGCCGACACGCTCGGCGATCTGGTCAAGGTTCCCTACGCGGAAATCCCCCACTTTCCGCAGTCGCGCGTGGTGGGCCACAGCGGCAACCTGTGCCTGGGCAAGGTTCGCAATGTGCGTGTAGTTTGCATGCAAGGTCGCGTGCACCCCTACGAAGGTCACCCGCTCTCGGCGGTGGTCCACGGCGTGCGCACCATGGCCAAGTTGGGCGCCTCTGCCGTGCTGGTCACCAACGCGGCGGGCGGCCTCGACGCGAGCTGGACCCCCGGCGACCTCATGTTGGTCACCGATCACCTGAACCTCACCGCCATGTCGCCGCTGGTGGGGCCCAACGACCCGCGCCTCGGCGATCGCTTTCCCGACATGACCCAGGCCTACGACCCCGGTCTGCGCGAAGTGTTGCGCCGGGTAGCGAAGGACGCCGGCATCGCCCTTCGCGAGGGCGTGTACGCCGGCCTGCTGGGCCCTACCTACGAGACCCCGGCCGAGATTCGCATGCTGCGCACCATGGGCGCGCAGGCGGTGGGCATGAGCACCGTGCACGAGGTCATCGCCCTACGGCACATGCGCGTGCGGGTGGGCGCGCTCTCGTGCATCACCAACCTCGCGGCGGGCATTCTCGACCGCGAGCTCAATCATGCCGAGGTGGAAGAAACCGCCAAGGCGCGGCGCGCCGATCTGGTGCGCCTGCTCGAAGGGTGGATCGAAGGCGCAGCCGCGGGAGAAAGCTCATGATCAGCAAAGAAGACGCAAAGGCCGAGCTCTACGAAGTGTTGGCAGAGGTCGCGCAGAGCGTGCAGGCGCGCGCCTACGCGCCGTACTCGAAATACAAGGTCGGTGCCGCCATCGTCACCGCCAAGGGCACCGTGTTCGCCGGCTGCAACGTCGAGAACGCTTCGTACGGCGCCACCATCTGCGCCGAGCGCTCGGCCATTCTGCAGATGGTCGCGGCCGGTGAGCACACCCCCATCGCCTGTGTAATCTACACCGAGGGAGAAGAGCCCGCACCACCTTGTGGGATGTGTCGGCAGGTCCTGGCAGAGTTCGCGGAAGACATGAGCATCCTGCTCCTTGCCACCCACGGGGACGATCAGGTGGCCGAAGAGCACAGCCTGGCAGACCTCTTGCCGGGTGCCTTCAATGCGGCGTTCTTCGCGCGTGCGAAGGCCTCCAAGGCCAAGGTTCGCAAGGCGAGCGCAGCCGATGGCGAGCGCCCGCGCTCGGGAGCGGCCGTACGAAAAAAGGTTAAGGCTCCGGCCGCACTCGAGGGTCGTAGCCCGCAACGAACTGCGCCGGCAAAGGCCGCGAAAAAGCCCTCCGCGAAGGCAGCTACGCCGCACACTCGTTCACGTGGGAAAGGCGCCGCACCCCGCGGGAAAGCGGGCAAGAGGTGAGCGCTAGCCACGGAAGAATTTTCGCTCGCGGGTAGCTTTCGCGAAACGAGCGCTGCTACGCTTCTCTGTGGTGGAGAAGGCCAACACACGCGCGCGGAGGATCGGGCGATACCTGATCTGCGGCGAGCTCGCCGCGGGCGGGATGGCCACCGTCCATATTGGACGCCTCCTGGGCCCGGTTGGTTTCGCACGAACTGTCGCCATCAAGCGATTGCATCCGCAGTTCGCCAAGGACCCAGAATTCGTCTCCATGTTCCTCGACGAGGCGCGGCTCGCGGCGCGTATCCGCCACCCCAACGTGGTGCCGGTGCTCGACGTGGTGGCGTCCGACGGGGAGCTCTTCCTTGTCATGGACTTCGTCATCGGTGAGTCGGTGTCGCGGCTCTGTCGCCTCGCCGGTCCCGCGCGCGAAGGCGTGCCGGTGCGCATCGCGGTGGCCATTCTCTGCGGTGCGCTTCAGGGGCTCCACGCCGCCCACGAGACCCGCGGCGAAAAGGGCGACGCCCTGGGCATCGTGCACCGCGACATCTCGCCCCAGAATATCTTGCTGGGCAACGACGGCGCGGCGCGGCTCATCGACTTCGGCATCGCCAAGGCCATGGGCCGCGTACACTCTTCGCAGAGTGGTCAGCTCAAGGGCAAGCTGCCGTACATGGCGCCGGAGCACGTGCGCGGCGAAGCCACCAAGCAGAGCGACGTGTTCTCGGCCGGCGTGGTGCTCTGGGAGCTCATCGCCGGGCGGCGCCTCTTCGCCGGCGAGACCGAGATCGAGACCTTCACCAACGTGCTCCAGGCGGAGATCAAGGCGCCGTCCAAGCTGCGCCGCGACAGCATGCGCGGCGCAGTGGAGCCCACCGTCGCGCGGCGCCTCGACGAAGTCATCCTCAAATCGCTCGAGCGCGACGTTACCAAGCGCTTCGGCACCGCGCGCGAGTTCGCGATCGCCCTGGAGCGCATCATCCCGCCGGCCTCTACCCTCGAGGTGAGCGAGTGGATGGAATCCGCGGCCTCCGAGGTCCTCAAGCTCCGCTTCGAGCGAGTGGCCGAGGTCGAAGAGATGAGCACCGGGTCGCGCGGCCAATCCATGGCGGCGCTCACCCAAGAGATCAAAGACGCACGGCACTCCAGCTCCGATGCCACCGAGATCCTTGGGCCGCCCTCGGGCGACAACATGGTGCCGGTGCATCTGGATCCAACTGCGCCGCCTCCGGGCGTGCCCATCTCCAACGCAGAGCTGCCTTCGAGCCGCACCGCCATCTCTCACGTCACGCAGCAGCCCGTGGAGCTGCCGCCCAAACGGCGTCGCACCAGCCTCTGGATCGCTGGCGGGAGTGGCATCGGGCTCATCGGTATCTTCGCCGTGCTCGCCATGCTGCTTACGCACAAGAAGCCACAGGAGACCGCCGGTGGACCGCCTGCGCCTTCGCTGCCGTCTGCCGAGCCCACCGCGGTGGCCGTACCCACCGTCGACCCCACGCCCTCGAGCAGCGTCGCCGCGGGTAGCACCGAGCCCTCGGCGACCGCCAAGAAGCCTCCCAGGCGTGTTCCCGTCTTCCCGACCCCGCCCCCGAAGAACCCCGACTGCAATCCGAATTACACCGTGGATGCCAATGGCCGAAAGCACTTCAAGCCGCAGTGTTTCTGAGCGCGGGGCGCGCCGTATGGGCGCCCTCGCTGGTGCCGCATTGGCCGGTTTTTCGGTCTTCGCCGCGCCCGCAGCGGCCTTCGCGGCCGATGAAGTCGCCGCGTGCATCAAGAACTCTGACACCGGGCAGGAGCTGCGCGACCAAGGCAAGCTCATCGAAGCGCGCGAGTCGCTCGCGGTATGTGCGCGCGACGTGTGCCCGGCGCAAATTCGCACCGCGTGCTCCGAGTGGCTCACCGGTCTCGGTCCGCGCATTCCCACCATGGTCATCGCCGCCAAGGACGACGCGGGGCACGACGTCACCGACGGCACGGTGATGGTGGACGGCAAGAAGGTCGAGGGCGCCCTCGCCGGCAAGGCCTTTCCCCTGAACCCCGGCCCGCACACATTTCGCTTCGAGCGCGACGGCGCGACGCCGGTAGACCTTCAGGTGGTGGCGCGCGAGGGCGAGCAGCGTCGTCTGGTGCCGGTCACGTTCAAGGCTGCGACGCCGGCGCTCGGTACCGGAAGCGGCGTGGGCAACGGCAACCATCCGCCGCCGCCCGACAAGCCCCGTGGAGCAAGCTCCGGCCCCCCGCTCGTCAGCTGGGTGCTTGGCGGCGCAGGTCTGGTCGCGGTGGGCGTGGGCGCCGTGATCGGCATCACGGCGCTCGGCGATCGCAGCAGCCTCAAGGATCGCAACTGCGCGCCCTACTGTCCGCAGGGCGACGTCGACGCCATTCGCACCAAGTTCATCATCTCCGACATTACCGTCGGCGTGGGCATCGTGGCGGTGGGCGCTGCCGTGGTGCTGTGGCTCACGCACAAGACCGAAGCGCCAGTGAGCGCTGCTGTGGGTCCTGGCGGAAGCACCTGGGCCTTCAAGTTCTAAGGTAAGAATCCGCCCTCACGCGCCCGAGCTCCCGCGCGGGGGCCAGCCCCAGAGGGTCCCGGGGCTTTTCCCCCCAAATTGACCGAAGCCTTCGCGAATACTTAGGAAAATTCGGCGCTCGCGACCTGGTCTGAAACCTGCACTCGTTTCCCCAGGGCCTGTTGCCCTCTCGAGGTGAGCCATGAACCGCATCCCGCGTCACACTGCCCTTGCTCTCGTGCTCTGCGCCACGTCGCCCGCCATCATCGCGAGCGGCTGCAACGACTCCGCGCCCACCAACGACCTGGGCGTCTCGTCGATTGCGTTTCTGAAGCGAGCACACACTGTCGTCGGGGAAAACGGAGCCACCACCGTCAACGTTGCCGACGGCAACAACCAGGTGCTCGACTACCAGCGCTACGTGCCCGGTGGCAGCCTGAACATCCTCACGCCGCCGCGTCCGGACGGCGAGGTGAAGAACCTCACGAAGGACTTCCCCCAGGCCGACTTCAACGGTCTCGACGTCTCCTTCGACGCCACCCAGATCGTCTTCTCGATGAAGAAGGACGGCAACGATCACTACCACCTCTACACGGTGCAGCTCTCGGGCAGCTACGACATCCACCAGCTGACCGCCGGCGACTACGACGACATCAACCCCATCTACATGCCGGGTGATCGCATCGCGTTCGTGACGAACCAGATGTACACCGAGATGGGCACCCGCGCCGACGAGTACGAGCACTCGCGCGAGGCTACCCAGCTCGCCACCATCACGCGCCTCGGCGGCGACGCCGACCGCCGGCTCGGCGCCCAGAACCTCTCGCACACCGTGGCGCCGTTCCTCACCAGCGAAGGCCGCATCGGCTACTCACGCTGGGAGCACCTCGGCCCGGTCAACGACGTGAAGCTCTTTGCGGCGGCGCCCGACGGCACCGACATTCGCGCCATCGCCGGCCAGCACAGCAAGCCGGCCACCGCGCTCTTCAGCGTGACCGAGATGGAGCCCAACGTGATGATCGGCATCGCCACCGCGCGCAACCGAACCATCCACGCCGGCGCGCTCCTTCGCATCGACGCCCGCAACACCAAAGACCCGGTGTGCATGGATGCCAAGGCGAACCACGCAGGTCACATCTGCACCGACGAAGAGAACGTCAAGTACGAGAACCTGACGCCCGACGTGCCCACTGGCAACGGGCCCTCGCCGGTAGGCCGCTACCGTACCCCCTCGATGCTGCCCGACGGCCGCATCATCGTGAGCTACGCCGAAGGCCCGGTGAACGATCTCTCCGAGCAGTCGGTTACGCCGCCCGACTTCGGTATCTACGTCTTCGACACCAAGACGCAGAAGAACCAGCTCGTGTATAATACACGCGACATGTGGGAAGTGAACGCCCGGGCCATCGCCCCGCGCAAGGAGCCGCCGGTCATCGCCGACAAGATCGCGCAGAACGGCGACACCACGCTCCCGGTGCGCATGGGCTCGGTAAACATTCGCCAGACCAGCCTCACGGATACCGTTAATGGCGCCCAGTTCAAGGGCACGCCGCTGAAGGATGCGTTGGCCCAGGCCACCGCGGTGCGCGTCATCGAAGGCTTCTCCAGCGAAGGCGCCCCCGGCGTCACCATGTTCGGTCTGACCATGGACGAGGGCGCCGCCGTCCTCGGCGAAGCCACCGTGTACCCGGATGGCAGCTGGCTTGCCGACGTGCCCCCGTACATTCCCATCCACCTCCAGCCGGTCGACAAGTGGGGCCTGTCGATTCGCAATCAGCGCCTGTGGATTCAGGGCATGCCCGGCGAAGACCGCCGCTGCGTTGGTTGCCACGAAGAACGCACTGGCCAGGGCGTCTCTACGCTCGGTCAGAACCCCACCCGCGCCGAGCAGTCGGGCGCGCAGAAGCTCATCATCCCGGTGGCCGACCGCGCCGAGTACCCCTGGATGCAGAAGGTCCAGCCTATCCTCGATGCGAAGTGCGTCCAGTGCCACGACGGCGGCGCCAAGGACCCCTTCGCCGGCAAGACCTACACCGTAACGCGGACCGACCCCGCCAGCGGCGTGGCCACCAGCTACACAGTTCCCTACCTCAAGCTCACCAGCGAGCCGGTCACCGTGGTGTACGACCGCCGCGCTGCCAGCTACGCCGTCTCCTACGTGTCGCTCTTCTACCCGGCGGCCATGGAGATGGGCATGGGCAAGACCACGGTCACCGGCGAGCTCGCCCCCAAGTGGGCCGTGCCCACCGACGCCCGCGGCTCGAAGCTCATCGAGAAGATCAACATCAAGGCAGCCGACGGCACCTTTGCCTACGGACAGGGCGCGCAGCACCCCGAAGACAAGGGCGTCGCGCTCACCGACGAGGAGCGCCAGACGCTGATTCGCCCCATCGACCTGGGTGGTCAGTACTTCGCGCGCCAGGGCTCGACCTTCAAGCCCAACGACAAAGACCCCGTCAGCAAGAAGTACTGAGAGGAGAACCATCATGCGCACCAAAATGATCGGATACGCGTTTGCTGGCATCCTCGCTTCGGCGGCCCTGTTCGCCGGGAACGACGCCAAGAGCGACAACACCGCAGAGAGCACCAAGGGAACCCGCGCGGTCTACGGCGACATCGCCATCGACCAGGCCGAGTCTCTCTCCACCGGCGACCAGATCCTGAAGGCTGCCGCCGCCGGCACGCCCTCGGTGGTGTGGGAGACCCTGGAGCGCGGCGAGCGCGTGGAGTGCCTCAACTGCATCTCCGCGGTGGAGCCCTTGCTCTACGACCTCAACCCCACCAACCGCGAGATCGCCGCCTGGTGGCTCCGTCGGCGCATCTTCGGCGTGTTCGGACCGGGCGAGGCCTACGAGCGCACCATCCAGACGCTCAAGAACGACAGCAACCCCACCAAGCGCGCCTACGCGGCCTCGGCCCTGGGCGAGTTTTTGGCGGCACCGGGCATCGACGCTTGCGCCGAAGCCATCCAGAACGACGCCGACGCCGGCGTTCGCGCGGCGGCGGCCTCGGCTCTCGGTCGCCTCAACAGCGACGGCAACGGCGCGCTCACCAAGGCCCTCTCCGACGGCGACGGCAAGGTGAAGCTCGCCGCGCTCAAGTCGGCGAGCCGTATCAACACCTCGGTCGACGTCGCCAGCGTTGCGCGCTTGGTCGACGACGGCAACGCGGTGGTTCGTCGCCGCGCCCTCGAAGTGCTCGACACCTACCGCGCCAAGGATTCGGTCTCGGCGGTGCTCCGCCTCGCCAAGAGCGATGCCGACGCCGAGGTGCGCCTCGCGGCCTGCCACGCGCTCGGCTCCTTCGGCGACGCATCGGCGCGCGCGGCGCTCGAGGGCATTGCCCAGAGCGACGCGAACGGTCTGGTGCGCGACCAAGCTCGCATCGCCGCACGCCGTCTGTAAGAGGCTGGCAGCGTTCCACCCACACCGCGCGCCAAACGAGCGCGGCTGAATCGTGGAACGGCGACGACAACGGAGGCGGAGCGGTGTTTGTTCGCAACACCCCTCCGCCTTCGCTCCATTCGCCCTATACTCTCGTGCTGGAGGTTCTGGTGCGCCCGCTTGCCTTGTCGCTCGCCCTTTCGGGATCGCTTTCCGTTGCTCTGCTTCCTACCGGTTGTTCGACCAAGGACCCGGAGCAGTCTACGTACTTCGATCGCACCATTAACCCGGTGCTCACGTCGTCGTGCGTGCGAAGCAACACGGGCGCGGGTTGCCACGTCGCGAACGCCAAGGGCAACGCCTTCGGCAACCTCGACGCGTCGAACTACGATGGCGTCGCCAAGCGGCGCGATTTGCTCCTCGACTACGGTCCCTACGGGCAGCCGGCGTTTCTCATCAAGGCCACCAACCCCTCGCAGGTGGAGATCCAGTCGTACGACGGCGTGAAGACCACCGTCACCACCGACATCAAGCACACCGGTGGTCCCATCCTCGACCCCACCGCCAGCGGCTACCAGGTGCTCCGCCGGTGGATCACCAATGGCGCCACCGAGAACAACAGCGGCCCTCCGGCACGAAACCTCGAGCGCGGTCCGTGCAACCCCACGGTGCCTCGGGAGGCCGGCTTCGACGCCAACGTCGACCCCCAGACCAAAGACTTCGGCACCTTCAAGGCCAACGTCAGCGGCGTCATCCAGAAGAACTGCAGTGCCGGTAACTGCCACGGCACCAGCGCCAACGAGCTCTTCTTCACCTGCGGCGATACGCCGGAGCAGATTCGCTGGAACTATCACGCGGCCAGCGAGTACCTGGCGGCAACGCCGGAGCAGAGCGAGCTCTTGCGGCGTCCGCTCTCGCCGCAGCAGGGCGGCAGCTTCCACGAAGGCGGCGTCATCTTCCCCACCCAGGCGACCGATGGCTACGAGGCCCTGCGCGCTTGGGCGGCGGAGCATGGACCGCCGGTGGCCCTCGCGGTAGACCCTGCCTTCGGGTTCTTCGCCCACCGCGTGCAGCCGGTGCTGGTTCGCAAGGGCTGCATGATGGTGCAGTGCCACTCCGCCGCGATGTTCCACGACTATCGCCTGCGCGGAGGCTCGGGCGGCGCGTTCTCGCTCTCGGCCACCCGGCGCAACTACGAGCTCTCGCTGCAGCAGCTCTCCATCGACAGCGAAGACGTGGACGCAAGTCGCATCGTCCGCAAGAACCTGTATCGACCCGAGATCGCCGACACCGGGCGCGGCGTCGCGCACCGCGGCGGTCCGTTGTTCGAGGACTTTGGCGCCAAGATCGCCCGCCCCGACCTGTGCGACACGGCCACCCCGCCGTACGACTACGACAACGGCAACCTCGATACCATCCCGGGGTACTGCGTCGTTCGCGAGTGGCACAAGCGTGAGCGCGCGCGCTTCAACCTCGCTCCGCTCTCGGGCATCGTCTACGTCAAGCGCGTGACCCAGACCGGCGCCGACCGCGTGCAGGACTACGACGTGTACTCGCCGGGGGCCGATCTGCGCCTCGCCAAGGTGACGCTCACGCTCGCCACCGGGCAGCCTACGGCGCCCACCGCCGACACCTCGCTGCTTGCCGGCTGCGGCCTCGACCGCACCACTGCCGACGTGCGCCGACCCGCGGTTTCGTGGGACGGCAAGAAGATCGCCTTCGCCGCTCGCACCAGCGCCGCCGAGCCGCTGGCCATCTACGAGATGAACGCCGACGGAACGAGCTGCGCCAAGCACCCGGACATCAACGCCGGGCCCACCACTGGCAACGGCCTGCTGGTGCACAACTTCGACCCCGCCTACAGCCCGCCGGGCGAAGACGGCGTCATGCGCATCGTGTTCGCCTCCACCCGCGGCAACATCAAGGGCGAGGCCTACGACTACGCGGGCCCGCAGCGCATGCCTTCAGACCCCACCAAGCCCAACTCGAACCTGTATGTGTTCGAGCCCGACCCGGCGGCGGGCGGCAAGACGCGCATTCGCCAGCTCACCTTCCTGCTCAACACCGAGCGTCAGCCCAACTTCATGGCCGACGGTCGGGTGATCATGACCTCCGAGAAGCGGGCGCCGAATTTCTATCAGCTCTCGCTCCGGCGCATCAATCTCGACGGCGGCGACTATCATCCGCTCTACGCCCAGCGGGCATCGATTGGCTATCTCCAAGCGTCTTCGGTGGTGGAGCTCTCCGACAAAGACTTCGCCACCGTCTTCAACGACCCCGGCGTACCCCACCAGGGCGGGCAGCTCGGCGTCTTCAATCGGTCCATCGGCATCGACTTTCAGAGCCAGAAGCCCGGCGACTACCTGCTCGACCCGAGCGTCATCGACCCCGCTGCTCCTGCTTCGCCGGAGCCGAACTTCTTCATTCGCTCGCTGCGCTTCCCCGACGGCAGCGCCTCGGGGCGCCCGGGCACCCCTGGCTCCGGCGTGTACGCCACGCCCGCGGCTCTGCCCGGCGGAAACTTCCTGGTGAGCTACGCGGCCGCGGCCGACCCCGGCAGCAACAACGGCGACTACGATCTGTACGTGATGGACAAGCTGACCGGCGGCAAAGTGAAGATCCTGGGCGAGCCTGGGGTGGCCGAGGTCGAGGCGGTGGCTGTCTACGCGCGCGCCGCGAAGGGCATCTTCCGCTCCACCTTCGACGAACCCAACGGTCACACCCAGGTGTACGAGGGAAAGTCGGAAGCCGACATCGTGGTCGTGAACATGCCCATCTTGGCGTCGCTGCTCTTTCAGAATACGCCCACCGGGCGCGTGCTCGACGACGAGGTGAAGTCGTTTCAGGTGTACGAAGACCTACCCCCCACCGCCGATGTGACCACCTTTGAAGCAGGCGGCGCCAACGTGGTGAGCGACGCCTTTGGCAAGGTGTACGTGCGTCGTCGACTGCTCGGCGAAGCGCCTCTCGCCAAGGACGGCTCCTCGCACGTTGCCGTTCCCGGCGGCGTGCCCATTGTCCTCAAGCTGCCCGACACCAAGCTCTCGCTCGAGAAGAAGCTGCCGCGCATCCAGCGCGAAGCGATGATGTTCTACCCAGGCGAATACTCGCATCAATCGTTCCAGCCGAAGTTCTTCAACAGCCTCTGCGGGCAGTGCCATAGCTCCATCTCGGGCCGACAGGTCGACGTCGCTGTGCAGCCCGACATGCTCACGCAGGCTTCGCGCGTAGATGCCAACTACGCGCCGGCCATCAACGTAAACTTGCCGCCCAACCAGCGCGGCAAGATCGAGGGTCCGCCCGCGGGTCCTTGATGTATAAGCGTGCACTATGCACTTTTGTGCTGGCCGCTTCGGCGCTGAGCGGATGCCGCAGCAAGCTAGTGTCGCACGCAGACATCCGTACGAGCGGCGGCTTCGCCGAGGTGATGATGACGCTCCCGGCAGGCGCGTCCATCTGGGCCGACACCGACGGCGAATGGAACGGCCCCAAAAATAGCTACATGAGCGTCGCCTACACCATCGAAGTGCTGGAGGACGGCAAGGTCACCGGTACCGTCACCTGCGACACCAGCGCCACCGAGAGCGCCGTATGCGGGAGCATCACCAACATTGGCGGGCACCACGCCGGCGACTGCGAGCTGCGGCTCTCTAGCTGCAAGGTCCCGAACGGCGTGACCGGCGCCGTGACCTTGAAGATCACCGCAAGGAGCGGCGCCAACGTAACCGTCGTCCGGAACCTTTCGCTCAACTTTCGCGCAGACTGAGCGGCGGCTACGCGGCCCGATGCGGTATCTTCTCCGCATGACCCGCGCAAGCTGTCGCGAGCCCACGCAGATGGTCGTCTCCTTCAGCACCAATGCATGCGGCGACAAGCCCGATCTGGGCATCGTCACCGGCCCTACGCTCGACGAAGCCCAGCGCCGCGTGAGCTCGGCCGAGCTCAACGCAACGCAGACCGGGTGTCTCGGCGTCGGCACCATGGGCTCCCTCACGCTCACCCCGGGCGGCCAGCGCGGCGGTACCGTGGTGGGCATCCTTGCCTTGCGCGGCAAGCGACCCGAAGACTGCATGCGAGAGCCCGCGACCCCCGGCTGCATCACCGCGCGTCGGCGCTTCACGTTCCTCGACCACACGCCGCTCACCATCGACATTCCGCTCGACCTCGACTGCGAGGGAAAGGCGTGCGATGCGTTTACCACCTGCAGCCGCGGCAGTTGCGTCGACCCGCTCGTGACCTGCGAAGCCAACGGCACCTGCACGCCGCCGCTCGGTGATGGCGGGCCGGGGCAAGATGCTGCTGGACCCGACGGCAGCGTGGTCGCGTGCGCCACTCTCGCACGCTGCCAAGGCGGAGCCGGATGTCAGGGCGCCGATCAGTGCTGCCTGGAGAGCGGCCGATGCGGTACCCAGTGCGGATTTGTCGGATGCTGCGCGTCCACGTTCCGTGTGCGGCGGGCGCCGAATGTTGCGCAACTGCGAGCGCGACCACCTGCGTTCCCAAGGGAAGCTGCGGAACCCGGCGCCCGTGCGCCAACGCTGGAGATTGCCGCACCGACGAGACCTGCGGTTTCTCTCCGGGCCCCGTGCTCTACGCTGGGGTACAAGGCAGCCCGCGCTACTGCATGGGAGCGGCCAGCGCCGACGGCGGGAAGTAGCTCTACTTCGCGCAGTAGCCGCGTGTGGAGCCGGAGATGAATGCCGATCTGCACACAAGGCCCGCCGGGCAGACTCCCTGTTTATCGAATTTCGCGCTGCAGTCGTCGGCTCCGGAGCAGCAGTTCGGTCCAGCGCACGTTCCGCCGGCCGTGCCGACACTACCTTGGCAAACAAGCCCTGCGGCGCAGCCGGACGTGTCGCCCCCGCACTGGAAGGGGCCGTTGCCGTCCGAGCACTTGCAGGCGTCGCCAACCTTGCCTGCGCCCGCGGGGCCGGCGTCGCCAGCCGCGGCAGGCGTGCTCGGGCACAACTTTGCGAGCCCGCTGGGGCCATCGACGGTCGCCAGCTCGGGGCAGCTCTTGGCGCTCAAGCAAGTGAGCTGGGGCTGGGTGATGGAACCGTTACATACCTGGGTGCATGGATTGGAAGGGGCACTGCACGCGCTCACCTTCGCGGAGCACTGCGACAGGCAATCGGGGGTCGGCACGGGCGCGGGTGCGGCGCTGCCACTGCTCGACGAGCTGCTGCTGGGCGCCGCCGCGTCGGACGAACATGCAGCGAGCACCGAGAGAAGAGCCACACAGGGCGCGGCAAAGCGGGCGAGCTCAAGAAGGGGGCCAAGGCCAGGGGAAGACGTCATGGAGAGACTCTAGGTGGCTGGCGCACTCCGGCGACTCCCCGCGTCGGAGTCATAAGTAATTGATTTTATAGTTGTTTTTATTGGTCGCCAGAGCGCGTGCTCCGCTGGCCAAGTATTCCCAACCTCGGCTACCCGATGACCATCTCGTCGCGGTGGACCGCAACGGTGCTCTCCTCGTCGCGGTGCGCCAGGCGGGCGCAGTCGGCGGTTCCGAGTCGGGCGAGGCCGCGCCCGAGCTCGTTGCCGGCGGCATCGAGGAGGCGCACCGAGTCGCCGGGGTTGAAGGCGCCGCGGACGCCCAGGATGCCAATGGTGAGCACGCTTTTGCCGCGATCGCGCACCGCCGTGACGCACCCGGCGTCGAGGACCAGATCGCCCCGGGGCTTGAGCGTGAAGGCGATCCAGTGCTTCTTGGCAGAGAGCCGGCGCTCCGGAGGTACGAACACGGTGCCAACGTCTTCGCCGGCGAGCACGCGGCCGACGATGCCGGGCACGCGCGCGTCGGCGATGACCACATGCGCGCCGGCCAGGGTGGCCCGGCGGGCGGCTTCGATCTTGCTGCCCATGCCGCCGGTGCCCACGTCGCTCTTGCGGCTCTGCACCAGCGGCACGGCCTCGGTGGCGATGTCTTTCACCGCGCAGACGCGTCGGCCCTTGGCGTCGAGCAGGCCGTCGACATCGGAGAGGAGCAGCAGTGCCGCGGCGTCGACGAGCGGCGTGACCATCGACGAGAGCTGATCGTTGTCGCCGAATTTGATCTCGTCGACGGCCACCGAGTCGTTCTCGGTGAGAATGGGAATGGCGCCCTGATCGAGGAGCGCGGAGAGCGCAGCGCGGGCGTTGTTGCCCCGGGTACGGTCGGCGAGGTCGGCATGGCTCAAGAGAACCTGCGCCACCACCAAGCCGTGCGCCGAAAAGGCCTCTTCGTACGCGCGCATGAGCAGGCTCTGGCCGGCCGCGGCGGCCGCCTGCAGGCGCGCCATCTCTTTGGGTCGCCCGCGGTAGCCGAGCTTCTTCACGCCCAACGCAATGGCGCCGCTCGAGACGATGACCACGCGCACGCCCCGATCGCTGGCCACCTTCAGGTCTTGCGCCAGCGTCTCGTAGATGCGGTCGCTCCCGGCCAGCGTCTTCGAGCCGATCTTGACCACCACCACCCGCGCCCGGGTGAGCTCCTTCCGTGGATCGCTCATGCGCGAACGGTCGAGAGCGCCTCGTCGAAGGCGGCTTCCAGACGCTCGATGACCCAGCCCGGCAGGCTGGCAGCCGAGAGCACCAGGCCGTCCATGAGCTGGGTGCTGGCGTTGCGCAGGTCTTCCGGCGGCTGCGGCATGTTCTTCCAGGGCGACGACGTTTCTTGGGTGAAGAGCAGCACCAGCGCCTTGTCCATGGCCTTTCGCACGCGCCGCGCCTCTTCGGCGTCGAGGCGGATGGAGCGATCGGTACGTGCAGTTTCCAGATATCGCTCGAAAAGGTGACCGAGCACGAAGGTCGACACGCCGGCGCGCACCGGCGACACCCAGCCCAGCGGGCCCACCCGCGAGATGAGCCGCGCGCCCACGAAGCGCACCGCTTGCGCCAGCATGCCGCGTGGGAACATCGAGGTCCAGGGCTCGGCCAGAATGTCGCGGGCGTCGGCGGTGAGCGAGAGGCCGTGGCGCGCTGCGAGATCGTGCGCCAGCGCGCCGCGCACCCGGCGAAGGCCCAGGTCTGGAAGCCAGGGCAGGGGCACCACAGTGGTGACAGCGCCCAGGGCCGAATATGCGCCCACGCGGCTCGGGTCCATGGACTTTCGGGCCAGGTTCGCCGGGGCGGCGATGCTCGGCGGAGGCGGGGCCACGCTATGGTTCGCCTCGTTGGCGAGCTCGTCTTCGTTCTTGCTCATGCGCCCTCCATTCTACTGCAAGGCGTCAGCGCAGTGCGTCGGAAAGGGGGCGGAGCTCCAGGATCACTTCGCCCTCCTCCTCGGCCAGGCGGAACACGTCGAGGGCCGTCAGCTCTTCGCCCAATTCGACCAGCAGCGCCGCCGGCGCGAGGTCGCCGCCGCCTTCCAGGAATCGAGCCGTGGCGCCGGCTTCTTCCAGGCGCCTCGCGAAGCGGTCGCCGGGGCCGAGCGTGCGAATGGAGCAGCTGCCCTCGCGCACCGCGACTTCCTCGGCCGCGCCCTGGGCCACCACCCGTTCGCCGTGAAAGAGGATGGCTTCGTCGGCGTGCGCCGTGATGCTCCACCCCAGGGCAAGCCGCGGGACGAAGAGAGCCCAGGCGAGGGCATCGAGCGCCTTCGAGATCACCCGCGCCAGGTCGCGTGCGTCGGTCTCGGGTAGCCCGGAGAACGGGTTCTCCAGAAACAGGGCTTCGGCGCCGGTCGCCAGCGCGGCCGCGACGACGAGCCCGCGGCGCGTGGGGAGACTGAGCTTGCTCATGGGCGTGCTGGCCACGGTCGCCAGTTGCATCCGCGCCAGCGCCTCGGCAACGCCCTCCTCGACGCTTGGCGCGCCTGCGAGCTCCGCCGACCAGCGCACGTACTCCTTCGCGGTGACACTGGGCATTAGCACCGGGTCCAGAGGTGCGATGGCCACTGCGCGACTCTCGATGGCGCCCGCCGGCGAGCGTCCACACACCGAGAGCGTGCCGGCTGCCAGCGGGGCGAGGCCCGCCACGGCGCGAAAGAACGAATCGGGCGCCGCGAGGAACACAACGTGCCGCGCGGTGGGTGTCGACGCCACCGTGACCCCGGTGCCCGAGCTGCCTGCGGTCCGCACGCCACGCGCGTCGATGAGGGGTGTCACGAATGAGACGGTAGCAAGGGCATTTTCCGAAGACAAAGGTAAGATGAGACCATGCCGAATCGGTTTGCTCCGGCCACGTTCCTTCTCGCGCTCGGCACACTCGGAGTGGCGCTCGGTGGAGGCGCCTGCGCCAACTCCGACTACACGCTGGTGAACCCGCCGGTGGTGCTCAGCATGACCGAAGCACTGACGCCCATTGGAGAGGGCGAGAACGCGACCTTCCAGGTGCAGGCGCCGGTGGCGCTTCCGATGCGCAGAGGCACCGCCGACGAGAAGAAGGGGCTCGGCCCCATGGCGCCGTATCCGCGTACGCCGTTTTTGAAGGCCGGCGACGTGCGCATCAACGCGCGCTACACCCTCACCAACGTCGACGACAAGGAGCACATCGTGGAGCTCCTGGTGGACCCGTGGAACGAGTTCGTCCGCTACGACCCGGGTCGCCCGATGGTCACCGAAGAAGAGACCGTGGTGAATCTCAGTGGCATCGATCGCTTCGTGAAGGTGCCGCCGAAGGGACGCGTTGTGGGCAACATCACGCCCGACGACTTCGTGGAGCTCGCGCGCGATCTTGGCACCGTGCAGGCGCTGGCCAAGCTCCCGCCGCCCACCGTGGGCAACGAGAACGACCCCACCGCGGGGCCGGCGCTCTACAACCGCGCCTTCAACTCGCAGAACCGCCAGGGCGAGAACGATCCCCTCCTGAAGAACTTCGTGCCCGCGGTCTCGGCCGGCATCACCGGCTTCGACCTGGGCATGCGCACGCGCGAGAAGGCCAACGTGTCGATCGAGATCGTGTACGAGATCACCGAGGTGACCTCTGATCCGCGGGTCATCCGTCAGGGCGAGACCGAGCAAGCGATGGGGCGCCCTGGCACCGCCATCACGCCGCCTGCGCTCCCCGCCAACTGAGTCTCAGCGAACCACCATCCGGCGCCCGGGCTCGAACACGGCGTCGGCCCAGGCCTCGGCGGGGTCGTCGGGCGCCGTGGGCTCGGCGATGCGCGCGGGCGTGCGGTGTACGTCCTGCGCCTGCATGCGGAGCGAGCTCTCGCGCTCGATGCGCGCGAGCAGTGCGCGTTCTTGCGGCGAGAGGCCGTACGCGAACGTGCTGCCCTCCCGGGTCACCAGATCGAGCGCTGCGTAGTGGTTGTTTTCGCGAAACGCCAGCAGGGCGCCGGCCAGCGCGGCGAGCGCACGGGGGTCGCGACGTGGCTCCAGGAGCGTCAGCGACGAGTTCAGGCCGGCAGCGCCGAAGTGCGCGTCGTCGTTCAAGAACGAGAAGAAGCCGCCGCCCTTGCCGATGTCGGTGAGGGCCACGTGACATCGTTGCAGCTGAAAGCGTGCTCCAGCGAGATCGCCTGCGGCCGCCAGGCAGAGCGCCAGGTGCCCGGTGATGAGCGCCCGGGCGCGCGTTTCGTGGCGGCTCGCGGCCATGAGCGGCGTGCTGGCCTGGGCGGCGGTGAACACGGCCGCAGCCTCGGCGAAGTCGCCGTTTTGCTCGGCCACCAGGGCGAGCATGTAGAATGCACGCATCCGTTTGTCGGAGCGGAACATCCACGCCAGCACCCACTGCGCGTTCTCCATGGCCAGACCGCGGTTGCCCTGGAAGAGCGCGAAGTCGCCCTTGTCGAGCTTCGAGGTGCTGACGAAGATGAGCGCCCATGCAGCCACCACGCTGCCGAAGAAGCACAGCGCGGCCAGCGCGCCGCACACCACCGCCAGGACCTCGACGCCCTCGATGGCGCCGAAGAGGCCGGCCAACATGGCGAGGGCAGTGGGGGCGCCGAGCAGCCCACCGAAGATGAGCGCGCTGGGCGCCACGCGACTGCGGATGCCGCGGCCGCCGCGGCGAAAATAGCGGTTCGCAGCGTCGGGTACGGGCCCGGCCGGAGGCGGTACATTTCCGTGCGGGGCCATGGCTCGTGCCTACCCCAAACCGGTCCGGTCGGCAAACCACCCCTGGAAGCCCCTTGACAATGTGCGCGGATTCGACGAATTTCGCGGGTGGAGAGCTGTCCGAGTGGCCGAAGGAGCCTGATTCGAAATCAGGTGTGGGTGCAAGCTCACCAAGGGTTCGAATCCCTTGCTCTCCGCTAAATGCTCGCTGCCTGGCCCAGGCGGCCAGGTGGGCCAGGTGGGCCAGGTGGGCCAGGTGGGCCGGGCTACCAGCCGCTCGTGCCGGGGTCGCCTTTGAACGGACCCACCAGGTCGCGGGTAATCCAGCCGGCGTAGAAGCCGCCGGCCTGCGGTTGCACGCGCTCACCGTCGACGAAGCACTCGAGCTCGGTCGCGTAGAACGCGACGTGTCCGCGGATCACCTCGGCTTCGGGAAACGGCGCCTCGTACGACCAGCCGGCGCCCGCGATGCCCGCGACGTCGTAGTACGAGCACGGACCTTTCCATTCGCAGAACGATTGTCGCCCGGCGACCCTCACCAGCTGCTCGGCGCGCACGTCGGCGCGCGGCACGTAGAAGGTCGGCGGGTGCGACGTCTCGAGTGCCCGGATGGTCGCGCGCGAGCGGGCAACCTCTACGCCGCGGTGCAGAACCAACACCTCGCGAGCGTCGCCGACGAGCGCCGGCGGGCGAGGGTAGTCCCACACCGATTCCTGGCCCGGGCCCGGCACGACCGCGAAGTCGGGTCGCTTCGCGCCTCGCCAGGCCCAATGTTCGCGCGCACGGGTCAACCACTCGTCGTTGGGCACGCCTCAGGGTAGCTTGTTTCAGCGGCGCGCGCGAAGAGCCATAGCCGATGCCTATCGCGGCCATAAGGGCGCGCCGATTGCGCCGCGCCCCGCTCCCGCATACCTTGAGTAGATGCACGTCCGCTCTCGAATTTTCCTGCCCGTCCTCATCGCGCTTGCGGCTTGCTCTTCGCGCGAGAGTGGGCCGGTCGTGGTGAGTGGTGACTCCGCAGAGATCGGCCCCCAGGGCGGTGAGCTCACAGGCTCGCTCGAGGGCAGCTTCGCCGGCTTCTCCCTCAAGATTCCGGCCGGCGCGCTCAAGCAAACGGTCAGGGTCGCATTCGCGGGCGTCGCCGACGATACACCTCTTCCCGACACCGCCGAGCGCGTGGGGCCGCAAATTACCCTCCAGCCCGCGGGGACGCAGCTGGCGCTGCCGGCCGAGCTTACCGTGCCGCTCGACCCGGAGATGCTCGAGTCGTACGACGGGACGCCGGCGGCGTGCAAAGTCTGGGCGCGCAAGGGCGACGCGTGGGAGCGGGTCGAGGCGCTGCGGCACGGGCTCGGGTCGGTCACCGTGCCCATCAGCACCTTTGCCACCGCGGCGGCGGGCGTGAACTTCCTGCCGACCGGCGCGTGCAAGGGGTGCACGCCGGCTGCAGTCGCAGAGACCGAGCCGGCGTGTGATGCGCTGAGCGCCGCCTACTGCTTGGTGAAGCTTCCGCGGCCCGAGAACATGACCTACCTTGACGAGTTTGCTTCGCTCACCGTTATCGGTAGCAAGGCGTACTGGGCAGCGCTGGTCGATGGCAAACCGACCGTACTGCGGTTCGATCTCCAGAATCCGGTCGGGTCGGCGTTCGTCTATCCGTCGTACGCGGGTGCTTCGAACGGGCCCATTTCCACGCGGGGCCGGGTGGCCGTCGTGAGCGAGAATGAAGTGTGGGCGAGCCTCGCTGGCTATGGCAACTTGCGCTTCCGCGCGGGGGTGCCCCCCGAGGCGTACGACGTTCCCCCCACGGCGCAGCCCGCGGGCGTGTCGACCGATGGCAGCGGAAGCATTCTTCGGTTCACACGCCAATCGGTCGGGTCGAACAAGATCGATGTGCGCATCGGGGAAGGCCTTTCCACCCAGAGCAAATTTCTCTTCAACTACGCACAGGTCATCCCGGGATCGAACCCGCTCGAGGTCAATCCGCCCGAGAACATCGTAGCCGTCGGAAATGCCAGCTCCTTCCGTCTACGCTCGCTCCACCGCGGTATCGGGCGAGGTTTTGAAGGCGGCGATCCCGTTGCGCTCTCTCTGGGCTTCTGGGGCGTTCAGTTTCATATGCCGGGTTCCACGTTGGGGACCGTCCTCGACAACGATACCAAGACCTTTGGGGCCGCAATCTTTGGGGCAGCCGCGATTCAGGTCTCCGGCGCCGGAACGCAATTCACCCGGTTCGACGGCGCCAACAATCCGGGGCCAACCGGTGGCTTCCCGGTGGCCGTTCGCGACATCACGCAGCAGCCGGGCGGAAACGGCGATTTTCTCGCCATCGCCTCCGGCCGCCAAGAGCTCTACGTGGTGACAGCGACCAACGCGCTGACCGTCACCGGGCTGGCCATCGACGGCACTTCACCGTCGAATCTCTCGCCGTTCCGCATCGTCCCCACGTTCCTAGCGGGCAATCCGCTGCTCCTGGTGACACGTGGCCCGATCACGAAGAAGGGCGAATTTTACCTTCTTAGGAGCAGGTAGTTAGTAGAAGTACGGCGTCTTCTTCGCCCAATCGGATTGCGGATACCGCGCGTGCAGCGCCTGAAATGCCGACTTGGAAGCCGCGCGAGTGCGGTCGTCGGTGCAGCCGTAGCGGGTGGCGCGTACTGCCAGGTGCAGGCTCTCCGGTAGTCGGGTATCGCTCTTGAGCACTTTGGTCAGGCGGACGGCTTCGTTGGCCACCCAGGTGGGACCGGCGCCGAGGGCGGCGAGGGCCTTGTTCTCCTTGGCGGCCGTCGCGCGCTCGGCGGCACTCCCCACGGTGGAAGGCTCGCGCTTTTCCTTGGAGGCGGCGCACCAGAGATAGCCGCCATAGCTGGTGTCGATGGGGGTCTCGCCGTCGGAGCCTACCGCCCAAGGGTCGGCCGCCGGCCCCAGCGTGGGCACCTTGAGCAGCGCGTACACGAAGGCGAGTCGGCGCTCGTCGGCGGACGCGGCGCTGTCTACGCGCTCGAGATACGGCTTGAGCTTGGCGTTGAGCTTGCCGGCCACGGCGGCAGCGCGCTTTGCGGCCTTTTCGTCGCCGAGCAGCATGGCCCGGACCCAGGCGGCGTCGGCCACGTGGGCGCGCACAGCGTCGGGCAGTGCCTTCGACTCGCTGGCGACGATCCAGTTGGCGAGGGGCACGTCGGCGCCCAAGATGTCGGTGGCCGAGGGGGGCAGCGCCGCCGCGCCCTTGGGGTCGAACACCACCGGCCCGTCGTCGTTGGACTCGCCGGCGGGCGACATCACCGCATGCTTCAAGAAGCCCTCGAAGCTGGGCGATACCCGGGCCGCCAGGAGCTCGAAAGCGTTCCGTGTCGAAGGGCCCACGTCTTTCGGGAGCGCAGCTAGCGTTCCCTCGACGGCGCTCGCCAGTGAGGCCTTGGGTACGCCGCGCCCCAGCGAGATGCGCAGAAAGTGAAAGCGTGCGGTCTCGAACGCGGGCGAAGCCGGTGGCACCGCGAGCGCCGCCGCCAGCGCTGGCTCCAGCCGCGCGTCGCGCACGTTCTCGGCTCGCACCAGGGTGGCCAAAAGCCAGGTCATCGACTGCGTCTTCGCGTACTGCCCCAGCGCGTCGTCGAAGGTGCCCTTGCCCTGCATGCTGGCGATCCATCGGGTGAGCTCGTCTTTCGGCGCGTCGAGCACCTTCTCGTCGCTGTCGACGAGGAGAGTGTAGTCTGCAACGAGCTGGCCGAAGCGCGCGCCTTGGTCGGCCTTGGCGAGCTCGGCCACCGCGTCGGCGAGGGCGCCCGCGCCGTCGACCTTGGCACGCAGCCAGCTGCGATAGCGGCCCAGGGCTGGGTGCATGGGGGCCATGTCGGCGTCGGCCAACAACAGGTCGGCCTCCTTGAGTGCCGCGCGCAGACCCACTTTGTCGAGGCCATCGGGGAGCGAGAGGGTTGCCTTGCGCGCCAGGGCCCGCACCACCAAGTACCGCGCCATGCGTTGCCAGGGCGAGGTCTTGTCTTTGCCGATGGCGCGGAAGCGTTGCTCGGCATCGCTGAACCGGTCGGCGTAGAGGGCCGCCGAGGCTACTTGGTATTCGCGATCGGCCCGCGCCAGCTTGGCTTCGGTGGCTGCGAGCAGCGCGGGGGCCGGCGAATTTGCCTTGTCGCAAACCTGAAATACCGCGTCTTGCGCCTGCACCCAGCGCTCGAGCTCCGGCCGGGTGTACTCTTTCTCGCGCGCCTTGAGGGTCGCGGCGGCGGTGCGAAACGCGTCGGCACCGCAGTTGGTGTAGGATGCATAGTTCTTGTACATCGCGGCATTCACCGCCGCGCCCTTGGCGCCCAGCACCCGGGCTCGTTCCTTTTCCCAGAGCGGCATAACGTCTTCTTCGGCCTGGGGCACCTGGGTAACCTGCGCCGCCTCCACCGTGTTCAGTCGCGATGCGAGCAGCTGCGCCGCCGAAGCGCGGGCCTCTGCGGAGAGCACGCCGCCACCGAGGTAGCGATGCGCTACCACCAGGTAGGAGCGCGCAAAGGTTGGGCGCAAAAGGCCGAGGTGCCCTTGGAGGAAGCGGTCGACCGGAAGGTCCGGGTGCTTGGTGGCCTCGGCCACGCGCTCGCTGGAGCTCGAGCACGCTTCGGCAGCGTGGGGGTAGGGGTGGGCCAGGGCCAGGCCCAGGAGTGCGAAGAGCGCGGCGGCGGCGCGGAGCGAGGGATGCATGGGAAGCTCAGGGAGGGGTGGCATGACGAAGGGTGTCGAGCGAGTCTGCGGTCCACGGCGCGCGTGAGAACGCGTAGACCGTGCGGCCTTGGGCCAAGGTGGGTACCGCGTCGCCGACCATGATGCCGAGGGCGCTGCGGCAGCGGACCGAGGGAAAGTCGCCCCACGCCTGGAGCCCCAGGCGCACGTTCACGGCGTCGGGACCCATGGAGAACAGCATGGGTACTACCTCGCCCTCGCTTGGGTCGGAATCGGGTGTATTCCGCATGCATCGAGCGGCCAACGCGGTGGTGCTGAACGCTGTGCCGGGGTACCGCGCGTGCATCTCGGCGGCGAGCGCCTGGAGGAGCGCATGGCGAAAGGGCTCTTCCGATGCCCGGGCGTCGAAATCGAGCTGGATACCCTCGGTGGGTGCCTCGCGAAGGGGCGCGACAAGCGCGTCTACCAGTGCGCTCATCTCCCGCACGGTGAGCGGCTCGCGGCTGGCGAGGTAGCCTTCGGGCAGGGTTAGCCGCACCACCGCCTTGGGCTTCGTGCCCTCCGGCAATAGCAGGGGCTGCCGCCGCGGCACCACCGAGAGGCCGCGTGGGCCCAGCGAAACGGTGCGCGCCAGAAAGGCCACGCCCACGCCGGGCGCATGCTCCAGAAACCGCAGGTCTTCACGGCGCTCCCAGGCCCAGATCCACAGCTTGGTATGGCCGGGTGTGGCGGTCGGCGCCGCACGAAAGCCGAGGCAAAGGGCGGCAAGAATGAGGAGGCAGCGGGGTACGCGCACGACGAACGCGTCTTACCACGGCGGCATTCCATGTGCAGCGAGGCTCTGGGGACAGCTGATCGCCTTTGATGCGGGCAGGTAGCGGCGTCCAACCCCTCTCGCGAAGCTAGGTATCCGGTGTGGCCGATCGCCGCGCGGCGAGGTGGGGCGCCGCGCGGAGAGCGGGCTACGCGAGCCGCCTGTGGTGCGGGTAGGTAGCGGCGTCCAATGCTTTGAGGAGAGTTTCGAGGCGGGAGCGTTTGGACGACTGCATCAAGCGCCGCATTGAGCTGCGCGGTACGGAAGGCGGCGTCCACGTAC